>NZ_JBXAHS010000003.1:125849-909197 GCF_058795355.1 Bacillus sp. GW823-FHT06A11 | reverse complement strand
GGAAGAGGATCACAACAAGGGAATAATGGAAATGGGCAAGGAAGCAACGGAAGAGGATCACAACAAGGGAATAATGGGAACGAGCAAGGGAACAACGGAAGAGGGTCTCAACTAGGGAATAATGGGAATCAGCAAGAGAACAACGATAGAGAATCTCAAAAAGGAAATAATGGGAATCAGCAAGGGAACAATGGAAGAGGATCCCAGAAAGAAAATGGTGGAAACGAGCAAGGGAATAATGGTAGGGGGTCTCAACAAGAAAATAGAGGCCACCAGCAAGGGAATGAAAAGAAGAATCAATAGAATATGGAAGTGAGAGATTCATTTCAAAGCTAAAAGGATTTCTCTCGCTATTGTGGGCAGTAAAACTCCCATCTCAAAATTTGGCTGGAGCAAAGAAGTTAGGTGGGAGTTGGGCTGCTTGTAAATGCCCAATTGGTGAGGGCTGATTAAAGTTGCACTTTATTATTTTATAGTTCTATTAAGAAGGAGTATGTGAAAAATATAATGGAGAAAAACATTCAACAAGAGAAAGATAAAGAAAAACCTGTTTTTTATGATCCGAAAGGAAGGAGAAACATAGCCTTTATTTGGTTTCTATGTATCTCAATAGTTAGTGTAGGTGTTGTATTTTATTTTTTCTTTCAAAGTATTTTTTCAACACCAGAAATTCCAAATATGAATACCGCTGTACAACAAGATACTAAACTTGTACCAATTAATCAAAAACTTAGTAATCAGCAGTTAAAGAAGGAAGAATTTAACCTAAATACCGAAACGAAGGATAATAAAAATTTGGTGAATCCGCCGAAGGATAGTAAACATCCTAAAGAAGTGTATGGTTTTTATGTAAACTGGGATGAAAATAGTACCGCTTCTCTAAAAGAAAATATCGATTCATTAACTACGTTAGTACCAGAGTGGTATCATTTAAAAGCAGATTTAACGATTAGAAGTGAGATAAAACCTGAGATAGTAAAGTTGGCAGAAAAGAATCAAGTGAAGATTATGCCTTTGCTTACTAACTATACTGAGGAAGCTTCTGGTCCTGATAGTGGGCTAATTCATAAGTTACTGAATTCCTCAAATGATGTAAAGACAAAGTTTATTAATGATTTGGTAAGCCAAGTTAAAAAGAATCATTTTTCAGGAATCAATATTGACTTTGAGGCCGTACCTGAAAGTGATAGAGAAAACTTAACAAATTTTATGAAAGAACTTACTACGAAATTTCATGAACATGATTTGCTCGTTACACAAGATGTTCCAGCTAATGATAAGGCTTTTGATTATAGTGCGTTAGCAAAAATAATAGATCGAATGATTGTAATGATGTACGATGAGCACTATGGAACCGGGGAACCAGGACCAATTGCTTCAAATAAATGGTTCCAACATACATTGAAAGAACTGAATATTCCGTCTAATAAGTTTATAGTTGCTTTCGGTAACTATGGATATGATTGGCAAGTAAATAGTAAAGAAGCTGCGAAGTCTTTAACTTTCTCAGAAGTTATGGCAATGGCTCATGATTCAAATATGAAAATTCAATGGGATAAAATGAGTGGAAACCCTTATTTTAGGTATAAAACAGAAGGGAAAGAACATACTGCTTGGTTCTTAGACGGTGTAACTCTTTATAATCAAGTGAAAATCGCAATGGACAATAATGCAAAGGGATTTGCGTTATGGAGACTAGGAGCAGAAGACCCTACAATATGGAAAGTTTTAAAAAATCCGATTGAGGCACAAAAAAATCCTAATGTATTACATAAAATCAATAGTTCAGATGAAGTAAATTATTCTGGACAAGGTGAAATTTTACAGATTGAGAATGAAAGAAAAAATGGATTGAGAGATTTTAAAGTAGGCAAAGATGGTTACCTTACAGATGAAGTATATCAATCCTTACCATCTGCATATGAAGTGCAACGATATGGAAAACCAAATGGGAAACAAGTAGTATTAACATTTGATGATGGACCAGACCCGAAATATACGCCAGAAATTTTAGATATATTAAAAGAGAATCAAATAAAAGCTGCTTTTTTTGTACTTGGTGAAAACGCACAACTAAATACTAGTATTGTAAAAAGAATATACGATGAAGGGCATGAAATTGGCAATCATACTTTCAAGCATCCTAACATAGCTGATACGTTTTTACTACGAACGAAAGTAGAACTTAATACGACGCAACGTTTAATTCAGGAAGTAACTGGACATTCTACGGTTTTATTTAGACCGCCATATGAAGCGGATGCTAACCCGGATTCATCAAATGAAATATTGCCTATTTTACGTGCACAAAATATGAACTATACAATGGTAGCGGAAAAAGTTGATCCCGAAGACTGGGCAACACCATCAACAAATGAATTAGTAAAGCGTGCTCTTAATCCCATTTATAAGGGAGAGGGAAATATTATTCTTCTCCATGATGCGGGAGGGAATCGTACACATACAGTAGAGGCGCTCCCAATCATTATTAAAGACCTAAAAAAGCATGGATATAGTTTTGTAACAATTTCAGATTTAATGAATAAAGAACGAGATGAAATTATGCCTCCTGTTTCTTCTGAGGGGAAGCAATATTTACTTTACAATAAAGCTGTCTTTTCTGGAGCTGGATATTTTAAGCATATATTAACTACTATTTTTTATATTGCTATTGGATTAGGGATTTTTCGATTTTTATTCTTAATTTATTTTGCATGGAAGCAGAAAAGAAAAACGTTATCTCGCTATATTAATTCGTCTTATCAACCTTTTGTTAGTGTTGTCATAGCAGCATATAATGAAGAAAAGGTGATAGCCAAGACAATTCACTCAATTTTGGATAGTAATTATAGAGAATTTGAAGTTATTGTTGTGGATGACGGATCGACAGATGGTACGTCAAAAGTAATGAAAGAAACATTTTATAAACACCCTAAAGTTCGTTTCATTCAGAAAGAAAACGGCGGGAAATCATCGGCAATGAACCTAGGGTTTCAACAATCGCGAGGAGAAATCATTGTCACTTTAGATGCGGATACTATTATTGCGCAAGACGCCATTTCTCTAATGGTTAGACACTTTGAAGATCAGAATGTAGCTGCAGTTTCAGGTAATGTCAAAGTGGGGAATAGACGGAATTTGTTAACTACTTGGCAACATGTTGAGTACATTACAGGGTTTAATTTAGAACGTAGAGCTTTTGATGAGTTAAATTGTATTACAGTAGTTCCAGGAGCTATTGGGGCGTGGCGCAAAAAGAATGTAGTTGAATCTGGATATTTAAGCGAAGATACGTTAGCAGAAGATACGGATCTTACTATTACATTTTTACGTCAAGGGCATAGAATTGTATATGAAGAAAAAGCGCATGCTTTTACGGAATCACCTGAAGATGTGAAAAGTCTCATTAAACAGCGGTATCGTTGGTCATATGGTACACTTCAATGTCTTTGGAAACATCGAAAAGCGTTATGTAATCCAAAGCATAAAACATTAGGATTTATTGCACTGCCTAATATGTGGTTATTCCAATATGTGCTGCAATTCATTGCTCCTTTTGCAGATATATTAATGATTATAGGACTATTTAGTAGTAATCCGCTAAAAGTTTTAGGATTTTATCTTGTTTTCTTTTTAATGGATCTTCTCGCTTCTCTGTTCGCATTTAAATTAGAGGAAGAGAACCCAAAACCATTGGCATGGTTAATTTTACAACGTTTTATTTATCGCCAATTTATGACTTATGTTGTCATTAAATCTATATTCTCATCGCTTCGAGGAGTAGCGGTAGGGTGGAATAAACTAAAGAGACTGGGGAGTGTTAAACATTCCACGGAACATAAGGAGGCATCATAAAAGAGCAGACTATCTGCTCTTTTTTTCATTGGTTTTAGTTAGTTGAATGTAGAGTTGTAGTATAAAACTGCTGCTTCTATAATGAGATTCCTATTCATCATTAATGGTGAGACATTATGTTAAGCTAATCCTTTAGTTTCGGATTAAAGTTTTTTTATATTTTTTTTAAATGACGGACACAAAAACGCATATACCTCCGAATTATATATATGGATAACATAAATATGTATATAAAAGGGGAGAAATAAGATGAAAGAAAAAAAAGAAATGTTTCAAGAAATCGCTGAGGTGTTAAAGGTATTGGCGCATCCAGTTCGTCTATCTTTAGTAAAAATAATGCTTGCAAAAGGTCCTACTAATGTAACAACAATGTATGGGGATTTACAAATGCCTCAAAGTACAATTAGTCAACATTTATCTAAACTAAAAGCTGCTAAAATGGTTACAGGTACTCGGAAAGGATTAGAAATTTATTATGAGGTAACTGACAATCGCACAAAATCAATATTAGCATGTTTAGTTTAAATGATGATTTCTATTTCAAAATAAAAAGCGCTATTCTTTTCTATGATTTTACAGAGAGAATAGCGTTTTTTATTTTTAAGGAGTATCTTTTTATATGCCTATAGAACGGAGTGAAAGGTTTATGGGTTTAAATGTACCTACTATTACCTTAGGTTCTAATGCGTCTAATAATGAAAAAATTCTCGGTTTAGGGGTGCTTCTTTATAGCTTACGTACAATTGAGATTAGAAAAAGTAGAGCGAGCGTTTAATGAGGCGGAAGTAGTGTTTATATGCGAAACTTTATAGAAATCTCATTTTTCTAATTGTATCTTTTTAGATTGATGGATGTGGGGTCACGTCCATCAATCTAAGAAAACAAGTTAGCTAAAAAATGATGAAAATAAACTTTATAGAAATAAAAAATATGAACGTAGAGGATTAAACAAAGTATATAGTGCTTTTTTAGTCATGTAATCTTTTAATCTGATGATCTTTTCCCCATTCAAACAGATTATCCATTATTTGCATTAAAGATTTTCCATATTCACTTAGTGTGTACTCAACCTTTGGTGGAACTTCTTGATATACGGTACGATAGATAATCCCATCAGCTTCAAGTTGCCGAAGTTGTTGTGTAAGAACCTTTTGTGTAATGTTTGGGATTTCTCGTTTAATTTCATTTGTTCGCATTTTTCCATCCGACAAAATACATAAAATATGAACTTTCCATTTTCCACCGATTACATCGAGTGTTGTTGCAATTGGGCAATTATCATTTTGATTCATATAACACCTCCACAGGTACTTTAAGGTTCCTATAGCACTTTAAAGTACGTACTTTTCAATTATATGTGACTCATTCATACTAATACGTAAAGGGTTGAATAATTTATAAAGGGGATGAAAAAAGATGAAAACACTTGTAATTGTAGCACATCCTGATATTGAAAAATCAAAAATTAATAAAAGATGGATTGAAGAACTTGAGAAATATTCGGATGAAATTACGGTGCATGAATTGTATAAAGTGGCACCGAATTGGGAGTTTGATATTGAAGAAGAGCAAAAGTTATTAGTAGAACATGACAGATATATATTTCAATTTCCGCTTTACTGGTACAGCTCACCACCATTATTAAAAAAATGGTTCGATGATGTATTAACATATGGATTTGCGTACGGATCTAAAGGAGATAAAGTGAAGGGGAAAGAATTTGGTGTAGCTATTTCTATAGGTGGATTAGAAAAAGACTATGAAAATAGTGGAATTACAATGGATGAGTTGACGAAACCATTCCAAGCTACATGCTTATACACAGGTATGAAATTTATACCTTCCTTTTATTTATATGGTGCAGAATATAAACTAAGTGATGAAGAGATTGATAAAAGTGCACCTGAGTATGTGCAATATGTGATGAACAAGAAGTATTCTAATATATAATGGGAAATATCCATTTACTTGTAAAGTAAATGGATATTTTATATTCTTTTTATATTCACTAAGTGTAATCTTTAGTAAATTAATAGTTAATCTGGTAAAATAAAAAACCTAACATATATAAAGGGGAGTTTTACTTGAGAACGATGCGACAATTATTACAAAAGAGAGCAATGCAATCACCAAATTTGGAAGCGCTTGTAGGGGGGAAGAAAAGATATTCGTTTCAGCAATATAATGAACGAGTAAATCAGTTTGCACATTATTTGTTATATAATGGTGTGCAAAGAGGAGATCGTATAGGAATACTATGCAAAAATAATCACCCATTTCCAAGCGTTATGATGGCAAGTTTAAAAATTGGAGCGGTATTTATTCCGCTAAATCATCAGCTGACTGTTTATGAATTAGAAACGATTGTAAAAGAAGCGAAATTAAAAGTGTTAGTTATTGATGAAGAATTTAATGAAGTGTTATTAAAGGTTGATGCTGTTAAAGAAATTCCTTATGTAATTCAAACAACAAAAGAAGGCTTTGGTTCATTTGAATTAGAGTTGCAAAAACAGCCAACGACAGAACCGAACGTAGAAGTTCATGAAGAAGACGATGCCATTTACTTGTTTACATCAGGAACGACTGGACAGGCAAAAGCATGTGTAATTGGACATAAAAACTTACATCATTATTTTGCTGAAATTGCGGGACAAAGAGAAATCCCAGCAGGTGAACGCTTTTTATCTGTGCATCCATTGTTTCATATGAGTGGCGTGCTTTCTATTTTAAATTGTATTTATCATGGCGTTACGATGATCTTCTTAGCTGATTCGAATCCTGCTCTTATTTGGGATAAGATTGAAGAAGAGAAAATTACTACGATGCTTGCTTTCCCAGCCGTTTATAGTTACATGCTTGATGAACTAAATAAAAAAGAACGTAACATTTCAACCTTTAAAGTAGCACAAAGCGGTGGTACAAAAGTGCCAGAAACACTCATTCAAAAATATATGGGAAAAGGCATATATATGGTGCAAGGCTATGGTAGTACAGAAGGTTGGGTTGTAACCTCATGGCATCCAATGATGGGAAAAGAAAAGATGTCTTCTGTAGGAAAGACCTTGAAAAATGTAGAGGTGAAAATTGTTCATCCGGAAACAGGACATGAACTAACAACAAATGAAGTTGGAGAGATTCATGTGAAAAGTCCATACATGTTTAAAGGATATTGGAATAATGAAAAGGCGACAAAGAAGGTAGTAAAAGATAACTGGTTTAACATGGGTGATGCTGGCATGATAGATGATGATGGATTCCTGCATATTATGGGAAGATATAAAGACGTTATTATACGCGGTGGTGACAACGTATATCCAGATCAAGTAGAAGATGTTATTCATGAAATACATGGTGTTTTAGAAGTTGCAGTAGTTGGAGTTCCAGATGACTTTTGGGGAGAGGTTCCAAGAGCTTACATTGTGAAGGATGGCGAAACAATATTAACAGAAGAAAGTATTCTTCAGTATTGTAAAGAGAAATTAGCAAGCTATAAAATACCAGAAGTAGTATTCATAGATGAGTTACCGAAAAACGCTTTAGGAAAAGTGTTGAAGAGGGAATTACGAGATGCAGTTCTTGTGAAATAGAAAATTATGAAACGATGGAGAACCCAGTTATGTATAAAGCATGACTGGGTTTTTATGTATCAAAAACATAATGATTTACTAGATTTTGTATTTTGTGTAAGATAATAAAGAAAATTCAATTAATATTTCGAGGGATGAAATTAAATGAAGCTACCGTTATTAGAAGTAGAGACGGATAGACTCATTATCCGTCCATTTCAAAAAGATGATTACGAAAGTTGGTTAGATGGATTTTCTTATTGATTATAAAAATAAAGAAATGGATAAATAAGGAGAAAAGAAAATGAAGACTATAAACGTATTTCATTACGACGCATTTACGAATAAACCAAATAAGGGAAATCCAGCAGGTATTGTATTAGAAGCAGATGGATTAACGGAAGAGGAAATGCAAATTATTGCTGAAAAAGTTGGATATAACGAAACAACTTTTGTTCTTTCCTCAGAAGTAGGAGATATAAGAATGCGCTATTTTACACCTGGTTTTGAAATGGATTTATGTGGTCATGGGACAGTAGGGACAATATATGCCTTGCGCGAAAAAGGTTTATTAGAAGAGAAAAGTAACCTTACGATTGAAACGAAGGCTGGGATTTTACCGATACAAATAGGTGTAAATGAAAATGGAGAAACCTTTATTAAAATGAGGCAGACAGCACCTCAGTTTAAAGATTTTGCAGGTTCAAAAGAAGAATTAGCTCATAGTATTGGTTTAGAAGTAAATGATTTAGATGTAAGTTTACCGATAGTATATGGAAGTACAGGAAACTGGACTGTAATTGTGCCGATTAAAAATCTAGATGCGTGTGAGAGAATGAAACCTAATAATGCCGCATTTCCGTCAGTATTAAGAGAAATACCTAATGCTTCTATTCACCCAATTTGTCTAGAAACTTATGATGAACTAGCACAAATGCATGGCCGTCATTTCTCGTCAGCTTATGCTGGGACGATTGAAGATCCAGTGACAGGAACAGCTTCAGGTGTAATGGGAGCATATTATGCGGAGTATTTAGAGAAAGATTTTGAACATGAATTGAACTTAATCGTTGAGCAAGGACAGGAAATAAATAAAGATGGTCGTGTAACTGTTTATGTAACGAAAGGGATAGAAAACGAAAAGTTACAAATAGATATTGCTGGAACAGCGGTGTATGTGAAAGAGTTTGAAGTTTTAATATAAAAAAGAAAGCCCGGAATACATCCGGACTTTCATTATCTGTTCAACACTTCAATATACGAAGCATCTCCAGTTGTTCTTAAAGCAGAGCGAAAATTGTTATTTTCTAGCGTTTTAGCGACTTGTTGTAATTGCTGTGCATCATCATGATGGATAAGTAAGCTGTCAGCACCGCTTTCCTCTATATGAATGTGTTCAACATTTCCGATGGCATCATGTACAGCTTTTAAAAATTCAGGTTTCATAGTGTCCTCCTATATGTATGTAACGTTGTTGTTAGTATTTCCTTATTTTTGAAATGTAAAAGTGAATGAATTTTTGTTATATTAAGATTTTTGAAGGGATTTACCATTTGTTTGTCAAATAATAGTAAAGTTGTCTTTTGAATTAAGGGAATCTTCCGAATTAAAGGGTGAGAGAATGGACATTTCAATAATCACTGCACAACTAGTTAAGGAGAAAGTGATTTCACATTATCCAAATAGCGTAAAAGCATTAAACGGGGGAACGGCAAGTACTATATATTTGTTAGATGAACAATACGTTGTAAAGTTGAATGAATCGGATGTCATACGTGAAGAAGCTTATTTTCTTCAGTTTTATAAAAAGGACGAATTATTTCCAAAGCTTTTATATAAGGAACCTTTAAATCGCTATATTGTTTACTCATTCCTTGAGGGCACAACTTCTTGCAAACTAGGCTATAAACGGAGTGTTCTTTGTAAACTTGTAAAAGAAGTTATCAATGAGTATGAAGTAGCTACAGAGGTTGATGGCTGGGGATGGAAAGAAAATTCGGTTCAATCTTGGAGTGAATTTTTAACAACAAATGTGATAGAAGCTCATGAAAATGTAAGACGTTACATAAGTGAAGAAGAGTATAGAACGGTTCTTAAGTTAGCGAATAGGGACGCTGGAATAAATCAGCCGTTTTTATTGCATGGTGATCTTGGATTTCATAATTTTATATTTCAAGAGAATAAACTGCACGGTGTAATTGATCCTTTACCAGTGTTAGGAGATCCTATATATGATTTAATTTATGCGTTCTGTTCAACTCCGGAAGATTTAACAAAAGAAACGATTGGTTATGCGATGAAACAATGTGTATTTCATAAAAATGACCGTGATTTATATGAAGAAATAGTCATAGGATTATATTTTCGTATAGATACATGTTTACGGCACCACCCGAAAGATTTAGAAGATTATTTAGAAGCTTGGCGTTATTGGATGGGTGAGGTTGAGGTGACTTTATAGTACAAATATTTTTGGGGAGATAGTGAGATGAATGTTGCAGAAGCGAAAAAGGATTTAGCAATAAAAACGAAGAGAGGCTTACCGATTATATTAGCCGGCGTTTTATTTTGGGTAGTTATGAGTATAACAGGATTTGTTCTTTCTGAAAAACAAGTGGTGTGGGTATATTTAATCGGTATGGGCTGTGTGTTTCCTTTTGGCTTAATGATAGCTGCTATATTGAAAATTGATATGTTTGCGAAAGGAAATCCGTTAGGGATTTTGGCTGGATTAATTGGTGGGATAAATGTATTGAATATTCCACTTGTATTACTTGCCTATTTTCAATTTCCAGAATGGTTACCTTTTGTAGTAGCAATGTTAATAGGTGTTCATTTTATCCCGTATGTATGGATTTATGAAAGCAAAAGTTATGGTTTATTATCAGTAGGGACTGTATTCATAACGTCAGTTTGCGGGATTCTTTTTGCAGAAAAAGGATTTACTGTCATTCCATTATCGGTTACAGTTGTCTATTTACTTACTTTTATAAGTTTATTAATTGAAAATAAAAAAGCAGATCATTATCAACAAAAATCAGCTTAATAAAAATATAGGGATAGGGGAAATTATGATGAAAAATTTCGTTTGTACAACGTGTGGCGTGCAGTATGCAGCGAGTGTAGAAGAACCGGTGAGTTGTCATATTTGTGATGAAGAAAGGCAGTATGTGAATCCGAAAGGGCAGTCTTGGACGACTTTAGAAAATTTGCAAACAGATGATACATATAAAAATGAAATAATAAAAGAGGAAAATGGACTTTATAGTATTACGACAAAACCAGGATTTGCGATCGGTCAAACGGCATTTGTAGTGAAAACAGAGTCATATCGTTTACTGTGGGACTGTATTACGTATTTAGATGAAACGACAATTGCGAAAATAAAAGAGCTTGGCGAATTAGATGCGATTGCATTGTCTCATCCTCATTATTATTCAACGCAAGTAGAATGGGCAGAGACATTTGATGTACCAATTTATATACATGAAGATGATAAAGAGTGGGTGATGCGTCCGAGTAGTCGTATTATTTATTGGTCTGGTGAGTCTTTACAATTAGCTGATGGATTAGTCATTCATCGTTTAGGGGGACATTTTAAAGGTGGATCTGTCTTACATTGGGAAGAAGGTAATGACGGAAAAGGGATTTTGTTAACAGGTGATATTATTCAAGTTGTAGCGGATGAGCGGTGGGTGAGTTTCATGTACAGCTATCCAAACTTAATTCCATTACCAGCGAGAAAAGTGGAAGAAATGGTGAATCGAGTGAAGCCATTACAGTTTAATCGTTTATACAACGCTTTTCATCGAGTAGTAAAAGAAAATGCAAATGAAGCAGTTGAACGTTCTGCTGAAAGATATATTGGAGCATTAGAAGGTAAATTATTTCATACGTAAAAAGGGGAGCAAGCCTAATGAAAACGTTAGTATGTTTTGGCGATAGCATTACAGCTGATGAGACGTTTTTTGATGGAACACCGAGATTAACGCCAAGGTTACAAGCAATGTTTCCAAATTGGAAAGTAGTGAATGCAGGTGTTCCAGGGGATAATACATTTGATGCGTTAAATAGGATTGAAGAAGATGTAATATCATATAAACCAGATTTCGTAACAGTTTTTCTTGGTACGAATGATGCAGTTTCTTTTTCTCAAGTGTCATTACAAGCATATAAAGAAAACTTAGAGAAGATTGTGAACCAGGTTTCCTCAGATAAAATACTACTTATTAGTCCTGCACCAGTTGATGAAGAAAGACAGTACAATAGAACCAATAAAGTGCTCGGTCAGTATACAGACGTAGTAGAGGAAGTGGCGAGGGAAACAGGAAGTTATTTTCTAAATGTATATGCTGAAATGATTCAAGAACGGGATTATAAAAGGTTTGTAGAAAATGATGAAAAAGATGGGTTACACTTTGGGCCAGAAGGTTATGAGTATGTAGCGAAGTTAATTGGTGAAAAGTTAAAAGGGATTTTATAAGGAGCAAAGCACTTAGTGCTTTGCTTTTTCGTATTTCTTTCGCAGTCCATAAACTTATTGATCGCTGTAATTTGGACAGATATTTTGCGTTTTTATCCCGCATTAACTGTCCGTAAACGCCCCATTGGTGAGGGCTAATAATCAGTGGGGGATGAACAAAAACCCCACTGATTAAAGTTTCACTTTATGTGGGTAAAAGGCGAGTTCTGTTTTAAAGTAATATAAATTTATTTTTAAAAATTTATATTTCGTAGTTGAAAATCAATAAAGGTGTAACTATAATAGTTACAGTAAGTTTGTTATTTTGAAATGTACACATTGAATTACAAGAATGAAGGGAGTTTTTATGTAAATCAAAAAGTTATAAAAATCTATTAATTTTTATAATAAGATAAAATGCTTTTCGGTTCATACACATTATGAAATATGTTATTTCTAATAGAAAACTAGAGGTGGAAAAATGAAAAATTTTAAAGGTATGTTGATATCATCACTTGCAATTACAACTTTTGCTGGGGCAGGTACGACATTTGTAACAAATACAGTATATGCTGCTAATGACGATTCTAGTAAAATACAAGTTCGTTCTAATAAGAGTATAAACACAACAACTGGCTCGAGATTGCCTGTATTATCAGTCAATCCTTATGATGAACCTAGATTTTCAAGACAGGGATATCTTGAAGAGGCACCTTTAGGAATTAATGCTCCTTATGCTTGGGGAATTAAAGGAGGAAATGGCCAGGGAGCAACTTTTGTAGATTTGGAAGAAGGTTGGTTATTAAATCATGAAGATTTAGTCGGTCAAAATATTGAATTTATGTCTGGAAAAATGAGTAATGATCTTTCTCACGGTACTTCAGTTCTAGGTGTTGTTTCTGCAGCTGACAATGGGATTGGGAACATTGGGATTGCACCAAAAGCAAAGGTAAAAGTAATTTCAGTGATCCGAGATAATGGGAGAATCGATGTAAGAGATGCTATTTTAAGTGCCGTAGATTCTTTACAGGCTGGAGATGTTTTATTAATAGAAGAATCCTTTAAATATGATGGATATGGAGATGACCCTTTACCAGTAGAAGTATACCCGAGTATATTTAACGCAATTCGCAAAGGTACAGATAAAGGCATTATTATTGTAGAAGCAGCTGGTAATGGTGGGATTGATTTAGATGAATTTAAAGACCGTAATGGTAAGCAGATTTTAAATCGAAATAGTCCAGACTTTAAAGATTCAGGAGCTATTATAGTTGGAGCATCTACTGCAAGAGTTCCTCATAAACGTTTAGCTTTCTCTAACTATGGTAGTAGAATTGATGTATATGGTTGGGGAGAGTATGTTGATACATTAGATACATATCAAAATCAAAATAGTAAAGGACAAAAAGTTACAGATCAGAACATAATTAATCGTTATACTTCTAATTTCCGTGGTACTTCTAGCGCTTCGCCTATAATTGCTGGGGCTGCTGTATCGATTCAAGGGATTGCTAAAGAACATTTAGGTAAGGCATATACACCAAAAGAATTGAGAGCAATTTTAAGTAATCCTAATACAGGCACAAAGTCTAATAACCCATCATCTGATAAAATAGGGGTTTTACCAGATTTAAAAGCGATTTTGTCTAACCTTGGATTTCATAGTGATTTGACTACCAATGATCCTATGGTATTTCCAGATAACGTAGAAAAAAATGAAGGAAAAGAAAATTCAACTTTCGTATTTCCAGGTGAAGAAACAAAAAGAACAGGTGATAAAAATTCAACTGTAACCTTCCCAGAAGAAGATTTAAAACAGGAGGAAAAAGAAGAGGGATTAATTGTTTTTCCTGATTAATAAAAAAATACTACCTTCCATTTGGAGGTAGTATTTTTTATTTCTTGTCAATAACAAGCAGGCATGAAATTTGTATTTGTTTATCTTTCATAATGAACTTAACCACAAAGTCGAATGTTTGACTGTTAATTAACTTTTTCGTCTCAATCAATTACATGAATTAATCTAGAAATGCTTGCTGCAATGCTTTCAGTCCATCGCTGTATATACCATGAAACAGATTTATTGCCTCTTCATCACTAACCTCAACAGGAGTGAATGTACCAGACCACTCTACTAACGATGTGTTACTTTCAGTACCTTCTTTCACCTGGATTGTGGATAGATAATTAGTGACTGGGAATGGTGCATTCATGATTGAATACGTGTAGTAGCGCTCTTTATCATTGAATACTTCTAATCGTTCTATAATTGTATCCCCATCCGGATTAGCTAGATGACGTACACGACCGCCTTCAGTTAATTTACTGCTAGGTATATAAGGTAACCAGTCTGGAAGGGAGTTGAAACCTCCGATTAATTGCCATACTTGTTCCGGTGAAGAAAAAATTTCCATAGATGTAGTAGTATGTGCCATATTCATTACGCTCCTTTTCATCCCGGTATTTACGGGTAAATAATCAATGGGGGATGCTCCCACTGATTAAAGTTTCATTATTATTTTACGTTGATTGGTAGTGGTGCATTAGGTGCTACTAGTTTTTGTTCGCGCATTTCTTCCCAGAATGCTGCTGGAATTACTGTATTTAAGGCGTTTTGGTCTTCTACAATTCGTTCCGGTTTACTTGCACCAGGAACAACGGCAGCAACTGCTGGATTTGCTAGTGAAAATTGTAATGCAGCAGCTTTGATGCTGATGTCGTGACGATCTGCAAGAGCTTTGATTTTCTCAACCTTTGCAATAATTTCTGGCGATGCTTTTTGATATTCGAAGTGAGCGCCTCCAGCAAGAATACCTGAGCTATATGGGCCACCAACAACAATATCGATATTATGCTTTACAGCTGCAGGCATTACTCGTTGCAATGCACGTTCGTGGTCTAATAATGAATAGCGACCAGCTAGTAAGGATATATTTGGTTTCGCTTCTTCTAAATCAAGCATAAGTTCAATTGATTCTACTTTGTTTACTCCAAGCCCCCAGCCCTTAATAACTCCTTCTTCACGTAAACGTGTTAGCGCACGGAATGCTCCTGTTCGAGCTGTTTCAAATTGTGAAATCCACTCATCACCATAAAAGTCTTGTGCTAAATCATGAATGAAAACAAAGTCTAGACGATCTGTTTTTAAACGTTTCAAACTTTGCTCGATAGAACGAAATGTTGCATCTGCGCTATAGTCATTGATCATTTTATTTTTGCGACCAAATTCGAAAAGTCCGCCTTTTTCACCTAAATCACGTGCAGATGGATCTTCTAGTTCATCTGAAATCGTTCGACCTACTTTGGTGCTTAAAAAGTAATCATCACGATTTCTTTTTGACAGTGCTTCACCAAGACGGATTTCCGCTAATCCAGATCCATAAAGTGGAGCTGTATCAAAGTAACGAACGCCATTCTCCCAAGCAGCATCCACTGTAGCGATTGCTTCTTCCTCTGGGATATTACGGTACATATTTCCTAGTGGTGCTGTACCAAACCCGATTTTTTCTTTTAGTAATTTACTCATTATAGATATCCTCCTAAAATATATTTGAAAATTATTTATTCATTGTGAATGGATGTGAAAATGAAAACATGTCATTTCATCGTCTGACAAAATGTATGATAAAAATACTCACTTTAAAGTACAGGTAATTTCTAATACTTCATGACTTACTCAACTCTTACAAATGCTATTATGAAATGTATTTTACATAATGAAAAGTACGTACTTTAAAGTGATATAGATACTAAAAAGTAATACAGGTACTTTTTGGTGCCGTACTACTCATCTGCTGTTTACGTATGCTATTATGAAACATGTTTAACACAATAAAAAGTACGTACTTTAAGGTGCTATAGATACTTAAAAGTAATATTTAAATATTTTAGCTTATTTGTCTTATAAAATTATTAAAGGAGATTTTTATATGAAAACATACAATATTCCTGTAGAGGCAACTTTAGAGGTTATCGGTGGAAAGTGGAAAGTAGTTATCCTTTGTCATTTAAAGAAAGACAAAAAGAGAACGTGCGAGTTAAAACAATTAATGTCTGGTATTACACAAATATAGTAAAGAAGTAGGGATGAAAATCGAAATGGTTTCTATTCCTACTTTTTCATTTTATATACAAATTAAGAACTAAAACTATATACTTTTAAAAAGTAAACTATATAATAAATGTAGAAACGAAAATTTATGAGCAAGGAAGTTGAAAAATATGACATTAACAATGGGCTTTATTGGATTTGGAAAGTCAGCTAACCGCTATCACTTACCTTATGTAAACACGCGTAATAATATAAAAATAAAAACGATTTTTGTACGTCAAATAAATGAAAAATTAGCGGCTCCATATAAGGGAAAAGGTGTTTACTTCACTACTGATTTGGACGAATTGTTGAATGACAAGGAAATTCAAGTGGTGACGGTCTGTACGCCAGCACATACGCATTACGAATTAGCGAAAAAAGTTATACTTGCTGGAAAATCAGTTATCGTTGAAAAACCATTTTGCGATACAGTGGAACATGCGAAAGAATTATTAGCTTTAGGACGAGAAAAAGGTGTAGTAGTTATGCCTTATCAAAACCGCCGTTTTGATGGTGATTTTTTAGCTGTGAAGCAAGTAATTGAACAAGGATTCCTTGGTGATATTATTGAGATTGAATCACATATTGATTATTTCCGTCCTGGTTCAATCACTCATGAAGCTCCAAAAGAAGAAGGTTCATTTTACAGTTTAGGTATTCATACGATGGACCGTATGATTTCACTATTCGGCCGTCCAGATACGGTTACATACGATATTCGCAATAATGAAATGGAAGGTGCGGTTGATAACTATTTCGATGTTGGTTTACATTACGGAAATCAGTTGAAGATTAAGCTGAAAACGAACCATGTCGTAGCAAAAGATTATCCACGCTTTATCGTTCATGGAACAAACGGATCATTTATTAAATATGGTGAAGATCAGCAGGAAAATGATTTGAAAGCGGGTGTTATGCCTGAGAGTGCAGGATTTGGTGAAGATTCACCGATGTACTATGGAGTTGCTAAGTATCGTAATGCAAATGGTGACTGGATTGAAAAACAAATTAAAACGCCACTTGGTGATTACGGTCGTTTCTATGATGCCGCGTATGAAACAATTATAAATGGTGCACCAAAACTTGTGAAAGACGAAGAAGCGGTAACGAATATTGAAATCTTAGAAAATGGATTTGCTGCCCCATCACCTTCAGTTTACAAACTTGAGGCTTTACATTTGAATGAATAGAAGAGAGTTTGCAGTATAAAGGAGGTATGGAAATGGCAAGCGGATCAACACAAGTAAAATACCTCGGCATTTATCAAAAGATTAAACAGCAAATTTTAGATGGTGAATATAAAATCAACGAAAAAATGCCGAGTAGCCCCGTCCTTGCTGAAGAATTTGGTGTTTCAGCCCTTACTATTAAGAAAGCGCTGGATCTATTAGTTAGAGATGGCTACATCATCCGCCGGCGCGGAAGTGGAACAGTGGTGCAAGATTGGCGTCAACAGGAAAAGGCACGAATGATTCAAACTTTAACGGGTACGAAAGCTGTATACGGCAGTGAGGTAGAAAGTAAAATTATCGAGTTTGCGATTGTTGGGGCTGATGAAGTAGTTGCTGAGAAATTGGGAGTTTCAATCGGTGATTTCGTCTATAAAATCATTCGCCTCCGCATCATTCACAGCATTCCGACGATTATGGAGCATACATGGATGCCAATTTCGGTTATCCCAGGTGTTGAGGCTTCTGTTTTAGAGGAGTCGATATACTCACATATTCAAAATAAACTTGGTCTTGAAGTAGGGACATCTGTTGTCAGGGTTAAAGGAATTCGCCCAGATGATAGGGAAAAGCAGTTTATGAACTTAACAAATCAGGATTTCCTAATGCGAGTTGAACAAGTAGCTTATTTAACGGATGGACGAACTTTTGAATATTCTTATGCAGATCATCTACCCGAAACCTTTGAGTTTGAAACAGTCATTACTGCAAAAAATTATAAAGAGATATAAAAATCGGTTGAGGCAAGTATTGTCTCAACTGCTCCTATTATACGTTAATAGAATGAATCCAAGACTTAACATTTGATTTATAGAACTGTAAAGTTTAAAATTACAGTATAGTTTTTAGAAGTGAGTTGTTATCGTCTGTAAAATGTAGATAAATTAAATATTCTCGAATAAATAATATTGCTTGTATTTGATTCTAAACTGTAATTTTTTTTAATACATTTCAATAACCGATGTTTAAAATGTACGTTTCATAACATTAAAGGAGTGAGTTAAATATGGTAATTCTATATACAACAGCAAGCTGTGCCTCATGCCGAAAAGCGAAAGCATGGCTTGAAGAGCATCAAATTGATTATATTGAAAAAAACATCGTATCAAATTCTATGACAGTTGATGAGCTTAAATCAATTCTTCGTTTAACTGAAGAGGGGGCTACTGAAATTATTTCAACTAGATCCAAAACTTTTCAGGACTTAAATATAAATATTGAGGAGCTCTCGCTCAATGAATTTTATACATTAATAATTGAGCATCCACTAATGTTACGTCGCCCAATTATGCTGGACGAAAAAAGATTGCAGATTGGTTTTAATGAGGAAGAAATTCGTAAATTTTTACCACGTAGCGTTCGAACGTTTTTGAACATTGAATTGCAAAAATTGGCCAATTAATAAGTAGTATTTTTAGAAAAAGTTTTTTGAAAGGAGGAAGCAGAAGATGATTGAAGTATGTGTTACAGTTAATTATAATGATAGAAATTATCAAACAAATGTTATTGTGAGTAAAGATACGATTTGGACAAAAATTAAACAGTTGGCAGAAGAACAAGTGAAGAAACAGTGGAGTGTTTAATTTTATTTTCAACTTAAAAAGCTAAATGAAGTTATCAGATATAGGTGGGACCGGATAGAATATAAGAGAATTAATTTTTTATGGCAAGAAGTATTCTATATGTTTTAACGTTCTAACCTATCTGTAATATTTATGGCTATAGTATATTAATATATGAAAAACAATATTTTGAATCGTAGGAGGAAAATCATGAACAGCGACTTTACCTTGGCCATACACAGTTTAACTTATTTAGCTTTACAGCCAGATCGGATGTCAACAAGTAATGCTATTTCAGAAAGTGCAGGTGTACATCCAGTACGCATTCGCAAAGTACTAAGTTTGTTAAAAAAACATAAGTTTATACAATCGAAAGAGGGGACTGGTGGCGGTTTTATTTTCGCTCGCGATTTAGATGAAATTAATCTTTGGCATATTTATCAGATAACCTCTGAAGGTGCTTTGCAGCCGAAGTGTCCAGAATCAAACAATCAGTGTGTTGTAGGTTCGAACATGCGAAAAGTTCTTTTCGCTATTTTCTTAGGTGCTGAAGAGCATCTAGGTGAATACTTAAAGAATTATACAATGAAAGAAGTTGTTGACCTTATCAATCAAGAGCGTTAAGCGGCTTAATTATTATATAGCCGTGAGTTCTTAACACTTAAATGTAATGAAAAATATTACAGTATAATTGTTTTTATATCTTTTTTATCGTCACAAAAAATATTTATAGGAAGGTGAAACGGTAGGATGTCAAATAATAATCATGTTTTAAAAGTAGGAGATTGGGTTCGTGGAATATCAAATGAAGGTGAGTTAATAGTTGGTTATATTGTGTCACTTGATGATGTGGAGGATATAGTTACAGTTAGTATTGTGAAACGTGACGGCAAGTACACAATAAATGAAGCGATTTTACTCTTTAGTAAACACGTTAACAAACTTCCTGAATCAAAGGTAATAAATAAGGAACAAATCCTTTATCTTATAGATCTTGCATTATTAACAGGGGATGAAGAATGGTTTATCGAGCTTTCTTCAAAATTAAACTCGATAAAAGAGCTAGTTAATGAGGGATTTTAAAATTTAAACTTTTGAGGATGCACACAATCCGCCTTATGGAGAGGACATAATTACTTTTCGCATAAAAGGAAATGATGTAAAAACGATTCATTACAAACATAGAGATATTCCTGATAACGATAATTATGTAAATGAGCTGTCCATATGGGGCAGCTTTTTTGTTTTTTTACTCAGTGTATCTTTTTAAAATGTATATGAATTCAATATTAATAATATATATCCTAAAATTTGGTTTTTTTATTTTGGAATTTTTTCTTTTTACCTACATTAATTATTTATTAGAATATCTTTTATGTTTAAAATGAAATTTTTTGATAAAGGGGATATAAGTATCTTTATAATGAGTAACCTAGAAAAACAATGTATTATTGTATTTTTTTACTAACTAATTCAGCTTTAAGCGATAAAAACAATGGCTACATGCTAACTGTAAAATATTATCCATATAAAATTATTCCACTTTAATATTTCTGAAAATATAAAAATATTAATTTTATAAATATACACGTTATAATGAGGGCGTCGAGAGAAATTTTATTATCTCTGGAGAAAATATAAAAAATGCGATTACTAGTAAGAAAGGTGTGTGATTAGAGGCGAAATGTATGTAATGTGCTTCAGTGGCTTGTGTAAGCAATATCATCAGTGCTACCGAAGTTATGAAGGTAATGTATAGAATTGAGAAAGAAATGCCTCGCAAATGAAGAGAGGACGGTTTAGCTAAAATTACTGTTAAAAGTAAAAAAGAGAAACCATTAAAGTAATACACTGTTATTAGAAATGTTGCAACGTATTTATGAAGTCTATTCTATATTGTTCTCTTAAGAGGTCTTTATATAAAGAGCGGATATTACGAGTAAACTTTTTTGTGAACGCTAACAATTATATTAGGACGCTAACTAGCGAATGTTTCAATTTGGATTCATTATGATGAAGGACATACAAAGTGGGGCAACTTGTAAGGAATTCATTTTCCGAAAAGGGAATATTTGTTAGGCGTAAAGAGAGATGTAGGAATAGATACAAGGGGGAGTTATTATATGAACGGGAATACTGCAAAGAAAATAGAAGTTCAAGCTGAAAATACCGCACGAAAAAATGAGCAATATGCAGATCCGAAAAAGTGGCATAAGCAGGATACTACATGGGCACTCAGTCTATTTGGAACTGCAATTGGAGCAGGGGTGCTCTTTTTACCGATTAATGCAGGTTCAGGTGGTTTATTATCTTTACTACTAATTACATTACTTGCATATCCAGTTATGTATTACTCACATAGGGCGCTTGCTAAAATGATATACGCTTCTAATTCTGCTGATGAGGGGATCACAGGTACAATTAGAGAGTATTTCGGAAATAAAGCGAGTATCATTTTTAACATCGTATATTTCGGTTCAATTTATACAATCGTACTAATGTATTCGGTTGCGCTTACAAATACTGCAAGTAGTTTTATCGTGCATCAATTGCACATGCCAGAACCTCCAAGGGCTATTTTATCACTTGTATTAGTTCTTGGTCTTATCGCTATACTAAATTTTGGTCAAGATATTACTGTAAAGGTAATGAGTATGTTAGTGTATCCTTTCATAGTTTCTTTACTTTTTATCGCAATATCTTTAATTCCACAGTGGAATACGTCAATGCTTAGTTTTTCAGCTGTTTCAACTGCTTCAACAGGAACAGGCTATTTTGGAACGATATTGATGATTCTACCAATCATCGTATTCTCATTTAATCATTCACCTATGATTTCATCATTTGTTGTGAAACAGAGAGCTACGTATGGAATCGAAGCCACTGATGCTAAATGTGCGCAAATACAAAAGGTTTGTTATATCATGACATTCGCTGTTGTTATGTTCTTCGTTTGGAGTAGTGCATTGAGCTTGACTCCAGATGATATAAAAATGGCAAAAGAACAAAACTTATCAATTCTTTCATATCTTGCTAATGAGCTTAATTCGCCTGTAATCACTATTGCAGCTCCAATTATTGCTTTTGTGGCTATTACAAAGTCTTTCCTTGGCCATTATATCGGAGCATTTGAAGTAATGCGTGACATGATTATTAAGTTCGGTAAATCACGTGGAAAAGATATTGAAGAAAAAACAATTAAGACAGTAATCCTTACTTTCGTTGTATTATCATGCTGGTTTGTTGCTTATACAAATCCAAGTATTCTTGGACTTATTGATTCTCTAAGCGGTCCTTTAGTTGCTGCTATCTTATGTCTATTACCGATGTATGCGATTCAAAAAGTGCCAGTACTAGCTAAATACAAAGGGAAAATGAGCAACGTATTTGTTATTATTGTAGGTGTACTTACAGTTTTAGCAAGTATTAAGTCATTATTCTAATTCACTACTGTTGGTTTTAGTATCAAAATAGTTGGATCTGAGAAAAGAAGGAGCAAGTTTTGAATAGTTTTTTTCAAAACTTGCTCTTAAAATATTCTAATGAATTAATTTTACAAATAAGTTTATTCATATTAGTCATCTAGCGTTTTGGTTATATACTCATCCAATATTATCAAGACCTAAATCGAGAAATTTTAAATATCAAGCGCCTAACGTATTATATATCCCTAATATGTTAGGCGCTTTTATTTTGGATAATAAATTTTGAACCTGAATTTGAATAGTATCTCTATTTGATGCTTATTTAATATTGTAAAATTTGTATTGAAAATTCGAGGTTTTAAAAGTACCATATACATATTCAAACATTTGAAGATGTATATGGTACTTTTGAAAATTGAGGAAAAGTAACGGAGGGATTTCAATGGGAAACGAAATGCAACAATTTAAAGCAGATTTCTTTAAAGCCTTAGCACACCCTTTGCGAATAGGTATCTTAGAATTATTGTCAGAAGGTGAAAAAAGCGTAAACGAAATTCAAGATATTCTAAATAAGGAAGGTTCAGCTGTTTCTCAGCAATTAAGTGTACTACGTTCAAAAAACATTGTTGTTGGTAGAAAAGATGGAAAAAGAGTTTTATATTCTTTACGAGACCCTATTATTGTGGATTTATTGGTGGTTGCACGGAAGATTTTTAACAACCATTTAATCGATACGATTTCAATGTTAGAAGAGCTAGATGGAGCAGAAAGTGAAATGATGGCTAAGGAGGGATAGGTTGAGTATTGAGGTTAAGAAAGAAGATATCATCCAACATGGGATTGAAACATTTCGCTCATTAGGAGCTCATTACGTTTGTGAAGTTTGTATAAAAAGTGGAAATTCTTGTTGTTTTTCATGCCAACATTTACAAGATGGAGTTGGATGTCGAAAAAGAAATACTGCTTGTACAGCTTGGTTATGTGGAATTCAAGGTTTTTTATTTGATCAAATAGGATTACTGGATGAATGGAATCGTTTTTGGAGTGAAATTCCAGGACAAATGTTTCGTAGAGATATTACTCCAGATAAGGTAAGGATTAGATCGTTTATTGATACGAAGAAGCTAGATAGTCGAGCCGGAGAACGTCTAGCAGAAAGATTGAAATCCTATGTACAACAAGGTGGAGATATAGGTGAATTGGAGTGTCATTTAAGTAAAACATATAGTAAATATTAGGGTGGTTTTTCTTTTTGTGAAAAGGACAATTTTCTGTATAAGGGACCGAGAAATACATTTGTAATCCAGATCTATTAAAAATAGAAAAGAAGGGTTTGTAATGAGAAAGTTATTTACAGGAAGGTTTGAAGGATATTCATTAGCACATTTTCAAAAGGATCTTCTTTCAGGAATGATTGTTGGAGTTGTTGCGATTCCACTTGCTATGTCTTTTGCTATTGCCTCTGGTGTTAAGCCAGAGTATGGGATTTATACAACCTGTATTGCTGGAATACTCATTTCACTGTTTGGTGGTTCGAAGTATCAAATTGGAGGACCTACAGGTGCTTTTGTTCCGATTCTTTTAGGAGTTGTAATTACCTATGGATACGAAAATTTACTACTCGCGGGTTTGTTAGCTGGAATTATTTTATGTCTTATGGGAATCTTCAAGCTAGGCTCTTTAATTAAGTTTATTCCACGTCCTGTAACAATTGGTTTTACTTCAGGTATTGCTGTTATTATTTTTACGGGACAAATTGCTAGTTTTTTAGGTTTAACAGGTATAAAAAAGCATGAGGAATTTCTAGCGAATTTGAAGGAACTCTTCACTCATATCAGTACTACCAATTTTTATAGTGTTATAACTGCTTTGATTTGCTTTTTTGTTATACTCATAACACCAAAGATTTTACCAAAAGTGCCTGGTTCATTAGTAGGTGTTGTTATTTCAACTGTAATTGCAACTGTATTTTTCTCAGGTTATGTACCTACTATTGGTACAGCATATGGTACGATTCCAAATACACTTCCTCAGTTTGATATACCAGAAATCACATTAGAACGTATAAAGCAGTTAATTGGTCCTGCATTTGTTATTGCGATGCTCGGTGGAATTGAATCACTTTTATCCGCTGTCGTGGCAGATGGTATGACAAATAGTAAACACAACAGTAACAAAGAGCTTATCGGTCAGGGGATTGCCAATATTGTTACCCCGTTATTTGGCGGAATTCCGGCAACTGGAGCGATTGCACGTACAGCAACTAATATTAAGAGTGGAGCTGTATCTCCGATGGCGGGTGTTATTCACGGAGGATTTGTGTTATTTACACTTCTACTGTTAGCGCCATATGCTTCACATATTCCACTTGCTAGTATGGCCCCGATTTTAATGGTGGTAGCTTGGAATATGAGCGAGCAGAAACATTTTTATCACATACTTAAAATGAAGACGGGAGATTCTCTTGTATTATTGGTAACATTTTTACTTACTGTATTTACTAGTTTAACAACAGCTGTAGAGATTGGTCTTATGTTAGCTATTATTTTGTTTACAAAACGTATGAGTAATATGCTTGTCATATCAAAAGTGCTTCCTGATCATACAAAAAGAAATGAAAAATTGCTACCACATGTGGTAAATAAAGCTCATGATTGCCCACAAATTAGCATTTATACAATAGAAGGGCCATTATTTTTTGGGGCTGCTCAAACATTTGAACAAAATATTTTAGCGACTATTCATTATAAACCTAATGTTTTAATTTTACGTATGGGAAAAGTTCCTTTTATTGATACCACAGGAGAGTCTTACTTTAGGAATATTGTTCAGCACTTCAAAAAACAAGGTGGCGTACTTCTTATTTCTGGAATTCAATCAGAGCTAAAAGCCAATCTAGATAAGAATGGATTGTACGCTGAGATTGGGGAAGAAAACTTTTTTAATCATACCGGAGAAGCAATTAATTGTGCTTTAGGACATCTGAATACAAAAAAATGTATAGGGTGTAAGCATTTTGCTTTTCATGAATGTACAGGGCTTTCTCAGCAATCTCAGGAAATCAATACAATAAAGAATAAAGAAAATGCATTAGATTTTTAAAAATTTCACTTCACATACAAAGTTTGTTTGAGTTAATCTACTTTTTTAATCATTTTATTAAAAAAGTAGAGAAGAAGAAAGTTTGCTTTGGAGAATGTGGAGAAGATTTTTTACAAGGTGTGAACAAGTAGTTTTTTTATACATTCAACAAATAAGTATCAAACAGCAAGAAGAGAATATTTTCCCTACATTTAAACGAAAAACGAAAAACGAAAAACGAAAAACGGAAATTAAAAATAATATTTATTTAATAGAATAAACGAAAACGAGTGGAGGAAATAAAAATATGCCTAATTTACCAAATTGTCCAAAATGTAATTCAGAATACACTTACGAAGATGGGAATCTTTTTGTTTGTCCAGAATGTGCTCATGAGTGGACTTTAGAATTAGAAGCTGAAAATAGTGAAGATACAAAGGTAATTAAAGATGCAAATGGAAATATTTGAAATAGCTATAAGACTATTCTTTCGATGGTATGATGAAAGATGTGGAAAAGGAATAGGAATAGGTCTCAATCAGACCTCAATATTAATCTTCACCATTAGCAACAAAAAACCACCTCTCATAAAGGTGGTTTTTCAGTATTAATATATTTTAATTAATCACGTCTAAATGGACCTTTTGGAGCAATAAGCTCTAAATTAGTACCATCTGAATCGGGGAAGTAGGCAACTCCTGTACCAAATCCAGTTTTCTAGCCGTCTTCTTGAAAGATAATTGGTTCGTCATCTGGGTGCTATCCTATGCCCATCAAGCTAACAAAATGGATTGCCTCTGAAACAAAAAATGATTTTTATTACTATAAAAAACGTAAAGTATCTGTTTTTAGAAAAAATTAATTTTTATAAATTGATGGAGATATAACTCAATTCTTTTATATATGTAGTTAAATATGATTGTCAGAATGAACTTAAAGTAATTATGATTTCTAGAAATACGAACTGATGTTTTGAATTGGTTTAAAGTTGCTGGAACAAAATAAAACCAATTGAGCAAAAAAACTTGCAAAAATAAAAAGAGAGATGTATATTAATTGATGCATCAATAATTGATATATCAATTAATGTTTTAACAAGAAAGAAAAGGAATATTTTATGAAGGAAATGTTCGTAAATATCAGTGGAGAAGAACGCAAAATACTTATTCATGTTCTATTACAGATGCAAAAAAATGTAGAGAATATTAAAGAATAGAGAGTGTAGGGGGCAGAATAGTGTGGAAATAATCGCAGCTATTTTAGTCGGGATCGTAGCATTAGAACATTTGTTTATCATGATCCTTGAAATGTTTTTTATTGATTCAAAAGTAGCGAAACGTGCTTTCAAATTACCGAAGCATTTAGAAGGAGATCGAAACGTAGCCATTATGTTTGCAAACCAAGGTTTATATAATGGATTTTTAGCGGCTGGTCTCATTTGGGGACTTGTACTTGGGCTCAATCCAATTGGTTATATGGTCCAATTATTTTTCGTGATTTGTGTGGTGATAGCAGCTATTTTCGGAGGTTTCACATCTAATAAATCAATTATTGTGAAACAAGGACTTCCAGCTGTTTTAGCATTGGTTGCCCTTTTATGTATAATATAGAATCAAAGTTTTTCAATAAAAGAACTCATTTTTGAAAAGAATACGCTATTCTTTCTTTAGAATTATAGGAAAGGATGGCGTTTTTGTATGTCTATTTCTATATGTAGTGAATTATAACTATTCTCTCAAGGGACTCAACTGCTTTTCAGCTTTTGGATATATTTTCATCCATCTTTGTTTCCTCCTATTGTTGGATAGTGTAATAATTGATAAAAATTTTGATGAAATTGGATTATAACGATTGATCAAAAAAGTTAGTGATTAAAAATATTATTCTTTAGTACATACATTTTTAAGATGTTAAATATATTTCATAATAGTCTCTGTAAGATAGGGATAAGTAGAATAGTACTTTTTATAACTTTGAATGTCATTCATAATAGCACCAGTAAGAAGAAAACAAGCTTTACGGTACTACTAGTTACCAAAGATGTTACAGTAGTTTATTTAGAATCAGATTGATTGAAAGGTTGTACTATATGGCCTAATAATTTCGAAAAAATGTCGGTGTGGCATAAAATAATTATGGAGGTTAAAGATATGAGTACTTCAAATTTGCATGAAATAAGTAAACAAATTTTAAAAGAGGAGGAAACACTTCAATTTTCCTCTTTTACAAATGAAGATGCCTTGCAACTAGGTTTATTTATCGTTGAAACAGCAAAGCGAGAGGGGAAATTGATTGCTGTTGATATAACGAAAAATGGTGTGCAATTATTTCATTTCAAGATGACAGGGACAAATGAGGAAAATACGAAATGGATTGAGCGTAAAAAACGAGTCGTTTCCCTGCATGATCGTAGCTCGTATTATATGCAGATACAAAGTGAAATAACTGGGGTCTCCTATAATGAAAAATATCTTTTAGATACTTCAGAATACGCTGCGTTTGGTGGATGTTTTCCTATCAGAATAAAAAACGTAGGGGTTATTGGGATGATAACAGTTTCAGGATTACCACCAGAAGAAGATCACGAATTGGTAATAAGGGCAGTTAAAAATCATTTGAAGCAATAGTAAAAGTAAATGCGATGGTTAAGTAAAAGCCAAGAATGAACATATTATTGTTCGTTTTTGGCTTTTTATTATTTTTTCTTATAGTCGGCTAAGAGGGTTCTTTTACAGGTAGTACTTAATTTTGCAATGTTCTTTAAATTGCATCGTTTTGTTCGAGTGAGCGAAATTGCTGTAATTGAAGATGCTCTAAATTAATGTGAAATTTGGTGATTAAAGTAGCTACATTTCATATTTGTGTAAATATGAAACAAGCAGGATACATGAATAGAGAATGGGTAAAATAGTACCGAATGATGATTAGATTTTATGAATGATGTTATAAGGCTTTTTTTAGGAAAACTGAAAGAAGCAGTGTGTTTAGATTTAGAATGACTGGCAATGGGTGCTAGGAAGTTCAATGATTCAAAAATGAACTCATTTAAACGCATATTATCTTCGAGATGTATCATTTTGAAGAATATTAAAACTTAGGAGGAACGGAATTATGACAAAAGATTTCTATACTGCACTGAAAGAAAGACGTACTTACTATGGGATTAATAAAGAGGTACAAGTATCGGATGAAAAAATTAAAGAAATCGTGGAGTTTGCTGTGAAATATACTCCATCCGCTTTCAATTCTCAAACTGCACGATTAGTTGTATTATTTGGTGAAGCTCATGATAAATTATGGGATATTACCACTGAAACATTAAGAAAAGTAGTTGGAGATGGAGATTTTTCAGGAACGCAACAAAAAATGGATTCTTTTAAAGCTGGTTATGGAACAGTATTATTCTTTGAAGATGAGGCTATCGTTAAATCGCTTCAAGAAAAGTTTGCTGCATATGCTGAAAACTTCCCAATTTGGTCACACCAAGCATCAGGTATGCACCAATTAGTCGTGTGGACAGGTTTAGAAGCAGAGGGATTAGGGGCATCATTACAACATTATAATCCATTAATTGACGATGAGGTAAAACAAGAATGGAATGTCCCTGCTAATTGGAAACTAATTGCACAAATGCCATTTGGTAATCCAACAGCTGCACCAGGTGAAAAAGAATTCCAACCACTTGAAGAGCGTGTGAAATTTCATAAATAATAAACATTATTCATAAGGAATGAGTAAAAAGATTCTAGTTATGAATTCAATCACAAGTGTAACGATATATATATTAAAAAAACACGAAGACATTTAAGTCTTCGTGTTTTTTTAATTCATTTTTGAAAGTGATAAAGGAGTATAGGCAAAGATATTTTATTGTCGAATGTTAAATATTTATATATGTAAAATTACATATATTTAATGATTGATAATCATGAATTAATGTAACTATAATAATTACACTGGGAAATAACTTATGGACTACAGTTTTAAGTAACGAAGGAGGAATTTGTTTTATTGTATTTTGTATATAAAAAATAGAAAAGGAGATATGCAAATGAAAAGATTACTTGTTATAGGCATAATGTATACAATGTTTTTCCTCATAGGAAATATACACTTACATGCTGATGAACGAATAAATGCAAAAAAAATTACTAGTTTAGAAGAGCCTACTTGGATATTTCAGGCGGGCATAAGTAAGGGGAAATATCATGATCGACAAGATTTAGGATTTATTTTGAAGAGAAATACACCATTAAAGGTAAGACAAACAAATCCTAATTTTAAAGACAAATTAACATTACGTTTATTGTCTAATGACTCAAAAAATGAAAAATCCATACAAGTAGGAAATGAATGGGTTACTATCCAAGGTGATACGTCTTTAGTTCCTTTCATAGATACTCCGTATGGTGAAGAGCACGCTGTACTTGAGTACCAAGTAGGGAATGAAAGTGCTACTAAACCCCTTCCCATTTATAAACAACAAGGAAGTGTATCTCAATTTTTTAGTACATGGGATCAATTTGATGGAGAGTATGCGTTACTTCAAGGGGAGAGTTTTCAATTATTTGTACCTAAAAAAGATAAAGAGTTAGTAAGATCTTTAAAAGATTTTCAATCATTGGATGAGTTAATTGTGTATTATGAAGATATTTTTGTGATGTATGATTCAATTATTGGTTTAGATGGCTCAACGTTTGAAAATAAAAAAAGTCAAAATCGTTATTTCTTAAAAGCAGATATATCTGGTGCTGGCGGTGCCTATTATGGCACAAATTGGACAGCGAATAGTACAGATAGTACAAAGATGTGGTTAGATAAACTAAGTTGGGGAACTTTACATGAAATCGCTCATGGATACCAAGCTGGTTTTGATAATCAAGGAATATTTACAGGAGAAGTTTCTAATAATCTATTTGGTGTTCAATATCAATATAGTAAATACGGCAAAAAAGCAGATCAAGTTGGTTGGTTGTTTAATTTCGGGAAAAAGGAACAGGTAGAACGGAATTTATATAATGCTTTAATGAAAGAAAATAAAAATTATGATGATTTAGATTTACGACAAAAACTTATTCTTTTAACAATGGCGAAACAAAAAGCTGGCGATGAAGCATTTGCAAAAATGTATCAAGGTTATCGAAAACTAGCTAGCAATGCTGCTTTCAAAAAAGGTGACCATTCTTTACCAGATTTAATGAATCAGTATTATAGTGAGAATGGACAAGTTGATTTTACACCTGTTTTTGAAAGGTGGGGCTTTAAGCTTAATCACAAACAAATAGAGATGAATAGGGCGAAAGGTTTTCCGGCTGTTACTTCTTTAGCTTATATAGTGCCTGAATCACAATTAGCGAAAGCAAGAGCTATAGTTGATCCTGATATTCCGATAAACTCCAACTTCGAAATAGTTACGAATCAGCAAATTGCTCCACTTGGGCTAAAAGGGAATTTGCATATCCATTTAAATACAAATGAAATAGATACATTAAAAGGAGGAAAAATTAAATTAAAAGAAGGGAATACAGTTATTCAAGAGAAAACAATTGAAACAACAGATATCAATTTACAAGACGTACCAAATGGAGTGTATACGGTTGAAATTTCAGGTGGGAAAACGAATAGTATGTACCATTTCAGTTCGTATTATGCCTATGTAAAAGAAAAAGATAATAGTCTAAAGATTGATATTAACGAAATGAAAGTGAGTAAGTTGGTAAATGAAACGATTCAATTCCTAGGATTAGGAGATGACCAGTTTGCCGTATTAAATACAGACTTAGAGCAAAATCGAGCTATTTTTACGATTACTACTAAAACGCCTCATAACTATTATGCAGGTGAAAAATATGCATCGATAGAGGTCTTTAATGAAAAAGGTGAAAAAATTTATACGAAGGAAATGGAAGGAACAAATGTAACAATTGTAAAAGATATCATTCCACTAAAAGAGGGATATAGAATTAAAATCTATCATGATGAAATAAAAAAACGATTAACTAGTAAAGCTACTATTATTAATCCTATGAATAAAACGAATGAATTTATAATAACAAAATGGGGATTGAAAAATACTTCTTTGCAAAATAATCCAGAAGAAAATCTTATACAAAGAATTGATGAAGAAATGGAAGCGATTATAGGTAATCAGTTTTTAAAAGAGATACCAATGCAAAAATTAGAAATGAAAAAGAATGTGTGGATGGCAATAAATATGTTATCAGAACCACAAAAAATAACGTATATGAATAAATATAAAGATAGCTTATATAATGAATAATTTTTGAGAAATGAATTGAATCTAAAAAAGTAGCAAACCAATCTATTAACCTATGTATGTAGAGGTATGTAAAAACGATTGGCTATAGTTAAAATTTTTTATCTATGCTTAAAATTCTAAAATACATTTATTTAATTTAATAATACGATTATAAAGGGGTAAAAATATGAATAATTTCGTAAAGGTAGGTTTAACTACAGGAGTGGTGTTATCGGCGATTATGCCTTATGGAGGAGTACATGCGGAAACAGAAGATTTAAAAGTGGAAACAAAGGAAGATACGTTCCGAACAGGTAATTTAACAGCACCTTCTCAAAATTCGGCAGAAAATGTAGCAAAGGATGCACTAAAAGGAAAAACAGAACAAGCATTATCATCAAAGCAAGTTAATACGGAATCCAAAGTTAATTATAATGTTACGCAAAGTCGTAAATCTTATGATGGTACTACATTGGTACGTCTTCAACAAACGTATGAAGGACGTGATGTATACGGATATCAACTAACAGCACATATTAATGATGATGGTGTACTTACGAGCGTTTCGGGAGATAGTGCCCAAAATTTACAACAACAGGAAGATTTGAAACAACCTATTACTCTATCAGAAGAGGATGCAAAGAAACAGCTTTTCAACATCTATGGAAATGATCTCACATTTATCGAAGAACCAGAAATTAAACAAGTGGTATATGTAGATGAAAATACAAATAAAGCTACAAACGCATATCAAATTACTTTTAGTGCATCTACACCTGAATATGTATCCGGTACAGTATTAATTGATGCTTTTGGTGGTAATCTATTAAAAGAACTCGTTCAAAAATTGGGTATACAAGTAGAGAGTAGTATTGTCCAATCTGCGACATCAAATAAATCAACAGATCCTTCAAAATTAACAGGTACAGGAAAAGATGACTTAGGTATTAATCGTACGTTTGGAATTACACAAAGAAGTGATGGAACGTACATGCTTGCAGATTATTCTCGTGGTAAGGGAATTGAAACATATACTGCTAATTATAAAGATTATAATAATTATAGAAGAAATGTATGGGGTTATCTCGATGATTTAGTAACAAGTAATTCTACAAATTTTACAGATCCTAAAGCAGTTAGTGCCCATTATTTAGCAACGAAAGTATATGATTTTTATCAAGAAAAATATGGCCGTAACAGCTTTGATAATAACGGACAAAAAGTAATTTCTGTCGTTCATGGTTGGAACACAAATGGTACGAATAAAGGAAATCCTAAGCAGTGGTTTAATGCATTTAGTAATGGAGCTATGCTAGTATACGGAGATCCAATTGTTAGAGCATTTGATGTGGCAGGACATGAATTTACACACGCGGTTACAAGAAATGAGTCTGGACTTGAGTACGCAGGAGAAGCTGGTGCAATTAATGAAGCGTTATCTGATATTTTAGGAGTAGCAGTTGAAAAGTATGCCAATAACGGAAAGTTCAATTGGACAATGGGAGAACAATCAGGTCGTATTTTTAGAGATATGAAAAACCCATCATCTATCTCTTCTAGATATCCAGAGGATTATAGGCATTATAATAACTTACCTATTGATGCTGACCACGATCATGGTGGTGTACACACGAACTCTAGCATTATTAATAAAGTAGCTTACTTGGTTGCTAGTGGTGGAAGCCATAATGGAGTAAACGTACATGGCATTGGAGAAGATAAAATGTTTGATATTTTCTATTATGCAAATACGGATGAATTAAATATGACTTCTGATTTTAAAGAATTAAAAGAAGCTTGTATTCGTGTAGCAACGAACTTATATGGTAAAGACTCATTAGAAGTACAAGCTGTCCAACAAGCCTTTAAAGCAGCGTATATTTAATATTATTGTGATGAATTACAAACTCTTTCATTTTAATATAGTGATTAATTTGTATTTATAGACAAAAACCTTGTAGAATTTTTCTGCAAGGTTTTTGAATGTTATCCCGCTATTTGCCGGGCGGTAAGACCCCGCCTCAAAATTTAGCTGTTATTTTTTTACTTGTTGTAAAGGATGGAAAGCTTTTAAGGTTGTGGCACGCCTTTTAAGAAAAAGATAAGGCGAAGCGATCTCGCTGTTATTTTCCAACAACAAACATTTGTTATTTGTATTATTTAGTGAAAGTTACCAAACGTTTTTCAAAACTATTTTACCTATTGCTTTATTTGACTCCAAATATTCATGTGCTTGTGCAACTTCATCAAACGTAAAAGATTTAGAATCTAGCAATGGACGAAGTTTTCCTTCTTCTACAATTTGCGTTATTTTCGTTAAGATTTCTCCGCAATCATTACGCTTATCTGTATGTAATATTTTTAACGCCATAAAAGTAACGTGCAGAGAGAGTCCTTTTGCGTGTAAAGGAGAGAGGTCATGGGTTGAACGAGCTGCAATAGTTACGACAGTTCCATTGACCGCAGCAGCTTCAAAAGAATGATCAAGATTCTTGCCGCCTACTGTATCAAATATAACTTCAAATCCGTTTCCATTCGTATGTTTTTGTACATATTCTTGAACAGATTCTTCTTTATAATTAATAGCTATATCGGCTCCTAAACGATGGGCTATTTCCATTTTGTTTTGCTGAGAAGCTGTTGTGAAAACTTTAGCGCCTGCCCATTTAGCTAGTTGAATGGCTACGTGTCCTACGCCACCAGTAGCTCCATGAATGAGAACATTTTGACCAGGTTTAATATTTGCACGATCAAATAAAGATTCCCAAGCTGTAATTGCAACTAATGGTAGAGCAGCAGCTTCTTCCATTGTTAAATTGTTAGGTTTGTGAGCAATTAATCGTGCATCAGCAAGCATAAATTCTGCAAGTGCACCTCCAGTTTCTTTAAAACCTCCGGCACATCCGTATACTTTATCCCCTGATTTGAATTTCGAAACACCTTCTCCTACTTCAATAACAATACCAGCTACATCGCCGTGTAATATAGCTGGAAACTCAGGAGCGACGGCTGAAACGGCACCACTACGCATTTTTGTATCGATTGGATTTACACTTGTTGCTTTTACATCGATTAGAACATGACCTGGTAAAAGTTTTGGTTTTGAAACTTCTTCTAATTGAAATACAGATGAATCCCCAAAAGAATGGATAATTTGTGCTTTCATAGTTTATACCTCCTGTTTGTGGTTATAGCATAGCAAAGTACGGAAAATAAGTATAATATTTTGAATTTTGTTAGTGAGAATTTTATATAGAGAAGGGGAAAGTACGTGAAATAATGTAACGTACTTGCGAAAGCAATTGTAAAGCTTTATGAAGAAAGGGTAGATGTTATTTTTGCAGCATGATTTATTCATTATGTTTATCCCGCTATTTGCCGGGCAGTAAGACCCCCGCCTCAAAATTCAGCGAAAGCAAAGAAGTTAGGTGGGAGTTGGGCTGCTCGTAAAAGCCCGATTGGTGAAGGCTAATAATCAGTGGGGATGAACAAAACCTCCACTGATTAAAGTTTCACTTTATTCGGAGCGACAGGGGATTTAGCGAAACGCAAAATTTACCCTGCTTTATATAAACTATTTAGTAATCAAAATATACCACAATCTATTTCGATTATCGGTATTGGCAGAAGGGCAATGTCAGATGTGGAATTTCAAACAAAGGTGGAACAATCCCTTGCTACATTTTCTAGAATATCTTCTGATGACGAATCAGGAGTAGAAGAATTTATTAGCACATTTCGTTATTGTCAATTAGATACAGCGAATATAGTGGGCTATCAAGATTTACTGAGCCTTGTAAAAAAGCGTGAAACAGAATTAAATATTTCTGAAAACCGTATGTTTTATCTATCTGTTGTACCAGAAGTATTTGATGTGATTGCTTTAAATATTAAAGAGAGTGGATTGTGGACTACAAAAGGATTAAACCGTCTTATTATAGAGAAGCCTTTTGATTATAATGTAACGTCTGCTCGCGAGTTTAACCGGAAATTAATTGAAGATTTTGATGAAACTGATATTTATTATATCAATCATTATCTTTGAAAATGAATGGTAACTAGGAATACACTTAGAAAAGTATTACAAAATAAATAGTATTTAATTCAAAACATTTTTATTGACGATAATAATTTATGTGGTTAATATACTAGACATAGGATTACTTAATTACTAAAAGTAATTAGATATAAAATATTTCGTTAAGTTCTATAAATAAGTAAGTTGCAGTAGAAATGCTTTGAATTGCCACTATTAATATTGGGGACAATGAGAGAGCGAAAGGTATAAAAAGAATTGGAATTAGATAACTCTTTGTTTTTTATAAAAACAGGAAGTATAAGAGTATGAGCTTCTGTACAATTCATTTTTAGTATATTGACGAGGATTATACAACAAGAGGGGGACTGAACTTGGAATCAATGACCTTTGTTTTATTTGGAGCGACAGGGGACTTAGCGAAACGCAAAATTTACCCCGCGCTATATAACTTATATAGAGATCAAAAGCTTCCAAAGCAAATATCTGTTATCGGGCTTGGAAGACGTCAAGTATCTCATGAAGATTTTCAAGAAAGAATAAAAGAATCAATAGAGACGTTTTCTCGTCAGAGGGAAGAAGGTACTCCGGAACTGGAAGGTTTTTTAGATAATTTTCGCTATTGTCCATTAGATGTGAGTAAGCCGGAAGACTATGAGAGATTATTACAAGTCGTTCGTGAAAGGGAAGAAGAACTACATATAAAAGGTAATAGAATGTTTTATCTTTCCGTTGCTCCTGAATTTTTCGAGACGATTGCTTTAAATATTAAGGAAAGCGGACTTGATAAAACGGATGGATGGAAACGCCTGATGATTGAGAAACCGTTTGGGCACGACCTTACATCTGCTCGTGAGCTTAATGATAAGCTTAGTCGCACGTTTGAAGAAGACGAGATATACCGTATCGATCATTATTTAGGTAAACCGATGATTCAAAATCTTGAAGCGCTAGAATTTGCAAATCCTGTTCTCCAGTCGATTTGGAATAAAGAACATATAGCGAATGTACAAATCACAGCTAGTGAAACAGTTGGGGTTGAAGAAAGGGCAGGATATTATGACCAGGCAGGAGCCATTCGAGATATGGTTCAAAATCATATGTTACAAATATTAATGATGACTGCTATGAATCTGCCGGAAAAGGTTAATGCGTGTGAAATTCGAGAGGAAAAACGAAAAGTAATGGAGACGCTTCGTAAAGTGAAAAAAGAAGACGTTCAAAACCATATCGTTCGCGGTCAATACGCTTCAGGAGAGATAAAAGGCGGGCAAGTTGTAGCATATAAAGAGGAACCAGGAGTAAATCCTTCTTCTAACATAGACACATTTGTTGCTGCTCGCTTGTGGATCGATAATCCGTTTTGGACTGGCGTTCCATTTTATATACGAACAGGAAAACGAATGAAAGAAAAGTCTACTCGTATTGTAATCGAATTTAAAAATACGTTAAAACAGCAATATCAAGATAATAATCCAAATGCAGAACCTAACTTATTAATAATTGAAATTAGCCCAGGTGAGAACGTTTCATTACAGTTAAATAGTAAAAATCCATTGAAAAATGGAGAAATTGAACCGATGCGTATTAACTTTACTTGTGACCAGGCGGATGTGGGAGTACCTGAAGCGTATGAGAGACTCATTCATGATGCTGTGAGTGGAGACGCTACATTCTTTGCACATTGGAGAGAAGTTGAATTGTCATGGGAATGGGTACAACCAATTCTTGAAGCGTTCGAGGAAAACTTATTACCGCTTCATGAATATGAGTCTGGTTCATATGGTCCAGAAGCGTCTAATGAACTGTTGCAAGAAAGTGGATTTAAATGGTGGTTAGATCAAGAGACGGAAAAATAAGTACTTTCTTTCATGAAAGCATTTAGGGGGACGATTACTATGACACAAAACATAAATCAATTAGCAGTGAATACACTTCGTACGTTATCGATTGATGCTATTAATGCGGCAAACTCAGGTCATCCAGGTCTTCCGATGGGAGCAGCACCAATGGCTTATGCATTATGGGCGAATCATTTAAATTACAATCCTAATCACCCAGAATGGTTTAACCGTGATCGTTTCGTTTTATCGGCGGGACATGGATCTAGTCTGTTATATAGCCTGCTTCATTTAGCTGGATATGATGTTTCAATTGATGACTTGAAAAACTTCAGAAAGTTAAATAGTAAAACACCAGGACATCCTGAGTTTGGTCATACTTCTGGAGTCGAAGCGACGACAGGCCCGTTAGGACAAGGGATTGCCAATGCTGTCGGAATGGCAATGGCAGAAGCGCATTTAGCGGCGAAGTTCAATAAGGATAGTCACTCTATTATAAATCACAATACGTACGCTTTAGTCGGAGATGGTGACTTAATGGAGGGTGTCGCTTATGAAGCGATGTCAATGGCAGGACATATGAAACTTGGCAAGTTAATTGTACTGTATGATTCAAATGAAATTTCACTTGATGGTGAATTAGGCATTGCTTTCTCTGAAGATATTCAGAAAAGGGCAGAATCTGTACATTGGCAATATGTAAGAGTTGAAGATGGAAACGATGTCGATGCTATTACAAAAGCTATTCAATCAGCGAAAGAAAATACGGATCAACCTACTCTTATAGAAATTAGAACTATTATAGGTTATGGAAGTCCAAAAGTTGCTGGAACGAACAAAGCACATGGTAATCCGCTTGGCGTAGAAGAGGCAACAGCGACAAAACAAGTGTATGGTTGGGATTATGAGGAAGATTTCTTTGTACCTGAAGAAGTAAAAGCTCATTTTAATGAACTGAAACAAAAAGGTATTGAAAAAGAAAATGACTGGAATGAGCAGTTCAACTCATACAGAGAGTCGAACCCTGCACTAGCAGATGAATTAGAAAAAGCGATTACAGGTGATGTTTTAATTGAAGCGAAAGACATTCTATCCTTTGATATTGAAAAAACGATTTCCACTCGTGTTGCAAGTGGGGAAGCTATTAATCATTATGTGAAATCGATTCCTTCTATTTTCGGTGGAAGTGCAGATCTTTCTCATTCCACTATGACAGATATAAAAGGTGAAGCTGTGTACGCGGTAGAATCGTATGCTGGACGAAATATATACTTCGGTGTACGTGAACATGCAATGGGCGCGGCAGCGAATGGACTGGCTCTCCATGGAGGAGTAAAACCTTTCGTAAGTACATTCTTTGTATTTAATGATTACCTTCGTCCATCGATTCGACTGGCTGCACTGCAAAATTTACCTGTTACTTACGTATTTACACATGATTCGATTGCTGTAGGAGAAGATGGTCCAACGCATGAACCAATTGAACAATTGGCAGCGCTTCGAGCAATTCCTGGTCTAACAGTTATCCGTCCGTCAGATGCAAATGAAACAGCAAGTGCTTGGGCGTATGCTTTACAGCAAACGGATGGTCCAGTCGTTTTAGTACTGAGCCGTCAAAATTTACCGGTGTTTAATGAAACGAAAGCGAACATAGAGAATCTCTCTAAAGGAGCTTACGTATTAACACAAACAAATGAAAATCCGGATGTAATTTTAATTGCGACAGGTTCTGAAGTATCCTTAGCTGCTAGTGCGAAAGCAAAATTAGAAGAAGAACAAGTTTCTGTTCGCATCGTTGCAATGCCGAGCTGGGAGTTATTCGATCGCCAATCGAACGAATATAAAGAATCCGTTCTTCCGTCTTCTGTAACGAAACGAGTATCTCTTGAGATGGGTGTATCTCTAGGTTGGGAACGTTATGTAGGACAAGAAGGAAAAGTACTATCAATTGAAACATTTGGAGCTTCAGGAACTGGAGCTGAAGTCATGAATCTATTTGGATTTACGACAGAAAATGTTGTTCAAATTACAAAAAATGTGTTGAATTCTTAAGCTATGACTGTGAATACCTTTCTGTACATACTAACATTTCAGTGCTGAAAGGTATTCCAGATTGTAGTGATATGGATTTTTAATAAAAGATGATTTGAGGAGGAATTATATTATGCAAGTAGGATTAATTGGGTTAGGTAAAATGGGATTAAATTTAGGGAAAAATTTAATGGATCATAAACATGAAGTAGTAGCATTTGATTTAAATACGAGCGCAGTAGAAGAAATGAAAGAGTACGGGGCAACGGGTACATCTAGTTTAAGTGAACTTGTTCAGTCATTACAATCACCAAGAATTCTTTGGGTAATGGTACCACACGCTGTTGTTGATTCTGTTATTGATGAGGTTACACCACTTTTATCAAAAGGAGATATTTTAATTGAAGCTGGTAATTCACATTATAAAGAGTCTATCCGCCGATATGAGCAATTAAAGAAAGATGGCATTCACTTTATGGATGCAGGAACTTCTGGCGGAATGGAAGGCGCTCGTAATGGTGCTTGTTACATGATCGGAGGAGATCAAGAAGCTTGGGACATCGTTGAACCTATCTTCCGCGATACTGCTGTAGAAAATGGATTCTTATATGCTGGAAAAGCTGGTAGTGGTCACTTCTTAAAAATGGTTCATAACGGAATTGAATACGGTATGATGGCTGCTATTGGTGAAGGATTTGAGATTCTAGAGAAAAGTGAATTTGACTACGATTATGAAAAAGTATCAAGAGTATGGAACAACGGTTCAGTAATTCGTTCTTGGTTAATGGAATTAACAGAAAATGCATTTTCTAAAGATGCAAAACTGGATGAAATTAAGGGTGTTATGCATTCTTCTGGTGAAGGAAAATGGACAGTAGAAACAGCATTAGACCTTCAAACAGCAACTCCTGTTATCGCAATGTCTCTATTAATGCGCTACCGCTCATTAGACAATGATACATTTACAGGAAAAGTTGTAGCAGCTCTGCGCAATGAATTTGGCGGACATGCAGTAGAAAAGAAATAAAGTGAAACTTTAATAAATAGGGGCTTTATTCCATACCAATCGGGCTTTTACGGGATAAGCATATTAAACATGTAACTCATCAACGTTTAAAAACTGGAGGGAATTGATCATGAAATTTTTTATTGATACTGCAAATCTTGAGGACATAAAAAAAGCATATAAACTTGGAGTTTTAGCTGGTGTTACAACGAATCCTTCTTTAGTAGCAAAAGAGGGCGTTAAGTTTGAAGACCGTATCGCAGAAATTTGTCAGGCAGTACCTAAAGTTGAGTCTGTTTCGGCAGAAGTAACTCCAGATGCTGTTACAGCTGAAGAAATGATTGCTCAAGCAGAAGAATTAATTAAAATTAACGGTGGCGATAAAAACGTCACGATAAAACTTCCAATGACGCTAGCAGGATTAGAAGCTTGTCGCTATCTTACTGAAAAAGGTGTGAAAACGAACGTTACACTTATTTTCACTGTGAACCAAGCACTTTTAGCTGCTCGAGCGGGTGCAACGTACGTTTCTCCATTTTTAGGACGCTTAGATGATATTTCTGAAGATGGTGTATTATTAGTTGCTAAAATTGCTGAATTATTCGATGTTCATCAATTAGATACACAAATTATTTCGGCTTCTGTCAGACATCCAGATCATGTAACTCGTGTAGCGATGGCAGGTGCTCATATTGCAACAATTCCTTATAAAGTAATTGAACAACTTGCTATGCACCCATTAACAGACCAAGGTATTGAGAAGTTTGCTGCGGATTGGGCGAAAGCTCCTAAATTATAATGCATGAAAGTGAAGGTGCTTTCCGAAAATTGCTTTTCATGAGAGGACAAATCCTAAGTAACTTCATCGTTTAAACTGGATCCTGAGTTTGTAGTCTTACTACGTGAAAACAGCAGAGAAGAAAGTGTCATTCACTTTTAAAAAAGGAAAAATTGATCGCGCGAAGCATTTATCACAATAACATTATAATTATTAAAGAGAAATCCCCTTATTAGAGAGATGAGTTATAGTGTATCTCTAATAAGGGAGATTCTTTTTATATAAATCATTATGATGTGAAGATGCTTTTAAGTGTATAGCAATATGTAAAGGTATCTTTTACTCACGTAAGAACTATATAGGTTCTTTTAATTATATAGTAATTATGAAAGGGTTTACATAAAGGGGGATTGAGTATGAATATGTACCTTTTAATGATTACATTATTATCAATCGTAATTGTTATTTTAGGGGTGTCGTGGTGGAGATGGCATGCGTTTATTAGTTTAACGGTTGCAAGTTTGTTTTTAGCAATTATGTCTGGAATGCCAATGGATAAAATAGTGAGTGCTTATGAAACAGGAGTGGGAAGTGTTCTAGGGCATTTAGTAGGTATTTTAGTATTAGGTACAATTTTAGGGAAAATGATGGCAGAGTCAGGTGCTGGAATGCAAGTGGCAGAGTTCTTTATTAAATCCTTTGGGATAAAAAACTTACCATGGGCTATGTTAATTGCAGGTTTTATTATTGGAATCCCGGTGTTTTTTGAAGTAGGCATTTTAATATTACTGCCGTTAGTAATTTCAATTCATAAAACAACGAAACAAAATATTTTATTAATAGCATTACCAGCAATTGCTGGGCTATCTGTCGTGCACGGTCTTGTTCCTCCGCATCCAGGGGCCATAGTTGCAATTGGTATTTATAAAGCGAATCTTGGGAATGTACTAATGTATTCACTCATTATTACATTTTTTGCAGCGATTATTGCAGGTCCTATATTTGCGAAATGGATTCACAAACGTGTAATTCCTGAAAATGAGCCAGAATTGATTCGTGTAAATACAAAATCAACGAAATTACCAGGAATAGGAGTTTCATTTTTAGTTATATTGTTACCTGTTATGTTAATGGTTTTAGCTGCAGCAGCTCCTTATGTGCCTCTTTCTAATACTTTGATGAAGATTATCACATTAATCGGTAGTCCTATCATTGCACTATTGATTGCATGTTTTGCGGCGTTCTATTTTCTTGGATTTCGTCAAGGTATCGATAAAAAAGCTATTAAGAAGATAACAGAAGATAGCTTATTACCAATCGGTTCAATTGTTGCGATTATTGGTGCCGGCGGGGGTTTTAAGCAAATTCTTATCGATAGTGGGGTAGGGAATGCTATTGCTCAAATGTCTGAACATTTAGCTCTATCTCCAATTGTATTAGCATTTATAGTAGCTGGTTTAATTCGAATTGCGACAGGGTCAGCGACAGTCGCCTTAACAACAGCAGCGGGTATCGTTTCGCCAATCGTTGAAAATACAACAGGTGTGAACTTAGAGTTACTCGTTATTGCAACAGGTGCAGGAGCATTAATGTTTTCACACGTAAACGATGCTGGTTTTTGGATGGTAAAAGAATACCTAGGTTTAACAGTGAAAGAAACATTTAAAACATGGACAGTATTAGAAACGTTACTTTCATTTATCGCTTTTGGAGGAGTTTTACTACTCGATATGTTTGTTTAAAATAAGGATATTTTTATATGAATGTAGAGAGATAACTTTAGCACATAACGTTATAAATAGATAAAATAAATGTATTTTTATGGTTCTTATATTATTAGGATACTATAGGGATTTTTTGTTAGGAGGAAGAAATGGTGAGCTCAAAATATATGATTGGTGTAGACATTGGGACAACTAGTACAAAATCAGTTCTATTTTCTACTGATGGATCTGTTATTGCTAGTCATGGAATTGAATATCCTTTATATTCTCCTACGCCTGAAACAGCGGAACAAGACCCAGAAGAAATTTTTCGTGCAGTAATAAATACGATTAAAGAAACTATACGATCAAGTAGTGTACAGCCAAGTGATATTCTTTGTGTCTCTTTTAGTTCGGCAATGCATAGTCTCATTGCTGTAGATGAAAAGGGGAATCCATTAACGGGATGTATTACTTGGGCAGATAATAGAAGTGCAAGCTGGGCGGAGAAAATAAAGAATGATATGAATGGTCATGAAATTTACCTTCGTACTGGCACACCAATTCATCCTATGTCACCGCTTTCGAAATTAGTTTGGCTACAGAATGAGAAGGCAGAGTTATTCGCAAAAAGTTATAAATTCATTTCTATTAAAGAATATGTTTTTTACAAGTTATATAAAGAGTATGTAATTGATTATTCTATAGCGTCAGCGACAGGGATGTTTAATTTGAAATCTTTAAAATGGGATGAAGAGGCTTTACATGTTGCGGGAATTACAGATGAAAAGCTTTCTAAACTTGTTCCAACAACGCACAGTTTAACAGGATTAGATGAAGAGCTTGCCAAAGAGATGAATGTACTTGTTTCTACGCCTTTTGTAGTAGGAGCGAGTGATGGAGTACTATCTAATTTAGGTGTAAATGCAATAGATCCTGGCGTTGTGGCTGTTACCATTGGTACAAGCGGTGCGATACGTGCTGTAACAGATCGTCCTGTAACAGATCCGAAAGGTAGAATTTTTTGTTATGCGTTAACTGAAGACCATTGGGTAATCGGTGGACCAGTAAATAACGGCGGTATGATTTTCAGATGGGCTCGTGACCAATTAGGCACTTCAGAGATTGAACTTGCGAAGCGTTTAGGGAAAGATCCATATGAAGTACTTACTGAAATAGCGGCAAAAGTGAATCCTGGATCTGACGGTTTATTATTTCACCCGTATTTAGCAGGGGAAAGAGCTCCTTTATGGAATGCAAATGCACGAGGATCTTTCTTTGGACTCGGATTGCATCATAAGAAAGAACATCTTATCCGTGCTGTTTTAGAAGGAGTAATTTATAACTTGTATACCGTTCTTCTCGCTTTAAAAGAGTTAATTGGCGAACCGAAAAAAATTCAAGCGACAGGCGGCTTTGCAAGGTCGGAACTTTGGAGACAGATGATGGCGGATATCTTCCATCAAGACGTATATGTTCCGGAAAGTTTTGAAAGCTCTTGCTTAGGAGCTGCAATCCTCGGTTTATATAGTTTAGGTGAAATAGATACATTATCCGTAGTTTCTGAAATGGTAGGTGCAGATTTTCATCATGAGCCAAACATGGAAAGTGTGGAAAAATATAAAGATTTAACGCCAATCTATATTCGTCTGTCCCGTCAATTGGAAGAAGAATATGAAAGTATAGCAGCGTATCAAAAAAAGTGGGTTTAAAAGCTATTTACCAAGAAAATATGGTAACGTATAAAGAAGTACTCCGATTTTTTTGGATACTCTTTCAACATAAAATATTTTAAGAAGCATGATGAACGTAAAATATAGGGAGAGAGGGTTATGAAAATGAAGGATAACAAAGAGTTTATTGGATATGTTGGAACTTACACGAAAGAAAATAGCGAAGGAATATATAAGTTTACTTTAGACACAAAAGCAAAAAAAATTAGTAATGTAACACTTGCCGCTAAGCTGGATAACCCTACATATGTAACGATTAACCAAAATAATGAATATCTCTATTCTGTTGTTAAGGAAGGCGAATCTGGCGGTGTAGCTGCGTATTCCATTGATAGTCATACTGGAGAACTAAAAGCGAGAAATAGACAAGTAGTAGAAGGTGCTTCTCCTTGTCATATTAGTGTTGATAGTGGAAATCATACAGTAGTTACAGCGAATTACCATAAAGGAACGATTGAGTCTTTTGAAATAAATGAAGAAGATGGAACTGTAAATCCTGCTTCATCTATTATGGCGCATGAAGGTTCAGGTCCGAATAAAGAAAGACAAGAAAAACCACATGCACATTACGCGGGGTACACTCCTGATGAAAAATATGTAGTGGGCGTTGATTTAGGGATAGATAAAATAATTACGTATGAAGTAAAAGATAGTACATTAATAGAAGTGAATCGTTTATCTGTAAATCCAGGAAGTGGTCCAAGACATATTACTTTTCATCCGAATGGAAAGTATGCGTATGTGATGACGGAGCTTAGTTCAGAGGTTATTGTGTTAACATATAATCCTGCAGAAGGATCCTTTACAGAATTACAGTATATTTCTACTGTTCCAGAACAATTTGATGAAAATAATCAAGGAAGTGCGATTCATATTTCTTCTGACGGCCGTTTTGTATATGCAGGTAATCGTGGTCATAATAGTATCGCTGTTTATAGCGTAGATCAAAATTCAGGTCAGCTTACATTTGTTGAACACACATCTACAGAAGGAAATTGGCCAAGAGACTTTGTATTAGATCCTACTGAAAAGTTCCTTGTTGCTACAAATGAAAAGTCACATAATCTTGTGTTATTTTCAAGAGATGAATCTACAGGTAAGTTAACACTTTTACAATCTGATGTTGTTGTGCCAGAGCCTGTTTGTGTGAAGTTTTTAAATATATAATTTTAGATGCCTAAACAAAAGCAAAGCGATATCGCTTTGCTTTTTATTATTTCTTTTTCGGTCTACGTACTAATTCGCCGCCGCAGTTTGGACAAACGTTATGTCTTTCTTCTGTACATGGTGCGCAAAATGTACATTCATATACGCAAATGTATGCTTCAGAATCTTGTTCGAGCGATTGATCGCAAATTTGACAGTTTGTTTTCATTTCTAGTGCCATAATAAGTCTCCTTTTTAGTTAGAAAATTTATAATTTAATTATAATTCATTAAATAGAAATAGTCCTTTTCAATTGAAAGGAAATCGAATGATAAAGTTATGAATTGAAACGAAAGATGCTGGTTTATTTTAAAATTGATTATTTATTACAGTTGGAATATTATGAAATAGTCAAAAGACAACAGGGGGTATAGATTTTGACTAATCATAACGATCATTTAAAAGCAAACTGCGAAAAATGCTTCGGTCTATGTTGCGTTGCATTACCGTTCGCAGCATCGGTAGATTTTGCAGTGAATAAAGATGGTGGTAAACCATGTTCCAACTTACAATCAGATTTTAAATGTAGTATACATAAAAATCTTAGAGGAAAAGGTTATAAAGGTTGTACAGTATTTGAGTGTTTCGGTGCTGGACAGAAGATTTCTCAGGGTACGTTTAAAGGGATTGATTGGCGGAAAGATGCAAAGCATGCAAGAAAAATGTACGATGCTTTTCCAGTTATGCATCAACTTCATGAAATGCTTTGGTATTTGAATGAGGCGATTCTTTTAAAGGCAACACAGCCAATTCATAAAGAGCTGGAGAACGCAATTGAGGAGACAGAGCGACTTTCGAATTTAAATCCAGATGAGTTAATGAAAATAAATGTTCCAATGCATAGGGCAGAGGTGAACATTCTTCTTTTAGAAACGAGCGAATTAGTATGGAAGGAAATGAATACTGCGCGTAAGAAACGAATCATTCACCGCGGAGCAGACCTTATGGGAGCGAATCTGAAAAAGAAAAATTTACAAGGTGCAAATTTAAGAGGAGCTTACTTAATTGCGGCTAACTTAAATGGTGCAGATTTAAGAGGGGCAGATCTCATCGGAGCAGATTTGCGAGATGCAGATATTCGCGGGGCTGATTTTACTAATAGTATTTTTCTGACGCAAGTTCAAGTTAATGCTGCTAGAGGGGACAAACATACGAAATTACCGAAATTATTGTCTCGTCCATCGCATTGGAGTGCGTAAAGAGTGAGGAGTATTTAGTGTGGAGATATTTCAGTATTTAGAAGAGATGCAAGAGGATGTCTTTTCGTTAGCAGTAGAGCAAATAGAAGCGAAGTATTATGATATATACCGATTTGTATTGGTTTTCACGACCAAGATCCAATAATGTGAACAGGCAGAGACTAAGAATCTCTGCCTGCTTTTTATTTCTTTTCAAAAGTAGTAATTAAAACGCTACATATAATAAGAATACCACCAATAAAAAAGTTAATATTTAATGTTTCATTTAAGAGCAACCAACCAAGTAACGATCCAACGATAGGTTGGAAGAAGAAAAATAAGGAGCCGATGCTTGCATCCAGTAATTCTAATCCTTTATTCCAAAGGAAAAAGGCACCTGCTGTTGAGACGATTCCTAAGTATAATATGCCTAATATTACGTACGTATTTACTGTTCCGATAGAGGCCGCTTGTAGCTCCCATATCATAAAAGGTGTAATAAAAAAGAGTGAAAAGAAAATTGCGTACGTTGTAATAACTAAGGATGAAAATTGGATTGAAGCGATTTTTACATAAATAGATAGTAAAGCCCACGTAATAGCGGCTCCAACTAAAATGATTGTTCCGATAAAATAGGAGCCGATTTCAATATCCCATCCGATTACGATAATGACACCGATTGTCGCTATTATAGTAGATAAAAGTCTACGAGCAGTTAGTTTTTCTTTCAAAATGAGCGCTGCAAATATAACCATAAATGCAGGTGTAGCTGATGTAACTAACGAGCCTGTATGAGCGTCGGATAATTTTGTTCCGATAAATTGGCATGTGATCGAAATGAAATAGCCGATAAATCCAATCCAAGCAAATAGGAGCCAATCTTTTTTGCGAATGGTTACTTTTTTCTTTTGCTTTTTCTCAGCTAGTTTCAAAATGCCATATAAAACAACAAAAGCGATAATAAAGCGTAGCCAAACGAGTGTTAGTGGTGGGATAAAATCGAGTACGTATTTGCTAACAACATACATACCGCCCCATATACTTGCTGCTAGTGATAAACATATAGCTCCTAAAATGGTTTGTTTCATTTGAAGTACCTCCGTCTATTTTTAGGGTAATATGAGTTCCCTAAGACGAGGCATAGTGTATGTGTTATAAGCCCGTCTTAGTTTATAGACGGCCTACAGGTTGATCGTTTTCGAATGAAGTGTTGTAGTACATGTGTATTCCTCCTTTTTAAGTTATAGTGATAGTATAACTTAATTTTCTGATTATTGGAGGGTGTTATGAAATATATCGTTATAAAATCACATGTTAGCAATTATCCTAATCCAATTCGCTTAGAAGAGGGGAATGTAGTGAAAATGATAGAGAGTTACGCTGGTCCTGAAAATTGGGAAAACTGGATGTTTTGTCACGAAGAGAAATATGACCGGAAAGGATGGGTTCCGGAGCAAATTATAAGAAAAGATATGAATGGAACAGGAATTATTATAAAACAATATACTGCGAAAGAATTAAATGTGAGTATTGGAAAAAGATTGATCGGATTAGAAGAATTGAATGGATGGGTTTGGTGCGAAGGAAGAGATGGTGAGGAGGGCTGGGTACCAAAGGAAAACTTACAAAAATATTAATAATAATATTTGATCAATAATTAGGAAACATATTTTTGCTTATGAGTATATTGGTTGTAGGATAAAAAGTAGATTAATAGAGAAAGAGGAGGAGATTATTATAACTACAACCGTTATTTCACATTTTTACAATGAAGAGTATTTATTGCCATGGTGGCTTATGCATCATACGAAACTTTTTGATCATGGTATTTTAATTAATAAAGGTTCAACAGATCGTTCCGTTGAGATTTGTAAAAAATTCGCACCGCATTGGGAGGTGCGAGATTCTGTAAATCCAGAGTTTGATGCATATGCGACAGATCATGAAGTGATGAGGATAGAACAAGAAGTACAAGGATGGAAAATGATTTTAAATACGACTGAGTTTCTTTGCGTGCAAGATAAAAATCAGTTTTGGAAATCGCTAAATGAATTGGGGGGGAGGATGTATTGGCTGGACGGGCTTATTATGATTGATGATCCTAACTACAACTATCCGGACCTTAACTTTGGAATACCTTTAATGAAACAGCGGTTTCATGGTTATTTACCAGAAGATTGGCCGTTATGGAGAAGAGGTAGATTTATTCATAATCATGAGCATGGAAGTTATACGGTTGGAAGACATTTATCTGCGCATGAATCGATGATTTATCCACCTCTTGCCTGTATATTATGGTTTGGGTTTAGTCCGTGGAACGATGCGATGAGAAAGAGAAAGTTACAAATTGGTCCGACTCTTTCTGAAGCTAGTAAGCATGGGGGAATGGGGACGCATCATATTGTTACGCCGGAAAGATTAGAAGGATGGTATAAGGAATTAGCGAGAGGAACGAAGGATTTACGTTTTAATGATGCATATCGTTATGTTTTTGTATAAATGATTTCCACCATAAAATTGTTTCTTCAATTCCTGTATTTAGATCGTATGTTGGTTTCCAGTTTACTTCAGTTTTTAAACGTTCTACATTAACCCCGACAAATAAAGGTTCATCTTTAGAGAAAGGGATTGCACCTAGTTTAATTAAATCTTCTTTTCCTATCTTTTTAGCAATGATAGAAGCTAACTCTTTAATTTGTACAGATTGACCAGAAGCGATATTGATGGTGCCTGTAACGCTGTGTTCTAATATTGTTACGAGAGCGTCAGCGACGTCACTCACATGGAGGAAATCTCTCGATTGTTTTCCATGTGTACATAGTGCTTCCTCGTTTTTTAATAAGGAAGTGATAATGTTAGAAACGAGCCGATTACCTTGTTCGTGAGGTCCATACATATGAAAAATGCGGCCCCAACACATGCTGAGGCCTGTTTGTTGTGCATACGTTTCTAGCCAAGAGTGCAGTGCATTTTTACATAAAGAATACGGGGTTTTATAGGAAAGGAGCGGTGAATCTTCAAATAATACGCCGTTAAACCATTCGTACTCTGCGCCAGTACCTGCAACGACAACACGCTTTCCACCGCATGTTGTAAAGTGTTGAATCAATGAAATACTAGACTTTAGCCAATAGTAATTATTAATAGATACATAGCATGCTGGTGGCACTGCTTCCCAAGCAAGGTGAATGAGATGGCTAGGCTGAACGTCGTAAATGAATTGTTTTACTTCGTCATCGCGAAGCAAGTTTACTTTATGCCAATGGCAAGGGAGGTGAGAGGGGTTATTTTTATTATAGGTGGCGTGCACTTCATATCCCTTTTGTATAAGTGAATGTACAACATATTTACCTATCCAGCCACTACCACCTGTTACAACAACTTTCTTCATGGCTCGATCACCTCAATTTCTGGAACCGTCACTAAAAATTTACCGCCCCATTCACGAATGAAAGAGCATTCTTTCATAATTTCGTCTTTCAAATTCCAAGGAAGTATAAGAATGTAATCTGGTTTTGTACGTTTAATTTCTGCTGGAGATTTTATTGGAATACGAGTTCCTGGTAAAAGGAGATTTTGTTTGTGAGGATTTTTATCTACTGTATAAGCTAGAAATTCTTTACCTATCCCGCAATAATTCAAAAGGGTGTTTCCTTTAGCGGGAGCACCGTAACCGATAATTTGTTTGTTTAAAGCTTTCGCTTCAATAAAAAACTTTAAAATATTTATTTTCAATTGTTCGATGCGTTTAGAAAAAAGGAGATAGCAATCTAAAGTACCTAACCCGTGGTCGACTTCTTTTTGAATTAATTTTGTAACATTGGAATGGATAGTTGATTGGGCACTTAGATGGTTTACAAAAATCCGTAAGGAACCACCATGCGTTGAAAGTTCTTCTACATCAACAATTTGTAAATGATGATAACTTAAAACTTTTTGAAGGCTTATAAGTGAGAAGTAGGAAAAGTGCTCATGGTAGATAGTATCGAACTGTTTAAAGGATATGAGGTTTAATAAGTGTGGGAATTCAATTGTTATCGTGCCATCTTGTTTTAATAACGTTTTTAAACCGGCAACAAAATCATGCAAGTTTGGAACGTGTGCTAATACGTTATTTGCGACGATTAAATCAGCTTGTGGCAATTTTTTTGCTAAGTCATTACTGAAAAAATTCACATGAGTAGGAATTCCTTTTTTGATAGCAATTTCTGCTACGTTTTTCGCGGGTTCAATTCCCAATGTCTCGATATTTTCTTTTTTAAAGTATTGTAATAAGTACCCATCGTTACTTGCGATTTCAATCACTTTTGAATGTTTCGTTAAGTTGAAACGCTTAATCGCCATTTCTACATATTGTTTAGCGTGTAGTAGCCAACTTGAGGAGTAAGAGCTGAAGTATAAATAGTTATGAAAAATATTTTGTGGAGATTCAAATTCATCTAGCTGTACGAGTAAACAAGAGTTACAAACAAATGTGTGCAGCGGATAAAAAGGTTCCATTTTATATGAGCTTTCAGGAGCTACAAATGAATTAGCAAGAGGGGAAACGCCCAAATCTAAAAAAGTGTTGGTTAGTAATGAGTGGCAAAAACGGCATTTTTTCTGTTCCATTTTATAGCCCCCTTATAAATTTTTGAATGCATCGATTTGTTGTCGTGTGAAAGATTCTATCTTTTCACCAGATGCATATTTTTTGTACCAATCAACAGTCCAAGCGACAGCATCATCTGTTGATAACTTAGGAGTCCAGCCGAGTTTGTTTACTGCTTTTGTACTATCGAGTGTTAAAACAGGTGATTCATAAGGAGTATTTGTAGAGGAGGAAATGATTGTTAGTGGGTTATTCCATAATTTTATTACAGATTCAATGACATCATGAACGGTTCTGCTAGATTCATTAATCGGTCCGAAATTCCATGCTTCTGCATATTTAGCATCATTCCAAAGTTTTTCAGCTAAAAGGATATAGCCATGTAGAGGATCTAAAACATGTTGCCACGGACGGATGGCATATTTGTTTCGAATACACAAAGTATGATTGTGCAAATATGCCCGAATGATATCAGGGAATAATCGATCTTCTGCCCAATCACCACCACCAATAACGTTACCTGCTCTTACAGAAGCAAGCGAAGTAGTATTCGTGTGAAAAAAAGATTGGTGATAAGATGTTGTAACTAATTCAGCACAAGCTTTACTAGCGCTATAAGGGTCGAAACCTCCTAGTCGGTCATTTTCCACGAACGCTCGGTCGCCACTACCGTCATTCTCATAACATTTATCGCTTGTCACATTAATAATGGCACGTACGCTTTCGATGGACTTTGCTGCTTCTAGCACGTGAACAGTACCTAAAACATTCGTTTTGAATGTATCGATAGGGTTTTTGTATGAAGCGGTTACGATTGGCTGAGCTGCTAAATGAAATATTATGTCAGGTTTATGCTGCTTCATGGCATGAAATAAAGAATGGTAATCTGTAATATCGCCTTTCATTGTCGTGCACTCTTTTGCTACGTTACCTTGTTCAAAAATGTTAGGAATGGATGGGGGATGAGAAGAAAAGCCTACTACTTCTGCACCTAAAGAACTTAAGAAAAGGGTGAGCCAGGAGCCTTTAAATCCAGTATGTCCCGTAATAAATACTTTTTTCTTATTCCAAAAAGATGATGAAGCCATATTACCAAACCTTCCACGGAGCGTTATTACTTTCCCATAGCTCGACTAATTTATTTTTATCGCGCAATGTATCCATCGGATGCCAAAAACCAGAATGTTGATATGCGGCCAATTCATTTTTGTTTACTAACTGAACTAAAGAGTCTGTTTCAAAAACAGACTTATCTCCACTAATGTAATTGAAAACTTCAGGATTTAAAACGAAAAATCCACCGTTAACCCATCCGCCATCACCTAATGGTTTTTCTTGAAAAGATGTTACAGACTGTTTATCTAATATGAGAGAACCAAATCTACCAGGAGGTTGTACGGCAGTAACAGTAGCCATTTTTCCATGTTTTTTATGGAATGTAATAAGTTCTTTTATATTTACATTACTTAATCCATCACCATAAGTGAGGCAGAAAGGTTCGTCTCCGACATAATTTTGAATCTTTTTCACTCGGCCACCCGTTTCGGTATTTACACCAGTATCGATTAGTGTAACTTTCCATGGTTCTACACGATGAGAATGGCTAGTAATTGTATTATCGTTTAACTGTATTGTGAAATCAGACATGTGTAAGTTGTAATTTAGAAAGAACTCTTTAATTGCATATCCTTTATAGCCTAAGCAAATAATAAACTCAGTAATCCCGTAATGACTATACAAACTCATAATGTGCCATAGAATAGGTTTTGTTCCAATTTCAATCATAGGTTTCGGTTTTAAATGTGTTTCTTCCCCAATTCTTGTACCGTACCCACCAGCAAGAATAACAGCTTTCATTTTTTCCTCCTAAAATAAAAATTTATTATTTATACAGTATTCATGTTTTATGCAAATGAAATTGTTTTTGATTAAGTGAATGAAAATGTTTGAGGTGATGACGATGCAGAAAATATTACGGTTTGAATTTTGGAAATAATTCTTGATATTCAGGGTTATGACGGAGGTCTTGTGTTAGGTTACTAAGCTCTAAAAAACGTATGTCCAGTACTTCAGGAGATTGACCGTAATGTGTTTGAAGTCCCATTTGAATACCCCTTTTTGAAAGGGTAGGTGTAATTTGTAATTTTCTTGCCTTTGATTGTTCATTCCAAGGGCTAAAATAAAATTTTAAAATAAATGAAGGATAGTCATAAATTATATATCCGTGTCGCGAATGATGTCTACCAGGTAAATATGCACCGTCTAGATGATTGTGAATAAATCTCCAAGCACATCCGAGATTTGGGTTATAAGGGAAGACACCGTGGTATCGCTGTTCTACTAAGGGGATAGAATATCTAGGCTTTGAATAATTATAATTATGATTATCTATCATTAAAATCATTCTAATCGCATACATGTTTTGGCCTAGTGTATGAAGAGATGAAAAAAATTCTTCAGTATTATTACAACAAAAGAATTCAGTAGTATTTAAAACGATTTTCCAACCTGAAACTTCTCTTTCAATTTCCATCACTTCAATATCAGTATTAGTTGGATCAAACTCAAGAAATCTTGAATTTCGTACTTCCCAGTGGGGTGCTAATAGTTTACAAATCTCTACGGAACGATCTGTAGACCCCCTATTAATTAAAATGCCGTGATCGAATATTTTCGTGTGATGCATAAGCCACCATGGAAGTAGGTATTCTTCATTATAAAAATGAGAAATGATTGTCTTTTTCATATTAATTCCCTCCTATACAAGCAATCATTATTAGTAGGATATGCTTTTAAATAAGAAAGGTTAAAAGTGGCAGACAATGTAGTGATTAGGTAGTAGTTTAGTAATTTTATTGTATAAGTGTAGATTACTCGTATTGAATCATCATAGGAGGAGATTGGAATTTTGTATAAATTGTGAATAATAAACCGTCACGTTTGACTGTACAGTTTATGTGTTGTATGATGTAAGTAATATAAACAAGGGGGGAAGATCGTTGGGAAGGTGTATCGAATCGGACAGTTGGCTCTCATGGCTCACGTGTCGAAACGAACGATTGATTATTATACGAATCTAGGTATCTTAAAAGCGGAGCGATCTCAATCTAATTATCGCTATTACGACGAAACAGCATTTGAGACATTACAATTTATTGAGAAGTGCAAAGAAATGCATATGCCGCTTTGTGAGATTAAAGAGAAAATCGAGGAGAAGAAGAAGCTGCTCGGTATCAATGAACACGTTTCGAAACAAGTGAATGAAGTGACAGACCATATTCATCAATTAGAAGTGGAGCTTACTGAGTTAAAGCCGCTTTTAGATGGATTGACTGATTCACAACGTGAAAAAATATCGAAATCTTTATCTGGTCAAACGACAGCTTTAATACAGACACTTGCTCTATTATTATAGAATAAGTGAAATCCGACCTCTTTAATTTTTGTATCGGGCTATGTTTTCTAACAAACAAATAAGAAAACATTATAGTATACAGGAGGTGGACACCTTAGTTTTTTAACTAAGGGGATTCATTGGAAATATTTAATTTAGTCATGGTTGCGATTTTAATCGCATTTACTGGATTTTTCGTAGCAGCAGAGTTTGCGATTGTAAAGATACGTTCAAGCCGTATCGATCAGCTTGTTGCGGAAGGAAAACGCGGTGCTTTAGCAGCGAAAAAGGTAACAACAAATTTAGATGAATATTTATCTGCTTGTCAATTAGGTATTACAGTTACAGCTATGGGATTAGGTTGGTTAGGTGAACCGACAATTGAAAAGTTATTACACCCGTTATTTGAGAAATGGAACTTAAATCCTTCTATTTCATCAGTATTAACATTTGGTCTTGCTTTTATGATTATGACGTATTTACACGTTGTAGTAGGGGAATTAGCTCCGAAAACGATGGCAATTCAAAAGGCTGAAAGGGTAACGTTATTATTGGCAGGTCCATTAATGATGTTCTATAAAGTAATGTATCCATTTATTTGGGTATTGAACGGTTCAGCTCGTGTGATAACTGGTTTATTCGGTTTAAAGCCAGCTTCAGAACATGAAGTAGCTCATACAGAAGAAGAATTACGTCTTATCCTTTCAGATAGCTATGAAAGTGGCGAAATTAATCAAGCTGAATACAAGTATGTAAATAACATTTTTGAATTTGATAATCGTATTGCAAAAGAGATTATGGTACCGCGAACAGAAATCGTTGGTTTCTACCTGGAAGATTCAGTAGAAGAACACATGAAAGTGATCCAAAATGAGCGATACACACGTTATCCGATTTTTGGAGAAGATAAAGATGATATTATCGGTATGGTCAACGTAAAAGATTTCTTTATTCGATATATGACCGAGGATCAAAAAGATTTATCATCTATTCGCTCGTATATGCGTCCGATTATTGAAGTGATGGAAACGACTCCAATTCACGATTTATTACTTCAAATGCAGAAGAAGCGAATTCCGATGGCTGTTTTATATGATGAGTACGGAGGAACAGCTGGAATTGTAACGCTTGAAGATATCTTGGAGGAAATCGTCGGCGAAATACGTGACGAATATGATGAAGATGAAGCACCACCAATTCAACATGTGAACGAGCAACATATTATTGTTGATGGAAAAGTGCTTATCTCAGAAGTGAAAGATTTATTTGGATTACACATCGAAGAAGATGATGTGGATACAATCGGTGGATGGATTATGATGCAAAATCATGAAATCGAAGAAGGACAACACGTTGAGGCGGAAGGTTATGAATTTAAAGTGTTAGAAAAAGACGCTTACCAAATTAAACGTGTTGAAATTCGTAAGATGGAACAAGAACAAGAAGAAGAGAAAGCAGCAACTGTGTAAGTTGCTGCTTTTCTTCTAAAGTACAAAAAATGAGAACTTAGGAGCGGATATTTTGATTCAAGAAGCCTTACGTGTATATCGATTACAATTGTATGTGATCTTTAGTGGTTTACTACTTATGTGGACGATTACTCCGTTTGGAAAACAAGTGACAGGGTTCGGTATTGGATTAGCAGTAAGCGCCTATTGTCTTTGGTTATTAGCTCGCAGAGTGGAGAAACTCGGGAAAAGTATCGTAATGAAGGAAAAGGCTCCTGGATTAGGAGTTTTAAACCGATTTGCAGCTGCTATTTTAGGAGCTATCATCATGTATGAAATTGAGCATGAAATGGAAATGTGGGCATTTGGTACAGGTATTTTAGGTGGTCACTTTTTAATGATTGCAAATTTAGCGTATGCAAATATGCAGTTAGTGAAAGAAGAAGAGAAGCAAAGGGAACATGCTTCGAAAAACATAGAGCTATGATGAAAGGGACCTAATCGGGTTCCTTTTTTAGTTTAGCGATAATATACAAGTAATCAAATTAACGACAAATATAATACGCTTCTTTTTTGTGTTTTTCAATAGTATGAAAAATAATAAAAATTTTTTAAAAAACCCATCGATTTCTAAAGGTTATGTATGTTATTATGACAAAAGACTTTTTGAAAGAGGTGGATACCAATGTTACAAGCGTTACTTATTTTTGTGCTTCAAATTATTTACGTTCCCATTTTAACAATCCGTACGATTTTGCTTGTAAAGAATCAAACAAGATCCGCTGCTGGTGTTGGATTGTTAGAAGGGGCTATTTACATTGTCAGTTTAGGTATTGTGTTTCAAGATTTATCAAATTGGATGAACATCGTTGCCTATGTCATTGGCTTTAGTACAGGACTATTATTAGGCGGTTATATAGAGAATAAATTAGCAATTGGTTATATTACGTATCAAGTTAGTTTACTAGACCGTTGTAATGAATTAGTAGACGAATTACGTCACTCTGGATTTGGCGTTACAGTATTTGAAGGCGAAGGTATTAATTCTATACGTTATCGCTTAGATATCGTCGCAAAGCGTTCTAGAGAGAAAGAGCTTTTAGAAATCATTAATGAAATTGCACCGAAAGCGTTTATGTCTTCGTATGAAATTCGCTCGTTTAAAGGTGGATATTTAACGAAGGCGATGAAGAAAAGAGCGTTAATGAAGAAGAAAGATGAACATGCATCGTAAAAAAGAGGAATAGTGATGCATTAAAAGCGCAGTATAAGTCCAAATGTAAAAGGGAGGAATCTATTTTGATGTAGATTCCTCTCTTTTTTTATGAAAAATATTCATCTATTAATTCAAAAAGCTAAATCGTATAATTATTTTTTTTACTCATTCTCAAATTAATGATTAGCCATATAATTTGAAAAAATACTGGTATGATAAACGTGATTAATAAAACGATAAGTGATATTGATTTAATTTCGGGTGTTTGAGTAACACCGGCCCCATCAACATCTCGTAGCCAAATAATAGCTGCCCATATTCCAAAAACGATAATCCAAAATATGTTACCAATCCACCAAGAAATCCATCGTTTTTTCATGTTAGCACCCCCTACATTTATCTACTGTTAAAAGTATATTTTCTTTTGTTACATTTATAATGAAACAACTTTAAAATCAGTTTTTAACTGTATATCTAACTTGTTTGAAGGTTACTATTTCTCCATCATCATCATCGTCTTTCGTTTGTAAAAGTTGAACTTTTGGTTTGTAGTCCGTCCTATGAGCGTGTTCGATATCTTTAATGTTAAGTTTGTAGGATTCACCATTTTTTAGTTTTTGTTCCAACACTTTTTTATTAGCAACATAAATAAAAGTTACTTTATTTTCATCAATGCCTTTAGTTTTAATTTCTAATTCATTGTCTTTTGCTGTAATCGTTGGTGTTAATAATTCCATACTGCCTTTCCCGCTTTCTAAAGAATTCTCTGCTATAGTTGAACATCCTGATAATATGATTCCAGTGAATAGAAGAACAGCTAATTTCTGTTTCATAACATCCCTCAATTCCATGTGATTTTTGATTTTGGTATTGCTAGATTACTAGTGTGGAGCGTAAATGTTTAGTTAGTATCCTCTTAATTGTACCATAATATGTAAAATGAAACAGGATGTATATCCAATTTAAGGGAGAATGAAAAATTTACTGATTTTTGTAAATTCGTATGTTTTAGCTTCTATTTCAATCGAAATGTAGACGAGAGAAAGAAATTTTTTTATAGAAATTATAATTTTTACATTTTACAATAATGATAGGGAATAGATGAATTCATTTACTTCGGAGGTAGTTATTTGAACATTAATGAGAAGGCAATTGAAATGTTTGAACAAAATAAATATGAGGAAGCAATGGAACTGTTTCAACAAGCAGTACATGAATCTAGAGACGTACAATCTCTCAATAATCTGGCTTGGATGTACTTTTATGAGGAAGAGAATGATGATAAAGCTCTTGAATTAATAAGAGAAGTTGTTAAGTTGAATCCTTCTTCATACTTTCCTTATAACATCTTAGGGGACATTTACATGAAACAAGAAAAATGGACAGAAGCGAAAGAAGCATTACAAAAGTCTATTTCGATTCAACCATCAGATGAAGCATATCATAATGTAGCTGTAGCGCATTATAACCTTGGAGAGCTGGAAAAAGCTTCAGACTTTTTCTTGCGAGTTGCAGGGGATTCGGACTATATCATGTATAGCTATGTAAAATGTTTAATTGATTTAGAACGAACGACAGAAGCAAAAGAGAAGTTAGATACTTTTAACAGGGAATCTGATAATTTTTTAGGGGAAATTAATGTAGCAGATTTATATGTTGAGTTGAATTGCTATAAAGAAGCAATTGAATGGTTCGAAAAGGGATATAAAGAATGCTGGAAAAGTCCTAATTGGATTGGTAGATTTGTGTATGCTCTATATAAAACGAATAATTTCTCCCGTATAAATGAAGTTATACGGGAATCTATCGAAGCGAAAACAGCAGAAATAGAAGATGTTCAGAATGAAGAAGTAGAAGAAAACTGGACAGAAAATGATAAGAAAGAGTTAATTGAGGAATATACAGAAGAGAATAATTGTTATAAAACAATGGTAGAACGTATCAAATCTGGATACGTTCCAGGGTTAGAATTTGAAACGGATTTTATAGGTGGGTGCTATTTGTTTGGTTGTAAAAGGCATAATCATCTTGAATATGAACAATAAAAAGATTCGACTGTCACATATGATGGTCGAATCTTTTTCGTTATAGGTCGCTTGTATTACATAGGTGTATATCCTCTTTAGAGGCCACTTTTTTTATATTCAAAATATGTAGTGAAATAAAACCAATAAGTCCTATTCCGCCAAAAATAAGCCATGGTGTATACATTCCGCTTAAGTTGGATGTAAAAGATGTACCGGTATAATTACCAATGATAAAACCAAATGCGAGTGATAGTTGATAAAATCCGAAGAAAGTGGCTGTATATGATTCATTACTGTAATTTGCAATAGCGATATCAGCGTTAGGTAATACGAGTGTTTCACCGATTGTAAATAAAATTACACAAATAAAGAGCCAATATGGGTGTTGAAATAAAGGAATGAGTAAAAAGGAAATACTCATTAATAAAACACCGTATTTAATAATCGAAAGTGTGTTGTATTTGTGGAATAATTTTCGGAATAATACCATAAATATGACGCCTGTTATCGCATTTATCGTAATAACGAGTGTAGCAAGTTGATTGCTATTACTAATGTTTTTCATATGAAGTGGAAGTGCGACAGTAAGCTGAGTAAACATAATATAGAAGAAAATCATGATAAAGGAAAACAGAAGGAAAGACTTGTTTTGTAAGATGGCCTGTATTCCTAATGTAATAGACGTGTTTTCAGTAGTGACTTGGAAGTGATTTTTAAGTAAGTAAAAGATAAAAGCAAATAACAGCATAAGAGATCCTGTTAGAGAGAAAGCGTAGAGTGGATCGAGTAAGAGTAAGAACCCTCCTGCAATTGGTCCGATTATTGCACCGCAATTAAAGCTAAGGTTTAAATATGTAAATAAATTTTTTCTCAAATGAGCTGGCTGTGAGCCAAATATAGCGCGAGCGGCAGGTTCGTAAAATGCAGTTCCGAAGCCAATAAGTGCAGAAGAAATAGAAATTGTATAGAAATCAGAGCATATTCCTAAAGCGATAAATCCGATTCCTCTCAAAAATAAACCAGCTATCATCATAATGATATAGCCTATTTTGTCAGCAATTAACCCTGAGAATAATGGGATAACTCGTGATGTAATTGTCATAACCGTCAACACTGTTCCTACTTGGACAGCAGAAAAATGAAGAAAGGTTAATAGATAAATAGCTAAAAATGCGTATACTGCAAAATATCCAAAAGACATAAAAAATGAAGAAATAAGCATGAAACGTATCGGTGTTGAGAAACTTTTCATAGAAATCCCCCTAATTATGTAACCAGTAAAATTATTTGATGGTTAACTATTTTATACTATAATTATACAAAAAGTCAGAAAAAAGTAAATTTTAAGAAGAAGGTGGATCGAATTGAATCAAAACGCTCCAAATGAACTAGAATATATTCGGGAATTTTTAAATACATGGAGAATACCAAACGATACGAGAGAGCCAATTGATTTGCTGCAAACAAAAGAAGATATAAAGCTCTTTATGAAAGAATATTTTGATGAAGAGTTTCCATTTCATACGATAGAGGAATTAAGAGGTTTTCGAGAAGATATTCGGATGACAATTGAAGGCGAAGGATCATTGCAAAAATGGTTAGAGAAATACCCATTTCATGTACATATAAAGGATGATATGAAAGGTATTACATATGAACCAGTATATGAAGAGAATGTGTATACAAAAATGTTAAGCATTGTGTTAATGTCAATTCAAGAAAATGTGTGGGGAAGGTTAAAAGCATGTCCAGATTGTCGCTGGGTATTTTATGATTATTCGCGAAATGGAAGTAAAAGATGGTGCGGTATGTATGCTGGAGAAGAAGGAGGAAGAGCATGCGGTACGATTGCAAAAGTGAAAAACTACCGGGCGAAGAGAAAAGGGCGATCTGGTTATGATATGTAATTAATATTAGAGAAAGAAAAATGGATGGGGGGAATGAATAATATGAAAGGCACACAAATGCTAGCTACAAATAAAAAGTGTTGGGATACAGTTGCACCTTATTTCTTTCAAGTGGATTGTTTACCGAAATACGGACCGTATACGGCATCTGAAGATGAGATCCATTTGTTCGATTCAATTAAAGATAAAAAGGTACTTGATATTGGGTGTGGAAGTGGACATTCGTTGCAGTATATGGCGGAACAAGGGGCAAAGGAATTGTGGGGACTTGATCTTTCAAGTGCACAAATTGCAATAGCGAATAAGACGTTAAAGGATTGGAATCCAAAGTTAGTATGCGGAGCAATGGAAGAAGAAGGAGATATTCCGAAAGGGTATTTTGATATTGTATATTCCATTTATGCATTAGGTTGGACTTCAGATTTAAGAAAAACGTTGGAACTGATTTATTCATATGTAAAGCCAGGGGGAAGTTTTATTTTTAGTTGGGAGCACCCAGTATATTCAAACTTACAGTATGGTACGGAAGAAGTTGCTATAAAGTCTTCTTATCATGAGGAAACGCCCATTACGTTTGAAACATTTAAAGGAGAAAATGTACAAGCGACATTATATAAGAGAAAAATAAGTACATACATAAATGAGTTAAATAGATCGGGATTTAAAATTGAGAGAATAGAAGAGCCTGAACCATCGAGCTCGCTTGATGGAGAACTAGCTGAGCCGTCTACGAAATATTATTCTTTATATAAAGCTAGAATGGTGCCAACTACTTTTATTATTAAGGCGAGGAAGTAAATTGTTTTATAAAAAGAAGCCTATCATTTCAAATAGATGAAATGATAGGCTTCTTTATTTTAAAAAAATGAGGTCAAAGGTGTACTTTTCTTATAAAAATGCATTTCATATAAAAGGTGTAATTATTTTGGGGAAGGGGGATTGTTGTGCGTCATCATAGAAAGTGCAAAAAATTTGGAGTGGCACTGCCTCTTCCGCTTATAGGAGCAACGGGTCCGACAGGTAATAGTGGTCCAATCGGTCCAACTGGAGGGCATGAAGGTCCTGTTGGTCCTACAGGGGTGACTGGACCGACGGGAGCAACTGGGCCCCAAGGTCCTCAAGGTATCAGGGGGATACAAGGTCCCCGAGGGACAACAGGAGCACAAGGGATACAAGGTCCCGTTGGTGATACTGGAGAGCAAGGAATTACTGGTCCGGTCGGCTTACAAGGTCCTCAAGGATTAATTGGAGAGCAAGGTCCTGTTGGCGATATTGGATTACAAGGTATGCAAGGAATACAAGGAATTACAGGCCCTGCTGGTAGTCAAGGTATACAGGGCGCCCAAGGAATACAAGGAGAAATAGGTGAGCGAGGAGAAACGGGTGCACAAGGAATGCAGGGAGAGAGAGGCATAACTGGAGTCGCGGGTGTAACTGGTCCACAAGGCTCTCAAGGTGTTCAAGGAATACAAGGAGAGCAAGGGGCTATTGGTATACAAGGAGAAGACGGCTTCCAAGGTATACAAGGAATTACTGGAGAAGAAGGCCCACAAGGAGCTCAAGGAATACAAGGTGAAGTGGGTCCAACTGGTTCTACTGGAATGCAAGGTGCCCAAGGTATAAGTGGAATAAAGGGGATAACAGGTGTAATAGGTTTACAAGGACCACAAGGTGTGCAAGGAATACAAGGTATAACGGGAGCAACAGGTTTTCAAGGGATAAAGGGAATAAGAGGTATAACAGGAGCGACGGGGAGTATTGGTGCTCAAGGCTCAGAAGGACCACCGGGCGGTCCGACGGGAACAACTGGTCCAATTGGCCCTTCTAGTGGGGTGACTGGACCAGCTGGCCCACCCGGTCCACCAGGAGGTCCAACAGGTCCAACGGGTGCGACCGGTTCAACAGGTGTAAGCGGAGGGATAGGACCAATTGGAGCGCAAGGAGTGCAAGGTATAACAGGTCCAATAGGTCATCAAGGTGTAAGGGGAGCCCAAGGTTCCCAAGGTGTAGATGGAACAGTTGGAGTACAAGGGGCACAAGGTCCTCAAGGTAACCAAGGTATAACAGGTCCAACTGGTGCAGAAGGTTCTCAAGGAATACAAGGTCCGCTGGGAGTAACTGGTCCAACTGGTGCGGAAGGTCCTAAAGGTATTCAAGGTATTCAAGGTGTAATAGGTCCAACTGGTGCACAAGGAATGGTGGGAATACAAGGGATAGCTGGTCCAGCTGGTGTTACAGGAGCAGAAGGAGCTCAAGGAACACAAGGAATCCGAGGAGCAACTGGTCCTGCTGGAGCACAAGGTATACAAGGAGTTCAAGGAATTCAAGGGGAAACAGGAGCAGCTGGAACACAAGGTCCTCAAGGTGTTCAAGGGATACAAGGGACTACCGGATTGACAGGTAAACAAGGTGCCCAAGGTCCTCAAGGAGTGCAAGGAATAATAGGACCGACTGGAGCTATTGGTTTGCAAGGTCCTCAAGGATTCCAAGGAATAACGGGTCCAACAGGAGCGCAAGGAGTGCAAGGAATACAAGGTGTGCAAGGAATTATCGGTCCAACAGGTGCACAAGGAATTAGAGGTCCCCAAGGAAATACAGGGGAAGTCGGTATAACAGGCCCACAAGGAGTCCAAGGGGCGCAAGGTAGTCAAGGCCCACAAGGCCCACAAGGAAATGTTGGAATTACAGGTGCAACGGGTGAAACTGGAGCCACAGGAGCAACTGGGGCAACTGGACTACAAGGTGTGCAAGGTGTTCAAGGGATTACGGGAATACAAGGAATAACGGGAACGACAGGCAATACAGGTGCAACGGGTCCGCAAGGAATACAAGGTATACAAGGAGTTCAAGGGTTGCAAGGCCCAATTGGAGCAAGTGGGGTGACAGGTGCTAGTGGTAGTATAGGCCCAGTTGGAGCACAAGGTAGTCAGGGCCCAAGTGGCGTGGTGGGACCGACAGGAGCAACTGGTAGTGCAGGTTCAATAGGTTTCTTGGGAATAGCGGGAGCGACAGGAGCGACTGGCTTACCTAGCGGGGGAGGTTATTTCTTTTCTACTTCAACGAGTACAATTGCAGCGAATGCGTTAATACCAATTAATTCAGGAGCTACCACTTTTGGTTCTGGTGTCAGTTTAACAAATGCAACAACTGTAACGTTAAGTACGCCGGGAATATATTTAGTCAGCTATTATTTTCAAGGTGATCCAACTGCCGGAAATGAAACAATTTCAGTGAGGCTTACTTTAAATGGAACACAAGTCGCAGGGAGTTTTATTTTTTATGTTACAGGAGGTACTTTTATATTAGAACCAGCAGTTTCGAATACGATGGTCATTGAAGTTACTTCTTCAAATGCAACTTTGTCTTTACAAAATGGTCCGTTAGCTATCGGGCATGTAACGACATTATCTGGTGTGATAACAGCTAGTTTAAATGTATTAAAAATAGTTTGATACGTTAGTTATAACGGGGGAGATGCTTGTGAAGAATCAAGATAAGTGTAGTAAGTTTCAAGCACCTATTCCTTTTCCACCGCCAGGTATTACGGGGCCCACTGGTCCAACCGGTCCAACTGGTGCTTTAGGTGGACCAACTGGACCGCAAGGAATACAAGGCGTACAAGGTCCAATCGGTCCAACCGGCCCACAAGGAATACAAGGAGTGCAAGGGGTGCAAGGAGAAAATGGTCCAACAGGCCCAACTGGTTTAACTGGACCACAAGGTTCTCAAGGTAATCAAGGACCTATGGGAGAACGAGGCCCACAGGGAATACAAGGTGTTCAAGGAATACAAGGAGAAAGAGGTCCGACTGGTCCAACTGGTATTCAAGGGGTACAAGGAATTCCTGGCCCAATCGGTCCGACCGGTCCAACAGGAATACAAGGCATACAAGGAATGCAAGGAGAAATCGGTCCAACAGGCCCAACAGGAATACAAGGAATACAAGGAGTGCAAGGGGAAATTGGTCCGACTGGACAAACTGGAAATACTGGTATACAAGGTGTGCAAGGTAATTTAGGAGGTAGTGGTTTACAAGGTGTAACAGGTATACAAGGTATTCAAGGTCCGATGGGTCCGACCGGTCCAACAGGTTCACAAGGAATACAAGGAGAACAAGGACCAATGGGACCAACAGGCGCAACTGGTGTTCAAGGTTTACAAGGTCCACAAGGTGAGATGGGGGTAACTGGACCAACAGGCTCTCAAGGAATTCAAGGAGTGCAAGGTGTAATAGGGCCAATAGGTGCAACTGGCTTGCAAGGGGATCCGGGTCCGACCGGCTCGACCGGTCCAACAGGGGTAACTGGACCAACTGGATCTGCAACGGGTCCAACCGGAGCAACGGGCCCAACAGGTCCGCCAGGAGGTCCAACCGGTCCAACGGGTCCAGCAGGATTACCGGGGGGTCCAACCGGTCCAACTGGAGCAACCGGAGCAACCGGGGCGACCGGAGCAACAGGAACGACTGGAATTCAAGGAGTGCAAGGAATACAGGGACCGACAGGTGCAACCGGTTTAACAGGTTTGCAAGGAGTACAGGGACCGATGGGGGTAACCGGTCCAACGGGTGATCAAGGCATTCAAGGTCCACAAGGGATACAAGGAGTAACCGGCCCGACAGGTCCGCAAGGTCTACAAGGAATCCAAGGCCCAATCGGCCCAACCGGTCCGACTGGTCCACAAGGAGTGCAAGGGGCACAGGGACCAATCGGTCCAACCGGCCCTCAAGGGATACAAGGCATACAAGGTGAGCAAGGAGTAAGGGGAGCGACCGGTCCAACTGGTTTACAGGGGCTACAAGGAATCCAAGGTCCGAGTGGTCCAACCGGTCCTCAAGGAGTGCAAGGCGTACAAGGTCCGAGTGGCATAACAGGTCCAACTGGTCCTCAAGGAATACAAGGTATTCAGGGACCACAAGGAAGTATAGGCCCAACCGGTCCTCAAGGAATACAAGGTGTGCAAGGTCCACAAGGCCCAACCGGCCAGGCGGGGGCAACGGGTCCTCAAGGAATACAGGGAATACAAGGTCCAATTGGTCCAACCGGTCCCCAAGGAATACAGGGGATACAAGGCGTGCAAGGTTCCCAAGGCCCAACTGGTCCAACCGGCCCTCAAGGTCTACAAGGAATAACCGGTCAGTCGGGCCCAACCGGTCCAACCGGAGTAACAGGTCCGACGGGAGCAACGGGTCCCCAAGGTCCACAAGGAATCCAAGGTCCACAAGGAGTAACCGGCCCAACAGGGGCAACCGGCGAGGCGGGAGCAACGGGTCCTCAAGGTCCACAAGGAATCCAAGGACCACAAGGAGCAACAGGTCCAACTGGAGCAACCGGCCAGACGGGAGCAACGGGTCCTCAAGGTCCACAAGGAATCCAAGGTCCACAAGGAATAACAGGGCAGGCGGGAGCAACCGGCCAGACGGGAGTGACTGGTGCAACTGGACCAACCGGAATCCAAGGCATACAAGGAATAACTGGAGCAACAGGGGGAACGGGAGTAACAGGCCCAACAGGTGCCACGGGTCCAACAGGTTTAACTGGAGCAACAGGATCATCTGCTATATCTACAGGTGGTGGCTATTTCTTCTCTACATCAACAAGTACAATTGCAGCAAATACTAACATTCCAATTAATTCTGGATCCACTGTATATGGAACTGGTGTATCTTTAACTAGTGCTACGACAGTCACAGTAGCGACGCCAGGAATATATTTAGTAAGCTACTATTTCCAAGGAGATGCAAATGGTGGGAATGAGACAGTATCTGTTAGATTACTATTAAATGGAACGCAACTAACAGGGAGTTTTATACAAAACGTAACGACATCAACTGTAGTAATCGAACCAGCCATTTCAAATACACTTCTTGTGAATGTGACGAGTGCCAATTCAACATTAATATTACAAAATGGCCCGTTAGGTGTAGGGCATGTGACTACTATAGCAGGTGCGATTACAGCAAGTTTAAATGTAGTGAGAATTTTATAAAGAATATAAAAAACACAAGGAATGTCTTTGTAAGACACACCTTGTGTTTTTTAATATTAAATAAACATTTTCTTTATCTTTTCGGTTGAAAAATATGCTGAAAGAAGTATTTGTGATGTAAGTTATCTACAACTTTATTTGCTTGATATGTGCGTTGTTTTTCAATTCGTAGTCTTTGCTCCATCATTTTTATTGCGTGATCAGATAAACGTAACATAATACATTCTCCTTTTCTATAAATATAGGTGACTATTTGATATCGATCCCATATTTATAATTAAGGAGGCAAAATGTGTAACATAGGCAAAAAGCACCTTCCTCTCCCATTACGCTTACGAGGTTAGCTGTCGGACTCGGGAAGTGAGAGTTTCCCTACTTAAAAAAGATTCGCCCCAAGTAGCATAGCTACAAAAATGGTTCCCCCGCTCCAAAATTTGGACTCAGCAAAAGGTTTTATAAAGTAAAAGATAACATAAATAAATTGACGAGTCAAACTATTTATTGTTTTCTGATTTTTTAAGTGAGGTTAAAACCACTCCATCGGGTAATATGATATCCTTTACTTCAATAAAGCCATGTTTTTTATATAAAGACAGAGCAGGGGTGTTTTCTTTCCCTGTTTGTACAATATATGTTTGGGAAGGGGAAAACATGTCAAATACATACAGTAGTAGTTTTGTTGCAATCCCTTTATGAAAATGATTAGGGGATACTACTAAACGATGAATATCCACTTCCTCTTCGTCTACTTTAAAAGAAATAAACCCAGCAAGTGTATCTTCATAAAAATAGCCGTAGAAAATTTCATCACAGGATTGAATATCAGCTACAGTATCATAAAGGCGAGGGATAGCTGTACTATTTATATATTTTGCCTCAATTTCATAAGCTGGTATTTGAATGCTTAAAATAGAAGTAGCGTTTTTGTGAGAAGTTGTTATTAATTTTTGAATCATAGAGAAAGAACCTCCTTGTTGGCTGTATTTTCATAGATTTGACAAGATTTTTCTTTATTGGATATAATAATTATAATAGTTACATAACAATTTAGTATGAAAAAGAAATACACCATAATAGAAATGGAGGACTAAAAATGGGATGGATTATCACATTAATAGTTGGTGCTATTATAGGTGCAATTGCTAGTTCTATAACGGGTAAAAATTTCCCAGGTGGTATGTTCGGAAATATTATCGCAGGTTTATTAGGTGCTTCGTTAGGTGGTAGATTATTTGGATCCTTTGGGCCATCATTTGGTGGGATTCATGTCGTGCCAGCATTATTAGGTGCAATCGTGTTAATTCTTATTGTATCATTTGTAGTGAAAGCTGCAAGGAAATAGAGATATAGATTATGATGAAGAGCCCTGAATAAGGGCTTTTCATCATTCGAAGAGGTGGTTTCATTGGAGAAAATAAATATAAGAAAAAGAGATAAGTTAAGAAAGTTTTTTAGAGAACAAAATTATTTGGCGGTATTACTTGGATTTGCGTTATTGTTCATTAATATTTTATTGCTAACAAAAATATCATTTGTTTTTACACCGTTTATCGTATTTTTAAAAACAATTTTCTTCCCAGTACTATTAGCGGGCGTGCTATTCTATATTTTACATCCATTCGTTTCGCTTTTAGAAAAGAAAGGTGTTTCAAGAATCGTATCGATAGCCTCAATATACTTAATAGTAATTGGATTATTTGTGTTTTTAGTTTTAACGGTTATTCCTATTATCAAAGATCAAATTGATGCATTGATAGATAATCTACCATATTTTGGTCATGAAATTGAAAGGGCAGCACGTAGATTTGGGGAAAGTAACTTACTCGGTAAAATTCAGGAGAATTTAAATATTGATGTTGCGAATATTGTAAAAGACTACACAGTTGATTTTACAAAGTCATTATCATCAGTAACTGGTAATGTAACTGGATTTTTGAGTACTATTACAGAGGTTGTTTTAACATTTGTAATGGTTCCATTTATATTGTTCTATCTTTTAAAAGATGGTGAGCAATTACCGAATCACTTTTTAAAGTTCATTTCAGAGCAAAGACAACCAGCAGCAATGAGAATACTAGATGATATGCATTATGCGATTAGTTCGTACATTAGGGGGCAAATTATAGTTAGCTTGTTTATCGGTATTATGCTATTAATTGGTTACCTTATTATCGGTATTAAATATGCAGTACTACTCGCTATTTTAGCGATGATTGTAAATATCGTTCCGTACGTAGGACCAATTATCGCCATTACACCAGCGTTAATTATTGCGTTTATTGATTCGCCAGGGATGGTTTTAAAGGTAATTATTGTAATGATGGTTGTACAATTAGCAGAAGGTAAATTTATTTCTCCGCAAGTTATGGGTAAGAAGTTAGATATTCACCCAATTACAATCATATTTATTATTTTAACTGCCGGAAACTTATTCGGGATTATGGGCATTATTTTAGCCATTCCAGGATATGCGATATTAAAAGTGTTAGTTACACACGGTTATAGATTTGTTAAGTTGAATACATGAAAAAAAGAGCTAAAACAGTGGGAACTGTTTTAGCTCTTTTTTATTAACAATTCATTTGCATATTGGCGCGCCCATTGATCCGCTTCCAATATAGCATCAAGTGAAGGATCTTTTACATTATGATGAGCTTCAACTGTTTTGTAAATTATTTTTTCAATATCGAAAAAGGCAATTTCATTTTTTAAGTATAGTGCATTCGCAATTTCATTTGCTGCATTTAATACAGCGGGAGTAGTACCACCGATTTTGCCACATTCATATGCGTATTGTAGACAAGGGAACTTCTCTAAATCTGGTTTTTCAAAATGTAAACTACCGATTTCTAATAAATTTAATTTTTCATAGGAAGAAGGTAGCCGAGTAGGATAGTGAAACGCATATTGAATCGGCATTCTCATATCAGGAGCACCGAGCTGTGCCATAACTGATCCATCAATAAATTCTACTAAAGAATGAATGATACTTTCTTTATGAATCATTACATTAATTTTTTCATATGGAATATCAAATAGCCATCTCGCTTCCATTACTTCGAACCCTTTATTCATTAATGTGGCAGAATCAATCGTTAGTTTTGCGCCCATTAACCAGTTTGGGTGCTTTAAAGCATCTTTTGCTTGTAATGTTTGCATTTCATCACGTGTTTTATCACGGAAAGCACCACCGGAAGCTGTTACAATTAACTTCTCAATCTCTTTATTATTTTCTCCGTTTAAACATTGGAAAATAGCTGAATGCTCACTATCTACTGGAATTAAGCGACATCCGTTTTGTTTCGCTAGTTCAGTTACGATATGTCCAGCTGCAACCAAAGTTTCTTTATTAGCAATAGCGATATCTTTCTTCGCTTTTAATGCTTCAATTGTTGGGAGTAATCCTGAAACACCTACAACAGAGCTTAATACAAGATTTGAATCAGGGTGAGTAGCTACTGCAATTAAGCCATCAGTCCCGTGTGTAATTTTTGTATTTGCTGAAATACGCGTACGAAGCTTGTCTGCTAAGTCTTTTGTCGCAACGCTTACAATACGAGGTTGAAACGTTTTGATTTGTTGCTCAAGAAGATCGATATTATAATTTGCGGTTAAACCAACGATTTTAAAATGTTCAGGATGAGCTGAAACGACATCTAATGCAGATGTGCCGATGGATCCTGTTGAACCTAAAATTGATATATATTTCACCATGAAAAAACCTCCAAAGTTGTTTCGAATATTTCTACAAACCTATATAACATTAGACAATTGAAGTGGAAATTCCTGCTATATAAAATAGAAAATTAGGGTTTGTTTGGAAGTGAAATGTGATAAACTGTAAAAAATAACGAAAAAGCAATGAAAGAGAAGAGTACATATTCGAAACTTTTTAGAGAGCTGATGTGTGGTGGAAATCAGTAAGGGATGAATATGGAATGGGCTCTGGAGCTTCTAACTGAAATGAGTAGGTAAAGACGGTTACTTCACGTTAAGAAGTTGAAGTGAGCTATAATGATAGCTAATTAAGGTGGTACCGCGGGAGTCTCTCGTCCTTTTTTAAGGATGAGAGGCTCTTTTTATTTTGAGAAAGGAGGAGTTAGTGTGAGTGAGAAAATAATGTTAACAGGAATTAAGCCGACAGGTTATCCGCATTTAGGAAATTATATTGGTGCGATTAAACCTGCATTACAAATGTCAAAGAATAATGAAGGAAAAGCATTGTACTTTATAGCTGATTATCATGCATTAAATGCTGTTCATGATCCAGAGAAGTTCAGCAGTTATACGAAAGAGGTAGCAGCTACTTGGTTATCGCTTGGACTTGGAGAAGATGTTATTTTTTATCGGCAAACAGAAGTGCCGGAGATTCTAGAATTAGCTTGGATTTTAGCTTGCCTAACTCCGAAAGGTCTTATGAACCGTGCTCATGCGTATAAAGCGAAGGTGGAGCAAAATAAAGAAGCAGGGTTAGAGGTCGATGCGGGAGTGAATATGGGTTATACACGTACCCGATTTTAATGGCAGCTGACATATTATTATTTCAAGCTACTCATGTACCAGTTGGAAAAGACCAAATTCAGCATATTGAAATTGCGCGTGATATTGCGACTTATTTTAATCATACATTTGGCACGACATTTACACTTCCAGAGTATGTCATACAAGAAGAAGGAGCTATTTTACCTGGTCTTGACGGAAGGAAGATGAGTAAAAGTTACGGAAATGTGATCCCATTATTTGCAGAGCAAGCAAAACTACGAAAGTTAATATTTAAAATCAAAACAGATTCTTCACTTCCAAATGAACCGAAAGAACTAGAAACCTTATTTACAATTTATAAAGAATTTGCGACAGAAGACGAAGTACAGTCATTACGTGAAAAATATGAGACTGGAATCGGATGGGGAGATGTGAAAAAAGAGTTGTTTCGCATTGTAGATCGTGAGTTAGCTGGACCTCGTGAAAAGTACGCAATGTATATGAATGAGCCGAATTTATTATATGAAGCGTTAGAAAAAGGTGCTGAGCGAGCAAGAAAAATCGCGAAGGTAAATTTAGTAGAAATTAAAAAAAGGATTGGATTTGAGAGGGGGCGCTGAGCGTTCCCTCGTTTTTCGATATAAATTATTCTTCATATTGATACGTAGAGCAAGGAGTTCGCACTTCTTTTCCGAACTTATTAGTTGCATATATGAAAAAGTATGATAATATAGGGTTACTTATTAAACGTGTTTAATAAGTTTAATTAAAGGTACTTATTAAAGATGTTTAATAAGTGAATCTCATTCAATAAAAAAGGAGATGAATGTATGAAAACGGAGAAAGAAAAGATGGTGGCAGGAGAAATGTATATTGCGGATGACGAAGAATTGGTGGCTGATAGGGTGGAGGCAAAACGTTTAACACGCCTTTATAACGAGGCGATGGAGACAGGAGATGAGAGGCGTTTTACGTTATTAAATCAGCTTTTAGGTTCTTCAACTGATGGGAAAGCACAAATTAATCCTGATTTTCGTTGTGATTACGGCTACAATATTCATGTCGGAAAGAGCTTTTTCGCAAATTTCAATTGTGTGATTTTGGACGTTTGTGAAGTTCGAATTGGTGATAATTGTATGTTTGCACCTGGTGTTCACATTTATACTGCTACTCATCCATTACATCCGGTGGAACGAAACTCTGGCAAAGAATATGGAAAACCGGTAAAGATAGGTAACAATGTTTGGGTTGGCGGAGGCGCTATTATTAACCCTGGTATTTCAATTGGAGATAATGTTGTAATTGCTTCAGGGGCAGTTGTGACAAAAGATGTACCTAATAATGTAGTTGTTGGTGGTAACCCAGCTAAAGTTATTAAAACGATAGAAGAGTAAAAGGTGTTTCATATGAAGAAAGATTTTGCGGAAAATGATACAAAGACGCTACTTGTCTCTCGAAATGCTCTATTCCTCTTATTTGCTTTGCCAGGTGTGGCATTTGCTACATGGATTTCTAGAACAGCAGCTACTCGAGATATTTTAGCAGTGTCAAATGCAGAAATGGGCTGGATTTTGTTCGGATTATCTGTCGGTTCAATAATTGGTTTACTAAGTGCAAGTCATTTTATTGACGGTAAGGGAGCTAGAGACGTTATTATAGGCAGTATGTTTTTTATGATTGTTGGATTGCTTTGTTTAGGTATTACTATTTATTTTGTTTCTAGTATGGGGGCTTTTGGTAGCTTACTAGTATTTGGAGTAGGATATGGATTAGCAGAAGTCGCATTGAATGTAGAAGGTTCTGCCATTGAGCAGAAATTAGGAACAACTCTTCTTCCGAAATTCCATGGTTTTTTTAGTATAGGAACTTTAGTAGGCGCGCTTAGTAGTTCTGCCGCCATCTCGCTTCACATCCCAATTCTGTATCAATTTCTTGCGATTTCGGTCATGTTTGTATTACTTGTATGTATGTTGTATCGTTTTCTTCCGCATGGAACAGGAAAGAAGGAGAAATCGCGGAACAAAAAGCGAGCGAAGCATACTTCCTTACGTATGGAAAGAAGGGTGCTTTTACTTGGTCTTTTCGTGCTTGGAATGGCATTTGCAGAAGGGAGTGCAAATGATTGGCTACCTATTGTGATGGTAGATGGACATGAGCAAAGTGTAGTAACAGGTTCTATTATGTACACTATTTTTGTATTGGCAATGACATTAGCTCGAATGTGCAGTAGTTATTTTCTTGATCGATTCGGTCGTGTCGCGGTTATGCGTGCTACTATTATGATGGCGATTATAGGAATGACAATCGTCATATTTGGGAGTAACTCATATTTTCTAGCACTTGGTGTAGTACTGTGGGGGATTGGTGCCGCGTTAGGTTTCCCGATTGGGCTTTCTGCTGCTGGAGGTGACAGTGAAAATGCGACTTCTAATGTTGCTGCAGTTTCTATCATCGGTTTTACAGCGTTTTTAGTCGGACCACCATTTTTAGGAATACTTGGAGAAGCATTCGGAATACGTAATGCTTTGCTAGCTGTTTTATTATTTGTTATCTTGTCTGGAATTGTATCGTCTGTTATGAGAGAGAATGCATGGAGTTAAATACGGAGTGCCGCTAGTAGAAATATATCATCTCTATTGCTTTAGAAAATGATGTATGATATATTGTCAACGCAACTTATTAAAAGTGTTTAATAAGTATGTTGATTAAGGTGGTGAGCGATTTGAGTGAACAATTTGTTACTCAAAAATCGATTAAAGAGACGATCCTTCGCGGCATTCGTACAGCTCTTCTAGAGCGAGGTAGTGCAACGAAAGTTGAACTTAGTAATACATTAGAAATCAGTTTTCCAACGATAAGTAAATTTATAGAAAAAATGAAACAAGACGGTGAAGTCACTTTAGCCGGTTTAGATGATTCAAGTGGTGGAAGAAGAGCAAAACGATATGAATATAATCCAGAATATATGTTAGGTTTAGCGATATTTTTAGAAAAAAATGAGACGAACTATACAATTTTTAACTGTTTAGGGGAAGTAAAAGAACAAGGTAGTACTTCAAGTGCATTAATTGATACGGGTCTAAGTGTATTGACAGAACATATAGAAAGTCTTATAGCTACGTTTCCAAAGATAAGTTCAATCTCAATTGGTGTTCCTGGTGCTGTCGATAATGGGCGTATTTTCTATATTCCTGGATATGAAAAGTTCCAAAATTTTAATTTGAAAAGTCACTTGGAGGAACTGTTTTCTATACCAGTAGTAATAGAAAACGATATGAATGCTGCAGTGCTCGGCTATCATAAAAATACTGGAAACAATGAAAATTCCTCTCTTGTATATTTGTATTCAGGTCAAAATGGCCCAGGTGCGGGGATTATGGTAAATGGAGATGTCGTACGCGGAAGCACATTTTTCTCAGGAGAGATATCTTTCGTCCCGCAGTACGATAATAAAAATTTCTTGCAAGCTTTGAGAAGTGAAGATTCGAATAATCCAGAGGAATATAATATAGATGCTATTACTCGTTTAATAGCTACATGTATAGCTATTATTAACCCTCATGGATTCATCTTCTGTGATGATGAAGTGAACCAAATTGTTATAGATCAGATTGTAAAAAGTTGTCCACAGTACATTCCGGCAGAACATATTCCGAAAATAACAGTGAGCAACTGGAAAGAAGATTATTTATATGGGTTAAAAAGCCTTGGACTTGATCTTATGATTACGAGAACAAATAAAGAAAATTAAATGTACTGGCAATGAAGCATCCAATTGCCAGTTGAATAACATAAAAGAAAAGGTGTCGATTATGAAAATTGAGCATGTAGCAATTTGGGTGAATGATTTAGAAAGAATGCGTGATTTCTATAAACAGTACTTCGGTGGTGAAGAAAATAGCTTATATCACAATCCGAAAAAGCAGTTTAAATCTTATTTCATAACTTTTGAAGGCGGTGCGCGTCTAGAACTTATGAAGCAGGTAGGGATAGACGAGAAAGTACAAACACAAACAATAGGATATGCGCATATTGCTTTTTCAGTAGATAGTAAAGAAAAAGTGAACGAATTAACTAATACATTAAGAGAAGCAGGATACTCAGTGTTAAATGGGCCGCGTACTACAGGGGATGGTTATTATGAAAGTGTAGTAAGTGATCCTGAAGGAAATCAGATTGAGATAACAATCTAACATTATATTTACTAATAATTGATAAAAAATAAAATTTTGTTGTTCCCCCAAATGTGAACGAGAAACCTATTATTTCTGCAGAAAGGGGGACATAACGTTGAGTGAAATCATTTTTATTTTCTGTATATATCCATTGCTTGTTTGTATTGTTTCAATAGCTGGAGCATATAAAGTAGGTACATTTTATGTGATGCCAATAGTAACATTTCTTATTTTTCTTATGTTAAATGTTACAGTGCACGATCCAGCATTTTTCTTTTGGGTGGGCATGTATACTATTCTTTCATTTATTGTTTCTTATATAACTATCCTTTTTATAAAGGGATATAAAGTTGTAAAAAGAGAGCGTTAATATCATTTTGGGGAAATAGGGATTTACGGTGAACGATAACAACCTCATTTCACGTTGTAATGACGGGAAATGAGGTTGTTTGATTTCTATTTTTTATTGGATTGATGAAAATCGCGAAGAATCTTCTCAATGACTGGATGAAGATTACTAGGTAACTCATCAAGCGGAAAGAAGCGTAATTCTTTCGATTCCCTTTGATCGCATACAAGCTCACCGTGGAATTCTCGGCAAATATAAACAACGAGTACACCATGTACTTGATCACCATTTGGATAGATTTGAAAGAAGTCTGGTCCTGAGTATGTACGGAATAATTCTGGCTCTTTAATAATAAGTCCAGTTTCTTCAAACACTTCTCGTTTTAAAGCATCTTCTAACGTTTCGTTATATTCTAGGGCACCGCCAATAATGCCCCAGAGGTTAAAATCTGTACGGAACTGCAGCAATACTTCATCTTTTTCATTTAATATAATGGCGTGTGATCCTATTAAAATAAGTGGATGATTTCCTACTAGATTTCTCATATCTTCAATATAACCCATGTCATTGCTCCTTGTATTTAATAATAGTTAGGAAGTTCTTTTAACATTCTTTCTGTTTTACGTGCTGTAAAGGCTAAGTTATGGTCATCTTTCGTTCTGAAAAATAATGTGCGTAAAAAGGTTTTAATATTGGCACATAAAATACAATACTCAGTAAGCGAAAGGCGTTTTCTAATTTGAGGAAGCCTTTTTATTTTTTTTTGAATAATAGAAATTAACTCGTTTTGAGGAAAATCATGATACAGCATTGCTAGTAATGGAGTAACGATGCGCTCATCTTCGTTATTATGAAAAAGGTCAGATGGAATAAAGATTTTATTTAATAAACAATGAATTAATTCTTCGTACCATTCAAAAGTGGTATACGTATTATGAACAATTTCAGTAAAGGCATCAGATACGTGAGCAAGACAATGAGCCCATCCTTTATTTTCGATATAGCCCCGAAAATCTGTTTCTAAGTTTGTGTAAGTAATGAGTTTATTTTTTATTTCTTCGATATCCTCCTCTGTACAAAAGTAGTGCGAATTAGCGAATTGGAGTATTAACGCAATTAACGAAACAGTGTAAGAACGTGTGAAAACCCCATCTGTATGTGGGGAGTAAATGTCACAATATAAATACTCATCACTTAAACAAGTTTGCAGAAGTAATTTCAGCTGATCGTCCATAAGGAATTCATGATGAATGAAATGCGCAAAACATTTATATATAAGTTGGTAACGAACGTAGCTATCAGTCGTTCCGATATACTGAAGCATGTTCAAAGTTAACTCATTTACGTCTATATGTTGCAGTTGCGTATAGTCATTTTGTTGTATAAGCTCTAACTGTTGTTGCAATGCTGTAATATCCACTGGAGAACCTCCTCCGCACTTTAAAGATGCGATCTTTTCTAGTATTCTATATATTCAAGGACAATCCTGCTCATGCAAGGAGAACGATTAGAAATTCGAGTATGATATAGATGAGGGAAGAATATGACGACGATAGAACAGTTAGAAAAACATTTTAAAATAAGAAGAAGTGCTTCTTCTATTATGATAAAAGAAAATAATGCAGAGATTTTTACAGAAGAGCAATTAGAGGAAATGATGCAGTATTGCGTTGCCGAAGCTAAAAAAGGTGGATTAGAAAAACTACATTTTGAAATCTCTTCAAAAAGTCCAAATTATGATGTGTATAAAAAATGTTTTGAAACGTATTCATTTGAATATGTTACGGAAAACATGATTGTATTTAAAGATATATACGAAGTAGAAGATGTAGAAAGTGAAATTGATTTTAAGCTTATTGAAGAAGTTGGAGAAGAGGCTTTTTATTCACTGTGGAATGAAGCGACGGGAGAACCAGTTGCTCATGATCAATTTGTGCATATGATGCTACAAGAAATTGGTGAGCAATGGAAAGAACATTGCTTAACAGCGAGTGTAGGTAAAGAGCCGATAGGAATTGTAATTCCGCATATTGAAAGAGGTACGTTAGAAGAAGGGAAACTTATGTACTTCGCAGTTACTCCAAATATGCGTAATAAGGGATATGAAGCTGCGTTATTTGCAGGTGCGATGTTTGTCTTAAAGGAAATAGGTGCATCTTATTATATTGGTGAGACAAATGTACAAAATGAGTGGATGAAGGATGTTTTTGAAAAGAACGGATGTCAGCTGCTGAGTTGTACTGAGCGGTATATGAGGGAGTTTTAAAGGATGAATGATGTACTCTCTCGAACTCATTTAGCGGGAGGTTAGGGCTCAAAAATAATATATATCTAATTATATGTATGAAATTTACTTAAAGTTTTTAATAGGAATTTTTATGAGTAAAGTTACGTTATCAGTCATTACTATGACTGATAACGTAATGAAGAACATAGTTTAGATATTGAAACATGGAGAAAGGTACATAATACGAAGTATTTGTAGGGATAAATTAGAAGTCATGCATTCATTATGTGAATCCACTGACATAAGTTTTCTTTCAGATAACCTAAATACCTCCAACACAATACGCTTATCTATCCAATTGGCAGGATTCGAAAAAAACTATCGAAAGTTTATTAAAAGGAGTGAGTATCCATGTATTACTTTTTAGACATATTTGTTCGTGACGTAAGTTGGTATGTTTACTGGGAAGCGATCCTTATCGGTGTTTTAGTTGCTACATCCCTTTACTTTTTCACCAAAAACAAGTGGGGTTCTCTCTTTCTTGGAATCCCGATAAGTGCCGCTTACCTTTCATTTGTTCATCACTATTCGTATCATTTGATTCTGATTAGTATCCATGTTGCTTTGCAATATCTAGTGCTGACCATGATAGAAGAGTGTACACTTCGTAAAAAGAAACGTAGCGTCTAACGTTATCATCCTATGTATTTCTAAACATCATTCATACTCCAGACGGGTAACTTCCTTTGAAAATGGTAAATATTCTATTTTACACATGTAATAATCCTCTTCTATGTCTGGGAGTTCTAATTGATCTGCTACTAAGAACAAATCATCAATTTCAATGTCTACTCTTGAAGATTTATAGTGGTTTTCATTTACAGTGATATAGCATTCACCTTCTACCTTACTAACATTTCCTTTTAGATAATAATTTAATTCCAGAAGAGTAGAAGCTAACAAATAAACTGAAGAGATAACGAAAATAGACAGAACTAATATCCCTTGCCAGAATCCCCTCTTTTTTCGCTTTCTATTCTTTTTATAAAAAACAACCAATCCCACAATGAATGCAATCAGTAGTGCAGAACACAAAAAAATATCTAGTATAAAATAATCTCGAATGATGTTTCACCCCTTTTGTGATTTTTTTCTTACAACACAGATATGAATCGTTTTATGCCAAAAAAGCTATAAATCTGAGTAAACAAATTTATAGCTTTTTTAATTTTACTATATAATGTTTTCATTACGAATAATATATTATATCTCAACTTTATTGGATATCTTATTTTTTAATGTTACCACCTTTTACCTTACACCTCTTCCCCTGTTATTTTTCCCGCCAATAAGTACCGTGGAGAATTCTACAGTTCCCCTTATATAATTAGATATAAAATATGTAAAGGTGTGAAAGGGTATGGAGAAACACGAAGGAATCAAAGATATTTCAAATGAAATTACCGAAAACACTCGCCCTACTCTACAAGAGTATTTTAATATGTTTATTCATATCAAATATGCGGAAGGACGCGGGCCCCGTACCATACAGCAATATCAAGAGAACTGGCGCTATTTCCTTGAATACTTAACGGAAAAGAACAAATCGCATAATTATTTCGAGGGAATCCATGTACAAATTTTGAACAAGTAAAAGAACTTTTCGCCTGTTTGTAAGATAAAAAGAAAAATGAGAACGACAAAGTAGTTATTCCTATAATAAAATAGAGTAAGATTTGACTATAAGAGAAAGCGTTGGTGAAAGAATGGAGCAGCAAAGACATTGGTTACAAGCAACTGTAGAGAGAAATGAAGATAATACGTTACAAATAAAATGGGAAAATAATATAGAAGAAGTTCGTATTTATTGGAGTACTTCACCAGAACATATTGAAGAAACTGGAGAATTACTTGCAACGGTAAATGGAGAATTATCATATACAATTGAAAACCCGAGTGAAAATGAACGTCCATATTTTAGATTAGTAGGAAGTAATGGACAAGCAGTAACAGTAGCTGAGCGTAGACTGCCATTACAAGGCGCGTTTAACTTCCGTGATATGGGAGGATATGAAACGACAGAAGGCCGTAAAGTGAAATGGGGCAAATTATACCGTTCTGAAGAATTAGCAGGACTAACAGAATGGGATATTGCGTATTTACAAAAGTCTGGTTTAAAGTTAATTTGTGATTACCGTACAGACTTTGAAGTGAAGCATAAGCCGAATCCAGAAATTACGGGTGCTCGTCAAGTGTGCTTACCAGTTATGCAAGACTTAGCGAAAGATCTAAATATAAATGAATTTTTCCAAGTTGGTGACCTTTCTATGTTAGGAAAACCAGGTGAGTATCTTGTGAAAATGAATCAAGATTTCGTAAGTGGTAACGAGGCATTCGTGAGCTTCTTAAACTTAGCGCAAAACCCGGAAAACTTACCATTAGTAAACCACTGCACAGCTGGAAAAGATCGTACTGGATTTGGTTCAGCGCTTTTATTACTTTTACTAGGTGTACCGGAAAAAACAGTAATGGAAGATTACTTATTAAGTAACGGATTCCGTGAAAAGCTAAATGAAAAAATGATGGCCTTTTTAGGTGCGAAATTACAAAATGATGAGAGCAGAGCAATATTAGGTGCAATGTTTGAAGCGCGCGCCGAATATTTACAAGCTGCGATTGATGGAATCCAAAAGCAATACGGATCAGTTGAAGCATACGCCGAAAAAGCTCTTGGCTTTACGAAAGATTCGTTAGAAGAAATGAAAGTGTTATTGCTGGAAGATTAATAATGAGAAGGAGGCTGATTTGGATTAGCCTCCTTTTACTATTGTTGTTATAATTAAGCTATGAGAATATAGGAGTTGAGGAAAACATCATGAAATACAAAGTAATACTATTCGACGTAGACGATACATTATTAGATTTCCCTGAAACAGAAAGACACGCATTACACAATGCGTTTGTACAGTTCGGCATGCCTACAGGGTATAATGATTATCTTGCAAGTTATAAAGAGATTAGTAATGGATTATGGAGAGATTTAGAAAATAAAATGATTACGCTAAGTGAATTAGCCGTAGAGCGATTTAGACAATTATTTGTACTTCATAATATAGACGTAGATGCGCAGCAATTTAGTGATGTATATCTTGAAAACTTAGGGAAAGAAGTACATCTTATAGAAGGTGCAGTGCAATTATGTGAAAATCTACAAGATTGCAAGCTAGGTATTATTACAAATGGATATACGAAGGTGCAACAATCAAGAATCGGAAATTCGCCTTTAAGTAATTTCTTCGATCATATTATTATTTCTGAAGAAGTTGGTCATCAAAAGCCAGCACGTGAGATTTTTGATTATGCATTTGAGAAATTTGGAATTACGGATAAATCAAGTGTACTTATGGTTGGAGATTCGTTAACTTCTGATATGAAAGGCGGAGAAGACTACGGCATTGATACATGTTGGTATAATCCGAGTTTGAAAGAGAATACGACAGATGTTAATCTGACTTATGAAGTGGAGAATCTGCTACAAATTTTAGAAATTGTGGAGTTGGCAGGAGAAAAAGTAGCCTCATTTTAATTGAGCTGATATTTGTCGAAAAATCGTTGATATATTATAAGTTGTGATAGATATATTTGAAAAATCGCTCTTATAAGTTCATATACTAAGATATAGAACAAAAAATAGAGCTACTATACAAGGTCATTCACGTGTTATAGTGCGTGAATTAAATATGCGTATATAAATAGTTTCCCAGCGTGATGCGATGTCATGTATGATTAGTGTAACAACTAGAGGTGAATAAAGGATGTTAACGTTTTTATTTGAGTTAGACAAGAATCTCCCGCAGAAGGATGAGCCACGGTATGTTGCTTATACAAATGGTTTTATCGAAGGGGATTTAACAATTTGTATGGGTGACAGAGTATTTTTTCAAAAATCATGTATGAAGGTTGCAGAGCTGGGCATTTATTTAGGTCAGTGGATGGAACAAGTTCAACACGGGCAAAACGTGCCTATGAAATATGAAACGGCTGACCGTGAAGAGGTCATTCTTGGCTTCTTCTATGAAGAGGATCATAACCAATGGAATGTTTCTTCCAGCTGGCAAGAATTTGAACTTCAAGAGCGTATCTCTACTGAAACATTAGTAGAGAGCGTTCAATGCTATTTATATGAGCTAAATAAGGAACTGCGTGCGATAGAATATCCTGTGACGTTTGATCAGTACTTAAGAGGAGAGCGAGTGATGCAGCTTTCTTACAAACGACCGTGTGATAGCAAAGCAGATACGACGCCGATAGAGGTTTATAATGGAAGCGAGCAAGTAGGCGTAGTAAGGGGCTATTATAAAAATACGCTGATGAGAGTGCTGGATTTTATTCCGAAAATTGGTAGTAATATCATTTATGAAATAAAGGATAGTAAGAACAATATTCACGTCATTGCAAAGGATGTAAGTAGGCAGCGCCAAAGAAAGATTTTAGTAACGTACATCGATAATAATGATGCAGAGCATGAAATACTTGTATGTGACGGAAAGTTATTGGATGCAAATTTTATATTTACCTTTACATATAAGGCAGAAGAATATGTTGTTCATAAAACTTCATTTGGAATGGGAAAATTATTACGAAAAGGCTATTTAATCGCAGATTGGAACATTCGTCTTGAGGAAGATATGTATTACATCGAGATGAATGCATATGATGGAGATTACATGGAGGATCAATACTTACTATTAGGCGTATTTCATGCGGTTTTATATGGATAATCTATGAGAAATACCGTCATTCTTCTTGGAAAGAATGACGGTATTTTTTATTTATCCTCAAAAATAAAAATCTCATCAATCGTACTATGAAGTGCCTTCGCTATATCGTGAGCGAGTTGCAATGAAGGATTATACTTACCTTTTTCAAGGTGGCTAATTGTTTCACGGCGTACACCAACTTGCTTCGCTAAATCTTCTTGTGTCATGTTCAATTTTGCGCGGTATTCTTTTATCTTCGTTACGAACGCCATGGTGCATCTTCCATTTCATCAACAGGTTTATCATAAAAGAACATAGAAAAACCGAACGTAAGAATGAGTGTGCCGAAAATAAGAGCGATATCAATTTCTTGTAGCGCCGGGTTTGGAAATAACATTTCAATAAATATAATGATAGCGGTAGTTAGTAATGTAACGATAAATGCATTGCGACACGATTTATTGACAATTTGTTCAAACAGTTCATCGTGTTGAACTGTTCTATACGATGTGAAAAAGGAGAAGAAACAGAACATAGTAAACAATCCTTTTTCATAAAAAAATCCGAGGAAACCGAAGAAACCGAGAAATCCTAAATATTTTATCCAAGTTGTTTTCATGATAGGTCCTCCTTACGTTGTTAGAAATAAGTCACGTTATGTTACAAATATATCACAATTGGATAGGAATGGTAATAATAGTTTTCCAGTTTGCTTCATAATAATAGTAAAAAGAGGAAATATGCTGCGAAATAAAGAGGATAATATTGTAAAATGGTTGTAAGGAGGGGGAGGAAGAAATGCTAACTTGGATCATGATCGTTGTATTACTTGTAGTGATTACTGTCATTGCGACGGTGTTAATTGGGCGGAATGGTGATGCAAATTATAGCAAAGCGACAAAGGGGAATATTAAACGATTAACAATGATTTATATTATACTAGCTGTCGTTTTAGTTGTTGGATTAGGGGTGTATATTTATTTTAAAGGTTAAATAAACTGAAAAATGTAAAAATCTTAAAATAGAAGTATGCTATAATATCAATATAGTTATTTGGTAATTAAGGAAAGGATTGGATGTAATGATTGAAATTACGAATGTGTCAAAAAGTTATAATGGGTCTACTTATGCAGTAAAAGATTTAAGTTTATCTGTACCTAGCGGCGAAATCTTTGGATTTTTAGGACCAAATGGTGCGGGTAAATCCACGACAATTAAGATGATTACTGGCATTCACGGGGTGGACAAAGGGACTATTACGATTAATGGAAAAAATATTATGGAAGAGCCGATGGAAGCAAAGAAGACGTTTGGTTATGTGCCGGATAGCCCAGATATGTTTTTACGTTTAAAAGGAATTGAATATTTAAACTTTATGGCTGATATGTATGAAGTGCCGAAAGAAGTAAGACAAGAACGAATAGAGTCTTTAGCGAAGAAGTTTGATCTTTATAATGCATTATCTGATCAAATTCAAAGTTATTCGCACGGTATGAGACAAAAAATCGTTATTATTGGTGTGCTCGTGCATGAACCAGATGTATGGATTTTAGATGAACCGTTAACAGGGCTTGATCCGAAATCTGCATATATTTTAAAAGAAATGATGAGAGAACATGCGGATAAAGGAAAGATTGTATTTTTCTCTACACACGTATTAGAAGTAGCGGAAAAAATATGTGACCGGGTTGCTATTATTAATAAGGGGAATTTGCAGTTTAAAGGAAATTTAGATGAAATGAGGGATCATTTTAAATCCAATGAATCACTTGAAAAAATGTTCTTGGAGATGACGGGCAATGAGTAAAATTTGGACGTTAACGAAGGTACTATTAAAGTTAAATTACGCAGATTTTATAGCAGATAAGAAGAAGCGATGGGCGTATTTATTTTCATTTGCAGCTATTTTATTTGTTGGATTTTTAATATTTGGTTCGATGACGCACGGAATGTATGAAGGTCTGAAACAATTAGGGCAAGGGCCGGGAATGATTATTGCAATGGGACTTGCGATTGCGAGTATATGGGTATTTTTAATGAGTATAACGAACATTTTAACTGTATTTTACTACAGCAATGATATTGAAATGTTACTGCCGTTACCATTAAAACCAGCGCAAATTATTTCGGCAAAATTTTTAACGGTATTAATTACACAATACGTAATGAGTTCATTTATTTTATTACCAATCTTCATTACGTACGGTTTAAAAAGTGGCGCATTTATTACATATTACATATATATGATTTTTATTTACTTACTCTTCCCAATCGTGCCGTTAGTATTAGCTTCGTTACTGATGACAATTATTATGAGGTATACAAATATAGCGAAAAATAAAGATCGAGGAAATATATTTATTGGAATCGTAAGTATATTATTTATTGTAGGAATTAACGTATTTATGCAGTGGAGAAATAAAAGTGCGTTTTCTGGAGATGGGGCTGCGGAATACCTTGTAAATAATCAATCTTCTCTTTTAGTACAAATGACAAATTATTTTCCAACTACATATTTTGGAGCAGTGGCATTAGTAGAAAGTGCAAATTGGAAGGGACCTTTATATGTAATAATCTTTGCAGTTATTTCATTTGTCTTCTTTGTGTTGTTTTATTACATAGCAGAGCGTACATATTTAAAAGGGGTTATTGGACTTTCAACGAGTACAGCAAAGAAACAAGTTATTTCGGCGGAAGGTTTACAGAAATCAACAGTACAAAGTTCGCATTTAAAAGCGTATGTGAAAAAAGAATTTAAAACGTTATTCCGTACACCACAATTTTTCTTAAATTGCATTGTACAAACTTTCGTTATGCCAATTATGTTGTTCTTTATTTTATTTGTGCAAGATGGAAATTTAAAGTTTATTACAGAGTATATTAACAATCCAAAGACAACAGGATTTGCAATTGGTGTTGGTCTTTGTGCATCGTTATTTTTAATGGGTAGTAACGTCATTGCAACAACGTCATTTTCGCGAGATGGAAGCTCTTGGTTTGTGAATCGTTATTTACCAGTAAAGGCTGCGGATATCTTTTTTGCGAAAGCAATCACTGCTTGGTTAATTAATGTGATCATTTTAGCAGTATTCGGTATTACGATGGCAGTTGTAGCTGGGATTTCTCCAGTCTTTATGATACTGTGGTTTTTACTAAGTGCGAACGGGTTGTTATTAATTAATTTAATCGGAACACGCTGGGACGCGCAAACTGCAGATATTCATTGGGATACAGAGCAGAAATTATTTAAAAGTCGATATACAACTTTGTGGAATTTTTTAGCTAATATTTTAATAGCTTTAATTATTGTGGGGGGAGTAAGTGTATTATACTTCTTCCTTCATGTCGGACTGTGGGTTATGTTTATCGTTTTATTTGTAATGTTTACGATTGTAAATTATATCTTTATTAAAATGTTAAAATTAGGTGCTGAACGTATACTGTCAAATATTCAATAAGAAGATAGATCCTCTGTATTCATGCAGGGGATCTGTGTATAGATGGAGGAGAAAAAGGTGAAGAAAATAGCAATTGTAACAGGGGCAACTCGTCTGAATGGAATTGGTGCAGCTGTATGCAAGGTGCTTGCTCAAAAGGGGATAGACATTTTTTTCACGTACTGGCCAAAGTATGATAAAGCGATGCCATGGGGAATGAGTGATCAAGAACCCTTTTTGCTGAAAAAGGAAATTGAAAGTTACGATGTTCGATGTGAAATGGCAGAAATCAATTTATCGCAGTCTTATTCGCCAAATCGTTTGTTTTATATGGTATCAGAACGGTTAGGTGATCCATCTATTCTAGTTAATAATGCAGTATATTCTACTCATACGAGAATTGAGGAATTAGATGTAGAGCAGTTGGATAAACATTATACAGTTAATATTCGGGCTACTATGCTATTAAGTTCATTGTTTATAAAACATTATTCACTTAAAACGGGCGGGAGTATTATTAATCTTACTTCAGGACAGTCAGTAGGTCCAATGCCAGATGAACTAGCATATGCAGCAACGAAAGGGGCAATTGAAGCATTTACAAAGTCAGTAGCACCAGTTGCGATGGAGAAGGGGATTACAGTGAATGCTGTAGATCCAGGACCGACGAATACAGGATGGATTACAGAGGAGCTGAAGCATCATTTAGTATGGAAGTTCCCGCAAGGTAAAGTAGGAGAACCGGTGGATGCTGCGCGCTTAATTTCTTTTTTAGTAAGTGAAGAAGCGAAATGGGTTACTGGGCAAGTCATTCACTCGAATGGTGGTTATTCATAAAAATATTCTGTTAACAAATGTTGAGAAACAAAAAACGAAAGAAAATTTTATTTTTTTGTATAAATAAAATGTCAAGAAACATAAAAATTTGATAGAAGAGTATATCGTCATATGAAGATAGTAATTCTTAATGTGACAATATACTCTTTTTCTTTTACTTGCGAGTAGAAAAATGAAGTAGAAGAAACTCGAATATTAAAATGAGTTTATCAGTTTTTGTACGTATTATTATGAAGATTACTGTCGGAAAGATGGTAATTCGTATGAAAAGGGATTTTTTAAGGGGGAATCGAATCGTAAAGGGGAGGATAAATTATGTAAAACATAGGGGGATTTATATGAAAATGAAAAAGGTCGCTATCGCATCGATAACAATTGGTACTATGCTTACTATGGCAGCTTGTAGTCCTTCAGCAGATAAAGAAACGGAAAAGAAAGAGCAAGTAACTGCGCAAAATGATGGAGAAGCAAAAACGACAAGTGCAGATGAAGCGTCAAAAACAACGAAAGATACTGAAAAAGAAACAAATACTTCTTCAAATGAAAAAACAGATAAGGATGCAAAAAATACGAAAGAATCATCAGGAACAGAAAGTAATGGCAAAACGTCAACTCAAAACGAGAATGTAAAAACAAAAGAAAAAGAGACGACAGGAAAAACGAATGATCAAACGACTAGCGGGAAAACAACAGATTCAAGCACAAGTACAAACAATAACGGAAAGACAACGAAAGATCCGAAGAAAAGTGTTGCTGTGAAAACGAATGTTAAAGAAGTTGTAGCATTAATTGATAGCTTGGACAAGCAGTTAGCTGCTAATCCGAAATTGGAAACAGTGAATAAGCTTGGCAAACAAATTAATGAAAAGTGGGATGTGATTGAAAAAGAGCTAGAGGCATCACATCCGACGGATTCTAAAACAATCGGTCAAAGTATGTATCCGTTAATTGTAGGAGCGGAGAAAGAAAAAATCGATATTAATAAAATGAAATCTTTAACGACGAAAACGAAAAAAGATTTAAATCAGTTATTGACGAAACTTTCGTAGTTTCAAAAGCCTACTCGTGTGAGTAGGCCTTTTTTGGTTGTTATACTGTGCATAGTATAACTTATTTATTTTCATTTTCAATTACGATGCGAAAAGAACTGAATGCTTGTTGACTGACATAATCTTCTTCGCTAACTTTAAAAGGAAATGGAAAAGCGACGAGTTGAAAATTACTTTCCTGATCCACTGAAGGCAATATGAAATTAAAGATTTGCCTCGTTTCAGGTGCAACTTTAGTATAAACGACTTTTCTATTGTTAAATATTTCAACTTGTTTCCAATCTTTAAAAGCCACGATTGCGTAAGTCATTTCATCATTCGTTTCATTACCGTTTGATAGGGTTAATTGCTTGCCTTCCTTTTCAAAGAAGACAGTTTGTAAGTTCTCTTCACGGTTCGTAACAAATAATGGTTCGTAAAGACCATCTTTTAAAATAGCATCTGGATCTATAAGGGAGAGTTTTATTTTTTCGCTTTCTTTCTGAGGAGGATGCATTGAGTATCGCATACTTAGAATATCTTCTAAAATAGCTGCTTTATTTAAGTTATTATCTTTTAATTTGTATTCAGGTTTTTTAATTATTAAAAAGGTTAATTCACTTGCATTAGGAGAAGTGTGTAAAGAGATTTTCGTAGTCATTGAGCTGTTTGGTTTCATATCAAAAAAATAGTGTGATATTTCATTAGTAGTATCTTCTATTTTAAAAGGTTTTTGTTCGTAATCTTCTAGAACAATTAATCCATATTTTCGGTTTTCGTTAATAGTATGTACGAATGATAATGATACATTAATTTTATTATCCTCACTAGTAATTGTGCTACCGTTGTTAATATGTTGGCCTTGATTATCCTTCAATCCGTAAGAAATAGTATTGGTTTGTTGCTCTCTCTTATTTTCTTTAGAAGGTGGATGAGGTTGTATGATTGAAGTATTGAACAAAATATAAATTGTAAGTAATGAAATGAGTAAAACACCGATAATAATATATATTTGTTTCATAAATAGCACCTCAATATATGTAAAGTATTAGAGAAAAAAGATATGCAAGATGCATATCTTTTTTCTCTTTCTTACCAGAAGGCTTTTGTTTCGTGATTCACATCATTATAACCACTTAATTTATAGGTATGATTACCGATAGCGTAATCATCTCCATAATAAACGCTTGTGTTGGTCGCTGTAGCACTGACAAAGGATGATTTTTTTGCACTATTACTTTTCGTATTTACTAATGAGCCATCGCCATTGAAAGTTCTTGCTTTTGCATAAACATAGTCTTCGGTCGTAGTTGATTTCGATTTAGCAACTGCATATGGGTTACCAAAAAAGGGAGTATATACGCTAATGTTAGAGTCATTCTTAGGTGCAGCTGCAACAGTCAAACTAGGAACACTAGATGTTTTTGTTGATTGAATTGTATCAAAGTCAACTAAAACGGGCTGCCTGTCTACAGTATCGACCTCTGAAGCACTTGCGTTATTAGTAAAACCAAAACCTAAAACCGCTAACCCTAAAGTTGTCACCGATAAAGATTTTTTCATATTCACTAATTTTCCCACCTTTTTAAATTTTTGAGTTCGAACTCAATTCATACAATATATGAAAATTTCGAAACTCTCAATGGTTTATCCCATACTTAACTTTTCTTTTACTTTCGATTCAACATGTCTTCATTTGCAAAAAAGCGAATATATCTTCTAATGCTTAGCTAGCAAGGGATACAGGTTTAATTTTATGAAATTCATGTAAATTTAAATCTATTCATGTCAGAATCTCTGTTATTTTTAAGTTCATATGGGAAACTTATTAAAAAAAGGATGGTGACAAAAATGACAATCGATCGAATTTGTACAATTGGACCCGCAAGTAATAATAAAGAAACATTAGCACAGTTAATAAAGAATGGTATGAAAATTGTTCGACTGAATTTATCGCATGGCACGCATGAAAGTCATAAAGACATCATTCGTTTAGTGAAATCATTAGATGACTCTATTAAATTTTTGGGTGATGTACAAGGACCTAAAATAAGATTAGGTGAAGTGAAAGGAGGGCAAATTACACTTCAGGCAGGAGATTCTTTTATTTTACATACACAACCAGTTACAGGGAGTAATACAGAAGCGAGTGTTGATTATGAAGGAATTGCGGATGATGTGAAAGTAGGCAGTAGAATTTTAATTAATGATGGAGAAGTTGAATTAATTGTTGAAAAGATAAGTACGGACAAAATAGAAACGAAGGTAAAAACAGGTGGCAATATCTCATCTCATAAAGGAGTTAATTTACCAGATGCGGCTGTTCGTTTACCAGCTATTACAGAGAAAGATAAAAAAGATATTCAGTTTCTTTTAGAGGAGAATGTTGATTTTATCGCATGTTCTTTCGTAAGAAAACCTAGTCATATAAAAGAAATACGAGATTTTATACAACAGTATAAAGAAACGTCACCTAATTTAATTGCAAAAATAGAAACGATGGAAGCAATCGAGAATTTTCAAGATATATGTAAAGAAGCAGATGGAATTATGATTGCAAGGGGCGATTTAGGAGTAGAGTTACCGTATCAATGCATTCCGCTTTTACAGAAAATGATGATTCAGGAATGTAATCGAACGAATACATATGTCATTACAGCAACACAAATGCTTCAATCTATGGTAGATCATTCTATTCCAACAAGAGCAGAGGTGACTGATGTGTTTCAAGCTGTACTGGACGGGACGAATGCAGTTATGCTTTCAGCTGAAAGTGCATCAGGAGAACATCCAATCGAAAGTGTGAGAACATTACGTCTCGTTTCAGAATTTGCGGAGCATGTTAAAAAAGATGGACCTTTTGCGATGAAAGATGTACTGGAGTTACTGCATAAATCACTGAATGAGTGATGAATAAAAAAAGAGGGTGGATATGCATCCCCCTCGTGTTTACTCTTGTTCTTGTTCATCTAAAATCTTATCAAAAGCAGCAGATACTTTATCAAACTCTTCATCATTTTCAATGTATGAAAACTCATTATCTTCTTCTACTTTTAAAAAGAAAATATCAATGTCTTCCTCAGTTTCTGTTTGGATATCTTCAACAAAGGCAACTGCAATATACTCTGCGCCTTCGACATCCATCGCTCCAAGTACTTCTACTTCTTGCTCTTCGTTATTCTCATCACTAAGAGTAAACACTTCGCCAACTTCAATATCAGACATATTCATTCTCCTCCTGTTCGACTCTAAAAATAGAGCACTCAAACTGTATACATACTAACATATCTTTCCATGAAAAACCAAATTCATACGTAAGAAAACAATTGATTCTTCTTTAGTATGAGTATACAGCTATTAGGAGCATTATTTGTCTGTGCTATATTACTTAATCCATTCAACAATTGTATCCATAGTCTGTCTTGTTTTATCACGCTTTGGCTCTTCTTTACGGTAACCAAAGGCAACCATAACTGATACTTCAAGATTATCGCCTTGTATAATCCCTTCTTGACGAAGTAAAGAATCTACTTCCTCTTTATCAAATCCTTCTATTGGACAAGAATCAATACCGATTTGAGCTGCGCTCGTCATCATATTACCTAAAGCGATATAAGATTGCTTGGATGCCCAATCAAATACAGCACGATCGGATTGTAATAAGTTAAAATCTGTTTCCTGGAACTTTTTGAAGAATTCATATCTAATTTTTTGAGTGTCTTCAGGCAATCCAATAATATCGTTCATCATATATTTAATATACTCTGCATCATAATGCATATCTTTAATGTTTCTTGAAAGAACAATAACAAAATGACTAGCTGTTGCAAGTTGCCCACCAGCGCCCCATGAATACGGTTGTAGTTTTTCTCTTAATTCTTTATTTTGTACGACAATAAATTTCCAAGGCTCATATCCAAAAGAAGAAGGAGATAATCTGCCTGTTTCTAAAATGAATTTGAAATCCTCTTCTGAAATTTTGTGCATAGGATCGAATTCTTTACATGCATGTCTGAAATGAAAAGCCTCCATAATTTTTTCTTTTGTAATTTCTTTTGTATTTGTCATAAAAGTTCCTCTTTTCATGAATTTATTTTTGTAAGTAAATTATATTTTTAAAGTAACATAGATACAAGTACGCACATTTATGTGGTATAGTATCAAAAAAAATACTAATGTTAAGGGAAGGGATTTATTATGGATTGTCCAAAGGAAAATAATATAAATTACCCATTTTTAAATAAATATTCTTGTCCAGTTGAAGCTATGGTTGAGGTGATTGGAGGGAAATGGAAAGGGGTAATTTTGTATCATTTATTAGATGGTACAAAGCGGTTTAATGAATTAAAAAGATTAAAACCAAATATCACACAAAGAATGTTAACACTGCAGCTGAGAGAACTTGAAGCAGATGGCATCATACATCGCGAAGTATACCGTGAAGTGCCGCCAAAAGTAGAATATTCATTAACTGATCTTGGTGAATCTCTTCGTCCAATGATTCTATTAATGATGGAATGGGCAACTCATAATATGGAGAAGGTTTTGGAGAGTAGGAATACGAAAGATAATAATTAAGAGTTGAAATTGGTATAGACGAGATATGTGAAATAGTTGTAGAAATAAAAGGTGTTTCCATACGTGAAAACACCTTTTATTTCTATATTTTTACTTTTTAACTTCAACTGCTGAAGTTGGAAAGTTATTTAAGTTTGCAATTTGACCATACCAATCAGCATGTTTAAAAACAACACCTTTTCCATATCCTTCAGTTGAAGTACGTTCCCATAGTGTTGTTGAATAGCTAGCGGTAGGGGATGCTGTACGTACAGAAACAATTTGATTTTGCCAACTAGCAGACAAGTTTTTATAACCGCTACTTAGAGAAAAATACTCGCTACCTTGATTTGTGAGTTTATAGAAGTCTGTACTACCAGGTCCGCTTCCTCCAACACCAAGGGGAGTGATTGAATTATTCAACCTTTGTTTATCTTTTTCAATAAAAGACTCTAAACTTTCTTTGCTCGAAAATCCATAAGATAACCAGTCTCCATTTTGATTTTGTTTCGGTAGAACTAACGTTATTTTTACGTCTTCCTTTAATGGAGCACTCAATTTGTTAAACGAATCAACAGTCTTTTCATCTACAGTTACATATTCGAAAGAGGAAATCGTATAATCTTTTTCGGTACTAGCTGATACTGATCCCAGTCCTCCAGTTAACGACAAAACAGTTAATAATGCACCTGCTACCAACTTTTTCAGCATGGATTCATCTCCTTAAAACTTAGATTTTTTACATAACTAAAATGTATGTTAATTTGAATATATTATAAATATTTAGAAATTTATAAAAATTAAACAGAATATTCTTTTATTAGTCTTGAGTAAGGAAAGTAATTAAAAATGAAAAAAAGGTTTACTTAAAAAGTAAATCCTTTTTGCCAACCTATCTCAAAACTCTATGGATTAAAGTTTCATTTTATCCATCTATGAATCATACACTTCTTTTGCATTCATAGAAACAGCATCTAATAAAAGAAAAATGGCTGCTATAATATGTAGAAGGATTTCTATATAAGGAAAGAAGGCAACTAGAGTAACGATAATACCTATATAATGAGCGTACGTATTCATCCCTGCTTTTTTAGCTAATAAAATAGTAGTGATATGTAAAGCAATCAATAGTAGTAAAGGTAATCCATCTAGGTTAACAAGACTTGGAAATAAATAATAACAAGGAATTAATAAAAGATGATAGATTCCTGTGATCCACTTTAGTGCTTGTATGTAAGTTTTCAAAGTAAATCCTCCTAAAACAATATACATCTATATATTACTAAAAATAACAGGTAATTGGATATTATATATTTTTAGTTTTAGTTTTAGGTAGCTTGTAATTATTTTATGTAAACTAATTATTGATTATCTATAAAATAGAAAAGCCACCCAAACGAGGGTGGTTCGTATTATAAATAACTACTTAAAGAAGAAAGGGAGACCTTCACTTCACTACCTTCTTTCATATTTCTTAGCATAACGGTTTCTGTACTAAGTTCTTCTTCACCAATAATAAGCACATAAGGGATATTCTCTTTATTGGCATAATTAAGGGCACGTTTTAATTTGCGTCCTGTTAGTTCAAGTTCAACTTTTAAGGAAGTGGTAGAACGTAATTGCTGGGCAATTTGTAAGCATTGTAATTCTGTTCCGAGTGGGATGATAAATAGATCCGCTGTAGATGATAATGTTTCTTTCTGCGAAAGTGCTGTATAAATAACGTCTAAACCGAATGAAATGCCGACTGTTGGATAGTTCATATTATCACCACGGAATGCTCCGATAATGTTATCGTAACGGCCGCCACTACCTATGCTAGATGTAATTGAGCCATCTTTTAGGAAGATTTCATATACAGTCCCTGTATACATTGTGAGTCCTCTTGCTAAAAACGGATTGAATATCGTATTTTCATTTATTCCGAGAGCGATTAAATATTGCTGTAATTGTTGCAATTCGTTTACTCCATCGGCAACGAGTTGGTTATTGAAAGCTTCTTTAAAGTCAACAATTGTAAGCTTTAGACAAGATAATACAGTATTACATATTGTATCAGCCATTTCTTCAGAAATGCCGCGCTCTAATACATCTTTTCGTACACCATCAATCCCAATCTTTTCGATTTTGTCTAATGATAAAATGACGTCACTTGTTAATTCAGTAGGGATGTTAATGGCCTGAAGAATACCATTTAACAATTTTCGGTTATTATATTGGATCGTTATCTCTAAGTTTAATGTTTGGAACAGCTCAAACGCCATGCTCATGAGTTCTGCTTCTGCCATGACTGATTCTACACCGACTATATCAACGTCGCATTGTATAAATTCACGAAATCTTCCTTGTTTAATTGGCCCATCTCGAAATACTTTCCCAATTTCATAACGTTTAAAAGGGAGGCGAATATTCGGATTCATTGCCACAACTTTTGCGAATGGAATAGTTAAATCGTATCGTAAGGCAAGCTCACGTTTTCCCTGATCCTCAAGTGTATATATTTCTTTTAAAATTTCATCGCCACCGCCGTACTTGTAAGACATAAGCTCATACATATTTAACGTCGGTGTCTCTAACGGTTTGCATCCGTATCGTTCAAACGTATCTTCACAAGCCCTTTTAATTTTATTTCGCAGCACTTGCTCCTCTGGTAAATAGTCTTTTGTGCCTTTTACATTTTTCATTTCCATTGTAATCACTCCTATTTTAAAATTAAAAAAAGCTATGCGGGTATAAAAATACCCACATAGCTTTATGAACGCTTCGTGGGTCAACAGGAAAAGCCCTGTACCCACGAAGAAAAATTTTTCTTCGGATACACGGCGTTACGTATGATGATGAAGTTGGAAAGAAGTATTAAAATTTCGCATTACAAATCTCTCCTTAACATAAGTTTTTTCAAATTATATCAGATGATTTTTGAATTATCAATATTTTTAGTTTTGAAATATACGTGAAGTTATGTAGGAGAAATGGAAAAGGGTGTATAATAAAACTTAATAATATGAAATAACCTTTTAAGGAGAACGTTATGAAAAAAGATAAAACAAATGCGATGCGAATATTAGATAAAGAAAAAATTGAATATTCGATGATGTCATATGATCCAGACGATGGGAAAATTGATGGCGTATCAGTAGCCGAGAAAATTGGACGAGAAGTGAGAGAAGTATATAAAACGTTAATCGCTCAAGGGAATAGTAAAAATTATCATGTGTTTATTATTCCGGTAGATGAGGAACTAAATTTAAAAGCTGCCGCAAAAGCAGTAAGTGAAAAGAAGATTGAAATGATTGCTGTGAAAGATATTACGAAAGTGTCAGGATATATTCGTGGCGGTTGTTCACCAGTCGGAATGAAGAAGTTATTTTCTACATGTATTGATGAAAGTGCCCAATCACTTGAAACGATGATAGTAAGTGGCGGGAAAATTGGAATACAAATTGAGCTTAAAGTAGATGACTTGGCGAAAGTGACGAGAGCGCAGTTTGGAGAGGTAACGAAATAAATATATATAAAGAAGTTCTGATTTTATGGGATTTCTTTTTATTTTAGGAAGATTTTCATTAACGATTGCTGTGGGGTAAATTAGTTTAGTGTATAATATTTTTTGTGATGTAATCTATTTGAAAAGGTTTTTTTATACCTAATAAACCTTTAAATACGAACATTTACGAAAAAAAAATAAAAAATGTTCATATTTAAATTGCGCACACACGAATAGTTTGTTATATTATCCATATAATAATTTTGAATAACATCACTCGTATATACTCGGTAATATGGTCCGAGCGTTTCTACCTAGTTCCCAATGAAAGAACTGGACTACGGGTTAAAGTATTCGGTCGCCCTGTGTAATGTGCGCTACCGTTCTATAATGTAGCATTGGTCTCATCTTTTGTTTCATTAACTTTGACTACCGTAGTTCTAGAAAGTAGAGAATCTTCTACAATTTCTAGAACTTTTTTTGTTTGGACCAAAAGCATCCAGTATAGAAAACAACAAGAGAAAGAGGAGATTATTTATGAAGAAGAATACGTTGAAAAAATGTGCTGCCCTAGTAACTACTGTTGCATTGTCATTCTCGATACTTGCGGGATGTGATGCGAGTCCGAAACAAGTTGAGGCAAAAAGCAATCAAAAACCAATCTTAATTCAAGGGCCAATGCCGATAGAAGCAGAAAAGTTTGCGAAAAGGCTAAAAAATGTGAAAGAAGAAAAGTCTGGAACTTTTGTATTTTATAAAGGAACTGTCGACAATTATCCTGTAATCGTTGCGAAAACAGGTAAAGGAATGGAGAATACAGCAGCTGCTACAGCGGTGGCTATTGAAAAATATAAACCTACAGCAATTATTAACCAAGGAACATCAGGTGGACATGATCCAAATTTAAATGTATTTGATATTGTGTTAGGAAAACAAGTTGCAAATATAGGTTCATTAAAAACAACAAATATGGATGAGAACCAAGGAATTGAGCCGACAAAATGGATATCTATGGACTTAATGGCTTCTGAAGGAAGTGCAGGAGAAGATCCAAATGCTGAGAAAATCCGATACTACGAAGGAGATAAGGAATTACTTGCAGCGGCTCATGCAGTGAAAGATAAATATACAAAAGGTAAAGTAGTTGAAGGTACGATTGGTTCAGCAGACGTTTGGAATAACGAAGTTGATAGAATTAAGTGGTTCCATACAAAATACGGTACATCTGTAGAAGAAATGGAAGGAGCTGCTGCAGCTCAAATCGCAAAAGCTTATGACGTCCCGTTTTTAGGGATTCGAGTATTATCTAATAATAAAACAAACGGTGGGAAATATAACCCAAATACAGCAGCGGCAAATCAAGAATATGTATATGAAGTAGTTAAAAAATATATAGATTCAATGCAAAGTAAATAGTAGTAGTTCTGTTCCAGCATAAACGTCAAGTAACTGTAACTGTAAATGTTTTCGAGACGGATAAACTTGTCTTAGGAATGGTAGTTGAAAAAGAAAAGCTTGTTTCTTATAGAAAATATAAGAAACAAGCTTTTTTATTTAAAATAAATTGGGTAATTAAACTATAACATCAATATATAACGTTGAATATCATAATAATATAATGGAGGTGATGTTATATGGCTCTTACTACAGGACCAATTGAAAACGTAGGAAATCAACCTGCTAATGCAAATAGAGTTAGGGTAAAAATCCTTAACCGTACTGCTGGCCCACTTACTGGAGTAGCTAGAGTTTTTAGACTTGACGGTTCATTAGTATTAATTGAACAGGTAAACTTCAATGTAAATTCTAATGCTTCTACTTTTGTAACTCTAAGTTTAGTTCATCCTGCTCTTGGACAAGCATTTGAATATGAAGTTCAAATTGTTCCTAATCAACCTGGTGGACTATATAGTGTTTATGGACTAACAGCTGACAGTGTTATCATTACTGCACAACGTATTGTGAACTCAGAATTGACACAGTTTCTTTAATTAAAATAGATTGGTGCCTACATGGTATCCAATCTATTTTTGTACGTATTATTCAGAGAAAGAAAGGTTTTACACAAAAATAAAGACAGTTATGGAAAAAGGAAAAGTCGAGCTATCATCTTGATTTTTATCCCGCTATTTGCCGGGCAGTAAGACCACCACCTCAAAATTCAGCGGAAGCAAAGAAGTTAGGTGAGGGAGGAACGAAATCCCACTGATTAAAGTTTCACTTTATCTGTTTTGTGGCACGGTTTTCTTTGAATGCTTTTTATTCAAACTGTTTTTTTTAAGTATTTATCAAATATGCATTATTGCATAAATTAATTTACATTTATAAGTTAATATTAAACTACTTTTTAATTGTAAAGAATATTTTAATAATCTTTACGGGAGAAGGATATTTCTTGTGAAAAGTAAAATTGTTTGGAAAGTAGATAAACAAAAAGTTTGGAAATGATATAAACTCAATAGAGTTTTGTATTAAATAAAAAGAAAAGGGTGGGTATGGGTTTCTAAAAGTTTTGGGGGAGAAAGCATTTTTTAGTTAGTAGCTTCAAATTATATTTTAAAGGGGAATGGGTATATGAAGTTTCGAAATACAAAGATTGCTATGATTACACTATCTTCATTTTTTATTTTAGGTTCTGCATCTCTATCATTCACAGATACTATACACGGTGAAGTAGCTTCTGCATCAGCACAAGAGATTATTGTAAAAAGTTATGACGATACATATTATAATAACGCAATAGGAAAAACGGGCTTAGAATTAAAGAAGGAACTGCATAATATTATTGATAATCATACAAAGTTATCATACAGTGCGGTTTGGGAAGCACTAAGAGATACTGATGAAGATCCAAATAATAAAAATAATGTGATACTCTTATATACTGGTCGTTCGCAAGGGAAGCTTACGAATGGATCAGGAGTAAATAACTGGAACCGTGAGCATGTTTGGGCAAAATCTCACGGTGACTTTGGAACGACTGCAGGACCTGGAACAGATCTACATCATTTAAGAGCGACGGATGTATCTGTAAATAGTTCACGAGGGAATTTAGATTTTGATAATGGTGGTGTGAATCATTCTGAAGCGACAGAATGTAAATATGATAGTGATTCTTGGGAACCTCGTGATAGTGTAAAAGGAGATATTGCTAGAATGCTGTTTTATATGGCTGTTCGTTACGAGGGGGACAACGGCGAAATAGATTTAGAACTAAATGAAAAAGTGAATAACAATAAAGATCCATACATGGGGAAACTATCGGTTTTATTAAAATGGAATGAACAAGACCCGGTCGATGATTTAGAGCGAAAGCGTAATGAAGTGATTTTTACAAAATATCAACATAACCGCAATCCTTTTATTGATCATCCTGAATGGGTAAATAAAATTTGGAACTAAGATTTTTAAAGGTATTATATTTTGATAGAAGGGATTGATCATTATGATCAATCCCTTCTTATATTTTTACTAGAATAAATGATTTTTATAGGATTGAAGAGGAGAATAGGATAGATATTTTATCAAGTTAATTATATATGGGTATTTTAGTACGGTCCCCACTCAATATTCACCCCAACAATAAGAAAAACAAGTCCAATGATAAACCAAATGAGTGCAAGTGGAGCCATGAAACGAATCCATTTTCCATAAGAAATCCCGCTTGCTGCGAGAACGCCCATTAAAACACCGGAAGTTGGATTTAAGCAGTTTACTACACCTTCCCCAAGCATAACAGCCTGTACTGTAACTTGGCGTGTAATGTGCATGAAATCAGCTAATGGAGCTAATATCGGAATAAAAATAACCGATTCTCCTGTCCCGGATGAAATAAGGAAATGTAATGCAGCACTACTTACGTACATACCGATAACGCCAAATACAGGGCTTTGTCCTTCAAGAGACTGTGCGAGTTGGTTAACGATAGTATCAAGTAATTTGCCTTGTTCTAAAATGACTGAAATACAACGAGCCATTCCAACGATTAGAGCACCGTAGATAAGATTTTGGCAGCCAGTTAGAAAAGTAGATGCGATATCGTTTGCTTTCATACCACCTATTATTCCGGCTGTAATTGCTATGAAAATAAAAGTAGCGGTCATTTCTGCGTCCGTCCAATGTAGACGAAAAGCGCCTATTAAAAATACAATTAACGATAAAGCTGAAACGAGTAAAATTAATTTATGACGTATTGTCCAAGGAACTTCTTTTTTCTCCGCTTCTTTTTCGCTTGAAAGAGCGTTACTTGGAAACCAGTTTTCGCCAAGAATGCTTCCTTTATTCGATTTTTTCAAGCGCTTTACATACCAATTAATATAAAGGATAGTGGCAAGTAAAAAAGATATATATATTGCGGTGCGTAAACCAATCCCGGAAAACATCGGAAGTTCTGCGATCTTTTGTGAAATGCCTAAAGGTGAGGGGGATAAAATAGTAGCATTAAAACCAGCATAAGTGCCTAAATAAATAATTGCTACACCGACGATAGCGTCCCATTTTAACGTGCGTGCAACGATGATACCGATGGGGATAAAACCGATAACTGAGTTAACGATAATACCAGTCGTTCCAAGAATAGAAAAGAGCGCAGCAACTATACAAATGAAAAGTAATTGCTGATTCCGAAATTTGTTAATAACATGATAGATTAAACCGTCAAGAGCACCTGTTTTTTCAAGAATTGCAATGGCTCCACCTGTAAATAAAATTAGAAAGATAATAGGAGCAGCAAGTTTCATTCCTTTTTCAATAGCGGTAAAAAAAGAAACAAATCCTACGGGTGATTGCGGAACAGAATGGTAGCTACCTGGTATTGTCGTTGTAACGGTCCCGTTTGTAACCCTTTTAAATTCTCCAGCAGGAACGAAATACGTAGCAATGGCGCAAAGTAAGGCAATAAAAAATAGTAGTACGTACGCATCAGGCATTTTAAACTTTGGTTTACTAGGTTGTTTTTTTGCCTCAGTTTGTATTTGCATAAAATCCCTCCTTCTTCATTTTGTTAATTTTTAATATTCTGAATTTAATCTGTGAAATAGATTATAATAAAGGTAGCTTCTTAAGGCAATAGTTTTTGTATCCTTTCCCGTACATACAAATTATTGCAATATTAGACAGGGAAACGATAATAAGCCAAGAATATGTTATGTAGAAAGAAAAAGGAAAAGAGGGAACAAGATGTGGAAAACTACAGATCTATGTGATGAATTTGAAAAGGAATTACAAATATGTCGCCAGTCTTTTCGGTCTTTTGGGAAGAAAGAACAATTCCACGGGAAAATTGCAACTGTAAAAGTGAAAGATGATAATGTACTAGTGAAGGAAGGGTTGCAAACATTACCAGAAGGAACAGTATTAGTTGTTGATGGCGGAGCGTCTACTAATTGTGCGTTACTCGGTGATAATTTGGCAGCTATTGCGGAAGAAAGAAAGTTAGCAGGAATTATTGTGAATGGGTATGTTCGTGATTCTAGTGAACTAAAGAATATTAATATTGGTATTTTAGCGTTAGGAACGATGCCAAATAGAAGTGTGAAAGAAGGAAAAGGAGAACGAAATATTTCATTGCACTTTGGAAAAGTGGATTGGAATCCAAATGAATATGTCTATGCGGATGAAGATGGCGTCATTATTAGTGAAAAGAGTTTACATAGTTAAGAGTTAACAAGTTATTATTCTTAGAAAATAAATCCGATAAAGCGTGGACAAAATTCTTTGTCAATAGTAAAATAATACAGAAATTTAAAATTTACAGAATGTATAGGTTTATCGTTTTACGATAACTTAAATGGAAGTAAGTTGTGCCAAGAAAAGTGAATGTTATCACAATGATACGTTCATAAACAAAATTATTTTTCCTATACAAATATAGCCGCGAATAATGCGGGTAGGAGGTGTTGTACATTTTTGTTCGACACTTACAAAAAGAGAGTGTCAATCGCACGCCCTTGAAGGGCCTTTTTTTGTGTAAATGGTAGTAAGGGAGGAAATTTTGGGATGGCAATGTTGAAAAAATGGCTGCTTACATCATTAATGGCAGTGACACTTGTATTTGTTTCTTTTGCGAATACAGTACATATTACGTTTGCTGAAGGAAATACAGCAAAACTTGCAATTATTGGGGAATCACAAAAAGGCATTATGTTATGTCCGAAAGAAGAGCAAATTAAAGATGGAGAAACAGCTTTAAGTTTGCTGCAAAAGGTCATGGGGGACAAGGTAGAATCTGAAACGATGTCGTTTGGAACATATGTAAAAGGCATCGATGGTTTAATGGCCGGGGCTACAAGTGCTTGGCTGTATGATGTAAATGATCAGTCTGCAGAAGTCGGAGCAGATAGTTATAAATTAAAATCTGGAGACGTTGTTGTCTTTCGTTTTGTTTCAGACTGGAGCAATATAAGCCAGGAAACATTGAAAGAAACGTTAGATAAGTTCGGAACGTGTAAAATAGAAGAACCTAACGGTGGCAAAACAGAAGAACCAAAACCAGAAGGTCAAGACGGTAAAACACCAGATGGGAAAAATCAAGGTGACCAAGACGGTAAAACACCAGATGGGAAAAATCAAGGTGACCAAGACGGTAAAACGCCAGATGGGAAAAACCAAGGTGATCAAGACGGTGAAAAACCAGATGGGAAAAACCAAGGTGATCAAGACGGTGAAAAACCAGATGGGAAAAACCAAGGTGACCAAGACGGTAAAACGCCAGATGAGAAAAACCAAGGTGATCAAGACGGTAAAACGCCAGATGGGAAAAAACCAGAACAACCACAGCAAGAGAACATTCAAGTTCCAAGTGCACAATTAAATGAAGCCATTTCTAAAACATCAGACAAGATGTTACAAGATGGAATTGAAAGTGATTGGGTAGCTGTAGCGCTTTCTCGTTCTGGAAAGAATGTGCCAATTGAGGCAAAATTAAATTATGTTAAGTCAGTAACTGAAAAAGTAGAAAAGCGCATTAATCGTTTTTCAGCGACAGATTTAGCTAGAACAATTATTATGATGAATGCAATGAGTGCAGACCCTAAAAATGTAGGTGGACATAATTTAGTTCAAAAATTGTATGAGTCAGATAAAGTGAATTCTGTTACAGGTTATGCATTTGCTTTACTTGCATTTGATACGAAGAAGTATGAGATTCCAGTTGAATCAAAATGGAACAGAGTTGCTCTAGTGGAAGCACTGTTAAATAATCAGCATACAGACGGTGGATGGACTTATAATAGTTCAGGTAGTAAAGATAGTGCTAGTAGCGTTGATGTAACAGGTATGGTTTTATCAGCATTAGCTCCTTATCAAGAGCGATCAGATGTGAAACCAGCTATACAAAAAGCTGTTGCGTATTTATATAACGAACAGCTGCAAAATGGCGGTTTTTCAGCTGATGGACAAGAAAATTCAAATAGTACTGCGCAAGCAATTATTGGATTATCACTTGTTAAAGATGTAGATCAAAATCGTCTTTATAAGGCAATGCAAAACCTATTATCATATCAACTTTCAAATGGTGAATTTAAATGGTTACCAAGTGATCAAAATGGTAACGGAATGGCTACAGAACAGGCTCTTTTAGCATTACTTCAATTTAAAGAAATGGGAAAATCTATTTATGATTGGTCTAATGTAGACGCTGGTGATGTAATTAAGCCAAAACCGATTGAAGAGCCAGAAAAGGTCGTTGAACCAGAAAATAATGTAGTAGAAAAAGAAGTTACTGAAGAACCGAAAGAACAAAACCAAGTACAACAAGAAACAAAAGATGAAAATCTAAAAGTAGTTGTAGATAACGAACCGGTTAAGAATAAAAAAATCGGAAACGGTAACAGTCTACCAAAAACAGGAGCATCTTCTCATAGTGCAGCAACAGAAGTAGGTATGGGTGTATTATGTATTGCTTCTGCATATGTATTATGGAGACGTAAAGCAGCTTAACAAAAAATTAGGAGCAATTATTTGCTCCTAATTTTCGCATGAAAGGTGAGAGATAGGATGAGTAAGGTGAAATGGTTCATTTCTTTACTGCTTTCGCTCGGGCTACTTGCCGGATGTGAAGAGGCAGCTGTAAAGCCTGAGAAGAAGGTAGAACCGAAGCAAGAAGAGGTAGCGAAACAAGAAGAACAAAAAGATGAAGCGAAGCCGGAAGAAAAAACAGAAGAAAAGCAAGCTGAATCAGAGCAAAAGCAGCAAGAAGAGCAGAAAGAGAAACAAGAACAAAAAGTAGAAGAGAAGCCGAAAGAGGAAAAGCCGCAGGCACAACCAGAGGTAAAGAAAGAAGAGAAACAACAGGAACAACCGAAAGAACAGCCGGCTGTAAATAAGCAACCAGAGCAGCAACAAGCACAAGAAGAGAAACAACAACCGAAAGCACCAGAAGTAAAAGAAGAAGCAAAGGTTGTGAATCAGCCGAAAGAAACACCGAAGCAGGAGCAAAAAGTTGATCCGAATAAAGGTGGAAAAGACGTAACTCTTCCAGCACCACCGAAACCAGTACCACCTAATCCACCAGCACCACCGAAACCGCAAGCAAAACAAGTAACAATCTCGGTAAAAGGAAATAACGGATATATAATGGGTGCGAAAAAGATGGATATACAAGATGGCGATACTGTGTATAAAGTATTACAACGTACAGGATTAGATGTTGATGCAAGCGGATCTAGAGATAGTATTTATGTAAAAGGTATTAATGATTTATATGAAAAAGATATTGCGGATACTAGTGGATGGAAATATCGTGTGAACGGTGCTTTTCCAAACCATAGTGCTGGTGTAGCTACGGTAAAACCAGGAGATACAATTGAGTGGGTATACGTATTACAATAAGAAAGGCATTCGGTAAAGGGCTATGAAAATAAGTTTTTCTTCTTTACATCCTTTTGTGAATTTTTTCTATTATATCGGGGTGATGATACTATGTATGATGTGTCTTCATCCTCTTTTTTTAATTGGAGCAATACTATTAATTGTTATTTTAAATGTGATGCAAGGAAATAGCGAAAAGATAAGAAAGATGTTACCAAGCACAATTGTTTTCTTTTTTATGGTCATTTTATTTAATTCGTTATTAACGCATAGAGGTCGAACGACATTATTTTGGTTAGGTGATAGCCGTATTAAGCTTGAGGCGATTATGTTTGGAATAGTAATGGGGTTATTACTAGTTGCAGTTATGTTTACGTTTGCGTCATACAATGATATTATTTCCAGTCATAAATTTTTATATTTGTTTTCAAGAATTTCACCGAAAGTTGCATTGTTAACGATGATTACAGTGAGATTTGTTCCTTTGTTTATAAGGCGATTAAAGAAAATCACACTCGTTCAAAAGACGAAAGGTGTGCAGGTAGATTCAGGTTCGATAATTGAACGCGTCAAAAATGGTATGCAATTGCTGCAAGTATTATTAATTTGTTCATTGGAAGATGCACTGCAAACGGCAGATTCTATGCAAGCTCGTGGATTTGGTGTAACGAAACGTACGACATATATTCGCTATAGAATGGAAAAACGAGATTGGTATACGCTCAGTTATTTAAGTATTCTATTTATAATTGCTATCATATGTAGTACGTATGGCGGAGGAAAGTTAATCATTTATCCGAAAGTCGAATCTATTTTATTTCAGCAATACGATGGGATGATGTTTATCGTATTTACGATGTTTATTAGTTTACCAATTATAATGGAAGGAAGGGAATGGTTATGGTGGCGCATGCAGAAATAAACAATTTATCATTTGTATATGCTGATGAAAACGAAAAAGCGTTACAGCATATTTCTCTTTCTGTTCAAAAAGGAGAGTTTATTGCACTTGCCGGCGGATCAGGATCCGGGAAGACGACTTTATTAAAACATTTTAAAAAAGAATTACTTCCAATTGGTAAGCGTACTGGGGATACATATTATGATGGTACTTTATTAGAAAATGTACCTGATTTGTTATCTGCTCAAGAAATTGGTATGGTATTTCAAAATCCAGAAAATCAACTCGTAATGGATACAGTTATTCAAGAATTAGCATTTTCTTTAGAAAATATTGGGTTACCATCACATATTATTCAAAAACGAATAGCAGAGCTTATTAGCTTTTTAGGATTTCAAGATTTATTGCATCAATCTGTTCACACGTTATCTGGTGGGCAAAAGCAACTTGTTAATTTAGCTGCGGTATTAGTTATGCAGCCGAAATTGCTATTATTAGATGAACCGACAGCGCAGTTAGATCCAATTGCTGCAAAAGAGTTTTTAGGATTATTAAAACGGATTAATGAAGAACTTGGAATTACGATTATTTTAAGTGAACATCGTTTAGATGAAGTTATCCCGCTTGCAACACGCGTTGTTTGTATGGATAATGGCTGTATTATGTATGATGGTAGTCCTAAAACTGTTATTACGAATATGTGGGGAGTAGAAACATTCCGTCCATTTATTCCGCAAATTCCAAGGCTATTTTTAGAGTGGAATGTGAGAGATATTCCGTTTACGGTGCGAGAGGCGCAAATGAAAATGAATAATTTTTCAGCGATATCATATGTAAATGAGCTAATAGCACAAAGTGAAAAGCAAGAGGTAATTTTAAGCGCAGAGCATATTTCGTTCCAGTACGAAAAAAATAGTCCGCTTATTTTACGTGATTTATCAGTTTCGATTGAAAAAGGAAAATGGGTAGCGCTCGTTGGAAAGAATGGGACAGGGAAGTCTACACTGTTAAAGCTTTTAGCTGGTTTGCAAAAAGTGAGAAGAGGGAAAGTAAAGTGGAATGGGAAAGTGATACATAAAATTGATTCGAAAGAACGGTTTAAAAGTATTGGGTATGTATCGCAGCATCCATATTATCATTTTACATTTGATACAGTGTGGGATGAGGTGTATGAACGTGCACGTGAATTATACGGAGAACAAGGAAAAGAAATAGCAGAAGATACGCTAAAACAGTTTTGGTTGTACTCGCTTAAAGAACGCCATCCGCACGATTGTAGCGGAGGAGAGCAACAATTACTTGCGTTATGTACGACATTATTATCAAAGCCAACTTTATTATTACTTGATGAACCGACAAAGGGGTTAGATCCATGGAAGAAAGAAAGAGTAGGAGAACTATTTAGGGAGCTGCAAAAAGAAGGTACAACAATTGTAATGGCAACGCATGACATTGAGTTTGCAGCGAAATACGTGGATCAATGTATGATGTTATTTGATGGAGCAGTTATTATGAATGATGCACCGAAAGAATTTTTTAGTGGTAACTTCTTTTATACAACATCTATTAATCGATTCATTCGAAAAGAATTGCCATATGCATTAACGTGGGAGGATGTGTACGAAGCGTGTCCAAACGATATGTTGCATTCATAATAGGTATTTTTGCAGTAATAATAGGCACATTACTCTTTACTACACTTATTATGGACGGTTATTACATGTTAAGTAGTTTGTTTTTATTAGTTGTTATTATGTTACCTTTCTATATCCGTTTTGAAAGGAAGTCGTTTGTTTCACGTGAAATTGTTCTCGTTGCTGTATTAGCGGCAATTGCAGCAGTTAGCCGCGTACCATTTTCTATTTTACCGAGTGTACAACCAACTTCTTTTGTTATTATCGTTTCTGCAATTGTATTTGGAAGTGAAGCGGGTTTTATGATCGGTGCAACAGCAGCGATTGTATCTAACATCTTTTTAGGGCAAGGTCCGTGGACGCCGTGGCAAATGTTTTCATGGGGTATGATTGGTTTTATAGCTGGATTATTGCGTAATACATTTTTAATGAAAAAGCTATGGGGGAGACTTCTTTACGGAGTAATTGTTGGTTTTTTATTTGGTTGGATTATGAATTTCTGGGGCCTTCTCGGTTTTATACGAGAAGCAACGTGGGAAACTGTCATTTCGTATTACATCGCAAGTTTTTACTTTGATTTAAGTCATGCGATTTCGAATGTTATTTTCTTACTACTATTTAGTACGTCTTGGATTACGATTCTCACAAGATTTAAAAAGAAATACGGTATATTAGATAAGCATAACATAGCATAGAAAAGCATACTCATATAAGGTAGGGTCGCGACTTACATATTCGTTTGCCTCTTTCATGCTTCTTACATATTGTAAGGAGCATTTTTTATTGTCAAAAAATAGTCCAATATATATCCGTTACTATATAAAATTATTTGTATAATAATAGGTGAGAACTATTTTCAAAAGGGAGGTGTATAGTTAATGAAGATAGTTATTCCGAAGCAACATGGTGCATGGGCGATGCTTGCTATACCATTTCTATTAAGTGTCATACTTGGAAAACCTACTATATATCACATTCCATTGTTTATAGCTTGGTTCTTTATCTATTTAGCTACGTATCCATTCCTTATGTACATAAAACAAAAACGAAAAAAAGAGTATTTACATGCTTCAATTGTATATTTTATTATTGCGTTCGTATTTGGGATGATTTCTCTATTATATGAATGGCGCATTCTTTTATTCGTAATAGTCATGATTCCACTATTTATAGTAAATATGCATTATGCTCGTCAAAAAAATGAAAGGGCACTATTAAATGATATTTGTGCGATCATTGTGTTTTGTGTTGGTGGGTTAATTAGTTATTATTTTTCAATGAAACAAATCGATCATACAGCATTATTCATTGCACTTATTTCATTCTTATACTTTTTAGGAAGTACGTTTTATGTGAAAACGATGATACGTGAGAAAAATAATCCGAAGTATCGTTTTATATCTTGGGGTTATCATATTCTATTAACAATCATTGTATTTGCAATTAATCCGTGGTGCTCCCTTATTTTTATACCAAGTGTCATTCGAGCCATTATATTGTATGGCAAAAAAATTTCTATTATAAAAGTAGGGGTTTTAGAAATTGTGAATTCTGTATATTTTTTAATCATAACGGCAATAATTATGAAGTATGCCATTTGAAAAAACTTCCCACCTTATGATGGGAAGTTTTTTCAATCTTGTTCTAAAATGTGAACGGTGTAATCGCAGCGTTGAATAGCTTGTTCGATCGCATAAAGGGATTGCTCAATACGAGCGCGATTAAAATCTTTTTCAACAGTCTGTAGTGCTTCTTCTAAACAATGTTTTGCTTCTTGTAATGATTGAAAAGAATCTTGTACATATCCGCGAGCATTTTGATGCATTTCATAATCCTCCTTGCATATTCATATATGTATAGTATGAACAGTAAAGAAGAAAATATTATTTGTTATATTTGTTTGACAATTAAAATGAAATTACGTATAGTAAGAATTAAGTGAATATTTCTTATCCAGAGAGGTGGAGGGACTGGCCCGATGAAACCCAGCAACCGCGATGCAGGTGCTAATTCCAGCAGAACATATTTGTTCTGGGAGATAAGACGAAGATATATACGTAACTTCTTCTTATCGGAGAGGTTTTTTTGTTGCAAAAAAACCGATTACGAAAATTTATATTAAGAAGAAAGGGGTTGCGCATTGCTGTGACACTCGAAAAATACGTAAAACTGCGTAGTACAGTTTATGAATATATGATAGAGCAAGATAAGCCAATATCATTGTTAGATATTCAAGAACATATCGTTTCGCATCATGAAGGAAAATTCACGAAAAAGATGTTACATCAATTTTATTTATCAAGACTATTAGATGAACTGAAACTGGATGGGAAAATTACATTAGCTGATGAATATCTCTATACTGAAAAAGGGGTATTTTATAAGGCGAGAAAAGGGAGCTAAGCTCTCTTTTTTTAAAATAACGGAGTATGTAGAGTAAAAGACTGCTTAAGCAGCCTGATACAGGGAATGGTGTTGAGTGTGTAGTGTCAAAAATTGAATGTGCCTGAAAGAGGCAATTCGTATCGGCTGCAAATGAAAAGAGACACCTTCGCCGAATAGGTGTCAGTCGTTTTGTCACGTAGACTTGCTACTTAACAGTAATTAGAATAACATGCAGGATTTTTGAAGTCAAAAGGGAATTAAAGGAAGGGGTACAATTATGTACGCTTACTTATTAAAAGATATAACGAAATGGATCCCAAATTACATTGTAGATAAGGGATATGAATATTATGAAGATGGACATGTAGAAGATGTTGAAATACAAGATAAAAAAGTGTTTGCTTTCGTTACTGGAAATGCAGGGAATTATGAAGTAGTTATCGATCTCGAAGATTTTTCAAAAAGTAGTTGCGAATGTCCGTATGAAAATTATTGTAAACATATGGCGGCAGTTGTTTATGATATTCAAGGTGCTGGTGAGAGTGCAGTTAAAGAGAAACTGAAAGATTTAGAAAAAGAAGAGTTACTTACTGTATTAAATCGACTGTTGCAAAGTTCGAAAAACGTACAAATTGTAGAGAAGTTATTAAAGAAGGGATAACTTTAACGATAGAGGGAGTTGTTTTGTAGTGAACGTACTGATTATATACGCTCATCCTAATCCTTCAAGTTTTAACGGTGCAATTTTAGAGCATGTGCAAAAAGGGCTACAGGAAACAAATCATTCGGTTACGTTGCTTGATTTATACAAGGAACAATTTGATCCGGTACTTGTATTCAATGAAGAGAAGAAAAGACGTGATTTAATAAATGAAGAAGAGACAGCGCGGTATAGAAAATTAGTGGAAGAAGCAGATACACTTCTCTTTATATATCCGATATGGTGGTGGGGGATGCCAGCTATTTTAAAAGGTTTTATTGACCGTATTTTCGTAGCTGGATTTGCTTATAAATATGAAGGGGCTCTGCCGAAAGGATTATTGCAAGGGAAAAAAACGTGGGTTATTAATACGTTAGACTCGCCTCTATGGTACGTCGCATTGTTATATCGATCAGCAGATTGGATTATGATGAAGAGAGGTGTTTTACGTTTTTGTGGCATTCGTGATATAAAACGGTCAGTTTTTCAATCTGTGAAAACGAGTAAAGTATCAAAGCGCGAAAAATGGTTATTACAAATAGAAGAAAAGGCTCGTACATTATGAATGAAGTCGATCGTATTATAAACTGTTGTCAGTATGATAACGAACTTTTTCGGAAGTATATTACGTGTTTACTTCAATTGAAAAAATGCAGCGATACATTTCAACAAATTCAAATAGAGTTAAGAAATGATTATTTAATAAGGGGAATTTGTGAAAGAGAAGTTGATGAGGTAGTACGGGGAAGTAAAGAATATGAAATGCATTTTCTTCCTAAAGTATTACAGTGGAATTTTTTGAGGGAACATCCACACCTGATTGGAAAAATTTGCGAAGATTTTTTTGCATTTGAGTCACTACATCTTAAGGACATAGAGTGGAATACAGTTATAAATTGCATGGGAAATAAATGATTTATTATGTAAAAAAGCTAGTATAAAACTAGCTTTTCGTTTAAATAAATAAGAAGCATAGACTAATGATAAAACCTGCATATAGTAAGTTCACAACGCAAAATCCCATAATATCACGAGCACCTAAACCAGCTATCGCTAATGCTGGTAATGCCCAGAAAGGTTGAATTAAATTCGTCCAAGCATCGCCCCACGCAATGGCCATTGCAGTTTTTGCAGCAGGTACACCAAGTTCAGCGCCAGCTGGAATCATAATTGGTGCTTGCACGGCCCATTGACCGCCACCAGATGGAACGAAAATATTAACGATGCCAGCACTTAAAAATGTAAAGAGCGGAAAAGTCGTTTCATTTGAAATGCTAATAAAGAAATTAGAAATAGCTCCTCCAAGTGAAAGTCCTTCACTATTTACTCCAATCATCATGCCCATAATTCCTGCGTAAAACGGAAATTGAAGTAAAATGCCAGAAGCACTTTTCGTAGAGTCTGAAAAAGCGCGAATATACTGAATCGGAGTACGGTGGAAAATAAGACCGGCAATTAATAACATAAAAATCACGATATCGAGAGTAAGGTTAAAACCTTTCGTATAAAAGTAATTGAAAATATAAATGAGACCTAACAATCCAACGCAAAGTGTAATAATAATGCTATTTTCCATCTTTTCAGCGAACGTATTATTTTCTACTTCTTGAGCAGCAGCTTCTTCATGGAACACGCTAGGATCTACAGTTATCGTATGTTTTTCATCTGGATGCATCGCTTTATTAATGAGAGGCATCGTAACGAGAAAAATAATAACTGGAACGAGAGCGTATGGTGAGAATAACGTTTCTGTTATCGGAATCGCCTCTTTAATACTTCCAGCAGTCGTTTTAATTAACGTTTCACCGCCTGTTGCTAACGTAAGAGGGATAGAGGCAGAAAGACCGGCATGCCAAATGAGAAATCCAGAGTAAGAAGAGGCAATTGCTAGTCTATAATCTAATCCGTCCAGTTGCCTTGCCACTTCTTTTGCGTATAAAACAGATACAATAATTCCAAAGCCCCAGTTTATGTATGCACCAAGTAAACTTACAATTGAAATGGCAATAATGCCTTGGCCATTCGTTTTTGGTAGTCTGGCAGCTTTCGTTAATCCTTTTTTAATAAGAGGAGCATTTGCTAAAGCAGATCCAGTCACGAGTACAAGCGCCATTTGCATAGAAAAGGCGAGGAGTCCCCAAATTCCATTACCCCAGTGATTAATCATTTCTACAGGTGTTTGGTGAGTCGCAAACATACCAAAGAAGATAACGAAAACAGTTAGTAAACATGATAAAATAAACGGTTCTGGCAAGAAGCGTTGCACTAAGGCGACGCAACCATTTGTAAAGGAACGAAACAAAATAGATCAACCTCCTTATGTATATGTATTAAAATTATTCGAGGTTGTTTGGGAGATAACCTTTAATGTAAAGAAAATTCAGATATTTATAGAGTGGTAATTTATTGATAGGTTGATATAGAGCCTTGTATCAGATTCTGCTTTTAATATACTAGAAGAAAACGGTTGGAAATGGGGTAGCACTTATAAGGATAAGTATAGAGAAAGGTTACTAGCTGGCTTCAAAGCAACTGTTGCAAAATGGTCAAAAAATAAAGTTCATCATCCCTGAAGAAACTTTATTTTCATCTATAGAAGAAATTTTCGACCAATATGAACAGACAATCTTTGTAAGGGAAGTGTTTTAAAGGAAACGATTAATTTATTATCTTTTTAATAAAGTGATAGAAAGCTTCATTAAAAAGATGAAGCTTTCTACTTATAAAAGATAACAAAAATAATACATTCATTACTACATTTGTGTGCGAATTCAAGAAAAATTAAACCACCTAGCTCCTAAAGAGAATATAGGAAGCAGATGGTTTAGATGTTTTGAGAAGTATCCTGTTTTCAGGATTTAGTTAAGATTATTGATTTGCATTTTTATATCGATTAAATTTAAGTTTCTGGAATAATTGTAATAGCAACGGTCCGAATCGGAGCCTCTATTTCGTCATCTTTACTTTGGTTATTGTAGTATTTAATCATTAATTCGTTAAGTTCGTTTTGAAATTTTTCAAAGTGTTCCTCATCTAGCTTTAATTCTACTACAGAAAAAGTAGCCTTATCTTCTTGACTGTTTTGTTCCTCTAATTTCTTAAGGTAACTTTGATATTGTGTCATAAGTGATAACTGATAATAGGAAATGTAGTTTAACTTTTCATCATCAGATAATCCTTTCCATTCACTTCCTTCAATTTTTGCATCTTCTTCATTGATTGCGTAATATTTTTCAGAAACAGATTTTACCTTTTTTTCTTTAATTACATGAACGATACCTGAATCAACCATAGTTTGTAGCTGTCTATATAGTGTTGCTTGTGGTACATTTTTAATGATTTTTACCATTTCTAATGGTGTTAACCCATCTTCTTTATTTCTCATTAACACTTGGCAAATTTTCATTCTTACCGGATGCATTAAAATTTCAACTTTATTACTCATTATATCACCTTATGTATTGTTTTTTATTCTCATTATAAATAATGAGAATAATGATTGCAATCCATCCGTTTTTATTTTATCATTATCAATAATGATAATGAGATTTAAAAGGAGTGATGACAATGAAAATACATTATGGATTGAATGATCTTAAAGACATTGATATTATGGCTTTTCTACCCATTATATTACCAGTTATTGCAGTGGGAGCACTTTTAGTTTTAATTGCATTCATTGATTTATATCGACATAGGAAAACAAGAAAAAATGTACTTGTATGGACGTTAATTATTCTTTTCGTTAATATATTGGGACCTATCTTGTACTTTGTTATAGGGAGAAAGGACAGTGAGAAATTATGAAATTAGAGATTAAAAATGTAATAAAATCATTTAAAGGAAAAATTGCTGTGAATAATTTCTCGATGGAACTGCAAGCGGGGGAATGCGTCGGATTAATTGGACCGAACGGAGCAGGGAAATCCACATTAATAAAAGTAATTTCGGATATTATTCATCCAACTGCTGGTGAAGTTTTATTGAATGGGATAAAAATATCAAAAATGAAAAGTGAAATTGGTTATTTACCGCAATATCCTAATTTTTTTCATTGGATGACAGCGAGGGAAACACTTACCTTTATGGGCCAACTTTCGGGGTTGAAAAAAGAAGAATTGTCAAAGTCGATTCCAAAAATGTTGGAGAAAGTTGGACTAAAGGAAGAAGAAAATGCAAAGGTTAGTACATTTTCTGGTGGAATGAAACAACGACTTGGTATTGCACAAGCATTATTGCATAAACCTTCGCTTATTGTCATGGATGAACCAGTATCCGCATTAGATCCGATCGGCCGGCGGGAAGTATTGAATCTGATTAAAGAAATAAAAAAAGATACAACCATTTTATTATCAACCCACATCTTAAGCGATGCAGAAGAAATCTGTGAACGATTTGTCATTATAAAAGATGGAACAAAAATAGAAGATACAACGATTACGGAACTTTTACATCGTAATAGTGAAAATAAATTAATGATTGAAATAACAGCAAAAGATCAAAAGTGGATTGAAATTGTAAAAAAATTACCGTATGTGAAGGACGTTGAAGTGGTTGGGCTTAAAATCAAAGTGAAGGTTGAAAGTATTGAAATAAATAAAAATATGTTATTGCAAAATGCACTCGAACAGAAAGTGAACATCGTTAAATTTGAAATGAGCAACGATACTTTAGAAGAAATCTTCTTGAATTTGGTGGTGCAAAAATGAATAACTCAATTGTATTGATAAAAAAAGAATGTGTTCAAATGTTACGTGATTTCAAGATTATTTGGCTACCAATTGTTTTTATATTTTTAGGCGCAACACAACCGATAGTAATTCATTATTTGCCATCAATTTTAGAAGCGTTAGGTGGAGGACAGGGAATTACCATTGATCCGAGTATGGCAACGCAAAAAGGGGGCGAAGTATTAGCGAGTACTTTGGGATCCCAGTTTGATCAGCTTGGACTTATGATTCTAGTGATTTCTATGATGGGTGCAATTCAAACAGATAAAGCTAATGGTATGTTGGCCTTTATTTTAACAAGGCCCGTTACTGTTACTTCATATGTAGGTGGGAAAATAGTGTCAAACTATTTAATGGTAGCGTTTAGTGTAACAATTGGATACGTAGCTTCTTATCTATATGTAAATTTTCTTTTTACTGTTGTTCCATTTGCACACCTAATTACTGGATTACTATTTTATCTAATTTGGGTTCTTTTTATCGTATCTTTCACAACAATGATAAGTGCTATTTTTCACAGTCAAGGTATTATTGCATTAATTTCAATTGTATTCCTTTTAGCCTGCAGAGTAATCGTCGGTTTGAATCCAATAATGGATCAGCTTAATCCAGCCGGTATGAGTAAGTATGCAATGGAAACGTTAGTCACGGGGGTAGTAAATTCAAACGCAATAATTACTGGATTACTAACTATAGTGTGGATTTTATTGACACTCTTCGTAACGTATTATTGGATTGCTAATAAAAAGTTTCATTATGAATAACCGTGATGAGGGTAGTGGTTTCAAATAAAACAACGCAATAAGAAGAAGCTTCCACTACCGTGGAAGCTTCTCCAAATGATGTGCAATATCAACATACATATTTGAGTAAACTGAATGTATTTCATTACTTGGCGTAGCGTTAGAAGAGAAGTGGACAATTACCATATTTGCTTTCGGATCGATGTAAAGTGTTTGTCCGTAACTACCTAACACTTCAAAAGCACCCTGTTCATTGTGGGGAATCCACCATTGATTATGATAAGAAATGGAAGCTCCAGGGCCAATTGCAAGTTCACCTTCTTGGACATTTTTTATATCTCCAGTAATAGAAGAAGGGAGAATTTGTTTTCCGTTATATTCCCCGTTGTTTAATAGTAATTGCCCGAATCTCGCCATATCTCTAGCAGTTGCATTTAAGCCAGCGCTTGCTTGTTCTATTTTCGTTTCATCTGTAACGTAATACGCGTTTTCTTCCATACCAATTTGAGACCAAATTCGTTCGCTTACATTTTCAGCTAGTGATTTACCAGTAATAGTTCGAATAATCCAAGCGAGCGTTTCTGTTGATCCGTTATTGTAAGAAAAGGAAGAACCAGGCGGTGCAGTTTCTTCGGCTTCTCGTAACATATCATAAATTTTCATCGGACCGTCGTAATTTTTGCCGCGGGGTAAAATATTGCTAGCTAAATATAATTGTGCATCTTGATTTTCTAGCCCAGGCTGCTCATATCCGTGGGTCGGGTATTCTGCTGAAACTTGCATGTCCATTAATTGCTGAAGTGTCGCTTTTCCGAACGGTGTATTTTTTAATTCTTTTATGTAAGTGTCAGCTGTTTTCTCTAAATCAATACGATTCTCTTCAGCGAGAGATTGTATAATTGCCCCGGTAAAGACTTTTGCTAATGATGCCATACCATGAGGTTCATTCTGTTTATACCCATTGAAATATCGTTCATAAACAAGTTGTCCATTATGTACAACGACAAAAGCATCTGTTTTGTTATCGTCTAAAAGTTTTTTTAGAGGAGTTGTATTTCCGAATCTACGCTCCACAGCAAAATCGTCTAAGTTTTGCAATGCGGAAGGGAAGTGAGCAGTTTGGTCAGGATTGATTTTTACGTCATTAACTAAAGTGAATTCTTTCATATGTGTATACGACCAACGTAAGTAAGGGTCATTTAACCAGTTTTCTTTTGTCACATTATGTTTTGATGGGGTCGTTTTATTTTGTTTGAAGTAAGTAAACCCAAGTCCTGTAATTACAAATATGAATGTTAGTATAAGTAAGAGTAGGGGAGATTTTTTTAGTTTCATATATGGCCCTCCTTTTTATTTCTACTATAAGTATACGCTCGTCTTGAAAGAAATACAAAATAAGGAAAGTAAACGGGGAAGTTTACTTTCCTTATTAACGTTAAGCGGAAATTTTTCCGTCTGTAGATTGTTTCTTGAATTTTTGTTTTCGTCCGTGTAATCCATAATATAAAAGTAAAGTGAAAGCAACGATAATAGCTGCGATAAAATACATATTATGATAACTAGATTTCGCTGCGACAATACCTAAAATGAAAGAACCAAAGCCAATACCACTATCAAAGAATGAGAAATACGTAGCTGTCGCAGAACCACGTCTATGGTTTGGAGCAGCAGAAATCGCAATCGTTTGGAAACTCGGAATTAATGTTCCGTAACCTAAACCGATTAGCATACCTGCGCCAAGGAACCAAAATGAAGTTTGTGCTTGGCTTAATATGAACATTCCGATTGTGAAAATAATGATAGCGGGGTAAACGAGTACATTTTCACCGAAGCGATCAAAAATCTTTCCTGTAAATGGACGAGAAATGACAACAACAAGTGCGTATACAATAAAGAAATAACTTGCAATTTCACTTAAACCGAGTTCTTTCGCATAAATAGGAATAAAGGATAAAATACCACTATAAGAAAAGGCTAAAACAAATCCTGTAAGTGCAATCGGAATAGAAGATGGTTCGATTAAGTCTTTCCATTTCATTTTTTCACGTTTTTGTTTGCTCACAGGTGCTTCATGCGGAATATCTACAAGTAGTCCTAATAAAAATGCAAGTAATGAAAATACGGAACAAACGATAAATAAAACAGTAAACGAAAAATGAGAAATAATTGTTAAACCTAAAAAAGGACCAATTACCATCGGCAGACTCATAAATACGCCGAAATATGCAAGTGCTTCGCCTCGTCGATGAGCTGGCGCAACATCAGTTACAATCGTACCGGTAGCTGTCGTTGCCATCCCGAACCCAATACCGTGCAAGAAGCGAAGGGCAAGTAATAAGAATAAACTTTGCGCACCGAAATACATAACAGTAGCGGCTAAAAATAATGAAAGTGAAATAAATAATATTTTCTTTCTTCCTAAATCATCGAGCCATTTTCCTGTGAATGGTCTACATAAAACAGAAGAAATAAGAAACACAGTTGCAACTAAACCAATTTCCTCAGGTTTTCCTTTTAGGCCGTCTATTACATAGACAGGCAGAGTAGTCATAAGCATGTAAAATGTTAAGAAGAGAAATAGACTACTAAAACAAGTTCCGAGGAAATCCTTCGTCCAAAGTTTCTCACTTTGCATCGTCATCCCTCCAATTTAATCTAAATTTTTAATAATTTGTTGTAACACTTGAAATGCTTGATGTAAATCATCTTCATTAATACCTTCTAGCGTTTTTTCTTCGAAAGTATCAACTTCTTCTTGCCATACTGGAATCATCTTTATCGCTGTTTCGGATAAAGAAATGAGCTTCTCGCGGCGATCTTTACCTTCTGTACGAATAATCCATCCCATCGTTTCCATACGTGTTAACGTACGAGTCATCGTTGGTGATTCAACATTTAAATATTGGCATAATTCTGTTTGCGTACAAGAACCAGTTTGATTAATGCGGAAAATAACAGCCCACTGCGCACTAAATAACCCAGTTGGAGATACACGTTCATTAAATTTCTTCGTAAACTTTCGAGAAGTCTGGCTGACGATATGAAAAAAATGTTGTTTTTCGTCCATGTATTTTGATCCTTTCAAATTAGTTACCTAGCTAACTATATACTTTTTTATAATAATTGTCTAGTAATAGACATATTGATTTATGTGAAAAATTCTTATAGGTTTTATGTTGCGAACGTATATTCTACGTGCTATTCTTTAATTAAGTAAAGAATTTTCTTTCTATTAAATAGAATGGGGGAACTTGTGATGATTAAGCCTGCAACAATGGAGTTTGTTTCACTATCGAACGGAGAAACGATTGCATATCAGGAAGTTGGAAGGCGAAATACAGATATTCTTGTACTCATTCACGGGAACATGACATCGTCACAACATTGGGATTTAGTTATTGAAAAGTTGCAAGATCAATACCATATTTACGCTCTTGATTTAAGAGGGTTTGGACAATCAACGTATAATCAGTCGATAGATTCATTACAAGACTTTGCAGAAGATGTAAAATTATTTATCGACGAGTTAAAGCTAGAGAAATTCTCATTAATGGGCTGGTCAATGGGCGGTGGCGTTGCGATGCAATTTACAGCGAATCACCCAACTTTTGTAGAAAAGTTAATTTTAGTAGAATCAGTAGGAATGAAAGGATACCCAATCTTTAAAAAAGATACGAATGGGCAGCCAATCGTATCAAGTTTAGTAAAGACAAAAGAAGAAATTGCGCAAGATCCAGTACAAATCGCTCCAGTATTAGACGCGATAAAAAATATGAACAAACTATATTACCGTACAGTATGGAATCTATTAATATATACACATAATCAACCTGAACCGGACCGTTATGAAAAGTATTTAGATGATATGTTAACGCAACGTAATTTCGTAGATGTGAATTATGCGCTCATTACATTTAATATTTCGGATGAACATAATGGGGTTGTAGAGGGAAGTAAGCAAATTCATCATATTAAAGCGCCGACACTCGTCATACAAGGTGATAGAGATTATGTCGTACCGCAAGTAGTCGGTGAGGAATTAGCGAAACATTTGCCAAATGCAGAGTTGAAGGTATTAGAAGATTGCGGACACTCACCGTTTATTGATTGTTTAGATGTATTTATAAAACATGTAGAAGATTGGCTAGAATAGAAAGAATCCCCAAAATGAAAAGTTTTGCATATACTATAACATTTGTATGTATAAGGGGAGATTATCAATGCATAAACCATCCTTAATCGCTTATTCGCCATATGATCATCATATCTATACAAAAATAATGATAGATCCGATGTATATGCAAGTTTCACCAGCTGTAGTTCCTTTACAAATGCAGCAGCCACTAACAGCTCATATGCAACATTACTTATATGGACCATCATTTTATGAAAATCCATATTTTAAACATTTTCATTATAATGTGAAAGCACAAGTTTGGGAAGGATAAGATAACAAGCTAAAAGGTTCATTCTTTTAGCTTGTTTTTTATTGCGAATATTCGTACACGCATTTGCAGAAACAGTTTATAATGAAAAGTGGAAAGCGTGAGAAGGAGAGGGAAAGGGATGTCAATGCGTTTTACATTTTGGATTATGGTTGGGATTGTAGCAATTTCTGGTTTATCACAAGGAATGCTCTTACCTGCCATTGCAATGATTTTTGAACAAGAAGGGGTTAGTTCAAGTATTAACGGTATTCATGCGACGGCATTGTACATCGGGATATTAGTTATTTCGCCGTTTCTTGAAAAACCGATGCAAAGGTTTGGAATGAAGCCGATTATTGTTATAGGTGGGTTTCTCGTTATTATTTCATTATTCTTTTTTACACAAACATTTTCATTTTGGGTATGGTTTATCCTTAGATTTCTAGTTGGAGTCGGAGATCATATGCTTCATGTCGGAACACAAACATGGATTACGACAACATCGGACCCAAGTAAAATAGGGAGACAAGTATCGATATACGGTGTATTCTTCGGAATTGGTTTTGCCGTTGGTCCGTATTTAGCAAGCACTGTACAGTACGGTCTTGCAACGCCATTTATTATATCTACTATACTTTGTCTAATAGGTTGGCTGTTACTATTACCAACAAAAAATGCATTCCCAGCGCAAGATGAAAGAGAAGTGAAGAGTGAATCATCATTTTCTCGTTATAAACAAGTTGTTGGATTAGGATGGATTGCGTTACTAGGACCACTTGCATACGGTGTACTTGAGGCGATGTTAAATAGTAACTTACCAGTATACGCACTTCGTAAAGGGTGGTCTGTTTCAGATGTATCCTTCTTATTACCAGCATTTGCAGTTGGGGGTATTATTACACAGATTCCGCTCGGTATATTGAGTGATAAATACGGAAGGGATCGTATATTAACCTGGACGTTTAGCATAAGTACGGGCATTTTTCTACTTGCCGCCGTATTTGATCAATATTACTGGATCGTCTTTGCCTGCATGCTTTTAGCGGGTATGGTTATTGGATCGTGTTTCTCTTTAGGGCTTGGATTTATGACTGATTTATTACCGAGACACTTACTACCGGCAGGTAATATATTATCCGGAATCGCTTTTAGTTTAGGAAGTATTATGGGGCCTGTATTAGGCGGCGTATTTATAGAAAAAATACAGTATACAAGCTTTTTTATTGCGGTTATGATTATAATGGGAATTCTAGCAATGTTATACATGGTCTACATGAAGAATCAATTCGCATCAAGAAAAATAGAAAGTAGGTTAGGGCATGACAAAACAACCTAATAAAAAGAAATTTGAAGTACTTGAAAATGAAACAATTACAGACTGCTTAGCACGTATGGAACAAGAAGGCTACGCTCCGTCTCGTCGTATGGAAGAGCCAATCTTTCATGAAGTAAAGAAAGACGGCAAAACAGTAGTTGAGCCGTGCGGTAGGAAGATTGTTTTTGAAGGGAAATTGAAGTAATCCAATAACAAATTCTCTTTATCGTATAGAGCCATCCAATAGCTGGGTGGCTTGTTTTTTTATTAATCAATGAAGGAAGGAATTAATTAAAATGAATCTCCCTTTCATTTCTCCTAATTGGCTTCATTATATGGGTCAAAAGATTGCTACTTTTTTCGTATATTGGTAAAATAAGTTCTTGGGTCTTACTTATTGTTATCGGTATAATGTTTGTCGCTTAACGTAAAGAAATTAGTTACAAAGATTCCATAATATTTAAAGGGGGTACAGCAACGATCCCCTCTTTTTGGAGCCACTCACAAACGTAAAGCAAGAGAAGAGGCTATATGAACTATTCTTCTATCTTGTTTAGATTAAACGAGTTACTGCAATTGGAACAGGTATATGAAACTAGTCGACATCCTGATGGATCATGTTTCTCTAGCAATCTATCAATTCTGATGGAATTGATAGATTGCTAGAGAATGGAAAATGATTATCTGTATATTCCGAAGCAGATGTAACAGAGTGTCCTTCCATAATTAAGGGTAAAACCAAAATACGTTGTTTTAAAGAATGATTTGTTAGAACTGGTTATAAGTAATAAAACAGAAAAGAGGATCACATGTTAGATACTTTACAGAGAAGTAAAAAGTTTTTTTTATTATGTCTTATTTTTTTAGTGCTTTTAACTGCTTGTGGTAATACAGATGTTAAGACATCTAAAGCTTCATTACCACCGGCTGAATCTAATATAGATACATCATTAAAAGCACCAAATTGGGTAGAGAAGAGTCCTATCCAACAGTCTCCTAATTTTGCGGAAGATAAAAAAGTAAAATCGGTTGTGAATTTACTAGCAACGGGTGATAATTTATATCATGACGCAGTAATTAAAGATGGCAAACAAAAAGACGGTTCATATGATTATAACTATATTTATGAAAATATCAAAAAAGCTGTTAAATCAAGTGATCTTGCTATCGTGAACCAGGAGACTCCAATTGCAGGAAATAATCTAAAAGTACAGGGATATCCGACTTTCAATACACCTGAAGAAGTAGGCCAATCTTTAGTGGACACTGGATTCAATATAGTGACTCAAGCGACAAATCATGCTATGGATATGGGTATTAAAGGTGTTGCGAATACAAGAGAATACTGGAAGAAATATCCGGATGTTATCCCAGTAGGCATTAATGAGAGTCAAAACGAGCGTAATGAAATAAAAACGATTACAAAAAATGGTATTCGCTTTGCGTTACTAAATTATACATATGGTACTAATGGAATTAAAATTCCGGCTGATAAGTCTTGGGCTTTAAATTTAATTGATAAAAAAGCGATACAAAATGATGTGGAAAAGGCAAAGAGTAGCTCTGATATGGTGATTGTTATGGTGCATTGGGGAGTAGAATATACATCTACACCTTCAAAGCAACAAAAAGAAGTTGCTCAATATTTAACAGATTTAGGTGTAGATGTAGTAATTGGAAATCATCCACATGTAATTCAACCAATTGAGTGGAAACAAAATAAAGATGGACATGAAACGCTAATCTATTATTCTCTTGGAAATCTTATCTCTGCGCAAGAAAAATTAGAAACATTGGTTGGAGGATTATCTTATGTACAATTTGTTAAGTATGAAGATAAAACTTTTGGTATACGACAAGCGGCAATCGTACCGACAGTAACCGACTACGCTGATGGTAAGAAACAATTTAAAATTCAATTTTTAAAAGATTATTCGGATGAAGATTCTAAAAAACATGGAATTAAAAAATTTGTCGGCCCCGTTTCTTTGAAGGATTTCAAGGAGATTCCTAGAGACGTGTTGGGAAATTGGTATAAAGACTAATAAACAAAAAGGGAATGAGATACAATTAAAAAATTTATAATTTTAGCATTGGTATTGGCAATGGGATGGAGTCTTGCTGCTTGTAGTGGAAAGCAAACATCTCAGGAAACTACTAATAATAACGATAAAAATAAAAAAGAGATACATGCGAATAAAAAAGATGTTTTACCTATCTCTGATCCTAATGATTGGAGAATTATTCTTGTAAATAGAGAGCATATGTTATCAAAGGAATTAGGAATTGAATTAACAAGTATTACCCAAAATGCTAAGCCGAATATGAAAATAGATAGTAGAATTGCAACTTCCTATCAGGATATGGTAGCAGCTGCAAAAAAAGAGGGAATCAATCTTTATTTAAGATCAGGTTATCGAGCTATAAAATTACAACAAACGTATTATGATGCTTCAGTTAAAAGCTATAAATCTCAAGGTTTGTCGGACAAAGAAGCTAGTGCTAAAGCATTGGAATATCTTCAGTATCCTGGTGCAAGTGAACATCATACTGGATTAGCGTTAGACATTATTTCAGTTGAATGGCAGAATACTGTAGAAGATTTAAATGCAAAATTTGAAACTACCGATGCATTCAAATGGTTAGATAAGAATGCTGCAGAGTATGGATTTACTCTCCGCTATCCAAAAGATAAAGAGAATATTACTGGCATTAAGTATGAGCCATGGCACTATCGTTATGTAGGAAAAGAAGTTGCTGTTTATCTAAAAGAAAAAGGGTTAACTTTAGAAGAATATAACGAAAAAATTAAGTCTGGTAAGTAAAAATACACTTTGATTCTATTAAAAAGTCAGATTTGGAGGGTGTGTTAATCTTCCTCCTAGAATTGCGAAAACAGTGTATGATAATGTAAGCACGTATGAACCAGTTATCGTGTGAAACGATGTATGTATAAAAAAGTTACATTTATAAAAGAAGCAATGAAAAAGGATCTGATATTCATATCAGATCCTTTTTCATTCACAACATATAATACTTACTTAACTAAGCCTTAAAGACTGCCTGCTTTTCAGGTACTACAATAGTAACCTCGCTTTTTTATTTTGGATGTTCGTTTTTTTTAGCTTGATAGACATGTGGAAGTAGTTCAAACAATGCGATTAGCATTTTTTTGTTTGCATGATTTGTGCACCGGATATTCACTATTGATTTCAGTTCAGTAATAACGAATTCTACAATAGATGACAGAACGTATATTTGGTATAATGGAAATATACTACTTAAAATAATGTACATGAGTTATAAAATCTATGTAAAGAGGTAAGGACTACATAACAATAACTAAATGTAAAAGTTCTAGTACATATAGGGTTCAGTTCATGTTAAGCAAATTCGTTGTGAGAAAGGAAAAGATGTAATGAATCAAATTTCATTTGAAGATTTATTTGAAGACGAAAAAGAAAATAAACAAGAAAAGGTAGAGGTAGCCGAGATACCTGCACCTTTATCAACATTGCAAAAAGATATATTGGAATTAATGGATTCTGAAGAAATAAGTGCATTGGAGCTATGCGAACAGTTAATACGATCTGGTAAAATATCAGACGAAAGATTTACAACGAATAAGCCAAAAGCATATGGACAAGTATGCTTAGCGTTGGAAGGCTTTGTTACAGAAGGAAAGCTTACTTTTGTTAAAAACGATGAGAAAAGAGATAGGGTGTATAAAGTGAAAGAAGAAATTTCTAACATATAAGTTGTAAAGAGGGAAATGAATGATTTTTAGGGAGGTAGTCCATTTTCTACTTCTACATTAAAAAAAGGTGCCAATCTTTCTTGATTGACACCTTTTTTAATAATCTAACATCTAACGTATTTACGTTTGAAACCAACTCTTCCTCTATCGACTTCTTTCTGAATACTTTCGGAAGCATTTAACAAACTGCTTTTTTTATTATCACGTTTTACTTCAACTATACCAACTTCTTTTGCAGTCTCGACTGCTTTTTCGTGTAGTGGCACATATGAAATTGCTACAGTATTTATAAAATTATTCATAGCAGATTTTGTTCGTTCTGGCGCAGCATGAATTGTATTTTTTACAATTTCAAGCATATCGGAAATTTTGCTTTCGGCAAATTCATTGTTTTTGCGATTTCCTAAAAGCCAGCAGTAGCAACTCCAGCCCGCTGACATTCGTAGCTCATCCCCACTTGCAATCCATTTATCCGCAACGTCTTGGGCGATAGTTGACTCCGATAAAGTTACTGCTACCACATAATCAGATAGCATATAAAAATATGCCCCGTCCATCCAGCGATCAAAATCAGACTCATTCATAGCTTTTGGATCTGCAATAATGCCTGCAAAGTACATAGCATCGTAGTTACCTGTAGCATAAAGTTCCTCAGCTAACTCTTGATTTACTTTTATTTTCTTAGCGATTGGTTTCATAGCACCTGTAGCTACGCCAAAAACCGGCTCGTGTGCACCGTTAGAGATGTATGTTTTTTTTGTTCTTTCCTTACCAAGGGCTTCAAGCTCTTGCATGACTGTTTTAAAATCCATAGCTGTGCACTTCCTTCCTTAATATAAGTAATCATCTAGTTTATATATTTTCAATTCTAATACTAATCGTATGTGAGTAGGATGTCTACTTTCTATAATATTCCCGTATTAATTTTGAAAGCCTAGCTATTCATACTTATGAGGGTACTATATTAATGTAAAGGGAGGGACAATACGGATGTAAATAATATTTTATCTTTGGCTCTTTCTCTGTATTATCATGTTATTTTATAATAAGGAAATAAATAGCATTTTAAATTAAGTATGTGAGGTTAGTTATAAATGATAAAGAAATTTACTAGAGTAGTATTAACTATGGTTATGCCAATCAGTCTTATTACAGGTTGTGGAGCTGCTGAAAAAACTGAAGCACAAAAGCCGAAAGGGGTACAAAAGGAGAAAAAGGACTATACGGATTACTCATATGGTAGCAAAGGTATACTAGTAAGCGGAAAAGCGAAAGAACGGCAACAATACGAGATTGGATATATAGATGATAACAAGTTAATTGGGATTGATGAAAATATTGAAGACTGCATTATTTTAGATAATAAAGATGAAGTAGGTCTCATTTGGAAACAAATAGAGCGTGGATCTATTATTGAAGTACAATACGGTAAGGATCGCAATGATATTGTAGGCGTGCAATTCGTAGGAGATCGTGAGCCATACGAAATTAGTGATAAGTTTGATCGAAATACGATAAACGAAATTGTCGGACAAGTTAAAGGTAATTTGTAATAGTATATAATGTGAAAGAAATAGCATTTACTATAGCTATTAAAGTGTGGATTGTTGAAAATGCTTTTGACGGTATTGGTAATTAGTTGTAAAATAATTTTTGTTGACGGATTTTGTAAAAAGTATGTTAGATGAAATTCATTTGTAGGGATGACATATAAATATTTTCTTAACGGGCATAAAATAATATAATTTAAATATATAAATAAAAAGAAAATATATTAGAAGTACATAATAGATTCGTATTTTTAAAATTAATGTGACAACAAAAGGAGGTTGAGATATATACACGGCGAAAATGTGTGTATATCTATTTATAATAATGAATAAGACAATCAAACAACAAGTAATCGCACTATCAACAAGTCTAGTGATTTTAGGGAGTGTACCTTTATCAGCATCAGCAGAAGAGATAAACAAAGCTCAAACTGATCAACTAAATATTGCCCAAGGAGAACATGGAACGAGCGGATTAAATTATTCTAATTTCAAGTTGGAAGTTCCTGATTATGTACAAGTTAACGAAGCAGAAGTATCTGAAAATGAAAAAATGCTTTTAGAAGAATATAAGCATAAACATGATGAAACAGAAGAATTAAACAAAATGAAAGATGCAAAGAAGGGGCAAGTAGCAGAAAAGGAAGCTATTTTAAATATTGAAAAGGCATTTGAATCTGTAGATGGTCGAAATGATGGATCTGATCGTCAAATGAAACCTGTTGCAAAGCCAAGAGGTATTCAATATAGTGCACCGAGTACGAAGAAATATGGAACACTTGCAGGAGTTCCATTTGTAGAGTGGATTGTTCCAGCAGGAAACTCTGATATTCGTCCTGCAAATCCGATGAAAGCACGTTACATTACAATCCATGAGACGGCAAATACGGCCGCTGGTGCTAATGCTGAAAATCATGCGAAATATTTGTATAAACAAGCAACAGAGGGGACGTTCCGAACAGCTTCATGGCATTTTACAGTAGACGATAAACAAATTTATCAACACTTACCAACAAACGAAAACGGTTGGCATGCAGGAGATGGAGATGGATCAGGAAACAGGGAGTCTATCGGTATCGAGATCGCGGTTAACCAAGACGGTGATTACAATAAAGCTTTAGAAAATGCAAAACGACTTGCGGGTTATTTAATGAACAAAGAAGGAATTGGTGCAGATCATATTTACAAGCATCAACAATGGAGCGGGAAAAAATGTCCTGACATTTTAATTTCACGTGGTAATTGGGCTGGTTTCGTACAAGGAATTCAGTGGTATGCAAATATAAATGCGCAGATTGATACTCCTTTACAAGATAAAAATGACTCATTTAATCCAAATGAAAATAATCCAGCTGAACCTAGCATGGAACTAGTGGTAAATGGTAGTGGCATCAATGTACGTAGTGATGCGGGTATTGAACATCGTGTTGTACGTAAAGCTTCAAACGGAGATCGTTACAAAGTATTAGCGGTTAAAAATGGTTGGTATAAAGTAGGTAATGGAGAATGGATTTTCTATGACCCAAGTTGGATTAAAATTAACTACAATGTACCAAAGGAAGAGGTACAAAAGCCTAAGGAAGAAGTACAAAAACCAAAAGATGATATTACAGGTGGCTGGTTTGAAGGGCATATTCGTAAATTAAACAGTCTAGGTATTATGCAAGGCGAAGGCAATGGTGTATTTGCGCCATATCGAAATGTAACGAGAGCGGAGTTTGCGAAATTAATCTCGAATGCTCTTAAACTACCAGAGGGAAATAAGTCATTTGTAGATATTAATGAGGCACATCCATCACTTCATGACGGTATTAAACGTTGTGCAAGTGCAGGAATTATTAATGGTCGTGGTGAAGGGGTTTTTGATCCTAACTCACCAATTACTCGTGAAGAAGTATCTATTATGATTGACAAAGCATTACGATACAAAGGAATTACAGGTGAGTTAGTAGCATTACCATTTACAGATAAGCATTTAATAACATATAAAGAATCGGTTCAACGATTATACAGCTTAAAGGTAGTTAATGGTGTTGGAAATAATGAGTTTGATCCCCGAGGTACAGCGACTCGTGGTCAGGCAGCTGCTTTTATTGTGAAGATGTTAGATTCAATGCAAAAATAAAACTTTAATCAGTGGGGCCACTCGCGTTGCAATCGAGCAGTTTATTCACCGAATTTTGAAATGAGGGTTTTACTGCCTGCAAATAGCAGAATAAATTGTATGTAGAAGCTGACATTGGTAGAAGTAAAAAATAAGAAGAATTTGAAAGGAGCTATCCAAAATAATAATTTGGAATAGCTCCTATTTAGTAGGAAGAACAAATTGTATTTCATAGATTGTAATGCAGAATGCCCTTCCAAGCCCCTCATAAGCCCCTCATAAGTCCCTACCAAGTAATAAATCACTAAGAAAAAACAAAAACAAAAACAACTACAAGAACAAAACAAGCACGAAAAAATGAAACCGGCGTTGTAGTAGTAAAAAAAATTGTAATTCGAATGCCAAAACCATTCCCGCATTCCTATTTTTATAATGAAGGATTAAAATCTTCCTATTTACTAGCAAAGAGTGGAGGGAAACATATGGCGGTATACCGTAATGTGCAGGTGAACTTTTGGCAAGATGAATTCATATTAGATTTAACGCCAGAGGAGCGTTATTTTTACATATATTTGTTAACTGGTACGAAAACGAAGCAATGTGGTATTTACATATTACCGAAGCGTGTGGCAGAGCTTGAAACAGGTTATAGTATGGAGACTGTTGAGAAGTTGCTAAACAGGTTTGTTGAGTATGGAAAGATTTTATATGATACGGAAACGAAAGAGGTATTCATAATAAACTGGTTACACTATAACCCTATTTCAAATACGAATGTAGAAAAGTGCGTATTACGTGAGTTAAAGACTGTAAAAAGTAATGAGTTCATACATATCTTTTTACGTAAATGCCTTGAAGAAGAATACACGATTCCATTATTATTGCAGCATTTTGGTATGCCAAAAGAAGAGGATAATAGTAGTTCACAAGTAGTTATTGAAGAGAAAGAAGAAGCGGAAGAGGTAGAAAGTATAGAAGAGAACGTTCCAAATAGTGAAGTTTATAAGTTTTATGAACAAAATATTAGTAGTTTATCCCCATATATTGTGAAAGAATTGAAGAATTGGATACAAAGACTTTCTGGAGAGAAAGTGTTAGAGGCACTTAAAATTGCGTTTGAAAATAATAAGAAAACGTTAGCTTATGTGAAGGGGATTTTGAGGAATTGGTGTAGCAAAAAGTTAAAGGATTTTAGTGGGGAGAAGTGTGTAATGGGAAGTTTAGAGAGAAGGAAATGTATGTTGAGTAGTGTATTTTAATTTACATTAATTTAATGTAGAATGTACGTTCGTTTTTTGTGGGTTTTATGCTATACTACCATTAAATAAGGGTATTTTTATAATAGATAAAAAGATGCGGGGGGTACAAAGTTTGACTACTAGTACATCTGAGTTGTTTCAATATATTAATATGACAGAAGAACAGGAACAATTATCACTACGATATTTACAGACAAAAGAAGAAGAGATTTTAAAAGATATTGAACTAACGACGATTCGTGATCAAAAAAGAAGCGATTTATAAACGATTTTAGGAAAGTACATAAACAAGATCCGGGTTTCTTTCGGTTATTTTATCATATACTCGAGGAGCAATTATTAAATGTTCTTGTAGTCCGTTTTGCGCATGTCAGTTTTTCTAAAATGAAGGTTTATTTAGAAAAAAGTGCACTACCTTTGGACAAACTTGTAGCAATTGCATGTAGGTATTTATCTAGTATTTCAAGTTACGTCAATGAAGCAGATGTTTTTCTTAGAGAGTTAACAAAAGAGAAACCGAACTATATAGAGGAACAATTACATACTTTACCAACTAAACAGCAATTAACATTACTTCTCGTAATGTTTGATGTAGAGTATGAAAAGTTTCGTACATATAGTTCTTTATTGAATGAGAGGTTAGAAGAACATACAGAATTTATATTGAAACTGCTAGGGGAAAAGGAAAAGGAAAAGGTTGAAGCAGTTAAACGGTATTTAAAAGGTGAAGATGATAGTGAAGTATTTATAGGTGGGAATTTACCGGAACATATTTGGCGGCTATTATTTTGTGTTCATAAACATTCGAATGTTGCGAGGCGATATATTGAGATATTGGCGAAGAAAAATGTTTGGGGTTTTATAAACTATGCAACACGTTATATGTGTCACACTCTCGGTCAGTCTCAAAACCACAAAAAAACTGGTAGTGTAAATAGAGAAACGTATGAAGAAATTCAAAGTTTTTGTACACAGTTTTGGATTTCTAAGGAAAGATTTTTTGCGCATCGTCTAAGGCAACATGATTTGAATAGTGAGGATTTTTGTAAGACGTATGAATATGAATTGCTATGCTTTATGTTGGAGGAAAACCCTGAATTTATTCAACAAACTTTGCAATATGTAAGTAAAATGAATTATCTCATCATCGCACGAACGCTAGCCGAAAAAGGATATGAGCTAAATAGAGGGAAAATGCGAGAAGAATTTTTTGTTGCTGCTTTGCAAATTAAATTGTCTACAGTGCGGGATACATATTGTGATTATTTACTAGGGAAGTTGTCACTTGAGGATATGGAGCAAATACTTAAAAATCCGAAATATAGAAGTATGTATTGGGGTATGCCGGTGTTAGAGGTTGCGCTTCTTTGGGATATAGATGATGTAGCGAAAAGGGAAGCTGTACTTACACTACAGTTTGGAGATGATGATAGTGTTAATTTATACGCACTTCTTTACGAATGTTCTGTCAGAGGAGTAGAGCCGAAACAAGTATTAGAAGATCTGCTTTCGTATGGGTTAAGTAAGGAAAAACTTATCGCTTATGCAGTTGAAGAAGCTGCATGCTACAGTGAAGAGAGAAATAAGGCGAAGGAAGCGCTTGTTTGTGTAATTGTAAAAGAACAAGCATATATAATTGAACGGTTTGATGAGTATTCTGCTATGGCAAAAGCATATATTTTAGAAGAGTTAGCAAAGGATAACATGGTTAAAATGCGTCCGATTTTAATTAAAAGCTTAGGAGATTCATCTAAAAAAATGCGTGAGTCTGTAGTTAAACTGCTTTCAAAAGATATAGAAGCTGCAGCAGATGTAGCAGTTGAACTTCATAATAAAAAGAAGATTGTTCGTGAAAATGTGATGAAAATACTAATAGAGTATAAGCTTGAAAAATATACGAAACTTGTACAGGAAGCTTTGCAAGAAAGTAAAAATGCATCTTTCGCAGGAAAATTGTCGTTTTTATTTCAAACGGAGGAAGAAAAGATCGAAGAACTATGTGCACGTATTTTAACGGAACAAACAAGAAATTCACTTCTGCAATTGATTGGGGATGAGCCACAAATCCGTTTACGTGACTCTAATGAAATTGCTGATGCTGCAATTCCGTTAGCCTATTTACAACAGTATATTTCAGATGCTGTTATTGAGAAGAAAGAAACGGCAGAAGTAATTGGTAGAGCTTTAAATGAAGAGGACTTAAAAGAATATGTGCAAACAATATATCAAATATGGATTTCTCAAGACGCAGATGTGAAGAAGCGTGGAATTCTTTCGTTATACGGAATGTATAGTGACGACAAAATGGTCGACATACTTATAAAGCAAATTGATGAATGGGTGCTTCAAATGAGAGGAAAGATAGCAGCGGATGCCGTTCGTGCTTTAGGTTTGTCTTCATCTAAGCTTGCACTTATGTCTATTCATGCAATAGCATTTAAATATAAACATAAGCAAGTACGTAATGCAGCAAAAGAAGCCCTAAGTCTTGCTGTGAAAACACGTGGTATAACAGAGGAAGAGCTGGAAGATCAATTGGTGCCGGACCTTGGCTTTACTATACATGGTGAAAAGATAATTGATTTCGGGAATCGAAGTTTTACTGCCATTTTAACTACAGAGTCAAAAATTGAATTAGAGACAGAGGAAGGAAAACGTATGAAGTCACTTCCAAAGCCGAATGCAAAAGATGATGTAGAAAAGGCTGAAGAGGCTAAAAAAGAATTAGCCTCTTTAAAGAAGGAGCTCCGAACTACTCTTTCAATGCAAAAACAACGATTAGAAGCGGCACTTTCGTTAAAGCGTTATTGGTCACATAATGCATGGAAGTCTGTATTTATGGATAATTCAATTATGAAGCAATTTTCTATTTCACTCATTTGGGGTGAGTATAAGGAAGGGAAGTTGCTGAACGCATTCCGTTATGCAGAAGGTGGCGTGTTCTGTACAATTGAAGGGAAGAGTTATGAACTTTCATTTGGCACTGTTATTGGTTTCGTTCATCCGTTAGAATTGTCTGGGGCGGAGAAGGAATTATGGAAAGAGCAATTAGAAAGTGCGGGAATTGTTCAGCCGTTCCTACAAATTGAGCGTCCAATGTTTGTAGTAGAAGAGAATGATGAGAGTGCTATTGAGAGATTTGGTGGTATTTTACTAAATGGTCGTTCGTTATTCGGTAAGATGACGAAGCTTGGATGGATCCGTGGATCTGTTCAAGATGGCGGTGTGTATTATACATTTTACAAAGAAGATACTTGTAACGGATTAGGAGTGCAATTGTCATTTAGCGGAGCGCTGATTGGTTATGAAGATGAAGAAGATGTATGTGTATTTGACATTCAATTTTATAAAGCAGGTACAGTGAATCGTGGTTCATATGAGTACGATGAAATTGATGATGAAAGACGCATTGTACCAAAAGAAGTAGATAAAGGCTTCTTTAGTGAAATGTTATATGATGTGCAAGTAGCGACAGGTGCAAATCTTGGGCATAATGAAAGTTGGCGTAGCAAACGATAAGAAAGACCCCCTTCATTGGTAGGAAAATGAAGGGGGTTTTTTAATGTTTTTAAAAGGTTCATTCTCAAAAAGAAGCGAATAGTGTGAGAAAGGGGTGGTTATATGGAGGTAGTTATAAAGAAGAAACGAAAAAGGGGAAGAAGAATTTTTATTTGGGCTAGTAGTATCGTTCTCTTGTTAGTTATTTCCGCTGCGATTTTTTTGAATATATATACGCTGAAATCTATGCCAAAGATAGATGGAACGATAAAGCTAGAGGATTTACAACACGCTGTTACGGTGAAGCGGGATAGTAAAGGTGTCCCGCATATTAAATCGGAAAATGCACATGATTTATATTTTTCACAAGGGTATGTACAAGCGCAAGATCGGTTGTTTCAAATGGATTTAAGTAGAAGACAAGCTTCTGGTATGTTAAGTGAAGTTGTTGGGGAAGCAGCTGTTGACCGAGATAAATTGTTTCGAACACTCGGTTTACGGCGAGCGGCAGAAGCTTCAGTTAGTCAATATGATGGAGAAGCAAAATATGCCCTGCAGTCATTTGCTGATGGGGTGAACGCTTTTATACGTGAGGCGAAAAAGGAAAAGAAATTACCAGTTGAGTTTACTATATTAGGTTATGAACCTGCTGAGTGGTCAATTGTTGATACTTTAACGATCGGGAAGTATATGGCGTTTGACTTAGGAGGACATTGGCATGGACAGGCGTTTCGATATTGGGCGCTGAAAAACCTTCCGAAAGAGCAAGCAAATGAGCTATTTCCTAAATATCCGAAAGATGCTCCTAGATTGCTAGCTGAACTGAAAAATACAAATGTGGACGTAGCGCAAAGTTTTTCAAAAACGATAATTCCGCCGGAGTTTAACGGTAGTAATAACTGGGTTGTGAGCGGTGAGAAGAGTGCATCAGGTAAGCCAATTTTAGCAGATGATCCTCATTTATCTCTTGCGACGCCTTCTATTTGGTATCAAACGAGACTTGAAATGCAAGGTTTAAATGTGAGTGGCGTTATTTTCGCTGGAGTACCAGGTGTTATATTAGGACACAATGACAAAATAGCGTGGGGCGTTACGAATACAGGGCCTGATGTGCAAGATTTATATATTGAGAAGAGAAATCCTAATAATGAAAATGAATTTCTGTATAACGATAAATGGGAGAAAGCTACCGTTGTAGACGAGTCTATTAAAGTAAAAGGCGGGAAGACAATTCCTTATAACGTTACAATTACGAGGCATGGACCAGTAATTTCAGAGTTTGCGAATAAGGGGAAGGAGAAAACGAAAACCGTATTCTCTTTAAAGTGGACAGCTTTAGAACCGTCAGCTGAGTTAAAAGCTGTATTAAATATGAACAAAGCAAAAGACTGGACGGAGTTTGAAACCGCTCTTCAAGATTTCCATACACCAACGCAAAACTTTGTGTTTGCATCAAACGATGGCACGATTGCTTATAAAGCGAATGGAAATATACCAGTGCGTAAAAAAGGCGATGGTAGCTTGCCTGTTCCAGGATGGACAGATGAATATGAATGGGAAGGATATATTCCATTTGATCAGCTGCCGAAAGTTATAAATCCGAAAGAAGGTTTTATTTCAACTGCGAATAATAAAATTGTTGATGATGATTATCCGTACCATATTAGCAATACGTGGGCACAGCCATATAGGCAAATGCGTATTCAAGAATTTTTGCAAGAGAAGGAAAAGTATACGGTGAAAGATTTAGAAGAGTTACAGATGGATCAAAAGAATTTATACGGGAAAGAGTTTACTCCTATATTTTTAAAAGAGTTAAATAAAGCATCTTTAAATGAGGTAGAGAAAGAAGGTGTAAACCAATTAACAAAGTGGAATTTTTACGATAGTAAAGATGAAGCGGCACCATTAATATTCCATTTATTAATGAAAGAGATTTCAAATACGTTATTTTCAAAAGAAATACCGAAAGATGTAATGGAGTTATTTAAAGGGAAGTCACAAGTTGTGGATGAATTAATCCGGAAACAAGTAGCAGGAGAAAATAGTGCATGGTTTTCTAAGTACGGAGGTTTCACAAAAATTGTGCATACATCGTACGAGAATGTAATGAAGAAATTGCAGAAGGAATATGGACCCGATGTTGGGGCCTGGAAGTGGGGCGATTATCATCAACTCGCTTTTACACATCCAATTTCGAAATCATCTAGTATGTTAGCGTTACTCGCTTTTAATCGTGAGAAACCAGTTCCAATTGGCGGAAGTCAAGTTACCGTTCAAGCAGCGAGTTACGGCGATAACGGCATTGTAAATCACGGGGCTTCTTGGCGATTTGTTATTGATACGAAAGATATGTCAAACGGTTATCATATCGTAGGGCCAGGACAATCGGGACATTTTAGAAGCGATTGGTATCATGATCAAATAGATGATTGGGTAAGTGGAACGTATCATACGACTACATTGAATACGGAGGGAATAGAGGGGAAGGTGCTAAATTTAGAACCGAAGTGATAGGGTGTTTTTGTTTGTGGAGGGACTAGTAATAATCTTTTTGATAATGAAAGCTTATCATTTAGAACATAACCCAGTTCTTAAATAATTTTAACAGCCAGCCTACTATCATTTAATTTGATAGTAGGCTGTTTCCATCTTCGAAATACGCTGTAGCAACTTCTTCAGGATTACGATTATTTCCACATGCTGCAAGTGCTGTAACAAATAAAGCCATTACAACTATTAACATGATTATTCCAGTTTTGAGGGGAATTAGTTAACAAAGACCAGGTATTATTTGCAACAGAACGGTCCCTCTGTACCCCTTGTTTCGTCATTTTTCTACGCCATCCAACTTGACAAATGTTTTTTTATCAAACTACAATGAAAATCATTATCAATAATATAGGGAGGATACTTTTGTCAATAAATGAAAAACAATATATTTATAGGTTAATAACCAGATCTTGTTAAGTCGTATGTACTATTTTTAGTTTAGCGTTGCCCAGAATGTACACCAATTAATCTCGCGAATTACAAGAAAACTATTATTGAAATGAGGCGTGCATTGTGAAGTTGGACGTGAATGAGTTAGCAGAGTATCTTGCCAATAATCCTTTCCGAGTAGAAGGAGTATATCGTTATGCTAAAAATCCAGGTGTGCCTTGTGCTGAGTCTACAGATTCTTTCCCAGGATTTGTATTTCCACTTACAGGGAAGACGCAATTTCAATTTAATGGTACGCCGTATATCCTTTCCCCAGGAAAAGTTATACATGGGGGTGCAAAAATGACATTAGCCCATAAAATGCTTGGTGAAATAAACTGGGAATATATTCTTGTTTTATATCAGATAAGCAATTCAGAACGAGAAGACTCTGGCTTTACTCATCAGCATTTTGAATTATTAACAGGACAATCTCCTCGTCTTGTCGAATTACTTATGCGTCTTTGGGATGTGTATAATCAGCGTGGAGGCATTTCGATGCTTCAGACCGAAATGCTGTTTCGCGAAGCGTTGAATGAAGCTTTATTAAGTGTTGTCAATAGAGAAAACAACTATGAGTCGCATACTTTATTCGAACGAATATCTAGTTACGTTCGTAAATGCTATTATAAAGATATTACAATACATACGCTTACAGAACAAAATAATGTTAATCGAAATCGTCTTTCTTACGTGTTTAGAAAGCATGCAGGTATGGGGCCAGCAGAATATGTATTGAACTATCGTATAAAGATGGCTCAAAAAATGTTATGTACAAGTGGTGTGCCTGTACAACAAATTGCGCAGGCTGTTGGAATCGCAGACCCTTTTTATTTTAGTAGAGTTTTCAAGAAGCGAGTTGGCATTTCGCCTACTAAATATCGCGAGAAGTTCATCAATAATCCATACTAATGTCAACAGGGGTCCATTCTTATTTGAAAATCACTGTTCTATACTTATGGAGAGTTAAAGGAAACATTGGATTGAAAGAACTTTCATTGAAATCACTCCTTTGTACTATCTGAATGAAAAGTTCTGGCCGGAGCATTTTCTTTTTAAGCGTAATGACGACTTTTTTACTTAGATTATTGTAATATAGTGGAAGTTAAAAATGAGGAGGGATTATTATCCATTACCAACCTATTAAACTAAATGACGAGTTATCTAAAATTAACGATTATTGGTATCCACGAGTGATTGGTGAAATGAATGATGATCAAATTCAGCTTTTTAAAGCTAATGGAGATTTTATATGGCATGAGCATCCTAATACGGATAAGCTATTTATTGTGCTTGAAGGGGAGATGTTCATCGATTTCCGTGATGGACAGGTGAAAATTTCTAAGGGCGAGATGTTTATTGTCCCGAGAGGCGTTGAGCATAAACCTTTCACTGAAAAGGAATCCCACATCATGTTGGTAGAGCCTAAAAGGGAAATGGATTGATAATCGTAAAAAGATAAAAAAGGAGCGGAAATCCGTTCCTTTTTTATTTATCTTACTATTTTTAGGAGCTTAGTATGAGTAAGATGTGAATAAAGGATGAATAGCATTTTTATCAATAAAAATTTATTGGATTTTTTGTGGAATATATATGAAACGTTGTATAAAATAATCAAGAAAGCCAAAAATTATAGGGGGAAAGTTGTGAAGAAAAATAAGAGTTTAATAAGTTTTTTAGGAGTGTTTATTATGTTGTTTTCTTTTTGTTTTCAAGGAAATGTACAGGCAGATGTAAATACTGTTCAATCTGGAAAAATCAAATCAGGAAACGTAACAGTATGGGAAGTTGGAAATGTAGCGAAAGTACTAGCGGATGTGGAGCGCTTAAATTTAAATACAGTAAATGTACCGATTCAAGTGGATATCCCGAATGTGACTTCTACGAATATGGTAATTAATCAAGCGCAAAAGCAACAAGCTATTATTTTAATTCAAGAATTATTAAAGCGTAATATTCAAGTTATAGTGGAACCGTTCCCGTATATTCAGCAGGGGAATGTTGGAGAGACAGAATGGAACCCAAGTAACATTAATGATTTCTTCTGGAATTGGAAGACGGTTATTCTGCAAGATATTTTTAATTCCATTACAAGTAAATACAATGTGTATGGACTAAAGATTGCTTCTAATTTCGTGAATATGGAGTATGCAGAAGGATACTGGAGCGATACAATTAATTTTGTTCGTAATCAGTATAAAGGAAATGTTTTGTATCAAATGAACTGGTGGTTAACAGCAAGTTGGGACTCTTCTTATGAAGCGAAGTTTAAAGAAAAAATCAATCGCCCGTATTTAAAAAAGGTGGATATTGTTAGCATAGATAGTTGGTTTGAAGTTTCAGGAAAAAGGAATCCAACATATGAAGAAGTGAAACAAAGTTTATTTGCGACAACAGTATATAATCGTGGGCAAAATGTTGTTCAGCAATTGGAACAATTACATAATGCAACAGGAAAGCCAGTTTACTTCGGTGGATTTAACGTTCCAGCACGTGAACTTGGATTACAAAATCCATGGAATCCAGATGTTTCAAATGTGTTTTCGAAAGATGTACAATTAAATGGATGGCGTGCTTACCGCGATGTATTAGAACCGAAACCATATTTTAAAGGTTTTTCAATTTGGTTTATTGGCTCTAATGATAGTACACATCCGTATCAAATACATAGTAAAGAAGCAGAGGCAGTTATTAACGGGTGGTACCGAAAATAAATTTTATAAAATAGGTAAGTTTTAAAGTTTACTACATATATTTCTAGTGAAAGGCCTTTCACCATCTTATCACCTAGGGGGCAATCATAATGAAATTTTTGTCTTACCTTACAGTAATTTTGGTGATTCTTGGCGGTTTGAATTGGTTATTTGTAGCGTTAGATTACAATGTAGTTGAGAAATGGTTTGGTTCTATGCCGGCGCTTGTGGACACTATTTATTGGCTCATTGGTCTCTCTGCTATTTATCAAATTTTTGATCGGTTCTTTACGAACGATTAGCTATTATTCTTTCATTATTAGAGTGTTAAGTACGATTATGTACTTAACACTTTTTTATATGTTCATAAAAAAGTCTGCACTTGCAAGCGATTCCATCGCGTCTTGCGCCGTAATAATAGAAAACAAATTGACCACATATTATATTTTGGGTTATAATTCAGAAAGTTTAAAAAATAATCCGATGAGAAATAGGGAGGTTATGAGGGTAATGGAGAGAGTCTATAATTTTTCAGCAGGACCATCAATACTCCCTTTGCCAGTTTTAGAGAAAGTGCAAAAGGAGCTATTAAATTATAACGGGACAGGCATGTCTATTATGGAAATGAGTCATCGATCTTCTTATTTTCAAAGTATTATAGAGGAAGCGAGTAACTTACTTCGTGAATTAATGAGCATCCCTGATGAGTATGATATTTTATTTTTACAAGGCGGTGCGTCATTACAATTCTCTATGATACCGTTGAACTTAATGAATACGTATAAAAAAGCTGGATACGTACTAACTGGCTCATGGTCTAAAAAGGCATTGCAAGAAGCCGAAAAAGTTGGGGAAGTACAAGTGATTGCTTCTTCCGAGCAAGAGAAGTTTACTACGATTCCTAAACTGGACGGTTTATTAAGTGATGAAAAACTAGATTATGTACATATTACAACGAATAATACAATTGAGGGGACAAAATATGTGGAAATTCCACATGTAGAAAGAGTGCCGCTCGTTGCGGATATGTCCTCAAATATTTTATCAGAGAGATATGATGTTTCGAAGTTTGGTCTTATATATGCGGGGGCGCAAAAGAATTTAGGACCTGCGGGTTTAACGATTGCTATTATAAAAAGAGATTTAATTGGGGGAGCAGATCGCTCTTGTCCGACAATGTTAAATTATGAAACTTACAGTAAAAATAACTCCTTATATAATACACCGCCATCCTTTAGTATTTACGTAACAAAACTTGTACTAGAGTGGTTGAAAGAGCAAGGCGGAGTATCTGCGATTGAAGAACAAAATAAAATGAAATCTTCACTTATTTATCATTTTTTAGATGAATCTAAATTGTTTACTTCACCAGTTGACCCTGCGTATCGATCACTTATGAACATTCCATTTACAACACCGTCAGAAGAACTTAATAATGAGTTTTTACAAAAGGCGAAGGAACGCGGTTTCGTTACGCTAAAAGGACATCGCTCAGTCGGCGGTATGCGTGCAAGTATTTACAATGCGATGCCAGTGGAAGGTGTAAAACAATTAGTAGATTATATGAAGGAATTTGAGCTTGAGAATAGATAGGGAGATGGGGATATGTTTCGTGTTCAAACGTTAAATCAAATTGCAGAAAAAGGTTTACAAGTTTTTACTGAAGAACGTTATGAAGTAGGGGATAAAATCAATCACCCAGATGGGATTTTGCTTCGTAGCTACTCTTTACATCAAGAAGAGTTTTCAAAAGACTTAAAGGCGATTGCAAGAGCTGGCGCTGGTGTAAATAATATTCCTGTCGAGCGATGTACAGAAAAAGGAATTGTAGTATTTAACACGCCGGGGGCAAATGCTAATGCAGTAAAGGAACTCATTATTGCCAGTCTTATTATGTCTTCACGCAACATTATTAATGGTGTAAGTTGGACGAAAAACTTAGAGGGTGAAGAAGTACCACAGCTTGTTGAATCAGGAAAAAAACAATTTGTTGGATCAGAAATTGCAGGGAAACGTCTAGGTGTTATCGGACTTGGCGCAATCGGTGCTTTAGTTGCGAACGATGCGTTAGCGTTAGGCATGGATGTTATCGGATATGATCCTTATATTTCAGTTGAAACAGCTTGGCGTCTTTCTACACATGTGCAAAGAGCATTTAGCCTTGATGAAATTTTTGCAACGTGTGATTATATTACACTGCATATTCCTCTTACGAATCAAACGAAGGGGATCATTGGGGAACACGCTGTAGAGAAGATGAAAAGAGGGATGCGTCTATTTAATTTCTCTAGAGGAGAACTTGTAGATGAAAAGGTTCTTCAAAAAGCATTAGAAGAAGATATTATTACACATTACGTAACGGACTTCCCAAATGAAAATGTAATAAAGATGAAAAATGTAACAGCGACGCCTCACCTTGGTGCATCTACGTCTGAATCAGAAGAAAATTGTGCAGTAATGGCAGCACGTCAATTACGTGAATATTTAGAGACAGGAAATATTCGTAATTCAGTAAACTATCCAAACGTAGAATTGCCGTATATCGGAAAGAAACGAATTACAATTATGCATCAAAACGTTCCAAACATGGTAGGACAAATTACAGGATGTTTAGCAGAACATCATATTAATATTGCCGATATGATTAATCGTAGTAAACATTCTTGGGCATACACAATGATTGATATCGATAACGGAATTGATGATATAATAAAAGAGAATATTGTAGAAAATATAAGCAAAATTACAGGTGTTGTAGCCGTTCGAATGATTGTGTAAAGGAGAGAGGAATGTGGCAAAAATACGACCGTTTCGGGCCATTCGTCCAGTAGAGGAAAAAGCGGCACAAGTGGCAGCTTTACCGTATGACGTATTAAATAGTGAAGAGGCAAGGGAAGTTGTAAAAGGGAATCCATATTCTTTCTTGCATGTTGATAAAGCAGAAATTGATTTAGATCCTGAACTGTCACCGTATGATGATCGCGTGTATGAAAAAGCGGGCGACAATTTAAAGCAATTTATACGAGAAGAAGTGTTCATACAAGATGAAGAGCCAGCGCTATATATTTATGAACTGACGATGCAAGGAAGAACGCAGTCAGGCCTTGTCGTTTGTACATCTATTGATGAGTATGAAGATGATACAATTAAAAAACATGAAAGAACACGTCATGAAAAAGAGCTAGATCGTATTCGCCACGTAGATGTGTGTGACGCAAATACAGGTCCGATTTTTTTAACGTACCGTACAAAAGATGAAGTAAAGCATTTAATTAGGAGCTGGAAAGAAGAACATACGCCAATTTATACATTTACAGCAGAAGACGGTGTTAAGCATGTTGTGTGGAAGATTGTAGATGAAGATGTAATTACGACTTTAGTAAACGCATTTGAAGATATTCCTAATCTTTATATTGCAGACGGGCATCACCGTTCTGCATCAGCTGCAAAAGTAGGACTTATGCGAAGAGAACAATATCCAAATTACACAGGAGAAGAGGAATTTAATTTCTTCTTATCGGTTCTATTCCCTCATGATGAATTATCGATTTGGGATTATAACCGAGTTGTGAAAGATTTAAATGGCTTATCAGAGGAACAGTTTTTAAATCAAATTACGCAGTACTTTTATGTAGAAGAAGCAACTGTTTCTCCGTATAAACCAAATGAGCCCAAATCATTTGGTATGTATGTAAATGAGAAGTGGTATAAGCTTACTGTGAAAGAGGAAACGTTTGATGCGAATGATCTTGTTAGAGGTTTAGATGTATCTATCCTGCAAGATCATTTATTAAGCCAAGTGCTTGAAATACATGATCCGCGATCTGATTCACGCATCGACTTTGTCGGAGGAATCCGTGGATTAGAAGAACTAGAACGTCTTGTAAATAGCGGTGAATATAAAGTGGCGTTTTCACTATATCCGACATCAATGGAAGCTTTATTAGCAATCGCAGATGCCGGAGAAGTCATGCCGCCAAAATCAACGTGGTTTGAACCGAAACTGCGTAGCGGGTTGTTTGTACATTCTTTAAAATAAATAGACTTCTTGAGTTAGAAAAACCGAAATGATTTTTAGTTTCGGTTTTTCTTATTTTACAAGTGTTTTTGAGGAGGGGTATGAATGAAATTGCAAGTAGGCGAAAAAATCAACTTTGAACGAACTTTTACGAAAGAGGATGTTGCGTTATTTACAGAAGTATCGAAAGATGAAGGCGTTCATCATGTTACACCAGATGAGCAGGGAAGATTTGTTGTACAAGGGCTGTTAACATCAACATTGCCTACAAAAATTGGCGGTGATTATAACGTACTAGCTCGCAAAATGGATTTTGAATTTTTACGTCCTGTTTTTAGCGGCGATACGATTCGTTGTGACGTAACTATTGAACAATTTGAGCCTGATGAAAAAATCGTACAAAAATTATTGCGACGTTTATATGTAGGAATCAACTTGAAAAGGAAGTTATGAAGGGGAGTTTTTCGGGGATTATTCTTTAATTAGTAAAAAAAGAAATGAATAGGTGGGGGCATGATGTCTCTAGGGCGTAGATTTTTAATTCCCCCATGAAGAAAATTTTATGCATTGCTGAATACTGATAATATACTCTGTTCATTTTTAACTTGAATAAACTCGTCAACAAAAAGGACATTCCTAGTATTACAAGAAATGTCCTTTCCACTAAATTATAAGGTATTTTGCTGAAATTCAAACTCTAAAATTAGTTTACTAGTTTGACCTGTAAACTGATAATTATAGGATCCTCTCAGGTTTTCTAAGTTACCGGTAGCTTTAATAATTGTTCCTGGGGAATCTAAATTTCCTTTATCAAATATTCCTTGCTCTAGAGCTGTAAATGTTCCTTGTTGCCCCTTATAAATCCCTTCAAAGTGTAAAAATCCAGAAATTTTAGCAGTAGCTAAGTGACCATCATTTATATTTGAGTCTAAATAATATAATAAGTATTCAACAAAAGCCTTTCCTTTTAATTCCCCATCAATATCATATTCGACATGAGCAATATTAATAGGGAAATCTTTTTTATTATCATCGATTGGTTTTTCATCCCACTTACTTACTGTAAATGTTACTTCCATACACGTAATCTCCCTCCAATTATATACTTTTAAAAAGTACCAATTCACAGACATATCTCATAGGAGTGTTTTTATTCATTCCACGCCACTTTCCAAAATAGAGAAAGATTCATTTTCACAATTAATTTCTGCCATTGCACCGTAAGGTAAAATAAACTTCGGTTCAGTATGGCCAAAATTTAAATTATAAAGAATCGGCAAATCTTCTAAGTTATGTTCCTTCATAACCTGCAATATTTCCTGTTTATATTCTTCATAGTATTGTTCATCTTTCGGTTTACCAAAAATGATTCCTTTTGCTTTTTGCAGAATACCTTGTGCTGCATAATTTCGTAACCAATATTTTATATAACTTGGTTCTGGATGATCTTCAGAAGTTTCAAAGAAGAGAATACTATTCTCCCAATGTTTTTTCTCAGGCCAAAGTTCCGTTCCTTTTGCAAATTCCAATACTTCAATACAACCACCAATTAAGCGCCCCTGTACAGTGGTAGAGCCTTGAAGTAGCTCATATCCATTGTTTTGCTGCATCGTACGTCTTGTATCCTTATTTATTTCAATCCATTCTAAATGCTCACTTGTCCATTCATAAGCTGGTTGAATCTCTCCAATCGTTTCATTTGAAAAGAGGGTACGATTTACCATTTCAATTGTATATGGATCCATCTCTACATTTTCGGCAAAGTCGGTCAAAATTGCTGGACCGTATAAAGAGGAAAGCCCTGCTTTATGGCAAAATAAATGTGAAATAGTAACGTCAGAGTACCCCATAAAAATTTTCGGGTTTTCGCGTATCACATTAAAATCTATATAGGGAAGTAACCGGATGCTATCTTCACCGCCAATATTCGCGATAATTGCTTTCACGCGTGTATCTTTAAATGCTGTCATTATATCTTCCGCACGATCCTCTGGATTGTTATAAAGGTATTCGCTACCTTTTAAGCTATTTGGCATTGGGATAACCGTAAGACTAAAAACTTCTTCTAATCTTTTTACTCCTTGTTCATATCGCCATCTTATTTCAGAATCACCTGCACCGCCCCATGAAGGACTTACTGTTGCTACGATATCTCCTGGCTGTAATCTCTTTGGCTTTATTAACATATGAATCCCGCTCCTATATAATTTAATGAACTACGGCTATACAAACCGTAGAGTTGAAGAACATTGTACATGACATTAGTTTCTCCGCCTTCAATAAGTTCACCTGCTGTAATTTGAGAATTTAGTATTAGTGCTGAATATAGGAATAATTTACAAATATTTTTTGCTAAAATTTATATTTGAAAATCACAGTATGCATCATTGCATGAGGAAAACGGTTGTTATTTTTACAACCTGTAACTATAATGATTACAGGTTGGTCGATACCAATCAAAAAAAATAAAATTATCATGAATGGAGATGTTACATATGGGTATGAAAAAAATAATTTTAGCAGGTGCTTTAGGGATCGCAGCATTATCAGGAACAAATGTACCAGGATTAGAACTAACAAAAGCGAGTGCAGCTTCTATTGAATCGAATTTCTCGACGTTAGAAGGACGAGTAGTAGAAGTAGATAACGGTGTGATTGTTGTAAAATCTAAGCAATATGAGGAACCTGTTAGTGTGTATATTGATTCACTTTCAAACGTGAAAGTAGGAGATGAAGTAAAAGCTACTGGATCTATGATGCGTAATTTTACAGAATACATGGTTGCAACTGCAGTTGAAAATACAACAAACAAGTTAGGTATGCACATGAAAGAAGATGGCTCGCCCGATTATGTAATTGGAGAAGTATCAAAAGTAGGAACGATGGAAGATGAGGGAGACGGTGCTACTAAATATGTTGTAGTTGAGTATCCATCGCTAAACGGGAAGAAAGATATTATTGATGTTTTCTTAACAAAGGGACAAGTATTTAATGTGGGTGAGAAAGTGAAAATTGATATGAAGTATGCAGGGTGGGGCGGAAGTTCTATTAACTGGAACACAGTTGACCATATTGAAAAAGTTCATGAAGCAAAGACGAACGTTGAAAATAATGATGATGTATGGATTTGGTCTTAATAAGGCGAGTATAAGTCGTTATTTGCAATTTTCTCCAAACAATACATGTAAAAACTAAATGTATCATGCAGTACCCATCTAATTATCATTGCGTATGACAATTAGGTGGGTACTTTTTTATTTGAAATTTGTGCAAGTCAATGTTCAGCATTTCTTTTTAAGAGTAAATTACGGGTGAAATCAAAACTTTATTTGCAGTACATAATAAATAATGTTGATTTTTTATCTTATATTAAAATAAAAACAAACCACTGTTCGATTTGAATATTCCACGATATAATGGTGAGAGTTTATGACAGAATAAATATTTACATAAGAAGTGAGGTACTGTATGAAAAAAAGAACGACAGACATTATTTTTATTATTATCGGTGCATTTCTTTTTGCGTTAGGTGTCAATTTGTTTGTTATCCCGAATGAGTTTGGTGAGGGCGGGGTAACAGGTATCACGATTATTACGTACTATTTATTTGAATGGTCACCGGGTTTAGTTAACTTAATTTTAAATGCGATTTTGTTAATAGCCGGTTATAAATTTTTAAATAAGATTACAACAATTTATACAATCATTGCTGTAGTTACAAACTCACTATTTCTTCATTTGACAGAAGGTTGGACGATCGCTTCGGATGAAATGCTCGTAAATGCCATTTTCGGAGGAATATTTATTGGATGCGGGATTGGTCTAATCATTCGTGTTGGCGGAACAACTGCAGGTACTACCATCTTAGCAAGGATGACACATAAATATTTAGGATGGAGCATTAGCTACGGTCTACTGTTCTTCGATTTAATTGTTGCGTTTTCATCGTATTTCATCATTGGTGCAGAAAAACTGATGATAACAATTATTATGTTATATGTAGCAACGAAAGTGATGGAGTTTGTAATTGAAGGTTTAAATCCGAAGAAAGCCATTACGATTATTTCTGATAATCCGAATGAAATTGCCGGGAAGGTAACTACCTTAATGGGCAGAGGGGTTACTGTGTACTCAGGTCATGGCTATTACACGAAAACTCCGAAGGAAATTCTTTATGTTGTTATTAATAAGCAAGAAGTAGTGAAGCTAAAACGGATTGTTCAAACTACAGATCCGGCTGCGTTCATCGCTATACACGATGTTCGTGACGTATTTGGAGAAGGATTCGTTGATATTTCTAAAGCATAGAAATTATTTTTCATTAAAATAATCTTAATACTAAAACGTAAGAATCTATTTTGAATAATCTTTTTTCAAAATAGATTCTTTTTCTTTTTCTTGCAAAAAATTCAATTGTTTCTTAATGTAGTGATGTAGAAGGATGAACGAGAGAGGGTTTAATGAAGATGATACATATTTTATTAGCTGATGACGATAAACATATTAGAGAGTTGTTGCATTATCATTTACAAAAAGAGGGATTTCAAGTTTTTGAGGCGGAAGATGGAAAGGTAGCGCAAGACGTATTAGAGAAGGAAAATATTCATCTTGCGATCGTAGACATTATGATGCCATTTGTTGATGGCTATACGTTATGTGAAGAAATACGGAAGTATCATGATATTCCTGTTATTTTATTAACTGCGAAAGACCAGTTAGTGGATAAAGAAAAAGGCTTCATTTCTGGTACAGACGATTATATTGTGAAACCATTTGAACCAGCTGAAGTGATTTTTCGTATGAAAGCTTTATTACGTCGTTATCAAATGCTGAGTGCAGATATTATTACGTTGCACGGAACGACAATTGATCGAAAAGGTGTGGAAGTAAAGTGTAACGGTCAAACAATTTTGCTTCCTTTAAAGGAATTTGAGCTATTATCACAACTTGCTAGTTATCCTGGAAGAACATTTTCAAGAGAAGAATTAATTGAATTAGTATGGGGAATGGATTTTGAAGGAGATGAACGAACAGTTGATGTTCATGTGAAGCGACTACGAGATCGTTTCTCAAAACGAACGGATGATTTTCAAATTACGACAGTGCGCGGCCTCGGGTATAAGTTGGAGTTGAAATAAGATGAAATCACTATATTCTAGATTTGTATTTATGACGGTCGGCATTATGCTACTTAGTAGTATTATCGGCTTTTTATTAACGAACGTATATTATCAAGTGAAGTTAAAACCGTATAATAGTGAAAAGATTTTAAAGTATGCGGAAGAAGTTAAATCGTTATATGAAAAGCAAAGTGAAGAAAATCAAGAGACGTATTTGCATTCTATTGCAAAGTTAGGGTATGAAATTTATATTGTCGATGATCAAAAGAATGGGAAGCGTATTGGTAATGCGTTTCGTAAGACGTCTATTAGCGATTCTACTGTTCATAAAGTATTGCAAGGAGAAACGTTTAATGGTGTTTCTACGTATCCAACGCGTCTTTTTATTACAGGATTTTTCGATAATGAATTAATAAATAGTGTTGGTGTACCGGTAAAGCACGGTGATAAACAGTACGCGTTATTTATTCGCCCCGACATTCAGAACCAATTTGGCGAAATGCGAATTTTCTTAGCGGTATTACTTGGGTTTATCGTACTATTAAGCATTATCTTTATAGCGATTGCAGCAGGTTATATCGTTCGCCCAATCCGTAAATTTACGAAGGCTACGCAAAAAATTGCGAGTGGGGAATATGAAATTGAATTAGATGTAAAACGAAAAGATGAAATAGGAACGTTATCTACAAGCTTCCAAAAGATGACGAAAAGTATAAAAGAACTAGATGAAATGAGACAAGAATTCGTTTCGAACGTTTCACATGAATTTCAGTCGCCGCTTTCTTCCATACAAGGTTTTTCAAAGACGTTGCAAACAGAAAAGATGAGTGAGGAAGAAAGAAATCATTACTTACAAATTATTGAAGGCGAAAGTAAGCGAATGTCTAGTTTATGTAAACAGTTACTTACACTCGCTTCTTTAGATAAAGAAGAGAAGGTTCTACAAATAAGGGAATTCAATTTGCAGAAGCAAATTAAAGACGTCATTTTTATGCTTGAGTGGAAATGGCGTGAGAAAAATATCGCTGTTGAGTTTGATGTGCCGGACATTACAATTAAAGGTGATGAAAACTTGCTTCATCAAGTGTGGAGTAATATTTTTACGAATAGTATTAAGTTTTCAAACGATGGTGGAACGATTGAGTTTTTCGTGGAAGAGTTAGAGTCTAGTGTCATTATCTCTATATCCGATAACGGAATCGGAATGGAAAAAGAAGAGATGGAACGTATTTTTGATCGTTTTTACAAAGTAGATACAGCAAGGGCAAGAAACGTAGAAGGTAGCGGTTTAGGATTATCAATCGTGCAGAAGATTGTTGAACTGCATAACGGAAACGTTTCGGTATATAGCACGAAAGGGGAAGGGACGACTGTTCGGGTGGAGCTTCCTAAATAGATAGAAGAGGCTGTTTGGGAACAGCCTCTTCTTTTTTTGTCGCTAGTATACGTGTAAAATGAAAAAATATGAGTCATTTTAATTGCATAATCGGATGAGTTTATGGAGTGGGATTAGGAGGAAGTTTATTTAAAAATGTAGAATCTCTACAGAGTTAGAGGGAGTGTATTAAAACTTGAACTGTGTAGGGAGGAAATTACTTTGAAACGAATTGACTTGTTATTAAACGCACTAGATTCAACATTTGATAAAGAGAGTTGGTATGCACCGTTTAAACATGCTATAGGAGGGCTTACAGCCGAACAGGCTATGTGGAAACCATCAGGAGAGGTAACGAATACCATTTGGGAGAACGTTAATCATCTCACTTATTACAAAGAGCGACTTGCTGCAAACTTGGAAGGCCGTGAATGGACAAATAATCTCGATGGTGGTGAAACCTTCTATCTTACCAATCAATCTAATGATGAGAAAGAATGGAAGAAAGTCGTTGAACGTTCTGAAAATGCTCAACGTAATTTAAGACAGGTATTGAGTGCAATTTCTGAAAAAGAGCTTGAACAAAATTCACTTGAGGGGAAATTACTGGATATCATGCTTCATGATGCCTATCATACGGGCCAAATTATTCAATTAAGGAAAATGCAGGGGGCATGGCCAGCAAAACGTTGATTGAACTTTTTAGATCGTTCTATTAAAGGCGTTATTATTGAATAAAACTTAACATCCAAGCATAACCCCGTTCTAAATTTAGAACGGGGTTATGCTTGTTTCTGCTATAAAGCCGCACCTTTCCCGCGTTCTTCCTTAAACCGAAGCTCAAAAGTATCCGCTGTAATTTCATCAGCTTTTGGAAAAGCCCGTAATTTCGGATGAAGTAGCCATACGAGGGAAATGAATAAAATCCCAATGCTAGCAAGCGCGAAAATAAGTTGGCTACTATATACATTCGCAGTGTATCCGCCAATTAAAGAGCCGAGCGGCATAGCAATTGTGCCCATGCTCCGTGTGACTGAATTGATGCGCCCAAGATATTGGTTTGGAATTACAATTTGACCAATTGTCACAAATAATATGTTGGTCGCACCAATTGGTATCCAAGCTAAGCCGAATAAAAAAATGGATAACCATTGAAATGGTACAATCGTAGAGAGAAACCAAAAGAAAGCGCCAGTTGCGAAGCTAATAATGGAGACACGGCCAACATTATGTTTACCAACCCATGAACTGAATAGTGCTCCAATTAAACAACCGGCTGATATAGCGGCTAAAAAGAACCCATATAATCTCACACCACCTAAAGAATCAGCGAAAGAAGGGAGTATGGCCATCGTCATACCGATTGAAAAATTAGCGACAACGGAACCGATTAAGAAGACGCCCATTAAGGAACGAAAGACGATTGAAAACCCTTCTTTTAAATCAGTGAAATATTGCTTAGTTGAAAGTACTGTGTTTGCTTCGGTTTGTTTTGGCATTTTCAATGAAACGAACAAAAGGGCAGTAATCGCAAATGTAAAAGAGTCGATCACATATAAAGTAATTGCGCCAAATAGTGCTACTAATATTCCGGAAAGAGTCGTGCAAATTAAATCAATGCCTTGGTATGCAAATGAGAAAAGTGAATTTCCTTTTAATAATTGTGTTTTATGCAGTAGAAGTGGTAAAGCTTTTGACTGTGCGGGATAGGCGAATTGTTCGATAAAGGCTAAGATGGGCATGATGATGAGTAGTAGTTGGACTGTTAATAGGTCGAAGTAGTGTGTAATAGGAATGATTAAAATAAGAATGCATTGCAAAACTTGTGTGATGACGAGGGTGTTTTTAATGGACCATCTATCAACGAATGGACCAGTAAGAAATTGTAATGCAGAAGGTAATAACGTAAGGGAACCAGCCAATCCAGAATAAAAAGGATTACCACTTAATTTGTATACGAGCCACATCGCGGCTACATAATACAAACTATCTCCTATGTTGGTGAAAATTCTTCCTAAAAATAATAAGAGGAAATTCCGGTTTTTTAATATGTCCACTTTATCTACTCCTTTATAATAAATTTATTCAGTAAAATAAATTTGACCGTTTATGTAAAAAAAATCGTATTACGATTTTTCTTCTTTTTTAATAAATTGCTGCATTGTTCTCTCAGCGATTTGAAGTGCAGTAGTAGAAATATAATAAGGTTTACTATTCGGATCTTTATCTGCACCTTTTGTAATTTCGTTTAATTCAGCCATCAATTGATGAAACTTTTTCACCCACACTTGAAATTGTTCTGGCGTAGCATCAAATTCCCAGCAGGATGAAACGTAATTCCACTTAGCTGGATCTTCACTTGCATTTCGTAATGTAAAAGCTTCTTCTGGTGCAGCGAGAATTTGGCTTTTCGTTCTTTCTATCATTTGTAAAAAGATTTGGCGACCTGATTCGCTTAATATTTCTAAATGAGGTAATAGATCTGTAGCAGGGGTGAAGCCTTTAGCGACAGATTGATAAAACTTTTGAATAATCCCATTCTTTTCTTCTGTATAAACGATCTCTATAAGACCATTCTTTTCTAATTCTTTTAAATGATAATGAATTTTCGCCCTTGAAATGCCGAATTTCTCAGATAGTAATTGTCCAGTATAAGGACGTTCGCATAGACGTATCATCATTTCGGCACGTAGTGGATCGCTTAATGCTTTTAGTTGGCTATAAGTAGTTAGTGTTAATACGGACTTCAACATGATCAACTCCTTGAATTAAATTACTCGGTCAATATTATTTGACTGAATTGTATCAAGGATTCTATTTATTTTCAATACTTTCAGAAAAATTCTTTTTTTACTCTGTAATCTTCTGTTCATATTCCGTTCATATTTCTTTTTTATGATTAGTGCATAGAAAGAAAGAGGAAGGAGCGAGCGAAATGTTTTTAGCTCTGCGTGAATTGAAACAATCAAAATTAAGATACGGATTAATCGGACTCATTATGGTGTTACTATCATTTTTAGTCCTTGTTATTTCAGGATTAGCAAATGGATTATCATATGATAATGCTTCATCGATTCAAAATATGGAGGCAAATAAGTTCGTTTTAGCAGATGATGCGGAAAATAAATTACTTCGTTCACAAATTAAGAAAGACGATGTAGATAATGTAGTAAGTCAAGTAGGCGAGAAAGAGGCAGTTCCGTTTCGTGTGAAAGTTTCAACATATGAAAAGAAAGATAGTTCGAAAAAGGTTGATATCGCTATTTTTTCAAGTGAACGCGATTCATTTTTAGAACCGAACATTGTAAAAGGTGAGAAATTAGGTACAGCAAATAATGAAATGGTTGCTGATGAATCAATTAAAGAAAAAGGAATCGATATTGGGGATACAATTATCGATCCTGTTTCAAAGAAAGAATTTACAATCGTCGGATTTACGAAAGATCAAATGTTTAGCCATACACCAGTCGTTTATGTAAATGAAGACGTATGGGGATCTATTTCACAACCAAACCAAAAAGATTATAGTGCAATTGCACTTAACACAGATAAAGAAATTAAAAATGCTCACGTTATCGATAAAAAAGAAGTACTGCAAAGTATTCCAGGATTTAAAGAAGAGCAAGGAACTTTAACGATGATCATTGCGTTCTTACTTGTGATCGCTGCGTTATTAATCGGTGTATTCTTCTATGTTATTACACTACAAAAAACACAGCAATTAGGTGTATTAAAAGCAATTGGTACGAAGAACTCGTATTTAGCAAATAGTTTAGTCGTACAGGCGTTATTCTTATCAGTCGTTGCGATGGTAATTAGTATCGTTCTTGTACAAGGATTAGAACAAATTTTACCAGCGGGTATGCCGTTCTTATTAACAACACCGATGATTGCACAATACGCAGCAATCTTTATCGTAATTAGTATTTTAGGAACACTTATTTCGTTATACCAAGTATTAAAAGTTGATGCATTAGAAGCAATTGGAGGCGGGATGTAATGACTTCATTATTGAAATTAGACAAAGTAAGTAAAGTGTACGGAGAAGGGAATACGGAAGTAACAGCCCTTCATCCGATGTCGCTTGATGTGAAAGCTGGAGAGTTTATCGGAATCGTCGGTCCTTCTGGATCAGGGAAAAGTACATTATTATCAATCGCGGGTGCACTATTATCACCGTCAAAAGGGGATATTTACATTCGTGAGCAAAATATTACGAAGCTATCAGAAAAGGAAATGACAGACATTCGTTTGAAAAAAATCGGCTTCATTTTCCAGTTCGCAAATCTTGTTCCATATTTAAATGTGAAAGAACAATTGCTTTACATTGCAAAGCTAAAAAAAGAAAGTAAACAAGAATCAGAAAAGCGTGCGGATCATTTATTAGCGGCATTTGGATTAGGAGAAAGAAAAAATCATTATCCAAATCAACTATCTGGTGGGGAAAAACAAAGGGTAGCAATTGCTCGTGCGTTCATGAACAACCCAGATTTAATATTAGCGGATGAGCCAACGGCAAGCTTAGACTCAAAACGCGCACGTGAAGTTGTTGAAATGATGAAACGTGAAGTGAAAGAGAGCCAAAAAGCAGCAATTATGATTACACATGATGAAAGAATGCTTGATGTATGTGATCGTATATTGACGCTTCGAGATGGACAGTTAATATAAAAAAAGGAAAACCGTACCTGTATGTGCGGTTTTCCTTTTTTTAATGGATTTATTTAGAGAATAACGTTTTAATTTTATTACGAGTAAGTAATAAAATCCCGCCTAATACAGATAGCATTCCTAGAGCCATATTGTTTGATTGCTCGCTACCAGCGTTAGGAAGTTCTTTAGCGTTATTGTTTTTAGTACCATTATCTGTTTGCGTTTGTTTAGACTGTGATACTTCATTAATCTTGTTATCAACATTTTGCTTCGTTGTATGTAACTCAGCTAATTTGTCGTCAATTTTTTTCTCAGTATGCTTAAAGTCGTTGATTTTAATATCTAAGTCTTGTTTTTTCTTTGTTAAATCGTCTGAAACAGTTTGTTTCGATTGTTTAATTTCGTTAATTTTATTTAGTAAATCTTCTCTAGCCTTTTGTAATTCAGCTAGTTTGTTTTTTACATCTTGTTTAGCTAGTTCTAAGTTAGCGGAAAGACTGTCTAAATTGCCTTTAATTTTCTTAAGTTCCTCTAACGTGTTACCAGTATTCGGCTTGTTTTCTTTTAGTTCAGCGAGTTTGTCTTCAGCAGTTTGTTTCGCTTTCTTTAACTCAGCTAATTTTTCATCTACTTGTTTTTTAACTTCCTTAAGTTCATTAACCTTTTGATCAATGTTCTCTTTATGTTGCTTCATTTCATTCACTTTTTCATCGACAGTTTGTTTATGTTCTTTAATCTCATTAACTTTGTTATCGATATTTTGCTTATGCTCTTTTACTTCAGCAACTTTATCTTCTACTTGTTTTTTATGCTCTTTAATTTCAGCGATTTTATCTTCGGCGATTTGTTTGTCTTGCTGAAGTTTTGCATCTAACTCTTGTTTATGTTGTTTAATCTCGTTAATTTTTTCATCAGCAACTTGTTTACGTTCATGTAGTTCATTCACCTTAGTATCAACATTTTCCTTAACTTTGTTAAGTTCATTTAATGTTTGATCCACATTTTCTTTGTGTTGCTGTAATTTCGCATCTAACTCTTGTTTATGTTGCTTAATTTCAGCTAATCGATCTCCCGTACTTTGCTGAGGAGTAGCATCATTTACTTCTGCATGAGCAGAGTTTGCGCCAGCAATCATTGCTAAAGCTAGTGTAGACGCAGCGATTGTTTGTTTTGTTTTCATATTTTTGTACCTCTTTTCTTTCATATGCATGAGCTGTTTTGTGTAAAAATGAGCATATAGAAGTAGATTCTTCCATCATTATATACCATCTGCGCCGTCTAGAGGAAGTATTTGCATAATAATCTATGATTATGTAATTTTTATAGTCTCTTATTTTGGAGTAGGGGAGAACTCTTTAGCAAGATGGACAATTTTTAATATAGTAGAGTTTACATCCTTACTGTTACGAATAACAAACAAATAATCAGCTTCATTTTCTATAGGATCTACTACGTCTTCATGTAGTGATTTAACTTGTTGGCGGTGGAGGACTTCTTTGAAACTGGAATAGTTTCCCCTAAAAATATTTGTACTTCGTTTACTAAGGCCTACTCTTTCATAAAGTACATCATCTGGAATGGCAAAATGAACGAGTATGCGTATATATTCATTTTGTGGAAATACTTCGTTTAGTAAATAGAATCTTCCGTTTTTACTGCGATTGGAGTTACAAATAATAAGGTGTAAATTTGTATGTTCTTTCGCATAATCAACAATGAATTTTGAAAGACCGTGCTTTAGTATATTTGAACCTTCTGTCGGCTGTAATTTTTCATAATGTGTGTTAATAAATTCAGCTTGGTTGTCCTGGTCCATAATAAAAGAATTAGGTAACTCTTTTTCTAGCTCTTTTGCAAATGTAGTTTTTCCACTGTGTGTTTTCCCTACTGTAATGATGACTAATCTTTTCATGACGCCCTCCATTTGTGTTGTTATAAACTGGAATATTCGGTGTAGATCGAAGTCTTCCTGCTAGAGATTACACAAATTGTTGGAGCGTTAGTAGGTTGAAAACTTGACAAAAAAACTTATTTATGCTATAATTTACCAATATAAAAATAAGGTGTATAATAGGGTTCTCCTGGCCAGGGGAACCCTATTTTTGTTGTGAAAATGAAGGAGAGTGTATGTGCGTGAAACAAGGTGAAGCAAGTGTAACGTCGTTAGTATCAGCTTTCGGAAGGGCGTATCATAGTGAATTTGATAATCCTAAAATCTTTGATGATTATGTAGCTAAAGATTTCATTTCACAAAAAGAACGTAACAATATTGAAACGAACATGGTTCAAGGGATTCACTTTTTCAATAAAGACATTGCAGAGCAGTTTCAAGACAATCCAAAAGAAATATTAAAATGGATTACGCAAGTTCAGTTATCACCAACACCTTTAGCACGTGCTGCATATTGTGAAAGAGTATTACTACATGAAATTACATTAGGAGCGAAACAATACGTCATACTCGGTGCAGGCTTAGATACGTTCAGTTTTAGACACCGAGAATTAGAAAATAAAATAGAAATATTTGAAGTGGATCATCCTTCTACGCAGGCGTTTAAGAAGGAAAGAATAAAAGAAGTAGAAATTGAAGTTCCAAATAACCTTCATTTTGTTTCAATGGATTTTACGAAAGGATTTTCCTATGAACAGTTACGCAATGAAGGATTTGAAAATAAAAAGACTTTCTTTAGCCTTTTAGGTGTTACGTACTATTTAACGAAAGAGGAACTTGCTAGTTTATTAGAATGTTTATTCGAGATGGTTCCGGCAGGTAGTTCTATCGTTTTTGATTATCCCGATGAAAACTTATTTACGGAAAAGGGACTGTCCAATCGAGTTGAAAATATGGTGAAAATGGCTGAGGTAGGCGGAGAACCGATGAAATCATGTTATTCTTATACTGAAATGGAAGCACTGTTAGAGAAGGCGGGCTTACTCATTTATGAGCATTTATTACCAGAGGATATTGATGTATTATATTTTGAAGGACGAAACGATTATTTAGAAGCTTTTGAGACAGTACATTATGTACATGCGGTGAAAAGGTAGGAAATTAGTAGGCATGGGGAGGAATCTCTATGTCTTTTTTTATAAAAAAGGAAATGAGCTGTAGTGGTGGAAAATATAATTATAAATATATAATATCTATAAATTAATGTTTTGTAGAAACTAAAGGAAAGGGGAAATAGAAGATGTTGAAATTACAAGGGAAATACAATGAAGCAAAAGTGTTTACTACGAATGTAGAAAAAACTGCAGCAGGTCAAATTATTGATCTTTGTAACCAACAATTCGTAAAGGATAGCAAGATTCGTATTATGCCAGATACACATGCGGGCGCAGGTTGTACGATTGGGACAACAATGACGATTCAAGATAAAATTGTTCCTAATTTAGTCGGGGTTAACTAATCGGCTCAGACTTTAAACTACTCACTCAATTGACTGGGAACCCTAACGATAAAAGGCGAGGGCAATCAGCAGCCAGTGGTTATGGTGACATAATCGAATGGTTCAGAGACTTGTACGATGTTAGCAGACTAAGGTACAGAATTATTCCTCATCCATTTTGAATTGAAGAGGAATAATTAATACGGTGAGCCTACAGTAGAGACTGCATATCTCGATGACTGTAGAGAAGGTATAGTCCACTCTTTCAGGAAACTGAGAGGTAAGTACGATATTGGTTGTGGCATGGAAGTTGTTATGATTAATAAGAAAAAAGAGGAAATCAACTTCGATCACTTAGACGAAACGATACGTAAATTTGTCCCAAGTGGTTTTCGTATTCGAGATAAGGAACATAGATTTTCAAAAATGATAGATTTTGATAGTGTAAGAGCCCCGTTTACATTGCAACGTGCTCAAAAAAGTATTGGTACACTTGGCGGGGGCAATCATTTTGTCGAACTGAATGAGGATGATAAAGGGAATGTATACATTGTCATTCATAGTGGTTCGCGTAATTTAGGGAAACAGGTAGCAGAGTATTATCAAAACTTTGCTTACGAGCAACTTATAAATGTTAAATCTATTAAAGAAGAAATCATTGAACGTTTAACGAAAGAAGGTAGACAACAAGAAATACATGAAGCTTTACGTGAAATTAAGAAACCGGTGATTCGCAAAGAATTAGCTTATTTAGAAGGACAAGGATTTAAAGATTACATGAATGATATGAAAATTGCTCAAAAATATGCGGAGTTAAATCGTAAAGCAATGATTGATGAAATCGTCACTAAAATGGATTGGAATGTAACCGATCAATTCACTACAATTCATAACTACATCGATATGGAAAATATGATTCTACGAAAAGGTGCTATTTCAGCTCAGAAAGATGAACGAGTAATCATTCCAATTAATATGAGAGACGGTTCTATCATTGCATTTGGTAAAGGAAATCCAGATTGGAACTTTTCTGGCCCTCATGGAGCAGGACGTATTATGAGCCGTAAGAAGGCGAAAGAAGTACTTAACTTAGAGGATTTTCAAAATACAATGACAGAGGTTTGGACTACATCTGTTGCAGAAAGTACTTTAGATGAAGCACCAATGGTATATAAGCCAATGGATGAAATTATTAAGAATACAAAAGAAACAATTGATATTAAACATATTATTAAGCCGATTTATAATTTTAAAGCGAACTAGAAGGGGAGTAACGGTTATTAAATGAAGAGAACTTGAAAAGAGAGCGTATTTTGTGGCGGTTATATAACAAAGATTAAAAAGACAACATATCAAACGAAGAGATTCATCATATTCATTTACATTTATGTAATGTTAAAGACTAGAAAGCTAGATTGGCGCGAATTACTAATTGTGGAGTGTGAAAAAAAGACAAAATCTCTTAAAAAACACTTAATTTTTTATTCCATTAATCTTTACAATCGCCCCCTATAATGTGAATTGGACAAGCACCTAAGAGAAAGCAGAACATGTCAGTTTGTACATTCTATTATTAGGGGGAGAATTTGTATGAAAAAGACAGTTGCTTCGTTAGCAGTTATGGCGGCATTATTACCGACGTTTTCAGTGCATGCGGAAGGGAAAGAGCAAGCCCGAAAATCAGCTACAACTTTTAATGTTATTAGTGATATTCAAGGTGATTTAGGGGATTTTGATCATGTGCTAAAAGATATGAACAAAGTGACGCCACTTTCTAGAGCGCTTATTATGAATGGGGATATAACGCCGACTGGAAAACAGTCACAATATGATGATGTAAAGCGTGTGTTAAATAAAAATAAGCATCCAGAAAATGTATGGTCTACTGTTGGGAATCATGAGTTTTATGCTGGTAAATGGACAGCAGATGGGAAACTCTCTCAAAGTACATGGCCAAATGGTGTAAATGAGGAAACTTTATTTAACCGCTATCTGAAATTTAGTGGACAAGAAAAGGTATATCATAAAAAAGAATTAGATGGCTATCCACTTTTATTTTTAGGAACTGAAAAATATATGAAATACCACGATTCAAAAATGTGGGACGAAGTATATATGAGTGATGAGCAATTAGGTTGGTTAAAACAAAATTTAGAAGAGTATAGTCAAAAAGATAAAAATAAGCCAATCTTTATTTTCTCTCATCACGTTTTACCTGATACAGTATCTGGATCAAGACAATCACCATATTTACAAGATTATTTAAACATGGATAAATTGTACGATATATTAAAAGACTATCCGCAAGTTGTTTTCTTCACGAGTCATACACATTGGGATTTAAACTTATCTGACTGGGCTGGTAAAAAGAAAATTACAGGCGGAGATGAAAAAGGTTTTACTGTTGTAAATACGGGCGGGATTGAAACAGGCTGGATGTCAGCAGGACCAAATGGAGGAGAGAAAACTGCTCCAGATGGCTATTCATTTAAACAAGGGTTACAAGTGAAAGCATATGGTAACGATGTAATTGTGACAGCTTACGATTACAAACGTGATAAGGATATAAAGAAGTTATTAATTAGTGATTCAAAAATTGCGCAGATGGCACCAAATGTAACGGCAGATGATCGTAAAAATATAATTGTCGGTGCAAATGAATATATGGAGTATTCTATAGAAGGAACGAATGAGTGGCATACGTATAGTCAAGCAAATCCTCCGAAATTTGATGGAGATAAAACTGTATACGTACGTCATAAAGGTGAAATGAATTTAGAGCCGGGATTAACGCAGTTACTTCGTTTTTCGGTAAATAAGTGATTGGAGGGAGTCTGCATTTGAATGTGTGGGCTCTTTTTTTGTTGATGAGAAAGGGGTTGCCTGTCTGTCGTTTTTTGTCGATAGATCGATATATTAAGAAAATCGTTGATATACTGCAAGTTACGATCGATATATTTGAAAAATCGTTGATATATTGTAAGTAATGAACGATATATTAAAAAAATCGTTGATGTAAATTTCATGTACCGTAATTAAGTTAAAATCATTAATACGGTTTTACTTATCAAAATGAAATTCTAATACATTTTTAACCCAGAAAGGTGACTTCACCATTTTTACATGTAATAATAGTAACGTTACATATATTGTGAAAGAAGTACAAAAGGAGCGTTACAATGAATTTAGCTAAATTCCCGAGAAAAAAATATACAGAATCATATACACCAATTGAAAAGTTAAACAATTTTTCTGAAGCACTTGGTGGCCCGGCTATTTATTTTAAACGAGATGATTTACTTGGTTTAACAGCCGGTGGTAATAAGACGAGAAAGTTAGAATTTTTAGTTGCGGATGCACAGGAAAAGGGTGCAGATACGTTAATTACAGCTGGTGGTATTCAGTCAAATCATTGCCGCCTGACACTTGCTGCTGCAGTAAAAGAAAAAATGAAATGTATTCTTGTATTAGAGGAAGGGCTTGAGCCAGAAGAGAAGAGAGACTTTAACGGAAACTATTTCTTATATCACTTATTAGGTGCTGAAAACGTCATTGTTGTACCGAACGGAGCAGACCTGATGGAAGAGATGAATAAAGTAGCGAAAGAAGTAAGTGAAAAAGGTAGTACACCATATGTAATTCCAGTTGGTGGATCAAACCCTACGGGCGCAATGGGATACGTTGCTTGTGCGCAAGAAATTATGGCGCAATCATTTGAGCAAGGAATTGATTTCAGTTCAGTTGTTTGTGTAAGTGGTAGCGGCGGTATGCATGCTGGTTTAATTACTGGTTTTTCTGGAACACAAAGCCATATTCCTGTAATCGGGATTAATGTAAGTAGAGGAAAAGCTGAGCAAGAAGAGAAAGTAGCAAAACTTGTAGATGAAACTTCAGCACACGTTGGTATTCCAAACTTTATCCCGCGCGACGCTGTTATGTGCTTTGATGAATATGTAGGACCAGGCTATGCGTTACCAACGCCGGAAATGGTAGAGGCAGTTCAGTTACTTGCGAAAACAGAAGGTATTTTACTTGATCCAGTGTATACAGGTAAGGCAGTAGCGGGATTAATCGACTTAATTAGAAAAGGTAATTTTAATAAGGAAGACAATATTTTATTCGTACATTCAGGTGGTTCACCAGCTTTATATGCGAATACGTCTCTATTTGCGTAAGTGTAAAAAGCATTGGGTATCCAATGCTTTTTTGTTATATACTGGAATTATCGAGAGGTAGGAGGATGATATGAATTCAAATTTAAAATGGATTATATATACGGTACTCGGCATTTCTATTCTATTAATCTTATTTGTGGCTTATGGGGTGTATTCTTATTTTACATTTTAAAAGCGTAATGGAAGTGAACTATTATATACACTAAAGGCGGAGAGCGCTATGCAAATGAGAAATTTGTATTTAGTCTTCAGCGTGATTTGTTTATTTGTAGTAACCAGCTGTTCAAATAATATAGGAAATCATAATCAAACAATCGAAGTGCAAAAATATGCTGGTGATAATCATTATGAGGATTTGAAGGTAATTACAGACAAGAATAAAGTATTGCAAGTAAAGAAAATATTAAATGATACTAACTTTGAAAATAAAAAGGTGGAAATGTCTCGTTCAGCTGATTATCAGTTTGTTTTTCAGTTTAAAAATCCGAAAATAGAAGCGAAAGCTGTTTTATATCAAATGTGGATTAGTCCTAATAAGGATAAATTAGAAATAATGGCGGGGGATAATCAGTACGCTCAATTAGCAGAGAAAGACGCAGCTGCTTTTATGAAGATTGTTACTGGTGAGAAGTTAGCTGAATAAAAGTATATGGTAGATTTTGCTCTCTAATTCCCCACTTATTTTTCGCTTTGAGGGATAATTAGTGAGAAATATCGAATGAGAAGTAATCGTGAAATAGTAAAGGATATATTCACGGCTAAAAGAGGAGTTGTTTAAAAAACTCTCCGCATCGTTATGTAATGTTAATAAGAAGAAGTAGAAGGTAGAAGTAAATCTAAATAAAACCCAAAAGGGATAAATAGGAAAATGTAGAATCTTTATATATAAGATGTTCTGAATTTTTAGATATAAGGTAGAGTGGAGGAAGAAAGATGATTCAATTTCCTATGGAAGATGCTGAACAATTTTTTAGATCCTATAGTATTGGTAGGTTTACAGTTAGTGAAGATGAAGGGAAATTAATTTTTAGTACAAACTTAAATGGTCATTCTAATTTATGGGCGATGGATTTACCCAATTTATCCCCTTATCCATTAACATATTGTAATCAATCAAGCAATTTTATTAAAATGGATTCTTTAAATCGATTTATTTTAGCTGGATTTGATAAAGATGGGGATGAAAATTATCATATTTATGCATTAAAACCAGAGGGTGGTGGATTGCTTGAATTGATTCCAGCAGGAGAGACAGAAAAGGATTACTTTGTGCATTTAACAGAGGATGGGGAACGATTATACTATGTCACAAGTAAAGATAACCCAATGTTCTTAAACTCTCGTTGTTATAATATACGCACAAAAGAAGATACGCTGTTGTTAACTGGTGTGGAGACACCTACATATGTAGAGGCAGTAAGTCCGAATGAATCAAGTTACATTGTTTTAAAGTCATATAGTAATACATATAATGTAGGATATGTAAAAAAAGGAGAAGAACTTATTTGTTTAGTACCTTCCATTGAGAAAGAACATACTGTAGGCTCCATTTCTTATATTGATGAAAATACAGTGATTTTCGTTACAAATTATGAAGAAGAGTTTTCCTATGTAGCTTCTTTTGATTTAAATAAACAGGAATTCAAACCAATCTGTAAAATAGAGAAGGAAGATATTTCCGATATAAAATGGCATGCTGAAACAAAAAATGGCTACATTGTTTCGTCGAAAGGTGTTACAGATAGGTTATATAAATTTGTATGGGATAAAAAAGAGTTAATTCTATTGAATTCTCCGGTAGATACGATAAGTCAAATTGAAATTACAAAATCGGAAAATTTATATTTACTAGGTGAAAGTGCGACGAAAACAGCAAACATCTATTACAAGAAAAATAGAGATGCAGAATGGGCAGCATTAACAAAAAACTATGTTATTGGTCTATCTGAATCTTCTTTTGTTGAACCGGATGTTATAACATATGCCTCTTTTGATGGGTTAAACATAGAAGCATTATTATTCCGGGCGAAAGGAGAAGTACAAAACGGATATACAATATTTTGGCCTCATGGTGGTCCACAAAGTGCTGAGACGAAAGATTTCAGAGCATTATTTCAATATTTATTAAGGCAGGGATATAATATTTTTGCGCCAAACTTTAGAGGTAGTACAAGATATGGTTCAACGTTTACAAAAATGATTGAAGGTGATTGGGGGGAAGCACCGCGTTTAGATTGTGTAGCAGGGATCGAATGGTTATTTGAACAGGGGATATCAACTCCTGATAAGTTATTTGTTATGGGCGGTAGTTATGGAGGATATATGACCTTATTGCTTCACGGGCGTCATTCAGAGTATTTCCGTGCAGCCATTGACATTTTTGGACCTAGCAATTTATTTAGTTTTATCGAATCTATGCCTGAAAATTGGAAACCGCTCGCAGTTAATTTAATAGGTGATATTAATAATGATAAAGATAAGCTTATACAAGATTCACCAATTACTTACTTAAATCAAATGAATAAACCACTCCTTATCATCCAAGGGGCAAATGATCCACGAGTTGTAAAGGAAGAATCGGATCAAATTTTTCAAGCGTTGCAAAAACAAGGAGTAGATGTAGAATACCTAGTATTAGACGATGAAGGGCATGGATTTTCAAAAAAAGAAAATGAAATATATGTATATCGTCGCATAACAGAATTTTTAGCAAAGCATAAGTAAAAGAAATGGCATTTTACGGGTTATGATCATATCGCTATCAGGCTAAAAATGCAGAGAAATGACAATGAAATTATTGAATAAACAAGAATGAAACAACTTAATTGTTACGTAACAAAAACGCTATTCTTTCCCTAGAATCATAGGAAGAGATGGCGTTTTTGTTATGAACTTATCGATTTTTTATGAACTGGAATTGTTGTCTAAAGAGTTGCAACAGATTTTTTTATAAATTGAAAGACAAGGAGACGAACTTGGATGGAGTATTGGAAGCACACAATAAATATATTGAGGAGTACATGTTTGAAAACATTAAATCAATGGAAAATGAAATATTTTGTTGGAATGTCTGAGCTGCGGACCAATTCTATCACTTTAATTAACTAAAAGAAGAACTTCCCCATCCCGATTAGACTACTGATCATTCCTATTCCACTCATGGTGCCTTTTCCTGCTGTAAGTAAGTTTCCAAGCATTCCTGGCTGACCGTTACCTCCGTTATTTCCCCATCCCATTGGGGCCCACGGACTACCCCATCCTGGAGGGTTTCCAAAAACACCCGAGTTATTGGTATTGAAATGAAAAGGCTTAGTTGGCGGCGATAGTAAAGCGGCAAGATGCCCTTGTGCGAACATCCCTGTATGATTGAATGGTTGCGCCCAGGGGAAGGAAGGTTTTTGAAAATTAAAACCTTCATGACCTGGTAGTGGAGTCCAATTATCGGGATGTCCTTGGGGCATCATCCCTGCATAATTGATTGGCTGCCCCCAAGAGAAGGGAGGGGGTTGGGGACTGAACCCCGTATAATTGGCTGGTGAATCCCAACTAACTGGATAGACTCGGTAACTCCAATTCTCAGGAAGCTTCAAATCATTCATTACCTCAGATTTAGTTATTTCGGGCTGTGAATATAATGAAATTTGGTTAGTATATTGTTCCCCGTTTCCCTTTGAATTCAAATACCAATATTGGTGCATACGCTTATTCTCCTCACTTTAAAAATGTAATGTTAGACTTAGCCTATGTAATATTCCTTTTTATGGATGGTTACATAACTAGATCTACAAGCCTGTATTTAAAGGAATGGGTGTGTGGACTTGTTGATTTAAAGTTTCACTTTATTTTAGAAGGGTATTTTCAGTTGCTTCTTTTATATATTTCAGCCTAATTTAAATTTCGTTAACAAACATTTTTATAAAGGTTTAATCAACAAAAAGATTTTAAAATGTTATGTTGGGCAAGTGGAATTGCTAAAAAGAGAATATCCATTCGAAGAGTTTGGCAAAATACTGCAAGGGTAATGTTTTTTTGTGCAAATATGTAAACGATTTAAACGAATCAATGAAATTTATAATGAAGGGGCAATTAAATATATGAGTGAAACATTACATAAAAGAAAACCACCATATTTAATGCTTGTAATTCTTTTTATTGGGGCATTTGTTTCATTTCTAAATAACTCGCTTTTAAATGTAGCCTTGCCATCAATAATGAAAGATTTAGACATTCAAGATTATTCAACGATCCAGTGGCTTTCTACAGGGTATATGCTTGTAAGTGGTATATTAATTCCGGCATCAGCATTTTTAATAACGCGTTTCTCGAATAGAAGCCTATTTATTACCTCTATGGTGATTTTTATTCTTGGTACTGCCTTAGCGGCTGTAGCGCCGAATTTTGGTTTATTACTTACTGGTCGGATGGTTCAAGCGGCAGGCTCTTCAGTTATGGGGCCTTTGTTAATGAATATTATGCTAGTAAGCTTTCCGAGAGAAAAAAGGGGAACAGCAATGGGGATTTTTGGACTAGTTATGATTACAGCTCCAGCAATTGGACCGACACTATCAGGTTATATTGTAGAGTATTATGACTGGCGTTTGCTTTTTGAAATGATTTTACCGTTAGCAATCATTAGCTTACTGTTAGGGATTTGGAAATCTGAGAATGTCATGAAACAAAACAAAAATGCAAAACTTGATTATCTCTCATTACTATTATCTTCTGTCGGTTTTGGCGGTTTGTTATATGGATTCAGTTCTGCAAGCTCCGATGGTTGGACAAATAAAGTTGTCTTAACAACCTTAATCATAGGTGCTATTGCCCTAATTGCTTTCATTATTCGTCAATTAAAAATGGATGAGCCGTTATTGGATTTACGTGTTTACAAGTACCCAATGTTTGCACTTGCGTCTGTAATTGCAATTGTTAACGCGGTGGCCATGTTTTCGGGTATGATTTTAACACCAGCTTATGTACAAAACGTCCGTGGTATTTCGCCGCTGAGCTCTGGGCTGATGATGCTTCCAGGTGCGGTTATAATGGGGATTATGTCACCAATTACAGGTAAACTATTTGATAAATATGGTCCTCGGATTCTTGGCATAGTGGGGCTTTCCATTACAGCTGTTTCAACTTATATGCTAGCAAACCTGCAACTCGACTCTAGTCACACACATATTATTCTTATTTACACACTGCGGATGTTTGGGATGGCGATGGTGATGATGCCACTTATGACAAATGGTCTTAATCAATTACCAACTCGTTTAAATCCGCACGGTACAGCTGTTAATAATACAGCTCAACAAGTGTCCGGTTCGATTGGTACTGCTATTCTTGTTACGATTATGAATTCTGTAACAAAAACAAAAGCTGAAAGTCTAATGTTTGATATAGATCCAACAACCTTCACAGAAACTACGAAGGCAATAGTAACTCAGAAGGCTTTATTATCTGGAATTCAATATTCATTCTATGTAGCGCTTGGCATGAATGTTGTTGCACTACTATTAGTTTTTTTCGTTAAACGTGTAGATACAAGTGCGGAAGCTGTCGAGAAGTTAAATCGGTAGAGAAGAATAAAACGCTAGATAAAGATTCCTACAAGTTTTTTTGCTGCTAAGGCGCCGGTATTTAAAGCTAGAAAAAACTAAAAGAAGCAGGGAAATAATTATATAGTAAAAGAGGACCTGATGTTCATATCAGGTCCTCTTTCATTAATAACAAGGTATACTTGCTTATCGTATTGGTTTAACTAAACTACTGATTTTTCGAATACTACAATCTTAAGCTCGTCACCTTCTTTATTTTGGAGTGTTTTAGAAGAAAATGAATTAAAATGATTGTTTTATAAACAAATACAAGAGATGAGATCCGTTTGCAATTTCTCATAAACATTATAATTTTAGATTATCTTTTAACACCAACATTAAAAGGATCCAACTATATTTATTCGCTTCATTTTAATTTAGTATTTTTCTACAAGTTATAAATCTAATTGCCAAGCTTATACGTAATATCATAATCATGAATAGTTAGGGAAAAGATAAAATAAGGTAATCAATTACATATCTTTATCCCAGGCGATTAGTTGCTATTTCCTCTTTATTAAATGGGATATTTTATCCCGCATTAACGGGCAGTAAGACCCCCACCTCAAAATTTAGCGGAAGCAAAGAAGTTAGGTGGGGGATCAACTGCCCGTAAAAGCCCGATTGGTTCAACTAATAATCAGTGGGGGATGAACAAAACCCCCACTGATTAAAGTTTCACTTTATTTCATGCTTTTTTGAAAGGGTGTTTTAAATGGAAAAAAAAGTATCTGCCATTCCTCAGCCGAAAACATATGGACCGCTGGGTAATCTCCCATTAATCGATAAAGATAAACCGACGCTATCCTTTATCAAGATAGCGGAAGAGTATGGTCCCATTTTTCAAATTCAAACTTTAAGTGATACCATCATTGTCGTTTCTGGACATGAATTGGTAGCAGAAGTCTGTGACGAAACACGGTTCGATAAAAGTATAGATGGTGCTTTAGCAAAAGTTCGTGCCTTTGCTGGGGACGGATTATTTACTAGCGAGACTCACGAGCCTAACTGGAAAAAAGCTCATAATATTTTGATGCCTACATTTAGCCAACGGGCAATGAAAGATTACCATGCCATGATGGTCGATCTTGCTGTACAACTCGTTCAAAAATGGGCACGGCTTAATCCGAATGAAAACGTAGATGTTCCGGAGGATATGACTCGCCTTACGTTAGATACAATTGGTCTATGTGGTTTTAATTACCGATTTAATAGCTTTTATCGTGAGACCCCTCATCCTTTTATCACTAGCATGAGCCGTGCTCTAGATGAGGCGATGCACCAATTGCAGCGGCTAGATATAGAAGACAAACTTATGTGGAGAACGAAACGTCAATTTCAGCATGATATTCAATCCATGTTTTCTTTAGTAGATAATATTATTGCTGAACGTAAAAGTAGTGGAAATCAGGAAGAAAATGATTTACTTTCCCGTATGTTAAATGTACAAGATCCGGAAACTGGTGAAAAACTAGATGATGAAAACATTCGTTTCCAAATTATCACTTTTTTAATAGCTGGACATGAGACAACAAGTGGATTGTTATCTTTTGCAATTTACTTTTTATTAAAGAATCCGGATAAGTTGAAAAAAGCCTATGAAGAAGTAGACCGTGTTTTGACAGATCCTACTCCAACATACCAACAAGTTATGAAACTGAAGTATATACGGATGATTTTAAATGAATCACTGCGTCTATGGCCTACCGCTCCAGCATTCAGTCTCTATGCAAAAGAAAATACAGTGATTGGCGGGAAATACCCAATTAAGAAAGGAGAAGATCGTATTTCTGTTCTTATTCCACAGCTACATAGGGATAAAGATGCATGGGGAGACAATGTAGAAGAATTCCAACCTGAACGATTTGAAGAGCTGGATAAGGTTCCTCATCATGCTTATAAGCCATTTGGAAATGGCCAGAGAGCATGTATCGGTATGCAATTTGCACTTCATGAAGCCACTCTTGTAATGGGAATGCTTCTTCAACATTTTGAATTAATCGATTATCAAAACTATCAGCTGGACGTAAAACAAACATTAACGCTAAAGCCCGGTGATTTTAAGATTAGGATTCTACCCCGAAAACAAACTATTAGTCATCCTACTGTTCTTGCACCTACAGAGGACAAGCTGAAAAACGATGAAATTAAGCAGCACGTCCAGAAGACACCTTCTATTATTGGGGCCGATAATCTTTCACTTCTTGTTCTGTATGGCTCGGATACAGGTGTAGCAGAAGGTATTGCAAGAGAATTAGCAGATACAGCTAGTTTAGAAGGAGTTCAAACGGAAGTGGTAGCTCTTAACGATCGAATTGGAAGTTTGCCAAAAGAAGGAGCGGTACTTATTGTGACTTCTTCTTATAATGGAAAACCGCCAAGTAATGCAGGGCAGTTTGTGCAATGGTTGGAGGAACTAAAACCCGATGAGCTAAAAGGGGTTCAATACGCAGTTTTTGGTTGTGGAGATCATAATTGGGCTAGTACCTACCAACGGATTCCAAGATACATTGATGAGCAGATGGCTCAAAAAGGAGCAACAAGATTTTCTAAACGCGGAGAAGCAGATGCAAGTGGTGATTTCGAGGAACAGCTTGAGCAATGGAAACAAAACATGTGGTCTGATGCGATGAAGGCATTTGGATTGGAGCTCAACAAAAATATGGAAAAAGAGCGCAGTACTTTGAGTCTGCAATTTGTTAGTCGTCTTGGAGGATCTCCTCTTGCACGAACATATGAAGCAGTTTATGCATCTATACTAGAAAATCGTGAACTCCAATCACCCAGCAGTGATAGAAGTACACGACATATCGAGGTATCTTTGCCAGAAGGCGCTACATATAAAGAAGGAGACCACCTTGGAGTGTTGCCAGTTAATAGCGAGAAAAATATCAACCGAATTTTAAAACGTTTTGGATTAAATGGGAAGGATCAAGTTATACTGAGTGCAAGTGGACGAAGTATAAATCACATACCTTTAGACAGTCCTGTTAGTTTATTGGACCTTCTTAGTTATAGTGTTGAAGTTCAAGAAGCTGCCACTCGAGCACAAATACGAGAAATGGTAACATTCACAGCATGTCCTCCTCATAAAAAAGAATTGGAAGCATTATTAGAAGAAGGAGTTTACCATGAACAAATACTAAGGAAACGGATTTCAATGTTGGACCTTCTTGAAAAGTATGAGGCTTGTGAAATCCGATTTGAACGCTTTTTAGAACTTCTTCCTGCGCTCAAACCGCGTTACTATTCTATTTCAAGCTCTCCACTCGTTGCACACAATCGTCTGAGCATTACGGTCGGTGTTGTTAATGCGCCTGCATGGAGTGGAGAAGGGACATATGAAGGCGTCGCTTCTAATTACTTAGCTCAGCGTCATAGTAAAGATGAGATTATCTGTTTCATTCGAACGCCACAATCAAACTTTGAATTGCCTAAAGATCCAGAAACACCAATTATTATGGTTGGGCCAGGTACTGGAATTGCACCATTCCGTGGATTCTTGCAAGCGCGTCGTGTTCAAAAGCAAAAAGGTATTAACTTAGGACAAGCGCATCTATATTTTGGTTGTCGTCATCCTGAAAAAGATTATCTCTATCGTACAGAACTAGAAAATGATGAAAGAGATGGATTAATCTCTTTACACACAGCTTTTTCTCGTCTAGAGGGACATCCAAAAACATATGTACAGCATTTAATAAAACAAGATAGAATCAATTTAATTTCGTTATTAGATAATGGAGCTCATCTTTATATATGTGGTGATGGAAGTAAAATGGCTCCGGATGTAGAAGATACCCTTTGTCAAGCGTATCAAGAAATTCATGAAGTCAGTGAACAAGAAGCAAGAAATTGGTTGGATCGTGTGCAAGATGAAGGGCGATATGGAAAAGATGTTTGGGCTGGTATATGAATGTTTCTTAATTAGTTACGTATTAACTAATGAATTTTTTTCGAATAAATTTCACTTTATTAGTATAGTGTATTTAGATGAATAGTGATTAACCGGACTATTTAGTATCTACTAAATAAAAAACAGGACCTGATATTCATCTATCAGGTCCTGTTTCACATAGACATTATACATGGATATTTTCCACACATTATCAATGTTTGTAATGTAGTTAGTCTTGTGGGTCAGCAATAAAATCAGATATTATTTTTTCGATATCGAAAGGAGTAATCCCTTTATCCAAAGAAAAAATGCTTTCTGCTTCTTCGATTTCTTGAACGAGTTCACCTCTAGCTTCAATATGTAATCGGAACAAGTCATATAAATTCGGTTTAACTAAATTAGTTAAAGCCTTTCCAACTAGTATCATACCTTTTTGATTAGCCTCGATGGTATTATCATAAGTTAGATCTCTTGTAAGAGACAAATCTGTCCAAATCAATTTTCGTTCCTTTAAGTCTAAAATAACTGGAATAGAGATTTGGGTGTCGGCAGTAATATCCACTTTATCTTGAACAGTAGAAGGTTCAAATACTTCACCTGAACCAGGATATTGACGAACCATCCAACCAGTAAAGCATTCTGGTAAATCTTTATATGGTTGGTCTGTGTAAGAAAGCAAAGTCATAACTACATAGCGTCCACCATATTTCAGCACAGACGGAATATCGAAATCAATGAATTCAGATGCCCCCTTTGGTGCAGAAGTAATATCTCCGCTATGGTAGGCTTTGAAATTTTTTGAACGTAAGTTCGTGAAGGAGACATGTTCTTTGTATTGCCAATCTTCGTCGTACATTGCAGCAGATAAATCAATGTCAACGCGTCCTGTATGTTGTCCATTCACATAGCCTTCTTTCCACCATAGGAAAAACCGAATCGTATCTCCTTCTGGCAAATCTACTTTACTCCCTCGAGATAATGTACGAAGCGCTTTGCTGGCTGAACGTTGAGAGAAGGGAACTAAGTGATTTTTTAACTGTTCATCCAAAAATACTTTTCCGAGACTTGGAAGTTCTGCGAAGCGATTTTTTAAAGTATCTTCACACATTTTTACAATCATTAAACAAATATCCTCTGAGATAAATGGAAGTGTATTTTCAATACCTATAGCTTTTGCTACATTTCCCTTTGGAAAAAAGGTACGAAATTCATTTTTATCATTTCGATGCTTAAAATGAGCCGTGAGTTGAAGTAATACAGGAGTAGAAACGTTTCCTATTATACTTAGAAAATCTTCGAGAATATTGAAAACATCTGTTGACTTATTACTACATAAACGGATTAAATGATCCAAGCGTCTGGCAAATTCCCCCGGGCGAGTTTTTAAAAGATTTTTCGCTGTCATGATATCACGATTCAACAAAGCTGCTTCTATTTTTCCATTAAATGTTTCAACTTTAATGTTGTTGCGAAGCATCTCAAATGCTCGGTGGGTTTTTGGGAAACGAGTATGATATTCTGCTGGATGAAGAATTTCACCTAAACGAATCCAACGCTTTTTGTATCGAATCATATCTTCAGTAATGTTTCCGCATTGCTCTAACAATCCTAAAAGGAAGCGTCTTTCGGCTCGGTTAAACTTCTTGAATCGAACGGAGGATACTAAACTCACATCACCTTCAGATAAAGCAACTGCAAGGCGAAGAACATCAGTTGCTGTTTTAAAATACTTTTCAGCAGCATCGGCTGATATTTTTCTGTTTATTAATAAAACCCCAAGTATAAAAGACATATTTTCCTTATGAGGAATTACATTAGGTAGAAAACAGGAAACATCTTCAGTGTGTGTAATAGCCCATTCTACATCTGTCTTATCAGTTGAGGAAATAGAGCTGTTTGCACTAATCAATTGAGAAATCATTTGATTGAAATCTTCTTCACTTCCTAAGTCAATAACTTTCAAATCAACGCTATCTAAAAGAGGAAGTCGTTCTTCTACTTTTGATACAGGTAGGCACAACGTCACATAGTGAATAACGGCATTGATGTATAAATCAGCGTCACTTAAATCCATCATTTGTTGCGGAAAGTTGGGATACATAGGAGTAAACTGAATATGTGCACCAACCATTTCTTTTAAATGTTTTACCAACTCTTTGTAAAACGATGTGAATGCATCAACCGAAAGTGTTTGCAACTCTTCTATTAAAGGCTCGGAAAAAGTAAATCCTAAACTTTCCAAGTTTTTTAAAACAGTGGCTAAATAAATGTTCGGTAGTTTATTTTCTTCTCTTTTTATAATTACTTTCAAACTTCTTCTTATATAAATAGAATTTTTCATGAGAACGCCATCTATTCACGCCTTATAAAAGAGGGGAATAGTCTGACTGTCCTCCTTTCAGTGGTAGATTTTTATTTTTATATGTATAAACACAATAATTGTAGAAAAATGCACAGAGGGTACATAGCTATTTTTTAGTGAAAAATTAGGGGTATAACATTTAGTTGTTAAGTGGTAATTTGTTAATTAAGAAAAGAAAACCTCTACATCAATGGTTGATAAACTAAAGTTTATTCAATCCCAAAGAAGAAAGAGGTTTTATAGTCTAATTATTTTTCATAGGGAATTGACAACTCTAAAACAATTTGAAATTTCTACAAAGAAGGAAGAATTGTCATAGCCTATGTGTTTAGCAGGAAAGTAACATCCCTATTTCGCCAAAGAAGTTAGAAGGAAGGAACGTCATAGCCTGCTTTATTAGTATATTCTCTTGCGAAGAGCAATTCAAGTATACTGTCTGATTTTTTATATTTTTCTTAAAGGGGAATTTTCATGATTATCCCGCATTAACGGGCAGCCAGATTGGTGAGGGTGATTAAAGTTTCACTTTATAAATAGGGAGACCATCACATGCTCTTTTTATAATACTATTACGGGAGGATTTTTATTTTTGATATATTATACCATTTATTTAATGGTATAATATGGTATGTGTTCTGTGGAATGGAGTTGAATGAGTATTATAAATACAAAAGGTGAAATAAAAAAACAAAAAGAAAAGTATTACTAACTATACTTACTATGTTAGTAATTATAATTGGATTTGGATATTGGAAACTTTTTAGTTTGCAAGGTGTTCCAAAAGGGGAATTAATTCGAACAGTGAAATCTCCAGATGGAAAATATCTCATCAAGACTTATTTTCATAATGCAGGATCATTAAGTGCGGATGCTGTTAGGGGTGAATTAGTTAACCTTGATACAGATTCAGAGAAAAATATATATTGGAATTATCCAGATACCGATCCATATATTGAATGGGTAAATAAGAATATTGTTAGAATTGGAGATCAAACTTTAGATGTTTCGCAGAAAGAAACCTATGATTGGCGTGATGATGATAAGCACGTTAAAGAAATGCCTAAACAGTTTATTAGATAAAACAAGAAAATTTAAATGTATTTAATCTTATTTGTTTAACTATAGATAGTATTATATGAGTGAAAAAGTCCATTTAAATCTTCTAAATGGACTTTTTTAGGTTTCTAGATACGACTACTGATAAAAATGGAACAAACTTGTTATTTAGGTTGTCTATTAAGTATACGTATAAAACAGGTGTTCATGATAGTTCACTCATTTTATGAAAAGTGAGATGCAAGAGAGTGATATCCGATACACTCTTTAATTGTATCGATATGTATAACACCTAAAAAAACATATATTCTTGAAAGAGGTTGAAAATGTATGATAGTCTTAAACAAGTTTTTTAACATTTTACATTACAAAAAGATGGTACCTGTAGTATTCCTTTCATGTGCAACGCTTATAGGCTGTTCCGATGGCAATACTCAGTCTGAATTACCTAAACAAACGAAACAAACAAATCAAACCAAACAAGAAACTACCGGTAATGATTCTTTTGCTAAACTTGAAAAAGAATTTGATGCTAAACTCGGTATTTATGCATTGGACACTGATACGAATCAAACCGTTACTTATCAATCAGATGAACGGTTTGCATACGCATCTACCCACAAAGCTTTAGCTGTGGGAGTACTTTTACAAAAGAAATCAATAGAAGATCTAAATCAAAGAGTTTTGTATACCCGTGAAGATCTTGTTAATTATAATCCAATTACAGAAAAGTATGTTGATAGTGGTATGACCCTGAAAGAGCTTGCAGCTGCTTCTCTTCGATATAGTGATAATACTGCACAAAATCTTATTCTTAAACAATTAGGTGGACCTAGTGAATTCAAAAAATCACTAAGAGAAGTAGGAGACACCGTTACAAATCCTGAACGTTTTGAACCAGAATTAAACGAAGTACATCCAGGAGACGTACATGATACTAGTACCCCAAAGGCATTAGCTACTAGTCTTCAGGCTTTTGCGCTAGGAGATGTACTTTCAACTGAGAAACGGGATTTATTAATAGATTGGATGAAAAGGAATACTACGGGAGACAACTTAATTCGTGCTGGAGTTCCAGGAGGATGGGAAGTAGCTGATAAGACGGGCTCGGGATCTTATGGAACCAGAAATGATATCGCAATTATTTGGCCACCAAATAAAAAGCCAATTGTTCTTGCGATACTTTCTAATCATGATAAAGAGGATGCTAAATACGATGATAAGCTTATTGCAGAAGCAACCAAGATAGTGTTAGATGCTTTAAAAGTGACAAATAAATAATAATAGTAACTAGTTATTATTATTTTCCCGGTTTTTCGTCACAATATTGTGAGTCATGATTTTGCTAGTGGACTAATGTTTATGGGCTTTTTCGTTGGAGTTGCATTTTTAGCAATGATGGCAAGTTGCTTAATGTTTAAAGTTCTGTCGGGAGCATCAAAAGATGTAGCACGTTATCAAATGCTTCGTAAAATTGGTGTTCGCCGAGAATTATTAACAAAATCAATCTATAAAGAGTTATTCTTCATATTCTTATTCCCAGCAATTGTGGGGATTACTCACATATTAGTTGGTATGAACATGTTTGGATCGCTTTTAATCGATCCGTACTTTCGTATTTGGTTACCACTTGTTATTTTTGTAGTAATTTACTCGATTTATTACTTGATTACAGTTCAATTATATAAAGGGATTGTACTCCCTAAAAAAGATTAATGTAATGATGTTGTTTATCCCGCATTAACGGGCAGCACGATTGGTGAGGGCTGATAATCAGTGGGGGATGAACAAACCCCACTGATTAAAGTTTCACTTTATCTTTTACTGTACCTTGTAACTACATTTTGCCTTGCTGTAGAGAAACAAAAAAACATTTTTCTTATTCAATAATTCCAATTTCTAGAGCCTTTTGCACAGCTTCTTCTTTGTTGCGGACTCCTAGCTTTGTATAAGCTGTGGAAGCATAATTTCTGACCGTACCATTTGATAAATATAACCTTGATGCTATGGTAGTGTATCGAAGTCCCTTTGCTACTAGTTGCAATATTTCTATCTCCCTAGCTGTTAGCTCATAAGCGGTTGCTTTTGATTGTGGTGTCTCTTTTTGCTCATCAAATTTCTCAAATATTTTGTGAGACATTCCTTGATCAATCAGTGTCCCACCTTTGTGAATAAGTCGGATCGTATTAGCTAGCTCCAATGTTTCAATGGATTTGAGTAAAAAGCCATCCGCACCGTTGCGAAGCGATTCCAACGCCTGTTCGGTATCCTGAAAAGTTGTGAAAATCAATACGCGGATATGTGGCCATTGTTGCTTAATCTTTTTGGTTGCTTCAACTCCATCCATGTGCTGCATATCTAAATCCATAAGTATAACATGGGGTTGAAGACGTCCACACAAATCGATGGCTTGATTGCCATCCTCAGCTAAACCGACTACATTTAAATCTTCATATCTATCGAGTAGTGTCCTCAAACTTTCCCGAACAAATGGTTGATCGTCTACAATTAACAAACGAATAAGTCCATCTTTTATTTCAGTTTGTCGCGGTATGGTACATGTAACAAGCATTCCTTCCTCTGGCTTTGTATATACAGACAATTGCCCTTGTAAATTCATTGCTCGTTCTTTCATCGCATTCAGACCGAAGCCTTCCTGCCATTCTACATTTCCTTTTCCATTATCTTGAACTTCTAATCTCGTATATTGTTGTTCAAACTGCAATGAAACTATAATTTCAGTTCCCTGACCATGACGTACTGCATTCGTAAGGGACTCTTGTAAACAACGAATGAATGCGATCTTCGCTTGCCGAGACAGTGGGTATTCCTCTCCGAATGTCCTAAAACTTACATTTACCTGAGCGTGCTCCTGAAATTCGACTCCAAGATTTTGTAGAGATTGAATCAAGGAAGGCGATTGACACGGAGACTCCATTTGATGTAAGTAACCTCTCACATCCTCGATGCTTTTACGTCCCATTTCAAGCAGAGAATCTAGCCTCTGTATACCCATTTCAGTAGCAATTTCGGTACGCAACGTTTCCATCCCCATAATAATAGAAGTATAAGCGTGACCAACTGTATCATGAAGCTCACTCGACAGTCTGTTTCGTTCTTCCGCCAGTGTAATGCGTTCAATCTGAGACATATATTGCTCAAGTACCGCGTTTTGTTTACGAATCGCTTCATTTTGCTTATGATTGACGATTAATAAATGGAAAGCGAAGCCCATTACATAAGCAAGTCCATAGTAGGTAACTAAAATCCAATAGCTATTACTTGGCGCAACCGCATAGAGAATTCCAGTTGTTATAAAAACTGTTGTTGGAGCTGTCCAATAATAGGACAAATGCTTACTATTCGCAGCAATTAGAAAAGCCGATATCAGAAATGTAACGTTAGCTTCCGGAAATAAAGAGGTTAAATATATACACAGTCCACCATATAGCAGTATTTCTGTGAACAAGTAATATTTGTAATTGAACAGTAAGGCTACCCATGGAATCGAGAAGGCAACAACCTCCCAAAAAATAACAATCCAAAGTGGCAATGTTAAACTATCCTGAAAATCGAATGTGGTTATGGCGATAGAGACACTAACAAGTATACGGACTCCTAACATAATCCAATCGTACCAAAACCAATACTTAACCATATCTAACAAGTCATTTACCCCCTAAGTAGCCTACCTTTTTACTTCATATATTATAATTTAATCCTTCATGCCTATTATACTTTTAAATTTAAAACTGCGATACTACTCACAGATTGCAAACTTCTATCGATTTAGTTGCCGAATCATGCTACGTGTATAGCCACCGATTTTCTTTGTCAAACGATCTACTATTCTAATACTTATGGCGGTAAATACTATACCCATAAACATTACAAAGAGTGACTTAGTAAAGGTATCTATCTGTATGAATATAATATTCATTTCGATGTATTGATACAGTAGTGGTGCCAATAGCAACATAAGTGGCATTACATAAAAAATGATTGCGCTAATGAGACTGAAAATGCCAATCACTAATTTCTGCATTAACCAAAAGATAGCAGACCAAGTACGACGATCTGTAAGCACTAATTTCACCTGAGCCCAGTTTGATGTATCTATTGTTATACTTCTATCATAAGAGTCTGTTGAAATATCTGTATAAATTTTCGTCTGTATGCGCTCGAATTGGATAAAAGGTGTAGTAGTCTGTAGTACACGTATAACTAGTGGAATTCCAATTACCGTAAATGAAAGGGTGAAGCTGAATAGCAGAGCTATTAGATAAAAACAAAAATAAAAAAATCCTGTAACGAAAGTTAGCAATAAAAAATAACCATTCTGGATGAATCTTGATTTCATAAAGTTCTCGCTCCTATCTATGTAATAACCGAATTGTACTGCTTTTTTTGTCATTCTCACTAGTGTAAAAGTGTCATATGACATTTCTAAATGATGATAAAAAGGGGAGAGTAACCTACTTCTGGTTAAAAAAGATGCTTATATCAATCACCATAAAACAATCCCGTTCTTGCAGATGCAAGAACGGGATTGTTTTATACTTTTATTTAATATGAGATGGACTTGTTTTTCGAATATGAAACATAATATCAAATTGCTCAAGCAATGACGTATCAAAGTATGCCGATTCGTTCGGGAAGATTTGTCCCCCTATACTTAGTAATGGTCTTTTTGCTTTAACCCATTTTTCTGCTTGTCCTTTAAGGTGACGGTTATCCAATAAAAACATGTTATATGGTACTTTTCCGAGAGTATAATTGAAACTTTTTACATCTTGTGGAATAGTGTCGGTTGTAATCTTACCTCCAGTGGAAGGATCATATTCGCTGTATAAGGTAAAATTCCCCTCCGTAGTTGTACTACCAATTGTGACATAATTATTGTCTAAACGTTCCTTCAAAAATTGCCCCGCAACATAAGGGTATAATTTCTCATCGATAATTCCTTTAGCTATATGAATATTGTGTGCCCATACCATCGTTTTACCACCAAATGTTTCTTGTGCCCACATTGCATGATCGGCCAAGTATTGCTCATGTAGCTTTAACATACTTGGATAGTCGTTAGGAATTAGCATTGTGGTAAATTTCTCTATTGCACTTGCCGTTGCTTGCGCCCAGATGTACTCGGGTGAAGCTATTTCTATGTTGGCTTGCCCATTCTCATCTTTTAGTAATTGGGCTACTCTCTCAGCGTTTGCTTTGAACTTTTCTTTTATTTCAGGAGCAAGGTCCATATATTCCTTTGTACTTCCATTAAAAGCCGACAATTCTTTATAATTTCCTTCTACTTCTGCCAGCAAATCTGGTCGATGTAGTCTTACATAATCAATCACTTTATTAAAGCAACCTTGGTCCAACTCCTTTAAGTCGAGCCCAATGAATTGGATCTTTTTTTTATTGGATGGATCAGCATTATAATCTTTCATCCACTCAATCATGGCTATAATTTCATCAGTAGGATATAACAAGTTTAAAAATTCCCTAGGGTTTCCTTTTCCTGTTTGGATATATTCATTTAGTTTTAAGCCGTTTCCCCAATCTTCTTCCATTGTGAAATTTGTAAAACCCATCTCAGTAACCAAATATTTCACAAGGCGAAACTTCATAGTGAAAATTTCAGAGCTTCCATGAGTATTCTCTCCTAATCCTACATATTGTGCGCTCCCAATCATTTTCTTAAGTGGTTTTAAATCCTCAAATGATTTTGACGGCTCTATCGTTTTTAATGGGTAAGCCTGTGATTGTATGGATTTAACTATATTTTTTTGTATTGATTGACCTGAATTTTCGACTGCTACTGTTTGAGCCTTTCCTACTTCTACGCATCCTGTGACTAATAAAGCTGTACTAACCATTGCAATTATGCTTTTCTTATTCATTTTTTCCACCTCAATTGAATTATTTGTAAAGCAAGATTGATTCATTGTACTTGCACGAATCAATTGCCTTAATTCAATTGTTATCTATTCCATATCATATTTTCTAGTTACATATTGTCATAAGGTTAATTGACACAGGTCATAGACTAATCATTACACTTTTGTACTATCGGTTATGACAACTTATAAATAATAATTACATTGATGAGTCGTAAGTAAGACTAGACTATAAATTGGGGAGGGATTTTAAAGATGAATGAATCTGTATACAAAAACATTTTTATTCTAAGTTGTGTCTGTGGAAATGACAAGAAGTAAATTCGATAAACAAGTGAATGAAAGGGGAAGGGCGGATTAAAATGATATTACACGCAAAATCGTTCCACAATAAAGATAAAATCCAACGTGCTAAAATAGGACTTCAACTCTTTTTGAGTATCTTAATCATTACTTCTGTTATCCTAAATGTAGTAGTAATAATTACGAAAAGTATGCCGCTTATTGTGGTATATATGTTTACCCCAGCATTTTCTTCTATTTTGACTCGCATAATACTGAAAGAAGGGTTTAAAGATGTATCTTTTAGTCTCGGTAACTTAAAGATATGGAAGGGGATTGGGTTTGCTCTGTTAATACCTATGATTATTTGTGGAATTACTTATTCTATCGCCTGGTTGAGCGGAATTGCGGGGTTTCAGCATCCCGAAGGTGGTATGTTAGAACCGATCTACAATATACTTGGACTTCAGTATGTACCGGAACCATTCAGTTTTATTTATCTAGTAGTATTGAGCGGCGTTTTAGGAAGTTTGCTTAACTTAATCCCAGTTTTAGGAGAAGAAATGGGTTGGCGAGGTTATATGCTCACAAGGCTAGTCGATGCAGAGTTTTCACGGCCTATCCTTATTAGTGGATTGATTTGGGCAACGTGGCATGTTCCAATTGTTATTGCTGGTCTATATGTAGAGGGATCATCTGTCCTACTTTCAGTACTTGGCATCTATTTTTGTATTGTGCCCTTCAGTTATATTACAGCTTATTTACGACTTATCACAGGTAGCGTTTGGCCTTCGGTTATCATCCATACTACTTGGAATGCCATTATTCAAGGACCTTTCGCACGTGCAAGTACAGGATATCAAACTGAGATTTGGATTGGAGAATCTGGCTTGATAACCGCTATTATTATCTTGGTTACTGCAATAATTACGTCTCGAATCGTAAATTTTACTAAATAGCATACGGATGTGTTTTAAATTCAATTAGTGAAATATGACGAGGCGAAATAAGATGCACCTAAAAATATTAGAAAAAATCTAGTTGAATGGACTCTTACTTAATCTTAGGCTGCTGGATATATGGGAGGCATCAAGCTAAGGGTTTAATTTATAAAAATAAACTTGGTTGCCATAAAAAACATAATGTTTTCATTTAAAGGCTATGAGATAAAATCTCATCATCTTCATCAAGTTTGACCTTCAGGAAATAAAAAGTTAAACGATTATACAAATACTCTAACTGAAAAAACGATAGTCCTTTTATCAAAAATGTAGAAGGACTATCGTTTATTTTTTTGACAAAATTAGGGGTTGATGTTCATAAAAATGGATAATATAATTCGTATTTTACGTAAAGAGAAAAATTTTCCCCTAGAATATTAAGCTAAATCTCTTGGTGTGACGGTTAATTTAAGTTTCACTTTATGACTTGTAAAGGGCTGTTCAATGCATCGTACTATTAAAAAATCTAAAATAAATCATTAAATTGCGATAAAATGTGGTCAGAAATAATGAAATTTTAGGAAAAATAAGGTACACTAGTCTATGATTTTAGTTGAAAATCGTTTGACGTTAATGCATACGGGGGAAAGATTGATGAACAACAATACAACAAATGAATCAGTTGAAGAAATTGATCAAAAACGAGTAAGATCAAAAAAACGTTATACAAATTGGAAGTTTATCGCAGCGGGTATTGGTGTAATTGCACTTCTTATTGGGGGAATGAGTTATTATCAGGCAACTCACTTCAATTCGAATGTTACAATTAATGACACAAAAGTTGGTGGTCTGAGCGCTGATCAGGCAATACAGAAATTAAAGACATCTGGACTAGCAAACAAAGTCTATGTTGATCAACAACAAATTTTAGATGAAAAAGATACAAAAACGGAACTTACGGAAAAAGATTTGCCTCAAGTTAAGAAACTATTAAAAAGTCAGTGGACATTTTTCCCTTCCTCAAAGGGAGAAAATTATTCATTGCTACCAGAGAAGGCAGATCAGTATCGTAGTGAAACGATGAAGAAACTTGTAGAAGAAACGCTCATCTCTATGAATGAAAAATTAAAAGCGCCTCAAGATGCTATGGCGAAGCTAGAACAAGGGAAAATTGTTATCTCGAAAAGTGTTGAAGGAAAACAGTATGATGTTACTAGTCTACTGAAAGATTACGATAAGCAAAAATATAAAAGCGAAATTCATCTGAAGTCTGCATACATAAAACCTATTAAAGAAGACGATCCGATTGTCAAAAAAGAGGAGAAAGCACTACAGAATCTTCTTGGGCAGTCTGTTGAGTATAAAGTGCAGGATGAAGTTTATCCTTTAAAAGCGAAAGATTTAATTCAAAATGCCTCTATGTCAAAGGATATGAAAGTTACAATTGATGCGAGTGACATTAAGAAGAAAATTACTGAAATTAATAATGCCAAATCAACATTAAATAAAGATTTCTCATTTAAAACGCATTCCGGTTCAGTCATATCAGTAAAAGGGCAAGGATACGGCTGGGCACTAGATGTTGAAAAAGAAACTAAACAAGTTCAACAAGCCTTTGAGAAAGGCGAAAAGTCGCTTTCTGCTTCTAATATTCACGGAAATGGTTGGGAGAAGGAAGGTATCGGTTATAAAACAACAGCGAATAATGGCATCGGAGACACGTATGCGGAAGTTTCAATTGCAGAGCAACAAATTTGGATTTATAAAGATGGAAAATTAGTCGTTACAACAAATGTAGTAACGGGTAAACATAGCACGGATGAAGATACATCACCAGGTGTTTGGTACGTCCTATACAAACGAACACCATACACGCTAAGAGGTAGCGCAGTAGGGAAAGCTGATTATGCGGTTAAAGTAGATTACTGGGTTCCATTCACAAATAGCGGTCAAGGATTCCACGATGCCGGCTGGCGAAAAGACTGGGCAAATAATGCTTATTTAACAGGTGGATCAGGTGGGTGTGTGAACCTTCTTCCTAATGTTGCAAAAACTGTATATGATAGTTTGAACACGTATGATCCAGTTATCGTGTACTAGAAAATAGCTACGTATCAAGAAATAAACAAAGCAGGAAATCTTATCTGATGGTATATGAAAAAACACCTCTTGCATTCGCATACTAAGTGTGCAAATGCAATGGAGGTGTTTTTGTTTGAATACAAGAGTGTATTGCTTATAAGAAACAAAGTAGAAAGAGATTAAGAATAAGTATTCAAATAATCAATAAAATTGACAATGAATATCATTTTCACTTAATATAAAATCGTCGCATTTAATTAGACATGAATTTTTTGTTAATATAATAGATTTCTATTAAGTTGTCATATTTACGAACTATTATTAAATATTTTAAGAATTTAAACGTAGGAAAGGGTAATATAAAATGAACTGGAAAAAAGGCGGGTTATGGGTTATTATTTTTTTCGTTGTAAAAGGCACGATTTCTACACTTTTAATCGTTACAGGTGCTAAATATTTTGATTTATCATTTATGCAACTTATCTTATTAATTCTGACCTTATTAGTGATTTCTCTAATAAGTCGAAAGTTACTGTATAGACATAAACAAAACAAAAAGCAAAAAGAGCTAAATATATAATGAAGCCCCAGAGACCCTTGGATTTCTGGGGTTTTATTTTGATAGTTTTTTCGCATGTATATTAATTTAACAGAATAGGTTGTCCAAAATGATAAAATCGATGATGTTTAAAATGCGTCAGTTATTTTTACATAAGGATTGTAGAGAGCCTTTGAATCAATCTTTATTCTGAAGCGACAGACACGTATAAATTATGCTCTTTTTTCAATTGGTAGTTTAAATGTAAAAGTACTGCCTTCTCCTAATTTACTTTCAACCGTAATTTCTCCTCCATGTAGTTCGACAATCCATTTTACCATCGACAATCCTAAACCTGTGTTTCCGATGTTTGAAGATGTTCGTGCTGCGTCAACTCGATAGAAGCGGTCCCATATTTTTGTAATATGTTGCTCGCTGATGCCGATGCCATTATCGGAGACTTTACCTATTATGTTGGTTTCATCACGGAATAGTTGCATATGCACAGTTCCGCTCGCTTTACTATAAGCAATCGCATTCGTTAGTAAATTCATTAATAAACGCATCATCAATGTTTGATCTGCTTTAATAAATAGGTCTTCCTCTATATTAGTTGTTATATCAATCGAAGCTTCTTGAACCATTAATGAAAGCTCTTCTACAACGATTTCCGTTAATTCACTCATATTGATACATTCAAATTGGAAAGTATTATGGTTTCCTTGGTCAGCTCGTGCTAATAATAAGAGTTGTGAGATTAAAGCGGACATTTTACGTGATTGTTTTAAAATTACTTCTAACGATTCTTCCATTTCTTTCGGATTATTTCTCTGCGATAAAGCGTATTCGCATTGCGAAATAATAACAGATGTTGGTGTTCTTAATTCATGAGATGCGTCAGATGTAAATTGTTTTTCACTTTCGAATGATGTCTCCAATCGCTCAAACATTTTGTCAAAGGTTTGTGCTAAATGATACATTTCGTCTTTCGGTGAACCTTGTAAATTAATTCTCTTCGAAAGGTCTTTACCATCACCAATTTTACTGGCTGAATCACTCATTTGTTGCACAGGTCGAAACGCTCTTTGCGTAATAAAATATCCCCCGACTGCCGCAATGAGAATAAGTAATGGGAATGAGATGATTGTTACCACAATAAGCGTATTCATCGTTGAGGATAATTGGTTCATAGTCATTATTCCACGAACCCAGACTTGCTCATCGCCGCCTGTATTATGGAGAAAATCATATACTATCCATTCTTTATTACCGTCTTTAATAGTTTGTATTTCATCAGATTTAAGCGATATCTGTTTATTAAAGCTTGTTGGACTATTTCCTGCTAGCAGCTCACCTTGTTTACTATAAATACTAATATTTACTCCATCTTCTAAGGCTTCAAAATCATCGTCCATCTTTAATTGTCCATGCTTATATTCGATATCTTCCATGCTTTCTTTTACTGTGTTCTTCAATTGATCTTTCATATTAAAAAGCAAAACTTTATCTGAAGAAGTTAAAATAAAAGCTAACACGAGTACCATAATAATTACAATTAGCCCCGTATACCACAGAGTTACTCTCATTTTTATTGATAGTCTTTTCATGATTCTACTCGCAATACGTAACCAGTTCCTCGTACTGTATGAATTAACTTCGTTTCAAACTGGCTATCAATTTTTTTGCGAAGATAGCGGACGTAAACATCAATAATATTCGATCCGCCTTCATAGTCGTAATTCCACACATGTTGCTCAATTTTATCTCGTGTCAGCACAACTTCTTTATTACGAATCATATATTCTAAAATAGCAAATTCTTTACTGGAAAGAGTGATAGCTTGGTCTCCCCGTGTTACTTTATGCATATTGCAATCTACCACTAGATCAGCGATTTCAAATACATTAGATGTATTTCCTGTTTTTCTTCGCATTAACACTCGAATTCTTGCTAACAGTTCATCAAAAGCAAACGGCTTTACTAAATAATCATCTGCACCTAAGTCGAGTCCTGTTACACGATCATCAATTGTATCTTTAGCTGTAAGAAGCAAGACAGGAGTTGCATTATTGTCCGCGCGTAATCTTTGTAATACTTGTAAACCATTTATTCCTGGAATCATAATGTCAAGCACAATCAAATCGTAGGTAGCCATGTTTATATAATCCAAGGCATCTTCTCCATTCCCACATGCATCGACACTATAATGTTCTGCATTTAATCGTTTCACCAATATATTTTGTAAGTCTTGTTCATCTTCGACGATAAGAACTCGCATTAACATTCTCCTTTTCTTCTTATTGATATGTATCACTATAATTTCAAAACATTAAAGAAAGATTAGAAACTAGTTAATTATATCATTTTATCCCGCATTAACGGGCAGTACGACTACTCCCTCAAAATTCGGTGAATGCGAGGTAGGTAGGGATTAACTGCCTGTAAAAGCCTTCACTTTATTTTTTTGTACATTAATCTTCCTTTAATGTTTGTTCAGTAATATAAAGGCAAGGATAAGGTGCACCTGTAAAGGGAGGAAAACAGAATGGGAAAATGGATGCTGATTGGAGCAATGTCCTGTTTATTCTTAACAGCTTGTTCTACTCAAGCTGATAACAATACAGAAGTACAACAACTGAAAGTGGAAAATGATAAATTACAAAAAGAAGTTGCTCAACTACAACAAGAACCAAACAAAATAGGGCCTGCTACGAATGATACGAAGCAAACACAAGATTTCAAAAACGAAGTCACATCTATTGTAGAAAAAGCAAATAACACGAAACCAGTTGGAGCAAAAGAAGAAAACTTAAATACGTACTTAGCAGCAAAAAAAGAAATTGACCAATTGGATGACAAGATAGATCTATCTGATAATCAGCTAGAAGCAGATTATCACGCTGGAACGATAACTGTTGAACAATATCAAACGCAAGAAAAAGAACACGATATACTGGAAGATCAATTAGAGCAAGCAGAAAATGCACTTGAAGCAAGATTTGGAATAGAGGATTAATCATTAAGGAGTGGATGAAAATGTTAAAACATAAAAAGAAAATAATTATAAGTGTAATTACGATTTTAGTAAGTGGTATTGCTATTGTTGGTGGATATTATGGTATGGGTTACAATTATGCAAAAAAGAATGAAAACTACACAGAGAAACAAGTTCGTGAAATTTCTTTAGCTCATACAAATGGAGAAATTATTAATGTGAAAAAAGAATTTGAATTAGAAGATGACAACTTAGCACAATCAAAATTTGAATATGAAGTGGAAATCAAGACACCTGATAATCTGTTAAATATTTTAAAAGTTAGTGCTAGAACAGGTACAATAGAACTCAATAATGAAGATTAAATAAATATCGCTTATTTGAAAAAACTCCTAACAAAATTTGTTAGGAGTTTTTTCATGTTTATACTTTACTATTTTAAAATGTGGAAAATCTCCATACTTCTACAATCTATATAAATGACTCAAGCTTCGCATCTTTTGAATGCCCTGAAGTGCTAAACCTAAGTAAAATAATGAACTATCCTATGGAAGAAAGTTGAGGGAGCTAATCGCATATATTTTATTGAAAGGATGTGATTGAATTATGGAACGGCCGAATTGGGGAATTGGAGGATTAGTATTCGTTGGCTGTATGTTTCTTGGTGGAGGAGTGGGATCTATGTTAGGTAATGCCCAAACTGGATGGCTAATAGGAATGGGCATTGGATTTCTTGGGATGGCTTTAACGAGACTAATGAGAAAATAATGTAACTGAGATTCTTCTTCTGGTAAATAAGGAAATATGTAAGTAATTCATGGCATCAGAGCTCTATAAATTATAGTTAGAAGCTTCTCTTTTCTAAATTTCTCCATACATAGATATGATTCTCAAATCGGAGAATGGCACCTTAAGGTGTCTTTTTTATGCTCTTTAAAAATGTCTTAACATATATAGCCGAGTTAATTTAAATAATCAAGAATAATTGAGCTAATAGCTCTCGGTAGATTGCCATCATTTTTTTAATAGATTAGATTCATTACCGTTTCAGACCTATGTATTCATTCATAACTTAACAGTAAAAGGGGGGATGATTAAAGGTATGGCGTTTAATGATGAATTAATTTGTCAACAGTTTGCAAGAATTATCGGCGGGCAAGAAGGATTCGCCGGTGGGAAATGCGTGGCAACAATAAACAGGGATGAAATACGAGCAACAATCTTAGGAAAACGTTTTAGAGTAACAACTTCCTTTTCATTCGAATCACGAGACAATAAAACTGGACGGGCATTATGCCTAGGCCGAGTAGCACTCTTACAAAAAGAAGTCACTGAATTTGTGGCGACAATTATTAAACAAGGAATAATCGTTTCGTCTATACACAATGAGTGGTTATGTGATGATCCAAATTTGATTTACGTTAATATCGAAGACGTTGATGATCCACTAAATTTTGCAAGAAAAGTGAGAAGAGCGTTATGCACGTAATCAATTTCTTTAGTTAAACGAGTGATTATATTAAATTGAAAAGTTCAGCGTGTTGGATGGTTTTATAAAACGAAAGAAGGTGTTTCATATTTGGAATGCCTTTTCTTTATGTTTTCGTTACTAATGTGGGTGGTTAACGGATTATATGCTGTTTATCTTGCAACAGCAAAAACTGGACGAGGTATCTTTAAAAGTTTTTGACTGTCCGTATATACCATATTTTATCAAATGTTATTAGCATATCATAAAACGACAGGGGAGAAATCGCCAGAGAAATACGTCAAATTAGTCATTCCTTCTATAATCTAAGGGGACGTTTTTGTTTTCGAAAAATAATAGGTAAATCATTTGACAATTAAAATAATCTACTTTAATATATATGCTATAGCATATATATGGTGAAACAAATACATTCATTGTGAATGATTGACTGGTATGCTATATCCATTTATATCTTAATTTATAGAGGTGATATATGAACTTACATGATTTAATAGGCTATCTTGTTCATCGTACTGATGTGAAAATGACCAACTATTTTACGAAGAAATTAAAGCCTTATGGAGTTACGCCAGAGCAGTGGGGGATTATTAGTGTTCTTTGTAGCCAAAGGAGCACTACTCAAAAAGAGTTGGCGGAAGCTATTGATAAAGATCAAACTACTGTTGTTAGAATGATACAGTCAATGGAGAGAAAAGGGATTGTAAAGAAGGCTTTGAATGACCAAGATAGGCGTTCACATAACCTTTTTTTAACTGAAAAAGGTGACGAGTTAAAGAAAACAATCTTGCCTGTAGTGAAAGACGCTCACCATTTCGTTACGAGTAATTTGAGCGAGGAAGAAATTAAAGTATTACAATCGTTATTAAACAAATTGTATGATACACACTATTAATATTTGTTCCTTATTGATGCTACGCTATTCATAAGGAACAAACTTTGTTTTAGGTATTACATATGCTATAGCATATAATTTTTGTTTGGACGAATGGGAAGATAACTTTATTTTGTATGATATCTGATTCAGGGTCACTTTTTTGCCTAGTACCAGTCAAATTTTTGTATTATATATGCTATAGCATATAATTTTCGGCCCTTTAATATTGAGAAGGGTAATGTAAATTGAAGCGACTTCCATACGGGTAATCTCAGGAAATAGGGTAAAGGTAGTGACTACTACCTGAACAATACTGAGTTTTTATCAAATAATAACAAAGGTGTGATTACTATTTTAATTTTCATCAATATTGTAAAAGTAGTGTTGTTTCTGTTCTTTTTAATGACAGGAACGAAAATTATATCCGGGAAAATGGCAGATGAATTCAAACGATTTGGTTTACCTTCGTTTTTTAATTTCTTAACTGGAGCTTTTGAGATTGTAGGAGCGATTGGAATGTTGATAGGAATTTGGATTCCAACAGTAGCTTTATTAGCAGGATTGTTATTAGGCGGTACGATGCTTGCAGCCGCATTAACTCTAATTGTATTAGCGAGAGATCCCTTTAAGAAAGCAATACCTGCACTTGTTTTGTTTGTCCTTAGTTTAGGGATAAGTTTGTATCACATTTTTTAAACATAACTGAAAACTATTAAACTTTCACTTTATGCGTTCAAGTTACTATCGTTTTGTGATTATGTTACAAATAGGGGGATTCTCCAATTAGTGCTTGAATAATAATAGCAATACGAATTTAGACATTACGATCATTCGGATCATAATCAGTAAAAGAATGGCAAGAATTTTATATTAAAAATAGGAGTGAGTGAAAATGGCATATTTATTACAAGTTGATTTTCCGTTTGAAGGTCCTTTTGGTGAAGAAATGAAAAAAGGATTTTGGGATTTAGCAAATAGTATTAACGAAGAAGAAGGATTCCACTGGAAAATATGGACTGAGAATGAAGAAACAAAAGAAGCTGGAGGCATTTATATATTTGAAGAAAAACAAGATGCTGAAAAATACGCGGAAATGCACAAGAGCAGACTTGAAGCAGCTGGTGTTAAAGATATTAGAGTAAGAATTTTTAACATCAATGAAAAATTAACGGAACTGAATCGTGGGTATATTAAATAATTTCGACAGTTGGAGCAAGCGTAAAAAGGAGGGGGATAATCCCCTCTTTTTTTAATTCTTAAATTGATGGTAAGGGGGCTCACATAAAAAACAATCAATTATAAAAGTGATTTTGAACGTAAGGAATTTGTAAGGAAGAGGTAAGAAAAAAGAGATTTTCCTTGTGTAAGATGAAAATGGAAAGAAGAGTGAGAGGAGAAAAATACTATATATTTCTATAAAAAACAAATCAATTAATAAGACTTGTTTGGAGGAAAAGAGACATTACAGATTCAATGTCGTCCTTTTGCAGTGGGTTAAGAAGAAAGCTGTGTGATTAGTTCCAAACAGCAAATAACCATTTATACAATATGAATAGGGGAGAGGATTATTTTGATGAAAAAGCATCGTCAAATTACATGTACAGGTTTAGCCCTTTTAATAACTGGAGGTTCCCTGTTTTATACAACTCCAACCTCAAGTGTAAAAGCGGAGTCCATTCAAAATGTATCTAGTTCGTTACAAACAAGCAACCAAAGAAATCGAAATTCCGTCAAAGAGGCCATGCAGGATACATTGAAACTTGGATATCCAGGGATACTTGCTAAAACTTCTGAGGGTGGAAAAACATGGAGTTATGCGACTGGTGTAGCTGATCTGAGTAACAAGAAAGCAATGAAAACAGATTTTCGTTTTCGGATTGGCAGCGTGACAAAGACGTTCACTGCAACAGTTGTGCTTCAATTAGCAGGAGAAAACCGCCTAAATCTAGACGATTCTATTGAAAAATGGTTGCCTGGTGTCATTCAAGGGAATGGATATGATGATAAACAAATTACTATCCGGCAATTATTGAATCACACAAGTGGTATCGCTAATTACACAAGGTCAAAGGATTTTAATATGATGGATACAAAAAAATCCTATACTGCTGAAGGATTAGTAAAGATGGGAATATCCATGCCTCCAGATTTTGCTCCAGGAAAGAGCTGGTCGTATTCAAATACAGGATATGTATTACTAGGAATTCTTATTGAAAAAGTAACTGGGAACAGCTATGCGGAAGAGATTGAAAATCGAATTATTGAACCACTTGAATTAGCGAATACATTCTTACCTGGAAATTCAAGCGTCATTCCAGGAACCAAGCATGCCCGTGGATATATCCAATTAGACGGAGCAAGTGAGCCGAAAGATGTTACTTATTATAACCCAAGTATGGGGAGCTCGGCCGGAGATATGATTTCTACAGCTGATGATTTAAACAAATTCTTTTCTTATTTACTTGGAGGCAAATTACTGAAAGAACAGCAACTAAAGCAAATGCTTACAACAGTCCCTACAGGAGTAGATGAGCTTGGCGATTCCGGGCTTGGAATTTTCAAAATGAAGCTTTCAAACGGTGAATCGATATGGGGGCATGGAGGAACCATTCCTGGCTTTTTAACTTTTGCTGGGGGCACACTTGGAGGCAAGCATACATTGGCCGTCAATTTGAACAGCCTTATAGCTGATAGTCCTCCTCCTTTTAAAAATATTTTACTTGCTGAATTTAGCAAGTAGTCTAAAAGTAAAAACGGGTAAAATTTATCATAGTTTCATAGTTAAACAAATTAATGATGAAAACGATCAATTATTTAAGGAGGTAATTCCGTGATGAAAAATAAGCTAACTGGTGTGTTAGCTACTGCATTAGCGATAACTATGATTCTACCAACAGGAGCGAAAGCATTTTCTGAAAGTAAGACTACTGTTGTAACTGGTGAAGAAGTAGCTAGTCAGGAACTAAAGAAGATTGCAGCAGAGAAGGCGGAGCTACTTACAAAGTCTCATGAAGCGAATAGCGTGCAGTATGCACTAATTGATAATGGAAAACTTATTTTGTCGGGTCAGGCTGGCAAGAACGATATGGAAGGGGAAAAGCCGCTAACCAAAGATACTTTATACGGGATTGGTTCAGTTAGTAAAATGTATGCAACAGCGGCTGTAATGAAATTGGTCGATGAAGGAAAAGTCGATTTAGATGCTCCTGTTGTCCGCTATGTTCCTGATTTTAAGATGAAAGACGGTCGATATAAACGTATTACACCACGTATGTTATTGAACCACTCCTCTGGATTGCAAGGTTCTACGTTAGGTAATGCATTTTTATTTAACGATAATGATACCTATGCCCATGATACCTTGTTACAACAATTGTCAAATCAAAACTTGAAGGCGGACCCTGGTGCTTTCTCGGTATACTGTAACGATGGCTTTACGCTGGCCGAAATTTTGGTGGAAAGAGTTAGTGGTATGGGCTTTACCGAATATCTACATCAAAGCTTTACAGGACCCTTAAAGATGAATCATACGAAAACGCCGCAGGACAAATGGAGGGATGAAAATCGGGCTGGACTATATTTCCCGGCGTACCAAGGACAACTTCCAATTGAATCGGTGAATGTTATTGGTACGGGAGGCATATCTTCTACGGCAGAAGATATGGTGCGATTCTCACAACTATTTATGGGACAGGGAAAAGGAATCCTCTCTGATAAGGTAGTCAAGGCGATGGAGCAAGATGAATATAAAAAAGGAATGTGGCCGGGGGATGGTGATAATATTTTTAACTATGGTCTTGGCTGGGATAGTGTGAAACTATACCCATTCAGTGAATATGGGATCAAAGCTTTGACTAAGGGCGGCGATACGGCACTGCAACATGCTATATTAGTCGTGCTTCCGGAACAGAAAATAGCAGCGGCTGTATTGACATCTGGTGGACGGAGCTCTACAAATCAGCTAATGGCAACTGAATTGCTGCTCGCTACGCTTAAAGAAAAAGGTACTATTAAGGAAATCAAGCCGAACAAATCCTTTGGTAAGCCGGTCAAAGTCAAAATGCCTCAAGGCGTAGCAAAGAAAGCTGGATTTTATGGTAATAGCGAAACTCATTTCAAGATTGAAATTACGAAGAACGGTGAACTATTCTTACCATCTAATCCACAAGAAAAATATGTATATACTGCTGATGGAAGCTTTATTAATGAGGGGGGTACTTCCAAGCTCAACTTCGTAACCGAGAAGAATGGAAGAACTTATTTGAAGGAGAGCGCATATAAATCGCATCCAGGTTTAGGGCAAAGTGTGATGACCCACTATTTAGCTGAGAAACTAGAAGACAACGTGCTTTCGAAGAAAACCGCTGCTGCATGGGCAAAGAGGGAAGGTGTCAAGTTTTATCTTGTGAACGAGAAATTTAGTTCTATTCAATATCTCGTTCAACCGAAACTTCTTAGTACTCAAATTACTCGCAAGGAAGGCCCAGCAGGCTATTGGGATGGCAGAAAAATTACAGGTCCGAACACCGCGGTGCATCAGATCCAAGTACCCGTGATGAATGGTCGTGATACGACGGAAACGCATTTCTATACAGAAGGCGGCAATGAATATATGGAGATGGCTGGATTGTTATACGTAAGTGAATCTAATGTAAAACCAATTGATGTAGGCCAATCATCCAAAGTTACGTTGGATGCAAATGGACATGCGAAATGGTTTACAATTCCACAAGCGGCAACAGACAAAAGGATGACCGTAACGCTGCCATCAAATGGTTCATTTGCGGTGTATGATGAGAAGGGAGTTTGCGTCAACTTCACCATTGTGAGTGGCAATAACAAGGTGGAACTTCCGAAGAACGGAACAATCGTATTCGCTGGGGCACCGAAATCGGAATTTGCAATCTCGGTGAACTAGCTATAATTTAAGATGATCTTAAACAAAACCAGTACGGTACAGAAAAGATGTATTACTGGTTTTGTTTGTATTTATGCATTCTCAATGAAAAAACTTGAATAATATCACTCTCAAGCACTATAAAAACATCAAAACTAGAAAATTAGTATCTCTAGAAGATGTACAGTTTTTTGGGAGTTGAATAATTTTAACAGCGTAGAGAGATTAAATTTCTACTCTTTTTCTTCTTAATTGGGGTACGACCTCAATTAAGAAGGTTTCTTCAATTAATAGAAATGTATGTACATACACATTGTATTTTCATTCCATAACTTTTAAAATTTTGTTCACGATAGTTTGATATTGTAAAAAAAGAAAATATGTGGCACGACATCACTTTGTTTTTTATATAGCTTTGTAATTAAACTATAGTATTATATTTTTTCTTCATTATTGAAATTAGTAATAATAAAATGTATTATTGAAAAGCACAATTTATAATTCAAGTAATCAAGCATATGTACCTATAATAATTTGAACATTCAGAAATTATAATATTGTCTAAAAACGAGGTGAGATTCATAGAAACAGTACATATTAAGTGGTATGGCATGTATAGTATAAATGACTTTTATAATAGGGAAGAAGCTTCTAAGAAGGGGATATTTGCAATCTCTAGAGTATATGCTAAGAATGTAACATTGCTCTATATAGGACAAACCAAAAGAAGCTTTATACAAAAGATAAGAGAACTTAATAAAGAGTGGACTTTTGATGAGAGCGAATTAAAAATTACATTAGGAATAATAGAATTTCCTAGTGGTGAAATTTACTCTGAAAAGAAGGTAAAAGAGATAAAATCTCTTTTGATTTTACGACATACCCCATTAGAAAACGAAACATCTTTATTATACTATAGAGGGAAATTTAATTTAAAAATTATAAATAAGGGAAGAAGAGGCTTAATTGTTAAAAAGCTTTCTACAGGAGATCTAATGTGGACGTAATTGGAATCATCTTTGAATAAAATTGAAGGTTTCTTAAGTGCAGAAGCTTATCAATTTTTAATGTATTAAACTATTTTGAATAACATATGTCAGATACTTGAAAAAACACAAATTATATTATGATATGAAATCCTGTATGGAAAGTGTAGTTTATTTCTATTGTTTAATAAAAATATTAAGAATTTTAGGGATAATACATAAAGAGTAGAGGAGAAAGTAAAAACGGAGGTTTGAAGAATGGGACAAGTAAGCAGATTTCAAGAAAAACAACAGAATCGTCGTCAAAAGGCAATTTTTAATATTGCATTTACTTTGGTATTAGTGACAGTTGGTATAGTGACATACCAGTTGTTTACCCCTTCTAATACATCAAAGAAAGCAATTGCTCAAGAAAAGAAAGTAACAAAGATAGAAGAGAAGAAAACTGAAGATAAAGAAGCAACAAAGATAGAAGAGAAGAAAACCGAAGATAAAGAAACAGCAAAGATAGAAGAGAAGAAAACTGAAGATAAAGAAATGGCAAAGATAGAAGAGAAGAAAACTGAAGATAAAGAAACAGCAAAGATAGAAGAGAAGAAAACTGAAGATAAAGAAGCAGCACAGTTAGAAGGGAAACAAAAAGTAGAAAAATCGGTAAAAACGAGCGGAAATGAAAATAAAGAGGAAGAAAAAACGGTATCTCAAGAAAAGGATTCTCAAACTAATCCTTCATGGAAGCCAATTGGTACAGAGCAAGGAGCAAAACCTGAAATGAAATTTAAAGAAGGAACAGTAGATTGGAGTGAGATGAAAAAAGCAATCTCTTATGCTGTTAATGTTCCAGAGAGCCAATTGATTTTCGATTTTATTGGAAATAATGGTAATAATAAAGCCTACGGTAATGTACGAGATAAACAAAGTAATAAAAAATATAAGGTTAATATTGATTGGATAGAGAATCAAGGGTGGAAACCAGCATCTGTACAAGTGGTAAAATAAAGAATAGAAATGTAATTATATGTTTAAAAGTTTATACTTGTAAAAACTCATAAAAGAGTTTGTTTCAATCAGGACTCTTTTTGTTATGTTGACAGCATTAATTACTCAGGCTCAATTGTGAGATCCTGATGCAGACAAAGTTTGAAGTTTATTAAAATCTACCTGATTTAGTGCTTCGAAAGGTTCAAAATTGCATTTTTAAAGCACTAAATAATTTATGGTACCTTTTGAAATATTTTTGGTCTCATTTCATTAGAAACAATTTCGTCTATATAACTAAAAAATGTATTATAATATCTATTGAACAGATGAATAGGATAACAATTACCTGCTGTTAGCAAGTTGCAGTATATCTAATGAAAAGATCACTTGTTTCTAAGACAAGTGATCTTTTCATATACATTTCCTTTACTTTACTATTTTTGAAATTGAATAGATATTTCAATCTGTGTAATTACAATAGACTTGATTAAAATTAAAACTGCAACAAGGATAATACCGTCCATATTTGTAGTAAGAAATATATATATAATATCTTAATGCAAGGTTGGCCTATATTCTATGAAGATATTAAAAGATTATAGGAAACACTGAGAAACCGGAATTATTTTTATTACAATATTTATGCATATTTAGGTCTAAATAGCTGGGTATTAGCTAAGAAACTTGAGATATTAGACTCCTATTAAGTTAAAAATGGCCTTAAGTATATTTCCCATAAAGAAAATTATGTAAATAAGCTGTCCATATGGGCAGCTTATTGTATTTTTTGGCTTAGCTTGTTTTTTCCGAAGTGCTGGCGCTTCCTCTACAAGTATTCTTGCATTTAAATTATTTTTAATATATTATATTTATATGGTTATATAGAAATGGACGTATACAAAAAGACTCAAATCTATTAATAAGATTTAAGTCCTTTTCAAAGATAAAAAGATTGTACCGAAATGGAATAAAACTTATACTTTTCTTTTTAATATGTATCTAGTAAAAAGACATTTTTCATCAATAAAATTGTATTTTCAATATAAACGGAAGTTTATTTATTTTCAATGATAGGAAATAGTGGGTCTAGAACATAGAGGAACAAGGAAACATATAGAGAAATCTGAAGAACCTGAAAACTATTGTATGTAGTTTGTTCATCTCAAGTACAATAAAAGAGTCTTACCTCTGTAGGCAAGACTCCACTAGTGTAGCTGTATAATATTTACATATCAACTAAAAAACAGAAACCATATAACACCAAGTAGCAGAATCCTAATATTCCTCCTACAGCTAATACTTGTTTAAACCAACTCTTAAATTTTATATTACTGTAAATATCTTGAACTTTTTCCATATTTCCTCCTATTAAAGCGAACCCTTAAAGACTCTCACTTCGTTATGGTACCATTAAAGAATGGCTAATAGAGGTCAAATATTGTCAAAACGTATAAATATGCAATATTGCATACAGAAATGTATTGTTACAAATGTAAGCGTTTACTATAATAAGTGTATAAAGTTTAATCACATCCCAGTACTAACAAAAGAGGAGGAAATAATATGGAAATCGCAATGGCAGTTTTAAAATTTATAGGTGGAGCAATCCCATTAGTTCAAGAGCTTCTAAAAGCATTTATGTAAATTCACTATTTAGCAATTATTTATAAAAATTATCATTCGTATGAGTAAAGCCCCTTTAACAATATTAGGGGGCTTTTTAAATTTCTACATATTTAAGGTTACGTCACATCAATATCAAGTTAAAAGTAAATTTTAAGAATAAACCTATAGAGGATATTTTATAGTGAATCAAGATCCTTTTACAAAGTTGTAGGCATTAAACTCCTACGGCTTTTATTATACTTTATTGAAGTAAAAAGTCTCTTCAGATTATCTCTCCGTTTCAAAAAACTCAATCCACTCCCCATCAGGACCAGCGAAGAATATGTAACGTGTTCCATCTGGTAATGTTTCGATTTCTTCTCCTAGTAAAAAGGTTACTGCGTGTTTCTTTAGTCTCTCGATTTCATCTTCTAATGAATCTACCTTAAAGCAAATGTGATGTACTTTTCCTTCTGCTGGCAAGGAAGAATTGTAGCCTTCAATTAATTCGAGTATCGTTTCTTTCGATTCTTCCACACCTAAAAAAGCGAGTTTTAAGTCTGGATTCGGGTGCCCCATACGTTGAAGGAGCTGTAAGCCGACTACTTCTTCATAAAATGAGATAGATGCTTCTAAGTTTGCAACCATAAGTCCTACGTGTTCAATTCTTCTAACTGGCATGTAGATTCCTTCTTTCTGAAAATTATATACAATATATTATTGAAAATTAAGAAAATAAGCAAGATAAAAACCTTACAAATTTTAGCGTGTTGTATGGTATAGTGAGAAAGTATGTTTGGGGAGAAGGAAGGAGATTATACGATGAATACACCTACTCAAACTCCTTCATTATCAGAAACGATGAAAGAGTGGCATTATGCATTAGCATATGAAATTAAACATTGGAAAACGATAGGTGGTAGTAAAATTTCTATCATGAACGGTCGTTTTTTATATACAGATTATGAGAATACAGTGTATGTATTTCAGCTTATTTCGGAAGTAAGCTTACCTGAAGGTTCACCAATTCGAATTGAGTTCGATGGTGAGGAAGCGACAGGAGAAGTATTATCTGTACATGGATTAGAAATAGAACTGAAATTAAATGATTATATACAAGGTGAAATAAGAGAAGCGGTTTTATACAGTGAACCGTGGCAACTTTTAGAGCAACTGCAAGAGCGATTGAAAGAAGCACGTAAAGATAAGCTAAAACGTAATCGTATAAAGCGTCTCGTTGATGGGACGAGCAGTCCGAAACATATTGAGAAGATGAAAAATCCGAAAAATGAACTGGCATATCGCGCATTTTACAATCCGACAACGTACGTATGGGGACCACCTGGAACAGGGAAGTCTTACAATTTATCACGTATTATTTCGGCTCATTATCAAAAAGGAAAATCGGTACTTGTGTTAGCTCATAGTAACGCGGCAGTAGACGTATTAATGAGTGAAGTAACGAAGCAAATTGAAAAGAAAAAGAAATGGACGCCTGGCGAAATTGTTCGTTACGGTTATAGTCAGCATGAACATATACGAAATCATGAAACGTTACTTGCATCGAAATTAGTTGAAACGACGAACGGATCATGGGGTGAGGAAAGACTCTACTTAGAAGAGACACGCCAAGATCTTCGTGAAAAAATCTTATCGTATAAAGCAACATCTGCCGATAAGAAGCGTATACAAGAGATTGAAAGTGAGCTTCGAAAGCAAAAGGCGAAAATTAAAGAAGTAGAAAAAGAATATATTGAAAATGCGAAAGTAATTGGTGCAACTTTATCGAAATGTGCCATTGATTCACTTATTTATGAGCGTACATTCGATTTAGTTGTCGTAGATGAAGTGAGTATGGCGTTCGTTCCGCAAATCGCATTAGCTGCTTCACTTGGGAAACGTATCGTCGTTTGCGGTGACTTTTTACAGTTACCTCCAATTGCGATGGCGAACCATGAACTCGTTCGCAAATGGCTTGGGGAAGATATGTTTTACCATGCTGGGATTGTTGAGTCTGTTAATAAATCAGAAGCACACCCAAACCTATTTATGTTGCAGGAACAAAGACGTATGCATGCGGATATATCGAAGTTTACGAATTCGTTTATTTATAAAAATAGAGTATACGATCATCCGTCTGTTTCAGAGCGTAAAGAACTTGCGCAATTGCAGCCGTTCGCAAATGAAGCGAGTGTTTTATTTGATACGAGCCAAATGGGAGCTTTTTCGTTAAAAGATGCTGCTTCTGGTTCCCGTTTTAACATTATGTCTGGTTTAGTAGCGATGCAAATGATGTTAATCGGATTGTTAGACGGTGTTCAGTCGATTGGTGTTGTGACACCTTACAGGGCGCAGTCACGCTTTTTATCGACGTATATTAGAGAAATGTTGCAGAGAACGAAATATCAAAACATACCAGTTTTAGCGGCGACAGTTCATAAGTTTCAAGGTTCTGAAAGAGATATGATGATCTTTGATACGGTTGACAGTTATCCGCAAGAACGACCTGGCGTGTTATTCTTTGACCATAAAAATCATCGCCTCGTCAATGTAGCAGTGACAAGGGCGAGAGGGAAGTTCATTCAATTATCAGATTGCCATTATATGCGTAAAAATCTTTCTAGAAAACAAGCGTTATCACAATTAACAGCTCATATAGAACGTCACGGAGATGTGTATGATCGCACGACATCAAGACAATTGTGGGAACGGAAAATTTCGAAACGTTTACGCTGGTTTATGGAAATGAATCTTGAAGAGCCGAAAGGGCTATTAAAAGATATTTTAGCCGCAAAACGAAAAATTATTATTTCACTGCCAAGTACGAAACAAGTAGATAAACGAGTATGGCAAGCGTTAATGCGTACAAATGCACAAATAACAGTTTATAGTGATGGACCAGTTCCGCTGAAAAATGTAAAGTTACAAAGACAAAATAAAGCATTCCCATTCTTAGTAATTGATGATGAAATCTTCTGGGCAGGCGCACCGCTTACATCTCAAATGATATTTGAAGGTAGTACGGAATTTCCGTACGTATGTGCAAGACTGCAAGCACCTGAGACAATTGGTGTATTAAAAGGATTTTTAGATATTCGGTAAATTCGGATAGGAATTCCTTGACTTTTACTTGGAATGAACTTAGAATAAAAAATAATTTAATATAATTTTATGAAAATTCTTATCACGAGAGGTGGAGGGACTGGCCCTATGATACCTCGGCAGCGGATTCGTTATGAATACTGTGCCAATTCCAGCAAGGTAACTTGAAAGATAAGAAAGAAGCTCATTTTGACTGTATATACAGAAGCCTCTTTCTATCTTTTAGAAAGAGGCTTTTTTACGTGAAAATAAAAGGAGGAAGAACAATGGGAGCGACAGGAGTAACGTCACAAAGAAAAACAATTGAAGAGAGTATCGAAAGAAATAAGGAAAAGTACATAGAAACAAGTCATGATATTCATGCGAATCCAGAGATTGGTAACCAAGAGTTTTACGCATCTAGGACGTTAAGTTTATTGCTAGGCAGTGCAGGATTTCAGTTGCAGCACAATATAGCTGGACATGAAACGGGGTTTATTGCGCGAAAAAGTTCTGGAAAACAAGGACCGGCAATTGCATTTTTAGCGGAGTACGACGCTTTACCAGGATTAGGCCATGCGTGTGGTCACAATTTAATTGGCACAATTAGCGTTGCAGCAGCAATTGCATTATCAGAAACACTTGAAGAAATTGGCGGGGAAGTTGTCGTGTTTGGTACACCAGCAGAAGAAGGTGGGCCAAATGGTAGCGCGAAATCAAGTTATGTAAAGGCAGGTTTATTTAAAGACATTGATGCGGCGCTTATGATTCATCCGAGCGGAAAAACAGCGACAACGAGTCCTTCACTAGCAGTCGATCCACTTGATTTTCATTTTTACGGAAAAACAGCTCACGCTGCAGCTTCACCAGAAGAAGGGATTAATGCATTAGATGCGGTTATTCAGCTCTATAACGGTATAAACGCACTTCGCCAACAACTTCCGTCAGACGTGAGAATTCATGGCGTCATTACAGAAGGCGGAAAAGCACCTAACATTATTCCTGACTATGCCGCGGCTAGGTTCTTCATCCGTGCAGCAACGCGAAAGAGATGCGCGGAAGTAACAGAAAAAGTAAGAAACATTGCTGAGGGAGCAGCGTTAGCAACAGGTGCAAAAGTAAAAATCCATCAATTCCAAAATGAAATCGATGAATTACTCGTAACAAAAACATATAACGATATCGTAGCGGAAGAACTAGAACTATTAGGTGAAGATGTAAATCGTAAAGAAAGAGTAGGGATTGGTTCAACCGATGCAGGAAACGTCAGCCAAGTTGTGCCGACAATTCATCCGTACATTAAAATTGGTCCAGATGACTTAATTGCGCATACGAATGAATTTAGAGAAGCAGCACGTTCAGAACTAGGAGATAAAGCATTAATTACATCGGCAAAAGCATTAGCGAATACAGCGTATCGATTAATTACAGAAGAAGGGTTGTTAGAGAAGATGAAGGAGGAGTTTAGGGAGGCACAGAGGAATCAGGGGTAAGGGGATTAAGGCGCTCTTTTCGAAGAGCAATCTAATTAATAAGTAGAGATATAAAAAGAACATTGAAAAATCAATGTTCTTTTTTGTTTGCTAGTCATTGATTTTGTTGGTTTTTCTCAAGAAAGAGAAAATTTTACTGTTAGTGAGGATAATACGTATCCCTTTATTAGAATGACAATTTCTCCTCGAACTCACTCTTTAAAACAATTAAAGGAGATGATAATCCGAATTGCATTAACGAGTCTAAAAACGCAGCGAGGGAATCCATCGAATCGCTCATGACCTTCATCATATAATTAAATTCCCCGCTAATTCGATATAAATCAGTTACTTCAGGAGCGGCATTACAATATTGGATGAAATCAGAGCATTGGCTCGTTTTAAACATGATGAATGCTTGAATGCTTTTATTAATTTTGGAAGGCTCAAATTTCGTTCGGTAAGCCGCTATAACTCCTTGATCTTCAAGTTTATTCATACGCTCCTTTACAGCAGGTTGCGTCATGGATATAATCCGTCCTATTTCTGAAACAGAAATTCTCGCATTTTCATACAACAAGTTCATAATCTTATGATCGATTTCATCCAGTTTTACTGTGTTTTGCATTGTGTAGCCTCCTTATTTTATTTTCTAAAGTAAAACGTAAGTTATAACTATAATATCATAAGTGAACGAACTGAATTACTTATAAATCTATATTTAAAATTATCGGTGTTTGCATGAAAATATAAGTGTTGGATTTTTTAAACGGAAATTTAGAAAGGATGGAAAAAATGAAGAATCTTGATGGGAAAGTAGCGTTAGTAACAGGGGCGAGTCGCGGTATTGGTCGTGCGATTGCAATGAGATTGGCAAACGACGGTGCATTAGTTGTGATTCACTACGGACGAAATAAGGCAGCTGCAGATGAAACAATTAGTGAGATTGAATCTAATGGAGGAAAAGCATTCTTAATTGAAGCAGAACTCAATTCAATTGATGGTGTCAAGAAGCTAGTAGAACAATTGAAGAATGAATTACAAGTAAGGGTTGGTACATCAGAGATTGATATTTTAGTAAACAATGCAGGGATAGGTACACAAGGAACGATTGAAAATACGACAGAAGAAGTTTTTGATGAAATTATGTCTGTAAATATTAAGGCACCGTTCTTCTTAATTCAGCAAACATTGCCGTTACTACGAGCAGAGGGGCGTATTATTAACATTTCATCAGCTGAAGTACGACTTGGTTTTACAGGCTCAATTGCATACGGCTTAAGTAAAGGTGCATTAAATACGATGACACTTCCTCTAGCTAAACATCTCGGAGAAAGAGGTATAACAGTGAATACAATTATGCCTGGATATACGAAGACAGATATTAATGCAAAATTGCTAGATGATCCGGAAATACGAAGTTTTGCTACGAATTCATCTGTGTTCGAACGAATAGGGCAAGTTGAAGATATTGCAGATGCAGTAGCATTCCTTGCTTCTGCTGATAGCCGCTGGATAACAGGGCAGATTTTAGATGTTTCTGGAGGGTTTTGTTTATAGGGGCACTACTCCATACCCATCAAGCTAATCAAGTAAATTACTAGATATGAAACGATCCTTGTTTCATATCTGGTAATTTATAGAAAGATAGGCATGCTAAAGAAGTCTATTAAAACGTGATTTTTTGGCTAGGCAACTTGAATAAGGGGGCATTTCTTTTTCTTAAGTTGATGGGTATGTATGGTGACCTCTATTAGACGATAGTGAATTAACAATTTCGGGGTTCAGTTCAACTTTATTCAAAATAAGATTTTTTTTGCAGTAAAATCAATGTTAGTGGAACTTTTTTAAACAAACTTTTTTCTAAATTAACATAAATACTTGTAATATTTAAATTAGTACTATATAGTTCTAGTTATGACAAAGGTAAAATTAATGAATCAAAAACGTGTGATTGAAGTAGCTGCAACATTATTTTTAGAAAAAGGGTTTGCTTATACAAGTATGGATGAATTAGTACGTGTAAGCAAAGTTTCAAAGTCTAATGTGTATTATCACTTTTCTAATAAGGAAGTATTATTAGAAGCGGTCGTTGATTATTGGATTGAAATGTATCAATCTGCAATTGATGACGTACTTTCTCAGAACCAATTTTTAGTTGAAGATCGTATCCAACTGTTTTTAAAGCAATTATCACAAGGAGTTCAGTCGAGAGAGTATAAGGGGAGCTGTCCATTTATTACTCTTTATATTCAAAGTCCTAAACAGGCCACGCAAATAAAAGAAAAAATAGGTCTTTTTTTTACAGGATTACAAAAGAAAGTTTCTCTATTACTTAAACAAGGGGTAGAGAATGGAGAATTTAGAAATACGATTCATATTGATGAGGTTGCATCACTTTTTATTACAAATCTTGAAGGAGCGTTATTTATTTCAGAAACATTGAAGGATGCAACTGTAATCACGAAAACAGCAGATCATTTTTTAAAATTGCTTCGATAAAAGAAGCATTTTTTTTAAATCAAATTAGTACTGATTAGTACTAAAAGGGGGATTTTATATGAGAACAGTATTTTTAACTGGTGGAACAGGCTTTATTGGACAGCAATTAGTGAAAGAATTAGCCAAAGAGGATGTTAAAATTCTTCTTTTAGTAAGGTCGAAAAGTAAAGCAATACGCCTTTTTCAAGAAAGAGGAAACTTAAAAAAGGAAGTTATGCACTTTATTGAAGGTGATTTGACGAAAATAGATTTAGGTCTAAGTGCTGAAGATAAGGAGAGGGTATTGAAAACGGATGTGATTATTCACGCAGGAGGCCCCATGGATATTCAAGCGACAAGTAAAGAGGCAGCTTCCGTATTTTTACATGGTGCCAAACATATTAGTGACTTAGCTAAAAGTATTCATCAATTGAAGGGCTTGCAACAATTTATTCATGTTGTAGGTTATATGAGTCCCTTTGATGATAAAAATAGCAAGATTGCAATTGATGTGTTTCAAGAAGGAAATAATTATTTGAAAATAAAAAATCCATATGAGAGAACAAAATTTTTAGCAGATCTTTATATCCGTCAGCAGGCATCAGCAGTAGGTTATCCGCTTTCTGTAATTAATCCGCCAACTGTAGTCGGTAGTAGTAAAACAGGGAGTACAGAGCAGATAGCAGGATTAGGTTTGCTTGTGATGAGTATGCGAAGAGGGCTCATGCCAATGATTCCTGGAGGTAAGGGATATAGGTTACCACTTATTTCAAACGATGAGCTTGCGAAGTTTATTGTGCAGGTTTTCAGATTAGAGCAACCGACTATTCAAACATATACACTTGTTGAAGACAAACAGCACGATCAGAACATTGCTGAGTTATTAAGTATTATGTCAGAAAGTATGAATATGAGGGCACCAAAAATCTCTGTCCCAATGCCACTTATGAAAGCAATTATGAATAGTGGAGTAAGTAAAATAACAAAAATTCCTTCTGATGGACTGAATTTTATTACAAAACGAAAATTTTTAAATGTTTCAGCGAAAAAAATTATGGGAGGAGATTGGTTTAAGGAGACGAGTGTAATGAAATTTTTCCCTGCCGTAGTAGCTGATCTGGATTATCGAATGATGTATCAATATGGCCAGCATAATCATGTATTTAAACGAACATTATGCGATAACAATACCCTTTACCAATTACAAGGAGAGGGTAAACCGTTTATTTTATTACATGGTTTATTGAGTGATGGAGAGGATTTATTTCCTTTAGCACAAGAGCTTCATGAAAAAACTGGTCAACCTGTATGGATTTTGGATCTTCCAGGTTTGGGACGTTCTCCTTTTAAACAAGAGAAAAATCTTCTAGCTATCTATTTGAATGTAGTGAAAAAGTTATTGGAGAAAGCTACGAATGGTGCACATCTAATTGGCCATTCATTCGGTGCATTTATTCTTCTGGAAGCATTGGTACAAGAGTACATAGATAAGAAGTATTCAATTACGTTACTTCAGCCACCTGTTGCTAAAAAAAATGCTAAATTGCTAAATGTTCCCCAATTTATAAACAAATGGACATTAAAATTGGCAACTCCTAATTTGATAGGGCGTTATTTATTAAATAATGGTTTGTTTGAAAGTACGGAGAGCATCCCTGAACATTATATTGAAAAGATAAGTAAAAGTTTTACTTCTCCTAGAATTTTAAATACTACGGTTCAGCTTAACAGTTTACTACTGAAAAAAGATCAAGGTGATTTCAAGGAAGTAACAAAGTATAATCTTCACATTATTTGGGGGGATTATGACAGAGGTTATTCTGCTCCATCGCATCTTGGTAAGGTTGATTTTGTTCCATATGGCCATCATTTTCCTCTTAGCCATCCGAGTGAAACGGCAAGATTAGTAATGAAAAATAGTAATACTAGCAGATGAGAGTTTGGGATAAATAAAAAGTGTGTAGTAAGATCGTTGTCTTTGAAATAAAATCGTACTGTTTGGGGTCCCACCCCAAGCCTATCAAGCTAACATTTTAAAGTGCCCCCAAAACAAAAAATTGTACATTTTCACCTAGAGATGCTAATTTTATCGTTTTGGGGTATTTGCTTTTCTTAGGTTGCTCGAATTGGACTAGCAATCGTACCTGTCGAACCGCCAAAAACTGCTAATAATTAAAAAACTTTTTACATAACAATTTAACCCTTTGTAGAAAACTACGAGGGGTTAAATTGTTCAAAGAGTATTCCATTTGAGGTCTAATTAATTTAAGTTCTTAAATGAAAATTTGAGGAAAACATTCACGAACACCAGAATTTCTTAATGAATTAAATAATGCTGCACTGATTCTTAATAGGACGTTGTTATCAGTTCCATCTTCTAAATCGTATATTACAAAGTATGAATTATCGACTGTGAAAATACATTTTCGTTCTAATTTAAATTCAGGTGGTACAGTTGGAAGTGTATCAACTGGTTCAATTACAGGTGTATCTCCTTCATCTCTGATAAAATCGAAAGTTTGCTCGTCAATTTCATAGATATTAACTGGATCAATTTCTACACCTTTATCTGGAATTGTAATTTCATCTTCAACTAATAAGAAAAAGCGTTCGTTTCGAAAGTTAAAAAGAGATCTTGCTCCAATTTCAAATGATGCCATTTTATATTCGCCTCCTTTGCAACTTTTTATTGGTTTAAAGTTACATTTATATGGTATGTCAGATTAATAGATTTAGTTACAGCTTGTACTACACAAATTACTAAATTAGAAGTTTTCTCCTATGTCTATCAGGGTAAAATTAAAGAATACCCCAGAACGAAAATCTGGGGATCCCTCCCTCACATGCTTGTTCCCATTTAAAAACTGGATTAGATTAAACCTAGTTGATTTAAACGTGTTTCTTATCCCTTATCTTTCTAATTTATTGATTATTAAAATGTAGACTGATCATTAGGTTTTATATTATAAATAGTTTTTATTAAAATAAAGTATTAGACTCAATAGTAGCTACGCAATTATTATACAGTTAATAAGAACAATTCTGAGAAGATGTACGAAGTAATAAAATGGGAGAGGAATAATTTGAATCAAAATAAACCGATAGAAACAGAAGAAAAAATATCTATCATACAAAAAATGAAAAAATGGGCTAGAAACTTAAAAAAACAACTTCTTGTACTTTATTTGGCATATCGAGATGAAAGAGTCCCTTGGTATGCTAAATTATTTACAATGCTTGTTGTTGCGTATGCTTTTAGTCCTATAGATTTAATCCCAGACTTCATTCCAATCTTGGGGTATCTTGATGATTTGATTCTTGTACCATTAGGTGTATACTTGGCATTAAAACTTATTCCTAAAGAAGTGTTGGAGGATTGTAAAAGAAAGGTAGAGGAAAGACAGACAATAAGCAAACCAAAGAATTGGATAACAGGCATTATTATCATTACCCTCTGGATCCTTGTCTTTGTATGGGCTGTAAAAATTGCAAACCTGATTATTTTCAGGATGGAAGAATAAAGAAAGGTACAGAGTATATACAGCTAGATATGGAGGTATTAATGAGCTCTCTCCAAACAGGACAAACATATGGAATATCCGATGCCTATGTAGGTATGACTGATAAAGTACTAACCCGTGTAATTTTTATAAATTAATATATGTATTATCTTATAAAAAAACTCAGCAGGATTTATTCTGATGAGTTTTTTTGTTTATATAATTTATCAATAATTATTCTTTTTTCTCCGGCTGATAGGAAAGAATAACGACACCTGAACTGGTCGTTCTTGTTTCTATAAGTTTTAATGCTTTTGTATTGTTCTGGTCTTTAAAGAGACGCTTTCCGCTCCCTACGATAACGGGATTGACTATAAAGTGATATTCATCAATGAGGTCATGTTGCATTAATGTTTGTGTAAGGTCACTGCTGCCATAGATTAAAAGGTTCTGACCAGGCTGTTCCTTCAGTTTCGATATTTCTTCTACAATATTACCCTTGATAAGATTTGCATTCCATTCGGTTTTTTCCAAAGTTGTTGAAGCAACAAATTTAGGCATGCTGTTCATCTTATCAGCAAAACCTTCTTCATCAGTCATAGAGGGCCAAGCAGCTGCAAAACCTTGATAGGTTACTCGCCCTAGTAGAAGAGCTTCACTTTCAAACAGTAAATTGGATTGAAACTTTGCCACTTCTTCATTGAAGTATGGAGCAGTCCAAGCTGGTTCCTCCATGACACCATCTAGTGAGAGGTACATCGATACAATTATTTGTCCCATTTTGTTCTCCTTTAGTTTTAAATTGAGATTTTTACATATTGGTAACACAATTATTAATTCTTCAGCTAGAGAAATTCTCCCTTTTTAATAGTTTCGACAAAATATATTTATGTGTGTTTCGGAATAAACTAATATATATTAATAACTTTGAAATATTGTATAACTTCTAATTTTTATGCATTATTGATTAGAATTGCTTATTGCGCTAAGGAATCAGGATAGTGTGGCGACCGACTAAATAGTTGCTTAGCCTCAATTATTAGAAGGGAAGTTCTATCATTTCGCGAATTTATTAGACATAGACGAGTGCTATAATTTTCTATATATACATAAAGAGGTGACTACGCATGAATCAAAGACCGTCAGAAGAAGAATACGCTGGGAGCTCCGGCGAATATATCCGTTTGGTGCCGGACGGTAACATCATCAACATTCTGCTCGCCCAGGAAAAGCAAATGACTGAGCTCCTGGCATCGTTGACCGAAAGCCAGGCCGTATATCGGTATGCGGAAGGAAAATGGACGCTGAAAGAAGTCGTGGGCCACATTGCAGACGCGGAACGCGTCATGACCTACCGCCTGCTCCGGTTCGCAAGAGGGGACCAGACGCCTCTGACCGGTTTCGATCAGGAATTGTTCCTACCTCCTTTCGGAAGCTGGACAACCGCGCAATTGGCCGAAGACTACCGGGCCGTAAGGCAATCAACGATCACATTGCTGCGCGGGCTACCGGCTGAGGCATGGAATCGTAAGGGCACAGCCAACAACCTAAGCATTACGGCACGCGCCCTCGCGTACGGCATCGCAGGACACGAACTTCATCACATGGGAATCATCCGAAACCGGTACTTGAGTTAATCGTCGGCTGAGGCCTTTTGAATGGAACTAACACCTTTCATACAATCTTAGATACCGTTCTTATTGGGGCCCGCCCCCACAACCATCAACTTAAGGATTTAGACTATTTTTGAAATTGAAAGCACGTTACTATTCTCTTATGTTAATGAGAAAGGGGGACGTGCTTTTTATGATTATGCACTAAAAACAAGAGTTATCTTTATTTGCCGAAGAATTATATCGATTTTTCTCATTTTGGGGTATTTGTTTTTCTTAGCTTGATGGTAATGGGGCACTACTCTATAATGGTCAAATTAAAATTTAAAACAGTTATAGAGACTCCATTCCTCGGAAATATTGTAACTATTAAGTTGTAAAAAGAACCGTAGTTTTTCATTTTTGAAAAAGCTATGGTCTTTTTTAATTGTAACAAAGATATAATGGGAGGAAGTTTTTCTAAATCAAAAAAACTTGATTAATAAGTTGCGTAATAAACTCACTAGAGTATATACTATAAACATCAAAAAAAGTTGATGAAGGGAAGTGAACTACAGTGGCACAAAATTTTCAGTTATATGAGAAAAAGTTTAAAGCGTTGGCTGATCAAAAACGTTTAGAAATCATGTATGAGCTTTGCCAGCGGGGCCAGACGTGTGTATGTGATTTAACAGAAGTTTTTGAAATGACGCAATCTAAGTTGTCCTATCATTTAAAGGTTTTATTAGATGCGGGTTTAATTGTAAAAGAAACAAAAGGTACGTGGAGTTATTATGATTTAAATGATGCGGAAGTGAATAATTTATTATCAGAAGAATTGTGCTGTATCTTTAGAAAAACAGGGAAAGGTAGTTGCTGTTAAAATTTTGAGTTATTAATCAAAAAAAATTGATTAATAATGTATAAAGAGGAGGAATAAGGTATGAGATATGTTCACGTCGGTATAAACGTTACGAATTTAGAGAAGTCTATTGAATTTTACGAAAAGGTATTTGGTGTATCACCAGTTAAAGTGAAAACAGATTATGCAAAATTTTTATTAGAGACGCCAGGACTTAATTTCACGCTGAACGTACGAGATGAGGTGAATGGAAATCAAGTAAATCATTTTGGTTTCCAGGTGGATACAGCTGAAGAAATTACATTGCATAAAGAACGATTAGAAAAAGAAGGTTTCTTCGCGCGTGATGAGATGGATACGACTTGTTGCTATGCAGTACAAGATAAGTTTTGGGTAACGGATCCCGATGGTAATGAGTGGGAGTTCTTTTATACAAAAGCAGATAGTGATGTTCACAAAATAGAAGATCCATCTTGTTGTACGACTTCTAAAGTAGTAGAAAAAAATTCTTGTTGTTAATAGGAGCTGGAAAATAAAATGAAACGTTTATCTTTTCTAGACCGCTATTTAACACTATGGATCTTTCTAGCGATGGCTGTTGGGATTGGTTTAGGGTTTGTGTTTCCTAGTGTAGTAGACGGACTACATACATTACAAGTTGGAACGACGTCTATTCCACTTGCTGTTGGTTTAATTGTAATGATGTATCCACCATTAGCGAAAGTTCGCTATGAGGAAATGGGCCGAGTATTTAAAGATGTAAAAGTGTTAGTTCTATCTTTAGTACAAAACTGGATTATCGGTCCGGTACTTATGTTTGTGTTAGCAATTATTTTTCTTCCTGATAAACCAGAATACATGGTTGGTCTCATTATGATTGGATTAGCACGTTGCATTGCAATGGTAATTGTTTGGAACGATCTTGCTGATGGGGATAAAGAGTATGCGGCAGGTTTAGTTGCTTTTAATTCGGTATTCCAAATGCTTTTTTTCTCAGTTTATGCATACGTATTTGTAACTGTAATTCCAGAATGGTTAGGGATTGAAGGGGCTATTGTCGATATTACAATGATAGAAGTAGCAAAATCAGTATTTATCTATTTGGGAATTCCTTTTATAGCAGGTATGTTAACACGTTTTGTACTCGTTAAGTTAAAGGGAAGACAGTGGTATGAAAAGGTGTTTATACCTAAGGTTAGTCCACTTACATTAGTTGCATTATTATTTACAATCATCATTATGTTCTCTTTAAAAGGGGAAATGATTGTTAGTGTACCACTAGATGTAGTAAGAATAGCGATTCCATTACTCATTTATTTTATTGTGATGTTTTTTGTTTCTTTCTTTATGGGAAGAAAAATTGGTGCAAACTATCCGGTGACGACAACGTTAGCATTTACAGCAGGTAGTAATAACTTTGAGTTAGCAATTGCTGTAGCAGTTGGTGTGTTTGGTATTCATTCGGGCGCAGCATTTGCAGCTGTTATCGGACCGTTAGTGGAAGTGCCTGTAATGATTGCACTTGTAAACGTTGCTTTTTGGTTTAAACGTAAATATTTTAATGACCAACCAGTCTAAATTTAAAAATAAAGGCGGAAAACAACATGGAAAACAAAAAAACAATCTATTTCTTATGTACAGGAAATTCATGCCGAAGCCAAATGGCAGAAGCGTGGGGCAAACAATTTTTAGGAGATAAGTGGAATGTGTATTCGGCAGGAATCGAAGCACATGGAGTAAATCCAAATGCAATTAAAGCAATGAACGAAGTAAATATCGACATAACAAATCAAACATCAGATATAATTGATGCAAACATTTTAAATAGTGCTGATTTAGTCGTTACGCTTTGTAGTCATGCAGATGCTGTATGCCCTTCGACACCTCCGCACGTAAATCGTGTTCACTGGGGATTCGACGATCCAGCAGGAAAAGAGTGGTCTGAATTTCAACGTGTTCGCGATGAAATTGGTGAACGTATAAAGCGATTTTCTGAAACAGGGGAGTAAATAAAGGAAAGAGTCAATCTTCTATTGTGCTGGAGATTGGCTCTTTTTTATTATGTATTTCATTTACTTATCGCATCGCTTTAAAACCACTCTTAAAAATAATACAGAATATTATGTGGAAATGGTAAAGTTAGAATAGAACAGAACAGTTAAAAAAAGGGTGTGTAACGTATGATCTGTGAACTAAGCAAGAATGATTTTTATAGGTGTAATAGTTTAGTGAATGAACAAGGTCAATTAGAGGTACGTGCTGTAATTGCAGGAGTGAACCCTGGTCGTATATTTGTAGATAATAGTACTGCTCCTAATTCGGGACTTATTTGGTTAGGTAATAATGATGGATTCTTCTTTATTGGAAATCCTGCAAATGAAGCGTTTAATAAAGAAATGAATCATTTTATTAATAATGTAATAGTACCTGAGGCGAGGAAGGTAGGACTAGATTGCTTTGAAGGAATCGGTAATCATTCAAAATGGAACAAGACAATTGAAAGAATATTTCAGCACCGTAATTTAAAGAGTTGGAATCAAAGGGTGTATACGCTAAGAAAAGAGGATTATGACAATCATCATGAGCCTAAATTTGAACAGGGATATACTGTGCTGAAAATGAGTAAAGCTCTTTATGAAAATAATAACAATACATTTAAGAACATTGATTTTTTACAATCAAAAATTTTAGAGTTTTGGTCTTCACCGGATTGTTTTTTCAATGAGGGAATCGGTTATTGCATTGTTTATGATGATCTAATTGCAAGTGTATGTTTTTCAGGTTTTGTATTTGAAAATATACATTGTATAGATATTGAAACGATAAAAGGTCACCAAGGGAGAAAATTAGCTCAAAAGATAGCACATAGTTTTGTGAAAGATTGTTTGGAGAATGATATTATTCCATATTGGGACTGTATGGAATTGAACAAGCCTTCTGTTGCAGTTGTAGAAAATGTAGGGTTTACAAATGTATTTAACTATGTGGGATATTATTTTTTATTTGAATAATCTAGGTATACTTTACAATTTACACTTTGAGATTGCCCAATTATTATATATAACTACAATTTAAAAAAGAAAGCATATGAGGTGTCCGAAAATGAAAATACAAATAGTATTGTTTGATGGTTTCGGAGAACTTGTCTCATTCGCACCGTTTGAGGTACTGAAAAGAGCGATAGAAGCAGGGGCTCCATTTACAATTGAATTCGTTTCGAGTGAACAAAAACAAGAAGTTACGACTTCATTTGGAGTTACGGTTAAACTACATGATTTTTTACGAATGGATAATCGGCCAGATTTGTTAATTGTACCTGGTGGTGGTTGGAATCATAAAGCTGAACATGGGGCACGAAAACAGGCAGAGCTTGGATACTTGACCAAAATGATTAGCGAGATGCACAATGCAGGAACGATTGTTGCTGGAGTTTGTACAGGAGGTATGCTACTCGCTGCATCCGGTATATTGAATGATAAAAAGGCAACAATGCATCATTTGGCGCAGAGTGAAATGAGTAAGTATGGAGCAAAACTTCTTCCTTACAGAATTGTGGATCAAGGGGATGTTATCACTGCAAGAGGAGTCACTTCAGGAGTTGATTTGGGGCTTTGGATCACGGAAAGATTCGCAAGCCCTAAAATTGCGGCTGCCGTTGAATACAGAATGGAATATGAGAGGCGAGGTGTTGTTTGGAAGTAATTTGCTTTCTTTTTTATCCTATTTTAAATGGGAGGGGGGGCTGCCCATAAAAGCCCAATTCATATGTACTAATAATCAGTCGGGATGCCAAAACTCTTACTGATTAAAGTTTCATTTTATAATTTTTACTTTATTAAAAGTTGATTTGTTAGAAAGGATAATCATTTATTGATATAATGAATGGATGCGTGGCAGGGAATAGATAGAAAGATACTGCTAGTAATTTATACTTCAAATGTTGGGAGATTGGACAGAGTTATGGGGACAGAAAAAGAAATTAGTTCCGCTAAATTAATATGGAAGATGACGCGCCCGCATACATTAACGGCGACGTTTTCTCCTGTAATTTTAGGGACAGTGGCATCACTTTATGTTGCCAAAATTGATTGGCTTTTATTTATTGCGATGATGCTTGCATGTTTAGCGCTGCAAATAGCAACGAACTTATTTAATGAGTACTATGATTTCAAACGTGGATTAGATACCGCTGAATCCGTTGGCATCGGTGGCGGAATTGTCCGTCATGGATTGAAGCCAAAAAATGTGTTAACAGTTGCGCTTTTATTGTATGTCGTAGCAGCATTTATTGGCATTTATATTTGTATGAATAGCAGCTGGTGGTTAGTTGTCATTGGTTTAATTGGGATGGCAGTTGGCTATTTATATACAGGCGGTCCATTACCAATTGCGTACACTCCGTTTGGAGAATTAGTTTCTGGGTTGTTAATGGGGACATGTTTTGTAATCATTGCTTTCTTTATTCAAACGAATACTGTAACGATTGAAAGTGTATTGATTTCCATTCCAATTGGAATTTTAGTAGGTGCAATCAATATGTCAAATAACATCCGAGATATCGAAGAAGATATTAAAGGTGGAAGAAAGACATTAGTAATCCTCCTTGGGAGAGAAAAAGCTGTGGTAACACTAGCGGTAGCCTTTTTCATTGCGTATTTATGGATTGCCGTAATTGTATTAATGGGTTATATAAGCCCTTGGGCATTAGTTATGTTCCTAGGTTTGAGAAAGCCAATTTCTGCGATTCAAAGTTTCCAAAAAGGGGCAAAGGATCCTGGATATATGCGCATCGCAATGAAATCAACAGCGATGACAAATACGATTTTCGGCTTCTTGTTGTCAGCAGGATTATTAATTAGTTATTTGTTTTAAATAACTTAACCCCAATTTCTCGATTTTAGTATAGAGAAATTGGGGTTTTATTTTGAGTTTTTTACGTTATAAACTATTATCATTTGAAATGTATATACCAATAAATTGCAACTTCATCACTTGTCTTATCCAAACCTTTATAAACAAGAAAATCAAACCCACCAATTACAAATCCACATTTTTCATAAAATTTACATGCTGCGACATTATTATTTTGCGTTTCAAGCATGATACCTGGCATATTTCCTTTTTTTGCCCACTGCTTTGCTTGATCAACTAATCTTTTACCAACTCCGAGTGTACGATATTTTTTATCTACCGTTATATCTTCTATGTAAGCATAGTGGTTCCAATTCTTTTTCAATACCATTAATCCAATGATTTGGTTATGTAACAGTGCTATGTAAATGACTTGATTAGGTTTATTTATATATTCATTGTAAGCCAGTTCTTCATTATCATCTTGATTTTGTAAATAACTTTTTTCATAACTTGGAACGTCTTCTACTGTATATTCTATACGTTTATTTCCTTTGGAAAGAGAAAGAATTAACCGAGCATTCACTATAAAACTGTCATCAATCTCCGGGAGATTATCTAAATCATTTGTTTCTAACTCTCTAATTACAAGGTTCATCGGGGCACCTCCACATAATAATATTTCTTCTAGTTCTTCATTTGGTTCAAATGAATTCCAATTACAAAATTATAATAGAATTTCAATAGTACGGCTATCTTTGTATTTTATCTTTATACCAGTATGTTGTTATCTTGATATAAAAATATTGTTTAGAAAGAGTAGTATCTTTTATTTTGGATGTATATCCAGTTTTCAAATTTAACTGTAGTAGAGAAACAAATATTTTTTTAAAGAGTGGATGCCATACGTTATTCTTTAACTAAATTCGACATTATCTGCATTTTATCTTCACCTTCCTCTATTAATCTATTTATTGTAAACATCAGCTGGAGTTAATGCTCAGCTGTATAAATAATGAATATAAAAATTAATAGGGAAAGGATCGAAAAATAATGAAAGAATCACAAAGTAAGAAAAAAACAAGTCGACTAACTAAGGTAATAATATCTCTAGGAGTTGTTTTAGCAACGACCTTTTTCACCTTCTTTTTAATTGGAAAATGGAACTCTATCCCAGCGAAGGGAATAGCTAACGAAAGTAGTAATCAAGTTAACACGCAACAACAAGAAAAGAAAAAAGAAACACCACCGGCAAAACAGAAAAGACCTGATGGAAAACCGGTAGGAAAGGTTGTTTATTTAACATTCGATGACGGTCCTAGCGAATTAACTGGGAAGTTTTTAGATGTACTAAAAGAGCAAAATGTTGCGTCGACATTTTTTATGCAAGGTAGCAATTTACAAAATACAGGTTTTCAGGAAAACGTAAAACGAGCGGTAAAAGAAGGACATTATATTGGTGCTCATAGTATGACACATAATAGTGATAAGCTATACAAAAAAGGACAGTTTGTAACGGAGATGAAAGAAACGTTAGCTCTTATTCATAATATTACGGGTACAATTCCTAAACTAGTCCGTCCCCCATATGGATCTGCACCAGGATTAAAGGGCGAGGACATTCGTAACAAAATTGTAGAAGCAGGAATAAAAGTTTGGGATTGGACGATAGATTCAAATGATTGGAAATTAAAAGATAATCCCATTCAGATTATCGAAAATGTAAAGAAACAGACAACAGAAGAAGTTGAAGTTGTATTAATGCATGAAAAGGCGCAAACATTACAAGCTCTTCCTGAAATTATTAAATTTTATAAAGAGCAAGGGTATGAATTTGGGGTATATAATGACGAGGATCATTTTCGTCTAAACTTCCAAAAAGATCCACGTCTATAGTATAAACATAGTTATTTTAAAAAGGTGTTTTTATTACTAAATCAATAATTAAGCCAAAAGACGATTTCCTATACAATAAAGAAATCGTCTTTTTTTATAAAGTTGACTTTTGGATCAAAAAGGTTTATTCTACTTGTGCAAGTGAATACTTACATTCGGGTTTGGATAAAGATTATGTGAAAGTTGGATGAAACGTGAATGAAATGACAAATACATCAGAACGTATTATTGAGGCTTTTTTAGAATTATTCCGCACTCATGGCTATAAGGGAACGACGACACGCTCGATTTCGGAACTAGCGGGCGTAAACGAAGTAACGATCTTTCGGAATTTTGGAAGCAAAAAGAATATTATGGAAAAAGCTGTCGAATCTTTATCGCGTGATATGGAATTGAATAAATTAATGCCTGGAGAGATGACTTGGAATCTTGAAGATGACTTGCTATCTATTGCAGAAGGATATCTTGCATATATAGAAAAGTTAAAGGATTTAATTTTGATTAGTTTTCAGGAAGCTGAAATGTTCCCAGAGCTCAAAGAAAAAATTGCATTAATTCCTAAACAATTAAAAGATAATTTGGTTTCATATTTCATTGAGATGAGAGAAAAGGGAAAGCTTATTGAAACTGATATGGAAGCTCAGGCGATGAACTTTATTTGGATGAATTTCGGTTACTTTCTTTCTAACTTACGCTTTGGTGACAATTTATTTTCCAATTCAAAAGAGATTTTTTTAAAACATAGTGTCCAACTATTTTCTAGGGGGCTAACTCCCTAGGTCTTTTTTTGTACCTAATGCAAGTAAGTACTTGCTATAATAAAACAACAAGGAGTACGACAATGAAAACTTTAAAAAATTTCTTTAAATTCCCTCCAACATTCATTGGAATTGCAACAGCATTTGCCTTTCTGTTAATTTTCTTTTGTGTGTGGATGACTGCATACGATGGTGTTATGGATCGGGTAAACCAATTAAAAGTCGGATTAGTTAATGAAGATAATCAAATGGGAACCGATATTGAAAAAAGCTTGAAGGAAAATCTACCCTTTAAAGTTAAAAGCTATAGCTCGGTAACGCACGCCCAAAAAGATATGGATAACAGGAACTTAGATATGGTTATTCAAATTCCTGCAAATTTCTCAAGCCTATTGAAAGAAAATAATACTACAGAGATTAACTATTTCATCAATCAAGCAAACTCATCTTTGGCAAAACAGATTATGGAAGGCGCGGCAAAGGATATTACGCAAACAGTTAATAAAAATGTATATGCGTATAAACAAAAGCTTATTTCATCTAACCTATCTAACGAACTAAGTACAGTGATGCCGTCAGAAGAATTGGTCCAAAAGTTATCAGAAAACATTACGAAAGCTATGAGTTCATTAAACATTGATTCTGTGCAATCATCTGTCGAAAAAACAAACAATACAGATGGCTTTGCAGCAACCATGATTCCATTTTTAATTGTTCTTGCTTCATGGGTTGGAGCGATGCTTATGAGTTTAAATCTTAATATTGTTGCAACAATATTAAAAAACACGCACGGAAAATGGTCTATATTTTTATCAAGACAAGTTATTAACATTGTCGTATCTGTTATTTTAGCTATTATCACGTTATTATTAATGACCTTATTTAATGTTAAATTGAATACAAGCTTGTTTGAAACATGGATATTCCAAACTCTTGTCTTTTTCTCTTTTTTAAGCGTAACGCAAATGTTTATCGTTCTATTTGGTCCTGCTGGTATGATGTTTAATATCATATCGCTGTCAGTACAATTAGTTACTTGTGGAGTAATTGTTTCAAAAGTGTTTCTATCCAATTTTTACCAAATTGTCGGTTCTCTTTTCCCTGGAACTTATGTAGCTGACGGATATCAAACAATAATTTTTGGTGGGGGAAATCTATCACACGATATGAATATTCTTCTTTGCACTTCAATTATTACCATTCTTATAGCGGTGGGGAGAATTATGCTGCAAAGAGAGAGTAAAAGTGAATTGATCAAACAAACTGCCAACAGATAAAAAGCTTATATTACATGTGAAGTGCACCCTGATTGCTAAACAAAGTCTAACAATCGAGGGGCACTTTTTTTAGTCAAATTCTCTTAGCGTACGAAATTCGCGTTTTTCTCCGTAGCGAAATAGGGCTCATATGCTCTAACCTCATTCTATTAGTAAATAGCCTGCAATCATTGTCCTCTGTACATGAAATAAATTTGGTTTGTAATATAATCTGAACTAAAATGAAGTCCGTTTTTTATCCACCACATAATGATTCCTACCAATGAAGCGGTTTTAATCTCAATGGCAACATAATCTTCGGGTAGCTCTGTCTCACTATTATTTCTGCGCGTTTCTACTAATTTCTTTATTAATAGAAATAATTGTTCCTCAAAATGATTCATATTAAATAAAACAGATAAATAATTTCGATGAATATATAAATAATCAAGCAATTGTGTTAGCTGTTGTTTTTCTGATAAATTGCTTACGTGTATTAAAGCGGTAATTTTATTAGAAAGTTCGTTTAAAATTTCATCAGTGAGTTGCATGAGTAAATCCTGAATATCTTGATAGTGTAAGTAAAATGTTGTCCGATTTAATCCAGCTTCGTTTGCAATTTTCTGGACTGTTAAATTTGAAATAGTGGATTCCTCTTGTAAAAGGGAATAGACGGCATTTTTAAACATTTCTCTTGAACGAAGTGTACGAGGATCCTCTTTTTTAGATGTAGACATTTTGAAACTCCTTTATAGATTTTTCTTTGACTTTCTCGACATAGCATATTTTCAATGTCGATTAATGAACATTTTTAACAAAATTGTTCATGGTCAGGAATATGTATCTTTGTTACTATGAATTTTATCGACACTGTGTCGATAATGCAACTATAGAAAAAGGGAGTTTACAAATGGAGAAGGGAATAACAGAAAAAAATAAGAAAATTTTATTACTTGTACTAATTGCTGGATGTTTTTTATCAACATTAAACCAGACGTTACTTAATGTGGCAATGAGTAACTTAATGGAAGTATTTGATGTTACAGCTACAACTGTACAATGGTTAGCAACAGGTTTTATGCTCGTAAACGGTGTTTTAGTGCCAATTACGGCATTTTTAATGAAACGTTTTACAACGAGGCAATTATTTATTAGCTCAATGATTTTTTTATTAATCGGAACATTACTATGTGCCGGTGCCATCAATTTTGGCATGTTATTAACAGGAAGAATGATTCAAGCAATTGGGGCAGGAATTATTATGCCGCTCATGATGACAGTTATTTTATATTTATATCCTAGTGAAAAGCGCGGGAGTGTTATGGGAACTATCGGCTTTGCTATGATTTTTGCGCCAGCCATTGCTCCAACGTTATCTGGTTTTATCATTGAATATGTATCATGGAGATGGTTATTTATTGGATTAGCTCCATTTGTATTCATCGTCATTATTCTTGCGCTAAAATATTTAATGAACGTTGCAGATACGACAAAAGCAAGATTGGATATTGTAAGTGTCATTTTATCAACGATTGGCTTTGGTTGTGTTTTATTTGGATTCAGTAGTGCAGGAAGTAAGGGATGGGATCACCCGATTGTTATTACGACAATTATTACCGGGGTACTTGTTACAACGCTATTTTGCTTACGTCAAATAAAGTCTAACGATCCATTATTAAATTTATCCGTATTTAAGTATAAAATTTTTACTCTTACATCAGTGATCAATGTACTTATCACGATGATTATGTATGCTGATTTAATTCTTTTACCGATTTACTTACAAAACGGAAGAGGCTTTACCGCATTTGAATCAGGTTTACTTCTATTACCTGGAGCGGTCATTAATGCATTCTTATCACCAATTACAGGTAAAATGTATGATAAATACGGAGCAAAACCACTCTTTATTACAGGGTTAGTATTTATCATTATTTCGATGTGGGGGGTAATTGATTTAACTGAATCCACAACGTATATGTATGTAATGGTGCGTACTATTCTTTTACGGATTGGGTTAAGTTTCATTTCAATGCCTTTAAATACAGCAGGACTAAATGCTTTACCTAGAGAATTAGGTTCACATGGTTCAGCCGTAAATAATACGGTTCGTCAATTAGCCGGTGCTATTGGAACAGCTGTTGTTATTACTATATATACAACTCAAGCAACTTCACACGCTTCAGAGTTATCTTTAGAAAATGGAAACATTACAGCTATTCAACTAGCTAAATTATCCTCTATTTTCGGCTCAAGTGATGCGTATCTATTCATGTTATTTTTATCTTTCGTAGCATTAATCTTTGCATGTTTCATGCCTAAAAAAGTGGCAACTCAAAAACTTGAAAGTAAGGCAAGTAATTAGAATCGTTTATAGAGTAGTTTAGAAAGTATATGATGGAAGAAAAGCAAGGGATCTAATAATTAAGGTCATTTGCTTTTCTTTTTGTTTATGAACTTAACTGTATTTTGTAAAGATATTAAAGGAGACATGAAAAAATCCACCTACAACAATTAAAAGATTGATTGACCGAAACAATATAAAAAGGACTCGTAAATTTATCCCACTTTAATGGGCAGTAAGACCCCTACCTCAAAATTCAGCGAAAGCAAAGAAGTTAGGTAGGGGAGGATCAACTGCCCATAAAAGTCCGATTGGTGAGGGCTGATAATCAGTGGGGGATGAAGAAAACCTCCACTGATTAAAGTTTCACTTTATAAGAGTTCTTTTTTGCAATCCCAATAAATTCTTCTCAATAATTGAAAATAAAATCAATCCGGATTATTATATTGTTATTGTAAATTTATTTTATTGAAGGAGGATACATAGATGAAAAGCTCAAAAGGCTCTATTGAATCAGAGATAAGCAAAGCAATTACTCACTGGGAAAAGGACTATCTAGGACGCGGGTCTATATCCGTTAAGACAGATATATTACGGGATATGATTATCGTAAATTTACAAGGTATTTTAACGCCGGCTGAATATACGGTTTGCGAAACAAAAGACGGTATGCTAACGATAAAGAAAAATCGTTCGGAGCTAGTTGAATCTGGAATTGAAGATTTGAAAGAGATTATACTAGAATTAACTGGAGAAAAAGTGAAAAGCTTTCATACGGATATAAGCTCCCGTACTGGTGAACGAGTAATGATTTTTAAATTGTTTCATAATCTTGAGGGAGAATTTTAAAAATTAAAACCACCGTAGGGTTAGTGAGAGATAGGTAAGAAACCTAAAAGTTTTGCACTTTATTTAAATTTATTAACATGATAATAATTAAAAACTTGAAATTATTTACGTATAATGAATTTTGATTGGAATAACACTCAAAAAAAACGATAAATAAATTGACAAACTGCTTAATATAGTTTATCTTATAATTGTTTTAAAAAATTAATAGATGCTTATTTTAACTGTTTGCTATAATTAAGGCTTTAGCATTTTTTTAATATGTAATATTGACTAAATGAAAAAGTTTCTTAATTGAAAGATAGCGCATAACATAAATTGATATATTGATTGCATAATCTAGGAGATCAGAGATATACTGTTATTTTTAATAGGAGTAATACATACATTACTATCCTCTATAAAATGGGAGCTCTTCAAAAAACTTTATTGAAGTTAGTTGAAGTGAAACCGACAATCTCCATAATTCAATGATGATATAAAATCATTGAATTATGGAAGTTGTCGGTTTTTTTTATGGGAAAAAACGATGCACTAAAAAGAGTGAATGAAAATTGAAATTTAAAAAACTATCGTAATTAAAAGGAATTTTTATAGGCTATTTTCGCTTAGAAGGGAGTATTTAACATGTTAATTTCGCTGAGTTCATCAACACTGTTAACATTATTTTTTATGGCGCTTAGTGCTTCTTGGCTAAGTGGATTATTGTTTTTAAATGCAAGGATGCCTTTACGTTTTGTTCATATCCATATTGGTATCGCTGCCTTGCCTTCATTGATTTCTTTACTCGCACTTGTTAATAACAATGGAGATAGAGTTGTGGGGCCTTGGCATCTAGATACTTTAGCTTGGTTAATGGCTTTCTTTGTTCTTACAATTGGTTTAATCATTCAGCGTTTTTCTGTACGTTACTTAATGGGAGACCGCTCATATCGAAAATACTTTGCACTTTTTACATTTACTACAGGTGTATCTTCGGTTGCATGGTTAAGTGACGATCTTCGTTTCATGATCATTTGTTGGGGAGCAACGCTTATAGGATTGGTTCTACTCATAGGGCTAAATAAAGGGTGGAAAGTAGTTAGTGAAGCAACTAAAATCTCTGGCTATTTATTTACAATAAGTTGGATTGCGTTGCTATCAGCTATCATTTGGCTTTTTCAAGTAACTGGACAGTGGCAATTAACATCAGTTTTAACGAATGAAAATGTAGCGCTACATGGAACATTGGAGAGAACAGGAATTAACTTATTAATTATATTAGCGGTGATGATTCCAGCAGCACAATGGCCTTTTCAAAGATGGTTAATTGAGTCTGCTGTTGCTCCAACTCCTGTTTCAGCTATTATGCATGCGGGTTTAGTAAATGCTGGCGGTATCATGTTAACTAGATTTTCACCTCTTTTTCATGATGATATTGCACAAATCATTTTACTTATTTTCTCTAGTATTTCTGTCTTAATCGGAACAGGAATTAGTTTAGTCCAAGTTGATTATAAACGTCAGCTAGTAGGTTCAACTATTGCACAAATGGGATTTATGCTTATTCAATGTGCATTAGGCGCTTATTTAGCGGCTATTATTCATTTAATTTTACATGGTTTGTTTAAAGCTACACTGTTTTTACAAGCTGGTTCTTCAGTGCAACGTTTTGGGGTAGTGAATCAGTCTAATGAAAAGATGTCAAATTTATGGACTATAGTCGGGCGTGTTTTAGGATTATTTATAGCAATTACTTTCTGGTTTATGACTTCTGGAGAGGGATATCAGCTAGTTAGTGCGTTAATCTTAGGGTGGTCATTATACTTTTCATGGAAACAGCTTGTTGTTTTTGGAGAGGGAAGAATGGGACGAATTGCTGGCGTAATTGTTTTGATTGGATGTTCTCTCATTTACTTTACTGTTCATAATTCTCTTTATAAATGGTTGCATACTGACATTTATCAAAGTGTTCAACCTTCAGCTCCAGCCGTTATCTTTGTTATATGTATTTTACTATTTAGTAGTGCTATTAGTACTTTCGTTACTCGTAATCAATCTTCTACTTTATTCGCTGTACTTTATCTTTGGTTAGTTCGAGTAGGTGAGGCGAGAAGAAAGTCAGTAGAAAGTCATCCAAGCTATCTGAAACATTATGTATCAAAGGGAGGTAATTCGTGATGAGCATACCGTCAATATTAAAGAAAGATACAAACATTGATATACAAAAAAATAATATAAATGATTTAGTTGCATCTGCTAGCCGGGTTATTGCACCACTTTGGCCTATCTCTACGTTTGCAGCTCACCATCCTTGGATGGGACTTGAAAAGCAATCATTTGATCAAGTTGCAAATTGGTTAAAAGAAGCTCGTAATGTGGATATGTATCCTAGTACTTCCATGATTCATTCGGCAAAAGCGAAAGGTGAGATTGAGGAATCATTTTTACAAAGTAGTTTGTCTCGTTGGCTGGATTCACAATCTTTTCATATTCCGCGAGAGAAAGTAGAGCGATTTTGCCAAGCGGCTTTAAAGTTAGAAAAATTACCTTCTAGTCTATTATCATCGCCAGAATTAAATAAACTGGCAGACGAAATGAGTTATATAAATACAGGGAGTATGAAAGCCTTTGTTATGCAACCAATAAGTTCGCTTATAGAGAATCAAAATGGTGAAAACCTATCTGATATTCTTAATTATCATATTATTAAATGGTGTAAATTATATCTTGATGACTCCGGATCAAGTTGGACGATGCCAAATCGAGAGAAAGGTTTTTATCGTGCATGGCACCACCTTATTAAATTTGATCCAGCGCTCAGTAAAAATGAGCGTAAAGTTTTAAAAGATTGGCCACAAGATGCCGAAGTAGCTTTAGCGAGAGCATTATCTGAACTAGGAATTTCTGAATCTAACATACAATCTTACCTTGAAGGGCACTTGCTTTCTTTGCCTGGGTGGGCAGGAATGATACGATGGCGCTCACAACAATCAATTCAGGAACAGCAACTTCTCATAGAATATTTAGCAGTTCGAATTTCTATGGAGCTGGCTATTGCAAAACCTTATTTACCTTTAAAAAATCAAAAGGTTGAGAAAAAAGTTCCGATTGTCCCACTTATAGCTTCTTGGATCTATTGGGGGAATATTTCAACACGGGAATGGTTACAAATGCCTGCTGCTGAACAAAGTGAATTATTAGCATTCGCTTATCGTTTTGATGAAAATATTCGCAGGAAACTTTGGCTGGAAGCTTGGGAACAAACGCATGCAGAGCAATTAAGAGAGAAAATTGCTTCTAAACAACGTGTAACCAATGATAAAAAGCGTGTATTAGCTCAATTAGCATTTTGTATTGATGTACGTTCAGAACCGTTTCGTCGCCACCTTGAAAAATTAGGTCCGTTTGAAACATTTGGAATAGCTGGTTTCTTTGGATTACCAATTGCAACTAGTGAACTAGGTAGTAATAACAACCATCCTTCTTTGCCAGTTATACTCAAACCGAAACATCAAATAAAAGAGCTCACAAATGAAAATGAACTTAAATCTTATGAGCAGCGTAAGAGGGTAGGCAGTTCGGTACGTTATACATTTAAAACGATGAAACAGAACGTAATGACAAGTATGGCGCTACCTGAGTTAAGTGGTCCTTTACTTGGTCTACAGATGGTGACAAGAAGCTTTGTCCCAAGAGGAGTTGGTGGTTTCATTCGTAAACTTCGTAAAACTATGTTACAAAAACCTGATACAACATTCTCGCTTAATCATGTTCATGACACAAAAGGTGAGATACCTATCGGTTTTACGAAAGAAGAAAAAGTGAACTATGTGCGTCAAGCTTTAAAAATGGTGGGACTGACAGAAAAATTTGCTCCTTTAATTGTAATGTGCGGACATAGTAGTCAAAGTACGAACAACCCTTATGCTGCAGCACTTGAGTGTGGTGCTTGTGGCGGAGCAGCAGGAGGATTCAATGCAAGAGTTTTTGCTACTTTATGTAATCTTCCAGAAGTGAGAGAGGCGTTGTTTGCTGAAGGTATTAAAATTCCTGAGGATACCATTTTTGCAGCAGCTGAACATAAAACAACAGTGGACGAATTGGAATGGATTTACGTCCCAGAACTTTCGGAAACTGCGCAAGAAGCATTTGATTGTATCAAGTCGATTATGCCAAATGTGAGCCAACATGCAAATAGAGAGCGTTTAACGCAATTACCAAATTTAAAAACGAAAATAAAAAATGCGAGTAAAGAGGCACATCGATTTGCAGAAGATTGGAGTGAAATACGTCCAGAATGGGGATTAGCTCGTAATGCATCTTTTATTATCGGGCAACGGGAATTAACTCAAGATTGTGACTTAGAAGGTAGGGCTTTCCTCCATAATTATGATTGGAAACAGGATGAAAGTGGCGATATATTAGCTAACATTATTGCAGGACCAGGAACAGTAGCTCAGTGGATAAATCTACAATATTACGCTTCAACTGTAGCTCCTCATTATTATGGTAGTGGAAATAAAACAACCCAAACCGTAACGGCGGGTCTTGGTGTTATGCAGGGAAATGCAAGTGATTTGTTGCCAGGCTTACCTTGGCAATCCGTTATGCAGTCAGATAGTGAGACGTATCATTCACCACTTCGTTTACTAATTGTAATTCAAGCGCCTATTCAATATATAGAACGTTTACTAAATAATGATTTCACATTTCGAGAAAAAGTTCAAAATGGATGGGTTAGACTTGCAAGTGTTGATCCCGAGGGACGCTGGAAAAACTGGTAACAATTATTATTGTTACTAGCTTAAAAGTTTCATAAATACAATAATGAAGAAGGAGTGCTCCATATGAATTCAAAGAATAAAAAAGTTTTATTATTAACAGACATTGAACACGGAATAGAGCCTAGTATCCAACAAGTAACTAATATTCAACAAGAAAACATGTTGACTATACACAGCTATGATTCTGTAATTGTACATCCTTATGGAGATATAATGAGATCTATTATTATTGCTATTTATCAAGAAAATGTTAAAGAAATTTTTGTTGTCGGAATAGAGGATAAAGAAACTTCTTCAGTTAATCTACAAACTCAACGTGATTTCATAAAAGATAATATAGAATTAGACTATCTCTTTAAAAATTGCATGCCTGAATTTTTAAGTGGTAGCCTTGATGAATGGCTAAGTGGAAAAGAAAATGTTAGTGAAAATATTGAGAAGAGTATAGATATGATTTGTCATCATCCATTAGTGCCTTCTGATGTTAAAGTTCATGGTTTCATAATTGATAGAACGGGTGAAAAAGAAACGGTTGTTAAAATTTCTGCTAATAAAGTACTGAAACAAATGCATTTTTATGTGTAAGTTATCGATAGATAAGCAACTTTTATTTGGACTTGTGTCCTTTACAAAGAGCAAAAGAAATCTTCTATAAATGGGGATCTTTTGCTTTTTTGTTTGAATTTTTAATGTGTTTTATAGGAGATATCTAATATGTACATAATAAAAATATATAACCTTTTGCATGAAATTTTAAGGACGGATTAGCAGGTGATAATAAAGTTAATCGTAAAATAGAAGTGTATATTGTGATTTATCCCGCATTAACGGGTAGCCCTATTGGTGAGGGCTGATTAAATTTTCACTTTATTTTAAGATTATTGCTAAAAAGAATGGAGATTCTTTAATTATGAGAATAAAACAGTTAAAACCTAAAATGATATGGAAAAAAAGAATGTTGCTAACTCTTTTTATTGTTTTCGGATTGATTATTGCGGGGGGGATTTTCTGGAATGTTTCACCTATTCCGAAAGCGTTTCTCATAAAAAAAGCATTTGAAGGTGGAATGTTTGTTCAATCTAATAATTATAAAAACACTCTAAAAGAGACACGAATTGTTAAAGATATCAATTATAATTCTAAATTTCCTGATGGTACATTAGACATTATTTATCCCAAAAATTTTATAGGGAAAACACCTGTTATTTTTTGGGTGCACGGGGGTGGATTTGTAGGTGGAGATAAATCAGACATTACTGGTTATGCAGTAGAATTAGCTGCTCGTGGTTATACAGTGATTAATATAAATTATGCTCTTGCTCCTAAAAGAAGGTATCCTACACCAGTACTACAACTTGGTGAGGCTTATGAATATATAAAAGCAAATGCAAAGAAATATAATGTAAAACTAGATGACCTGTATTTTGCAGGAGATTCTGCGGGAGCGCAAATATCTGGACAATTTGTTACTATTCAAACATCTCCAGATTATGCGAAATTAACCGGAATTGACGCTATTGTTACTCCTTCTACAATTAAAGGTATACTGCTATTTTGCGGCCCGTATAATATGCCTGCATTAGCTAAAATGGAAACATCCAAAGAAGTGCAAGACTTTATGCGTACTACTGGCTGGGCTTACTTTGGGAAAAAGAAATTTGAAACATTACCTGAAATGGAAATCGCCTCTATTTATAAACACGTTACAAAAGATTACCCACCAACGTTCATCACAGATGGAAATACTGCATCATTTGAAGAGCAAGGTAAAGCATTAGCTTCTACTTTACAAAATAAAGGAGTACCTGTAGATACACTTTTCTTTGATAAAAATATCTCTGGCGAGTTAGCACATGAATTTCAATTTAAAATGAACACTCCAGCAGGTGAAGAAGCTTTTAACCAAGTTCTTAAATTTCTAAATGAAAATAAATAATATATATACTATTAACTTTTTATAAGCCTAGTTTAATACCATATATGGGTGAACAAAATATTGCATTAATAATCTAATGGTAGCAAAAATAAATTTGATAAGAAGTATATAGTAAGAATGATTTGGAGATACAGATGGGGATATAACTATTTTATTTAGGACGGTGCACTTTAAATGGATTTACAGAAAGGGAAATTATATTGGAACACAACTTTTTCTAATACATCTTCTTATCCTCGCTTGGAAGAAGATATTAAATGTGACGTACTAATAATAGGAGCAGGAAGTTCAGGTGCTCAATCAGCATACTATTTAAGTGAATCAGATTCAAATATTGTTGTCGTTGATAAAAGAAAGGTAGGACATGGAAGTAACCTTACAAATACAGCACTTATTCAATATTTAGGTGACAAGATGTTTTTTGAACTTGTAAATACATTTGGAGAAGGGTATGCAGTTAAGCATATGAAATTATGTGAACAAGCTATTAATGATATTGAATATGCTGATCAAAATTTACCTTATTGCTCTGACTTTAAACGACGTGACAGTTTATATTATGCAAGCTATGAAGAGGATATAAAGAAATTAGAAAAAGAACTGTATTATTTACATAAGCATGATTTTAAAGCGACTTGGCTATCAGAGGAACAAATTGGACAGAGATATCCATTTAAAAAACGTGCAGCTATTTATACGTATAATGATGGTGAAATAAATCCTTATAAATTTACACATAGTTTATTAGAACAAGCTTCTAATAAAGGAGTTCAAATTTATGAAGATACAGAGATTGTTGGCAAAAAGTTAGAGAAAGAATGTGCTATCTTTTATACAAAGGGGGGCAATTCTATTACTGCCAATAAAGTAATTGTGGCTGCAGGATATGAAGGATTGGAATTTAAAAAGGAAAAGAACGCTACACTGATTAGCTCATATGCAGTTGTTACTAATCCTGTAGAAGATTTATCTTCTTGGTATAAACGTACTCTCATTTGGGAAACTGCGAGACCATATATTTATATGAGAACTACTGCAGATAACAGGATTATTATAGGTGGGCTAGATGAAGATACAAACATTGCTCAAGAAAGAGATTCAAAATTAATCCATAAAAAAGAGAAATTAGTAAATGAATTTAATAAGCTCTTTCCCAATATAACAGTTGAACCTGAATTTTATTTAAGTGCTTTTTATGGTGGTACTCATGATGGTTTACCTATAATTGGAATGTATGAAGAGTTTCCAAATTGTCACTTTATCTATGCGTATGGAGATAATGGATTAGTATATAGTATGGTACTTTCTAAAATTGTTCGAGATATAATTATTAAAGGTTCAAGTCCGGATTTGAATTTATATTTACAAACTAGACCAAAACTAAATGAGTAAGTTGCATGTATGCAAAATCAAGGTAGTATAAAAAAGTAATAGTTTTTACGGTTTTAATTACTTTATATAGGAAGCAATTCTACAATTATAATCTCTCCAATATATTTGGGGGGATTTATTTTTTTTTTTATGATTTATTGAAAAATAGTCTAATTAGACTATAATGAATATATAGTTTAATTAGACTATGTATTTTATTGAGTGTGAAAAAAGGAGGAAAGAGGCATGGTTGCAAAAGAGAGCAACTTACGCTTAGTGATAGCTGGGTTAATGCTAGGCATTTTAATGGCTGCAATGGATAATACAATTGTTGCCACTTCAATTGGTACAATTGTCTCAGATTTGGGTGGATTGGATAAATTCATATGGGTTACTTCTGCTTATATGGTTGCAGTTATGGCGGGTATGCCTATTTTCGGGAAATTATCTGATATGTATGGTAGAAAGAGGTTTTATATTTTTGGTTTATTAATCTTCTTAATTGGTTCTGCATTATGTGGTACTGCGCAAAGTATTGTTCAGCTAAGTATTTATCGTGCAATTCAAGGTATAGGTGGGGGGGCACTGATGCCAATCGCCTTTACCATTGTATTTGATATTTTTCCTATTGAAAAAAGAGGGAAAATGACTGGATTATTAGGGGCCGTATTTGGTTCTTCAAGTGTATTAGGACCTTTATTAGGTGCGTATATAACAGAAAATATTAGTTGGCATTGGATTTTTTACGTCAATATTCCAATTGGTCTAATGTCATTAATTTTTATTTTAAAAGCTTATAAAGAAAATAATCCACCTACTAAGCAAAATATTGATTGGTGGGGGGCGATAACACTCGTCATAGCAGTAATTAGCTTAATGTTCGCTTTAGAATTGGGAGGAAAAGAATTTAAGTGGGATTCGATACAAATCATTGGGTTATTTGCATCGTTTATTGTATTTTTTGTTGGCTTCCTATTGGTAGAAAGAAAAGTGAAAGATCCGATAATATCATTTTGGATGTTTAAGCGTAAGGAGTTTGCAATATCACAAATTATTACGTTTTTCTATGGAGCAACATTTGTTATTTTAACAGTATTTATTCCTATTTTTGTTCAGGCTGTATATGGTGGAACAGCAACTAATGCTGGATTAATTTTAACCCCAATGATGTTAGGTTCTGTAGTAGGTAGTGCAATTGGTGGAATATTTCAAACGAAAATTAGTTACCGCAACTTGATGTTATTATCTATAATATCCTTTGGGATAGGTATGTATTTGTTAGGAACGATGGATCCGCAAACAAGCCGTGTACTTTTAACGATATACATGATTATAACGGGATTTGGAGTTGGATTTTCGTTCTCTTTGCTTCCCACAGTTTCTATTCATAATATGGAACCGAGATTCCGTGGTTCAGCTACTTCGACAAATTCATTCTTTCGTTCACTAGGTATGACAATTGGAGTAACGATTTTTGGCTCCATTCAAAATAGTACCTTTACAGCTAACTTAAAGGATGCTTTTAAGGGAATAGAACATGGTTCCAGCATGTTAAATAATCTAGGTGATCCAAGTGCAATATTTCGCTCAGATGTAAGATTCAGTATCCCTACGTTTATTCTTGAAAAAATTATAGCTGCTATGTCATCTTCAATTACTACTGTTTTTCTATTAGCTTTAATTCCAATTATCGTTTCGTTTATAGCAATATTATTTATGGGAAATTCCAAAGCTGGTACAAAGGATAATAAAGTGAATTTGAAGTCATAAATTTTATAAAACAAAAAGATTCTTTACTTATTTTTAGCTTATACTATTGGTATAGGTTATTAAGGAGTGGAGAGTTATGAATACAAAGCTTTTTATGCTGGGTCTTCTTATGGAGAAAAATAGGCATCCGTATGAAGTCCAGCAACTTTTAAAAAATAGTGAAATGAAATATTATATAAAAATTACTAAAGGCTCTTTATATTATACATTTGAGCAACTTGAAAAGAAGGGCTTTATAGAGGTTGTTGATATTATTCGTAATGAACAACGCCCTGAAAGGACTATTTACGGTATTACTAAAAGTGGTAAACAAGAATTTGAGCATTTATTATTAGAGCAAATGATAAAGAAAGAGGATATGCATCGTCCTATATATGAAGCGCTACTTTTTGCACAATATGGGGAGGAAGAATTAATTCTAGAACAGCTAAAAACTAAAATTTCTCAACTGACGTTATATCTTACTACCCTTCAAAAAGTATATGAAGAAAAGTGTGGAAAAGAGAGTGTAGCTAAGTTATATATATTATCTAGTGTCATTTTACATTTAAGAACAGAGTTAAAAGTTTTACAGAGTTTATATAACACCATAAAAAATGAAAAGATAGATAATATAGGAAATGATGTACTTAGAGAGATAGAAAATCAATGTTTATAGTGAAGAAGATTATAAAATAAAAAGGATGATTCTTATAGTATTTTAAAAATAACAGAAGTACTTGTTCTCATAAAGAATGAATTGTGCTTTAAGAATTAGAAGGGATAGCCATGCAAAATAAAATTATTGTTATGTTTCAAAAAGATTTTCGTTTATATGATAACCCAGCGCTATTTGAAGCTGTTCAGTCTGGTGAGGTTCTTCCGGTATATATACAAGATGAAACTTTTTCAATAGGAAGTGCGGCAAAGTGGTGGTTACACCATGCTGTAAAAGATGTAAAGAAGCAACTTGAGGCATTGGGCTCTACTTTAATAATTCGTAAAGGACGTACGGAGGAAGAAATACTTTCTCTCATAGAACAATTAGATATAACGGCTGTATATTGGAATATTTGTTATGATCCTGACAGATTACAATCTAATCAAAAAATGAAAATGATGTTAGAGGATAAAGGTATTATCTGTAAGGAATTTAATTCGCATTTATTATTAGAACCGTGGATTATAAAAAAGAAGGATAACACTGAATATAAGGTGTTTACGCCTTTTTACAATGCATTTCAAAAGCAGGTAATACCTAAACCTATTAGCAGAGTGCAGAGTATAAAGTGGGGAAACTCTTTACCAGCAAGCTTATCTGTTTCAGAATTACACTTGTTGCCGACTATACCGTGGACATCTCATATGGAAGCAATATGGGATCCGACAGAAGAAGGGGCATATAAAACATTCAAGAAATTTTTCTCTAGCAAATTAGCCTCTTATAGTGAAGGAAGAGATTTTCCAGATCAAAATGTCCATTCGATGTTGGCACCGTATCTTTCATTTGGTCAAATATCAGTAAAGCTAATGTTTCATTACTTAATAAATAAAAGTACCGAAAGACAATGTAGTCTTTTTGAAAAACAAGTTAATAGCTTTATACGTCAATTAATTTGGCGAGAGTTTTCTTATTATTTACTATATCATTATCCATTTACAGTATCTAAACCTCTTAATAAGAGCTTTGAAAATTTCCCGTGGGATAAGGAAGAGGAGTTATTAAGCGTATGGCAGAAGGGTGAAACTGGTTATCCGTTTATTGATGCGGGAATGCGGGAGCTTTGGCAAACAGGTTTTATGCATAATCGGGCAAGAATGGCTGTAGCCTCTTTTCTTGTAAAGCATTTGTTAATTCCATGGCAAGAAGGAGCAAAATGGTTTATGGATACACTACTAGATGCTGATATTGCAAATAATACAATGGGATGGCAATGGGTTGCTGGAAGTGGGGCAGATGCATCACCGTACTTTCGTATTTTTAACCCCATCACACAAGGAGAAAAGTTTGATAAAAATGGAGAGTATATAAGAAGATGGGTACCAGAATTAAGCGATATACCGAATAAATATATACATAAACCATGGGAAGCGCCTGTGCATATTTTACAAAAGGCCAATATAAAGCTTGGGGATACATATCCTTATCCGATTGTTGATCATAAGGCAGCACGAGAGAGAGCCCTTTGTGCATATAAAAGTATGAAAGAATTTGTATAAAATGGGTTAAACAATATGTATTTGGAATTTAAATATTAGAATTTTATCCATTACAAGGGCATACTAATCATATAAAGTTTCTATAATCTTCTAGTAAAAAGGAGAATGTTTATGAAAAAATCTAGTATTATAGTATTTTTACTAACATATGGTTTGTTTTATGTTTCTAGTGTTTTATTCCCTATTGATCGTACTTGGTATGATGCGTTAGAAAAGCCGTCTTGGACACCTCCTGGTATGACAATCGGAATGATATGGGCTGTATTATTTGGACTTATTGCATTATCAGTTGCAATTATTTACAACAACTATGGATTCAAGCCAAAAACATTTTGGTTTTTATTCCTTTTAAATTATATATTCAATCAAGCGTTCAGCTATTTTCAATTTAGCCAAAAGAATTTGTTTTTAGCAACAGTAGATTGTTTACTTGTCGCTATTACTACGTTACTTCTCATAGCGGTTTCTTCCAAATTATCTAAAGTATCGACATGGTTGCTAATACCATATTTTTTATGGTCTGCATTTGCTACATATTTATCTTGGACAATTTATAGTATAAATTAAAGACGGAACTAAAAACTTGAGCACAATAAAAATGCTCGAGTTTTTATGTGTGTTAATGATAATCCGAAATATGGAATATATACATCTTATGGAGGTCATCTTTGTGAAGAAATGGATAAAAATTACGCTGTACTCTTTACTAGCTATTTTAATTATAGGAAGTTTTACTTTTTTGACTTGGTCTCAGTTTACTTATAAACCGACGAAAGAGGCTTTGTCGTTAGTAGATGATAAAAAAGATGAAGATAATATCGTTTTTGGAGCGAAAGATGCGAAAGTAGGGGTTATTTTTTATCAAGGAGCTAAAGTAGAAGCTGAGGCTTATAGTTACTTAGGAGAAGCGCTTGCAAAAGATGGGCACTTTGTAGTAATGCCTAAGTTACCATTAAATTTAGCGATACTTGGAATAAATGAGGTAGACAGTGTAATTGAAAAGTATCCGGAAGTTCAAAAATGGTATGTTGCAGGGCATTCAATGGGAGGAGCTATGATTTCTAAGTATGCCTTCCAACATGAAGACAAGGTAGACGGGATTATTTTCTTAGGTTCGTATCCTGCAGATGACTTTTCTACAAAATCGATTCCGATGTTATCAATTTATGGGGAAGTAGATGCTTTAGCAACTGTAGAAAAAATAGAGAACAATAAAAAGTTCATGTCAAAGAATACAACTATGCACATGATAAAAGGGGGAAATCATGCTCATTTTGGCATGTATGGTGAGCAAAAAGGTGATAATGCGAGTTTAATTACGGCAAAAGCACAACGAGATGAAACAGTAAAAGTAATTGAACAATGGTTATTGGAACAATGATAACGAATTTAATAAATCTACCGAAAGAATTATCCAAACGGTAGATGGGAGAGAGAATAAAGAGCCAAATCGTATGAATTGGCTCTTTTATTTATTTGCTATCTCCAATTGTCGCCTTATTTTCTCCGGAATATCCTCTTTAGAAATAATATCGTAAGAATACACATATTTTCCTTTCACATGAATTTTTAAGTAAGTTTTTCTTATAAAATCATTAGGCGTGTTCGTTCCAACTGTATATTCTTTTTCATTACTTAATTCGTCAACAGCTTTTAGTGAGTACATAGCTTTTCCTTTATGATGATAATCTGGAACACCATATCCTTTCGCAACGGCATATACATTTTTTTCTTCAGCAATCGGATTAAATCTGTCTAAATCTCCACGTAATATGAAAGGTAGTAAGTATATAGGGAGGCCTATTCCTAGTATGCAAATTACAAATTTCTTCATGATTGTTTCTCCTTTTGTCTATTTACATTTTTGAGTATAGAAAAAAGTTCTTATGAATATAGAGGGAAATTCTTTAAGTTTTTCTTAATAAAGTTTAACTTTGTGAAAAAAACTAATTTGAGCATTAAGTTTACGAAATGAATAGCCAAATAACCTGTTTTCTTTATTTTTTGATGGTAGGTTATTAGGCTTTATATTGGTATGAGTGAATTAAGAAATAAGTGAGATTTAGGAAATAGAATGAATTTATCTTACAGTAATAAGAGAATTACCTAAATAAATGATAGTGAGAACAATTAAAGAAAGCATCTAGTGGGGTGCTTTTTTCTTTTGAAACAGAGAATCTCATGGGTAGGTTACATGTAATTTCGTGCTGTGCTTCTAGGTCATTGGAAAATCCAACAATAAAAAAAGAGGGGGAAGGCGTTTTTTATTGAAGTTTGTTAATGATAGATTTTTAACTTGAGAGGGGGATCGTAAAATAGATTATTAATCTCTTTGGTAATTTTTATTTTCCTTATAGTTGGCATATTGTATTAGAAATTTTAAATTTTGAAGGGAGAATCAATAGGTATGGGTAAGAAAAGAAGAATAAGTAATAAGTTATTACTTATCAGTGCAATTTTTACAATAGCAATTCCCTCAGTCTCATATGCGGAGGAAGTAATTTCACCTGAAAAGTTTACGAGTTCTTCAAGTTTGTATGAGGGACGGAATACGGAAATTTTGAAAACAAATTTATATCCTAATACATATAATAATCCATTTAACCACCAATTTATTTCAAAATTAAAGGAAGTAAACACAAATATAAAAAAAATAGACAATAGTGATGATGAAAATCCTATTATATCTACTACTCTTTCATTTATTCGCCATATGAATAGTGAAGATTATAAATCTGCATTTGATTTAACCTCAAGGTCATTACAGAAAATAATATCCGAAGAATGGCTGAAGAGCTATTGGGAGGGACTCCCAGTTCAATTACAAGCAGGTTCTTTTATAGAAATTGGAGAGGTTACACAAAAAGAGACAAATCCTGTTCATACAAATGTGGAGATTCAATTAGTTTTTGAAAAAATGACTGTACCTTTACTAATTAAACTAGATCCATCTGGAAAAATAGACGATTTTCAACTCAGCATGTCGTTTAGTCCTGTTGCTGAGCGTCCGTCATATAGTAAGCCTGAATCATTTGTTGATAAAGAAGTAGTAGTTGGAAGTGGTGCATTTCCATTACCAGGAACATTGTCGGTTCCAAAAGGAAATGGTCCTTTTCCAGCGGTTATTCTTGTTCAAGGATCAGGAGCAACTGATCAGGATGAAACAGCGTTTGCTTTAAAACCGTTTCGCGATTTAGCTGAAGGTCTTGCATCGAAGGGAATTGCTGTCCTTCGCTATAATAAAAGAACTTATGAACATGGGTTGAAAACACAATTTAGTCCCTTTTATACAGTTGATAAAGAGACAACAGATGATGCTCTTCTTGTAACTCAATTTCTTAAAAATGAGCCTCTAATAAATAAAAATCAAATTTATATTTTGGGTCATAGTCAAGGTGGAATGATGCTTCCGAAAATGATTGAAAAAGACCAAAATAAAAATATTGCTGGAGCAATTGTAATGGGAGGGCCAGCTCGTACGATCCAAGACGTTGTTTTAGATCAATTTGAGTACCTTTTCTCTATTGGAGCAATGAACCAGGAGCAATATAAATTCTACAAATCGCAATTTGAATTATTAAATGATCCAAATTTCTCTGGTCAGAATCCTCCAAAAGATTTTTACTTAGGATCAGCAGTATTTTGGGATTCTATTCGGAAAATTAAAGCAGCAGAAATGTCAAAAGAACAAAAGACACCACTTCTTATTATTCAAGGAGAAAGAGACTATCAAGTTCAATCAAAAATCGAAATTCCTCTTTGGAAAGAACAATTAAAAGAACGAAATAACGTTGATTATCGACTATATCCAAAGTTAAATCATTTCTTTACAGAGGGCGATGGGGAAATAAGTAAGCCGGATGAATATTATAGTCCTGCTAATATACCTGAGTATGTTATAAATGATATTGCTGCTTGGGTGCAAGGCAGATCGCAATTAAATTAGCAACCATATGTTTTAATAAAGACTTTCTTTCTGTAATCAAAATAGAAATATTTTTATTAGGTTATATGTTTTTTTTAGCACTCTTTGAAAAGGAGTGCTTTTTTATTTTTCTATGATTTCTATAAAACAATGTGCTTACCTTCCAAACAAATCGTTATTTGGAGCGCTTTTATCAAAGCAAAGTTCTTGTGACATTTCTTTGATATTAAAAACATGAATAACCTATTGTGTAAAATTTTTCGAAAATTTAGGTTTAACATCTTTAAAATAGGTGTATTACATATTACATAACAACTAAATAAAAAAATAAAAAATCTAAAGGAGGAAAGATACCATGCATACGAATGAAAGAAAAACGGTAGTTTATGAATATCAAAATGAACAGGAAGTAGTTATGAAAGTAAAAGAGCTAGAATTGCAAGGGGTTCGCCACGATGACATTTATGTTTTAGCACATGAAAAACATATAACAAAAAGGATTGCGGATGATACAAACACAAATACGATTGGAGTAAAAGAACAAGGATTGGGCACAAGTATTATCAACTTTTTCTCCAAAAAAGGGGACGAGCTCCGAAATCAAATGGAGGAAATGGGGTTGTCGAAGGAGGAAGCTAACTTATATGAAGAAAAACTAGATCAAGGGAGAATTTTACTCCTAGTAACAGATGAAACACTAACGGCGAGTGATAGGCAGCCGCAAAACTATCATTCTCTCTAATAGATTGCAACATCTGATAAATAGGTAAGGTAATTATTTTAGGTTGTAGCATTGAAGAAAATAAAAATAGAAAAGGATGAGAAAAATGAAACATACAATATTTAAATATGCTGTGATTGGAATTACGACCGGAGTCATAGTCTCCCTATTAAAAAAAGAAAATCGGAAAGCTATACAAACAAAAGGAAAAAGCGTAAAAGAAAAACTACAAGAAGGAAACATAAAGGAAACATTGGAGAAGGTAACTGAGACAAGTAAACAATTTTCTGTAACTGCAGCTAATGTTGCAAAACAAACATTACCACAACTGCTTACAGCCACACCAGTTGTCATTTCTACCATTAAAGACTTAACAGAAAACGAAAATAATAAAAAGAAAACAGGTGAAAAGGATTACGAAATAAATGAAAATAGTAAGAACTTAGACGGGGAAAAAACGAAAAATGAAAAGAAATATGTGAAAGAAGGGAAAGAAGAGAGTGCCTAGATTTAACTCTAAAAATAGAAAGTGAGGAAAAAAGTATGAAATCTCTGTATGCAATTGATGTAGGAATTGGCTTTACCAAAAGGGCATATCGACAGGATGTAGATTCTGAGATGACGGTCAAGAGTGAAGCTTCCACACTAGCCCCTGTACCTAATCATGCTGAAAGTGAAGATTTAACAAAGGTAAGTTTTATAGACTTAGACTTTGCATACTACATGGGAAATGAAGCACATCAATCTGACGCTTCATTTCTTCCTCCATTTGACGATGAAATAGAAAATTATTATGAAAGCGAAGAGTTTAAACAACAAATATTTGGTTGCATTGCAAAGGATTATAAAGAAAATGTCGTGTTACCTCTAGTTGTTACCGGGCTTCCCATCACTTGTTTTGGTAGTCAGCATGAGCAATTACAACGTGCACTAAAAAAAGAAACTTCCGTGCAAATTGATGGGAAATTTATTAATATTACGGTGGAAAATGCTTTGATTCTTCAGCAACCGGTCGCTTTACATGCCTATCTCTTAAAAGAGGGAATCATTCAGGAACGAGATCGCATCTTAATTATTGATGGTGGATTTCGTACATTAGAAATGACAGATATGAAACAGAATCTCATTTTAAATCATTATGAGACGGAACTAGGATGTAGCAAGCCTTTGAAAAATATTAAGAATATCGTGCAGAATCATGAGGGTGAAAGTAATCAATTGCATATTAACGACATGCCAAACATATTAGAAAAAGGATATAAATGTCGAGAAGAAAATCATGAGACAAGTCAGGTTCATACTTTGATTCAAAAAGAGTTGGATGCACACTTCCAAGACGTCATACGTGTATTACAAGAACAATTTACGTTAGAACAGTATGATACTATCATTTGGACAGGAGGAATAGTAGATCTCCACAAAAAACGAATTGAAAAAATGCAAAGTGAAATTTCTTCTTTCCGTATGGTAGACGCTTCGAAAGAGGCTGCACTTCATGGATACTACATTATTGGGAGTCAAGTATTTGACGACATCACCAATCAATCTGCATATGAATCCAAATTATAATAACGACTGAAATGGAGTTCGTTGAATAGACGTGCCAAATTATGTAGCTTCATTTCCACATATAATAAATTCTTTATAAGAAAAGATAAAAAGTGCTTGTATAGAGGAAATGTTTAAAATTGAAAATAAAAATAACTAATATATAGGGGGTCTTCCTTTTAAAAGAATAAGACCTCCTATGTCATTTATTTTATAATTTAGATGATCTAAAAACTTTTCCTTCAAGACATGAATACCTACATACAAATTTCGTATTACGGATATGATTCGATCAAACATAAAACTATTTAGAAAGGAAGAATAGTATGGAATGCATAAAAATGACGAAATGGAGTTGGTATCATGTGAAAACTAGTGAGCTTGAAAAACTTTCTTCTATAATCCCTCGTGATGTAACATCTTATTTCTCTCAATTTGTAAAGAAAATAAGTTCTCCTTGTGAAAATGGATTATATGTTTATACGTTATCACCAAGTCAAACTTGTGTATATGGTTCGTTTTTATATGATCAAGATAAAAAGGACGCCAAAATTCAAAAATTTCTTCATTATTTCGTAGCTCATGGAATACTGATAACAGTTCAGGAAAAGGAGGAAGAGGATTTCCAAAAATTAATACATAATATCCCTATGGGTACAAAAAATTGTAATAGTTCTGCTGAAGGATTATGTGCTATCTTATCAATGTTTATATCTCATTATTTGCGAAAGGTTGACTATTTTGAAAACAATTTCAGAAATGTATTATGGGATTTTTATCATCATAATAACATAGCAGTTTTAGAAAGGATTTATCATATTCGTCATGAATTATTTATGAACACACATGTGTTTCGCTTAATACAAGAAGTGTTACAAGGCCTAAAAGAAGCTTGGTTAGAAAAACTAACAAACACCCTTTGTTATAAACAAACACACGTAAAATTAGAGCGTGGATTACAACTTGTTAAAGAGTACCAAGAAGAATTAGACACGATGATTCATTTGCAAGAAGTTGTTTCTTCTCATCGTGGGAATGAAATTATGAAAGCTCTTACTGTATTAACTGCTGTGAGTACGCCTTTGACAGCCTTAGGAGCATTATGGGGTATGAATTTTAAATACATGCCTGAACTGGAATGGAAATATAGCTATTTAATCGCTCTCTTATTTATTATTTTCACAACAGGGGGGATGTATATGTATATGCGATTCAAAGGATGGACAGGTGACTTATTACGAGTAAAGAAAAAGAAATCTTTTTTTAAATCTAATTAATCCTGTTTATAAAAAATATGATAGATATGAACCATAGATATATGGTTAGTAATATTTATTAATAGAGGTAGTGCCATATCCCCATCAAGTTAAAGTTTTGATGTCCCCGCAATGATAAAAATGGTGAATATTTATATGAAAGATTAGAGCCCTCCTTCTTGTAGGAGGGCTCTAATCTTTGTTTAAAAACTATATCATATACATGGGGGCAGACTCATCATCTGAAATTTGTCCGGATTCAATTTAGAATATAAAAAAAGAGAACTTGCGTTAGAATACAAGCTCTCTTTAAAAGAAATAACGTAATTGAGATACTTATATAGTAACAATTTTTTTCTTCTAATTCCATATGTCATATGTTGAGAAATAAATTATAAATGGATTGATAAAGCTAAAATGAATGATTGACATAATATTTAGACGATAATATAATAAATCTCGAATTCAAGATAACTTGTAAAGGATTGGTAATTATGAGTGTGATTAATGATGAGAGCTTATCTTTAAAGTTATTTGTTACATTATCAAGGGCAGCACAGGCAATTACTAAGCGTATTGAAGAGGATATAAAAAGTTATGGACTTAATCCAACTGAATTTGCAGTGCTTGAGCTACTATATAGTAAAGGCGATCAGCCTATACAAAAAATTGGAGATAAAATATTACTTGCAAGTAGTAGTATCACGTATGTAGTGGATAAGTTGGAAAAGAAGAGGTTCTTAATACGAAAACCATGTCCTAGAGACCGCCGTGTCACGTATGCGTCAATTACTTCAGAAGGTATTGAACTAATGGATATTATTTTTCCTCAGCATAAAGAGGCGATTCGGCAAATATTTGGCGGTTTGGACTATATTGAGAAAAAAATGATAATCGAAAAGTTGAAAAAATTAGGGTATTATGCACTAGAACTATAAAAGTTTAGAAATATATCTCGGATTAGTAATGTCCTAATTAAATATAAATTAAATAAATAGGAGGAAAAATTAATAAATGGTAGTAAATTTATTATAATACAAAATGAATAAAGCGTGTAATTTCAATCGGTATAATATGAAATGAAGTTGTTATGTTAACGTATACATATCGTCCTTTAAATTATAAATCTTTCATAAAGCGGAGAGTGGGTATCAAGAATGGAATTACGTCATTTAGAGTATTTTATTCAAGTTTGTAATAATAATAGTTTTACTAAAGCTGCGGAAGTTCTAGGTATTTCACAGCCGACTTTAAGTCAACAAATCCGTGTTTTAGAAGGTGAACTTGATACACCTTTGTTTCATCGAGTTGGAAGAGGTATCAAAATGACAGAAGCGGGTAAGCTGCTATTTGATAAAGGAAAATTTATCATGCAACAATTTGATGACGTTTATAATGAAATTTTTGAATTAAAGGGTGTAAAAAGAGGTGTGATTACTATAGGAGGTTTATTAGAGGATCTCACTTATTTAACACCTTATATTATGAAGTTTCAACAACATTATCCCAACATCGTAGTAAAAATTATAGAATCTGAAGTTGCTGTAAATCAAATCGTTGACAAAAATATTGATTTCGGGATTACACGTAGTGCTCAAATTCCAGACACATTAACAAGCACCCTTTTGTATAGTGAAGAGCTCGTCCTTGTAATTCCAAAAAATCATCCTTTGAATGAAAAATCATTTGTTTCTTTTAGAGAATTAGTAGGGCTGAGTAGAATAATGGTTTCATGTAGTTGTCGTGAATCTATTAAGATATATTGTGAGAGTTTAGGGTTATCTTTATCTGAAGCAAATATAGAAACAAAATCTTCTATTTCTCTATTGAGCCTTGTATACAATGGACATGGGGTTGCCATAATACCTCTTTCACTGGTTAACTTTGTTAATAATGATACTTTGAGCATAGTTCGTATTACTGACCCAACACCAAGCCAAGATATTAATCTTATTCACTTTGATGATAAATTTTTAAGTTTTGCAGCACGTATCTTTATGCAGAAGTTAAATGATTCGCAAAAAGTATCAGTGTAATAGAAATAATAATGATTCTAGTGTAACAATTGAAAAATTAAGATCTATATTAAAGTCAAAGGGCAGTGGATTTATATGTGTGGTGTAGTCGATCAAGAGGGGGATACCATTGACTTTTAATTAAGGAAAAAAGGACAGACTTTGCAAGGAGAGAAGGCTATCAAAAACAAGTTAAGTTAATCAATCAATTCTTCGGTCTTATCGCATAGTAACAGGTTCCATGTAGGGATATACAATGTTATTTCGAATCTACATACCCTTATTGTAGAAAGAAAACCACCGGCATTATACCGGTGGTTTTGATTTAGAAAGCAAAGCAAGTACAACCAATCCCCCATTTAGTTCCATCTTTTCCTATTACGGTATGAGTGTGTTGATGGAGAGGGTTACTACAACTATGTAACTTGTTATCATGGGAATCGTGGGAAAGTATAGTGTTGGCTAGGTTAGCACCACCATAACCGTAAATGCCCGTCGGTGACCAATCAGGTGATGCTGGCGGCAATTCAGGTGATAAATTTTTAAATTCATCATTTCCATAAACAACCTGTCCACCCATAATGGTGAGTAATGATTCAAGGTTTTTGATTTCTTCTTCTGGCACAGTAAAGTAGTCAGCAGACAATACAGCAATATCAGCAAACTGACCTACTGCCAGGGTTCCTTTTTTACCTTCATCACCAGAGAACCACGCACTTCCTTTTGAATATAATTCCAGGGCTACTTTTCTATCAAGTTTATTTTTTTCATCGTATATCGAAAGACCACCAATGGTTTTTCCAGCAACCATCCAGTAAAGAGCAACCCAAGGGTTATAGCTGGAAACCCTAGTTGCATCACTACCGGCGCCAACAGGTATACCAAGTTCTAACATACGATAAATCGGAGGTGTATGCTTTGCAGCTTCCTTTCCGTATAAATCAACAAAGTATTCACCTTGAAAAGCCATGCGGTCTTGGATGGCAATACCGCCATTTAAAGCCTTAACACGTTCCATACTACGATCTGAGATTGTTTCTGCATGATCAAACCACCAGCGTAGACCATTAAAAGGAATTTCTCTGTTAACTTCCTCAAATACATTTAAGAAACGTGTGATTGACTCATCATAAGTTGCATGTAAACGGAAGGGCCAACGGTTTTCCACCAATAGAGAAATTACTTTCTTTAAGTCAGCTTCCATCATCGTAGCTAGTTCAGGCCGTGGCATTTGAAATTTTTCAAAATCGGCTGCTGAGAATACTAACATCTCTCCGGCACCATTCATTTTATACTTATCAGTTCCTTGACCTGGAGAAACAATTTTTGCCCATGAAGCAAAGTCTTCATATTCATGATTTGGATTTTGCGTAAATAGATTATACGCAATACGCAAAGTTAATTGATCTTTCTCAGCTAAATGTTCAACAACTTTATAATCATCCGGATAATTTTGGAATCCACCACCTGCGTCGATGGCACTTGTAATACCTAATCTATTTAATTCACGCATAAAATGGCGAGTTGAGTTAATCTGGTCGTCAAGATTAAGTACTGGAGCTTTACCCAAACTTGAATAAAGAATAGAAGCGTTAGGGTTAGCAATTAAAAGGCCCGTTGGATTACCTCTTTTATCCCGCTGAATTAAACAGCCTGGAGGGTCTGGGGTATCTTTCGTGTATCCCAGTGCACGTAGCCCTGCACGATTTACAAGTGCTCTATCGTAAAGATGTAGCACAAAGACAGGAGTGTCTTCAGAAACGGCATTAATTTCTTCCAAAGTTGGCAACCGTCTCTCTTTAAATTGAAATTCAGACCAACCTCCAACTACTCTTACCCACTGAGGAGCAGGTGTACGCCTTGCCTGTTCTTTGAGCATTTCTAGAGCAATAAAAAGTGATGGCACGCCTTCCCAACGTAATTCCATATTATAATGCAGACCACCACGAATAACGTGTATATGGGAGTCATTCAGGCCTGGAATAGCTCTCTTTCTTTTAAGGTCTATTTTTTTTGTTTTTTCCGTGGCACTATTAAGAAGCTCATCTCCACCTACTGCAGTGACTAAACCATCAGTTATGGCGATAGCAGATACCTCAGGCTGAGATGGGTCAAGGGTAGTAATTTTTCCGTTATATAAGATCATATCCGGTAAATTCATGTTCACACCTCGTCTACTTTCTATTATTTTGTAACCATGGATGAAATAATTTACCGAAAATCGGCATGACTACCCATGATAGCAAGGACACTATACATACAGAAACGAAAAAAGCGGACATAATAGGATTCATATGTTTTATAATAGGTCCTATCACTTTAGGAACTAACATGCTAAGAGGCCATACACCCAGAAGGGTAACGATAGACATTTTCCATTTTGGCGGTGGAACTGGCGTTTTCGGAGTAACAAACCAATAAGCCAAACTACTTTCAGTTTTGTAACTTGGATTAGTAGCTTGAAATTGTTCTGCCGTTTTTAACAAATCCCGGCGAATGTCTGATTCTTGCCAAGCACGTAGATGCTCATACGTATCAAATCGAAAAATAACAGTATACTCTCTCGATTCGTTACTTGGAACTATTAGATTTACACCTAAATGCCCTGGGAATTTAGTAGCGGCAGCTTCGATTTCATGTCTCCATGTTTCAAACTGTTTTTCTTTACCTTGTTGAATTTCCCATGTAACAATCGTTGTTACTGGATCAGCAGCATCCATCGTGTTCCCTGTATAAGTCTCTTCGACAGCTACTCCTTCTTGTTTCATATTTTCCTGCTTGGAAGCGCGCCGTGCACCATAGTATATGCGTATTCTACTCCTTGACCATAAGCGCCAGTGTGCTCCTTTACAATTTCCATTACAGCATCATAAGTGTCTTTGTGTGCCCAGTCACGTTGGTATTCAAGTAAAACTTGAATTGCTGTCACTGGAATTGCACCAGCTTGTTCTACACGACGCATAGCAGCGTTATGTGCTGTCAGACTAGTACCACCTGAAGCATCATCAACTGCATACACTTCATAGCCAGCTTTAATTGCTTCAAGCACAGGGAATGCAAGGCAAACTTCAGTCCAAAGTGCTGCAAATATTAATTTCTTTCTACCTGTTACTTTAACTGCTTCAACAAATTTTGGATCTTCCCAAGAGTTCATTGAACTGCGTTCTATAATTTCATGGTTTGGGAATATGTCAAGAATTTGTGGCCAAAAATAACCAGAAAAGCTGCGTGTCTCAACTGTAGTAAGAATAGTAGGTACGTTAAAAGTTTTTGCTGATTTAGCAAGTAGCATAACGTTATTAATCAATGTTTGTCTATCAATACTTGCAACTCCAAAAGTCATTTGAGGTTGAAAATCAATCAAAATTAATGCACTGTTCTCCGGATTTAACAATTCTAAATTACTCATAATAAAACGCTCCTTTTTTAATTGTTTAAAATAGATATTATTGAAAATAATATATTTTCTGTTAATTTAAAATTGTAATCGTAAAAATAAAATTTTTGCTATACCTTTTAAATTAAAAGAGAGTGCTGATTTAATCAGCACTAAATGTATACTATCCATTTTTTTGAAAGTGATTTAAAGCTATTTCTTTGAAATACATTTATGCATTTTGTTTACTAAGATCTCGCTGAGCTCCCCTATAGCTTCCAATTATATTTTGATAGCCTGGAAGATTGCTAGCAAGCAAATTGCCAAAACCTTCGACATCGTTGCGCCAATCGCGTTGTAATTCGCAAGCTACGCTAAACCAGTTCATAAGTTGTACACCACTATGTGCCATACGAGTATTGGCAGCATCTGCAACTTGTTTACTGAAAGTTCCTGAAGCATCCGTAACAGCAAATACTTCATATCCAGCTTTTATAGCGGAAAGTGCCGGGAAAGCAACACAAACGTCCGTAACTACGCCTGCGATGATAAGTTGTTTTTTTCCAGTTTCTTCGATTGCTTTTACAAAATCATCATTATCCCATGCGTTAATTTGTCCAGGTCGAGCTATTTTTGGTGCATGAGGAAAGAGATCAACCAATTCTTGCATTAAAGGTCCATTAGGCCCGTTTTCGAAACTTGTTGTTAAAATAACTGGTAAATCAAAAAACTTAGCAGTATGAGCAAGAGCTAAAACATTGTTCTTGAATTCATCAACACCATAGTCACGTACTAGTCCGGACATAAGACCAGTTTGATGATCTACTAAAAGCACGACAGCATCATCTTTGTTAATACGAGAATAGAGATCAGTCATTATGTATTCCTCCTAAAAATTAAGTAATCGAAGAAAGTTTAAATAGTCGAATACTATCATAAGTTTCGTCGTTTATAACTAAGCTGACCAATAATATTGGTTATAGCAGCATTCACAGAACATGAAGTGCTATACAAATTTATAGTATTTGAAAACTGATTCGTTAATCAATTCTAAATTATCTATAATTTGTATAGGTTGTAACTATAGTTGTTTTCACTATAAAATAGATTGGTTTTACCTATACATCCTATAGATAGAATGATATTGATAGTCACCTATTTTTGTTATTACAATTGAATAGGAGTAATGTTCAGTAATTATTTTATGATGAAAAAGGTATTAGAGGGGGGATTGTTCCAAAAGGAGAAAATGAATGCATTGGAACAATAGAGTTTCATACTTAGAGTTCACAATATAAACGTGCATGAATAGGTTATGACATTCATCCGGATTATTGAAAAAAAGGATACATATTAGAATATTTTTGGGAGGTAGAAGCATGGCTAAAATTACTGTAGGAACCGAAAATCAAGAACCAATTGAGATATATTATGAGGATCATGGCACAGGAAAACCAGTTGTACTCATTCATGGTTGGCCGTTAAGTGGTCGATCTTGGGAATACCAAGTTCCCGCTCTTGTTGAGGCTGGATACAGAGTTATAACATATGATCGTCGAGGATTTGGACAATCATCTCAGCCGTGGGAAGGGTATGAATATGATACCTTTACTTCTGATTTACATCAACTATTAGAACATTTAGAGCTTCAAAATGTCACACTTGTTGGTTTTTCTATGGGGGGAGGCGAAGTAGCCCGGTATATTAGTACGTATGGAACAGATCGTATTGAAAAGGCTGTTTTTGCTGGGGCAGTTCCTCCATATTTATACAAATCAGAGGATCATCCTGAAGGGGCCTTAGATGATGCAACAATTGAAGCATTCAAAAGTGGTGTGATAAATGACCGCCTTGCATTTCTTGATGAATTTACTAAGGGATTTTTCGCGGCTGGTAATCGAACAGATTTAGTTAGTGAGCCATTCCGTTTATATAATTGGGATATTGCAGCCAGTGCATCACCTAAAGGAACACTTGATTGTATTACCGCCTTTAGTAAGACAGATTTTAGAAAAGACTTGGAGAAGTTTAATATACCTACTCTTATTATTCACGGTGATTCTGATGCAACTGTACCATATGAATATAGTGGGAAATTAACACATGAAGCAATTCCTAATTCTAAAGTAGCCTTAATAAAGGGTGGTCCACATGGGCTAAATGCAACGCATGCTAAAGAATTTAATGAAGCACTCCTATTATTTTTAAAGGACTGATTACAACTATATAATTGTTAATTGATAAATTATAAACAAGTAAAAATAAATCTAAAAAAAGATGCTCTTGGATAAAGCCAGGAGCATCTTTTTTTAATGCGGAGTAGTGCACCACCGTAATCAATTCAAAGGATAGAAATCTTTCATAACGAAATTTCTATTCTTTTTTTAATGGTGGTAATGATATGTTAGGTTGATAAATATTCATTAGTTTCGAATTGAATATTCTTCTTAACAGCAAAAATTTATTGATTAGAGTTTTTTTAGGTCTTTTAGATGTATTGCTATATTACGATCAAGATAATATTTTGAATAATCCTCCAAACAAAGAAACGCACATTTTCTTGTTTTGGGTAGTGAAGTTTCTTAAGTTGAGTGGGGCCCTTTACATCCTAATAAAAAGTGTAGGCTTAAGCTTACAAATATTCATCCTCCACTTAAAATTGACGTTTTACACCTTCACATTTTTGAGGAAGGAGTTATTTGTCAGAAAAAAATAAAATCTTATTAATTTTTATAATTAGTAGAATTTTTGTAGAAATAATTCTCTTAATATATTAAAATAACATCGTATTATGTCAGATTTTAATTAGGGGAGAGAAATTTTATGTTGAAAAAAATCATTCCAGTTGCTTTAGCATTAAGTACAGTTACTTTTACTAGTGTATTTGCTGCGCCTTCAATCCAAGCAAGTACAGAACAAAACCGCTACATAGATGTACAAATGCTCGGTATTAACGATTTTCATGGGCAACTAGACACTGTAAAAAAAATTAACAATAAAGATGCAGGGGGAATTGAGTACTTAGGGGCTTATTTACGTGATCGTGAAAAACAAAATCCAAATACATTAAAGGTACATGCCGGCGATGTTGTTGGAGCAAGTACTCCTGTTTCAGCATTATTACAAGACGAACCTACAATTGAATTTCTAAATGATTTGAAATTCGATGTTGGAACGATAGGAAATCATGAATTTGATGAAGGTGTTGAAGAAATGAACCGCCTTATTTATGGTGGATACCATGAGAAAACAGGGAATTTTAAAGGAGCAAAATTCCCATATGTTGCTGCAAATTTCTATAATAAATCCACCGGTCGTTTATTTTTACCACCATTCACTATAAAAAAGGTACAAGGAGTTCCTGTTGGATTTATCGGAGTCGTAACAACGGATGTTCCTAATCTTGTTATGCCTACTATGCTAAAGAATGTAGAAATTACAGATGAAGTTGAAGCTATTAACAAATCCGTAAAGCAATTAAAAAAACTAGGCGTTAAATCTATCGTTGTTCTTGCACATAACGGAGGTATAACAGATGGGAACGGCGTAACAAATGGTGATATCGTCCGATTAGCAAATGAGACTGATCCAGAAGTCGATGTTATTTTTGGTGGGCATAGCCACACCTATGTAAATGGAACTGTTAATAATAAACTTGTCGTACAAGCAAATTCATATGGTATGGCTTTTGCTGATGTTGATGTAAAGATTGATCGTAAAACACAAGATATTGTTGAGAAAAAAGCAGAAATTGTTACAACTTACCATGAAGGCATAGAGCCTGATAAAAAAATCAAGAAGAAGATGGAGAAATATCAAGCAAAAATCGCACCTCTTGTTAATGAAGTTGTAGGTAAGTCTATTGCGCCACTAGATCGCAAACTCAATACGGCTGGTGAATCTACTCTTGGAAATTTAGTTGCTGATGCCCAGCGTACAACAATGCAATCTCAAATTGCACTTATGAATCCTGGTGGTATTCGTAATGACTTAGATGCTGGTGATATTACATGGGGAGAGATATATGGTATTCAACCATTCGGAAATCAATTAATAAAAGTAAATTTAACAGGTCAAGACATTCGTGATATTTTAAATCAACAATGGCAAAAAGACATAACAAGAATGCTTCAAATTTCAGGAATCCAATACACTTGGGATGCGAACAAGCCTAATGGAGAAAAAGTAACAAGTATTCGCTTAACAAATGGAGAAGAAATCATTCCTTCTAAAACTTACAGCGTCGTTGCGAACGCATTTCTAGCTTCAGGTGGAGATGGATTTGTATCCTTTAAAAACGGTAAAGATGCTGAAACAGGACCAACTGATTTTGAAGCATTAGTAGATTATATAAAAAAATCAAAAGAACCAATTCAGTCTATTATTGATGGAAGAATTCAAAAAATAAATTAGTTTTTTATTAATCTCAAAAACAACTAGATTACCTGTGCACTATACTTTTTAGTGTGCAGGTAATCTATTTTTTTGATTTGAAATAGTCTAACTGTGGCCAATGGGTATACTGTCTAGATGCAGAGTGCCGAAAAAAATGAAGTGAACAAAAAATAACCCCTAAATTAACTCTATGATAAAGAGACTACAAACAATCAAAATTTGGAACTTCATATTAACCATATATTAACTACGTTAATAATACATACTGAAATTGAATACTTTAGATAACATCATTTATAACAAATATCTGTACATTATAATGTTATGCAATGAGGAATTTACAATACAATGAATTGAAGCTTATTTAGTTTTATATTCGTATAAGTGAATTAAGAATTTCTTAAGAACCTATTAAGAAATAAGTGAGTTTTAGGAACTAGAATAAATGTATCTTAACAGTAATAAGAAAATGAATGTTTTAAACGGAAGTTGGCAGAGTATGTCAAAAAGCTATAAGTAAATATTTCAGGAGGTTTTTTATGAAAAAGAAAATAATTATTGCAATTGTTGCTTCTGCTATAACAATGACTCATTTTGTAGGAAATACTTATGCAGATTCGAAAACAGAGGTTTCTGTTACAGCTCCCTATAATACAAATCAAATAGCGAAATGGTTAGAAGCACATGCAAAGCCTTTAAAAACAACTAATCCAACTGCATCTCTTAATGATTTGAAACCACTTAAGGATATGGTAGGTTCAGCTTCAATTGTAGGTTTAGGTGAAGCTACGCATGGGGCTCATGAAGTTTTTACGATGAAACACCGCATTGTTAAGTATTTAGTATCTGAAAAGGGCTTTACCAATCTAGTTTTAGAAGAGGGATGGGACAGGGCCTTGGAACTTGATCGATATGTTCTTACTGGTAAGGGAAACCCAAGCCAACATCTAACACCTGTATTTAAGACGAAAGAAATGCTAGATTTACTTGATTGGATTCGGCAATATAATGCTAATCCAAAACATAAATCTAAAGTACGTATCATCGGGATGGACATTCAATCAGTAAACGAGAATGTTTATAATAATATAACAGAATATATTAAAGCGAACAATTCAAAACTATTGCCTAGAGTAGAAGAGCAGATAAAAGGTCTTATTCCTGTAACAAAGGATATGAATACTTTTGAAAGTCTTACGAAAGAAGAAAAAGAAAAGTATGTTTTAGATGCTAAACAAATTAGTGCTTTATTAGAGGAAAATAAAAGCTATTTAAATGGAAAATCTAAAGAGTTTGCATGGATAAAGCAAAATGCTCGTATTATTGAACAGTTTACTACAATGTTAGCGACACCTCCTGATAAACCAGCGGATTTTTATTTGAAACATGATATTGCAATGTATGAAAATGCGAAGTGGACTGAAGAACATTTAGGAAAAACCATTGTATGGGGACATAATGGACACATTTCGAAAACAAATATGCTTCCTTTTATATATCCTAAAGTAGCTGGGCAGCATTTAGCAGAATATTACGGAAAACGGTACGTATCTATTGGAACGTCAGTTTATGAAGGACAATACAATGTCAAGAATAGCAATGGTGAATTCGGCCCATATGGAACATTAAAATTAGATGATCTAAACAGTTATAACTACATTTTTGGACAGGTGAAAAAAGATCAATTTTTTATTGATTTACGTAAGGCGAACGGCGTGACAAAAACTTGGTTAAACGAACAACATCCAATTTTCGCTGGAATAACCACCGAAGGGCCTGATATACCAAAAACTGTTGATATATCATTAGGTAAAGCGTTTGATATACTTGTTCAAATTCAAAAAGTGAGTCCATCTCAACTACATCAATAAATTTAGAATAATGTGCCTTAATGACAAATTTCATAGTGTTTCATATAACACTATGAAATTTGTTTTATATAGCAAGAAGAATAATCGCATTAGAAAAAATCAGCAATTTAAGCTGTTAAGAGTAAAACGAATCTTCAATATGTAAAGCGCAAAAAACACTGAAGCGAAAAGCATCGGTGTTTTTTGCGCTTTCGGGCACAGATGCTACTTCAACCCTATTGTACAAGTGATTTTGTATGTAATGAATTTGTAAGGAATAGGTAAGAAAAAAGAGATTTTCATTGTGTAGGATAAAAATATAAGGAGGCGTGAAGGGGGGAACAATTACGGCCTACATATAAAACAAACAATCAGTAACAAGAGTGTTTTGTGAAAATAATGAGTACAATGATTGCAAATGCATTGTTGCCTTTTCATCATTTGGAGAATGGATAGCTGTGTGGTTCGTATATGACACTTCTATCAACTATCTATACAATTTTAATAGAAGAGAGGAATTTTTTATGAAAACACGCAGTAAAATTACATGTGCAAGTCTAGCACTTTTAATAGGTGGAAGTTCCCTGTTATACATAACAACAACATCAGTTGTAAAAGCAGAACCTACGCAAAATGTATCTAGTTCGTTACAAACAAGTACGCAAAGCGATCGTAATTCCGTTAAGAAAGCAATACGAGATGAACTGCAACTTGGATACCCGGGAATACTCGCTCAAATTTCTAAGGGTGGTAAAACTTGGAGTTATACCGCTGGGATAGCGGATCTGAGAACTAAGAAACCAATGAAAGCAGATTTTCGCTTTCGCATTGGTAGTGTGACGAAAACGTTCATTGCAACAGTTCTACTTCAATTATCTGGAGAGAACCGTTTGAATCTAGACGACTCCATTGAAAAATGGTTACCTGGCGTTATTCAAGGAAACGGATATGATGGTAACCAGATTACTATCCGTCAAATATTGAATCATACAAGTGGTATTGCTGATTATATAAATTCAAAAGACTTCGATATTATGGATACAAAAAAATCGTATACGGCTGAAGAATTCGTCAAAATGGGGATTTCTCTTTCCCCAGATTTTGCACCAGGAAAGGGTTGGTCTTATTCAAACACAGGTTACGTATTACTGGGGATTCTTATTGAAAAAGTAACTGGCAACAGTTATGCGGAAGAGGTTGAAAACCGAATTATTGAACCGCTTGATTTGTCAAATACATTTCTACCTGGTAATTCAAGCGTGATTCCAGGCACCAAGCATGCCCGTGGCTATTTGCAACTAGACGGAGCGAGTGAGCTAAAAGACGTTACTTATATTAACCCAGGTAGCTCGGATGGAGATATGATTTCTACTGCTGACGATTTAAACAAATTCTTCTCTTACTTACTAGGTGGTAAATTACTGAAGGAACAGCAGTTAAAACAAATGCTTACTACAGTTCCTACAAATAGGGAGGGAACCGGATATGGTCTTGGAATCCTTGAAATTAAGCTTCCGAATGGTGTCTCGGTATGGGGACACAGAGGTGGCGTTCTAGGGTTTTCCACTTTTGCTGGTGGAACACTTGGAGGCAAACATACATTGGCCGTCAATTCGAACAGTTTTAAGATTAATAATCCAGAGTCTTTTAAAAACGTTTTAATTGCTGAATTTAGCAAGTAGGCAAAAAGGAAAACTGGATACATTTATCATTTGTAATTTTAATCGGAATAGATTACCGATTAAAATTAGTATAGAGGGAATTAAGTATCTAGAAACAATCAATCCGATAATGAGAGGTGGCTAAGTAAAAGGATTGGTTTATATATTGTATTCTCTCCAGCCGATTAAAGAAGTAACAGATATAATGAGTGATTATTATGTATATATTATTGTAGTTGTGTTTGTATCGTCACTGATTATAAATTTGTATAAGGTGCGAAGTCTAATTTAGGACTTCGCACCTTTGCTGTTTAACAGCTTTTATTACTAAGCTATTAATAATAGCAAAAAGGAGAATGTAACTAGTTATGCAGATGAATCTTGGCACAGGTGCTATGTAGGAGATTTTGCTGAAAATAAATTTAGAAGAATATATGAATTAGAGACATGAAAGCTGAAATGAATTTTAGTAGTTTTTATGTTCATCAGTTACTTGAAATTCTAGCTGTTTTGTATACAGAGTTTTTCCCACCGTGATTGATAGCGCGTAAATATCATTCTTAATTATATGTAGTATGCATTGAGTGAGATTTTTTAGAACTAAATACAGTGTCATCTCCTAATGGTGAAAACAGTATTTGAATATTGTAGGGCTCTTAAGTGTTTTTAGATTTTTAAAGCCCGGTCATTTTAACCAAAATTTTCATAGAAACACCTTTAAAAAGAACATGAGTTCGTATATAATAAGAACGAATGTTCTTTTTGTTAGGAGTGATAACCTTGTATGATTATTCTCTTTTACCGAATCGTATTATTCTTTGTGTAGACCTTCGTAGCTTTTATGCAAGCGTATCATGTATTAAAAAAGGACTTGATCCAAGATATACAAAATTGGCTGTCGTAGGGGATGTGAATCAGAGCGGATCAATTGTATTAGCAGCAACACCGCCATTAAAAGCGTTAGGAATAAAGAAGATGGCTCGTTTGTACGAAATACCGAAGCGACCAGATATTATTATTGTGAATCCAATTATGCATACGTATATGAAGTGTTCAACTTTCATAACGGGTTTGGCTTTGCAGTATGTCGCACCGGAAGATTTTCATCAATATAGTATCGATGAATTTTTTATGGATATGACCGCAAGTATTCATTTGTTTGCCAGTAATCCGCGCGATTTTGCATTAAAGTTCAAGCGAGAAATATATGAACGTACAAGGATTGAAAGTACGATTGGTATTGGGCCTAATTTATTATTAAGTAAAGTAGCGATGGATGTGGAAGCGAAAAAGAATAGGGATGGAATAGCGCAGTGGACGTATGACGATATACCCGAGAAGTTATGGAGTATTAGACCACTCAGTAAATTTTGGGGTATATCGTATAAAACAGAAATGAAATTGAATCGAAAAGGTATACATACCATTGGAGAGTTAGCTCAGTATCCTTTGAAATATTTAAAGCAATCATTTGGTGTAATAGGAGAAGAATTACATCTACATAGTAACGGAATTGATTTTAGTAGAATAGCAGAAAAATACGTTCCAGTGACAACATCTATAGCGAAAAGCCAAATATTATTGCGTGATTATTCGGTAGAAGAGTTCATAGTTATTTTATTAGAGCATATAGAAGAGGTTTGTTATAGATTGAGACGAGAAAAGAAATGCGCGCAAACAATTCATTTTTCAGTTGGATATAGCAGGGAATACGGTGGGGGAATAAAAAAGGCACATACGTTAAATAGAGCAACAAATTTAACGATGGATATTTATAATGTTTGTACATATTTTTTATATGAGCGCCATACAGGAGAGCCGATTCGATCAGTAAGTGTTTCATTAACAAACCTTATTAATGAAGGGGAAGAGCAAATTTCGCTTTTCGATAACATTGTACAAAGAGAAAAAGAAATGAGATTAACGAAAGTTATGGACGAAATTCGAACACGATTTGGTAAGAACAGTATTTTACGAGGTATTTCCTACACAAGCGTCGCAACAGCAAGATATAGAAACACATTATTAGGAGGGCACAAATCGTGAAGAATGCTAATATGCCAAAAGGAAGAGGTATGGTAAAGTGGCAACCGTTTGCCAGTATGCCGGAGCAGTTCGTAGTTATTAAAGAAATGATAAAGGAGCAAACGAAAGCCTCGCGTCCAATTGTAACGCAAGATGAAAAAGAAATGATTGAAAATAAGCTATTAACTTCATTTTTAGGTGAGGAAGAGGTTTTACTTACATATTATAAAGATGGTTATTTATATAAAAATTACATAACAGTAGTGGAGATTAATCCATTAATAGAGACGATTACTTGTACGGATGCTTTTTGTAATAAGCGTACTTTTAAGTTTTTTGATGTAATTGAGATTGATTAGAATAATTTTCTATGCAGTAGGTTTATTTTTAGCAGTCTACTGCATAGAAAAATAAAAGGTTCAGTCACATAACAATTTTCAAGGTTTTAAAATAACTTTAATACAATCATCTTCACGATTATTAAAAATTTGATAACCGTAGCTTGCTTCTTCAAGGGGGATTTTGTGTGTAATAATCTCTTTTGGATCAAATTCTTTATTTGTTATTTTTTCAAATAGTTCCGGCATAAAATGAATAACAGGTGCTTGTCCCATTTTAAGATTAATATTTCTAACCCAAAATGCTCCGAGTGGAAATGCATTATAATTGCCACCATAAACGCCAGTCATTTGAACCGTTCCATATTTTCTTACGGCTTTCGTAGCGATTTGAATAGGACCGAGAGTTCCGCCTTGTAATTTTAACTTTTGTTCTAGAAATTCTAGTGGCGATTTTTTTCCATCCATGCCCACGCAATCAATGACTACATCGGCACCGCCATGTGTGATTTCCTTTAAATGTTCTCCCATATCGGGGAATTTTGTAAACTCAAATACCTCAACATTGTTAATCTTTTTTGCATAATTTATACGATAATCTAAGTAATCGACTGCGATTACGCGCTTAGCACCTTGCATCCAAGCAAATTTTTGTGTCATTAATCCAACAGGTCCACAACCTAGGACGATAACAGTATCACCTGGCTTAACACCTGCGTTTATTACACTCCAATAGGCTGTTGGCAAAACATCGGATAAAAACAGTAAAGATTCATCTTCAAGTTCGCATGATTCCGGTATAACAAATGGAGTGAAATTTCCAAAAGGAACTTTTAAATATTCTGCTTGTCCGCCTGGATGGTTACCAAATTTCTCTGTATAACCAAAGTATCCACCAGAATCATAATGAGGATTGGAGTTATCACATTGGCTTTCCATTTCATGTTGGCAATAGAAACAATGTCCACAAGAAACGTTGAAGGGGATGACAACACGATCTCCTTTTTTCACTTTAGTAACATCTGGACCAACTTCTTCAACAATGCCCATTGGTTCATGACCAATAATGTACCCTTGCGGTAAAGGCATGTTCCCTTGATATAAATGTAAATCAGAACCGCAAATAGCGGTTGAAGTAATTTTTACAATAATATCGTCTTTTTTCTCTAACTTCGCATCATCAACTTGTTTAACTTGTACTTGGTTTGGTCCTTGATAGGTTACAGCTTTCATCTCATATCTCCTTATAAATTATTTTTCATAATTTATATGTATCTCTTGGCAAAACAGAAATCTTTAGTAAAGAGAAATTTATACATATTGTTGTTATGAAAGTACGTTATAGTAGCTCTTCTTTCTTATGTCTTTGCCCTATTTTAAGAAGAAACTCAATATTTATACATAATTTAATTCCCATAAAAAGGATAATTATTATTTCATAATTTGTAGCATATTAAAAACATTGGAGGTGAAACGATATGGCAAATAATAATAGTGGAAGTCGTAATGAATTATTAGTTCGAGGCGCTGAACAAGCTCTTGATCAAATGAAATATGAAATTGCACAAGAGTTTGGTGTACAACTTGGTGCAGATACAACAGCTCGTTCAAACGGATCTGTTGGTGGTGAAATTACAAAGCGTTTAGTAGCAATGGCAGAACAACAACTTGGTGGTAGAGCTAACCGCTAAGTAAATTGGCATAAAATATAGCAAATATGTAAATCAATTTCTTTTGTGTATTCATAAAAATAAAAAACCTTATATTAAACAGATTCTCACTCAAAGATTATTGATAATCTTCTTTCATAATCTTTGAGTATTTTATTTGTAAACGACTTTCCTAAACAATAAACACGCAGTGTTGGAAAGGTGTTTTCCATGCATAGTAGAAAATCTTTTGCAGGAAAAAGCATACTTAAAAATTTGATTTCAATATTGAAATCAATATTTATTATGATATTTTCGAAAGGGAGGAATTTAAAAGTGGGTATTTTAAGTGGAAATCCTCAAAATGAACCGTTACATTACGGAGAAGTATTTGATATTTGGAGTTATCTTTTAGCAGCACAAGGTGCAATTGCAAGCCATCAAGTATTTATGAACCACACAGGTGACGAAGATTTGAAGAAGTTTTTAGAAAGCTTAATTGAAAATGATATGAATTCAGAAGTAGAAGAGTTAAAAACTCTTTTAAAGATTAATGGGGTAGCTTTACCGCCTGCTCCTCCAGAACGACCAGTTGCATCTATCGAAGACATTCCCCCAGGGGCACGTATTAATGATGTTGAAATTGCTGCTGCTGTATCTGCAGGGCTAGCAGCTGGACTTGTGACATGTAGTCAAGTGATGGGGAAATGTCTTCGAGAGGATGTAGGGATGCTATTTGGACAATTTCATATGAAAAAAGCGCAAGCAGGTGTAACGTTGCTGCGTTTAAGTAAGAAAAAAGGGTGGGTAGTTCCACCTCCATTACATGTAAGAAATTCTGATCAAGCTTAATAAACAAAAATAAAAAAGTGGCATTGGCCACTTTTTTATTTTTTAGATGTATCCTCAACTTTAGATTTATTTATTGTAGAAGAATCCATATATTCATCTGACATTTCCATAGCATATTTATCATGATGAATATGGTTGTGATTTCTTAATTCATCATCGTTACGCAGTACTAGTCTCTTCATATAAATGTGGAAGAAAACCTCTATTCCGCCAATAATTAATGCGGCTAAGAATGAAGAAAGTCCAATGTTACGAGTAGCATCTAAATTAGTAAACAAGGATGTTAGTAACCAAGTTCCGAAAAAGCTTAAGCCGAAATCTGCCATTGTAGCAATCATATTTCCGTATTTAGGTAAAATCAAGAGGTCTCCGATTAAATAGGCAGCTCCCGTAAGAAAAAGAGAAATTAGTAATACTCTAGGAATTGAAATGCCTTGAAAGATACTGAGCATGATTAGCAATACTGCAGTTATCGCTGTGTATTTAATTAATAAGGCAACAATATGTTTCATCATTTTCCTCCATTGTTTAAACGTATATGGAATACAATATTTCATTAAAAACGGATTATGCTTTTATATAGCGTAACCCGTTTTAATCACCCTTTAATGGTAAGAAGTACAACCTAGGTAAGAAGCAGGCTTATACTATAGATAGTATTTGCGGAATATCGTGCTTTATTCACAAAGGGTAGTTCCATTCTTATAATAGTGATGTTGCCTAAGTGCAATGTTTTTTATATTAAACTTAATATTTTTTGGTGTTTTGATTTTGCATTATATTTTGATTCGTTAATATAAAAACAAACAAAGTATTTCCGCATTTAATGCATCTTTTTATCTACATATTTTCCGTAATCAGGTACAGCAATTTTATCAAATTCTTGAACAAGTGTTTTGAGGCTTGTTGATAGCAAGTCACCTGACATCGGTATCCCATGTCCAGTAACAGCGGTTAGAGGCTTTAACTTCTCTAGCTTAATAACTGACCCTTTAGCAGCTTTCCAGTCTGTTGTTAAATAACGAGGCGGACCGCCTATTTCCTGTTCTTGAGTTATTACTTTATACAGATACTCCTGTTTCACTGTAACAAAAGCGTCCCCAGCAATTAAAGTTCGGTCTTTCTCTCGGAATAATGAAATATGCCCAGGAGTATGCCCTGGTGTATGAATCCATCTAAACTCTGGCATATGGGGAACAGTTCCATCGATAGGTAGTGCTTTTACGCTATATCCTAAATCAATCGGTTCATTAGGGAACAGGGGAGACATTTTCGCTACCATACCACCTTCAACTGTTGGATCTGGTTCAGGATAGCTTTGTTGTCCAGTCAAAAACGGTATCTCCATTTGATGGGCATAGACTGGAACATCCCAATATTTAATGAGTTCAATTATTCCTCCAACATGATCAAAATGCCCATGAGTTAAAATAATTGCTTTTGGACGGCTATTTGTACCAAATCGCTCCTGAGCAACAGAGATAATTTCATTTGCACATTTAGGCATTCCAGCGTCAACTAAAACAAAATCATCGGTATGCGGATTCCCAACAAAACATATGTTGACGATTTGAATCGTGTAGCAAAATAAATCAGGTAATACTTCGATGCCGTGACCACTTTCAATTGAAGTTGCTGGAATAAATTTGTAATCACTTCCATAATTCATTTCCTTGTTCACCTTTTGTCCCCCTTAATATGTTTCAATACGACATTATAGTTCCCTAATTTCTCAAATCCATTTTGGGGGATTTGAGAAAAGAATTAGTGGGGATTACAAAAAACAAAAATTAAGGTGGAGACATATCGATTTATATAAAGTGCAAACAGAAAATATTGATTTCACAAGTGTAGTTTTTACTATTTTTTGAGGAGGGGTTATGAATTAATAAAAGATTCATCTGAATATTTTAATATATTTTTATAAAAAATACAGAACGGCAGCTAATAGAAATCTATTAAATGAGGCGATTACTTGTACCGATGCTTTTTATAATCAAAGGATATTTAAGTTTTGTGATGTAATTGAGATTGATTAAATTATGCTTTTCAATAGCTATTAACAGCCCTTTCAGTGATACTAATATCTCTTACTAGCTATATGATATATTCTATTTTTTATCTAACTAACGCTCTTAGTGTAGTTGGTGTCCTTGCATTGAGTACTTCATGGTTTTTATTCACTTTCAAATGTTTCATCCGAAAGAAAAACAGAAACCCCTTCTTTATTAGAGATAGGAAATTCCAGTTCATCTTTTTTATAGACAGTTCAATTGTATTTCAAATTCACATGATGATTCGGTAAATCACCTTGGATAAAGTAGGCTTTATTGATAGCGAATCTGTATTTCTTGATTGATTACCGCCTATTCCTCATACATCATTTTCCTCGTCATTCCACCGTCTACGACAAGGTTTATACCTGTAACAAAATCATTTTCACTGGCTGTTAAATACAGACAGGCTCGTGCAATATCATCTGGTGTTCCTACACGCTTTGATAGGTGCTGTTCATGATCAATTTTACTTAATTTTGAATAATCTCCTGTTTCAATCCAACCTGGGGAAATAGCATTCACTGTAATCCTATCTTCGCTAAATGAGGCTGCGAGCGCATGTGTAATAGCAACGATCCCACCTTTTGTGGCAGCATAAGATTCTGAATTTGGCTCAGACATAATCGCCCTTGTAGAGGCGATATTCACAATAGATCCACCTTCTTTGTTATGACGCATATACTTTGCTGCTTCACGCGAACCCAAGAAAACACTTCTTAAGTTTGTATTGATCACATCGTCCCATTCTTCTAACGAAATATCGTAAGGGGACTTGAATAACTCTTTTCCGGCATTATTGATTAAAATATCTATCTGACCGTATGTTTGATTAGCTACTTCCATTAATCGAATAATATTTGTTTCGAGCCTTATATCTGTTTGTACGAAAAGTGCTTCTTTACCCTGTTCTTTTATCTTAGTAACTATTTTTGCACCTGCTTTTTCGTCTATATCTGCTAAAATAACATTGGCCCCTTTTTCTGCATAATGTAAAGCAATTTCTCTCCCGATTCCATTTCCAGCCCCTGTTATGATCACTGATTTATTAGAAAAATTCATTGTAATTACACTCCTTTTAAAAAAATATAACGTCTTTATTTTTTTATATAACATACAAAAATTATCCTTCTGCATAAGCAATAGTTAATTAATTATGCTAGTATTTTTACTCTTCACTAATAAAAGGAGTAATTATCTTTTTTTCATAAGAAGATAACACAATATTCGTTGATGGAGTACCATATTGCATTGAATCATCAATAAATTGTTCTAAACTTTCTACAGAATGTGTTGCTATTTTGACAATATAGCTAATTTCTCCTGCTACTCTATAACACTCGAGTACATCTGGATGATTATAGCAAAAGTTAGATAATGATTTACAATTTGTTGATTTAAACAGTATAAGTGCAGAAATTGGACGATTTATTTTTTTTAGAGAAACATGTGCATGGTAACCTTCAATAATTTGTTGTTCCTCTAACTTTCGTACTCGCTCAGTTACTGACGGGGAAGATAAGTGAACCGCTTCCGCTAAATCCTTCATTGAAATTTTTGCATTTGACTGTAATAGTCCCACGATTTTTTTATCAATTTGATCCATAAATTACCCAGCCTTTTTTTATAAAATAGAATAACCTAAATTCTTTATAAAATAAAGCCGAACAATCAAATATCCTTATTGAACTTATTTATCAGCCTTCTATACTTGTATAAAATAAGGGTAGAAGGAGGCGGTTTACGATATGAAAAAGATTTTATTATTATTAGCTGACGGGTTTGAAGCAGTAGAAGCTAGTGTATTTACAGATGTACTAGGCTGGAATAAATGGGAGGGAGATGGATCAACCGAGGTCGTAACAGTTGGTCTTCGGAATAAATTAACTTGTACTTGGAATTTTACTGTCATACCGGAAAAAACGGTTGATGATATTCAATTAGATGAATTTGATGCACTAGCTATTCCAGGAGGATTTGAAGAGGCGGGTTTTTATCGGGATGCATACAGTAGAGAATTCTTACATGTTATTCAACATTTTTATGCCAAGCAGAAGCCTATTGCCAGTATTTGTGTTGCATCATTAACGCTTGGCAAAAGTGGAATTCTTGTAGGTAAAAAAGCTACCACATACAGTCATCCAACGAGTAAACGAAAAGAGCAGTTAAAGAATTTTGGTGCAATAGTACAAAATGATTTAATAGTACAAGATGGAAATATTATTACATCATCAAATCCAGGCACAGCTTTTGATGTTGCGTTTTTATTACTTGAAAAATTAACATCTAAAAAGAATGCTGAACATGTAAAGGACCTTATGGGATTTTAGGCATGTATTCTTTTTGTGGGTTTTTTGTGCTTGCTAGAAGTAATGTGAAAAGTCGCCGTGCTCTGGCTCTATTTGCTGAACCCGAGGAAAAAGAAAAAGGGTTTGATTATTACAATACTTATAATAGGAGAATTTTTATGATTATAACACTTTTCACATATATATTGTTAGGTTTATCTTTAGCGATACCTGCAGGTGCTATGACAGTCCAAATGACTAAACAAGGAATGAGAAATGGTTTCGTACATGGTTGGTTTGTAGGTATAGGAGGAATGACTGTAGATTTATCTTTAATAGTTCTGATTTATCTAGGGTTCTCTAGTGTATTAACCAACCCATGGGTAGAAACAGTTATGTGGCTACTAGGTTTTGTATTTTTAATGTTTATTGGAATAGAAAGTATTAAAGAGGCAAAGTCAGAAGTTAACATGGAGGGAGAAGATCCTAATAAATCTTTATTATCAGCTTATTTATCTGGTTTTATGATTGCTATATCACCGGCTAATATTGTATTTTGGATAGGGGTTTTTGGTCCGGTTCTAGTTTCTTCATTAGGTAATGCAAGCACATCTACATTTATATTAATAGCTGTAGGTATTTTATTAGGTATCTTAATGCATGATATGATCTTATTAAGCTTTGTTCATTTTACTAGACGTTTTCTAAATCCAACCTTTATTAAAAGGGTATCTATATTTGCCGCAATAGTCCTATTCGGATTTAGTGGTTATTTTGGTTACGAGTTTATAAAACAAGTAATGACTTTTATCTCAAAAGCATAGTTCTTATACACTTAAATAGGATGGTTATAAGGTAAATGAAAAAGATACGTATTTTAAACGTAACGTAATTGTAAATATGTTATATCATGTAGGCACCCCCTTAGGAATTCATTGATCCCTGAGGGGGTCTTTAAATTCCTTACACGTAGCCTTTAGAAAAAGAAACGACCTCTACTATAATTGATGTTGTATGAGCTTAGCTCGATAGCGATGAGGTACTACCCGTATTTTAACGAAAATATACGCTAAGCAAACTTCGATATAAAAGAAGCCGAATTTTCTACTTTAAGTAACTTTCGTCTTCAATTCTTTATAAGTTAGTTGCCACTTCGTTTTCTCCATATTCTTTCACTATTTTATAAAAAGTATTTTTCTTTAGTTTCAATAGCCCCGAACTTAACTCCCGTTAGTTCTCCATTTTGCCACTTTGGATAAGTTTCTTCTATAGTTCATGTGTTGGATGGAGTGTGAGGCTCCAATCTTGCATTCCATTTCTTTGTTCTCTTCGAAAATTCTTCTTATGTAATCTGTTGCGATTGCTTGTAAACAAGTACTTAAGTCCTGGCTTAAATAGTGATACATTTGCAGTTGTCTTTTAACATATTCTTGTTGTTTTGAGTTTGATTTTTTGATCATAGCAATCACAGCATCGTATTCGAAAAAGAAATGTTTTTTGTTAACTTCAATTATAAAAACATCATTTTGAACAGGATTTTCAAAGAAAAATTGCTCAAAGAATGTAGGGTGGGTCTCGTTATGCACAAGTTTTAACATAGATTATTGCTCCTTTAACTGTTTGATTTTATATTGTGTTACCTAATAATATTTTTAAGCTGGAGTAGCACTACATTGCTATTAAGCTAAGAAATACATTCTTTCTCAACACGAAAAAAATGAACTGAATTTCTATGGACAACTATGAAAGGATAAAATTTTCGTTTTGGGGATACTTCAAAATCTTAGGTTGGTGGGCATGTATGGAGTGCCCAAAAATTGATCCTTCTATTATTAGATATTATTTGCTTAAAAAAGCTTGCCATTAATGAAAATGGCAAGCTTTTTATCTCTATGAGTAATATTTCACTACATTAAATTAGAAATTAATTAGCTCGTTCTAATTTTTATATAAAAAGGAAGCAAAATCGTAACCAACTTATTTTGTAGATATTTCCTTTTTCTAATAGTCATAAGTGTAATGACTATTCTTTCCAAGGTGAATGTAAAACGCAATCACAGAAATTTTTGCGTTTAAAGCCTGGAAGAAGCAATGAGCAAACATCTGCTTTAATATTTCCGAAAGTAGTTTCAGGTTTATGAGCGAAACCTTCAAGGAAAGCAGGAAGGATTTTTTGTTTGAAATTATCTCGAGGGAAAGCAGATACAACTTGTTCACGAATTTCCTCTGAAATTTCGTCATACCCATCTCCCATAACATCGTAACCTACCCCAGAATAAATTAATGAAACTTGGGGTTCTTTATATTCAGCAATTCCAATCGTTGTGTGAAGTGCAATCGAATCCCAAACCAGTCTAATTGACTCATTATCCATGCCATGTTGTTGAAGGAAACTACGTGCAGCATTTGCACCATCTACTTCAAAACGTTTGTCTGGACTACTAAATTTCTTTGTGAGCCCAAGATCATGGAATAGAGCACTAACATATAATAGCTCTTCATCATACTTAAGATCAGCTTTTTTTCCTTGAAGAGCACCGAATAAGTAAACACGATTTGAATGATTCCATAGTAAATCGTTACCATATTCACGAAGAATTTCTTGCGCCTCTACTGCTATTTTACTATCTGGAATTACTATACCTGCAACTGTTTTTTGCATATAAATTGCCTCCTATAAATAATTGATATTGTCCATTTTCTTGCTAGCTCATGAGCTTAACTTAATTATATAAAGCATCTATTATTTATCAATGTAATCATTTCTATCATTTTCATAGAAGGTATCTATGATTAAGGTTTCAATAAATCATAAAGAAACAAACCCAAATAACTACTTTTAACTTAAAAAACTTTGGCGCCTCCTATTTTACGAATTAAATCTATCCTTAATATAAATGTTTTATGTACTTAAAATGATAGATGATATCTATGTTAACTATAGAAATTATAGAATTGATTAATAGGTAACTGAGAGTTAAACTGAAGTTGCTTTACAAGATAGCAATACGAAATGATAAGTAACTTTAATAGATAAAAATCTCACGATAAGGGGTATATAAAGTATCTTGTAAAGCGTGGCTTTAAACGTAAAGATATCTGTATATATTTAGGTTAGAACTTAAAGGTAATCCTTTGAATCCATTATGCTTTTGCAAAAGAGGACTAGTGTGAAATGAAGTTATTTTCTTGTAGTGAATGGCTTTCATTCTTCTATGTATATTAATAAAAAGTAATGAAAGCTTGTTGATGGCAAAACTTATATTATCAATGTTCGCTTTACATTTTTGGGGAATACGATGTTTTTTATTTCATTTAAGTATTTGAAGGTGTTTTAGCTAGTCCGCTATTGCAAAGTAGATTGGAGGAATAATAAATGGAGGTTTTTCATTCTGGAGAGCGTACTGTACACGATTTACTAGGTGTACAAAAGATTGCAAGCACTGCAAGTACAATGATTCAACAGACAATGACGAAAAAGTTCATAAATTTTCTAAATGGACAGAATTCATTCGTGGTATCTTCTATGGATCAACAGGGGAGAGTTTGGAGTTCATTTTTAGCAGGAAACCCTGGTATCATACAAGCTATCGAAGCTGACTTAGTTAAAATCAATACAAAAATAAATGAAGGTGATCCTTTATTTTTTAATATTTTACAACACAAGGAAGTAGGAATTTTAGTAATTGATTTTGCTTCCAGAATAAGAATACGAATAAATGGTAAGGTTTCGATGATTTATCCAGATGGAAACTTTGAAATCAAAATTGAACAAGTATTCGGTAATTGTCCTAAATATATACAGGCGAGAAGATTCGAATATAAAGCTGTTGAAGAAATTGTAAATAAGAAACTTCATCCGCGTAACACTTTAAATAAAAAGCAACAGAATTGGATTAGTGAATCCGATACTTTTATTATTGCAAGTGCAAGTTCTGAGGGAAAGATGGACATTTCCCATAGGGGTGGGATGCCAGGATTTGTTCATGTCATTAATGAAAAAACAATTATATTTCCAGATTACTCAGGAAACATGTTGTTCAATACTTTAGGAAATATTGTCCAAAATCCAAATGTTGGGTTATTGTTTTTTGATTTTAATACTGGGGATACATTACAAATCACAGGAGAAGCAAGTATCATTTGGAACATGGATAAAGATAATCTCTCAAAGTTTCCTGGTGCGCAACGTTTAGTACAATTTCAAATAATTGAAGTACTTGAAGCGCTTTGTTACGAATCTTATAATTGGGAATTTTTGAATTATTCTACTTTCAATCCAAAATAGAAAAGGCGGGAAAATATTATGCAAATTAATGTTACTGTTACAGAAGCTGCTATTAAACATTTCGAAAGTTTAGAGACTAAATATCCTAACCATTTTCGATTTCTACAATATGAAATGGGAGGCTGCGGGCGTCCATTGGATGGGGTTGTAAGAATACAATTAATTAAATCAGATGTAGGTTTCGAAGAAATTCAAACAAACTGGAAATCATTTTATATAAACAAAGCCTCTTTAGCTTTTCTTGATGATAATTTAACTATTGATTTCTTTGAAGGGTTTCAAATTAGAAGCTCTAGTCAAACTTATAGTCACAACATCCCTTTAGAAGTTGAAAAATAAGGGTACTCATTGTTAAATAGATAGAAATTTTTAAGCTGAAAGGTGAAATAAATCATATATAGCCAACGAAATTTTTGTAAGGGAAAGGCTATAGGACATTAAATATACCCACTAAGAAAATTTATTATCGAATCCCAAATAACAAAAGCGTAATTTTCTCTAGTAAATTTAATTAGAGAAAGTTACGTTTTTTTATAAATGAAGGAATAGAACATTTAGGCAATAATACAGTAAAGGGAGAGTACGGAGCGATTATAAGGCTGAAAAATTAAGGATTTCTCATAATATGAATAAAGATATGCAAAGAAATATAATTATTTTTTAAAAAAAGGAGATTATTTTTATATGGAATTAAGACAGTTAGAGTATTTCATGACACTTTATAAAGAACTTCATTTTACAAAAGCAGCAGATAAGCTAGGTATTACGCAACCTACATTAAGCCATCAAATTAAAGCTCTTGAAGACGAAATAGGTATGCCGTTATTTGACCGCATGGGAAAGAAAATAGCCATAACTGACGTTGGTTCTATTTTAGCCAACGAATGTAAAAATATTTTTAATGCATTAGATAATGTAAAAGAACAAATCAGTGAATTAAAGGAGATAAAAGGAGGTAAAATAGCAATTGCCACTTTGCCTGGCGAACTAACAGACTTAGTCTCCACTTTATTATTAGATTTTCATAAAAATTATCCAGAGGTAACAGTAAAAATTATAAGTTCAGATGAAATACTAGAATTAATAAACCAGAATCAGGTTAATTTTGCTGTTACAATTGATTCTTCCGAGTACGTATTCGAAGATGAAAAAATTGTAAAAGTACCATTATATACAGAAGAGTTATTTTTAGTGGTATCAAATAACCATTCACTAGTTAATGAACAAGAAATACAATTCTCAGAATTGAATAAATTACCATTAATCTTGTTCCCAGACAGTCATGAATGCAGAAAGTTATTGAATTATACATGTTTACCACAAAAAATAAACTTGTCTCCAATTATTGAGACCTCTAGTATCGAATCGTTATTTGATCTTGTTAGAAATGGATTTGGCGTGACAATTGTCTCTAAAACTTTACTTGATATTACTGTAGATAATGATGTATTAGCAATTCCTATAGTAAATCCTAGAATTAGTAGGAAAGTTAACCTTATTTTACGTAGAGATAAATTTATTGGGTTTGGCACTAGAAATTTTATTGAATTGCTTACAAATGAAATTATAAAATTAGGATTTCCTATTTCTGAACAAAGTAAAGAACAGATTAGAAAATTAATTAAATAGTGATTGAATTTCGAATAACTATTAGAGGGGAGATAGAACATATCTATCATTATAATAGAAAAAGTAACATTGCCCTATCTTGTTATAGATATATAATTTAATTAAAGTTTCAATTAGTTTAGATCATCAAAAAAATGTCCTTTTTATCTAAATTTCTTAGAACTTATTTGTGAAGCTTTAATTGACGAGCGTATTTTTTTGACTTTTATTGAAAGTGGATTACACTATAAAAATTTTAGAGAGTAGATAATTTGAAAGTAGGTAAAAAAATGTGTGGCTATGTAGGATGTTTGTATAATACTGCAAAAAGATATTCAGAAACAGAAAAAATACAATTTGAAAATATGACGAATCTGTTATACCACCGTGGTCCAGATGACCAGGGATATTTTCGTGACGAGCATGTTCAATTTGGGTTTAGACGGTTAAGTATTATTGATTTGGATGCGGGACATCAACCGCTAGCATATGATAATGAACGCTATATACTTATGTTCAATGGTGAAATTTATAATTATATAGAATTACGTGAAATGTTAATTAAACAGGGAGCATGTTTTTCAACTCAGTCAGATACGGAAGTTATTGTTGCATTATATGCCCAAGTAAAAGAAGAATGTGTAAATTATCTTCGTGGAATGTATACTTTTGTAATTTGGGACCGTCAAGAGAAAAAATTATTTGGTGCTCGCGATCATTTTGGAATTAAACCACTTTACATTGCACAACAGAACGATATAACTTTCTTCGCATCTGAAAAGAAAAGTATCCTACATGTAATGCAAGATAAGGGTGTAAATCCAACTGCTCTCCAACATTATTTTACATACCAATACGGACCAGAACCAGAAACATTAACAAATGATATTAATAAAATTGAACCTGGTCATTATTTCATAAAAGAAATTGGAAAAGAGATAGAGGTTTATCGCTACTGGAAACCATATTTCAATGCTTCAGATAACAAAAAAGAGGAACACATTCGAGCAATTCGTGATGTATTATATGACTCAGTAAAAGTACATATGCGTAGCGATGTTCCAGTGGGTGCATTCTTATCTGGCGGGATTGATTCATCTATTATTGCTTCTATTGCAAAAGAAATAAATCCAAATCTCCTAACATTCTCTGTTGGTTTTGAGCACCGTGGATTTAGTGAAATAGATGTAGCGAAAGAAACTGCTGAGAAATTAGGAGTAAAAAACTATAGTGTATTGGTAACACCACAAGAATTTATGAATGAATTCCCAAAAATCATGTGGCACATGGATGACCCATTAGCAGATCCAGCAGCAGTACCATTGTACTTTGTTGCAAAAGAAGCACGTAAACATGTAACAGTTGTTCTGTCTGGTGAAGGTTCAGACGAGCTATTTGGCGGATATAATATTTATCGTGAGCCAAACTCTTTAAAAATGTTCTCATACATTCCCACTTCCGGGAGAACGGTTTTAAAAGCTTTAAGTGGAGCACTTAAAGAAGGGTTTAAAGGGAAAAGTTTTCTAGAGCGTGGATGTACACCAATTGAAGAACGTTATTATGGTAATGCAAAGATCTTTCGTGAAGAAGAGAAGATTAAGTTAATAAAGTCTTACAATGAAAGTGTTAACTATAAGGATGTTACCAAAGCATTGTACAATGAAATTAAGGATTATGATGATGTAAGTAAAATGCAATACATTGATATGTACACATGGTTACGTGGAGATATTTTATTAAAAGCGGATAAAATGTCTACAGCTCACTCACTAGAATTACGTGTTCCATTTCTAGATAAAGAAGTCTTTGATGTCGCTTCTAAAATTCCAACAGAATTAAAAATTGCCAATAGAACTACAAAGGCTATTTTACGTGAAGCCGTACGTGGTATTGTTCCAGATCATGTACTAGATCGTAAGAAACTCGGTTTTCCAGTGCCAATCCGTCATTGGTTAAAAGATGAAATGTATGACTGGGCTCTGAATATTATTAAAGAAAGTAAAACCGAACATTTAATTGATAAAAAATATGTATTAAACTTACTGGAGGCACATCGCACAGATAAAGGTGATCATAGTCGTAAAATTTGGACAGTACTAACCTTTATGGTATGGCATCAAATTTATATAGAACATACATATGATACAAATTTATTTAGTGAAGAGTGTCGAGTATATAATTTAGTTTAAATTTATATGTCCATCAATTTAAGAATTATATAACGCCTTCAAACAAAACTGTCCATTTTTACTTGGAGGGAAAGCATCAACAAAACGTGAATTTCGTACGCTAAGCAATTTTCAACATAGAAAAGGCCGATTCCCTGTACGCTAAGGGAATTGGCCTTTTTTATCAGTGTAAGAAACATTCAACCAATCATTACATATCATCATTAAAATACGAACGTATATACTTCAATAACAGCTAACCAAATGATAGGAAAAACACTGTAGTATATTTAACTGCTTGCTAGTATGCCAGAGCAGTTCGTCTGTATTAAAAAAATGATACAGGAGCAAACAAAGATTCCGCGCCCAATCTTAACGCAAGATGCAAAAGAAAGGATTGAAAATAAGCTGTTAACTTCATATTTAGGTGAAGAAGAGGTTTTACTTACATATTATAAAAATAGCTATCTATATAAAAATTACATAACAGAAGCTGGTATAAATCCAGTAAATAAGACAATTACTTGTACGGAGGACGGAGGATGCTTTTCATAATCAAAGGATGTTTAAGTTTGGTGATGTAGTTGAAGTGAATTAGAGGAGGCATATCTCTTCCTAAGTTAATTATATCATGTAAATCAAGTTCGAAATAGACTATTTATTCGTATTGACTCCTGCTACAATCAAGAACACATGCATAGTAAGGAGAGATGTTACATGAGTTCTTTTGTTCTCGATTTTCAGGAAATAGAAAACACGCAGCTTTCGCTCGTCGGTGGAAAAGGTTTGAATTTAGGGGAGTTAACAAACATTCAAGGTATACAAGTACCCGAAGGTTTTTGTGTTACAACGGTAGGATATGAAAAGGCTATCGAGCAAAATGAAGAGCTTCAAACTTTGTTGCAGCAGCTAACAAAGTTGAAAATGGAAGAGCGTGCTCAAATTGGTGAAATGAGTAAGAAGATTAGAGAAGTCATTATGGCAGTAGAAATCCCTACTGATGTAGTGGAAGCAGTAGCTCATTATCTCTCACGTTTTGGAAATGAACATGCGTATGCCGTGCGTTCTAGTGCGACGGCTGAAGATTTACCGTATGCTTCATTTGCAGGTCAACAAGATACGTATTTAAATATTATCGGAGAAGAAGCGATTTTACAGCATGTAAGAAAGTGCTGGGCGTCTTTATTTACAGAGCGAGCAGTTACGTACCGCATACAAAATGGTTTTAAACATAATCAAGTTTCTATATGTGTTGTCGTTCAAAAAATGGTTTTCCCTGAGGCTTCGGGCATTTTATTTACGGCTGATCCGATTACTTCTAACCGAAAGGTGTTATCAATTGATGCCAGTTTTGGACTTGGTGAGGCATTAGTATCGGGACTGGTCTCTGCCGATAATTATAAAGTAAAAGAAGGCGAAATTTCAGAAACGATGATAGCGACTAAAAAAATAGCTATTTATGCTTTAAAAGAGGGCGGAACAGAGACGAAACAGATTGATCCGGTTCAGCAAAAACTTCAAACATTGTCTGAACAACAAATTTTACAACTAGCACAGATCGGAAGACAAATCGAAGCTTATTTTGGTTGTCCGCAAGATATTGAATGGTGCTTAGCCCATGATACAATTTATATAGTCCAAAGCAGACCGATTACGACTTTATATCCAATTCCAGAAGTAAATGATGGGGAAAATCACGTGTATATATCAGTTGGTCACCAACAAATGATGACCGATGCGATGAAACCATTAGGTTTATCTTTTTTCCTGTTAACGACTAGTGCCCCTATGCGTAAAGCGGGAGGCAGGTTATTTGTTGATGCTACGCAACAATTAGCTTTACCTGCTAGCAGAGATTACTTAATAAACACTTTAGGGAAATCTGATCCGCTCATACAAGATGCATTAACGAATGTAGTTGAGCGAGATGACTTTATTACATTGTTACCAGATGATGAAAAAGGGAAGAGTGCTGGCAAAAGTGTGCCACCTGCAAATTCGCAACCAGAAAACGAAAATGATCCGGCAATCGTTACGAATTTAATACAGAATAGTGAAGCATCAATCGAAGAGTTAAAACGAAACATGCAAATGAAATCAGGGACGGATGTACTTGATTTCATTTTGGAAGATATTCAGCAATTAAAGAAAGTATTATTTAATCCGCAAAGTATTGCTGTCATTATGGCTGGTATGAATGCTTCAACATGGATCAATGAAAAGATGGAGCAATGGCTAGGCGAAAAGAATGCAGCAGACACGCTTTCTCAATCGGTACAAAATAATATTACGTCTGAAATGGGTTTAGCATTAATGGATGTTGCTGATGTGATTCGGCCATATCCAGAAGTTATTGCGTATTTACAACATGTAGAAGATGATAGCTTTTTAAATGAACTAGTTCAGTTTAAAGGCGGGGAGAAAGCCCGAGATGCCATCTCTGCTTTTCTAAATAAATATGGAATGAGATGCAGCGGAGAAATTGACATTACGAAAACGCGCTGGAGTGAAAAGCCAACAACCATTATCCCGATGATTGTAAATAATATAAGAGACTTTGAAGCGGGTGCGAGTAAGCGGAAGTTTGAAGAAGGACTGCAAGAAGCTGTGAAAAAAGAAGAAGAGTTAGTAAATCGATTACAACACTTACCGGATAGTAAACAAAAAGTAGAAGAAACGAAGCGTATGATTCGCAACATCCGTAATTGTATCGGGTATCGTGAATATCCAAAATACGGCATGATTAATCGTTATTTCATATATAAGCAGGCGTTACTGAAAGAAGCTGAGCAACTTGTGCAGAGCGGTGTCATTCATGAAGTTGATGATATATACTATTTAACTTTTGAAGAGCTTCACGAAGTTGTTCGCACGAATAAACTAGATTACGAACTGATACAAAAACAAAAAAATGATTACAAATTATATGAAAAACTAACGCCTCCTCGTATAATGACGTCTGATGGAGAAATCATTACAGGTAAATATAAACGAGAAAACCTCCCAGATGATGCGATTGTAGGTTTGCCTGTTTCTTCAGGAGTGATTGAGGGGAGAGCTCGCGTTATTTTAAACATGGAAGAAGCGAATTTAGAAGAGGGCGATATATTAGTTACAGCTTTTACTGATCCGGGCTGGACACCATTGTTTGTGTCTATAAAAGGGTTAGTTACCGAAGTTGGCGGACTTATGACGCACGGAGCAGTAATTGCACGTGAATATGGATTACCGGCAGTTGTTGGAGTAGAGAATGCTACGAAATTAATAAAAGACGGACAACGAATTCGGGTACATGGAACAGAAGGGTATATTGAAGTGTTGTAATTAAGTAAAAGAACATCCACTATTATAGTGGGTGTTCTTTTGTATATAGTTGACTTATTTCTTTAAGCCAGCCGCATAAAAAGGTCCATGAACTGCAATAGTTGATAAAAAGTGAGCAATTTCCTCAGGTGTTTCTTTTTGCCCGTTATTTAACCATTGCTGAATGACACCTATATGAGCAGATGCCATATAAGAAGCTAAGTATTGGCTTGGGACAAGTAAATTCTCCTTATTAATGAGAGCGCCATTCGTATCTTCAAATATTGTTTTCCACATAAAGTCCTTCAGTTTTGTTTGGAAAGATAAATCTCCTTTTGGACTTAATACAGCTTTCATAAAATCACTATTTTCATTTAAAAATGCAAGAACAGAAGTGATAAGTATAAACGGCATTGTTGGAGAAGGATTGGAACCAAGATCAGCAATAACTTCAGGCAATCTCTGTTTGGCGATGCTAGAAACCTCATACATAATTTCTTCTTGGCATTTCGTCATTAAATCAAATTTATCTTGATAATGCGCATAGAAAGTACCGCGATTTATGTTTGCTTTCGTTGTAATATCTTTCACCGTAATGGCGTCAAAACCTTTTTCTTCAATTAACTCAACCAATGCATTTCGTATGGCAGTTTTTGTACGAATAACACGTAAATCTAAATTACTATCACGCAAAGTATGCCCCTCCTTCATTTTAGCCAACACATTTCAAAGATGTGTCTTATAACCGACACATTCACGATTTTTGATTATTGTATAAGGTTCAACTCGAACATATAATTCAAATATAAATAAACAACACGTTGTTGATTATTATAAATCAAATTAGAGGAGGAGAAAAGAAGATGTTTAAAAATAAACTTTTATTGCTATCACCAGTTATTGCACTACTTGTTGTTTTTATTTTTTCATTAACGTTATTTCCAACTGTTCAACCGCAGCCGAAAAACTTGCCAATTGCAATTGTAAATGAGGATCAAGGTGTAGAAATTCCAAATCAACCGAAAATGAATATGGGGCAAACAATTGTTGATACGGTGAAAAAATCATCGAAATCAGAGGAAGAACCCGCAGTGAAGTGGGTAGAAGTAAAAAATAAAGAAGCCGTTCAAAAGGGATTAAACAATAAAGAGTATTACGCGGCATTAGTCATCCCGAAAGAATTTAGCGCAAAACAAGCGTCGTTACGAACACCACAGCCATCTTCACCTGAGATAGAAATATATATTAATCAAGGAATGAATACGGCTGCATCAACTATGGCAGGACAAATATTAAATGGCGTGGTTGATAATATGAACAATAATGTTCGTACGCAAATATTAGAAGGGTTAAAAGCAAAAGGAGATACTGTAACAACAGATCAAGCTGTGAAATTAGTAACACCTATTGTAAAGAACGTGAAAAATATGAATGAGGTCGGCAAAAATAGTGCGAACGGTAACTCACCAATATCATTGTTCCAGCCGTTATGGATTGCAAGTTTAGCGAGCGCAGCGATTATTTTTATTGCGATTAGTAAAATACCGGTAAGTTCACGAAAAGAAAACTTTATATTGAAAGTAAAACAAATCGTAACAGGAGCTATTGCGGCACTTGTAATTGGATTTGGTCTTACATGGATTGCAGATGGGATGGTAGGATTAAATATTTCGAACTTCACGGATACAGCTCTATTCTTATCCATTACTTCTTTTAGTTTCTTCTTAATGATATCTGCGGTACTTTCATTAGTTGGGCTAAAAGGAATCGGTTTATTCGCTTTATTACTATTTTTCGGGGCGCCGTTATTATCATTAGCACCTGAGATGTTGTCTCCGTTTTATCAAGACTGGGTTTACCCATGGTTACCAATGAAATTTATGATCGAAGGCTTAAGAGAAATCTTCTTCTTCGGAAAAGGGGTAAGCTGGAATACACCTGTTACTGTACTCGTTTGGATTGGTATAGTAAGTGCGGTTATTATATTAGCAACTGCATTCAAACGTAGTGCAGTAAAAGGGCATAAAACAGAATTGAACGCTTAAAAAAAGCCTGATTGTTAAAAAGTGTTGTATGTAATTAAGCAGGAATTTCTAAAGATCGCGTACGTTCCAAACAATCTCACCGCGCTCGTCATCCCACGTACTGTGATGCCTCTTAAACCCGATCTTTTCTAGCACCCGGAGGGAAGCGATATTCCAAGCGCCTACAGTCGACCAAAGCCTGTGGCGCCCAGTAGCAATTGCAGCGTCCAGTACAACGGCTGCTGCCTCAGTCGCATAACCTTTTCCATGAGCGCTGCGGAACAATTCGTATGCAATCTCCGGCTCTTCAAGTGTGGAACGACCGATAATCAAGCCACAGTATCCAATAAAATCGCCTTCGTCTCGCCTACGAATAGTGAGAAGGGAAATGCCATTTTCGTCTGCTTTCTTGCGCATCTCAATAAGCCGGCTACGAACGGAATCAAGGGCTGGCATGTCCACACCACGTTCGCCAATTAATTTTCTCATCCAAACTGAATCGGATTCCTCCCACATACTCAGGTCAAGTCGTTCGGTTTTTAGCTGGAACTCCATAGTTTTAAATAAAGATGGCATAGCGGAACCTCCTAGTTATGTCACTGAATTCATAATAGCTTCGCACCGCATCATGTTGAACTTCTCGTTGATTCGCGAATGTATTTTCCCACTCCCGCGAGAGTTTATAGCAACAGTATACAATAGTGTTATTTTTATGCATAAGCAATTCTTTTGCAAAATAGACCATTTTCTCAAACTTTACTTTCAATCTAAAGCTGTCCCGTTATATACACATGCTCCTACTATTTCAAAATGCATAAAATGTTATGCGAAAGTATGGAGGGGATACAATGTATAATTCGAATTATTATGATTGGTATAGGCAGAATGATAAGTTGATAAGTGATATTGAGAAAGCTATAAATGGAGAGTATAGCGCTATAAGCTGCTATGCAAAATTAGCGAATATGGCTCCAAATCAAGTAGAACAAAAACAAATTCTTGAAATTCGTAATGATGAAATAAAGCATTTCCACAACTTTGTACAAATTTATACGAACTTAACTGGCAGGCAGCCGAAACCACAAATTACTGAAAACTGCCCAAATACGTATTTACAAGGATTAGAGTTCGCTATACAAGATGAACAAAAGACAGTAGATTTTTATTTGGAAATTTCAGATGAGACATCGGATGCACATTTGAAAGAGTTGTTACGGAGAATAGCTGCGGATGAACAAAATCATGCGGTATGGTTTTTATATTACTTCGTGAAGTCGAAGTGAGCATTAAGAATGAACGACTGATGTAGTGAAGATATTAAAAAATATTTTAAAACGCAGTGCAACGATTGAATAAGATATGTAAATGTAAGTAGAAGGAAACCGTTTCGCTAGTAGTGGAGCGGTTTTTTATGATGTACATAGGTATCGACAAAATATAGTAATTAAATTTGATATATAATGTATGGAACAAAAATAAATAAGCTAGGAGCAGACATATGAAAAGAGGGATTACAGTAGATATTCTAGATGGATATGATAATTTACTTTGGAAAGTCTTAAAGCCAATTGAAATTACTGCATTTGATTGGCAAGCCATGGGAAGGGAGGAAGCTTATATAGATAGTAGGGAATGAATTAGGTCCAGAATTATTTTCAGAAGATAACGAGATCATGGTAGGTTCAGCTTTAAAAAAGCTAATAAAAGACAACATATATTATCTTTTATTTGTAGACTTAAAAGCATATCCAAAAGGGGAAGTACTAGGAGAAATTGAAACATATGAAGAATTTAAGGAGAGTAAGTGTGAAGTAGTCGTATTAGTAGCGGATGGTGATTACATACAAATTTATGTGAAAAACCAAGAAGAGATTGAAATGATGTATGAAAACGCACGGAATCAAGGATTGTATGTAGAATATATTACAGATGAAAATGATGGAAGGACTCGTTTGTCAGTATGGTAGCAATTTGAAAGGGGAAAGGCAATATGGAGAGAAATATAAGTAAAGAATATGCAATTCGAATTGCTACCGAAAATGAGAGTGATAGTATTAAAACTCTATTAAAAGAAGTAGCACAATGGCTACAACATAAAGAAGTGGATCAGTGGCAGTATCTTTTAGGAGAGGAAGCTACGGCTGAAATACTAGAATGTATAAGAGAGAAATATACATATGTTGTTCTGAAAGAAGATGAAATAGTTGGTACGGTTACAGTTTCTCCTAAACAAAATGAATGGGATGAACATATTTTTGGTAAAGAGGAAGTTTCTAATTCATTATATATTCATAGATTTGCGGTGAAACGGAAGTATAAGGGGAACGGAATTGGAGAATGGATTTTACAGTGGATAGAAGAGAATGTACAACATGACAAAGAGTATTTGAAGTTAGATTGCGTGGCGCATAATCGTACGTTGAATGATTTTTATAAGAAAAATAGTTTTGAATATGTTGGAAGTACGGATGGGCTTAGTAAGTTTCAAAAGAAAAGGAGAATGTGAATGCATCCAATTAACGTAAGTTTAGTTGAAAAGTTAATACAGGAACAGTTTCCTGAATGGGCCCATTTAGAAGTGAAACCTGTAAAGTTTAGTGGGCATGATAATAGGACGTTTCACTTAGGGGATGAGATGAGTGTAAGATTGCCAAGTGATGTGGCATATGCACCGCAAGTAGAGAAAGAAAATAGTTGGCTTCCTATATTAAGTAAGGGACTTTCTTTACCAATTTCTACACCAATTGCGAAAGGAAATCCGTCTGAAGCATATCCATTGCCTTGGTCTATTAATAAGTGGATAGAGGGAGAAACAGTTACGAAACAAAACGTTCGTGATTTAAATGAATTTGCAGCGGACTTAGGATCTTTTTTAGTAGAATTGCAATCTATTAATGCGAGTAACGGCCCTTTAGCTGGACCGCATAATTTTTACCGGGGCGGACTTATATCGGTATATGATGAAGAGGCGAGAGTTGCTATCGAAAATAATAAGGATATTTTTGAAGATGCATTATTAAAGCATCTTTGGAATTTAGCACTTAGCTCAACGTGGGATCGTAAACCAGTTTGGGTGCATGGAGATGTAGCGCCGGGTAATTTACTCGTTAAAGGTGGAAAGCTTTGTGCTGTAATTGATTTTGGTATTTTAGGAGTAGGAGATCCTGCTTGTGATGCAGCGATGGCTTGGACGTTTTTTGATGAAAATAGTAGAAATGTATTTAAAGAAGTATTACGTATGGACGAAGAAGCGTGGAATAGAGCGAGAGGATGGGCACTTTGGAAGGCGTTAATTACATATGATGCGAATAGGGATAGTAATGAAAAAGTAGCAGAAGAATCGTATCGTATCATGCAAGTGATTGTGGATGATTATGAGAGGTAATAGAAAAGCCTATTTTAAAATAGGCTTTTTCATATGATTAAATAGTAGAAATAGAAAGAAGGAATATAACGTAATTATACAGAATATTTAGATAATAGGAGGTGTCGAATTTTGAGTGAAATTGAATTAAAGAGTAATGTAATTAAGACAGGGCGAGAGAAGGGGATTATTCTTCGGTTTATACTTGCTAGTCTCGTTGGAGTGTTTATGTTTTTCGTTCCTGTTACGATAAACGGTGCATCGTCTATTATGATTGATCATATCGTATCGTGGATCAGGGCTTCCGTTCCAGGTGTAGTACCTTATTATGCATTATTTGTTATGGCAATTGGTGCGATTTATCCATTTTATACGAAGAAATGGAATGCATCTATCGTAGACGTTTGTTTTTCTATTTTAAAAGTAGTTGGTGTCGTTTTTGGAGTATTATATTGTTTGAAAATAGGGCCAGCTTGGTTCTTTGCACCAGATGTTGGGCCGTTTTTGTATGAGAAGCTAGTCATATCAGTAAGTTTGCTCGTTCCAATTGGTTCGGCATTTTTAGCGTTATTAGTTGGATATGGATTGCTTGAATTTATCGGTACATTTTGCCGTCCGATTATGAGGCCATTATGGAATACGCCAGGGAGATCGGCGATTGATGCAGTTGCTTCCTTCGTTGGAAGTTATTCGCTTGCCCTTCTTATTACGAATCGTGTGTATAAAGAAGGAAAGTATACGACAAAAGAAGCAGCAATTATCGCTACAGGATTTTCTACAGTATCCGCTACATTTATGATCATCATCGCAAAAACATTAGATATTATGCATTTATGGAATGTTTATTTTTGGACTACGCTTGTTGTAACATTCATCGTGACTGCTATCACCGTAAGAATCCCACCCCTTAGTAGAAAACCAGATACATATGTAACAGAAGAAGGATTTCCAGAGCCTGTTTATAAAGAAAAAATGCTAGAACGTGCTTGGGAGGATGCGTTAGAAGTATCAAAGTCTGCACCGAGCATTATGAAAAATATTACAGTGAATTTAAAAGACGGATTTATTATGACAATGGGAATTTTACCATCTATTATGTCAGTAGGATTAATTGGTATCGTCTTAGCGAAGTTCACGCCAATATTTGATTGGATCAGTTATATTTTCTATCCGTTTACATGGCTATTACAATTACCGGAAGCAGACTTAGCTGCTAAAGCTGCATCAGTTGGTATTGCAGAAATGTTTTTACCGTCATTATTAGTAGTAAGTGCACCACTTGTGACAAAGTTTGTCATTGCAGTTGTTTCCGTATCATCTATACTGTTTTTCTCCGCTTCCATTCCTTGTATATTATCAACAGATATTCCGTTAAAAGTATCTGAACTTATTATTCTGTATGTGCAGAGAACGATTTTAACGTTGCTTATCATTACGCCGATTGCTTATTTGTTGCTTTGAAGTTTTAATAAGATAAAGTTAAACAAAAGAAGCCGTCTGTAAAAAAGAGGGCTTCTTTTGTTTAAAAGCGGGATATTCTTATTTATTTTTCGTATATGACGTAACGCTTCTTAAGAAGATTCCTAGTCCCGCAAAAAAGAATCCTAAGCATAATAAGCTGCCTGGCGTTCCCCAAGTAATTTGATCTAGCATTTATTATCCCCTCCCGTTTATCATTATATAGAATTTATTGGAAATTATCAAAAAAATTCTTTTTTAAGGGTTACTGATGAGTCTTCCTACCTTATACGAGAAGAATATATTTGAAAAGAATTCTTTTCTTTATATTTCTTTATTCTTATAATACGTTTTTGATTCTTATGATATAGTAACAACAAAGGGGGCTTAAAAATGGAAATTATTCACGAAAGAGCAAAGTTGCGGTTAATGGATAATACTGATGTCGAAACTTTGTTTTCGATTGTAGAAGGAAATCGGGATATTTGGGCGTATTTAATTTCTAAAATGGATAGTGTGCAAGATATGCAACAATACGTTCAAAAAGCGATAAAGGGTTACGGAAGAGGTACTCAAATACCTTTCATAGTCGTAGATCAACAGTCGAATAAGATTGTAGGAAGTACACGTTTATATAATATTTCAGTAGAAGATAAGACAGTTGAGTTAGGGCAAACGTGGTATCATCCGAGTGTGCAACGTACGAGTATAAATACAGAGTGTAAGTATATGCTTCTTCAGTATGCTTTTGAAAAATTGCATATGCTGAGAGTGCAAATTAAGACGGATATAAGAAATGAAAAAGCACAACGAGCAATTGAAAGATTAGGCGCAGTAAAAGAAGGTGTGCTTAGAAATGAAAGAAAATTACCGAATGGTTATGTGAGAGATGCGGTGGTGTACAGTATTATCTCGAGTGAATGGCCAGGCGTAAAAGAACAATTGTTAGAAAAATTAGAGTTGTATAAAGAAAAGTTATAATTCGTGTTTTGAAAGGTATATTGTTCGTGAGATATGAAAAATATACCTTTTTTCTTACAAAATGCTACTTTATTTTAATTCCTTTTGTTTCATCGTTCCCTTCTGAGAAAAAATTCGTTACAATGTAGTTGTATGGTAATAAACTTATGAATTTAAAAAATGTAATGAAAACCGCAAATGAAAATGAATTGATAATCCTCAATTTTAAATGAAAACCCTTTTATACATAAATAACAAGTAAAGTTCCTTCTTTTAAATAAACTCAAACAAAACGATTTGATATAAATGTTTTTTATAGAAGTATGGATGATGTACGGAGGCAATTACAAATGAAAGAAAATAAGAAAAGTAAGAAAAGACGAATCTTTCAAGTATTTTTACTAATGATTTGTTCTGCTATTTTATATGTAAGTTATGCAGCTTACGATATTTGGAGTTATCGTTTTAAAGCAAATGATGACGTGAAAACGGATGCTGGTATCGTACTAGGCGCAGCTTCATGGAATGGAAAACCATCTCCTGTATTTAAAGAAAGAATTAATCATGCGATTTCTTTATATAGGAACGGAAATATTAAAAAGATTATTTTTACAGGTGGTACAAAGTTCGAGGCAGAACTTGAGGAAGCACGTACTGCAAGAGTATATGCAATGAAACAAGGTGTAAAAGAGGAAGATATTTTAATTGAAACTAAATCCCTTTTCACTGAAGAAAATTTAAAAAATGCGAAGCAAGTTGGAATAGAGAACGGTATACAAACATACACGATTGTAAGTGATCCACTTCATATGAAACGCGCAATGAGAATCGCAAAACATATTAATATTGAAGCGTATGCTTCACCAACGCCGACATCAGCATATAAAACGTTAGATACAGAAATACCATTCTTCTTTAAAGAATTATTCTCGTATATTGGATATGTAACCTCTTTGCCGTTAAAAGCATTGAAGGGGGACTAATATAAGAAAAGAATCTATCCTTAAATAGGAACTTTTCTTATTAGTCAAAAACATTGTATTTTTATCGGAATAGTGAAACAATAGAGAGGTAGCTTCATATAATCATAATGACAAAATGAACGGTTTATGAATCGAGCATAAAGGAGATTATAGTATGGCACTCTCATTTGTTGAAACAGAAGAACAGTCTTTAATTATTGAGAAAATAAATAAATTGATTCCGAAGTTCATGGAAAGGGAGCATCAGCTAAGTGAATTAGGATCATTTCCGTATGAAAATATAAATGATTTGAAAGATATTGGATATACGAAATTAACGTTACCGAAGGAATTTGGTGATAGTGCGATTTCTTTATATGACTTCGTTTTATTTCAAGAGAAAATCGCGGAAGGCTGTGGAGCTACTGCATTATCGATTGGCTGGCATCTTGGCATTGTGAAGGAGCTAGCGGAAAATCGCTCTTGGAATGATGAGATGTTCAAATGGTTTTGCGAAGAAGTACGTAATGGTGCGCTCTTTAACAGGGCAGCAACAGAACCGAAAACAGGGAGTCCGACGCGTGGCGGCAAACCAGAAACAATAGCGGTTCAACAAGGCGAGAAGTGGGTTATAAATGGAAGAAAAACTTTTACAACGATGGCGCCAGTACTTGATTATTTTATTATTTCAGCAAGTATGGAAGGCCAAGAAGAAGTTGGTGAGTTTGTCATTCCAAGAAATACACTCGGTGTATCTATTGAAGAAACGTGGGATAGCGTTGCAATGAGAGGGACTGCTAGCCACGACCTTGTCTTACAAAATGTAGAGATAGAAAGCCGCTTTTTTACGGATGTAAAAGGCGGGAAAGTGAAACAAAAGGGTATTGGCTGGTTGCTACATATACCAGCATGTTATTTAGGAATTGCACAATCAGCAAGAAATTATGCAGTTCAATTTGCGGGATCATACAAGCCAAATAGTTTAAACCATTCTATTAGTTTATTACCGAATGTTAGAAAATTAGTTGGAGAATTAGAACTCGAGCTTATGCAAGCTCGCGTCTTTTTATATCAAATTGCGAAAAAATACGATGAGGCAGAAGATAAACTGTCACTGCAAGCAGAATTAGCGGCAGTGAAATACGCCGTAACAAATGCGGCGATATCCATAGTGGATAAATCAATGCGCATCGTAGGAGCAAAAAGTTTATCAGAAAAAAATCCGCTCCATCGTTACTATTTAAACGTCAGAGCAGGATTACACAATCCACCGATGGATGATGCAACATTGTCTATGCTGGCGGATGCGGCGTTTCGGTCGTAGTATTTAAAGCTTACATTTTATTGTTTATGGATATTATAGTTGTTTTGAAAGCACGGGTTTGATTAGTAATCAAACCCGTGCTTTTTATGTGTATGAAGTACTTGGTTGAGATGTAGGTTTTTAATATAAATGATTATCATGGTTTTTTGATTGTTTCTTGTTGGAAATTCTTATTGTAATGCCAGTTTGGAGGCTGTATAAACATTTTTCGTATTTAATCCCAAATTAATGGTCTTTCTAAGTTTACCATTCGTAAATATTGTAAAAATTGACCTGCATGGACCGCATCATGATAGGCAATTCTTAATAGCATATCACCTAAATATCGTTGATAGCCAACATCACTTCTATCAATAAGTCTTGAATCTAGCTCGGCTATGCTTATTGATTGAACATATTCTATGAAGTCAGTAAAGTATGATTGTGCCAATTCAATTTCTTTTTTTACACAAGTAATTGGCTCGTCATCATACAGGGGACGTATGTCGTTTATTGAACCGTTGTTTTTTATAATCATATGATAGTAAAAAGTTGAGCTCCATACGTGACGAATCATTTCACCAAAGGACATAGCCTCAGGATCAGGCTTCCAATTAAGAAAATTATCGGGAAGAGAATTCCATAATTTTTCTGAGCGCCTTCTCGTTTCTTTTAAATTTAATATACTAAGATCAATTGCATTCATAATACATTCTCCTTTACTATTAAACTTAAAATAATTGTATCAATTTAATAGTTAGGGTATCATCGAAATATGAATGTATATCCGAATATCTCATATATAGCTAAACTAATTGCTGAACCTACAAGAGCAATCATCTTAGAGTGTCTAATGAATAATCAGGCACTACCTGCTAGTGAATTGGCTTATATGGCAAAAGTGTCACATCCAACAATTAGTTCGCATCTTTCTAAATTAGTAGAAGGGAATTTACTTACAGTTGAACAACATGGTAGACATCGTTACTATCGACTTGCTAATCAAGAAGTTGCAGAAGTGCTTGAAAAGTTAGGGACAATTGCACCAACAGTTCAAGTTCGCTCTTTAAAACAATCAAGCCAACTAAAACAAATTCGTTATGCTCGAACTTGTTATGATCATCTTGCAGGCAAACTCGGTGTAGAGATAACTGAAAAATTACTTGATAGGAAATTTATAATTTTAGAGGATGGAGAATACATTGTAACGGAACAAGGTAAGAAATGGTTTCTGAATTTTGGAATAAATATTGATAAGGCAGATATAAAAAGGAGGGTATTTGCAAAACCTTGTCTTGATTGGAGTGAACGACGCTACCATATTTCTGGTTGGTTAGGGTCTGCAATTGCAAAACTGCTTTTTGAACAGGGATGGATTACGAAAACGGATAAGAACCGAGCTGTCCATCTTACAAAGAAAGGTGTAAAGTTATTAGAAGATCAATTAGGCATTGATATGAAAACTGAGGAAAGAAAAGCTTGAAATTAGAAAAGTCCGTCAAAATGACGGGCTTTTTCATTATGGTAGGAGTGTACATGAATAATAGGATGTTACCAATAATCGTTGCTAATAAAAAATCTTTCTTTTCATTCTTCTTTTTTTAGTTTTAAAGGAGAAAGCTAGGCTTCTTATTTTTACTAATGTTATAATAAGAAAAAAGCACGAAAAGAGGTCATCACATGCTAGAGGTTATTGCAACATGTTTAGAAGATGTAAAACGAATTGAAAGCGGTGGCGGGAAGCGGATTGAATTAATTTCATCTTATACAGAAGGTGGTTTAACACCGAGCTATGCTTTTATAAAAAAAGCGGTAGAAGCGGTAAGTATACCAATTCATGTTATGATTCGTCCGCATGCGAAGTCTTTTACATATACGGAAGAAGAAATTGAAATGATGAAAGAAGATATTATAGTTGCGCAGAAGTTAGGAGCAGCTGGTGTAGTATTAGGCGTATTAAACGAACGAAATGAAGTGGATGAAGAGAAATTAGCGGACTTACTATCTGTTGTAGATGGAATAAATGTAACGTACCACCGTGCGATAGATGATATAGAAAATCCAGTAGAAGCGATGAGAACTTTAAAGAAGTTTCATAAAGTGACTCACGTTTTAACTTCAGGTGGACAAGGAAATATAGTAGAGAATATTCCGGTGCTTACAGAAATGCAAAAGGTAAGCGATGGTCAAATTCAGCTTGTAGCTGGAGCTGGCGTGACGAAAGAAAATATAAAGCGATTGCTAGATGAAACTGGAATCACGCAGGCGCATGTCGGTACAGCGGTAAGAGAAGGAAAATCATGTTTTTCTGAAATAGATCCTAATTTAGTACAAGAATTAGTTGAAATAATAAAATAAGTGCTTAAGAAAGAGGAGAAACGATGAAGGAAAATACAAAGAAAGAATTATTCTCTTGGGCTAAAACGATAGGTTTTACCCTTGTATTAATTGCTATTATTCGCGGTGTTTTATTTACACCTTCTTTAGTGCAAGGTGAATCAATGATGCCCACTTTAAAAAATAACGAACGAGTTCTCGTGAATAAGATTGGTTATAGTATAAGTGGATTAGATCGCTTTGATATTATCGTCTTCCACGGAAAAGAAGGATACGATTTAGTAAAACGAGTAATTGGTTTGCCAGGCGATACAGTTGAGTATAAAAATGATGTTTTATATGTAAACGGAAAAGCGATGGAAGAACTATATTTAAAAAAGTTTAAAGAAAAAGCAGTAGGCCGTGTATTAACTCCAGACTTTACGTTAGAACAAATCACTGGGAAAACGAAAGTGCCAGAAGGCCAAGTATTTGTTTTAGGGGATAATCGTGAAGTTTCTAAGGATGGTCGCATGTTTGGCTTTATTTCAGAAGATGAAATTGTCGGAAAAGGACAAGCTGTTTTCTGGCCGTTGGAACAAGTAAGAGCGTTATAAAGTGTGGTGAAGTATGGGAGAGATATTCTTCCATACTTTTTTATTTGCTTAAAATCTATTGATTGAATTGAAAGAATATTTTATAATTTTAAATTATATGTTTGTTTCGAAAAATGGAATTTAAGTTCCGTAATTTGGAACGAAAGGGAGATAGAATGAGTATAAATAAAACGGCAGTTAAGACAATGGATATTTTAGAGTTGTTTTATGAGCATGAAGAGCTAAGTTTAACTGAGATGGTTCAGCTTACAAATATGCCGAAAACATCTGTTTATCGTTTAATTGGCTCGTTAGAAGAGATGGAGTTTTTACAAAAAAACGAAAAGGGGAAATATCGTTTAGGGGTCGTATTTTTACGGTTCGGTCAACTTGTTTCACAACGATTATCAGTAAGGAATATAGCAATTCCTTATATGAAAGAACTTAGAGATAGTTTAGGACAGGCAGTTAATTTAATAATTCAAGATGGTAATGACGCAATTTATGTTGAAAAGATGGAAGGTGTTCAGCCAGTACGCGTGTATACGGCGGTTGGAAGAAGAGCACCGCTTTATGCTGGTGCATGTCCAAGAATTTTACTATCGTATTTTTCTGAGGAAGAGAAACGGAGATACATAGAGGAAGTGAATTTAAAACAGTTTGCAGATGGAACAATTGTGGATAAGGAACAATTGCTAGAAGTGTTGCAAATGGCAAAAAAGGAAGGCTACACAATTAGTTATTCTGAGTTAGAAAATCATACAGCCGCAATAGCAGCGCCCATTTTCGCAAGTGATGGAACGGTTGTAGCAGGTATGAGTATTTCGGGATTAGCAATTGAGTACAGCGAAAGTAACATTTCATATTTTATCGCTCAGGTGAAAGAAACAGCACATCGCATTTCGAAAGAACTCGGCTTTTTGGCATAGAAAGAGGGAGTAGGATGAAATTTTCTGCGTTAGGGGATCAAGCAATTATTGTTACATTTGGTGAAGAAATTAAGATGGATATATATGAGAAAGTACAGCGGTTATTTCAAGCACTGCAGCAACATCCGTTTGCAGGAATGATTGAGTGCGTTCCGTCGTTTACTTCATTAGCTGTTTACTACAATGTATACGAAGTATGGAAGAGAAATGAGAGAAGTGAAAGGCCATATGATTACGTTCGCCAGTATATAAAGGAGCTGTGTGATTCTTATAAAGAAGAAGTAAAACAGGATGTGAAACATATTTCTATACCAGTGTGCTACGGGGGAGAATATGGACCTGATTTAGAAGAGGTTGCACATTATAAAGATTTACAAGTAGAAGATGTGATTCGAATACATAGTGAAACTACATATTTTGTATATATGTTAGGTTTTACACCAGGGTTCCCGTATTTAGGAGGACTATCAAAAGAATTAGAAACACCTAGAAAAGAAACACCACGGTTACAAATCTCTCCTGGTTCAGTAGGTATTGGCGGAAATCAAACAGGTATATATCCGCTTGAAACACCAGGAGGATGGAATATTATCGGCCGAACTCCTATTTCATTATTTAATCCGGAAGAAGAAATACCAACATATATTCAAAGTGGTATGTATTTACGATTTATCCCAATAACGAAGGAAGAGTACGTATCACTTGAGGGGGCTAAAGAATGGATGTAGAAGTTTTGCATGCGGGAATGTTTACAACAGTCCAAGATTTAGGGCGATCTCATTATCAACAATACGGTGTACCAGTTGGCGGGACTATGGATCAAAGTGCACTTCGGATGATCAATATGTTAGTTGGTAATGAGGAGAATGAAGCGGGACTCGAAATGACGATTATGGGACCTAAATTGTTAATAAAGAAAACGACTTTACTTGCGATTGGCGGAGCAGATATGGAACCGTTATTGAATGGAGAACGTATCCCGTTATGGCGTCCCATTTTAGCGGAAGAAGGTAGTATGCTTTGTTTTGGAAAAGTGAAAAGTGGTTGCAGAGCGTATGTAACTTTTGCGGGTGGTATACATATTGAGCGTACAATGGGAAGCAAAAGTACGTACATACGTGCTGCGATTGGTGGTATAGAAGGAAGAATGTTGGAAAAGGGTAACTACTTCCAAATTGGTGCACAACCAGAAATGGCGAGTCGTTTCATTCAAGATTTACAAAAAGATGCGAGAATAAAAACGAAATGGGCAATTAGCAACAGAGTACTACCAAAGTATAAGAAACATCCAAAGCTTCGTGTCATAACTGACTTTGAATATGATCAATTTACAGAAGAAAGTAGAAAGGCATTTTTTACGAAAGAATATAAGGTATCTAATTATGCTGACCGTATGGGCTATAGGGTTGAGGGAGAAGTTTTAAATAGGAATGAAGAAAAAGAGATTTTATCGAGTCCTGTTACATTTGGAACCATTCAAGTTCCTAATGGTGGACAGCCGATTATATTAATGGCAGATAGGCAAACGACAGGTGGCTATCCGAGAATGGGAAATATCATTTCAGTAGATTTACCTCTTCTTGCCCAGCTAAAGCCGGGGGACTATGTTTCTTTTGAGAAAATTACGCTTGAAGAAGCGGAACAATTGTACATAGAACAAGAAGTAAATATGAATCTATTAAAGAAATTCATCGCTTTACGAAGCTGAAATTAGGAGGAATACATTATGACTACAATCGATTTAAACTGTGATTTAGGAGAAAGTTTTGGCGCTTATAAAATGGGGAATGATGATGAGATTCTTCCGTTCGTTTCCTCTATAAACGTTGCTTGCGGTTTTCATGCGGGTGATCCGTCTATTATGCGTCAAACTGTTGAAAAAGCTTTGGAGCATAACGTAGCAATAGGGGCGCATCCTGGATTTCTTGATTTAATTGGATTTGGTAGGAGAAACATGAATGTTTCAGCAAGTGAAGTATACGATTATGTTTTATATCAAACAGGCGCATTAGACGCATTTGTGAAAGCGGCAGGCGGGAAAATGCAGCATGTAAAGCCGCACGGTGCCTTATATAATATGGCGGCGTCTAATCCGGAAATTGCAGATGCAATTGCAAAGGCAATTTATCATATAAATCCAAGTCTATTACTTTATGGATTAGCAAATAGCGAGGCGTTTATACAGGCTGCAGAAAAATACAAAGTAACTCTCGTACAAGAGGCTTTTGCGGATCGTACATATAAGCAAGATGGTACATTAACGAGCCGTACAGAAGAAAATGCGCTTATAAAAGATGAAGACGAAGCGATAAAGCAAGTACTTCAAATGGTGAAAGAAGGCCATGTATATGCGGTCAATGGAGAGAAAGTAGCAGTTCAGGCGCAAACGATTTGTTTACACGGTGATGGGGAAAAAGCAGTGCAATTTGCAGAAAGAATATACAGAACATTCAAACTTAATGGTGTTTCTATTTGTGCACCGAAATAAAAAATAGGGGGAAGTGCTGGGATGATTAAATTAATCGGAATACTACTTGTTGCAGTGGGCTTTTTATTTAGATTAAATACACTTTTAGTAGTTATGGTTGCAGGTATTGTTACTGGTATGGTTTCAGGGTTAAGTTTTTATGATGTGATCAGCATGTTCGGTAAATTTTTCATAGAAAATAGATATATGTCTATGCCAATTATATTAACTTTACCAGTAATCGGAATTTTAGAGCGTTACGGTTTAAAAGAAAGAGCAGAAGCACTTATAACGAAATCAAAAGGAGCAACAACTGGAAGAGTATTAATGTCATATTTTACGATAAGAGAATCGTCAGCAGCACTAGGGCTTAATATTGGTGGGCATGCGCAAACAGTAAGGCCGCTCGTTGCACCGATGGCAGAAGGGGCCGCGCAAGGTAAATACGGTAAACTTCCTGAAAAATTAAGAGAAAAGATTAAAGCAAACGCAGCAGCTGCTGAAAATACAGCTTGGTTTTTCGGAGAAGATATTTTCATCGCAACTGGAGCTATTTTATTAATGAAAGGATTCTTCGATTCAGTAGGTATGCATGTCGGAGTATGGGATATGGCACTTTGGGGCATTCCGACAGCAATATCTGCACTTATTGTAAGCTGGATTAGATTTAGAAGGTTTGATAAATATATAGAGAAAACAATGAAGGCAGAAGGAAAAGAAGAGAAGGAGGCAATCTAATATGAACATCATAACAATGGATACAATCTATTATGTATTAGGGATAATCGTTGCTTTTATCGCTGTTCGTATCGCATTCGATCGTGAACATCCAAACAGATTCGGTTCTAGTTTATTTTGGGCATTGTTTGCAGTTACATTTTTATTCGGAAATGTAATTCCTTCGTTTTACGTTGGCTGTATAGTGCTCGCTATGGTCGTTTTAGCTTCAATGAATAAAGTAACAAAATCAGAGGAGAAAGAAGTACCTGTGCAAGAACGTGTGAAACATGCTGAGAAATTAAAAAATAAAATTTTTATGCCTGCACTTTTAATTCCTATTTTTACAATTATCGGTACGTTGACGTTAGGGAAAATCAAATGGGGAAATGTCTCTCTTGTTGATCCAGATAAAGTAACGTTAGTTGCATTATCGCTTGGTGCATTACTTGCATTTGTTGCGGCGATGCGTATTACAAAATCAAAAATAACAACGCCTGTACAAGAAGGAAGCAGACTATTACAAGCTGTCGGCTGGGCTGTAATTTTACCACAAATGTTAGCAGCACTTGGCGGTATATTCGCGAAGTCTGGCGTTGGGCAAGTTGTTTCAGATTTAGTCGGACAAGTGCTGCCGACAGAGTATCCGTTCGTTGCTGTTATGGCATACTGTTTAGGCATGATGCTATTTACAGTCGTAATGGGAAATGCATTCGCAGCGTTTGCTGTTATTACTGGCGGAATTGGCTTACCTTTAATTGTTCAAATGCACGGAGGAAACCCGGCAATTATGGCAGCACTCGGTATGTTTGCTGGATATTGCGGAACGCTACTTACTCCAATGGCAGCAAACTTTAATATCGTACCTGCGATGCTTTTAGAGCTAAAGGATAAAAATGCGGTTATTAAAGCGCAAGTACCAATTGCTCTTTCAATTTTTATCATAAATATGTTTATTATGTACGGCCTTGTATATCGTTTCTAATTAGGAGGATAAAACTATGAAAACAGTATTATTAACAGGGTTTGATCCGTTTGGCGGAGAAAATATCAATCCAGCTTGGGAAGTAGCAAAAGGTTTGCATGAAAAAACAATTGGAGAATACAAGATAATAAGCAAACAAGTCCCAACAGTATTTCATAAATCAATAAGCGTATTAAAAGAGTATATAGAAGAACTAGCGCCGAAAATTATTATATGCATTGGACAAGCTGGGGGCAGAACAGATATTACGATAGAACGTGTCGCAATTAATATTGATGATGCAAGAATTGCTGATAATGAAGGGAATCAGCCGGTAGATGTACCGGTTGTAGAAGAAGGAGCGATTGCGTATTGGTCCACACTCCCGATGAAAGCAATTGTAAAAAAAATTCGCGAAGAAGGCATACCGTCATCTATTTCACAAACGGCAGGTACATTCGTTTGTAATCACTTATTCTATGGACTTATGCATGAACTAGAGAAACATGATAAGAAAATAAAAGGCGGATTCATTCACATTCCGTTCTTACCAGAACAAGCGAGTAATTATCCAGGGCAACCGAGTATGTCACTTTCTACTATTCGTAAGGGGATAGAATTGGCAATCGAAGTAACGACGACAGTTGAAGTAGATATTGTAGAGGTTGGGGGCGCAACGCATTAAGTAAAATGAATTGTACAACACCTCCTGTAAACAACTGGTATAATAAGAATAGGAAAATACATAGAGGTGATTTTTGTGCAGCAATTTGAAGAAGTACGTTCAATTTTAGAAAAAGCGAAGAAAATTACAGTATTAACAGGCGCTGGTGCAAGTACGGAAAGTGGTATTCCAGATTTTCGTTCAGCAAATGGATTGTATGCTGATGCGAATGTGGAGATGTACTTATCAAGAGGGTACTATAACCGAAGTCCGAAAGAATTTTGGAAGCATTATAAAGAAATCTTTCAAATTAATACGTTCCATCAATATAAACCAAATCGTGGCCATCGCTTTTTAGCTGAGCTAGAAGAACAAGGGAAAGATATTACGATTTTAACGCAAAATATTGACGGTTTACATCAATTAGGTGGCAGTAAGCATGTCATCGATTTACATGGAACACTTCAAACAGCACATTGTCCAAAATGTAAATCAGGCTATGATTTACAGCATATGATTAATCATGAAGTGCCGCGCTGTCAGAAGTGTAATTTCATTTTAAATCCAGACGTTGTTTTATACGGAGATACATTGCCGCAATATCAAAATGCAATCAAACGTTTATATGAAACAGATGTGCTTATCGTTATGGGAACGTCACTAAAAGTACAGCCTGTCGCTTCATTCCCGCAAATTGCAAAGAGGGAAGTAGGAGCAACAACTATTTTAGTAAATGAAGAGTTAACAGGACAGGAATATAACTTTGATTTTGTTTTTCAAAATAAGATTGGTGAGTTTGTTGAAGGGTTATCGTCGGTTAAATAAGTTATTATTTTTATGAAAAACTGAGGTGTATAGAGAACACCTCAGTTTTTTGTTTGAATAAAATTCATGTTATGACGTATGAAGGGGAATGGTAATAAATAGGTTATAAAATTAAAAAACTGAAAATTAAATCTTTTATTTCTTTAGTAATTAATATAAAATTCTATATATATCATATAAATAAATTTGATACATAATGATTTTGCGTAGAAATGTTAATAGAATGAAGCGAGGGAGCGAAATGAGACAGAAAAAGGAGCAGAAAAGACAATCGAAAAAGAAAAAGACTCATATTCCATTTCGGTTAAATGTACTATTTTTTATTGTCTTTCTTTTATTTTCAGCTATTATAATTCAATTAGGTAAAGTACAAATCATTGATGGAGAAACGTATAGAAATGAAGTAAACAAAAAGGAAGATGTAACGGTAAGTACTCCCGTTCCTAGAGGGAAAATGTTTGATCGACAAGGTCACGTTATTGTAAATAATAAACCATTACGAACCGTTACATATACGAAAATGAGAGGAGTGGACTCGAAAGAAGTTTTACAAGTAGCAAGAGATTTAGCTAAGCTAATTGAAATGTCGCAAGAGGACATGGATAAGTTAACAGAGACAGATAAAAAAGATTTTTGGATGCAGTTAAATGAAAAGCGGGCAGCAGCGAAAGTAACGAAAGAAGATGAGAGTAAATTTAGAAAGCAAGAAATAGAAGGAAAAGAGTTAGATAAAAAAGTAGAAGAACTGCGCCGGGAAAGAATTACACAAGAAGAATTAAATGAGCTTTCAAAGGAAGATATAGAAGTATTAGTAATTAAAAGCAAAATGAATGCGGGATATAAAATGACGCCGCAAATCGTTAAAAAAGACGTAAGTGAAAATGAATATGCTGTCGTTAGTGAAAGGTTGGCAAGTTTACCGGGAGTGGATACAACAGTAGATTGGGAACGTGAATACCCAAATGATAAAATACTGCGCTCTATACTAGGTAGCGTTTCTAATGAAAATGAAGGGTTGCCAAGAGAACAATTAGATTATTATTTAGTTCGTGATTATAATCGAAACGACCGTATTGGTAAAAGTTACATCGAAAAACAATACGAAGATGCACTACATGGAACGAAAGAACAGTCTAAAAATATTATGGATAAAGCAGGGAAGATTGTTCGAACAGAAAAAGTGACTGAAGGAAAAAGTGGAAATAACTTGATGTTAACAGTCGATATGGATTTACAGAAAAGAGTAGAGGGAAGCCTTGAAAAGAATTTACGAGCCTTTCATGCTGCAGAGCCGATGATGGATCGTGCGTTCGTAGTAATGATGAATCCGAAAAACGGTCAAATTTTATCAATGGCAGGAAAGAAAATTGTAAATAAAGATGGCGGTATGCAAATAGAAGATTATGCATTAGGAACGATGACAAGTTCTTATGAGTTAGGGTCAACTGTAAAAGGGGCTACTTTATTAACTGGATATCAAACAGAAGCGATTAAGCCGTATACACACTTCTTTGATGCGCCAATGTATTTTAAAGGAAGTTCTAAGCCGAAGAAATCGTGGAAAGAGTTTGGGGATATTGATGATTTAAGAGCTTTGCAAGTGTCATCGAACGTTTATATGTTTAATACAGCTTTAAAAATGGCAGGCATTAATTATGTTCCAAACAATCCATTAGATATTAAACAAGAAACATTTAATAAAATGCGCTACTATTTTAGACAATTTGGCCTAGGTGTGTCGACTGGTATTGACCTGCCAAATGAATCGATCGGTCAAATAGGTAGAACTGATAACATACCCGGATTTTTACTTGATTACGCGATTGGACAGTATGATACATATACGCCGCTTCAACTTGCGCAATATATTTCAACCATTGCAAATGGCGGTTACCGAATGAAACCACAAATTGTACAAGAAGTTAGAGAGCAACCGAATAGACCAGAGGATGCAGGAAAAGTCGTTCGGTCGATTGAACCAGTTGTATTAAATAGAGTGGATATGGAAACTTCGTACATTAATCATGTAAAAGAAGGATTTAGAAGAGTTTTTCAAGAAGCTGACGGAACCGGAACCGGAACATTTAAAGGTCTACCATATAAACCAGCGGGAAAAACAGGAACAGCTGAGACAGTATATGGTGGAGAAAGTGATATTGGAAGAGATGAGAACAACAACCGAAAAAAATGTTATAATTTAACTCTTGCCGGTTATGCACCATATGATGCGGATCCGGAAGTAGCTTTTTCAGTTGTTGTACCATGGGTGAATGATGATAAATCAGGAATTAATTCTGCGATTGGTAAAGAGATTTTGGATGCGTATTTTGAATTAAAAACAAATAGATCAAATACAAATCCAGTTCCAGTAGAACAACCGAACAAGGCACAGTAAAAATAGTATCACTGCATGGAAACATATTGTGCAGTGATATATTTTTTGAGTTAAAAAGCGCTTTATAAGGTGGGAATGGATATGAAAAAGGAGATTAAGAGAGGCTGGGGAAAGTACATACTATTTATATTGGTGATAGTCATAGGCTACCATTCTTTTACTTTATGTAAGGTGGAAGGGGAATCGATGCAGCCGACTTTATATGAAGAAGACTACGTATTTGTAAATAAAGCGGTAGTACGTCTTTCTAATTTACAACACGGAGAAATTGTCATTATAAAAGAAGAGGATGAATCGAAATATTATGTGAAACGTGTAATAGGGCTTCCTGGTGATGTAATTAACATAACGAACGGAAAGGTATATGTGAACGATAAAAAGCAAGAAGAACCATATACGAACAAAGATTTATTTAACAACACACAAGTGTTTTATAACTTTCAAAAGACAAAAATTCCGCCAAATAAGTTATTTGTAATGGGAGATAACCGCGAAGTAAGTAGAGATAGTCGCAATGGCTTAGGATATATTGAAGAAGATAACATAATTGGCAAGGTGGAATTTGTATATTATCCTTTTTCAAAAATGAAAATGATAGAATAAGTGGGGGATGAGCAAAACCCCACTTATTAAAGTTTCACTTTATTTTCTTTAAAAAACCTTTTGGATTAAATGATATGAAAAATTTATGTTTAGACTCGTCGATTATGAAGTTATTGTTTTTAGTTAAAAACTCTTCCACAGCTTCCATCGGGCCAGGACCCCAGTCGGGAAGAAGCGGATTTCCGTTAATGGAGGTATCTTCTACAATCATATAACTGCCAGTAGTGACGATAGATTTATATAGCAAGAGTTCTTTGGAAACATGCTCTTTACTATGATCAGAATCTAAAATAACTAAAATCACATCATCAGGTTTGCGCATACTTACTATTGTTTGGATGGCCTGCACAGAAACAGAAGATGCTGTTAAATACGTAATCCGATTATGTGATGGCCGATTTGGCTGCGGAGTTATATCGATAGTAAGTACGTGACCTTTTCCAATTAAATCTAACATAGAAGCTAAATACAGTGCACTACCACCGTGAAAAGTCCCGCATTCAATAATTAAATCGGGCTTTAATTCATAAATGATTTCTTGATACAAAAAGAGATCAGAGGGAAGTTTACAGATTGGAACTCCAAACCAATGTGTATCTTTTAACCACACAAGGCTGTCGTAATATTGTTTTAGAAATTCATTGCTTATAGTATCGATTTTAAATTCTCCTTTCTAAAAAGGATTCTTTCGTTTGACGTAAAGTGTTTACGCATGAAAGTTGTACTATATATTATGTAGTAAGGAATTGTAAGGCGAGTGTTTTTACTTGAAAATAAGCCAAATAACTCATGTGGAAAATGAAAGGAAATGATCGTATGTACAAATACACAATTTGCTTTATTAGAAAAAGCGATAAAATACTGCTATTAAATAGAAATAAAAAGCCGAATATGGGGATGTGGAATGGTGTTGGAGGAAAAATAGAAGAGAATGAAACGCCATACGAAGGAATAATTAGAGAAACGTTTGAGGAAACGGGCATAGAACTTTCAAGTGTAACGTATAAAGGGACTGTTGGTTTTAAAGGTAAAGGTGAGCCCCAGGCTAGTGAAGGAATGTATGTGTTCGTTGCTGATTTGCCAGATGGAATGCAAATGAATACACCATTACGTACGGCTGAAGGCTTATTAGAATGGAAAGAAATTGATTGGATATTAGATGGTGATAATAGAGGAGTAGTTAGCAATTTACCAAAATACTTACCGACAGTATTAACAGAAGAAAATAAGTTAAAACATATATTCACGTACGATAACCGGAATATTATTAATTACACAACTGCATGTTTGAAAGAAGATGATGCGAACAAGCGATATGAAAAACAACTTGTTTCTCAATAGAAGAGGAAAGTGAAAAATCACGTTTTTGCTCTCGTTATATATGCGAGGTGATTATAAGTTTCAGAAATACAATTCATTGGTCATAATTGTAATATGTATGATATAACTTTTCTTATGGTGAAAGAGTAGAGAACATACGTAAAAGGAACAAAAAAGGAGGTGGCTTTGCCACCTCTTTTCCGTTAGTCACGAATCGCCTTAATCATAAATCGATGTTGCTTCACATCAAAATATCCTTTTTGCAAGATAATCTCATGTATACGATATAACTCCTCATAATACCTTTCGACAGTGAAATCAGGAATTTGCCACGGAATTGCTTTTAAATAATAGACGATAGCGCCAATATCATAAAAGCGTTGGAAAGGGAATTCTTCTTTTGCTTCTAAGATAGTAAATCCGTTTTCCTGTAGTTCATTACATGCCGCTTCAAGCGACCAACTTGCAAATTCACTATTTAGTGGTGTGTCAAATTGGTCATTAAGTTCCGCGCAATCGAGACCGCCAACTTGTTGTGTAAGAAATGTTCCATTTGGAGAAAGGATTCTTTTTACTTCAGAAGCAGCATATGATTCATGTTGGTTTAGGATTAGATTAAACTGACCATCTTGAAATGGCAATGCAGTATCATCGTTCACCTCTACAACAGTAACCCCTAAAGGCTCTAATTTCTTTCGAGCAATTGGCACGTTTGGAGCGTAGCCCTCAGTAGCATAAATAGTTGACGGGAACGGTTGTAACATAGATAAAAACTCTCCGCCGCCAGTCCCCATATCGAGCATTGATTCTGCATGCTGCATAAGCTGGAAAGCTGTACTGCCATATGACCACGATAAAGGCTCGCTCTTCATTCGACCCGTTTCTGAAATAAAAGAAAAATCCCAACCGCTAAAATTTGTATTAGCACTTTCTAATAAAGTTAAAAATAATGGATCACGTTTCATAAATTTGTCCTCCTATTTTTTAATGGATAATATGATGAGAAAAGAAAAAGGGAGGACCTCTTATTAAAATGAAGCAGTTTTATGTTTCGTGTTCGAATAGATTCATATAAATTTGCTCCTTGTGAGAATGGTTATTTATATATTCGGGATAAATAAGTGGAAATCCTTTGATCAAGAGCTAGGGAATTTAGTAGATATGACTAAGGAAGTTCTAAATCGCTTGGAAAGCATGATAAGTGATAAAAATATATTAATTGGAATGCACCGAGAGAAATAATTGTTATTCACGAAAAATTATAGATGGAGGAAGCTTTGTTAAACCTGGTTTAGAATGCAATAGAACATTCTAAACCAGGTGGTAACATAATGATTCAGGTCAAAAATTCTCCAATCTATATCGAACTAATGATCCAAGATTTTGGAGAGGGAATTTTAGCTGAAGAATTACCACATGTTTTTGAACGATTCTATAAATCAAGTAGTTCTAAAAAGCTTGGCTCGAATGGAATTGGGTTGGCACTTGTCAAAGCTATTATTTAGGCTAACTAACATATTGTATGTTTCAGTATCTATTTTATAAAAAAGAAAATAGATGTAACGGTCCTCCTTTTAATAAAAAAACCCTATAAAAATATAGTGCTCTTAAAAAGTTTTGTTACAAATTTGTTTTGTTTGGCTTTAAAAAAGGAAAGTAATATTTATTTGTAGAAAATTTTTAAGGATAAAAATAGGATGAATATCCATGGTAAGAAAAAGGGGGCACTTAAATGTTAACAAATGATTTAGATTTTCGATTAGAACCACGTTTAAAAGAACTGTATGAACAACATAAAATAAGAGCGCAGAAGATAGACTGGGCTTATCATGAGTTTTTACCATGGGATAAGGGAATGGACTTTAAAAGAGTTCCATGGGATGAAAGTCAAGTTACTCTCCCTTCTGGTGTAATTACGGCTATTGAAACAGCTTTATTAACAGAAGTGAATTTACCATGGTTTACAACGTATTTATCTGCGACTTTTAAAGGTTCCCTTTCTGTTATTACAGACTTTATTCATACTTGGACCTCAGAAGAGGATCAACATTCGAATTTATTAGAGACATATTTACTACTCACTCGAAGTGTAAACCCTAAACGTATACATGAATTAAGAAAATCAGTCGTTGAGTGTGGATTTGAGCCTGATTTTCATACACCAATCGAAGCCATGACATATACGACGCTACAAGAACTTGCAACAATGGTGTTTTACAATAATGTAGCTAAAGTTGCAAGTAAGCATGATCCAGATCTTGCTACGTTATTACGCCGTCTTGCAAAAGATGAAACACTTCATTATGCGTTTTATCGAGACGTTATTCGAACACATTTAGAATTGGAACCAAATTATTGCTACCATATTGCCAATGTGATTAGGAATTTTAAAATGCCAGGTGCCGTCATGCCTGATTTTGAAAATAGAATGGCTGTGATTGCAAAAGAAGCAAACTATGGCCCACTACAATATTTTGATCAAGTACTTGATGTAGTGGTTGAGTATTGGGGGTTAAAAGATTTACGACCAATTGCCCCTCTAGCAGAAAAAGCAAGAATTGAGATTTTGGAGTATCATATAAGATTGAAAAAAATACGGGATCGATTTGGCCGTTTTCAAGGGGAAATTGATCTACGTTAATGGGTGGAGATTTCAGGATATACGCGTATGAATTCCCTTTTCTTTTATTGGAAATCTCGAACGCTCTTTGGTATTTTACGGCTGTTTTACTTGATTTAACTTTTGAAGAAAAAAGTAATTGACACCTAAAATGAACTCGTGATATTATTGAATATTTGATAAAAAACAACATATGTGTTAAGCTTGAAAAGGTTACCACATATGGAGGTGGATTATATGTTTCAAATTGGCGATAACATTGTTTATCCAATGCACGGAGCAGGTATAATTGAAGCCATAGAAGAAAAAGAATTCTCAGGGGGAAAACAACAGTATTATGTCATCAAAATGTCAATCAGTAATATGCAAGTCATGATTCCTACGGGAAAAATATTAAATTCGAATATACGCCCAGTTACTGATATACTTGCATTAAAACACATTATACACATTTTTCAGCATGAAGAATCATGTAAATTACTGCCGTGGAAACAAAGGCATAAAGTGAACACGGACAAAATAAAAACGGGTGAAATACAAGAAGGTGCTGAAGTTGTACGCGATTTAATGCGTATGAAGAAAGAAAAAACACTGAATACAAGCGAAAAAAAATTGTTGGATGATGCATATAAGTTTTTGGTCAGTGAACTAGAATTAATTAAAGGAATCACTGAAAATCAAATAAAAAGTTTCTGTTAAGGTTCATTATAGATAATGTATTATATCTCCCGAAAACATCCTGAATTTTTCGAGAATATGATGAGTATTAAAAGCAAATCATTTCAAAGACATTCAATTTCTTCAACTCATTTTTAGAGTAGGAACCTCTTTTGTTATTACTTCAATCTAATCCATTTTTATTTTTAAATTTATTTTACGAACATTCGAAGTTTTATTAAATAACTCGATTAAATAGTCACTTGATTTTTGCAATACTGATTCACACTGGCACGGACAAGGAGCCGTAAGGATGAAAGAGAGGTAGGGCTTTCATTGTTTTAGGTAATATACTATCTAAGTCATTATTTCTAGACGAAAAAACAATTAATCTCACCGCCATCTTTAAGAGTTCCTTACATCTACTGAGACAGTGAATAGTAATTGTTTATCTACTTTACGTAAAATTGATAAACGAACTGGTAACACCATATGGTAAACTACAAAAAATGGTTTCCAGATCAAGAAACCATTTTTTATTTTATTTACATAACAATAGTAAATTAAGCAGTAAGAAGGAGTCCGCACATGAAAAAAATGTTAACAAAAGAATTAAGTAATGAATTAAAGAAGCGAGAAGGGATTATTTCTATTACAGTTGAGCCTTATGAAAAAATCGAAGTTGGTGGAATTCGTGTAGATGGACCAGCTATTATTCTAATTAATCAAGAATAGGTAAAAATAGTTGCATGCAAGGAGAAAAGGATCGGCCTTTAAGAAAAGGGGGATCCTTTTTGCTTGCTGCAGCCAATATGGGATATAAATAACTTTTATCTGATGTGTTGGGGTTAAAAGGAAGGAGAGGATGGAAATTATCATGGTGGAAAGTTTAATATTGGTAGGATTTCTTTTTACGTTATATAAATTAGTTGATAAAAAAACAAACTAATTATTTAAAACGATAGATTGTTTCCTTTTTAAGGACGAGATTTATCTGAGAGTGAAATGGATCATCTAAAGGAGGAATTAAAATGGATGCAAGGAAAAAACGCATAAAATACGAGAAGATGTCAAAGAATTATGATCGTATTTATTTAGTTTCGTTTATCCTATTAATTGTACTTGTTTGTAGTAGTGTGATTATCATAGGAGCTACAGGGGGAAAATATGGAGTATTTTTATTGTTAGCAATTTTACTTAACGCACGTATTACAAAAGAATCTCAAAAAAAGTATGAGCACTATTCTAATAAAGGGCGTATTTAAAATGATACATAACAAGAAAGGAACAACCTAGATGTATATTCAAAATATCCCTTTATCATCTCCTATTAACTAGTAAAAGTAACTTTATATAAATCATTTTTTTTAGCAATGTAGAAATAGAAACCGTACCCTATTAAAATGTTATTTCCGTCCGTATAATGAATTATCCTTCTAGCATATTTATAAGATCTATATCATATATTAGTAGAAAGAATGCAAGTTAGAAAGGAGTCTTATAGAATGAGTTATTTGGAGGGAAATGACTTTAGTAAACAAAATATGGTAAGTGTACCTAATCCCTATGTATATCAGACATTACAATCAGTAATTGGTAAACATGTGGTTATTGAAACTGTAAGAGGCAATATAAGAGGTAAATTAAAGGATGTGAAACCAGATCATTTGCTCATTGAAGATACGGTGCCATATATTGTACGCATTCAACAAATTGTATGGATTATGCCAAAACAATAATCAAATTGCCTGTAATTTAATTTATAATAGATTAGCGTTATAGAGCATCAAATAAAAACACAGGGTTTTATCTCTGTGTTTCTTCAAATTTTCGTTTTTGAATATATGCTTGAGCATGGATAATTTCTTTCTGAAGTTCTTTTAATTCTTCCGTAGAACCAGATTCAATCCTCATGTACGTAGTAACTAGACTAATCATCATATCCATCTTCTCTACTATATTTTGAATGACCTGTTCAGATTGCTCTTTTTTAGGGTGTTGTATTGCTATTAAAGCATTTTCTATATAATTGTTCTTTCTTTGCTGGATATCATAAATAAACTGTTTTGTGTTTGAGTTCATTTGTTATTCCTCCATTTTGGATATACTTCTATTCTATCATATTTGAATGGTGAATATTAGATTCCCCTAAATATCCACCTGTCACATACATCTCCTCAAATATAGAAACTAATTCCTTAACGTACAGGGAGCTAATCAAAATATATTAATTTTGTGTCTAAACGTACAATTTTCTTTTTTGATATGGTGAGCCCTAATTGTAGTGCCCAATCCGATGTAAATTCCTCAATAACAACAGATTTTTCCATATCTCTAATGCCCTTATGTATTTTATACTTGAATATAATATCAGATTTAGATAAGCAAAACTATTTCAAGTGAATAGAATCCACTCTTTAAGAATACATAAAATATATACATACAAGTTTAGTCTACTCACTACATCATTAGTGAAAGTAGGATTCTATAAATTTTGGAGGAAGAGATATGCCGAAAAAGGTTCTCCTGTTTACAGATTTGGGGATTGATGATGCGTTTGCTATACTGTACACTTTTTTTCGTAAAGACATTAAACTTTTAGGAATTGTAGCCGATTATGGAAATGTATCGAGAAAAAATGTAATAAGAAATATTAACTATTTGAAGTACCTTGCGGGAAGAGAAGAGATACCTGTATTCCTTGGTGCTTCTGTACCGTTGACAGGTATATTGATTAAGTATTTTCCTGAAGTACATGGAAAAGTCGGATTAGGACCTATCATTCCTCCTGAAATTTCATATCCAGTTTATCCTCTAAATGATATTTATCAAATTATACAATCAAATTTAGAAGATCTTACAATTATCAATTTAGGAAGACTTTCTTCGCTAGCTACGACCTTTGTATTGAATTTAGAAACAATGCGAAACGTAAGAGAATGCATTTGCATGGGGGGAGCTTTTTTCTTTCCAGGTAACGTAACTGCCGTGGCTGAAGCTAACTTTTATGCAGACCCTTATGCAGCAAACTTAATTCTGCAGCATGCAAAGAACTTGACAATTATTCCTTTAAATGTGACTCAACATGCAATTGTTACACCTGAAATGGTCCAGAAAATAGATGCATTTCATCGGAATACACAGGATTCTGCAGGGCTCATCATCAAACCTATGCTAGATTATTATTATAATTTCTATTCCAAGTCTAATCCTGGTATAAGTGGAAGTCCTATGCATGATTTTGTAACAGTTTGGTATTTGCTAAATCAAGACGCTGTTAGTCTTTCAAGAGTACCTATTAAAGTAATCCCTGATCAAGGAGAAGGATTTGGTCAAAGCATTGCAGATTTTCGTTTTGTTACTAATCCAGGCTATAAAACGCATAATGTAGCTTTTCAGTTTGATTATGAAAAATTTAAGAAAGATATTATGGAAACGTTCCTAAAGAAGAGAGTGTAATAGAGTTTATTAACTCCAGATAATACGGATTATGAGAATCAAATGTCACTTCACTTAACTGTCAATATCAAATTAACAAAACAAGTTCCCCTAAAATAAAAAAGTCGTTGACTTCTCTATGTAATTAACTGTCTTTTCATGTCCAGCGATGATGAGTAGCCAAATTGTTGAAAGGAGCTCGTTCTTATTCAACTTGTTTTCTTGCTCTCTTGTTTGAATGAGATCGTTTATCAAATCAGAATCAGGATTTAGACGCTTTTCGTTAAGTAATGTCTCAATGTAATGAATAAACTTTTAAGTGTTGTTTTAACTTCAGTTCCCTGAATAGGTTCCACAGAGGTGTCCATGAGTTTTTTGTCCATTTGCGGAACTGGTTTCGATCAGTGGCGGGAATCCCAAGCACCTCGGAAATGAAAATAATGGGTAGTGGTTAAGCAAAATCTGCAATAATTTCCATTTTTCCTTGTTCTTGTACAGCAACTAACAATTCGTTGGCAAGTTGCTGAATACGGGGACGAAGGTCCTCAATCATACGTGGTGTAAAGGGTTTAGAGACTATCCGACGCAGGCGAGTATGATTGGGAGGATCTATCGTAAGTATATTCGGACTCTAGATTCTACAACATTTCAACTTCCAGACAAGTTTTCTTGACATATACATTATTTTAGACAAACCTTTTATAATGCATATATGGTAAATTGTTAAATTTTGATTTTTTATATGTAAAATGATAATAAAGTTATTTAATTTCAAAAGTCCAAATAAGCATAACCCCGATCTAAATTTAGATCGGGGTTAAAAATATAGTTGTTTAATCTTGATGTAAGAAACGTCACTAGATTGAAAAATATAACAAAAAAGTTATTGAAAAATGAATCTTTTCACTTTGTTATATATTTCTTCTGGAGCATTTATACATTTTCATAGTAACCAACCAGCTAATCAATATGATTCCTGCAAAAAGTAATAGTAAATTACTATACAAATGAGTGAAAGAATTAGCATTCATAGGTAGTAATTTTCGGTTTAGCAAATGTATCGATAATAATCCACCTATAATCGCAATCCCCATTCCTTTCGATAGAAAGCCTGGGAAATTAAGCAAACTCATTCTAGTACCAGCAGCCTTTTGTTCCAAACTACTGAAACACTGATAGAGATAACTGTTTTCGTCATGAACTCACTGTTGTAATATGTTTAGTGTATCTTGATGGTATGTTTCAAGAAAGGGCCGAATGGCATATTCAGCAGTATTCCTTTTCGTTATTTCATACATTGCATTAAACGAGATTTTAAAATCGTTAAGCCCATATTTTTCAACGTATTTTGCAACAGGCATGTACATATATCCATTTGTAAATGTGCCTACTTCTGTTGTATTTTCTGGTCCTAATGTTTTCAGTAATATATGTATTGCGGCATTAAAATCTTTTTGTAAAGCATTGTGTAATTCATCTGCAATTACTTCAATACGCTGTTTTAACTCTAAATTTTCAACTTTACAAGCTACAGAATCTACAAAGATGCTTTTAGAGAAACAAGGATCGTGTTTACAAATAGAATCAGCTATTTTTTCTGCTAATTCTTCATTAAATAAAAATTTTAACGGAATATATTTACCCATTTTTTCACCTCGGTGGTCAAATGAAAACAATTTTTATTTTTTAATCGACAATCCATAAACCAAAGTCTCACTCGGAGTCGTAATACTAAAACCTGTCGTCTTATAATCAAGTTTCACCGTATCACCAGTGTAGTCTTTCGTGAATGAATCCATTTGTACGATAAGCTCTGCATCTTCATATACAACATCATCTGCGTTATATGTATCCCAAATTAAATCGACATCAACGAAAATACTACAAGAGTTCGTCATTGTTCCTCTAATGCGAACGATCTTTGTATCTTCAAGTTCTAATCTATGTATAGCTGCTTTCGCTTCATCAGTAATGCGAATGTTCATTGTATCCCAACCTTTATTTATATTTCCTTTATTATTGCAAAAACAGGAGCAATAGGGAAGTAAAGAGGTTTGCAACAAAAAACGAGCAAACAAATTTGTTTGCTCGTTTCACTTTATTTTAGTTCACATTTATCAAGTGGAATCACTTTTGTTTTTTTCGTAAATTTATAACCTAACCATAGTACTAAGAAGAGTGGTAAACCGATGTAAGAAACGAGTACACCGTTCCAATCAATTGCTTCACCCATAAATGCGCCGTAGTTTTGTCCTAAAATTACGATGATACAAAGTGTAAATGCGAAGATTGGACCGAATGGGAACCATTTTGCTCTATATGGTAAGTCATTTAAATCTTTTCCTTGTGCGATATATGCTTTACGGAAACGGTAATGACTAATTGCAATTCCAACCCATGCGATAAAACCAGACATTCCGGATGCGTTTAATAACCAAATGTATACAACACCATCACCGAATAAAGAAGCAATGAAAGCAATACTCCCAACAATTGACGTTACGATTAACGCGTTAACAGGTACACCGCGGCTATCTAATTTACCAAGAAACTTTGGTGCTTTTCCTTGGCGAGCTAAATCCCAAAGCATACGAGTTGATGCATACATACCAGAGTTACCAGCAGATAGTACAGCAGTTAAAATAACAGCGTTCATAACAGAAGCAGCAAAGGCAACGCCCGCTTTTTCAAAAATAAGTGTAAACGGACTTACTGTAACATCACTTGCAGCAAGGCTTTCAGTTGTATAAGGAATTAATAAACCGATAACGAGAATCGCAAGGATATAGAATAAAAGAATACGCCAAAAGATTGAACGAATTGCTTTTGGGATATTACGTTCTGGATCAGACGTTTCACCAGCAGCTACTCCTAATAGTTCAGTTCCTTGGAATGAGAAACCAGCTGCCATAAACACACCGATAATTGCCATGATACCGCCGTTAAATGGTGCATCTGCAACAGTGAAGTTTTTAAATCCAACCGTTTCACCGCCCATAATTCCAAAAATCATCATGAAACCAACAATTAAAAAGATAATAATCGTAACTACTTTAATAAGTGCGAACCAATATTCAGATTCACCAAACCCTTTAACAGATAAGTAGTTTAAAAGGAAAATAATAGCTAAACATAATCCGCTCCAAATAAGAGAAGGGGTATCTGGGAACCAAAATTTCATAATTAATGTTACGGCTGCAAGTTCAGCAGCAATCGTAATTGCCCAGTTATACCAATAGTTCCATCCAAGTGCAAAGCCAAGTGATGGATCAACAAATTTTGTTGCATACGTGCTAAAAGATCCAGTAACAGGCATGTAAGCTGCAAGTTCAGCTAAGCTTGTCATTAAAAAATAAACCATAATTCCAATTGCGGCGTATGCGATTAGTGCACCGCCAGGACCAGCTGAATGGATTACACCACCGCTGGCAAGAAATAGTCCGGTACCGATTGTACCACCGAGAGAAATCATCGTAAGGTGACGCGATTTTAATCCGCGTTTTAATTCACCTTGTCCTTGTGTAGTTTCTGTTTTAGAGGTAGATTGATTTGTTGCGCTATTCATGTTCAACACTCCTTTTCTTGTAGGTTAGGAAGGAGCGGGGGAGAAAAATACAAAAAACCGCCAAAGGAATTTGGCGGAACGTTTCACAAATAACCACCCCATCATACCCTTCCGTTAAGATAGCACCCCACGTTTACACGGTAATTTTGTAAACGTGACAGTTCTGTTCCTTTCGGAGACAGCCCCAGCTCATATTTCCAGAGAAGAAATATAAACTTCGGCAACTTTTCCTTTCAAACGGAGTCAGTGACATTCTCTGTGTCTCGTCCGTTTTACTATTAAAAGTCGCAACCTCTACCTCATCGGATTGATGAGGATTTATATATTGCTAAGATTTTTAATATATGGCAATTGTAATGAGTTTCTGAATATATTGCAAGGAATTTTGTTAGGAAAAGTCAAAAAATATCGGTTATTGTATAGGAAACGCTTGCAAAACTCCACCCGAGCCTACTATTATGTAGCAATAAGCAAAGAAAAAATTGTTATACAAATGTTTCGCAAAAAATATTGAAAAACCCTCTAAATTAAAAGAAAATTCAGAAAAATATAATTCGACATTCATAATAAAGTCATATTATTTGTTATAATTAGAGTAATGTTTAAGTAAAAAGGGGAAATCAAAATGAAATTAGAAACAGAAAGGCTCTATATAGTGCCGTGTACAGAAGAGAGAGTTCAAGTTGCTAACGAGCAAGGATACAATAGCGGTCCGCATATTGTAGGGCATGTAAAGAATGTAAAACAAGATGCAGCTATATTACCATGGGGCGCGTGGTATGTTCTTCGGAAAGAAGATGATAGCGTTATAGGTGATATTGGGTTTAAAGGGAAACCAAACGAGAATCGAACAGTAGAAATTGGCTATGGATTTATTGAGAAATATTGGAATAAGGGCTATGCAACAGAAGCTGTAAGAGAACTAATCGATTGGGCTTTCAAAACAGGAGAGGTAGAAACAATAATTGCAGAGACACTTCTAGATAATTATAGTTCGATTCGCATTTTAGAAAAGTTACATATGAAGAGAGTAAATGCTACAGAAACGATGATTAATTGGAAAATAGAAAAATAAAAAATACCGCTCTAAATTGGGCGGTATTTTTTATAGTTATGGTAGCATTTGCTTCTGATCATTTGGATACTCAGCCGTTGATGCGTTAGGACGATTGGAATGATTTCGAACAGCAATGAAAATAGAAATAATAACGACAAGACCAACTGCAACGTAAGAAAGTGAAATAATAGTTGGATCCACTTTAAATGTAGTAAGCAGTGTACGTATATTCGTAAAGATAATAAGACCGCCAACTAATACCCCAAGTAAATGTGCTGGAACGATACGAACTAACCATGCAGCAATTGGAGCTGCGACAATACCGCCAAGCATTAAGGCAAATACCCAAACCCAGCTTACTTGTTCCCAGCCAAGTGAGATGAAGAAGCCAATTGTTGCAGCGAGTGAAACAGGAAATTCACTCGTATCTACAGATCCAATAACTTTTCTAGCTTCATTTCCTCTTGCTAGAAGAACAGGCGTAGTAATCGGCCCCCAACCACCGCCACCAGTTGAATCAACGAATCCAGCGAATAAACCAAGCGGCACAAGTTGTTTTGCAGACATACGCTTATTTGAAGTGACAATTTGTTTTTGAATGATGAATCGTAATAAAATATAAACCCCTAAAGTAAATAAAAATACGGAAATGTACGGTTTGATTACATCGCCAGGCAAATTACTTAAAAAACATGCACCAACAAATGCGCCGATTGCCCCAGGTAATGTAAGTCTAGAAACGGTATATTTATCAACGTTTCCAAATTTGATATGAGATGCGCCAGAAGCTGCAGTTGTAACCACTTCAGCTAAATGAACGGACGCGGAAGCTACAGCCGGTGCAATACCAAACATTAATAATAGTGAAGTAGACGTTACCCCATACGCCATTCCAAGTGCTCCATCGATCAATTGGGCGAAAAATCCGATAATAGCAAAGACAATTAATTTCTGCATAAATAATCCCCCTGTAATAATAAATGAAAAAGACACTTTTCCCGTATGAGAAAAGTGCCTTTGGTTTTTCCAATCAGCAATAATTAAATTTGTTTCATTATAATACATATTAATCGTATAAATCAACTAGGTTTTAAAGTTTTTGAATTGAATGAAAGAAAAATAAAATATACAATAAAAGGATGAAGAGAAAGGGGAGAAAGACATGTTACGATTTGATCATCTCGTTCATGCAGTTCATGGTACACCGGAGGAAGCGGCAAAACAAATGCAGGAACTTGGATTTCATACTGTATTAGGCGGAGAGCATACGAATTGGGGTACTTGGAATAGTTTAAGTTATTTTGATTTATCATATATAGAATTTTTAGCAGTTCAACATGAAGAAAAAGCGAAAGAAGCAGAAAATCCATTAGTACAAGAAACAGTGATGAAACTACAAAATGGAGAAGGAATGCTACAAATCGCAATCCGAACAGATGCAATTGAGGAGCTAGTAGTTAACTTTAAGAAGCACGGCTTACATACGATAGGGCCATTTGAAGGGAAACGCATGAGAAAAGATGGCCGGCTTTTAGAATGGAAAATGTTATTTGTTAAGCAAGAAGAGAACGGACTGAAATTACCTTTCTTTATACAGTGGAATGAAACGGACGAAGAAAGAAGAAATGATTTACGTAACATTGGAACGATTACGGAACATAAAAACAAAGTACAACAAATTGAAACGATCCATTATGCAGTGAAAAACGTTCGAGAAACGGTGCGGAAATGGAAAGAAGTAATGGGACTATCTACAAGCTCAGTTGTGAAAAATGAAAAATGGAATGCTGAGTGTCAAAGTGTAGTGTTTGGAGATATTCATGTACAGTTTTGTGAACCGATTGAAGAAGGGCTAGTGCTAGAACATTTGAATAAGAATGGCGAAAATCCATTTGCAGTAGAGTTTACAGGTGGAAATAAACGAGAGCATGAAGTGCTAGGTAGTTTGTACATATATTAATAGAGGTGAATGTTGTGGAAGAAATCCTTAGAGAGATAGAGAGAAAACTAGAATGGCCTCGTATTGCAAAGTGTACAGCTATTTCAAAAGGGTTTTCACATGAAGAGAAGTATAAAATTGAATTAAAGAATCAAGAAACTTATTTTGTAAAAATATGTGATGCTGTTCATTTTGAACGTAAACAAGAAGAATATACGTATATGCAACAATTAGAGTCATTACATATTCCAACCCCCAAGTTAATTCATTTCATAATACTTGAGAAATTAAATAAATGTGTTCAAGTATTTGAATGGACCCGAGGTATAAATGGTGAAGAAGGTTTAACGAAGCTAACGGTGGAAGAACAGTATAATGCAGGAAGAAAAGCAGGGGAAGTATTAAAGAGAATTCACTCAATTGAAAGAGAAAGTGCAAGTAATAAATGGGAAACATCTAGATGGAATAAATACGAAAGATACATAGAGGCACTAACAGATTACGAGGTGAATTTTATGGATTTGAAGCCAGTATTAACCTTTGTAGAAAATCATAAAGATTTATTGGGAAATCGTCCAATAAGATTTTTACATGAGGACTTCCATCCAGCAAATAGTATGATTCATAATAAGGAGTTTATCGTTATTGATTTTGGTGGATATGATTTTGGCGATCCAATACACGATTTTTATAACGTAGCGATTTTTACTACAAGAATAAGTAAATCATTTGCGGTTGGACAAGTTCACGGTTATTGCGGAGGCGAACCTAATCTACATTTTTGGAAACTGTACTCATTATATGCAGCAATGATATTCCCGGCTGATATCGTATGGACAAACCGAAGCACACCACATTTAGTAGATGATATGAAGGAAAGGTTAAATAGAATTTTAGAAGATCATAATGATTTTTCATCCTATATTCCAAAATGGTATCAATCAAGTGAATTTAATAAATAAAGGAGTAATTTATATGGATAAAATAGCAGTAATTTCAGATATTCACGGTAATATTCAAGCATTAGAATCCGTGTTGAATGATATTAAATTAAGAGGAATCGAGCGCATTATTTGTCTTGGAGATTTAGTAGGAAAAGGACCTCATTCCAGTGAAGCAATTGAAATCATTCGTAAAGAATGTGAAGTAGTCGTAATGGGAAACTGGGATGATTTTATTACAAAGCCAACTGAATTTGAAGCATTAAAATGGCATCAAAAACAATTATCAGAAGAACAAAACGACTATTTAAGAAGTTTACCATTTTCAATCGAATTTTTTATGAGCGGCAAACTCATTCGTATGTTCCACGCCTCACCGAGAAGTTTATATGAAAGAATTCAACCACACGCTTCAAGAGAAGAACGTATTAGTATGTTCGAAAATAGTGATCTGACGGAAAATATAGAAGGGGAAAGAAAACCAGATGTCGTTTGTTACGGTGATGTTCACCAAGCGTTCGTTCAAAATTTCAGAGGGAAAACGTTATGTAACGCCGGTAGCGTAGGAAACCCACTTGAAATAACACAAGCTTCCTATTTAATATTTGAAGGAACTTACAATGAAAAAGAAGCAGCGAGCTTTTCTATTCAACTTGTACGAGTACCGTATGATATTGAATTAGCTATCAGACTAGCAGAAGAACTCGAAATGCCAGAGATTGCAGAATACAAACAAGAGTTACGGACTGCACTGTATCGAGGATTTAAGGGGAAGTAAGCTAATAATATATCAACGATTTTTCAAATATATCTATCATAACTTAAAATATATCAACGATTTTTTCGATATATCAACGATTCGACAAAGGATATCGATTTACCGACAAATAATGATATGAAATGTTACCTGTAATTATGTTATGTAAACTGATTGTAGGAGGAAATATCATGAACCGAATACAACGCATGAAAGAAATTGTAGATCATATTTTAAAATTAAACTTAACTCATCCAACAAGAGTTGGAGTAAGTGGTATTACAGCATCAGGAAAAACAACATTTACAAACGAACTAGCGGAAGAAATAAAAAAACGAGGGTTACCAGTAACACGCGCTAGCATCGACGATTTTCATAATTCAAGAGTGATTCGCTATGCACAAGGTAAAGAATCTGCAAGAGGGTATTATGAAGATGCACACGATTATACAGCTTTCAAAGAAAGATTATTAATGCCTTTAGGACCTAACGGGAATTTACAGTATGAAACGATTTCTCATAACTTAATAACGGATATGCCTGTACATAATGAGCCGCTATTGGCCACACAAAATATGATATTAATAGTAGATGGAACGTTTCTATTGAAAAAAGACGTTGCACATTTATTTGATTACAAAATCTTTGTAGATACAGATTTTGAGATTGCGAGAAAACGTGGTGCTAAGCGGGAAACTGAAGCTTTTGGAGGTTATGAAGAAGCAGAGAAGATGTTTTTAAACAGATATCATGCGGCCTGTAAGATGTATATAGATGAGCATAATCCGATAGAGTGTGCGGATGTTGTATTTCAGAATAGTGATTTAGAAAATCCAGAAGTTATATTTCATGAAAGAGCGTAATACATAATCAGAAATATATGTATAGCCTTTTATTTATTGTTATAATTAAATTAATTTTATGAAGCAAATAAAAGGGGATAAGACAATAAAAAACGCAAAAAGGGGACAGGAAATTTAATGAATGAAGTACTAGAATTAAAAGAAGAACTACTACAAATTAAAAATAATAATTATGCTGTACCAGAAGATGTGGATGCATATCCATATGCGCAGTGGATGTTAGATTATATCGGATCACCTGATGCTGAATTACGTGATGATTTAATTTATAGTACGCTTCACACATGGATTACAAATGATGTATTTAGACAAAAAGAGTTACGAGGATTAATGTTACAAGCGATTAGTCCTGATTATTTATTTTATAAAATTAGTGAAAAGGGAACAGACTCTGTATTTAAACGTGCGTTCTCCGTATTAATTCCGCCACTTATTTTATCTGTTCATGAAAGAGAACCGTTGTTATCGGAAGAACAATTGTACAGTGTAGCAGAACAAGTGCTGGAATATGTATATTTAGAAGAAGATGTAAGGGGTTACGTAGAAGGGAAAGGATGGGCACATTCTACAGCACACGCAGCGGATGCGCTCGATGCGTTAGCACGTACAATACAAAATCGTGAGTTTTCATATGCAATATTAGCTGCTGTTCGTCAGAAGGTTCGTTTAAATGACTACGTGTACATACACTTTGAGGATGAGAGATTAGTAAAGCCAATTATGTCATTACGCGATCAAAATCTATTAACTGGAGAAGAGTGGAGCAATTGGCTACATAGTATAGCAACTGTTGAAGATATCCGACATCCGCAGCATGCTATTTTAGTACAAAATATTAGAACTTTCCTAAGAAGTTTTTATTTCAGAGTTTTAGAGACAGAAGGAAGTACAGCCTTTACAGATGATGTATTGGAGACTTTGAAAGGGTTGCGTAGGTATTAAAAATACGTTTTTCTAAGAGAAAAGTACATAAAACCACTACATCCCAACCATACTAATAAAATGTGTTGGAGGTGAGTTTTATGGATAAAAAAGACTTTGAAAAAGTTTATAATGATTACTTACATCAAGGAGATGAACGAGCTCAATTTGAAATAGGCCATGAAGTCAATTCAGGAGCAGAACAAATTGTTGCCGTTCGTAAAAATGATGAAGGTGATTTAATTGCTTTTAAAACAAGCAGCGGGAGAGAGTTAGATTATATGACTGCTCTTAATGAAGCAAAATCAGGGAAGTTAGCTCATGTGGACGTATTTCATAAGTATGGTAGAGATATTATACGTAGTGAACCGGATGGTATAAAGGAAAATAACTTAGATAATTTACCTTCATTTTAAAAGGGTAAACCTCAAGAAGAGAATGTTCATTTGGATATTCTCTTCTTTTCTTTCTCTACAAATAGAAGGTTTATTTCTGAAGTGCAATCATACTTTTAAAGAGCACTCTAAATTTCTCTTTATCTTCTGCTGTAAATGGTTTCGGTCCCTTTGTACGTTTACCACTTTTTCGAACCATTGCACTTAAATATCGTGTTTGTAACAATTGTTCAATGTTATCATTCGTATACTTGTAACCTTTATGATGAAGAACGATACAGCCTTTTGCTAAAGCGAGCGAAGCAAGACCGTAATCTTGTGTTACGATTAAATCTTCTTTTTTTGCTAACTGCATAATTCGGTAATCTGCAGCATCTGCTCCAGAATCAACATAAATTGTTTCGACACCTTTTGGCTGCTCTGCATTAGAATAATGTGAAAAACTAGTAACGAGGGTAACAGGAATTTCCACATTCGTAGCCTCAAAAATAATCACATCTTTTACAGGACAAGCATCTGCATCAACGTAAATCTTCATTTTATCACTCCTATAAATAGGTTCGAGTTGATAATAATGGTAGATTTAGGTTTTGTCAAACGAGAAAGCTTTATTTAAAGTTATTTTCACATACCAAAATAGCCTCGCGTAAACGAGAAATACCTTCCGCAATTTGATTAATATCCACTTTTCCATAAGATAAACGTATATAACCATCTTTCGCACCGAAAATACTACCTGGCATAAAAGCAATTTCTTGTTTTAAACTTTGCATAATGAGTTGTTTTTCGTTTATAGGTTCTTTTAATTTCCCCCAAATGTATATACCGCCGGTCGGGTTTGAAAAAGAGATTTTATCGTGAAGTTGCTCGTTTAGGGCACGGACGATAACGTCTCTTTTTTCTGCTAATTGTTTTCGTAACGGAACGATATGAGACTGAAATGGTACAGTTTCGAAAAATTGTTGTATAAGCCACTGCGGGAAAATGCTCATTCCTAATTCCATTTGGTGCCGGGCATCGGACAATCGCTCTACGACAGACTGCGGGGCGACAAGCCAGCCGACTCGTAAACCTGGTGCGATCATTTTTGATAAGGAATGTACATAAATGACTGTTCCGTTTTCATCAATCGATTTTAAAGTAGGGCAAGGTTGTTTCTTTTCTAGCGTAAGTAGACTAGACGGATCATCTTCAACAATCGCAATGCGTAAGTCTGCGCAAAGTGATAATAGTTTTTTTCGGCGATTTGGATGAAGCATCGTTCCCGTAGGGTTTTGGAAATTTGGATTTAAAAAAATCATTTTAATGCGGTGCTTTCTGTATAGCTCTTGTACATCGTCTGGATTAATGCCGTGTTCATCGACAGGTAACGGGAAAATACGAATACCTGCTGATTGGAATAGCGGCAGGGAATAACAGTGCGATGGACTTTCAAAAGCGACGGCGTCACCGGGATTTAATAAACATTGCACGATAAGGTGCAGTGCTTGTTGAGCGCCGGATGTAATCATAATGGATTGTTCGGTCGCCTCAACTTTTAAATATTCTTTCATATATTTTACGACCGCTTGTCTTAGCGGGAGATAGCCTTGCGGATGATCGTAACTTAATGAATGTGTTAACGGTTGTTCACGTAAAATCGTTTGTAGTTGATCGTGAGGATAAAGATTACAACCGAGTTCTCCATTAGCGAAATCTATAATATTTTCATTTTGTTGTACTTCTGCCCGAATATGACGAAGTAACGGTAAGTTTGGTAAAAAAGTACCACCTTCTACGAAATTTCTCCAGTTCGGCGTTAATGTTGGAGAAACACCCCACATATGTGTACTTACACGTGTACCTTTACCAGTCGTACTTTCTACAATTCCCATAGCACGAAGTTCATTATAAGCAGTCGTTACTGTACTTCTGTTTACATTTAACTGCGTAGCTAATTTCCGTTCTGAAGGGAGGAAGCTTCCTGGTGGAAGTTCTCCATATGTAATACGTTTTTCAATAAAGTCAACCACTTGCTGATAAATAGGGATTTTACTGTCACTATCTAGCTTCCATTCCATAAAAAAACGCCTCCGTATCTTTTTACTACATCAAGTATAGCAAATTGGCTGGGTAAAAAAACAGCCAATTGGACGGTGTTTTATCCAGCCAATTTTACTATGCTAAATAGGGAAGGGGAGATTCGGATGAAACGATGGCAAATGGAATGGCTCCTAGTATCAGTTGCATTAGTATGGGGAGCAAATTATACAATAGGAAAGTATGGCGTGGCATATATGTCATCCATTCAATTTAATAGTTTACGATTTTTAGTAGCATCACCGGTATTATTACTTATTACATTTATGATGGAACGCTCATTACGTATTGAAAGAAAAGATTGGTTACGATTAGTAGCAGTCGGTATCGTTGGTACGGCGATGTATCAAACGATGTTTATGCTGTCTGTGAAATATACTTCAGCAACGAACGCCTCATTATTAATTGCGATGTCACCTATATTTACAGGGATATTAGCAGTATTACACAAACAAGAACGTTTTTCGATGAAAGTACAAATTGGTTCAATAGTAGCATTTATTGGTGCAGCATTCGTTTTATTAACAGGACATACAGGAGGAGCTACTTACGAATATGCGTGGCTCGGAAACATAATTGGATTAGTCGCAGCGATTGCGTGGGGATGGTATCCAATATTAGCGCAACCTCTTATAACAAAATATTCCGCAATGAGAGTCACATCTTGGTCAACTTTAATTGGAATTGTACCTCTCGTTGTATATTGTTTATTCAACGTAAATACATTAACGTGGCCAGTAGACATGCCAAGCTGGGGGTCTCTAGCATATTCAATCGTCTTCGCGACAATCTTCGGACTTGCAATGTGGTATGTCGGTATTAGTAAAATAGGCTCAACGAAAGTAATGGTTTATATGTATCTTGTACCATTGTTCGCAGTTATCTTCGCGGCAGTAACTATCGGAGAGCAAATCAACATGATGCAACTCGTTGGCGGACTTATAATCTTTATCGGCTTATATGTTGTAAAAAAGGGTGGAATTCAAAAGCCAGCTCTCAATTTGAAAAAAGTAAGTTAACAATAAAAAGGATCTCTTTCATATAGAAGGAGATCCTTTTGGTTTTTGTAATAAAAGCGCTTGTTCAACAGCCCATTTTTGATGATCATGAATGAGAAGCTCTACAGCAAGTAAAGGAGACATCCACCGCAAAACATGATCTTCCTCACAGTTTTCAGTTTGTGTCTGCACCATGTTCGCAATATAAAAGAACCCATCGTTTAAATAATAAGTATCTTCTTTTTCCGCATAAAAATATCGCATTGCATTACCGATATATTGATTAATTTCAATTACCCATCCTAATTCCTCTAGTAGTTCACGATGTAAGCATTCATCTTTTGTTTCGGTACCTTCCATACCGCCACCAGGTAAAAAATAACGGTCTCCTTTTTGGATAATAGCAATGTTTGAAGAAGTTGAGTTAAAAATAATTGCATAACAACTAGGCCGTAATACATATTGCTCAGTAGGCTTTTTATAACCAAAAATAAGTTTAGATATCATAAAACACGTCACCTCTCTATAAAATACACAAAAGGAATAATAAGGTAAAAATAGAATTGTATAAGTATAATCTTACGAGATTGGAGTGATAACAAAATGATAAATCGAAAGTGTTCGCGCTGTAAAGAAATTACAGGTACATTGCACGGGGGTAAAAAAATTAAGGAAGAATTTCTATGTGAAGACTGTTTACAAAAAGGAATTGCGAGCGGAGAAATCGAATTATCACAAGTGGAAGAAAAAGAAACTTCGTATCTTTCTATAAAAATATTAAAAATAATGAGTGTGTTTTATTTAATAGGATCAATTTTAATGGCTTTTTCAACCGGTCCATTTATACATAATATGGGATTTGACGAAATGTCCATTTCAGGCCCAGAATTAGGTTTAATAAGTATTGTTATGCTAGGTTCTTTATTCCAGTCTGTTCTTGTATTTTGCGGGATTTGGGTATTCATTCTATTAGTAGAAACCGTAATTAAAATATATGAAAAAATGAAGTGAGTGAGAGGGAGAAATATATGCGAGTAAGAAACATCCAAGGGGAAGATTATGTAAAGATTCATTCTGTTTTAAATGATTGGTGGGGCGGGAGAGATATGGCTGCTATGCTGCCAAAATTGTTTTTCGTCCACTTTCAAGAAACGAGTTTTATCATTGAAGAAGATGGCGAAACGTTAGGTTTCTTATGTGGATTTTTTTCACAAACATATAAAGATGAAGCATACGTTCATTTTATCGGTGTAAATCCGAAGTATAGAAGAAGAGGAATCGCATCGACATTGTATTCTTATTTCTTTGATGCCGCGCGTGCAAATAATCGTAAAGTTGTAAAAGCAATTACGTCACCAATTAACAAAAAATCGATACAGTTTCATCAAGAAATCGGTTTTCGAATTGATGCCGGGGATGATGAGATAGAGGGTGTATCGGTACATACAAATTATGATGGGAACGGCGGTAGTAGAGTTTTGTTTTTGAAAAATGTGTAAAAGTAGGCTAGCTTAACGTTAGCCTTTTTGTTGTGAGGAGATAAAAGTATGGAGAGTAAACAAAGTAGAAATGAGTACTTACGACGCATTTATAAAGTGCAAGATTATATAGAATCACACATAGATGATCCACTTTCAATTGAAGAGCTAGCGGAAGTAGCAGGATTTTCAAAGTTTCATTTTCATCGGATTTTTAAGGGGATAGTAGACGAGCCATTATCACGGTATGTAAACCGATTGAAATTAGAAAGGGCAACACATTTACTTACATATCGCACAGATATGACGATTACACATATTGCGTATCACTTCGGATTCACAGATTCAGCAGTTTTCTCCCGAACATTTAAAAATTATTACGGAATAAGTCCATCTCAATATCGAAACGACAATAGCAAGAATTGCAAAGACGTAAGCGGAACTTCTCAATACAATGAGTGTAAGAAGGTTCGAGGAAATGTTGAAATTGTATCAGCGGACGATATACACGTCGCATACATAAGGCATATCGGTACATATGAAGAGTTAACGATAGCTTTTCCAAAAATGATAGAGAAATTATTTCATTACGCAGTGGAGGAAAACTATCATGTATTTGAGGATACGAAAGTATTAACCATTTACCACGATCATCATGAATTTACTGAGGACAATCATTTAAGAACTAGTTTATGTATAACAATTCCGAATGAGTCCGCAGTAGAAACGAGCGACATTGGAATAATGATAATACCTTCTGGAAGATATGCGGTAGGTCATTTTGAAATATTCCAAGATGAATATAAAGGAGCATGGGATTTCTTATACGGTGAGTGGCTTCCCAATAGCGGATATAAGCCGAGAGATTCGTATCCTTTCGAAATGTATAAAAATGACCCAAGGCAGCACCCGGAAAATAAACATATAGTTGATATATATGTACCTATCGAACCTTTTTAATCATGGGTTAAAGGGGAATGATTAATGAAAACTGCTGAAAAGTTAGATCTGATTATAAAAGAAGAATACAAAAATATTAATGGTATGTTAGTAGTGCAGAGAGGTAATGTTGTTTTTGAAAATTATTATAATGATCACGGTCCAGATGATGCATTTCATATAGCGTCAGTCACAAAAACGATAATTTCTGCGTTGATTGGACTATGTGTAGATAAAGGGTATATAAAAAGTGTTGATCAAAAAGTAATAGAATTTTTCCCGGAATATAACGTTCATTCACCTGAAATAACAGTACGACATCTGTTGACAATGACAGCTCCACATCCTTTCGTAGACTGGCAGGAACCGTTAGAAGAGCTATGTACGCAACGAGATTGGGTACAGTATACGTTAAATAGGATAGGAGCAGGCGGAGAAGTTGGAATTTTTAAATATTCATCTGCAGGAGCTCATTTATTATCAGCAATCATAATGAGCGTAGCAGAAAAAAATGCACGTGAATTTGCGAATGAATACTTATTTCAACCACTCGGTATGAGAGAAATTCCAAACTATAATATGAAGGCATTTGGATTCGATGACCTATTCGGAAAAAGTGTGAAAGGATGGGTTCACGATCCAAATGGTATTTCAACAGGCGGCTGGGGACTTACGTTAACAGCTAGAGATATGGCTAAGTTTGGACAGTTATATTTGAATGAAGGTATTCATAATGGAAAGCAAATACTATCAAAATCATGGATAAAAGAATCGACAGAAATGAACCAAAATCAATATGGTTACTTATGGTGGTTACGAGAAGAGGATGGAATCTTTTCATACTGTGCAATGGGCGATGGTGGGAATGTAATTGGCTGCGTACCAGAGAAGGAACTGGTGGTGGCGATTGCTTCTGAAGTCATACCGAATGCAGAGGATAGATGGAAGTTAATTAAAGAGTGCATACTTCCTTATTTAAAAGATTAATATGGTTATTTTTATAAAAACAAGAATAAAAGGTTTAGTTAAACTTGTTTTTTTCTTCATGATAGAAAAAAGTGATGTATTAACTAAGTTGAGCACCTAAGATTAGAAAACTTCAACACCTATACGATTATTGAATAGGTGTTGAAGTACTTTATAATTTGTTTAGGTACTTTTAACTTTTCGATGTATTAGATACATAATGCCAAACACAATTACGAGCAAGATAAATTTAATTAATTCCATTAGGCTAATATCCCATTTTGTTTCTACTCCATCTGTTAAATAAAATACATTAAACATACCATGTAAAATTGCAGGTGTTATCACAGAGCGGCTATACTCTCTCGTATATGTCAAAATTATAGATAATATAAATAATAATGAGAGATAGCTTAATATTCCTATAAGCTGAAACTCATAATTTTTATAAAAGATTGATACTGGTAAATGCCATAAAGACCAAAGTGATGCAGTAATGATTGCTGTTTGTTTTAATGAAAAATTTTTTCGTAAATGGTAATGAAAATTTCCACGCCATATGATTTCTTCTAAAAATGCAGAAAAAGCAGCAATTGTAAGACCAATGAGCAAGAGAACTCCCAATTCATTCCAATGATGAAATAAGAAATTTATATTATAAATATAAAAATAAAAATGGAGACATAGTCCTAGAAGTATTGGGGATAAAATGGAGAAGATTAATGTTTTTATTTTTGGACGTGAAATTCCAAATGTATGAACTATTTTTTGTTTCGTATATAATTTCTGATATAAAATAGCAGCTAAAAGCGGAATGACCATCGTAAACCCTAAATAATTACGACCATTTTCTATGTTCAGTAAGATGATATATACAAGCGATGTGAGGCAATACATACATAATGTTGAATGATAAACTATGTTTCTATTCATATTGTTCACCTACTTACATGTATAAGTGATTAATCAAATATCCGATATTTTAATTATATATGAAATGGAAATTACATATGTTGAACTTGTAGAAAAAGTTAGACTAACCCCGTAACTTTTCACAGCAAAAAATCGTTTAACACAAGTAAGGATTTTCAATCACGAATGGGGGAGAACTATGAAGATTCTAATTTTAGGTGGTACACGATTTTTAGGAAGAGCTTTTGTAGAAGAGGCATTAAAAAGAGGGCATGAAGTTACATTATTTAATCGCGGAACGAATAAAGAAATTTTTCCTGAAGTAGAGCAGTTAATTGGTGACAGAAATAATAATGTTTCAAGTTTAGAAAATCGAAAATGGGACGTTGTCGTAGATACGTGTGGATTTTCTCCACATCACATTAGAAATGTTGGAGAAGCCTTACACGATAATATAAAGCATTATATATTCATTTCAAGTCTGTCCGTTTATAAAGATTGGATTCCGCCTCATATAAAAGAAGATTATATATTACAATCCGAACCTACGGGTGATCAAATAAAGGCTGTGGAGAATGGTGAAGTTTCTCCTTATGAGTATTACGGTGCGCTGAAAGTATTGTGTGAAAAAGAAGCAGAGAAGTATTGGCCAGGGCGTGTTTTACACGTAAGAGCAGGACTTCTTTCAGGGATGTTTGATTATACAGATCGGCTTCCATACTGGATTGGACGTGTAGCAAAGGGAGGAAAAGTGTTAGTTCCAGGAAGAAAAGGCCGTCCAGTGCAGATAGTTGATATAAAAGACGTCGCAAACTGGGGACTAAACATGGCAGAAAACAATAAAGCAGGTACATTCAATATAACAGGTCCGAAAGATGAATTGACGATAGAAGAGCTATTAAATACGTGTAAAAAGGTTACGAATAGTGATGCTGCATTCGTTTGGGTAGATGAATCATTTATGAAGGAACATAAAGTGCAGCCTTGGACGGAGATGCCTTTATGGCTTCCGGAAACTTTTTCATTAGAAGGCGAAACGAAGCCATGGAAAGGTGGGTTTTCTATTAGTGTCGAGAATGCTGTTAAAGCGGGACTTACTTTTAGCAGATTAGAAGATACTGTGACGGATGTGTATGAGTGGATGAAGAGTATGGAGGAATGGGAATTAAAAGCAGGGATTTCAGGCGAAAGGGAGAAGGAATTGTTAGAAAAATGGTATCAATAAATTTAGAGGAGCTCTTTGAATATAGTTGATTGCACATAAGGAGGAGAAAAGGTTATGTGGAAAGAAACCATTCATAGTATTTCATCAAACTTAAGCTTAAAAAATCCCGCTATGAAGGAAGAGCTTATTGAAATACAAAAGTGTTTACTTGTGGAATTACCGAATGACTTATCACAGCTATTACAAGAAACAAACGGTATAGCAGGTCAATACGGGGACTTTGTTTGGTCTGCCTCGAAAATAAAAAGAGAAAATATGAATATGAGATATATAGTTGATTTTAAAGATTTATATATGCCTTTTGACTGTTTATTGTTTTTCGCTGATGGTGGAAATGGTAATTTGTTTGGTTATTCCATTTTGAATGGGATAGTGCAAAGAGATGATATATATGTATGGAACCATGAAAATGATAGTAGAACGTGGGTTGCTCCTTCTTTAAAAACTTTTATGGAGTGGTGGGAAAGTGGGAAGATAACAATTTAAATATAGTATCAAGAAAAAACGCTTTGTTACGAAAGAAACAAGGCGTTTTTGGCAATGAATAAATCTACCACTCAATCGGTTCTTCCCCATACATGTCCCATAGCTTAGGAAACATCTTTTTCAAACCTTCTTCTTCATCTTCATTCCAGTCTAACTTGATAGCAACTTCCTCAGATTGTTCTTCTGTTTCAAACTCTTTTGCTTTCACACTACCAGCTATGCCAATTTCTCCGTAAAACACAACGTAGTCTTTATACCGCATTAGATAGCAGTAAGACCTCCACCTCAAAATCGAGCAAATACGAGGAAGACCCGTATAAATAAGTTGTATGAATTACATTTATTATTAGATTGTGTTCGTGACTATATTTTGGGAATTTTCTGTTGATTTACAATGTACGATAGTATATATTGTATATAAAGTATATATACAATATTTTTAAAAAGAGGTATTTGCATGCAAATCGTTATTACGAACACTTCAAAGGAACCTATTTATGAACAAATTGGTGTCCAAATAAAAAAACTTATTTTACTAGGTGATTTAAAGCAAGGAGATGCTCTTCCTTCAATGCGTCAGTTAGCAAAAGATTTAAGAGTAAGTATTATTACAACGAAAAGAGCATATGAAGAACTGGAAAAAGACGGTTTTATTTATTCAATTGTCGGAAGGGGGTCCTTTGTAGCAGAACAAAACATTGAAACTATGAAAGAAAAAAAATTAAAGACAGTTGAAGAAAAGTTGTGTGAAGCGATTCAAAATGCTAAACAAATGGATGTTTCTTTAAATGATCTAAAAGAAATGCTTACAATTTTATACGAGGAGGAAAACTCTTGGAAAACGTAATAGAACTTCAAAATGTCAGTAAATCTTTTCAAGGATTTCAAATTAAAAATTTTTCGATGGAAGTAAAAAAAGGATTTGTTACGGGTTTTATTGGCGGAAATGGATCAGGTAAATCTACAACGATTAAAATGATTATGAATCTAATGAACCCGGATAGTGGAAATGTCTCTTTATTTGGCATGAACTATTCGACTGATGCGAAGGGAATTAAAGAAAGAATTGGTTTCGTTTATGACGATAATGTGTTTTATGATGAACTCACATTAAAGGAAATTACTAAAATTATTGCGCCTGCTTATAAAAAATGGGATTTTAACCAATTTACATATTATAAAGATCTGTTCGAATTACCATTAAATAAAAAAATGAAAACATTCTCCAAAGGAATGAAAATGAAAGCCTCTCTTGCAATTGCCCTTTCACATCATGCTGAACTAATTATTATGGATGAGCCTACTTCCGGACTCGATCCGGTATTTAGAAGAGAATTATTGGATGTTTTACAAAATATTATGCAGGATGGTGAGAAAACTATCTTTTTCTCATCTCATATTACAACGGATTTAGACCGCATTGCCGATTATATTACATTTATTCAAAATGGGAAGCATATTTTTACAAAAGATATTTATGCCATTGCAGAAGATTATATTTTGGTCAAAGGACCACTAGATATGTTAGATTTTGATACTGAGCGTGAATTTATATCTGTATGTAAGGCAAATACAGGTTTCGAGGGATTGATTGAAAATGTAAATTCTATCGAAACTTTATTTAATAAAGAAGTGGTGATTGAAAAACCAAGTTTAGAGGATATTATGTATTTCATGAAAAAGGGGGAGTCAAGATGCTTAATTTAATTAAAAAGGATTTGATTTTACAAAAAACCTTTTTACCTGCTTATCTCTTATTTCTAGTTACCTATTTGTGGGCCGGCATGGATGTAGCATATGTCATAATCATTTGTAGTGCCGTTTTTGTAATTAACACATATCAATCTGATGATAAAGATAATGCTAATATTTTAGTAAACTCATTACCGTATACTAGGAAGGAAATTATAAGTTCAAAATATGTTGGAACCTTATGTTTTACAATAGTAATCATCCCATTTTGTTTAGTTGGAAAATATTTTATTTTAGACAGCATGGAATTTCAACTTTCCTTAGAAAGTTACATCCTAGGCTTCTTGGCAGTCATGCTGATTACTGCATTTTACATCCCATTTTTTGTTGCATTTAAAGTGAAAACACTTGTACCAGTTTTTATATTTTTATCTATTGGAGTTATATATTTAATGCGAAATACCCCATATTTATTAAATAAATATGCTAATGGCGTACTGACCTTTTTGAAAGAGATTTCAAATTTGAAATTATTTCTTATATTTGCTGTCATAGCAGTGGGGTGCTATGGGGTTTCATGGATATTATCTATTCGTATCTATCAGAACAAGGCTCTTTAATAGCAAGTTCTAAAAGGAGGATCATTTAAATGAAATCAAAAAAAGGGCGTCCTATTCGAATACGAAATTGGCTGAAAACTCTTGGAGCATTTTTCGTTATGCAACTAATTTTTATCATCCTTGATATGACTTCGTGGATACCGAATTTCAAGGAAGGAGGAGTTGGGGAGCGTCTCGTTAATTCAGAGTTCTTTACGGAATGGTTCGCTCCTTATAAAACAAAGCAATTTAACGTATTAACGCTAGTTATGGCTATTTTATTATTCCTAAATGTATTAACAAGTGCAATAAAAGACGCTTTTTCTAGAAAAAGAATTAATTAGCACATAAGTTGACCTTGCGTTTTTTTATAATGTCTTAACAATATTTAAAAACAACAGGGTAAAGATAAAAACTCCATTTATTGAAGTTTTACTTTATCTTTTATAATGATTTCTTATAAATTATTTGATTTTTCAGTTTTGTGCATTGACAATGTTTCCATTCGTCCCCCATAATGCTGCTCTAGTGTGTGCAATGATCGTGACATATGTATTTATACTTGTGATGACAAATGATGCGTATTGTTTTTGGAAAGTTAAAAAATTATTGAATGGAATAGAAAAATTGAGTAATCTTATTTGTACATCACATACATAATAGTTTTATAGTGATTTTTAAATAAAGTATAGGGGGAATGAGGGATGGATCTTACATTTAAAGTAGAGGAAACATGTTTTAATTACCGAGTCGGAGCAATTTGTAAACATGATAATAAAATTCTTATTCTACAAGGTGACGGTGAAGATTTTTGGTACGTACCAGGCGGAAGAGTGAAAATGCTAGAAAATAGTGAAGATGCGTTAAAACGAGAGCTTGCTGAAGAGTTAGCAGTTCCTATCGAGATAAATAGATTAATATGGTCAGTAGAAAATTTCTTTACACTTTCTGAGAGGAAATTTCATGAAATTAGTTTTTATTATGAAGTAGAGCTTCATGAGTTACCTGCAAATGGGGCAGAGGAATATATTTTGGAAGAAGAAGGTAGAACATATTTCTTTAAGTGGGTGCCGGTAGAAGAGTTAGATACATATAACTTACAGCCAGCGTTTATAAAAGAGAAAGTAAAGGATGTATCAGTTCATACAGCACATATCGTTTTACAAAAGTAAATGTATTAGGAGGGGATAAGGGTGAAGGGGACAAAAAAAGAGATTCATATAGAAGGAAAAGTAATTCCATATACACATATTGAAAAAGGTTCAAATAAGATATGCTTTATGTTCTCAGGTTCAGGATATAATTACGATAAACCGTTATTTTATTATGCGACGATGTTAATGCTTGAACATAAAATAGATGTAGTACATATTCATTATTCTTATGACGAACAAGTAATGAATAAATCAATGGAAGAAATAACGAAAGTAATGATGGATGATATTAATCCTATAATGAAGGAAGTATTAAAGGGTAAGCAATATAACGATACTATGTTTTTAGGGAAGTCACTTGGAACAATTCCGATTGCAAATGATTTAATGAAGAGAGAAGAGTTTTTACAGTCAAAAATGATACTACTTACACCTTTACTAACTTTTGATTCTATTTTTGAGGCGATTTTACATAGTCATCATGAAGGGATATTAGTAATTGGAGATAAAGATCACCAATATAATGCAGATCAAATTGATCAGTTGAATAAAACGAATCTAACGATCGATGTTGTTAAAAATGCAAATCATTCTGTAAATGTTGGGGAATATGAAACAGAGAATTCAATTGAGGCGATAGCAAATATAATAGAAAAACTTAAAGAAGTTATTAGGACAAACTAACCTATCAATACATGCAAAAAGAGGTGCAATTTGCACCTCTTTTTTACTTAATAAGCCCTCAAAACATGAAGTAAATAATCCTTACGATTCAGCGGATTATAATCAACACGTTTTCGAGTAGGGAAGGGAGCCTTCAGTTCTTTGTAACCAGATGGCTTCATTGTAAATATTCCTTCTCCTTCAGTGAATGAATGGAGTATTCGCTTAAAATTCTCTGTTTTCGCAACAGGTAATGAGCCTGTTAACTGGTAAGAATCATTGTATAATTTAGGCTCGCTAAAAGTTGCTGGAATAGCAGCTAATTTATACATCGCGGTACTAATTGCGTACTCCGGTACATTCAATTCAAACTCGTTTACTGGTTCATATACATATGTTTCAGCTTGAATTAAAGCATCCATTAAAACGAGTGGTGTTAAGTTCCTAAAGTCACTCGCTGTTGTAACAGGACTAGCATAACCTGTATGTGTTAACGTGACGATAATGTCCGTAACTTCCCATCCGTATAAACCTTGTTTTAACGTTTGAAATACAGTATCTTCAATTGCTTTATGAAATGCTAATGGAAGTGATCCCAGTTCAACACCTAACTTATATGTTACGCCAGAATTAAGTTCATCACGTTCGATTTTAAAACCAATTGTTGCGTAAAATGGATTCGCTTTTTCGCCCATTACTTCAACACTTTTCCCTATGCCAATGGGTTTTTCAATACATACGACACGCGTATTTGAGAAAGTAACTTGCAAATTATATTTCTCATAAAGAGTTGTTTCAATTACTTCTTTTTGAACTTCACCGAAAAGGCGAATATATAGTTCATTATGAATATCATCTTTCCACACTTTAATAAGCGGATCTTCTTCACATAGCTCCATAAGTGCAGCGTATAGATCATGAATACGTTCTTTTGGTAATGCTTCAATAGCAGCTTCCATTTGTGGTTCGGCAAAGTGAATATCTTTTATATAATCAGTCCGTTCACCGATAATATCACCAATTTTAATATCACTAAGTCCCCACACTTTGCAAAATTCTCCGCTAGGAACGATTGAAGCTTGAACTGCATTTCCGTTATGAAACATACATATTTTCTTAATCTTTTCTTTATGAGCTAGAGCATCATCACGCAGTATATGAACATATTTTCTAACGTGTAAACGACCAGAAAAAACTCTTACATATGCAATCTTTTCCCCAGAAGGTTCACGTTCAATTTTAAAAACAACACCGGATAATACTTCATTTTCTGCCGACTTATTAGCGGGAATTAAGTCTGAAATATTTTCGAGCAGTTCAGTTACACCTGTACCTGTCATGGCTGAACCGAAAAAGATAGGGAACACATTTGCTTGCGCTATCTGTTTAATGAGTTCCTCTCTTAATAGTGCGCCCGGTACGATTTCATTATTTACATATGACTCAAGTAATGATTCATTATATGGTGCTAACAGTTCCATACAATTTTCATATGATTTGTATTCAATGATTCGGGCTTCTTTCGTTCCTTCGTTTTCTACAGAGTAGAAAGGGAATGCTTCATTTGAAAGAACCTCTTTTATTTGTTTCATAACTTTTTCAGTATTTGCACCGCTACGATCAATTTTATTAACGAATAAAATAGTCGGTATGTTTAGTTTCTGTAATGTTCGCATTAAAATTTTTGTTTGCGCTTGCACACCTTCAGCAGCAGAAATAACTAAAATTGCACCGTCTAGAACACGAAATGATCGCTCCACTTCAGCGATAAAATCAGCGTGTCCAGGTGTATCAATGACATTTACTTTTATGTCATTGATACAGAAAGAGACGACAGATGCTTTAATCGTAATTCCGCGTTGTCTTTCTAATTCCATTGAGTCAGTTTGCGTATTACCACTATCTACTCGGCCAATTTCTTTAATCACATTTGTTTCATAAAGAATACGCTCAGTCAAACTCGTCTTGCCAGCGTCTACGTGCGCGACAATCCCTATATTTATTGTTGTCATATGTGAATATCCTCATTTCATTTTCCATTTTTAATTCCTCATTTCTATTTGTGTATTGCCGCATTACAATCACTCTCCAGTCATTTAAATTAGTACTATTATAGTGCAATTAACATTATTTGTAACGCGACAAAGCGCCTTAATTTGGAAAAATATAAATGAAAACAAAATGCTTGCATTCTAAATAGATATAGATTATATTAATTGACATATCAACTATTGATACATCAAACGTTTTTATTTTGTGTATAAAGGAGGGATAGTTTGACAAGTTCATGCTCAAAAGAAGCGATTATTTTATATAAATTACACTTTCTAAATAAAGAAGTAAGTTCGAAGTTTGAAGGTTGTACGGGTATGAGCCAGTCCCGATTAGAGCTTATACTTCAGTTATATGAAGTAGGTGAAATTAGTCAAAAAGCACTTCAACAAGAAGTGAATATTGATAATGCTGCGATAACGAGGCATTTAAAGCAGCTTGAGGCAAATGAAATGATTACAAGACGTAAAAATCCAGATGATAATAGAATTACGTTAGTTTCTCTTACTGAAGAGGGACGAAATAAAATTCAGGCGTTTCAAGAGGAAAAAGAACGTTTTGCAGCTTCAGCATTTAAAGGGTTAAGTGAAGAACAGCGCGATAATCTTTTAACTATGTTAAATCACATTCAAGAAAATATAAAAGAACTATAAAAAGGGAGAATTCAACTATGACTAACTCAGTAAAAACAAATAATTTTAACGAAATTTTAACAGGACGCCGTTCAATTCGTAAATACGATCCTTCAGTGAAAATTAGTAAAGAAGAAATGACAGAAATTCTTACAGAAGCAACACTTGCACCATCTTCTGTAAACATGCAACCATGGAGATTTTTAGTGATTGAAAGTGACGAAGCGAAAGCGACACTTGCACCACTTGCGAAATTCAATCAATCTCAAGTAGAAACATCTTCAGCAATGATTGCTGTATTTGGTGATTTAAACAACTTTGATAACGCGGAAGAAATTTACGGTACAGCTGTAGAGCGCGGTTTAATGCCAGCAGAAGTAAAAGAAGATCAAATGAAAAAACTTTCAGCTTACTTCTCAATGGTTACACCAGAAGTTATGAAAGATACAGTACTAATTGACGGTGGTCTTGTAGCAATGCAATTTATGTTAGCGGCTCGTGCTCACGGTTATGATACTTGTCCAATTGGTGGATTTGAAAAAGACCAAATCGCAGAAGCATTCGGATTAGATAAAGAACGTCACGTACCAGTTATGTTAATTTCAATCGGAAAAGCTGCTGACAGTGGTTACCAATCAGTACGCCTTCCAGTTGAAAAAGTTGCTGAATGGAAGTAATTTTATAAATACAGAAATAAGTGAGATATGAGAGGGGAAACATCATGATTATAATTCACGCAATATTTCAAGTAGATCCAGCAAAACAACAATCATTTTTAGAAGAAATTCGTCCGCTAATTCATAGTTCAAGAGAAGAAAGTGGAAATGTATCTTATGATCTTTATAAAGATACGGAAAAAGAAAATGTGTATACGATGGTAGAAGTATGGAAAGATGAAGCAGCAGTTGCAAGTCATAATAAGAGTGAACACTTCACATCTTTCGTTAGCAAAGTAAAATCGTTTTTAACTGCTCCTCTTGATATAAAAGCTTATAATGGAGCGTTAGTAAAATAATATGGTGAAAAGGATATCCTTAGCGTTTGCTATGGGTATCTTTTTTTATTTTGATAGGAATATATTTACTTCTACTGTGATGTGTTATAATTTGGAAATGAATAATTCTTAATTTTCAGAATAAATAAAGTTAGGAGATATATACATGAGTACATTAAAGAAAATTACGGACAATATTTCGAAGGTTATTATAGGAAAAGATGAAGCGATTGAACTTGCAGCTATAGCACTTATAGCAAGAGGGCATATTTTATTGGAGGATGTACCTGGGACGGGGAAAACAACATTAGCGAAAAGTTTGGCTAAAAGTATAGATGCTAAATTTCAAAGAATTCAATTCACAGCGGATACTTTGCCTGGAGATGTTATTGGTCTCGAATATTTTGATGTGAAGGAATCGGAATTTAAAACGAGGTTAGGTCCTATTTTTGCAAATATAGTAGTAGTGGATGAAATTAATCGAGCTGTACCAAGAACGCAATCTTCGTTATTGGAAGTGATGGAAGAACGTACTGTTACGATTGCGAAACAGACACATTCATTACCAGAACCTTTTTTAGTTATTGCAACGCAAAATCCTCTTGAATCGGCCGGTACATTTCCTTTACCTGATGCACAACTAGACCGTTTTTTACTAACTATACGTCAAGGCTATCCTACGAGAGAAGCAGAAAAGGAGATGATGAATCGTTTTCAAATGAATGATCCGTTAGAAACGTTACATTCAATTATTTCAACTGAAGAAATTATTACAGTGCAAAAACGAGCAAGAGAAGTGTTAGTAGGGAATGATGTGCAAGATTATCTACTTGAGATTATTGAGGCAACGCGTAAACATGAGTTAATTGAAATTGGAGTAAGCCCGCGGGGGACGTTGGCATTTATGAGAGCGATTCAAGCAAGGGCAATATTAAATGAAAGAGATTATTGTACGCCAGATGATATTAAGACGCTCGCAGCATCTGTTTGCGCTCATCGTTTAACGTTAACGATTGAGGGGGAGATGAAAACAACGAGAGAACAAATCATGAAAGAAATTCTTCATACGATTAATGTGCCAGTGGAGAATGTACAATGAATCAACAACTTGTGTATACACCTTTAGCGGAGCCTTTAGTAATGGGAGTTATGTCAGGTGTAGCCGTTATTTTATGTGTATTTTCAAGTAATCTATTGTTTTTATCTCTCGTATTTTTGTATGTAATTTTAATAGGTGCGATGCATGTATACATACGTAAAGTATCTCGTGTTGAATGGGAATACAGTCAAGGGAATTCAAACGTTTTTATAGGTGAAGCGAATGTGTGCAAAATGAAAATTTCAAACAAGTCGTTATTCCCTATTTTCAATATCGTATTTCGATTTAAATGTGAAAATAAGTTAACTTGGAATCATGATGAAATAAACAAAAATCATAGTACAGGTTCAAATTATTATATAAATTTTAATATAAAAGGAAGAGAATCAGTTTCATTTGATTTGCAAGCTGTAGCTGTAAAAAGAGGAATTGCGAAATGGGAAGAAGTTGAAATTGTCATTACGGATCCCTTTGGATTCATAACGAACCATATAACGTATAAACAAGTTGAAACGCCGTCTTATTTAGTTTTACCAGCTGTTCCGAAAATCCAAGTTCCTGAATTGCAAGAATGGTCACGAGGGTTTCGAAAAGCGATGTCATCCCCCTTATATGATGAAACGAAAGTAATGGGAGTGAAGTCGTATGAAAATGAAGATTTTCGTTCTATCCACTGGAGTGCAACAGCGAAAACAGGGACGATAACCGCGAAAAAGTACGAGCGAACACAATCAGATAAATATGCGATATATCTCAACTTGCAAAATAAAAGCGGTATTTCTTTGCGAAATGATACAGAGGAACTCATTGAATTAACGGCAGGCATATGTAAACAACTGCTTATGCAAAACTGTTCATTTGAAGTATGGATCAATAGCGTAAAAGATAACGGTTTGCTACATATAAAGAACGGTCATAACCGAAAACATTTGCAAAATGTATTAAAAGTACTTGCCTCAATATCGGACCAAGATACTCCTGTATCGTCTACTTATTTTTACACAGCAGGCTTTCGGCGAAAAGAATTGGATGCAGTTCCTTTAATTCTTGGTACTTCCCCAAAGAAATACAGTAGAACGAATAAATGGGTCGTAATTAAAGAATAAGAAGGGGTTTATGTTATGGCTAATAAAGAGCGACATATGAAGGTGAAGATTTGGAGTATTAGAGTTTTCATGATACTTTTCTTTACGGTTAGTGCGATAACGTTATCACAAGGTGTTGTGCATGTACAAGACATAGTAAAAGGGCTTTTTTCTAGTAAGACGGAGACAATATCGGAAAGAAATTATGATTTTACTAGTTTAGACGAACAGTTTGATGAACCTGAAAGAATTATAGATGAAGAAACAGGAGTTGTAGATACAAGAACAAAAATAGATAGGAAAATTCCACTTTTTGTACGAAAAAATTCATGGACTGATGTGTTTTCTGTTCTTTCAAATTCATGGATTAGTGTCGTTTTTTATGTAATTATTGCAGTGGTCATTCTATATGCTTTTTATAAATTAATGAGGAAAAAGGTAATGAATTCAGAAATAGAACAGGATAAACAATCGATAACAAAAGAAAATACGGATAGAACCGAAAAGAACAAGAAAGTGAAGCATCAGTTTGAACAGCCGTTACCTAAAGATAAGATAAGGCAAACGTTAGTGGAATGGGAAAGAACTTTACCATTTCACGAACAGAGAAGGTCATATGAAACGATGCAACAATGGTTAAGTAGAATTTGTAGAACGCGAGATATTATTCCGATATATGAGTCTGTCCGTTATGGAGAAAAGACGTATACGGAGTTAGATGTAGAGAAGACTGTACGATGGATAGAGCGAGACGGGAAAGCGTGACATTAATATAAGTAAATGAAATTAACTGTAAATTAATTTCATTTACTTATATTTAATTACATGGTAATGTATACTTACTTTTTTATATCTCTACCAATGGAAAAAAGTTGCCTTAGTAGAGTATTGCTCGTTACATTTTTTATGAGTTTATCTTCGCTTCATCAGTATAGAATGAAAAAGAGATGAATTGATTACGGGTAGCATGTAAATAAAAAATTATAATTTATTTTTAAATTTTTATAAGGGTGTGAAAATAGAATGAAACCTGTATTGAAAAACATACTCCTTTCCTTTATTTTTTCTGCAGCAGGGATGTGTTGGTTTCTGTTTATGTTAGTTAGAGGAGGCGGAGACTGGTTATTGTCTTGGGTAGGTGTATTCATGGCCTTTTTATCTTTATACACGTTAATAGATTTATATTGTAAGTATACATACGATAAAAAATGGAGTAAATTGTTTATCAAAGCAACAGTTACTACCTTTAGTTTTGCAGTATTGGGAATCACCTTTGGTATTGTACACGAGCTATTACAGCCATGGAGTCTCAGTTTAATGGTTTGGTATTGGTTGTTAGTGTTACTTTTATTTGTAACGACCATAATATTATTAGTTTTTGTATTATTTGTTAATCGTAAAAATTATAATATTCCTGGGAGATATAGAATACTTATACTGCTTAATCTATTTCTTACGTTAGCACCAGTGCTGTGGCCATTAATACTTACTATTATCGGGAATGGCATGAACGCTAGTGCAGGATGGTAAAAGTAAATGAACTAAAAAGTTGATATAGGGTTTTAAATATGTAAAAGAACGAGTTTTCAAAAATTGAAAACACGTTCTTTTTTTATTTTCATACATTACTTTTTCTCATCTGGGCGTCTAATTTTGAAAGTAAGTATTTCGTAAGGAATGGATAAGAAAAAAGAGAGTTTTATCATTTAGGATGAAAGTATAGCTTGAATCAATACGATATGAATAGAGGAGAGAAAGCCTTATGAAAAAATGTTATTCCATTAAGTTAGCGAGTTTGGCAGTTTTATTAGCGGGTACTACTTTATTCACACCCGGTTTTACTGTGAAAGCAGAGTCTATTCAAAATATTTCTAATTCATCAGAAGCACATGACCAAAAGAATCGGAATGGTTGGAAACAAGTCATGCAGGAAACAATCCAAATTGGAGCGCCAGGGGTATTAGCTAAGACGTATAATAACGGTAAAATTAGTAGTTATAATGCTGGTTTGGCGGATTTAAATAGTAAGAAACCAATGAAATCGGATTATCGTTTTCGGATTGGAAGTGTGACGAAGACTTTTACTGCTACGACTGTTCTTCAATTAGTAGGAGAAAATCGTGTGCAGCTTGACGATTCGATTGAAAAGTGGCTGCCCGGCCTCATTCAAGGAAATGGTTATGATGGCAATCAAATTACGATACGTCAACTTTTGAATCATACGAGTGGTATAGCTAATTATTTAAAGTCAAAAGACGCTGATATTATGAATTCGAAAAAAACGTATACAGCAGAAGAAATAGTAAAGATAGGACTTGCTCTACCCCCAGATTTTTCGCCAGGTAAAGATTGGTCGTATTCAAACACAGGATACGTAATACTAGGAATGCTTATTGAAAAAATAACGGGTAATAGTTACGCAGAAGAAATCGAAAAGCGCATTATTGAACCTTTGGATCTATCAAATACGTTTTTACCAGGGAATTCACCCGTTATTCCAGGTAAGAATCATGCTCGAGGGTATATGAAAATTGACGAAACAAGTGAATTGAAAGACATGACGTATTATAATCCGAGTTTAGCTAATTCAGCGGGAGATATGATTTCAGATGCAGACGATTTAAATAAGTTCTTTTCATCTTTACTCGGTGGTAAGTTATTGAAGGAACGCGAGCTAAAAGAAATGCTTACTACAGTTCCTGTAGAAGGAAAAGGGGTTGGTGATGGATATGGTCTTGGAATCTATGAGACTAAACTTCCAAATGGTGTCTCAGTATGGGGTCACGGAGGATCAATTCCTGGGTTTATGACTTTTGCAGGCGGAGTAATGGGAGGCAAGCATACATTTGCTGTCAATGTTAATTCTTTAGGTCCGGTTGATATTCTTACACAGTTTGATAAAATGATGCAAGTTGAATTTCAGAAATAGATGGAAAGAATGTGAATGGAATCCTGCTTTAAAGGACAGTATTAACATTCATAGTAGAACATCAAGAGTAATTCAACAATAAAAAAGGATGTCAGTTACACGACATCCTTTTTTATTGAGAATCAAAGAAGTATGTTTTGAATTTTGAAAATTGTTATTTTTGCAATTGTTCCATATAATGAAGGGTAGAGGGGTTATACAGGGGAGTTATGAATGGAGAATACTTTAGTTAGTTAATTGTTTTTATTTTAATAAATAAAAGTAAATTGATGTGGAGTGAAATTCATTGGGAGAAAATCAGTTTAGATGGAGTAACAAGCAATTAAGAGAACATGTTGAAGTAATAGATGGTAAAAGAAGTCCGCACATTTTATTGAAGAATGCAACGTATTTAAATTCCTATATGCGCGAGTGGGTACAAGCAAATATTTGGATCTATGATGATCGCATTATTTATGTAGGAGAAAAACTACCAGCGCAACTACAAGAATGCGAAGTCATTGATTGTGATGAAAAGTATGTAGTTCCTGGCTACATAGAACCACATGCACATCCATATCAATTATATAATCCTGAAACGTTAGCAAATTATGCGATGCAGTTTGGGACGGCGACTTTTATTAATGATAATTTAACTTTATTTTTCACATTACAACGTGAAGAAGCATTTCGTTTATTAGATGAATTTGAAAAGATTTCAGCAAGTATGTATTGGTGGTGTCGTTTTGATGGACAGACTGAATTGCAAAACGGGGAATCTTTATTTAATCGTGAAGAAATAATAGAGTGGCTAAAGCATAAAGCAGTTCTTCAAGGCGGTGAGCTAACAGCGTGGCCAAAGTTATTACATGGCGATGATGAAATGTTACATTGGGTGCAGGAAACGAAACGATTACATAAAAAAGTAGAAGGACATTTTCCAGGTGCATCTGAAACGACTTTAGCAAAGTTAAAACTGTTAGGTACAGATTGTGATCATGAGGCGATGACAGGGCAGGAAGCTTTCGCTCGTCTTATGCAAGGTTACACGGTTTCCTTAAGAAATTCTTCAATCCGCCCAGATTTAGAAGTGTTATTGAAAGAATTGTTGGAACTAGGAGTAAAACAGTTTGATAGATTCATTCTTACTACAGACGGCTCACATCCTTCATTTTATGAAAATGGAATGACAAACGTAATGATATCTACCGCGATAAAACAAGGAGTGCCAGTTATAGATGCTTATCATATGGCAAGCTATAATATCGCCCGTTATTATAATATGGAGCATCTACATGGTTCAATTGCGACAGGTAGAATTGCTAATATAAATATTTTAGAAAGTAAAGAAAACCCGGTTCCAATAAGTGTAATTGCAAAGGGGAAATGGGTGAAGCGCGACGGAGTAAATAAAAATGAATCAGTACAAATAGACTGGAGTAAATTCAAAGTAACTCCATTATTATTAGACTGGTCCATAGAAAAAGAAGATATGATTTTCCTGCATAAAATGGGTATACAATTATTGAATAATGTTATAACAAAAACATACACGACTGAAATTGATTTAAACCGTGATGAACTTTCACTAGATCATGATGAGTGTTTTCTAATGATGATTGCTCGTGACGGTGTGTGGCGAGTGAATACAGTTGTGAAAGGTTTTGCAAAAGAACTTGGTGGGCTTGCTAGCTCTTATTCTGGTACCGGCGACATCATTCTTATTGGGAAGAATAAAGAAGAGATGCTTACAGCTTTTCATAGAGTAAAAGAGCTTGGCGGGGGAATGGTAATAGCTGAAAAGAATGAAGTATTACACGAAATCGCATTACCATTGCTTGGGATTATGTCTAATTTGAAAATGAATGAATTAATACAGGAAGAGAAACAGATGGTGAAATTACTACAAGAGCGTGGTTACGCGTATGACGATCCGGCATTTACCATTTTGTTCTTTTCTGCGACGCACTTGCCTTTTATACGGATAACACCTATAGGACTATATGATGTGAAAAATAGTAAGGTACTGGACTCACCGGTAAATTTAATAAAGCAATATTAAAAGGAAAGGCCCTATAATAGTCTAAATTATAGGGCCTTTTACATTATTAGTATAAGAATATTGTAAGCCTCAAATGATATAGTATCTAAATCATTTGAGGTGATATGTAAATATGAAAAAAATATTTTACATTTTAAGCATATTTATTCTGTGTGTATCGATACAACACGTTGTACATTCCCAATCAGATGCACCAAGGTTATCTTCGGATTGTCTCGAAGAAAGAAAAGTTCGAGATGAAAAGTATGTGAAGAATATAATACAGGACATTAAATCCACATTTAATTTAAATATTGATGAACATAGTTTTTGGGAAGTAAGTAAAAGAGATCTGGAGGCTGCCCATTTGATGTATGGTGGAAAGGAAAATGATTCTTATTATAATTCGCTAACTAAAATTTATGATAGTGGTGGATTTAGCGAACAGCCCAGCTTATTTGTGAGGGCGCAAGAAGCATTTTTACTTTATAAAGAAAAAGATAATATCAATGTAATGAAACGCCTAAAACTAGACGTTGAAAAAGGGGAATGGCTCGTTATAAAAACGAAAAAGAAGAAAGGGAAAAAAGTGAAATTCAAGCCTTTGCAATGTGAAAAAGATTATATGAAAAAGAGAAATGAATAACAAAATACTTATTCATGCTGTTTTTATTCAATGATATTTTGCTGTTGATTTGAAATAGAAAAAGGTAAACGAACATATTAGCTTTATGGAATATGTTTGTTTACCTTTTTTTGAGAGATTTAAAAATTGGGGATGTTTTTAGTTGGAAATTATGTACTGGCTAATGAACTTATAACATTCAATGAATTTGTTCTTCATAAACATTAGATTTTGTGTCAAATGATTTATACATTGCCGAACCACCTATGTATATTTTATTCTACAGTATTTATAAAAGAATATTGGCCATGCATAAGAAATATGATTGGCACAGTTTTTGCTTGTATTAAATGTAAGGAAGGGAGATTGTATGTAAGGAATCTGTACTCGTAATAGTATAAAACAAGCTACTATTGCATTATTAATCATAGTTGTATTTATAGCGGAACTGTAAATACATACAAATAAGTAGGTTTTCGGTTTAAAAATTCTGAATTTTCTTTTAAATTATCAGGGGGCAATGGTATGGTTAAATATTCGAAAATTTCTAAGTGGATTCTTGGTGTTGGACTAGTGACAATAACATGTAATGGTTTGCAAATTCAAGCAGAGACAAAAGAGAAAAATGTGAAGAACGTATTACAAATGGAGCCGGTAGGAATACAGAAATCTGTTGATGAATTGGCGCACCCTTCAAAAGTACAAGAAAATGCATCTTTTACAAAACGGTTAAAATTAGCGGATTTATCGCAGCGTCCACTAGCACCAAACGATAATATTAAACCGTTAGCTGAAGAAAAAAAGTATTCAATGGCTGAGTTAAATCAATTAAATAATAAACAATTAACTGATCTTCTTGTGACAATTAAATGGTATCAAATTCCAGAATTATTTCAGTTTAATAGTGATAGTCTTAAATTCTATCAAGATGATAGTCGAATGCAAGCAATTATTAATAAACTAGCAGAACAAGGACAAGCTTATACGAAAGATGATTCAAAAGGGATTGAAACATTAGTAGAAGCTCTACGTGCAGCATTTTATTTAGGTTTTTACCATGATGAATTAAGCAAACTAAATGAGCGTAGCTACCATGATAAATGTTTACCAGCTTTAAAAACAATTGCAAAAAATCCAAATTTCAAACTTGGTACATCAGAACAAAATAAAGTAATTGCATCATATGGAAAATTAATTGGAAATGCATCAGCAGATGTTGAAACGGTTTTATATGCAGGTGAAATTTTTAAACAATATAATGATAATCTTGCAACTTTCATTGAAGACCGAACAAAAGGAGACGCTATATATGAGTTGATGAAGGGAATTGACTTTGATATTCAGACGGATATGTACACGACTGGAAAAGAGCCAAAAGATACGATGTGGTTTCGAAATATTGATAACTTTATTAATGAAGTAAATCGTTTTGCACTACTTGGTACAGTAACAAATAAAAACGGATGGTTAATTAATAATGGAATTTACTATGCTGGACGATTGGGCAAGCTTCATAGCACGCCGACAAAAGGACAACAAGTTGTTACAGATGCAATGCGAATTTATCCATATTTAGGAGAGCAATACTTTGTTGCGGCAGAACAAATTACTACAAATTATGGAGGAATAGATGCGAACGGAAAAACTGTAAATTTAGATCAAATTCGAGAAGAGGGTAAAAAGAAATATTTACCGAAAACGTATACGTTTGATGATGGAGCAATTGTCTTTAAAGCTGGGGATAAAGTTAGCGAAGAGAAAATTAAACGTCTATACTGGGCGGCAAAAGAAGTGCGTTCTCAATTTTATCGTACAGTTGGTAGCGATAAACCACTTGAAAGTGGACATGCTGATGATGTGTTAACGATGGTTATTTATAATAGCCCAGATGAGTATCAATTTAATCGTCAACTGTACGGATATGAAACGAATAATGGTGGGATTTATATTGAAGGGACAGGGACTTTCTTTACATATGAACGTACACCAGAGCAAAGTATTTATAGTTTGGAAGAATTATTCCGCCATGAATTTACGCACTACTTACAGGGAAGGTACGAAGTTCAGGGATTATGGGGACAAGGAGAAATGTATCAAAATGAACGTTTAACATGGTTTGAAGAAGGAAACGCAGAGTTCTTTGCAGGTGCAACGCGATTAGATAGTGTAGTACCGCGAAAAAGTATAATTGGTGGGTTATCTAATGATCCTACAAAACGTTATACAGCATCACAAACATTAAATGCGAAATATGGAACGTGGGATTTTTATAATTATTCGTTTGCGCTGCAATCATATATGTATAATAAGCGCCCTGAAATGTTCGATAAAGTGCATGATTTGATTCGCGCAAATGATGTTTCAAGTTACGATGCATACCGTGCTACATTAAGCAAAGATAATAAGTTAAATGAAGAATATCAATCTTATATGCAAATGCTTATTGATAATCGCGATAAGTATACAATTCCACAAGTATCAGATGAGTATTTAACTCAGCATGATCCAAAATCGCTTTCGGACATTACTTCAGATATTACGAATGAAGCGAAATTAAAAGATGTGAAAGTAACAAAGAATAAATCACAATTCTTTAATACATTTACACTACAGGGGACATATACAGGAAGTGCGGCTAAAGGAGAAGTTGAGGACTGGAAAGTGATGAATGAAGCAACAAATGATATGTTGAAACGTCTTTCAGGAAAAGAGTGGACTGGATATAAAACATTGACTGCTTATTTTGTAAATTACCGTGTAAATAATGCTGGGCAATATGAATATGATGTTGTGTTTAGCGGAGTGAATACGGAAGAAGGTACGGCTGTAGAAAAAGAACCAAATAATTCATTTGAAACAGCAAACCCACTATCTTTGAATATTTTGTTAAGAGGAACCTTGAGCGATCAAGATCAGGGGGATAAATTTGTTATTGATGTAAAGGATCAAAAAGATTTACAAATTTCTGTTACGAACGAACAAAATCTTGGACTGAACTGGGTATTATATTCTGAATCAGATCTAAATAATTATGTAGCTTATGCAACAAAACGTGATGGAAACAAATTGCTTGGAAATTATAATGCAAAGCCAGGGAAATATTACTTAAGTGTATATAAGTATGGTGGTGGAACAGGGAATTATACGGTACAAGTAAAATAGTTTACTATAATTTATTTTGAAAGGAAACTTATTGCATTTTTTAGCAAAATAAAGTATGTAATGTTAAAAATTAAACTATATCAATATATCCCTGTTCTAATTATAGAACAGGGATATATTGGCTTTATATTTTTAAATTAAATAATCTCATTGGATTTTGACAAGAAAATAATTAATATAGATTTGAATTCTCATTCGTAAAGAATACTTTAATCTTCTTAATGCTCTTTCATTTTTGTCTCAATGCTTGTTTTCAAATCAGTTGATACTTGATTGAAATACCCCAAAACGATCTCCCTAATATCATCGGATATAACTTTCAAATCACTAGCTAAGTTCTCAGCGAGATGTTCTTTTTCTATCGGTTTTAACTTCGTATAAAATTCACCAGCCTGCGTAAAGTCATTCTGTTTTGCTATAGAAGTTCTTTCAAGTTTACCTTCAACGTACCTTCCGTCACCGCTTGTAATTTGATTAGCGGGTGTCCAATCTTGCTGTTGGTTAATCGTTAATTTGCGAAATTCGGGACCAATTCTTCTTCTTTGTGAATCACTGTAAATGTTAGCGCGCCCTTGCAACATTTTATCATCTGATAGTTCTGCACCATCCAGTAAATTAGAAGGGGAGAATGCGACTTTCTCTACTTGTTCCATAAAATTTTCAGGATTTTTATTTAATACCATTTTCCCGACTGGTATGAGAGGATACGTCTGTTCATCCCATACTTTTGTGTCATCTAAAGGATCATAAGATAGGTAAGCTTCATCTTTCGGATCCATGAGCTGGACGTATAAACCATACTCCACTGGTTTACCATTTTCAATAGCATCATATAAATCTTTCCCGCTATAATCAGGGTTTTCAGCAGCTAGTTTAATTGCTTCTTTACTAGTAATGTACTGTACACCTTCAAATGGGTACCAATGATACTTTACATACTTTCGATTACCTTCCGCATTTCTCCATACATATGTATTAACACTATGTCCTGGAATGTGGCGAAGACTTTTGGCCGTACCATTATTAGAGTATAAACGGACAACAAAATGAATAGATTCAGGTGCTTTAGCGACAAAACTCCAAAATCTATTAGGATCTATTAAGTTATTTTTAGGTGAAGGCAATAATGCTTGAATCGTTTCAGGGAAACGCATTGGGTCACGAACAGAAAAAACAGGAATGTGATTACATAAAAGGTCAAAAATGCCTTCTTTTGTATAAAATTTTGTAGAAAAACCGCGTACATTTCTAGCAGTATCCGGTGTTCCTTTCGTACTAACAGCTAACGAAAATCGCACCATAACAGGAACTTTCTCATTAGAATTTTGTAAAAAACTTAATTTAGTATGTTCAGACATCGAATATATCGTTTGAAAATAACCGAACGCACCAAATCCTTTTACATGAACAGGTCTTTCTAAAATTTTTTCATGAATAAATTCTTGTAATGACTCATGCAGTACACTATCTTGCTCTAGTACGGGTCCACGTGAACCAACTGTTTGAGAGTGAAGTTTAGCTTGTTCATTACGTTCGTCATTTTCATTAAAGTCTTTCCCTAGTATAGATTGCCCCTGTTTATCATAGTTTTCATCCATCGATATAGCCTCCAAATCTTTTTTGTCCAATGTTACTAAATATGATTCTATAGCCCTAATTATGTATGACATGCAAAGTTCAAAGCAGTAACATACCGCTAGATACAAAAAACACATATGTAGTGGACCTGTTGAAATAGAAGAAATTATGGAAAAATGAATATCGGGAAGAGAAAGCACGCGTTTTACTAAAAAGGTGGAAGAAAACCACTATTAAAATTTCAATCTTAAAACTTAATTTATAAACGATTATATAGAGAATGAACGTTAAAAAAGGAAAAATAACTAGGAGGAATTTAACATGTCGGATTGGTTTCAATTAGATAAAGAATATATGATGTCTACATATTGTCGTACAGAGGTTGCAATGGAAAGAGGAGAAGGGTGTAAACTGTATGATGTAGATGGTAAAGAGTATTTAGATTTATTTTCTGGCGTAGGAGTAAATGTATTAGGATACAATCATCCTAAAATTGTACAAATGACAATGGAGCAAGTTGCGAAATCGTTGCATTTACCGTTTCATTTTTTAAACCCAGTTGCAATTGAGTATGCAAAGAAATTAGTAGATTGTACTTTAAAAAGCGGAAAAGTCTTTTTTACAAACTCTGGTACGGAAGCGACAGAAACAACATTAAAATTAATTGATAAATATAGATTTATTGCGAATGAAGAGCGTGATGGAGTAGTTGTGTTAAAAGATAGTTTTCACGGGAGGACGTTAGGGGCACTGCATTTTACGAGACAAGAAAAGGTATATCAAAATTTCCCTAAAACATCTATTCCTGTATATGAAGTAGAGCGCGAGAATATAGACCAATTAGAAGAAACCATTATTAAAGAAAATCCAATTGCGATTATGCTAGAGCCTGTTTTAGGTAGCGGGGGGATTTATCCTTTATCAAGTGAATATTTACATGGTGTTCAAAATTTATGTGAAAAATATAATGTACTTCTTGTCGTTGATGAAGTTCAAAGTGGTATGGGGCGAACGGGAAAATTATTTGCTTATCAAAATTTTAATATTACACCAGATATTATTCAAATTGGTAAAGGAGCAGGAGGCGGGATACCGCTAGGAGGAATTATTGTAGGTGAAAGGTTATGTGATGTATTTTCACCAGGAGATCACGGGACAACATTTGCTCATTCATCAATGGGAACAGCTTTAGGTTTAACTGTATTAAATACATTACTTGATGATGGGTTAATGCAAGAAGCTTATGAAACGTCACTATATTTGAATGACAAACTGCAAGATATTCAGAAAGAAAATGCTTATTATATTCAGGAAGTACGTCATGCGGGGATGATGTTTGGGATAAGTGTGAATGACACGAATGAAAATGTAAAGAAATTACAGATTGAGTTAATGAATAAAGGGATGTTAGTCGATGTAACACAAGGGAATATTATTCGATTACTTCCGCCGTATATTATTACGAAAGAGGAAATTGACGCATTCACTTATGAGTTTATTTCCTGTGTTCATAACATAGCTGCTACAGCAAGTATTTAAAAAAATATAAAAAAAATATAAAAAGCTGAAGAAGCCGCTATTTTAGCGGCTTCTTCAGCTTTTTAAAATAGTAAATTACTTAACATAGAGAGCATCTCATTGGACAAATAATTAATTATGTGAAACAATAATAACAGATAAGGAGACGTTAATTTTCCTTAAGTGCTTCGAATTAATTTTATTCAATAAGAGAAGGTGTGCTTAAAGAAGTTAAATTAAATAAGGAGCTGTTTTATTATATGCAACAAAATAATGATTTAAATTTTGAACCTCAAGACGTTAATATTGTCAATCCTAAACAAGCCAGGAAAGCAGTAATTGCTACTGGTATAGGGAACGCAATGGAGTGGTTTGACTTCGGATTATACGCGTATTTAGCGGTTATCTTAAGTCAATTATTCTTCTCAGGTGTTGATAATAGTGGATTGCAACTTGTACTTACATTCGGTACATTTGCAGCAGCCTTTCTCGTTCGACCAATCGGAGGTGTATTCTTTGGTAGAATAGGAGATAAGTACGGCCGAAAAATCGTGTTAAGTACTACTATTATTTTAATGGCACTTTCTACATTATTCATCGCATTACTACCAACCTATGAACAAATTGGTGTATGGGCACCAATACTACTTTTAGTTGCCCGAATGATTCAAGGCTTCTCTACAGGCGGCGAATATTCAGGAGCAATGGTTTATATCGCAGAATCTTCTCCAGATAAAAAGCGTGGTATACTCGGTAGTGGTCTTGAAATTGGAACACTCTCAGGTTACATTGCTGCATCGGTAATTGTTACCATTTTGACGTTATTGTTAACAGATGAGCAAATGCTCAGCTGGGGATGGCGTATTCCGTTCTTAGTAGCTGCACCAATTGGTTTGGTCGGTTTATACTTACGCCGTCATCTAGATGAATCTCCAATCTTTGAAGAGATGGAAAAAGCACAAGAGGAATCTGAAGACAATGAACAATTTTCATTTATGGATATTATTAAATATCACAAAAAAGACTTCTTATTAAGCACAGTAATTGTCGCCTTCTTTAATATTACGAATTATATGATTCTTTCGTATATTCCTTCTTATCTAACTCAAGTACTTAAAGTCAAAGAAACAACGGGCTTATTAATTATTTCTATTACGATGGCACTTATGATTCCACTAGCACTATATTTTGGTAAATTAAGTGATAAAATTGGTAATAAACGCGTCGTGCAAATTGGTTTACTTGGTTTAACTGTATTTGCAATTCCAGCATTTTTACTAATAGGTAACGGACATATTGCAGCTATATTTGCAGGTATTTTCGTACTAGGTTTCTTCTTAAGTGTATATGAAGGAACATTACCTTCATTATTACCATCACTCTTTTTCACTGATGTACGTTATCGAGCACTTTCGATCTCATTTAATATTTCTGTATCGATATTCGGTGGAACAACACCGCTTGTATGTTCATACTTAGTTCATGCAACTGGTAACCCGCTTGCGCCAGCATTTTATTTGACGGGTGTAAGTATTATTGGATTAGTTGTATTTAGTGTATTATTTGTTACGACTTCAGGGCGTGCGCTAAAAGGTTCATATCCTACAGTAGAAACGAAAAAAGAAGCACACCTAATCGCTAAAGAAGACCCTGAAGAAACACTTTGGTGGCATGAAGAGTCATTAGAAATTGAAGCAGGGAAGAATGCTTCCATTTAAAAAGCAACGTAGAAGTATAAAAAGACTCCTATGAATATAGGAGTCTTTTTGTTACGTTATTTCTTTCGTTTCTTCAAACTTTTCTGATAGGCATAAAGCTTATGAATCTCTTCCTTAAATTCATGCAGAAGTACAATGCTTTTACCATTTGAATAACGCACCGTATTATAAGCATCTATAATAATATCACTTTGAATATTTACATCTTCTTCATCATTTATTCTTTCTAGCCAAGCCTCAACAGTTTCTCCCCGTTTTCTATTTAAAGGAGGGGTTAACTTACTCTCTAGCTTGAAAATTTCCTTCCGAATTTCGTTATGCGGCGGTTTATTTCGTTTAAAACGATTTTGGTTCGTTCCTTCTTTATTAGTAATAATAGTAGATTCGAAGGCGGGCATATTTGGTAAACTGAATTGTTTTCGTTTTTTTACTATTTTCCAAACGACGTAAATAGCGATAGCTGTACATGCTATTATGGTAATGCTATTTATGAGTGTGGGGTCAAAATCAGGAAGTTTTTCCCCATTGTCTTCAATTTTAGGTTTTAAGAGATGCCCTTTACTTGCCCAAACCCCTTCAGTATCTTTCAATTCAGCTGCTACGAGAAATGGATTTATAACATAACCGACTCCTAACGCGACTACTTCTGTGATAAAGCTAAAAATAAGACGAATAAAAGGAAAAACTAAAACAAGTACTATACTCATTACACCAATCGTAATGATAGAAATGAAACGTAATAACTGTTGATTCCGATTTGCCCCAGTTAACCAAAATGTAATCATAATGTGTATAACTAATAGTAACAGCTTCCACAAAGGTGGAAAGGGCGCATAAAATATGGCTGAAATACTAAACCAAACAATACCGCCTAACGATTTTTGAACTGGATATCCTGGTCCGACTACATGTACGATAAAGAAGGAAAGCGGTAACATAATTGTGCCGAATAGAGAGAATGGGAGAAGGAAAGAACAACCAATTATTTGAGTAATGAACAGTATGACAAATCCTGTTGTTTTTTTATTCATAAATTTATGAATAAGAAATACGCCTACATAGCCTGTCGCTAAAAATATGGCAATAGCAACAAGGTCATCCCTTTCTGTTAATAATGAAAGGAGGAGAAGCAAAATAAAGTCATTAACGTGATAGAGCCAAGTTTTCAACCAATTCCACCATCCCTTCGCTATTAATGAGGAACGTTGGCTGCGAGAGAAGAGGGAGTTCATTTTTCTGTAAACCAATGTATATCATTGTAGACGAACGTTCTCTCTTTCTCGTTACATAATGAAGGAATCCTTGTTTCGGAAGTAACGTACTATCATCTGAAATACGTGCTAATTCTTCTAAAGCTTTTGCATATTGTGTTTGCCCTTCATGTAACGATAAATGTAATGCACCACCTTCTGCTAATACACTAATAAATAATTCAAACGGTATGTGATGCTTCGTTGCATATTGGCAAATGTATGTTGTGAATGAAATTAAATCTTCAACATTATCTTTCCAACCAAATCCACGATCGGCAGCTAAAGAAAGACAAATCGTCCAACTATAATTTTTTACAGGTTCAAATTGCTTCGCTTGTAATTCTTGCATTTTAGCAGATGCCTTCCAATGAATAGAGCGGAAAGACTCACGCTCATATCGCTTTACACCGATAATAGATGTTTCATCATTGTAAAAAGAAAAATTAGTTCGATAAGAACCAGTTAGAAGTTGCTGAAGTTCTTGCAAACCTGCTACTTCTTTAGGAGAAGGATACACAATAATTTCAGTTTTTAACTTATCGAAAACAGGTAAGTGTACATTTAATAAATGAAAAGGATCTTTTAAAACGCATTCGAACTGTTCAATTTGAAACACACCACGTTTCGTTGCGGTTAATGTTAAATCCCATTTTTGCGCCGAATGTGCAGGTTGTGAAAATGGAAAAGAGAATAACGTTTTTGATATTCGTTCAATTCCTTGATCTTTATGCTGTATAAGAGACGAATCTAAATGAAAATAACAAACACCATTAACGAGAGGGATATGTGCACCGTTTTTCAAATGAATAAAAAACTTTCCAGATTCATCAGGGAAAAGCCGAGTTGTTTGTCTCTCGTTTATAACTTCAAATTTTTTCTCTATGTAAGCGACATATTTATAAATGAAAATCGCAAATAAATAATAGGAGAAAAAGAGAAACATTATAATTCGTTGCGGCATAAAAAAGGTAAATAGTATAGCGCCTGGCACAGTTAGTTGAATAATATGGAGTTGAAAAAATAAAGGTACAGTTACAACACGCTGTCCATTCATGCTTGCTCAATCTCCACAGGTACGTCAACTTCTTTTAAAATACTTTGCATTATATCATTTTTAGTCGTGCGCAGGGCACCTTCCATTGATAAGACAATACGGTGATTCCAAACAGAAGGAGTTAAAAATTGTATATCTTCAGGGGTGCAATATTCTCTCCCGCGTAAGAAGGCTAATGCTTGAACTGCGCGCACTAAAGAAAGTGTGGCACGTGGGCTTACACCGTTAGCGATGTAATCGTGATTTCGAGTAGCTTGTGCAAGTTTAATTATGTAATGTTCTAACGGTTCTGATATGAAAATTTCTTTTATTCGTTTCTGTGATTCTAATATATCTTCTAAAGAGATAACAGGTGTGACACGTTCTAGCGGTATATCGTTACGAAAACGTCGCATCATTTGTAACTCATCTTCAGGAGTTGGATAACCGATTGAAATCGTCATTAAAAAGCGATCAAGCTGTGCATCTGGAAGAGAGAAAGTCCCTTGTGATTCAATTGGGTTTTGCGTTGCAATAACAAAGAACGGTTTTGGGAGAGGAGTAGACAGTTTTTCAAGCGTCACTTGTCGCTCTTCCATCGCTTCTAACAAACTAGATTGTGTTCTCGGCATTGCACGGTTAATTTCATCTGCTAGCAAAATGTTTGTCATAACGGGTCCAATTCTTAACTCAAATTCACTTGTTTTTGGGTTAAAGTATTCAATACCTGTTACATCACTTGGAAGTACATCAGGGGTAAATTGAACACGAGAAAAACTACCGCCAATACTTTTTGACATGGTTTTCGCCAGTAACGTTTTCCCAGTACCAGGCACGTCTTCGAGTAGTACATGTCCATCAGCAAGCAGTGAAACAAGCAGTAGATCAATAACATTTTCTTTACCAACAAACACAGATCCTATGTTTTCTTTCAATTTATTTATCATATGTACCATTCCTTTCAGTATAAAAGAGCTAATATTTCTATATTTTAACAAATTATTCAGAAAATTAGTATGATTTTTTAATTCAAAGAAATAGATATTTAATTATTAAATTAAGCTTGCATATTTTGGAATATGATTATACAATATCGGTATACGATGTATCGTTAGTCGATATATCATAAGGCGATGTATCGGAGGTAGTTATAATGAATGCGAAGGCGCAAAAATATATTCCGTTAACTGAGGCGACATACTACATATTATTGTCACTTGTAAAGCCAATGCATGGTTATGGAATTATGCAAATGGTAGAAGAGATGACAAATGGAGAAGTAAAACTCGGTCCTGGTACGTTATACGGGAATACGACGAAATTACTAAAAGAAAAATTAATTGTTGAAGTTGCCTCTACAGATAGAAAGAAGTGCTATGAGTTAACAACGTTTGGGAGAGAAGTGTTAGAGCTCGAGTATAACAGGTTACAGAGATCTGTAAGGAATGGGAATAGTATATTAGGGGAGTGAATGGAATATGGAGACAAAGAAGTTATTCAAACCTTTCGCGATATGGAGCTTGGAAAAAGAAGAAGCTTTTTTAAGAAAAATGCATCAAAAAGGATGGGCTTTACAAAAGTATAATGTAATGTATACGTTTAAGAAAACTGAACCGAAAGATGTAATATATAAAGCGGATTTTAGACTGGATTATATAGATTCGAAAGAAAAACAACTAGAATATATTGATATATATGAAATGTGTGGCTGGAAACATGTAACGAGTTTTGCGAAATGGAATTATTTCTGTAAAGAAGTAGACGAGGAAAATGAGTTACCTGATATTTATTCAGACAAAGAAACGAAGATACAAAAACTTGTTGAATTGATACAGTTCGTTGCAATTATGTTTGTAACGTTAATTCCAGTGCTTTACTTATGTTTTCTTGGAGTATCAGAATCAGGATTATATAGAGGTATGGTAGGGTTTTTAGTTTGTATATATTCATATGCGTTTATTAATTTATTTAGAAAGCTTAAAAAAATGAAAAAGGAAATATTTTAACAAAGAGTGATATTCTTAGAGAAGATATATTGGGAAATCATCTTCTCTAATCTTTATATATATTTATTTTGTTCATTCTTTTTTACATAATAAAAGACTACCTTTTTAATTCATAGAATTAACAGTTACAAAGATAATACCAGTAACAATACCTAAAAAAATCATAAATGAAGAAGAAATAATTAATAATAAAGAATTAGCAATAAATATCACTTTATTAGATTTTTGATTTTTAAAATGGTAATAAAGTAAAAGACCACAAATAGTAGAAACAATCCATATTGTTAGACCGTAAGGAGTCGTTATTTTTTCAAAATCGAAGATCCAAAAGTAAAAGATGACTATGTGGCAAGTTACTAGTATAAATGTTGATGGAAGCATTATCTTTTTATTTAAAATCATTTGTTTTACCTCCCTTATGTAAATATTACCAAAAGGGTATGGGTTTTAATATATAATAAGGAAGAAATACATCTTTAATTAACTTATTAAATGGAAAAATCCCTTATAGAAAAATCTATTTCTACAAGGGATAATAATGTTTTTATTAGAAAGACTGATTTTGCGCAGGTTTAATAAATTGTTCTGGGTTTTCAACAAGTCCGCATACAGCACACTGGACACGGTATGTAGGTCCTTGATAGGCCATATGAAAAGCATTCATCGTTTCATTTGTGTATTCTTCTTCTACTTGACCAGTTTGTGGATTTAATTTGACTGGTTTTACTTGTTGTTCAAGAATATTAAAGCGAGTACGGTTCGTTTTACAGCTTGGACATAGCATTGGTTCCATATGTATACACCTCCATTTGTATCATTTCTTAAAATCTTTAATTTTATGCAAGCAAAAAACTTTCTCAATATAAATAGGTGTTTAATGTATTTAAAATTCAGAAAAAATAAAATATAATAAAAGCACGAACTGGTTATGTCCAAACCAAATCTCCTGTTTTATGCCAATAAGCTGGGGGGCCGAGAAATCGGCCTCATTTTTTTTGCTCATTACTACAAGGAACAAGGTTTTTGTGAGACTTTTGTCGAAATTTTAGGGATAGATATAAAGGGGGATGTAAAATGGATTTGAAAATGAAGTACATCATTTTATATGTAGAAAAGTTTGAGGAATGTTTAAAATTCTATAAAGATATTTTACAGTTACCTATAAAAGCAGAGCATGGTACATATATTGAATTTAATACTGGAACTACCATTTTAGCGATGAATACGCGGCAAGATGTGAAAGAATTAACAGGACTACCGCTTACAGAAGGTGAATTAAAGTCTTCTCATTTCGAATTAGGATTCGTTGTTGAGAATGTACAAGAAACGATTGAGCAATTTAGAGAACAAGGAATCAAGATTTTAGTTGAACCTATTGTAAAACCGTGGGGACAAACAATTGCCTACATTGCTGATCCAGATGGAAATTATATTGAAATTTGCAGTTCATTAGAATAGAGGGAGAAAGAGAGATGGGATTTCCAAAACTAGAAACAGAACGTTTACTCTTAAGAGAACTTACACTATTAGATGCAGAAACGATGTTCCAATATTTTTCGAAAGAATCAGTTATACGTTATTTCGGAATGGATTCTTTTGAAAATATTGAGCAAGCGAAAACAACGATTCAAACGTTTAAAAATCGTTATGAAGAGGGCAGTGTATTTCGCTGGGGAATCGAGAAAAAAGGGACGGGCCAATTAATCGGAACGTGCGGATTTCATTTAATTAATAATAATCATAAACGAGCTGAAATTGGTTATGAATTAGATGATACATATTGGGGACAAGGATATGCATCGGAAGCATTACAAGCGATTTTAGCTTACGGATTTGAAATGCTGCAACTGATAAGAATCGCAGCGGTTGTATATGTAGAAAATAAAGCTTCTCAAAAGTTGTTAATAAAAGCAGGATTTCAAGAAGAAGGATTACTTCGAAAACATATGATTCAAAATGGAGTTGCTCATGATACCATTTTATATTCTTTATTAAAAGAAGAGTGGAAGAAGTAATGAGTACAAACGAACTTATAACGATTATGAAGAATCATAGGGAAAATAGATTCATTTTAGGTATAGATGGTTTAAGTCGTTCAGGAAAAACAACATTCGTAGCAAATTTAAAAGAAAATATGAAACAAGAAGGCATTCCGTTTCATATTTTCCATATTGATGATCATATAGTGGAGCGTAATCGACGCTATTATACAAACCATGAAGAATGGTATGAGTATTATTGTTTACAGTGGGATATTACATACTTGAGGCAGAAGTTTTTTCAGAAGTTACAACATGAGACAAAATTAACTTTGCCTTTTTATCAAGAGGAAACAGACTCATGTGAAATGAAAAAAGTACAGATTCCTATTGTAGGCGTAATTGTTATTGAAGGAGTTTTTCTGCAGCGAAAAGAATGGAGAGATTTCTTTCATTATATGGTCTATTTGGACTGTCCAAGAGAGACAAGGTTTCTACGTGAGAGTGAGGAGACACAGAAAAACCTTTCAAAGTTTGAAAATAGGTATTGGAAAGCAGAGGATTATTACTTAGAAATGGAATCACCGAGGGATAGGGCGGATTTAGTCATTAAATGATTTGAACATAGAAGGTGAATAGAATGAATATTTTATGGGATTTTGATGGGACGTTATTTGATACGTATCCTGCATATACAATGATGCTTTCTGAAATATTAGGTGATTCAGTAGAAAAACAAGAAATATACAAGAACTTAAAAATATCATACTCTCATGCAATTCAGTATTATAATATTTCATGCGAGCAGGAAGAAAAGATTAAAGTTTTGAAGGGAAAATTCACGTCAAAAGATATGAAACCTTTTGCAGGTGTCGAAGAGGTTTTGAAATTTGCAAATAAAAATGTGATTATGACCCATAAACATAGGGAAGGGGTTATGGGCATTTTAAACTATTACGGCTGGGAAAAATACTTCGTAGATATGGTTACAATTGACGATGGCTTTCCTCGAAAGCCAAACTCTTTAGCTTATAATCATCTGCATAAAAAATACAATATTGATTTAGCTATTGGAGATAGAGAATTAGATTTATTACCTGCAAAAGAATTAGGTATTTCAACATGTATGTTTCAAGGTAATTGTGATGTAGCGGATTATTCTTTATCACATTACTCGGAGTTTTTTAAGGTAGTGAGTGATAGAGAGTTTTCTTTATAAAAAAAGTTATTAATAAAGACTGTATCTTTCATTTTAAAGGTACAGTCTTTATTTTTTAGAGCTATTATATACCAATTGCCGTGGATTAAAGAATGATTGTATATCTTTAGTAAAGAAATAGTCAGGTTAGTTGTTAGATAGAAATAAACTGACAGATAAAGTGATAGTGTCCGTTTTATCTGCTTTTTATCATAACCAAATTATGGTTATTCATGCTAATATAAACTCATAGCTATATAGAAGGGGTGGGATTAGTATGAAAACAGAAATAGTTCCTAAAAAGAAGTACAGTATAATAAGCTATATATCTTTACTCATCGGCATTTTGTGTTTTCTATTCGTTTTTATAACGCCAACAAGGATAGCGAATGCAGGTAATATAGTTGGAGATTATATTACAATTGCCCTGACAGGTGTAGGTATCATGCTTTCAATAATCACAATGACGAAAAAAACAGAGAAGAAGGGGATTGCTATCCTTTCATTAATACTGTCCTCATCATTTTTTATATTTTGGATCATAGCGATTATCCTATTGTTTACTGGTCAAATTAGTTTTGCGCCGTAATGTGAAATAAAAAGAGTCCTTTTCGTATGATAACGGGTATAGTTAAATAGCGTTCTAAATAATAAGATAAATGGAAAATTTATGTTAAAATAATTATAGAGATTGTGAAAAAATGTTCTTAAACTAGCGTTCAGATTACTTTAAGAAGGTTTTTTCAAAGGAAATGGTAAATATCATATTTTGAAGGGGTGATTGTAGTGGATTAAGTGATTTTTTTAATCTTGGTTAAATACTTTGAAGATAGGGGTTTATAACTATGAATACAAAACTAATAATAGTAGAAGGGTTACCTGGATTTGGAAAATCAACCACTGCAAAGCTAATAAATGAAATTCTAAGCCAAAATAAAATTGAAGTTGAACTATTTTTAGAGGGAAATTTGAACCACCCAGCCGACTATGATGGTGTATCTTGTTTTAATAAATTTGAGTTCAATAGATTATTATCTAACAGTGGAGATTTTAAAGAAGTGCTCCTTAAGAAAGTTCTAAAAAAAGGAAGCAATTATTTATTACCATACAGAAAGATGAAAAATGAGTTTGGTGACCAGTTTTCGGACGAATTATTTAACATTATTTTAAAAAATGATATATACGAATTACCATTCGATAAAAATGTTGAATTAATTGCTGACAAATGGAATGACTTTACTGAAATCGCTCTAGAAGACAATAAGGTTTATATCTTTGAATGTTGTTTCATACAAAATCCATTAACTATTGGGATGATTAAATATGGTGAACAAAAAGAAAAAATAATAAATTATGTAATGAAAGTTGCAAAAATCATAGAGAATTTAAACCCAATGTTATTGTATGTAGAACAAGATAATCTTGAATTTTCATTTAGGAAGGCGTTAAAAGAAAGAACTCCAGAATGGTCCACAGGAATTATCGACTATTACACTAACCAAGGCTATGGGAAAGAACATCACCATTCAGGTGTAGAAGGAGCGATAAAAGTTCTTGAAGCTAGAAGGAATTTAGAATTAGAAATATTCGATATGTTAAAAATGAAAAAAGAAACAATCAATAATACAAAATATGAAATTGACTCATATAGGTCAATGTTAAAAGATAAGTTAGCCATACAAATGGTGAAATAGCTTTTTACACTAACTGGTGCTTTAGTTGAAGAAGGAAATAAAAAACGCTCAGAATATTTTCTGAGCGTTTTAGTTTGTTATTTCTAATGTTTATTAGCATTTTTCTCTTCCTAAACTGAACCCATTACTCGTATGAAGGACTCTTTTTATTCGGTATCTTTAGGTTGATATTCTAAAATATCCCCCGGTTGGCATTCTAATGCTTTACATATTGCTTCTAAAGTTGAAAAACGGACTGCTTTTGCTTTTCCATTTTTCAAGATAGAAAGGTTAGCCATTGTAATTCCAACCTTCTCCGAAAGTTCTGTTACACTCATTTTTCTTTTTGCTAACATTACATCAATATTAATAATAATTGCCATATTATTCACCTCAGACCGTTAAATCATTTTCTGATTTTATATCTATAGCATCTTTTAATAGTCTTTGGAGAACGGCAGCAAAGACCGCGATTACCATTGAAGCAAAAATCATAATCATTCCGATAATAATAATGCCAGGGGCATCATCTCTCTCTGCCACGAGATAGAAAAGTGGCATACCTAATACATATAATACACTAATTGCCAATGCGCTGTACTTAATATTTTTTAAAGCTTGAACAGATAACTCTGAGAATGCGTTGTTTTTATCAATATAGTTTAAAAGCTTAAATGTTTGGTACAGTGCGAAGTAATAAGGTATTGCTGTTGCGTATAAATTGATAAATACAAGATATTTAATATATGAAATATCTGGATATAATTCTGCGGCGAAATTTCCTATTTTAGGGACTAAAAAAATGCACATAGCAAGAACGGGGATTCCGATCAGAATCACAACGGTCTTTAAAAAGAGTGTGGATCCTTGTTTCATAAAAAGCACCTCATTTATTTATTATCTTATTAATTTAACATGAAATTTATTGTTTAACAATAAATTTTTATTCCTTTTAATCGAGGATTTATTGTTAAACAAGTAATTAATGAAAAGGATGCTAAATCTTTTTTATAAGATAGATGACACATACCGGTATTTAATTAAGGAAAGAAAGAGAAAGTAACTATTGTTAGCTTTATAAGAATTGGGAACTAATAAAACATATGTAGGTTGTGGAATGAAAAAGGAAATAAGGTGTATTGAAATGAATGCAAAGTTTATGGAGGAACAATCATGGTTAATTATGGTGTGAAGATGAAAAAATTACTATTAGTGGGAGCTATAATAGTAAGCGTATTAAGTACGGAAAGTATGATGAATTATCATGCGGCCAAAGCTAAGGTGAAAAAAGTAGAACACCAGCCTAAAAATATAATTATGATGGTTATGGACGGAACGAGTTCAACGGCGACAACATTGGCTCGCTGGTATAAAGGGGCACCGCTTACGTTAGATCAAATTGTAACAGGAGGTGTTCGTACGTTTTCGGCGGAATCAGCTATTACAGACTCAGCGCCAGCAGCAACAGCATTAGCAACTGGAAATAAATCGAATTCAGGATATGTAGGCGTACTACCTTCTATTGTAAATTCACCTAACTTAAAGCCAATAAAAGAAGAGGACAAGTTACGGCCGGTCGCAAACGTATTGGAAGGTGCAAAACGTACTGGCCGTGCAACTGGAATTGTTGCTACATCTGAAATTCAGCATGCTACTCCGGCGGGATTCTCGGCTCACCATGTCAATCGCAAGCAATTTGACGTAATTGCGAAGCAGCAAGTATATCAAAATATAGATGTCGTATTAGGCGGGGGAAAAGCGGCGCTGCTACCTATGAAAAGTAATGGAATCCGAAAAGATGGTGAAAATTTAGTAAAGGTGATTCAAGACAAAGGATACGATTTTGTTGAAACGAAAGATGCGTTATTGAACTCCAAATCTAATAAAATTTGGGGCTCTTTCTCAAATCATGCTCTTGCGTTTGATATAGATCGTATAGCAACAAATCCAGAACAACCAACACTTTCTCAAATGACAGAAAAAGCAATTCAAACATTATCAAAAGACAAAGATGGTTTCTTTTTATTCGTAGAAGGTAGTAAGCCTGATTGGGCAGCGCATGCTAATGATCCAATTGGGATGATTAGTGATGTATTGGCATTTGATGAAGCGGTAGCAAAGGCATTACAATTTGCGAAGAAAGATGGGGATACGATGCTCATAGCTTTAACTGATCATGGTAACAGCGGTATCTCTATAGGGAATAGAAATACGACAAAAGGATACAATACTACACCGGTTTCTGCATACATTGATTCATTGAAAAAGGCGAAAATGACACTTGAAGGAACTATAAATAAACTGAAATCTGATTTATCAAATGTAGAAGATGTAGCTAAACTATACGGTTTGGATAATCTAACTCATGATGAAAAAGAAAAATTAAAAGCGGCAAAAAAGAAAATGGATGTAGGACGAATTCTTACTATATTATTGGCTAATCGTGCAAATATCGGCTTTACGACAGGAGGACATACAGGTGAGGATGTATTTTTACATTCTTATGGACCTCAAAAACCAGAAGGCTTAATCCAAAATACAGACATTGCGAAGACGATGGCGAAAGCGATGGGCTTTAACTTAGAAGAAGTAACGAATAAAATATTTTTAGAGAGTGAACAAGCCTTTAAGAAAGTCGGTGCAACTGTAACAGCTGACAAAACCGAAGGAGCAAACTCGTTACTCGTGGTAAAACATAATAAAGTAGAAGCACAACTATTTGGTAACAAAAATATAATTCGTATCAATGGTAAAGGGTATGAATTAGGAAGTATTATTGTAGAGAGTAATGGAAAGTGCTATGTACCAGAAGAAGCAATTCAACTATTTGTAAAGCATTCTCGTTAAAAAATTGCTAACCAGTTAAGCTAACTGGTGGCAATTTTTTGCGTTTATTCTAAATATAAGGGTTCGGATTGTTTTGGAAAGTTTTCCAGATGAGACTTGTATAAATGTTAAAGGGGAATTATATTTTTTTCTTACATTAAAAAATTTCGTTTTGTAGAATAGAGAATTTATACATATAGTAAAGTCTAATGTATTATCAATTAATATTTATGAAAAATATATTAATACTTTAGAGTTTCTTTAATTTTCATTATTTCTTATTTAATATTATTCGTTATATTTATAATATGTTTATTTCAATTTATCGTATTGTAGCGCAGTTTCATATAATTATAAAGCAAGCATCAAAATAAAATCTCCACTAGAGTAAATTTATTATTTTTTTGCGTCTTTTTTATCCCGCTATTTGCTGGGCAGTAAGACCCCCACCTCAAAATTCAGCGAAAGCAAAGAAGTTAGGCGGGGATCGGGCTGCCTGTAAAAGCCCGATTGGTGAGGGCTGATTAAAGTTTCACTTTATTTACGAAAATTATTATGCAGCTAAGAAAACTGTAGTTCATTGAATTAGAGGTATATTAGAATTTAGTTGAAGAAAGAGAGAGGGAATAAAATGAATATAGTGCACTTACGTCCTAAACAGCGGTCTAAGTATCGCATTATGCTAGGGACGTGGTATTACTCTACAAAGAGATACATTCAGTGGTTAGTAGACGGAAAAACATATGCAAAAAGGCTCCAACAAGAAAAGCTACCTTGTACAGCAATTCAGCACCGAACGATATTACTTCGTAAGCTCAAAGATGTAGATATGTGGTATCAACAGAATAAGGTTGTTAATTTGAAAATTGCTGTTAAAAAACTAAATGGTATCGTCATTAGACCAGGAGAAACATTTTCTTACTGGCGTTTAATAGGTAAGCCTACGAGGAAAAAAGGGTATGTAGAAGGTATGGTATTACACTACGGATCTTTTCAAACAGGTATTGGAGGAGGTCTTTGTCAGCTTTCGAATTTAATATATTGGATGACTTTACATACACCACTGACAGTAACAGAACGATATCGTCATAGCTTTGATGTCTTTCCTGATTCTAGGCGAACTCAACCGTTTGGGAGTGGAGCGACTTGTTCCTATAACTATTTGGATTTACAAATTAAAAATGAAACGGACCAACCGTATCAACTTCACCTTTATATGACAGATGAATATTTAGTTGGTGAATGGAGAACAGTCTATCCGCAACTTTATCAATATGAAGTGTATGAGAAAGAACACTCAATTCAACCTGCATACTGGGGCGGTTATATACGACATAATGTGATTCAACGTAAAGTATATAATCAACAGAAACAGTTAATAGAAGATCAATATGTAACGGAGAATCACGCTATAATGATGTACGAACCACTATTAGCTTGTAATAATGAGAATAGTGAGTAATGTGGTAATCCATAGATTAAATAGTATAGAAAATATTTAATTCTTATTTTTATTAAAAAAATATAAATCTCAGATTTACTGGATTTTGATTGTAACTAAGAACATATAAAAGTTCACTGTTATTTATAGGAGAGCCTGTTTGTTTTTCTATCTTTTGTATTTCACTCTGCATAAAAAAATATTTCTCAACATTTTATTTGTTGAAAAAGATTGAATATTCGTATTATAACGAATATTATGTTGTTATCGGCAAAAAACGATAATTTGCAGACACTGGGGAGGAAATACATTGAAAAAGAAAAAGAAATTAAAACCATTAGCGGTATTAACAACAGCAGCGGTACTAAGTAGTACGTTTGCTTTTGGAGGTCACGCAGCGTATGCTGAGACACCAACATCATCTCTACCAATAGATGAGCACTTAATACCGGAGGAGCGTTTGGCAGAAGCGCTAAAACAACGGGGGGTAATTGATCAATCTGCATCACAAGCTGAGACGTCAAAAGCTGTCGAAAAATATGTTGAGAAAAAGAAAGGGGAAAACCCTGGGAAAGAAATCTTAACAGGAGATAGTCTTACACAAGAAGCTTCTGATTTTATGAAAAAAGTAAAAGATGCAAAAATGAAGGAAAATGAACAGGCACAGCAGCCTGAAATAGGTCCAGTAGCTGGACAAGGTGCAGCATTAAATCCAGGGAAATTAAATGGAAAAGTACCTACTACATCAGCGAAGCAAGAAGAATACAATGGAGCTGTTCGAAAAGATAAAGTACTTGTTTTACTTGTAGAATTTAGCGATTTTAAGCATAACAATATTGATCAAGAGCCAGGATACATGTATTCTAAGGACTTTAATCGTGAACATTATCAAAAAATGTTATTTGGTGATGAACCATTCACTTTATTTGATGGATCGAAGATTAACACATTTAAGCAATATTATGAAGAACAATCTGGTGGTAGCTATACAGTTGATGGGACTGTAACAGAATGGCTTACTGTTCCAGGAAAAGCATCAGATTATGGTGCTGATGCGGGTACTGGGCATGATAACAAGGGGCCTTTAGGACCAAAAGATTTTGTGAAAGAAGCATTAAAAGCAGCGGTAGCAAAAGGAATCAATTTAGCAGACTATGACCAATTTGATCAATACGATCAAGATGGTGATGGAAATAAAAATGAGCCAGATGGAATTATTGATCATTTAATGGTTGTACATGCTGGCGTTGGTCAAGAAGCTGGCGGCGGTAAATTGAAAGATGATGCGATTTGGTCACATCGTTCAAAACTAGGTTCAAAACCATATGCAATTGATGGCACGAAATCTTCTGTTTCGAACTGGGGCGGAAAGATGGCTGCATACGATTATACAATCGAGCCTGAAGACGGAGCGGTTGGTGTGTTTGCACATGAGTATGGCCATGATTTAGGCTTACCAGATGAATATGATACAAAGTACTCAGGACAAGGTGAACCTGTTGAGTCATGGTCTATTATGAGTGGTGGTAGCTGGGCTGGAAAAATTGCAGGAACAGAGCCAACGAGTTTCTCACCACAAAATAAAGAGTTTTTCCAAAAGAATATGAAGGGGAATTGGGCGAATATCCTTGAAGTAGATTATGACAAACTTAGCAAAGGCATCGGTGTTGCGACATATGTAGATCAAAGTACTACAAAATCTAAACGACCTGGAATCGTTCGTGTTAACTTGCCGGACAAAGATATAAAAAATATCGAATCGGCGTTTGGTAAGAAGTTCTATTATAGTACAAAAGGAAATGACATTCATACAACACTTGAGACACCAGTATTTGACTTAACAAATGCAAAGGATGCTAAGTTCGATTATAAGGCATTTTACGAACTTGAAGCGAAGTATGATTTCCTTGACGTATATGCGATTGCAGAAGATGGAACGAAGACACGCATTGATAGAATGGGCGAAAAAGATGTAAAAGGCGGCGCGGATACAACTGATGGTAAGTGGGTTGATAAATCATACGATTTAAGCCAATTCAAAGGAAAAAAAGTAAAACTGCAATTTGAGTACTTAACAGATATTGCAGTAGCTTATAAAGGATTTGCGTTAGATAATGCAGCATTAACTGTAGATGGAAAAGTTGTTTTCTCTGATGATGCAGAAGGTCAGCCAGCAATGACGTTAAAAGGCTTTACTGTGTCTAACGGATTTGAACAGAAAAAACATAATTACTATGTAGAGTGGAGAAATTACGCTGGTTCTGACACTGCGTTACAACATGCACGTGGCCCAGTATTTAATACAGGAATGGTTGTATGGTATGCGGATCAAAGCTTTACAGATAACTGGGTAGGCGTTCATCCAGGTGAAGGGTTCTTAGGAGTAGTAGATTCCCATCCAGAGGCAATTGTAGGGACATTAAACGGACAACCTACTGTGAAGAGCAGTACGCGTTATCAAATTGCCGATGCGGCATTCTCATTTGATCAAACACCAGCATGGAAAGTAAATTCACCAACTCGCGGTATCTTTGATTATAAAGGATTACCAGGAGTGGCAAAATTTGATGATTCTAAGCAATATATCAACAGCATCATTCCTGATGCAGGACGTAAGTTGCCGAAACTAGGACTGAAGTTTGAAGTAGTAGGCCAAGCTGAAGACAAGTCTGCAGGTGCGGTTTGGCTTCATCGATAAAATAAGGTAAAACGAAGAGGAGCTGCCACAAGTCGGTGAAACTGACTTATGACAGCTCTTTTCTTCTTGTGAAAAAACTCTCTGTTTTTTTATGTACTTATTGGAAAAATTCGAAGTTTCTTTGATACATAAAATGCTCCGTCTGTCCAATTATAGAAGCTATTTTGGACGTAAGAAATTTGTAAGTAATGAGTAAGAAAAAAGAGATTTTCATAGTATAAAATATTTATTATAGCTACTTTTAACACCTGATACTAATAGTGTGCTATAATATGAATTAGCAACAAAAAGGAAAGGAATTAGAACAATGACCTTAGAAAATACTAAAAATTTAAAAAAACAAGTTGCTCCTTTTGAAAAATCAACGATTAAAAAAAGTGTTTGGCAACTGATCAACACAATCGTGCCATTTATTATTTTATGGTACCTTGCTTATAAAAGTTTGTCAGTTTCTTATTGGTTAACATTAGTTCCAGCACTGTTAGCCGCTGGATTTATGACAAGGATTTTCATTATTTTTCATGATTGCACCCATTATTCGTTCTTTAAAAGTCGACGTGCAAATAGAATAGTTGGAACGTGTATGGGTGTTTTAACATTATTCCCATTTGATCAGTGGGGGCATGAACATTCTATTCACCACGCTACAAGTGGTAATTTGGATAAGAGGGGTACAGGGGATATTTGGACGCTTACAGTTGATGAATATGTAGCTGCACCATTTAGACTCCGTTTAGCATATCGTTTATATCGCAATCCATTCGTTATGTTTGGGTTAGGCCCGATTTATGTTTTCCTGCTTAAAAATAGATTTAACCGAAAAGGTGCTAGAAAAAAAGAACGTATGAACACTTATTTAACGAATATTTTAATCGTTGCTATTATAGGAATGCTTTGCTGGGCAATTGGATGGCAATCGTTTCTTTTAGTACATGGTTCTATATTTTTAATAGCAGGTTCAGTAGGGATTTGGTTGTTTTACGTACAGCACACATTTGAGGATTCTTATTTTGAAGAGGATAAAGATTGGGAATATGTGAAAGCGGCAGTGGAAGGAAGTTCTTTTTATAAGCTTCCTAAAATTTTGCAATTTCTAACGGGTAATATTGGATTCCATCATGTTCACCATTTAAGCCCAAGAGTACCTAACTATAAACTAGAAGAGGCACACAATAATACGCTTCCGTTAAAAAATGTACCAACGATTACGCTTGCTACAAGCTTACAATCACTACGTTTCCGCCTTTGGGATGAGAAAAGTAACAATTTTGTTAGCTTTAAAGATGTCAAAAATATAATTAAAAATAATGTTTCTGTTCGAGTGAAATCTGAACTATAATTGCATCGTATATAATACTCCCCTTAATCATTTTCGATTTAAGGGGAGTTTGTGTTTAAAGAGTAGATGCCAGATAAGAAGAAAATTTACATAATTCAAATTGTAATTGAAGCAGATTAGGAATAGCTCGTACGTAAGTACAAATATAAGATGACAGTAAATGCATTATGTTAACAAATTTATAGTAAATGGGGAATCGTACAACATTATATCCAAAAATAAGAAAAAACTTGAACGGAAATTCCATTCATTTTTCTTGGTGTTCCTCATTCCATACACTTAAATAGGACGCATATTCTAATTCATCTGGATTCTTATGTAACATAGAAATGAATTCTAATTTATTTCCATCACAATCTAGAAAGTATACACTTGCAGCAGGCATCCACCTTTGGACAATTGGCTTTTGATTTCCTTTTCCTTGACTTCCTATCACTGCTATTCCACGTTCCTCTAACCACGCTTTAGAAGTCATTAAAAACTCTAAATTTACACCAAAAGCAAAATGTCTCGGCTCAAAGTCTTCAATGTTATGTACTTCCCATAGTCCAAGCATTTGTTGTTTATTTTCTCCGACCCAAAAGAAAGCCACTCTTCTTTTGGAGAATTTTCTTGCTAACGTTAATCCTAGCTTGTTTTGATAGAAATTTATTGCGTTTTCTAAATTTCTTACATGTAAATGAGTTTCGTATATGTTCTGTATTATTATGATCATTCCTTTCTTTATTGGTAACTACCAATTAAATAGTGAATGTAATTCTAAAGTTGAAATATGTATAAGCCTAGTAATGTACATCTATATCCGATATACCTATTTACTATTATATTGAAATTGGAATGTGATAAATCCCACTGAGGTAGTAAGTGTTTAAATGAACACTCTACTACTTTTGTAGGAGAGGGGATATATCTATTAAATTCAGATGAAATCATATTTAAATAATGAAAAACGCTATTCTTTTCGTAAGAATAGCGTTTTTTTATGTTTTTAAGTTGGTGGCCATAGGGTAGAATTTGAAAAATGAGGATTTACAAAGCTAAGAAGTTTAACTCCAAAAAAAAATCGATTTCCTGTGGAGTTAAAGGAATCGACTTTTTTATTTACCTTGATGTATTAACGCAGCTGTTAACTTAATAGTAAATAAGTAGAATCCACTATTTCTCCCAAAGTTCGATCAATCGACCTTCAGGATCCTTAATCCAAATAAACTGTCCAAATTCACTGATTTCTTCTTTCTTCTCAAGAGGTACACCAATATTCTCAAGATGCTTTATAGTCTCGTTTAGATTATGTACTTCGAAATTTAACATCACTTGTTGTTCTTTTGGAAAATAATTGTCATTCTCTGTAAAGAAAGAAAAGATGGTCTCATTTCCTAACTGGGGTTTAATCACAGTTCCATTCCAATCTTCTATATCAAGTTTCAACACTTCACTGTACCATTTTTTTATAACTTCAAGATTCTTAGTTCTCCAAAATATTCCTCCAAAACCTTTTATCATCGTATCTAACTCCTGTCTGTCTTTAAATATATATTAAATATATCAAAACAAAACAGTAATAGTAAGCAGAATCATCAACTTATGAATAGTAAAAATAGTAATTGTTAGTATTATAGTATTTACTACATTAACACTTTCTACAACATCATTAGCAGAACTTGAAATTTCGGGAAAGGTATAGAAATGCTCATTTTTCAACCCAAAGTTCACCTGAGCAATCCAGAACTTAAAGTGTTATAAATAATTCTTTCAATAGTAGGGGGAAATGAGAGAAGGAACGATAAAAGACCACACATGAAGTGAAACGCCATGTGTGGTCTTTTATGTATCGTCAAATATTAGGAAGTCTCGCTAATTTTAGTTTCACTATGAGTGTTAGTAGAATTTCTTTTCTTAACTTTAAAGTGATAGTAAGTGTAGCAAAAGATGATAAATGGGACAGTGCAATAGATTCCAAGTCGTTGTTCTGGGATAAAAATAAGACTGATTAATATAATGCCATACAATCCAAAACCAAGAATTGGTACGAGTGGATAAAGTGGCGTTTTAAATTTTAAGTCTTCTAATTTTCCGCCGTCTGCTAAATAATGTTTGCGGAAAAAGAATTGAGAAACACAAATTGACATCCAAACAATAATGGTAATGACTCCGGAAATTGAAATGAGCCACAAGTAAACAGTTTCAGCAGCTACTACGCTTGTCAAAAGAGAAAAAGCAGAAATAGCTATCGTCATGATTAAAGCGTTGAGAGGAATCCCACGTGATGATAATTTCTTTAAAAAGGCTGGAGCCATTTCGTTTTTTGATAAAGACCAAAGCATTCGAGTAGCAGCGTATAGTCCTGAGTTTGCAACAGAAAGAACAGCAGTAAGAATAACAAAGTTCATAATATCAGCTGCATATGGAATACCGATATTATCAAAAACAGCAACGAATGGGCTCTTTGTTAATCCAGCTTCTTCCCAAGGAATTAAAGCAACAAGAACAAAGATTGCTAAGACGAAGAAAAACATCGTGCGCCATATAATATTTCTAATAGAACGAGGTAAAGTTTTTGCTGGATCTTCACTTTCACCTGCTGCGATTCCAACAAGTTCTGTACCTTGGAAGGAATAGTTGACTGTAACCATTGTTAAAAGAATAGCGGCAAGTCCATTTGGGAATAAACCACCATGATTTACGAAATTTGATAATAGCGGAGCGGGTTCGTCACCTTTTAAATCAATAAAACCGAACATAGCGGCGCCGCCAAGAATAATGAAAGCGATAATGGCAGATACTTTTATACTTGAAAACCAAAATTCTGTTTCTGCATAACTACGAGCAGATAATGCGTTAATAGTGAAGATTGTAACGCCAAATATTAAACACCAAACCCAAACAGGAATATCAGGAAACCAGCGCTGCATTGTAATGCCGGCAGTTGTAAATTCAAGACCGGTCGTATTCGCCCAGCTTAACCAATACAACCATCCGATTGTAAAGCCAGTTGCAGGATTGATGAACTTAGTGGCATATTCTTGGAAAGAACCTGAAACAGGCATGGCTACAGCAAGTTCACCAAGACATAGCATAACGAAATACATTAATAATCCACCGGCCATAAAGGCAAGTACGGATCCGCCAGGTCCAGCTTGACTTATAATAAAGCCAGATCCGTTAAATAACCCCGTTCCAATCACACCACCGAGTGCAATCATGAATAAGTGTCTACTTTTCATCGTCCGTTTTAATTCATTGTTTGTATTGCTTACTTGCGCCATTGTTTTCCTCACTTTCATAGTTGATAGAATAAAGTTTGATGTTTTTCCGTATTATGGAATTTATTCCGTGATGTGAAATCTTGTTATAATTTTCAGATAATTAAAAAGAAAAGTCAATATTTTTTTGTTTGCGTTTTCAATTCTTTGTTAGTGATATGTTTTTATTGTTAGAAAATTAAATAAATAGATTGATTTCATTTCGAATGTTTGCTAAATTGATAGTTAATTAAGCATACTAACATATTACGAGTAAAGTTGAGGCGAGTTATGGTACAGTCCATTGATCGAGCGATAAGTATTATTAAATTATTGAATTCTACAAATGAAAAAGAGTATTGGGCTATTTCTGATATAGCTGATGGAACACATCTCCCGGTTAGTACAGTACATAGATTACTTAACTCTTTAATGGAGCATGGGTTAGTTACACAAATTTCAGAGACAAAACAGTACAAAATTGGACCAATGTGGATGGAAATAGGGTTACGTCAATTGGAGAAGGTAGACTACAGATCTGTTGCAAGAGAAGTGATGAAACGTTTAGCTGCTGAAGTGGAGGAAAGTGTCTATTTAAATATTCCAAACGGAACACATTCTATTATCATTGAAAGAATTGATAGTCCTTTAAAAATTCGAGTTATCGATAATCTAGGGGAACAAATTCCACTTTCAATTGGTGCCGCAAATAAAACGATGCTTGCCAATATGAAAACGAATGAAATGGAACATATTGTAGAAAATTTACTTTCTTCATTACCAGAACAAAAGCAAATTCTTCTTAATCAAATAAAGCAAATAAAAAATGAAGGATATGCTGTCAGTTATGGTGAAAAAACAGAAGGGACAGCTTCAGTAGCTGCACCTATAATCGGATTTAATCATAAAGTAGTAGGAGCATTAAGTGTTGGGTTAATTAGTCATCGTATTAATGATGATCGACTATCTTTTCTTATTAGCAAGGTAAAACAAGCGGCTCATGAAATATCAATAAAAATCGGCAGTACATCAGAACTATAATTTTGATAGCTGTCGTCATTTTTTATTCATATACTGGAATTAGTTTTCATAATGTGGAAAAATAGGGGGATTTATATGTCAAAGTGGCAATCAAAAGAACAATTGATTCAATTATTAAGCGGTCTTGTTGAAATTCCTAGTATTACCGGTTCAGAAGCTGAAGTAATATTGCCAGACTTTGTTGTGGAACAGTTATCTGATTTACAGTACTTCAAAGAAAACCCGCATCATTTACAAAAAAATCCGACAGGGGACGGACGATATTTTGTTACAGCACTAGTAAAGAAAAGCGATAGTATAAAAAATACTGTAATTCTAGTAAGTCACTTTGATGTTGTAGATGTACAAGATTACGGAGTGTGGAAAGAAGATGCATTTAATCCTAAAAAGTTAACATCTATGTTTTATTCTCATAAAGATGAACTTCCAGACCATGTACGTGAAGATATAGAACATGGGGAATGGCTGTTTGGTAGAGGAACAATGGATATGAAATGCGGTCTAGCATTACAAATGGCAATGATTGAACAAGCATGTGAAGGAAGATTCGATGGGAATGTTCTTTTATTGGCTGTACCAGATGAAGAAGTGAATTCTGTAGGGATGAGGGCCGCTGTTCCAAGACTGTTAGATTTAGCTAGAGAGCATAACTTAGATTATAAAACGGTCTTAAACTCAGAGCCTATGTTTTCAAGACATCCTGGTGACCAAAATAAGTATATTTACACTGGCTCTATTGGTAAAGTGTTACCTGGTTTTCTTTGCTATGGAAAAGAGACACATGTAGGTGAACCTTTTGCAGGCTTAAATGGGAGTTATATGGCTTCATTAATAACAGCAGAATTAGAGTTAAACACAGACCTTTGTGATATTGTAGAAGGGGAAGCGAGTCCTCCGCCAACTAACTTACTTCAAAGGGACTTAAAGGAGGATTATTCTGTACAAATTCCGCATCGTGCAGTTACATTATTTAATTTGTTTTTATTAGAAAAATCAATGACAGATGTAGTTTCATTGTTACGTCAAAAAGTAACGAAAGTAGCAGAGAAAATAGAAGAGTCGTATGAAAAACATGCATATCGTTTTTCTAAATATAATCCATTTATACCACCTAATCTTAAAGTAAATGTATTAACTTATGAAGAGCTTATCACATATGCAATTGAGCAACATGGACAAGAAAAAATAAATCATATTCAATCTAATATTATAAAAAATAGAGAAGATAAAGATGATCGTGCGGTAACGATTGATTTAGTAGATAAATTAGCGATTTTATGTAAAGAAAAGGCACCGATGATTGTACTTTTCTTCGCTCCGCCGTACTATCCAGCTGTGAGTTCGCGCAACAATCCTTTAATAAAAGAGGTAGTTGTAGAAATGGAAAAGTATGCACACTACAATCATAAGATTACATTTGAAAACCAAAATTATTTTGGGGGGATTTCAGATTTAAGCTATGTAGGCTTGCAGTATCCACTGGATTCAATGAGTTCTCTTGTAGACAATATGCCATTATGGGATAAAGGTTATTCAATTCCACTTCAGGAATTAGAAGAGTTTGATGTTCCAGTATTAAATATGGGGCCGGTAGGAAAAGATGCACATCAATGGACAGAACGTCTAGATGTAAACTACGCATTTGAAACACTAATAGATATGTTACCGAAATGCATTGAAAAATTATTAGTTTCTAATAAAATTACACAATCATAGTAGGGAATAGGTAAGGGATAAAACAGAACCTTTAAAGAAGATTCGAATGAAATTATTTTAATATAATTAAAAAGCGGAACGGCCAAGCTAAATTTTATATGAGTTTGGCCGTTTATCATGTAGTGAATTTTTAATTAAAATTATGTGAATTCATAGCTAACGTAATCTCTTTTATAGTTTTATTTTTTAGTTTGACCAGATAGTTCAACAGACTTTTGCGTACAACGTTGCATAGCTGAAATAATCGCTGTTCGTAATCCTTTTTCCTCTAATGTTGCTACAGCTTCTATTGTCGTTCCACCAGGAGAACAAACCATATCTTTCAATTCACCTGGATGTATTCCTGTTTCTAGTACCATTTTTGCAGAGCCTAACACAGCTTGAGCAGCGAATTTATATGCTTGATTTCTTGGCATACCATCTAGTACAGCAGCATCTGCCATCGCTTCTATAATCATATATACATAAGCTGGTGAAGAACCACTTACAGATGTTACAACATCCATTAATTTTTCACTTACGATCTCTGTTTGACCAAAACTATTGAAAATGTTTAGTACATCTTCTAAATCTTTTTCTGTCACCATTTCATTAGGGCATAATGCAGACATTCCTTCTCCAACAAGAGCAGGAGTATTAGGCATTACTCTTACAACCTTTAATTTTTTATTAAAGGCATTTTCAGTACTTTCAATACTTTTCCCAGCAGCGATCGTAATGATGATAGCATCGTTTTTGATTACTTCTTTTATTTCATTAATTATTGATGCGTATAGGTCTGGTTTGATTGATAAAATTAAAATATCAGCATTTTTAGCTACTTTATTGTTGTCGGTAGTTGTAGTTAGCCCATATTTTTCACTAGCATTTTTTAAATTAGCAGTGTTTAAATCTGAACAAATAATATGATTTGAAGACACTATATTTTTGTTTATCATTCCGCCAATCATAGCCATTCCCATATTTCCGCAACCGATGAATCCAATTTGTTTATCCATAATAACTCAATCTTGCTCCTTTTATAATCAATTATATCGGTTTGATATTATTTTCTTAGAATAAGAATAACATCCCTGTGCAATATAAAGAAACATTCTAAGAGAATATATTCCTTTTTGCAACACTAAAAGATAAAAATTAATTATATTCGACATTATGTAAATATATACACTATAATTTAAGATTTTATGTTTATGAATATGAGTTAAACTTATATCATTTTGTATTTTCATTCAGTAGGGCGATAATTTCATACAAATAACTTGTGGCTCTATTTATTTTTAAAAATACCTCTTGACACCGAATCGAACTATATCGCATAATATAAAAAAATTAGATTGAAAATCGTTGAAGGGAATTAGTACATATGTCTTCTTGCGAAAGAGAGTGGAATTCACCGGCTGAAAGATTCCTCGTATAGAATATATCGAACCTATCCCTGAGTCTTAAATGAAAGTTTAGGCGTTCGCCTGCGTTATAGGCACCAAGTGGATATCTATGTATATCAATTAAGGTGGTACCGCGGAACAATGACCGTTTCGTCCTTTTTATTTTATTAAGGGCGAAGCGGTCATTTTTATTTTGCTCTTAAATACTTCAGTGCAGCATTGATGAGAATAGATATAGTTACAAAGTGAATGAAGTGTAATTTATAAAAAAACTTTGATTTTAGACTTGGGGGATAAAAAAGTGAAAAAACAACGAATTGTTGTAAAGATTGGGAGTAGTTCCTTGGCAGATAGTCACGGAGGCATCTCTACAGAACAGCTTTCAGATCACGTTGCCGCATTGGCTCGGTTGAAAGAAGATGGGCACGAGGTTGTGTTAATTACATCTGGAGCCGTCGCTGCAGGTTTTTCAGCGCTAGGATATTCTAGCAGACCTGTAACGATTAAAGGGAAACAGGCTGCAGCAGCTGTCGGACAAAGTTTGTTAATGCAGGCGTACACGGAGGAATTCCGTAAATATGGCATCGTTACTGCGCAACTTTTGTTGACGAGAAGTGATTTTTCTAGAAAAGAACAGTATAGTAATGCTTACGCTACGTTAGGAGAATTATTAAACCGTTCCGCTCTTCCAATTATTAATGAAAATGATTCCATCTCTTTAGAGGAGCTGACGTTCGGTGATAATGATATGCTGTCAGCTTTAGTAAGCGGGCTTGTTTCGGCGGATATGCTTATGATCTTTACAGATGTGAACGGGTTATATGACAAAAATCCTCAGAAAAATGCGGATGCAAAAAAATATTATTTTCTTCCTGAAGTTACGGAAGAAATTTCTTCTCTTGCAGGAGATGCTGGCTCAAAACTTGGGACTGGCGGTATGAAATCAAAAATCGATGCTGCAAAGACAGCACTCTCTCTTGGTGTGAGTGTATTTATCGGAACAGGACGTGGACAGGAAAAGTTTGTAGATGTTTTGAAGGGTAAGGGTGATGGAACGTATGTCGGTAATGCTCCTCAAAAAGAAATGAAGATGAACAAGCAATGGATTGCCTTGCATTCGCTTGTTAGCGGACAAATTGAAGTAGATGCTGGGGCAGCTACTGCCATCATTCAGCATGGTAAGAGTTTACTTCCAGCTGGTGTTACGAATGTATCAGGATTTTTCCAAGTGGGTGAAGTTGTAGAGGTTGTAACGCAACAAGGGCGCGTAATAGGAAAAGGACAATGCACATATAGTGCAGAGGAACTAAGAGATGTAAAAGGTATGCAAAGCCAAGATATTCAAGTAAGAGGCGAGAGACATAGTTATGAAGTCATCCATAGGGATCATTGGGTTTCACTTTAAAAAGGAGGAAATAAAAATGAATGAAGTGTTGGCAAAGGGGATAAAAGCAAAAGAGGTTGTTAGGGAACTTGTACTAAAATCTACAAATCAAAAAAACGAAGCACTTGCTGCAATTGCAAATCAATTAATAAGTGAAACAGCTTATATTTTAGAGGAAAACAAACGGGATATAGAAGAAGGTAAGGCAAAAGGGTTTTCTGATTCTCTCCTTGATCGCCTTATGCTGAATGAACAGCGTATTGTTGATATGACAGAAGGGATTAAGCAGCTAATTGAATTACGTGATCCTGTAGGAGAATGTGTAAGTGCATGGGAAAGGCCAAATGGACTATCTATTCAGGAAATGCGCGTACCACTGGGTGTTGTTGGGATGATTTATGAGGCAAGACCGAATGTAACAGTGGATGCTGCTACAATTTGTTTGAAAACAGGAAACGCAGTCATATTACGTGGTAGTTCTTCTGCTATTCATTCTAATAAAGCGATCGTTGCCGTTATTCACAGGGCGCTCAAACAAACAAGCTTACCTCAAGAAAGCGTCCAGCTTATAGAAGATACAACGCGAGATAGCGCAAAGCAGTTGTTTACAATGAAGGATTATCTAGACGTTCTTATTCCAAGAGGTGGCAAACAATTAATCGATACTGTTGTGAGAGAAGCGTCTGTTCCAGTACTTGAAACAGGTGCGGGAAATTGTCATATTTTCATTGATGAAACAGCGGATAAACAAATGGCATTGGATATTATTATAAATGCAAAAACGCAGCGCCCATCTGTATGTAATGCGATTGAAACGATTGTTCTTCATGAGAAGTGGGCGGAGAAATATGGTAGCGAGTTGTTTTCTTCTTTGAAGGGTAGAGGTGTGGAGCTACGTGGTGATCAAAAAGCATTTGCAATGGATTCTTCAATTGTACTTGCTTCAGAAGAAGACTGGGGGACAGAATTTTTATCTCTTACACTAGCAGTGAAAGTGGTTTCCACTGTTGAAGAAGCGATTCATCATATAAATACGTATGGATCTATGCATTCTGAAGCAATTATTACTGAAAACGAGGAAAACGTCAGCAAGTTTTTTACTTCTGTAGATGCCGCGGCACTTTATCATAATGCATCGACTCGTTTTACAGATGGATCCGAATTTGGATTCGGAGCGGAAATTGGTATCAGTACACAAAAGTTACACGTAAGAGGCCCAATGGGGCTTCCAGCATTAACTTCTACAAAATATGTGATTCGTGGAAATGGACAAATTCGAAAATAATAATAAAAGACACTCAATTGGCTTGGGTGTCTTTTATTATAAAAATTATTTACCATACAAATAGCCCAACGAGCATAGCACTTAATAAAGAAACAGCCATCCCGCTAACAAGAAGCTTCCAAACATTTTTACCGATGACTGATGATTTTTCTCCGCCAAATAATGAATTGTAAGTTCCGTAAATCATACCTACTGTACTAAAGTTAGCAAAAGAAGCTAGAAATGTCGTTGCAACCGCAACCGTATGCGGTTGTAGCGACTTTAAGTTTGATTTTAAATCCATCATTGCAACAAATTCATTCGTCGTTATTTTGATCCCCATTAATTCAGCTACATACATAGCATCACTGCCTGATAAACCGAGTAAAAATGCAAAAGGACTAAAGATAATGGAGAAGATTTTTTGAATTGTTAACCCCGTTACAAAAAAGCCTAAAATCCCATTTAAACATGCTGTTAAAGCTACATATCCAATTACCATGGCTAAAATAACGATAACCATATTCATCCCGACTAACATACTGTTTGAAATAGTAGAAAAGAAATCCTTTTTTTCATGTTTGGAAGGTGTGTAAACAACGTCTTCTTCTTTCGAAACTTCCACAGGATTTAATACATTGGCTAAAATTAATGCGTTAATACAGTTTAATGGGATTGCACTGAAAATATATGTTGCTGGAACCATTGATAAATAAGCGCCAAGAATGGATCCGCTAACGCTACTCATACTCATAATTCCAAAAGTCAACAAACGATTTTCTTTTAAAACAGATAATTGATCACGAACAACCGCAAGTGCTTCGGTGTTTCCTAAAAACATCATTTGAATCGAAAAGAAACTTTCTAACTTTGGTAAACGAGAAATCTTTGAAATAACTGCACCTACTTTATCAATAATCCAAGTTAAGATTCCAAAATAAGAAAGAATATCAAAGAACGTGATAACAAAAATGATAGGAAGTAACGCGCTAAAGAAGAAATCAATGTGTGGACTGTCCATAGCGGAAGGAAATGCAAATCGAATTCCTTCATTCGCACATGCCAGTAGCCAACTGAAAAATGACGCAATTTTATTAATGATAATACTGCCTAGTTTTGTGCCCAACATAAACCACGTAATAAAAAGCTCCAATATGATGAGGATTACAATTGGTCTCCATTGTATATGTTTTTTATTAGGCGAACATAAGAAAACGATTAATATGACAATGAAAATCCCTAACATATTTAATATGAAATGCATGTCAACCACTCCTTGAGCTTTATTATTTGTATATAAAAAAGCTCTTATTCTTCTTAATTTAGAATGAATGTGGTTTAATTTATATTTTTGTAAATTCTAAAAGAATAGAAGGTAAAATTCGATAAAGATAGAATTTAATACATAGCAAACAAGGAGGGGATAAAAATGGAAGTCTATCACATAAAGAGTAAAAAGAGGGAAACATACAACGTTCAGGTGAAATATTCGATACTTTTCGAATGTGCACTTGGCATTGCAGCAATTACTCATAAAAGGTTAATTGATACTCTTGAAAAGACTGAAAGTGAATGGAAAGGAATTAGACAATCATTAACAGATGAGATGGAAGAACACTTACAGTTTGTAGAAGAACATAATACGTGGAAAGCATTGCTTCAGTTATTGTATGAAGAGGATTTTCAAGATTTATCGCAGTTTAATTTTAAAATTGATTTACTTTCAGAAGAAGGTTTGAAGTACATATGTTTACCGTTTTTAGGAGAGAAGTACCAAGAAAAAAGAACTTTAGCGGCAAGTGGAAACGTAACTGCAATACATGAACTAAAGGAATTAACGCAGAATCATCCGTTTTTTTCTACTTATATTAGCTTTATATGTGATGTAGATGTACAAGTGCTGAAATCTCATTTAATCACTGTAATGACAGGTTGGTATGAGAGCATAATTAAGAAAGAGGAAGAAGAAATACTTTCTATATTAAAACGAGATTATGAAGCAAAAAATGAAATGAATAAAAAGATGAAACCGGAAGAGTTTGTCGAATGGGCAACTGGCGGAGTGAACTATATGCCAGAGCCAAGTGTTCATCACGTAATTCTTATTCCGCAAATGACGTACAGACCGTGGAATATTGAAGCAGATATTGAAGATACGAAAGTATTTCATTATCCAGTTGCGAATGAAAGCATTCATCCTGAAGATTCGTATGAACCGAATTATTTTTTAGTTCAAAAACATAAGGCTCTTGGGGATGAAGCGAGATTGCGAATTGTAAAAATGTTGTTTGAAAAAGAACGTACTTTACAGGAAATAACGGAAAGATTGCAGCTTGGTAAATCGACTGTACACCATCATTTGAAATTGTTACGTGCAGCGAAGTTAGTTGATATACATGACGGAAAATATGTATTAAGAAAGAAAGCAGTACAGTCTTTAGCGAAAGAATTAGATATGTTTTTGAATAGATAATTAACAACGAGAATGTACATAAAGGGAGGAATATAAAAGAAAAGTTGGTGTGTGAAATTGAAAAATATATTGAAAAATCGTTCTTTCTTTTTTATGTGGATTGGTAGTGCAATCTCAGAATTAGGAGGGGCTTTCGGAACGTTATGTAATTCAATTCTAGTATATGAATTAACAGGATCGGAAATGGCTTTAAGTAGTATGTGGCTATTATATTTCATCCCATCACTCATATTGCAATTAATAAGTGGCCCATTTATTGATAAATGGAGCCGGAAGTGGATTATGATATTTTCACAATGGATACGAGCGTCCATATTTTTATTACCTTTGGTGATGCTAGTGTCGGGTAGTATAGAAGTTTGGCACATTTATGTTGTTCAAATTGTAGTGGGACTTATTACACCACTTTATACACCTGCAAGTCAAGCAATTACACCGAGCATTGTAGGGAAAGAACAACTTCAAGATGCAAATGCGTATATTGATGGGATGACTCGCCTTATGATGTTTCTTGCGCCAGTATTAGGCGGAGTAGTCATTCATTTGATTGGAACAGAACTTACATTATCTTTCGTATGCATATGTTTATTTGTTAGTGGCACTTTCTTATTTTATATAAAAGAAAATAGAACGTCGCAACCTATTCGGAAAACGTGGTTAGAACAATTTCTTCAAGGTTTTACATATTTTTTTAGAAAACCAATCATCGTTTGGCTCGGTATATTTCTTACTTTCGTACAGTTTGGAGTAGGGGTAACGATGGTTACAAATCTTCCATATATAAAAGACGAGCTGTCAGCGGGATATGCAGAGTACGGTTATTTCATGGCAGGTTTTCCACTTGGCTACGTAATTGGCTCAGTATTAGTCGGAAAAGTAACATATAAAAGCCGGCGTATACTTATGCTCGGAGGATTGTTTATAGGGGGACTCACATACATTTCATTAGGATTCAATCATAGTATTATCATTGCAATAATAATTGAAGTAATAGCAGGGATTTGTATTGCATTTTTCAATGTTCATAACACGACAATATGCCAACAAACCGTCCCAAATAATATGATAGGACAAGTATTTTCAGTGCGTTTATTTTTTATACGATCCGCTATGCCATTAGGGGTGTTAGTAGGGGGAATATTGAGTGAAATGTGGGGAGTAAGAGTGCTATATGTAATCATCGGTGCAATTATATGTGTTACATCTTTAATAGGGATGTTACTTCCATATTTCAAATTTTTAGATGAGGCGATAGAAAAGAAATCAGCATAATTCAAAAAATTAAAACTTTACAATTGAAAATAATTATCATAATCAATTATAATAGAAGAATACTAGTATTCGTATAACAAAGAGGGAGTGGGATATATGTTTATTGAAACGAAAACATTTACAGTAAAAGAAGGTACATCAAATATAGTTGTAGAACGTTTCACTGGAGAAGGTATTATTGAAAAATTTGAAGGCTTCATCGATTTAAGTGTTCTCGTGAAAAAAGTAAGACGCGGCGACGAAGAAGTTGTCGTAATGATTCGCTGGGAATCTGAAGAAGCATGGAAAAACTGGGAAACAAGTGAAGAACACTTAGCTGGACATAGAGCGGGCCGTGGTAAACCAAAGCCAGATCATATTATTAATGTGGATCATGCAGTTTATTATGTGAAATCATCGAAATCGGCTTATCAACAGTCGTAATATACAAGCAGAGGATACATGTTGTAGAAGCAATCATGTATCCTCTTTTTTATTACTGGGGGGATGTAAATGATAGGAAATCTTTCATTCATTAAAAAAATGTTCTAGGATATAGAAAAAAATATTAGACTTATAAAGCATAGTCTTAGATGGAACGCTTGAATATCTTGCCTTACATATTTAAGGGTTATGAAAATGAGTCTATATCCCTTCTGTTTAAAAGGAGATGAGTACATGAAGCTGAATCATTTAAATTTATGTGTTGATGACTTATCAGAAGCGAGACATTTCTTTGAAACATTTTTTGATTTTCAATTTTTGGAACAAAAAGGGAAAGCACTTGTAGTTATGAGTGATGAGAGTGGATTTATACTTGTGCTAAGTGATCCAAAAGCATTTAAAGGGAATAAGGAAGTTACGTATCCGGAAGCTTTTCATATTGGTTTTTTAGTGGAAACTACAAATGAAGTGGATCAAGCGTATAATCGTTTAGTAGCAGGCGGCATTGAAATAGATAAGGAACCTTATTCGATGCGAGGTAGTAGTTATGGTTTTTATTTTACAGTATTTAATGGCTTATTAATTGAAGTGTCTTGTCTTGATTATAGAGAAGGTAAGAAAATTTCAAAGCTTAATAGTAATCACCAAGAGTAATCATTTGAAGGTGTATATTTAGCCCCTTATCCAGTTTGGAAAGGGGCTTGTTTATTTTATTACCTTATTTATCTTACTATTTGTGGATTGATTATAGTCTCACCTTATTTGTCTATCTGAATTTCAAATTCAAGCACAGCTTGATCTTTCCTAAACGGCATACTGAGTTCTTTAAATCGTAAGCTTATTCCAGACAAATTATCAGGAAGGACAGGAGATATAACGAATTGATGATTCATATGTCCATCGGTGCCGCCACCACCTTCTGACCAGCAATCGTATGTATCATCTATTGATAATTGGAAGAAACTATGAGGCTTATTTTCAATAAAATCTACATCCGTGGAATCCCAATCGCTATATAAATAAACTACACTAGCATTTGCATATTGCCGAATAAAAGTTACAGTATACATGACGCCATTATGTTCATAAGTTTTAAAAACAGGTACATGTTTTTTGAAGCCAGTTGGTTCAACGCGAGGTTTAAATTCTTCTTCATCCATCATGGAAGAGAATAATGAGTTTAGATAGTCTGGATAAAATTCGTATTGCTTAGCCCATTTATAAATCGCTTCATCATGTGGAAAACCTGGGTCATCACCTGAAAGTTCTTTTCGTTCTTTTAATAGAGCGCAAATTTTTTCATCAATAGAGTATAAGCGTTCATCGTAATGATCGGTAGGACGTTCGAAAGTCATTCTTCGCATAATCATTCCTCCTTTACTTTATTTTAACAAAAAAGACAGACTAATAAATAGTCTGTCTTTTCACATTAATTATTCACATCATCATAAAGTTCAAGTGCCTCTTTCACATTCAATCCATTTTTCACAATGCCATGTATTGCTTGGATCATCGCAGCTGGGTGCTCGGATTGCCATATGTTTCGGCCCATGTCTACTCCAATTGCTCCTTCTTGCAATGCATTGTACGTAATGTTTAATGCGTCTTCAATTGAATCTAGTTTTGGGCCGCCCGCGATGACGACTGGGGCAGGGCATGTGCTCGTTATTTTTTCGAATCCTTCGCAGTAATACGTTTTAATAATATCAGCACCCATTTCAACACATACGCGGGAAGCAAGTGCTAGAAAGCGAGCTTCACGTTTTTGTAATTCCTTTGCGACTGCGGTAATGCCTAGTACTGGTAGGCCGTAATCATGAGCTTCAGAAACTACATTTGCGAGATTTGTAACAGTTTGTGTTTCATAGTCTGATCCGACAAAAACAGAAACGCCAACGCCAATTGCGTTTTGCTTCACTGCTTCCTTCACAGGTGTAACAATTGTTTCATTCGCTAAATCTTTACCGACGACAGTAGCGCCACCGGATACACGCATAACCATCGGTGTGCTGCAGTTTTCAGGAATGCAGGAGCTAAGTACACCGCGTGTTAAAAAGAGGGAGTCTGTATAAGGAAGTAAGTTTTTAACTGTTTCAAGTGGTTGTTCTAGCCCGTGAATTGGCCCTAAAAAGTAGCCGTGATCTATTGCTAACATAACCGCTCTACCATCAGGTAAAATTGTATTTAATCGATTTTTAAATCCCCAAGTCATTCAAAATCACTCCTTCGTTAATGTTGGATTTTCCGTTTGTACCGTATCTTTATTTGGTAAATGTGGTGACTTTATAAAAACAGCTTTAAAAGGTTTGTCAGAATGGTTAATTAGATAGTGAGATTCATGAGGGCGAACTTGCAGGACATCACCTTGTTTAATCGGAACTCTTTCGTTATTTACATAGAAGTCTATTTCACCTTCTAACGCATAAAAAACTTCTTCACACGTTGTATGGTAATGATTTTGAAACTCTTGCCCAGGCTGAATGACAACAAGACCAAGATCAATATTCGGGCCTTGTATTAAATATTTCGGCCCGTTATCACCGAAGCGATAGGAGAAATCATTTTCATTCGCTTTTAACATACAGTTCACTCCTTTATGTAAATGAGTTACAGTGCACCTGGCGCAATCCACATATGTGTTGTAAGTCCTTTATCAGCTAAAGCGAGCTGACTGCTATACACGGTTTTCCATGTTTCATAGAATTCCTTGTATAGCTCGTGATTTTCAGTGATTGGTTCAAATATATTTTCCCACTGTACAAATTGTTCGGCAGTCTCTTCCATAGATGTATATATGCCAGCGCCAACTCCAGCAGCAATTGCAGTTCCTAAAGCAGCTGCTTCTTTCACAACGGGTACTTTTATAGGAATGCCGAGTACGTCTGATAGAATTTGTGGCCATAGTTTCCCTTTAGCGGCACCGCCAGCAAAAATGACTTCAGAAGGGAATGTACCAGTAAGATTTTCAATTAGTTTTAAGTTTCCAAGTGTAACGAAGGCCGCATTTTCTTCAATAGCACGGAACATTTCTTTTTTTCCGCATTTGTCAGCGTCTAAACTTAAATTTAAGAATGAAGGTGCGGCATGACGCCAAGAAATGTAGTTCATAACGTTTGAAAAAGTAGGGATAATACCATATGAACCGACAGGTACGTCTTTCGCTTGTTCTTCTAATAATTCATAAGCGTCTAAACCGAGTTTTTCAGCGAGCTTTTTTTCTTCTTGGCAAAAAGCGTCTCGAAACCAACGCATAACGAGGCCAGGGAAAAAGGCAATCGTTTCATATTGCCAAAGGTTCGGAACGACGTGACAATTTACTCGAATTTCCGCATTTGGATCCGTTGTTGACTCTGTAATATTCACTTCCTGTTGCCAAAAGCTGCCGCCGCATATTAAAGTTTGATTTGGTTTTACGACTCCAGTCCCGAGTGCTGCCATTTGAGCATCACCGCCGCCAGCGACGACAGGAATTCCTTCAAGTAAACCAGTTAGTGCTGCACACTCTTTTGTAACATTACCAATCACAGTGCCAGCTTCATTTACTTTTGGTGAAAATGGCAAAGATATACCACACTCTTTAGCGACATTGTTATCCCAATTTCTATTTTGTAAATCAAAGATTCCAGACGTACAACCGTTGGAAGGATCGATTTGCAGTACGCCGCTTAATTTATACAAAATCCAATCATTTAACATCGTAAAGGAGTGAATATTGTTGTAGACGTCTGGTTCATGTTTTTTAATCCAAAGTAGACGTGGTAAAGCACCCAATGAAAAAGTTTGCCCAGATTTTCTGTATAAATCTTCTTCAAGATGTGAGCGGATTTCTTTTAGCTCACTAACTTCAGCGGATGCACGGCCATCAACATTTGCACATGCCCATATTTCTTGCCCATTTTTATCATATAAAACAAAACCTTCTCGCATACTTGTAGCGCTAATAGCTTGAATAGAAGAGGGAAGTATATTACTTTTTTGCAGAACTTCTTTCGTACACTGTTGTACAAGTTGCCAGTTTTCTTTTACATCAAAATTCATAGAACCGGGGTAACGAGGATCAGTTTTATGAACCCATTCCTTTTGGCTTACTGCAATTTGATTGCCATGTAAATCAAAAAGAACAGCTCGAATGCTTCCTGTACCAGCATCGAAAGCTAATAAAGTAGACATTAAGAATCACCTTCCTTTCTTAATAAGGAGAGCGCAGTTTCTTCATCAGTAATTAATGTATGAATAAATTTCCCTTTTAAAGCCCCATAAATGGCATCTATCTTTTGTGTACCTCCAGCCACACCAATGACATGCTTCATGTTGCGAAGAATCATAAGTGGTGTGCCAATTAGACGATTATGATGCGAGAGCTCTAATAACTCACCATTCGTATTATAAAACTGTCCTAAAATATCGCCCGCCCCGTTTTGACTTCGAATATATGTCATTTCACGTAGCGTTAATTTTTCTTCTTTTACAATTGTAGCGTCTTGAGATAACCCGCCAATACCGACAACTGCTGTATGTGCAAGTGAAGCGACATGAAGCATATCTTTCACACTTGGTTCTGATAAAATACTTCGTGCCATTTCAGTAGAAGATGCTAGAAAAGGAGTAGGAATAATATGAAGATCACCTTGCATGTAGTGTAAATAGTTTTGTTTTCTTGAAAGATAGTGGTTTACTCCGCCTGTTAGCGTTACGAATGAAAGATTAATAGAACTTTCAAAATGAATGTTTTCTAGCATTTTACTTATCGTTTCACCCCAGCCGATGCCGAGTAAATCACCTTGTTGGAGATGAGTCTCTAAATATTGTGCAGCGGCTTTTCCGAGAGAAGTAGCATAATTGTTTATTGGAGTAGGGATAATGAAAGTATCTTTTAAGTGGAACTTTTTCATTAAGTCACGTTCAATGCTCAAGCAATGCAAACCGGTTCCTTTTACGTGAAATGTAACGATACCTTCACTGCGTGCCTTATCTAATAACCGGACGACTTTATTTCTTGAAATATGAAGAAGTGAAGCAATCTCTTGTTGTGTTAATTGATCTTTATAATAGTACCAGGCTACTTTAGTTAATAAATTTTCTTCAAAGTTCAGCTGTGACATACTCTTCATCCCTTTCAACAATTGACCAATGCTTAAACATATGTGTCACATATTTTGTTTATTCCAGTTGAAACGATTAATAGTACATTGAAAAAAGTGTTCTAGATATGAAAAAAGGAATATACAATGCTACAAAACAAGTAGAACAAATAATCATTTTCTCAAAAAATGTTCTGGGTAAAGGCAGGTGACATCATGTGGAGAATGTGCCCTTATTACAAGTGAAGAAAATGAGTAAGGCGTTTTCGAATCAACTTGTGCTAAAGGAAGTGAACTTACAAGTAGAGCATGGTGATATATACGCTTTAGTTGGTGGAAATGGCGCCGGGAAATCGACATTAATGAAAATATTAACGGGGTTATATTCGTATGATAGTGGAGAAATGTATGTGAAAGGAAAGAGACAGCAGTTTGCAAATCCAAAAGAAGCACACCAAGAAGGGATTTATTTAATACCACAAGAACCGCTCATTTTTCCTCATATGACCATTGAAGAAAATATATGTATTGGATTAGAGGGGAATAGAAAGAAACTAAAAGTAAAAGTTCAGCAATTAATTAACAGTTTAAGTTGGGATATTGACCTTAATGAACAGGGAGGATCGTTATCCATTGCGCAGCAACAGTTAGTAGAAATCATTAGAGGATTAATACGAGACGCTGAGATTCTTATTTTAGATGAGCCAACATCGACATTAACAACTCATGAAATTAAGAGTCTTTTTGTGCTGATGAAAAGCTTGCAAGAAAAAGGAATTGGGATGATTTATATTACGCATCGTTTTCCAGAAATCTTTGAAATTGCAAACAAAGTAGCAATACTACGTGATGGAATGGTTGTAAGCCAAGGTGATGTATGTGACTATACATATGACATGCTGATGGAAGGACTATTGCCAAAAGGATATAAACAGAAAGAGAAAATAGAAGTAGTTCAAGAGACAGCAAAGACGAAAAAAATATTAGAAGTGGTTGATATAAATGGTCACGGATTCGAAAATATATCATTCACTGTACATGCGGGTGAGGTTGTAGGTGTTGCTGGCATTATAGGATCTGGCAGAACGGAATTAGCAGAAGCGATATTTGGATTGAAAACTATAAAATCAGGGTCTATCTTATTGGGTGGAAAATCAATTGATACGTGTTCTTTGCATAAAAGGCTAGACGAAGGACTAGTTTATGTGCCAGAGGATAGGGCGAGGAATGGAATTTTCTCAATTGCTTCTGTTAAAGAAAATATTGCAGCAGCAAGTTTATATCAAAATAATCGCTTTTTTATAAATCAAGAAAAAGAAAGCGCTTTAGTTAATTCGTTTATAGAACAGTTCCGAATTGTTGTACAGAATATGAATAAAGAACTGGCATCTTTATCAGGAGGTAATCAGCAGAAGGTCGTGCTTGCGAAGTATCTTGCATGTAATCCTAAAATTATTATTCTTGATGAGCCGACTCGCGGAATTGATGCGAAAGCAAGGCTTGAAGTGTATGAGACGATAAAAAAAATGAAAAGGGAAGGACTCGCAATTTTATTAATCTCTTCAGATGTTGAAGAAATTGTCCAATTAGTAAACCGTGTATATGTAATGAGAAATGGGCGATTTGTTTCTCATATGGAAAAAGAACAACTGAGTGTGAATGAAGTTACACGCCTTGCATACGGAGGTGTAACGGAATGAAACGTATGTATAAAATGCACGAAACGTCTATCATAATGTTACTACTAATTTATATAGCTATTGTAGGGATGATAAACCCTAGTTTTATTCAATTTAACTCGTTATCTTTACTGATGAAATCAAGCGTTATTTTAGTCGTGCTAGCAATCGGTCAATCGTTCGTCTTATTTACGAAAAATATAGATGTATCAGTTGGTTCAAGCATGGGGTTAAGTGCAGCAGTTTGCGGAATGATGTTAACGAATGGGGATAGTGCATTCTTGTCGATATTTGTAGCTATTATACTTGGGGCCATTATCGGTTTCGTAAATGGTATTGGAGTTGCGAAGTTTCGGGTACCAGCCATTATTATGACATTAGGCATGTTAGGAATTATTAGAGGTGCAATGTTAATTTTCACAGGCGGGAAGTGGATTGAAGATATTCCAAACGATTTTAAGCAGCTGTCATCTATCATCATTCTTGGTTTACCTATAACTGTATGGTTCGTTTTTATTATTTTACTACTACTATACTTCTTTTTAAGAAAAGTGCCATTGGGAAGATACTTTTATGCGATAGGTGATAATGAAGATGGCGCGAGGCTTATTGGTATACCTGTTAATAAAGTGAAGATATATGCGTTTATGATTTCAGGCATAAGCGCTGCGCTCGCTGGTTGCATATTTGTTATGAATATCGGGTTCGTCCCAAATCAAACAGGTACAGGATTAGAATTACAAGTAATCGCAGCCGCTGTACTAGGAGGAATTCATTTAAAAGGAGGAACAGGATCTTTATTTGGAGCTGCATTAGGAGCGTTATTTTTAGAAACAATAAGTAGCTCACTCGTCTTTTTAAAAATACCAGCATTTTGGAATAATGCTATTTCAGGTTTTTTATTATTACTTATCATCATATTAGATAGTGTTATGAAAAAGTGGAAGGCAGAAAGGAGGATGAATCTATGAAGTATGTATATAGATGGGAAGGGGTTCTAATTGTATTACTTCTTATAGAATTCATCCTTTTTAGTTTTATAAATAGTGATTTCTTAAATATTAGTAATCTCCTTTTTAGTACAAATGATTTCCTATTTATCGCAATTGCGGCGATACCAATGACTTTCGTTATTGTAACAGGAGGAATTGATGTATCGGTCGGATCAATAATGGGGCTCACTTCGATCTTGATTGGTGTACTTTGGATGAACGGAATACCTATTTTGTTTGCTGTCATAATCGCCCTAATAATTAGTTGTTTAGCAGGCGCTTTAAACGGACTCATTATAAAAATGACAGATGTAGAACCACTCGTCGTTACACTCGGAACGATGTTTTTATATGGAGGAATTGCACTCGTCATTTCAGGAGGAGCAGGTGCTTCTGGGTATGAAGGAATAAGCGGTTTACCTGACACATTTGTACAACTGGCAAACGGTAGTTTTATAGGAATACCGAATTTATTATGGCTACTGATCGTATTAACAGTTTTATATACTGTATTATTTCACCGAACTATATACGGGCGCCATGTAAAATTAACAGGTGCGAACGAAAATACAGCAAAATACACCGGGATTAAAACGAAAAAAGTAGTCATTATCGCTTACATACTTTCTGGGTTAGGAGGTGGATTAGGAGGTGCTTTCTTAACCGCATATTTTGGTTCCGCACGTGCTGATATGGGAAATGAAACAATTTTACCAATCATTACAGCAGTCGTATTAGGCGGGACACTTATTACAGGCGGAAAAGGAAGTATTTTCGGTACTGTACTAGCGAGTATTTTTATTGGGCTCATGCAGTATGGTTTGCAAATGACGGGTTTAACAAATGAACAATCCAACGTAGTAATTGGTATGATTCTAATTCTTTCAGTTATTATGAGACATTTCAAATTACATCAATTCATACCGGAGAAAAGAAAGAATTTGCATAAGGGGGAAATGTCATGAAGAGAAAACTAGGGATTGTATTGATTGTATGTATTTGTTTAATAGGTTTAATCGCTTGTTCCAGTCAAACGGCAGATAAGAAAAAAGCGGATGATGTGAAATTTGCATTTATCCCGAAATTAACTGGAGTTGGCTTCTTTACATCGGGCGGTGAAGGAGCAAAGGAGATGGGAGATAAGCTAGGCGTACAAGTGAAATATGATGGGCCGTCTGAAGCGAGTGTATCAGGGCAAGTAAAGTATATAAATAATTTTATTAACCAAAATTATGATGCACTTATGGTTTCCTCTACATCAGTTGATGGTTTATCGCAATCATTGCAACGTGCTAAGAAAAAAGGAATGACTGTCTTAACGTGGGATTCTGATGTGAATCCGAAAGACCGTTCTTTTTATATAAGTCAAGGGACACCAGACCAACTTGCTAACTTATTAATTGAAATGACTTCCAAGCAAATTGGAGATAAAGGGAAAGTAGCGTTCTTTTATTCTAGTCCAACAGTAACGGATCAAAACCAATGGGTAACGAAAGCGAAAGAAATTATTAAAAAGAAATATCCGAACTGGGAAATTGTAACGACGCAGTATGGTGAAAATAATGCGCAAAAGTCTTTGTCAGTAGGAGAGAATATTTTAAAAACGTATCCTGATATTAATGCAGTCATTTGTCCAGATGCAACGGCACTTCCGGCAATGGCACAAGCAGCTGAAAATTTAAAAATGGATAAAAAGGTTGTCGTAACTGGCTTCTCTACACCAAACGTTATGCGTGATTACGTAAAACGAGGAACAGTAGCACAATTTGGTTTATGGGATGTCAAACAGCAAGGTGCGTTGGCAACTTATGTAGCAAATGAAATTGTTGTAAAAGGAAAGAAGTTAAAAGTAGGGGATAGCTTTGAAGTAAAAGGAATCGGAAAAGTGAAAGTAGAGCCAAACTCCATTCAAGGATATGATTATGAGGCAGAAGGAAACGGAATTATCGTATTGCCAGAACGAGTTGTATTTACGAAAGATAATATTGATAAGTATAATTTTTAGTAGACAAAAAAACGTCCAAATATATCGGACGTTTTTTTATTTCTTCATTAATTATGAACAGTTTCTTTTTCGTTTAATCCAAGTGTACGACCAGTCGAAGTGTGAAGATCTTGGAACAATCTTGGATTTTCAGTTAGTGAAATGCCGTATGAAGGAATCATTTCTTTTATTTTTTCTTCCCATTCTACCATGCGGCTTGGGAAACATTTTTCTAATACTTCAAGCATGACGTGAACAGCAGTAGAAGCACCTGGTGATGCGCCTAGTAATGCGGCGATTGAGCCGTCAGCTGCACTTACTACTTCTGTACCAAATTGAAGTGTTCCTTTACCGCCAGCATCAGTATCTTTAATTACTTGTACACGTTGTCCAGCAACTACAATATCCCAATCTTCACTTTTCGCGTTCGGAATGAATTCGCGTAATTCTTCCATACGTTTTTCATGTGATAACATAACTTGCTGAATTAAGTATTTTGTAAGTCCCATTTCTTTTACACCAGCGGCTAACATCGTTAAGACATTATTCGGTTTTACAGAACCGATTAAGTCAAGATTTGAGCCAGTTTTTAAGAATTTAGGTGAGAAGCCTGCGAATGGTCCAAACAGTAAAGCTTTTTTATTGTCTATATATCTCGTATCTAGATGAGGTACAGACATTGGCGGAGCGCCAACTTTAGCTTTACCGTACACTTTCGCATGATGCTGCTCTACAACTTTTTGGTTTTTACATACCATAAATAGTCCACTTACTGGGAAGCCACCGATATGCTTTGATTCAGGGATACCAGTCTTTTGAAGTAGAGGTAGACTACCGCCACCGCCGCCAATAAAGACGAATTTAGCAGTATGATGCTCAATTTTACCACTATTCATATCGTGTACTTTTACTTCCCACAAACCATTTTTCGTGCGCTTAATATTTTCGACACTATGCTTGTAGTTTAGCTCGACATTTTTTGTTTTTAAGTAATCAAACAACATACGTGTTAATGCACCGAAGTTAACATCTGTTCCAGAGTCAATCTTCGTTGCCGCCATCGGTTCATTAGATGTGCGGCCTTCCATAATGAGTGGAAGCCATTTTTTTAATGTTTCAGGAGCATCAGAAAATTCCATTCCTTGAAACAGTGGATTTTTTGAAAGCGCTTCAAAACGGTTTTTTAGAAACTCAACATTTTTTTCCCCTTGTACTAAACTCATATGAGGTAGTGGCATAATAAAATCTTGTGGATTACGAATTAATTTGCTCTTTACAAGATATGCCCAAAATTGTCTTGAAAGCTGGAATTGCTCATTCACTTTTACAGCCTTACTAATATCTATAGATCCGTCAGCTTTTTCGGAAGTATAGTTCAGTTCGCATAGCGCAGAATGCCCTGTACCTGCATTATTCCATTCGTTAGAGCTTTCTTCCCCGGCACTTGCGAGTTTTTCAAAAACTTTAATTTCCCATTCTGGTGCTAATTCTTTTAGTAATGAGCCTAACGTTGCACTCATAATTCCTGCACCAATTAAGATAACGTCTGTTTTTTGCTGCATGTTGCTCATGATAATCTCTCCATCCCCTATATTGGCAAAAAAGTGTAGGTGTTTTCTATGTCTAAGCCGTAAAAGAGAAACACCGCCTAGGCCCCACCTAGGTGTATACCTTTTTTGTCTCAATTATATAACCATCTCATACTCTATTATAATAATTAATAGACTAAAATATCTAGTGTTATCTGATAATTTTAAACTATTTAACGTTTTATTCGCTAAAAATCTTATTTAACAAGCTCTTTTAAGGTGGTAAATGGAAAAAAATTACAGTTTGAAATTATCTCGAAAAAGCTTACGTATCCTTAAGTGACTAAATCGAGTACCTTTTTATAGGATTATTCTTTCTGTAATGGTAAGATTATTCCGAAAAATAAAAAGGAGGGACTCTAATGTGTACAAAAGAACAAATTTCAAACTTATTTCGAAACTTTTCAATAAAGGAATGTAAAGGGTCAAGTGATTTATATGAATATTTATCAATGAAAATTGCTGAAGATGAGGAAGTACTTACACTATCGTCCTATGCTCAGGTAGGTCAACCAGTCCCAAACTTACTATTAGGTGCAGTACATTATTTATTGCTAGCAGGGAAAGAACATCATTTAAAAACGTATTATAGTAGTTTAGTTGAAAATGCTGATACAAATTTAGATAAAGCTTTTAATCATTTTAAAGATTTCTGTAAAGAGTACCGAGAAGAAATCATTACTTTGTTACAAACGAAACTCGTTCAAACAAATGAAGTAAGACGGTGCGCATACTTATACCCAAGTTTCTGCTACATATTTAACAAAGTGAAGAAGCCGTTAGCGTTAATTGAAATTGGGACAAGTTCTGGGTTGCAACTGTTCTGGGACTAATATCGTTATTCGTACGGGACGGATGAAATGTACGGAAATATAAATTCAAATGTGCATGTAACTTCTGAAATAAGAGGGGAGAATGTACCGCATTTTCTAAAAGAAAGCCCATCTGTCGTAGAAAGAATCGGACTGGACTTACATGTGAATGATTTACATAATGAGGAAGATTATTTATGGTTACGTGCTTTAATTTGGCCAGAACATAAAGAAAGGCTTGAGATGTTTGATCAAGCTGCATCTTTAGTGAAAAATGAATCTGTCCAATTAATAGAAGGAGACGGTGTAGAGCTATTATCATCTATTATTGAACAAATAAGTGAAGAAGCTGTTATTTGTATTTTCCATACACACGTCGCAAATCAAATACCAGAACAAGTTAAACATAAATTAGAAAAACAAATACAAGAAATCGGCGCAAAACGTGATGTATTCCACCTGTATAACAACATGTGGGATCGTGACCTTCATATTGATTATTATATTAACGGAAACGAATATCGTGAAACGGTTGGAGAAACAGAAGGGCATGGGAAATGGTTTAGCTGGAAGATTGGAAATGAGACGCCTATTTAGATTAATAGGGGCGCCCTCACTTGTAAAAGGTGGGGCCATAGGCTCAATCATGGACTAAATGGTTAAGGAATAAATTTATTAGTAACATACAAAAAATGCTTCGTAGAAATCCTAAGCATTTTTTGTATTACATTTAAACCCCATAATGGATCATGTACTTCTGTTCTGCTGTAGCTTGTTCAATTTTTGAAGCTAACTCAATCAGCTCATCAGAATTTTTGAAGAACTTTGAAGATGTAACTGTTTCATAGAATATTGCTAATGATTCAGGCGGGATAATTGTAATACCGTAATAAGCTAAACCGTATTCCTGATTTTTGACTGTATGAAAGTAGGTTTTCATAATTGATAAATTTCGATTTAAGCTACTGATAATATCATCATCAATAGAAATACAATGATATTTCTCTGGTGTATAATCTTCGTAATTTTTTTGAGAAGTAAAATCGTCAATTATTCCAAAATCATGGACACATGCCATCATTATCATCCTTTCAGCTTTAATAAAGTGAGTTCTATTAAAGTAAAATGGTCATTCGTTTAAGTGTAATAGAAATAGTTATGTAGTTCATAAAATATCTTCGGTTCTTCTTCGTGAAGACAGTTTATTTATCGATAAACTCATCGGGAGCCCAAGTGGCGATTTCATTCCCAGGTGCAGCGACTACAAGCCATTGCTCACATAGAACACCAGGTTGCCAACATTCATAATAATCATGAAAACCATTTACAAAAATAATTTGTCCACTCTCTAATGTAATAATTAAATGAGGGCTTTCTAAGCCGAGTCGTATATCGGTAACTTTTTGTTTTCTTATCTTAAATATTCTTCTTCCTCAGAATAAACTTCAAATTCATCTTCATTTAATGGGTATCTTTTTTGAAGTTTATTAAATAAACACCATTTGGATTCGATATTGATATATAATTGTCCGTCATAATCAACTGAGTCGTGAAAGTTTGTGAAATGAATCTTTATAGCGGCTGGAGAAATACCAAATTGTAATCCGATGAATAGATTTTTTAGGACTTTTTCAGCGTGAATTTTATCCTCTTGATTCATTCTTGAAATCCTCCTTTTCTTAAAAATATACCTTATATTTTTATTGTAATAAATAAATTTTCATGTAAAATGAACCTTTTGTGAAAAACGAGCGAATATAGTGTGAAAGATTACGAGAGGGGAACGAAACTTTGGATGAAGTACAATTAAAAGAATGGCTATATAAAATGGAGTCTGGGGACCAAGAAGCCTTTCAGATTATTTATGAATATACATGTAAAGATATTTATAGAACAGTAGTATTTTTAGTAGGAAGTCAAAACCAAGATGTAGACGATATAGTTAATGAAGTGTACATCAACATGTGGAAGTCCATAACAAACTATGATATGAATCGTTCATTTCGTTTTTGGTTACATGGACTAGTTGTCAAGGAAGTACAGGATTGGCGTCGTAAATCGTGGCGACGATTTCGAATCTTTGAAAAGAAGAAAATGTATGAACAAGATCGGTCTTACATAATGGATGAAGCTATTTTACATAAAGAAACACGAAGTGAATTAGTAGAAGTTGTACAAAATTTATCTTATAAACATCGTGAAGTAGTTATTATGCGTTACTTCCATGAATATAGATTGGATGAAATTGCTGCACTTCTTCAAATCCCTATTGGTACAGTGAAATCTCGACTACACACAGCACTAAAACGATTAAGAATGGAAATGGAACAAATGCCAAACGAAAGGGAGGAAGAAGTAAATGGATTTTGAAAGATATGTAACGAATGAACTAAAAAGAAAAGCAGAGAGTCTAGATCCGTCTCCAAATTTAGATAATAAAGTGCAAAACTCTTTTTATAAATACCAACAGTTGAAAATGAAAAAGAAGGCTTCTATGAAGAAAAAGTTATTACTTGGATTTGTTGCTGCGGCTATTTTAATCCCGACTGGTACTTTTGCAGGTACAACAATAATGCATAAAATTGTAGGGACACCAGAAAAAGCAAGACAAGATACGGGAATGACTGAGGATGGTTATAATTTAGTAATGGAACGTATAGAAATTGCTAAAAGTATATTTACAGAAGAAGACTTTGAAAAGTATGTAGCTTTATTACAGGAAACGTACCATTTTTATAAGAAAGTAAGTGTCGTAGAGAATGGTGAGAGACAATATACAGCTACAAATCGTCTAAATGATGATGAAGAAAAGAGAGATAGAGAAGTAATGGAACAATTAAATACATATGAAGAAATAATAAATCAACATTTTACCTATACATTTGAACAATCTGAACAAATAACTGGTTTTCCGGTTAAGCATCCAACGTATATTCCAGTTGGACATCAATTAGTATTGGAAGAGGTAAAAGCCGAAGCAACACTTGGAAAACCTATGCCGCTTATTACGATGAGATATGAAAATCAAAATGTAAAAAAACAGCCACATACTTCAGATGCAGAATTAGGTTTTACAATTCATCAATTAGAAATTGTTGAAGAAGAATATAAAGATTACTTTATTGATAGACCATTTGATAAACCATCTGAAAGAGGACCTAATTTTACTGGAGATATAAAGAAATATAAATTAAATGGCTATAACGTTACATTCGGTGAGTATAAAGAATCGCATGTACGGGCTATGAAAATAGTTGTGCCAGCAAGGGAAGGAAGAAATGCATATCAAGTGTATATAAATGATAGTATGTTGTCTAAAAAAGAGCTTGAGAAAGTTTTACTTTCGGTGATTGAATAGTTATTTGGTATAAGTGATCGATAATTATATTATGTAAATTTACTTTTACAAAACATCCATTTTTTTAAATGGATGTTTTGCATTTAGATAGATTAGGTGGAGTATATAGTTTAAAAAAGCGGAATACTTTGCGGAAAGTTAAAGACATTTTTCGGATCATATTTCGCTTTTACTTCCATTAATCGGTCAAAGTTGCAACTGAAGTATGCATCTGGCCAATTTTTAATGGAAAGGTCAGGCGTATTAACGTAGACACCTTTTGTAAAGGGGAGCATTGCCAAACGGAAATCTTCAACCCATCGAATACTTCCACCAGCACCTTCTGGTTGCCCCCAAGTAGCGAATATTGACATGTTTGATAGTGCTTTTCGGTAAAAGTAAGCAGTCGCCTCATTTGGCACCTCAGCAACAGCACCGCCTAATCCGTGGAAAAATACGGAGGTGGTGGAAAAGGGAGGTGCATTATTAATAAAGTGATCGATAATGGATAGTCCTTCTTCTGGTAATAGTTCATATACATATGGACCAACACTTTTAAATGGTAAAGGTGTTGCAGGTTGCTTCTCAGCTATTTTCGCTGCTGCTTCTGCCCATGGTATTTCTTCGATAGTTACTTGCAGTGGTGAACCGGCTTCTAGTAATGGCTGTAGTAGCGACTGCAATTCTTGTACAGAACCGAGAAATACACCTTGCATTAATAATGATGGTTCTAATCCTGCAGACATAAAAAGAGTAGTTGTAAGTCGTTTATTAGCGCAAGGTAGCGTATATTCTTGCCAAGAGGTTAATACAGGTTTTAAATCTGATATCCCCCAGCTTATTTCTGCAAATCCTACCGTATTAATTTTATGTGTTCGAAACTTAAACGAAGTACATATTCCAAAGTTACCACCACCAGCACCGCGCGAAGCCCAATAGAGATCGAAGTTACACTTGGCGTTAGCGCGTATTATACAACCATTCGCGTCTACCATTTCTAATTCAAGTAAATGATCGAGAGTTAATCCAAACGGACGAGAGAGAATACTATGTCCGCCACCTAAAGTAACACCTGCAATCCCGGGAGTAGGACAAACACCACTCGGCACAACTAATCCTTCAGCTGCAAGTGTTTCAATTAAAGAAATATTTCTCCATCCAGTCCCGATAGTTACAGTTCCATTATTGTGATCTATTTCTAATTGCTTCATTTCACTTACATCAATTACAAGACCAGCATTACTGACGGATAATGCCTCATAATTATGACGTCCAGAGCGCATGCGTATAGGAACGTTATGTAGCCTTGACCAGCGAACAGCGTTTACTACATCCTGCGTATTTTGAGCAAAAATAATGATTAACGGAAATTTGTTGAAGAATGTATTGAATTCTTCACGCGCTGAATTATAATCAGGATCATTAGGTGTAACGATACGACCAGTAAGTTCAATTTTTTGATTATTTATTTCAGTCATCTCTCCTTGACGTGAAATATTTATAATGTGGAAATACAGAACATAAAGAAGAACTGACAATACTTTATAAGTAAATGAATAAAGGAAAAGTATTATTCCAATAAAGAAAAAGGCAGTGCTACATAAGTAGCACTGCCTTTTTGTAATTATATGTATGTGCTCAAAATTTCCCCAGGTAATCCATCAATCTCACAAACTTTCTCCGATGTAAAACCTACGCTTAGTAAAATTTTGCGAGAAGGGATATTATTTGGATTGATCATTGCTTTTAGTACGTTTGCATCTGTTTGCTTCACTATTAAAGCTAGATGTTAATTTTTGATTATGTACGTACATACAATGTGTAATTAAGTGAATGATTAACATAGTAATTACAGAAAAGGGTGAATGAAGCATATGAATCAATTTGAGCAAATGATGTACGTTGGTGTCATCATGTCTATTGTACTATCCGTAATGATTTTAGGGTCCTTATATTATAATCCTCGACTTTCATTAACTGATTATCCGAAAGATATTCAAAAAGTAGTTTTTCCAAAATCGATTCATGAAAAAAAGCAAACCATTTACTTTAATATTGTATACAATGCTATTCTTTTCGGTTGTCCTTTCGTTTCTACATATATATTACATAAGCATGAAAAATTAATGTATATGGATGCTTATTTACACACTTTTGGTATTTTAATGATTTTCAATTTAGTAGATTTACTTATAATTGATTGGCTAATTTTTTGCTGGATTACTCCAAGGTTTGTTGTGATTCCTAGTACGGCAGGTATGAAAGGATATAAAGATTATAAGTTTCATTTAAGAGGGGCTATAGTCGCTACTCAAATTTTAGCAATCGTAAGTTTATTTTTGGTGGGAATTGCAACAACTATTTAGTGTGAAGAAGGGCATGAGGCTTTTATAAAAGATAAGGAGATTTATAATATATAGAATTAGAAATAAGAATTTGTTAGTATTGAAGTGAGGAGTTTTAATAACAGTATATTAAGCCGTATTAATATACTGTTGCAAATGTTTTGATATTATGTAAAATTATACAATTTTACAGAGACATTTGATAAAATTCAAAAAAATATAATGGAGGCTAATATGAAAAAAGTAATTGGCGCAGCAACAGCAACTATTTTTGGATTGGGGGCGTTTACCACAACCGCTACCGCAGAAACAATCGTAACAGCAGATGTACTTAACGTACGTGAAAAACCGACTACAGAATCAAAAGTGGTCGAAAAAGTAAAGAATGGGCAAGAGTTAAAAGTCATAAATACCGAAGATGGCTGGTCAAAAATTGAATTGAACGGTAAAGAAGTGTTTGTAAGTTCGGAGTTTACAAAAGATGTGTATCATGTAACTGCGAATTTGTTAAATGTACGTACCGAAGCAAACACAGATTCAGAAATTCTTGGCAGACTAAAAAAAGATGATGTAATTGAATCAACGCATCAAGTAAAAGACGGATGGCTGCAATTTGAGTATAAAGGAAAAACTGCTTATGCCAACGTTTCTTTCCTATCAAGTACAGCACCAACTGAAAAGAAAACTGAAGAGAAAGCAAAGCAAGTAACGAAAGTACAAAAATCAGTTAAAGAAAAGAAAGAAGTAAAGACGCAGAAAGTAGCAAAAGTGAAAGAAACAACGAAAGCACAAGAAATAGTAAAGCCTAAAGAAGAAGTAAAAGTTAAAGAAGAACCGAAAGCGCAAGAAATAGTAAAGCCTAAAGAAGAGGCAAAAGTCAAAGAAGAAGTAAAAGTTAAAGAAGAACCGAAAGCGCAAGAAATGGTAAAGCCTAAAGAAGAGGCAAAAGTTAAAGAAGAAGTAAAAGTTAAAGAAGAACCGAAAGCGCAAGAAATAGTAAAGCCTAAAGAAGAGGCAAAAGTTAAAGAAGAAGTAAAAGCTAAAGAAGAAGAAAAAGTGCAAGAAATAGCAAAAGCTAAAGAAGAAAAAGCACAAGAAATAGCAAAAGCTAAAGAAGAAAAAGCAAAAGCTAAAGAAGAAGAGAAAGCAAGAGAAATAGCAAAAGCAAAAGAAGAAGAGAGAGCAAGAGAAATAGCAAAAGCAAAAGAAGAAGAGAAAGCAAGAGAAATAGCAAGAGCTAAAGAAGAAGAGAAAGCAAAAGAAATAGCAAAAGCAAAAGAAGAAGAGAGAGCAAGAGAAATAGCAAAAGCAAAAGAAGAAGAAAAAGCAAGAGAAATAGCAAAAGCAAAAGAAGAAGAAAAAGCAAGAGAAATAGCAAAAGCAAAAGAAGAAGAGAGAGCAAGAGAAATAGCAAAGGCTAAAGAAGAAGAGAGAGCGAAAGAAGTATCAAAAAACAATATACAGTCTGCTAAACGTGAATTAACGGTAGTAGCGACAGCGTATACTGCTGATCCAAGTGAAAATGGTACATATGGTGGACGCGTTTTAACTGCGATGGGGCATGATTTAACGGCAAATCCGAATATGAGAATTATCGCAGTTGACCCGAAAGTAATCCCATTAGGATCTAAAGTATGGGTAGAAGGTTATGGAGAAGCTATCGCTGGTGATACTGGAAGCGCAATTAAAGGTAATCGTATTGATGTATTAATGGGGTCAAAAAGTAAAGCTATGAATTGGGGAAGAAAAACTGTTAAAGTAAAAATTTTATAGTAACTATAATGATCCAAATAGAAGTCAGTTCTCTTTATTGAGGCTGGCTTTTATTTTTTTAGTGGAAGTATAATAGGATTTTTAAATGACTTATTAATAAACCTGTAATAAAACATAAAAATTGTCTCATGTTTAGAAAAACTATTAAGAATGAGGTAAGGAAGTAGAACAGAAGGTTATTGAGAAGTAGAGAAGAATAGTATGTTGCTACAATTACACAAGATATCGAGGAACGCGGACTTATTTCAGTAGTTGATTTCCAGTTTGGGGAAATGAATATATACTATTATTTATGTAAAGATTGTTCAATTATAAAAACGGAAACACAAAGTACATAACAAGACTAACATATTATATTAGTCTTGTTTTTGTATCGCAACATCATTAAGAATCGCATCAAATATATCTTTTTGCGTAAAGTTATCTGTAAAAATAGTTTCTCTGGAAACCTCAATTGTATCGTGCGGATTATACCATTTTTGGAGGGAATCTTCACCAAATTCATATCGTTTGTCCCTTGTGTTATGTCGTCTAATAGTTTCCTCTAATGATAAATCAAAATAATATGTAAATGCATTTTCATCAAAATAACGAATTAATTCTTTTAACATCTCACCATACCTACGACTGTCCAATATACCTTCTAAAATAATAAATTCACATTTTCCTTTTCCGTACTTTGTAATTTCAAATAGTAAATCATGTGATAAATTACCCATTGTGTCGTGTACTCTAAGCATATCTCTACGCACAACATCCTGTGATACTAAAAGTGTACCTTGTCCGAAATGTTCTTGTAGTTGCTTTGCAATCGTTGTTTTACCACTTGCGGAGTTTCCTCTAAGAATGATTAAAGTGGATGTAAGTATAGGTTTAGACATAATGTATTCCCCCAACGGTATTAATTATATAGAAAATTTTAACAAATAAAGTGAGGAAAGTGTATAATTAATATGATGGATATTTAAGGAGGGGATTAGATGGGGGATATATTAAAAAATGCACAACCTATATGGAAACGGACTTGGTTTCGTTATCTAGGGGCATTTTTTATTGTTCAGTTACTGTTTATTTTGTGTGAAATAACTGCGTGGGCACCAAACTTTAGGCCAGGCGGAGAGTTTTTTAATAGAATATTAAATTCTCAATTTTTCACTGAATGGTTCACACTCTATACAATCCCGCAATTTAACGTATTTACAGCATTTTTTGCGATTACATTACTACCATATGCATTAGTAGGTGCAATGAAAGATATAATATCAAGAAAAAATATAAAAGAATAATAGAGGTATAATATGCTATTTCAAAAAGAAGGGTTATTGATTAGATACGTAATGGAAGATGATGTATCTATTATTTCTAAATGGTTAACGGACCCAGAAGTCCTGCAGTATTACGAAGGACGAGATAATCCGCAATCTGTAGAAAAGGTGCTTGATCATTTTATACATAATCCAAACAATAATGAAAAAAGATGTTTAATAGAATTTGATACCGTTCCGATTGGTTACATACAAATGTACCCAGTTGATTCAGAGTGGAAAGCGATATATGGCTATAAAGAATCACAAAATGTATGGGGAATGGATCAATTTATCGGTGAACCAGCCTATTGGGGAAAAGGAATTGGACAAAAACTCGTTCAGGCAGCAATTACATACATTATGGGTGAAATGGGAGCAGAAGCAATCGCAATGGATCCGAAAGTAAATAATGAACGAGCGATAAAGTGTTATGAAAAATGCGGATTTAAAAAAGTAAAGATTTTAAAGGAACATGAGCTGCATGAGGGGAAACTAGAAGATTGTTGGATGATGGAATATAAACAATTATAATGAATATGAAATGGCTTATATAAACGAAGGTAGCTGTGGAAAATGAAAAAAGCATTAATCGTAATTGATGTACAAGCGGGTATGTATACAGCTGGAATGCCAGTACATAATGGGGAAAAATTTTTACAAACATTGCAAGAGCTTATTGGGGAATGTCGTTCAAATGATATTCCAGTTATTTATGTCCAACATAATGGTCCTAAAGACAATCCGTTAGAAAAAGGTACGGATGGATGGCGAATCCATCCGACCATCGCTCCGCAAGAAGGGGATGATATTGTTGAAAAGACGACGCCAGATTCATTCCATAAGACAAACTTAAGCGAAGTGTTACAAGAGAAAGGAATTGAACACGTTATTCTTTCGGGAATGCAAACAGAGTATTGTGTAGATACGACAACGCGCAGAGCATGTAGTGAAGGATATAAAGTAACGTTAGTTAGTGATGCGCATAGTACATTTGATGCAGAAGTGTTACGTGCTGAAGATATTGTGAAACATCATAACGCAGTATTGGGAGCGTTTGCGGATGTTGTTGCATTAAAAGACTTGAAAGTGGCTGCCTCTAAATAAGAGGCAGTTTTTTTATTAGAAAAATAGCGTCAAATATTGTTGGTAAGTCGATATTTTGAAATAATCGTTTATATAATTTCACGTACCATAATAAAAATATACAATAAAGGAGCACCACATAATTAAAAAGGGCGCTCCTGCATTAAAATGTTACTTCTTCTTGTCTTTATCCAATATATTTTGTTCTTCAGCAAACTCCGTACCATATGCAAAGCGGCGATTAATACGAATGTTATCATTGTTGTGCCTTGTATGAGAGTTAGAGAAGCGATGAACGATTACTTCAGATAAAGTGAAGACGATGGCAGAAAGGATACTCCCCCATGCAATTTGCATATAGTTGTCTAATAAAATATTACCGAAAATCCATACGCTTAAATATGTTAATAAGAAATCCGACATAATGGCACCAGTATTGCCAATTCGATTTAAAATAATTTTATCAACGAACATGTAGGATACGATTGTAACAAAGAGACTGAATGAAATAATTTGAACAAACGTTGCAGGGAAAAATAAAGCAAGCCCAATGCTAAATGCGATAATGCACGATATAAACTTGATAAGCACTACTGTGAAATCATTCAAAATTTACACCTCCGATTTATACATAGTTTTTCAATAAATTCTGTAGTTCATACATTGTAACGGATTTATTTACATAAAACTTTTTCATGTTTGGAATTTAGTCTAAATATTATAAAAATAATGAAAAAATGTTATAGTAAAATGAGAGTGTATGACATTTTTAGGTAAGGGGGAATCCAGGATGTGGATTACTTCAGAAGTAGAAATTCCAGATGAGTTAATTGATCACATTGAGCAAGGAAAATTAGTGTTATTTGTTGGAGCGGGAGTTTCTATGAAAGGGAAATCAAACTTACCGAATTTTGATGATTTAGTTGATGAAATTGCAAAAACGTTATATGTCGAAAAGCGTGAAATAACAGAACCACATGATTATTATCTTGGTAAAATTGCGAAAACAAAAGATGTACATCAAGTCGCAAGAGATCTTGTTCATATAGAGAAATCAAAACCGAATCCATTGCATTATGCAATTCCAAGGTTATTTCCTTTAGATACAGATATCCGCATTGTAACAACAAATTTTGATCAACATTTTACAACTGCAATTAAAGAAATAAATAGAGATATCAATGTTTATTACGCTCCAGCTTTACCGACTGGGAGAGCTTTTAAAGGTCTTGCTTATATACATGGTAATGTAGAACAGGAGAAAGAGGCTTTAATTTTAACAGACGGTGATTTTGGAAGGGCTTATTTAACAGAAGGTTGGGCGAGAAGATTTTTAGTCGATCTATTCTCAAATTACACCGTTTTATTCGTTGGATATAGTCATAATGACCCAGTAATGAAATATTTAGCAACTGGTTTACCACCAAGTACAAGACGATTTGCTTTTGTCGCACAAGGAGAAAATACGTACCACTGGGAACATTTAGGGATAAGACCGATTGTGTATCCGAATAAAGTGAATAATCATCAATCTCTCGTAAAAGCGGTAAAACGCTGGGCGGAATTAATGGGTGATAATTATATTACGAAAAGAATGCGTATTCGGGATATTGTAACGGTTCCCCCGTCAGTAGAACAGGAACAATTATCATACATAAAGCAATCAATTAAAAAAATTGAAACAGTTCGTTACTTTGTGGAATTTGCTCACGATTATGAATGGGTCGAATGGTTAGAAGCAGAAGGTAAATTACAAAATTTGTTTATGCTTACGCCAAACTATAATGAAGTAGATGAATTACTTGCAGAATGGTTAGTGGAACAATTTCTTTTTAGTCATCAGATAGAATTATTTCAATTAATTTATAAAAACTATTCTAAAATATCACCGTTATTGTGGAAAACAATTTGTAACTACTTAAACGAAACGAAGAGTAAGATGGACCCATTGTTGTTTGCCAGGTGGACACTCCTTTTATTAGAAACTGCTGAAAAAGATAGTAGCTCTATAGAAAAGATTTCTAAGTTACTGCAAAAATGTTCTTTTCCTGAGCATAAGGAAATTGCGTTATTGTTACTAACTTTTATTTTAGACGGAAAGCTGAAGTTGAAACGTGTAAGAAAATGGGGAAATGATACGCAAGAAGCAATAGAACTCGAGGAATCGAGTCGCTTACCAGTATCAACATTTTCTCATGTGGAGCAAATTTGGAATGAAAAGATGAGGCCATATATCGCCTATTATGCTGTTCCAATTATGATGATTGGATTAGAAAAATTGAGAATGTTGTCGTTAAGACAAACGGCACTGAAAAAAAGAAATAAAGAAGATGTAGAAAAAGAATTTCATCAAAATGATCTTGCATTTTTAATACAAATTGTAAAAGAGTGTCTAACTTATTTATGTGAAAACAATGAGAAAAAAGCGGATTATTATATTACAGAAATGATAGAAGCAAATAGTGTACTTCAAAAGCGAATTGCAATTGATGCGATGAATAAAAATATTTTTGTTCGTGTAGATGACAAAATGAAATGGTTGTTACAGGAAGGACTTCTTTTAGATTTCACTTATAAACATGAAGTTTTCCAACTTTTAAAAAGTCATTATTCACATTGTTTAGAAAAAACAAAAGAAGAAGTCACTCGAACTGTAATAAAGCGTCTTACAGAAGAGAGGGTATTTGATGCATGTCTCGTATTAGACTTATTATTCAAGTGTGATTCAAATAGCCCATCTACGGCAAATGGGTATGAGTTAATGAAGCAAAAGCATCCTCATTTTCATTCTGAACGATACAGTGTACAAAAGAAAGAGGATGCAGCGCAAAGTATTACTTGTAATGTAACAGCTGACGGATTATTGCAGCTGAAAGATGTTGAAATTATGAAGCAAGTTCGGCAATTTTCGCAAGATGGTGTTTTTGAACAACGCCATTTTTTAGAGATGTTATCAAAAGCATGTAAATTGAATACAGAGTGGAGTATTTCATTCGCATATCAATTAGTAGGAGTGCAAGAAATAAGTAATGAAGTATGGTTTGTTTGTATTAGAGAATGGAGAAATAACAGAGGATTGACAAATGATCAAATCCAAAAAATTATTCCGTTATTGCAGAAATTTGTTAGAAATACTGCTTTTCATTGGTTAATTAGTAGTTTTCTATATGAAATTAGTAATCGACTAGAAGAGTTAGAAGAGAATAGTATACGTGTTGTAAAACGCTTTGCTTTTTCAGTGTTTCCTCAAGTTATGAAGAGTGATACGGATTTTAAGCTTGGAAAACAAGATTTTTACAATGAATCAATTCAGCATCCTGTTGGAAAAATGACGGCTGTATTATTAAAGTTGTTATCATATGATCATTTATACGATCGTAATGTATATGAATATTTATTTTTATTTGAAGAACAAGTAAGAGTTAATTCAGTACGAACAAACTTTATGTTTGCTCGTTTAATAGCAGATATTACATTTCTATATCATATTGAAAAGCAATGGTGCCGAAAATATTTGTTACCATACTTAGATTTAAAAAAACAAAATGAAATTACGGAATATGCATGGGCTGGTTTATGTTACACGCAAATAAATTTACCTTTATTTACAGAAATGAAGCGTTTTATTAAGTATGCGATAGAACATTTGGAAGTATTACATCCGCATACGAGGGAAGCTTTCTTGAAGTGGCTTAGCTTTGTATTTATTAAATGTGTACTATATTGGGAGCAAAAAACAGATTGGTTATACCCTTTACTCATACTAGAAAATGAAGAAAATAAAATTAAATTTATGCAGTTTTTATGCTATTACGTCAAAACATTAAGTGTAAAAGAACAACAAAAATTTTGGACAGCTTGGCTCAGTGTATTTTTGCGAGAACGACCAAAAATGGGTGAGATAACAGCGAGAGAATATGTAATGCTTTTACGTATTATTTTATACATGGATGAAATATTAGAAAAAGGATTATATATTATGTCTCGTGCATTTTCAAGTGTAAATGGTAAATGTACAGGTGAGGAAATGAAGCAGTTATTGATTGAAATGCTTCATAAAAAAGAAAGTATGAAAGCGCATAAAGAAATGTTTGCAAATGTGTTTTTTATTTTACTACAAACATGTCAAGAAGCCGTTTTATTTGAAAAAGAAATCATACAAATAAAAGAATTATTAGTTCAGTATGAAGTAGAGGAATGTGTTTTACATTTACTGGAAAACGAAATAATTCGCATAGGAATTGTAATGGGTGATTTACAAGAAGAACTATAGGACGAAAGTGGAAAATTAAAAAATATATAAAAAGTTGTTGACAGTGTTTTGAAAAGCGTTCTATAATACGAATCATACTTATTCAATTTCAAAAACATTTGAATAAACAAAGTGCAATGAAGAGATCACAGTAGTGGTTAGTCTTACTGTAACAGAGAGCTGGTGGTTGGTGTGAACCAGTACAGGGATAATCATGAATTACAGTCTTGGAGCATCTTTTTCGTAATAAAGATAGTTTGTCTTTATGAGGAAAAAGCGGTCAATTGATCGTTAACAGTGAAGAGAGGTAGACGGAAAGTTAGTCTACAACTAGGGTGGTACCGCGATAAATATCGTCCCTACTGATTTATTCAGTAGGGACTTTTTGTATTTTAGTGGTCCAACTTGAAAATAAAATAGTCATGCATTGAAAGGAAAAGCAGTAGTTGTTGTTTCCCTGTAACAGAGAGCTGGTGGTTGGTGCGAACCAGTACAAAAACAAGAGCGAATTACAGTCCTGGAGCATCTTTTTCGTAGTAAAGATAGTATTGTCTTTATGAAGGGAAAGACGGTCAGATGATCGTTAACAATGAAGAGAGGTAGACGAAAGAAGTCTACAACTAGGGTGGTACCGCGATAAATATCGTCCCTACTGATTGAATCAGTAGGGCTTTTTTGTACAAAAAAGTGGGTTTTTAACTAGTAGTTCATGTCTTTGTACAAATTATTAGTTTAAAATAAGAAGAGGTATCGATTCCACTATAAATTTGTATAATTAGTCAGTTCAGAAAATAGAGAATTTTTTATTCTCTTACTATACTTTTAAAACATTAGAGGAGGATTTCCAAATGGCAAATCATGAATTAGATCAATTACGTAAACAGGTAGATGAAATTAACTTACAACTATTACACCTTTTAAACAAACGTGGTGAAATTGTTCAAAAAATTGGAGAGCAAAAGCAAGTACAAGGCACGAAACGCTTTGATCCAGTACGTGAGCGTGAAGTACTTGATATGATTGCAGAGCATAACGAAGGACCATTCGAAACATCAACAGTTCAACATATTTTCAAAACGATTTTCAAAGCAAGCTTAGAGTTACAAGAAGATGATAACCGTAAAGCGTTACTAGTATCACGTAAAAAGAAACAAGAAAATACAATCGTTGATGTAAAAGGTGAATTGATTGGAAACGGAACACAAACGTTCATCATGGGACCTTGTGCAGTAGAAAGCTTAGAGCAAGTTCGTCAAGTAGGGCAAGCGATGAAAGACCAAGGCTTAAAATTAATGCGCGGTGGTGCATTCAAACCGAGAACATCTCCATACGATTTCCAAGGTTTAGGAGTAGAAGGACTTCAAATTTTACGTCAAGTAGCAGACGAGTTCGACTTAGCAATTATTAGTGAAATTTTAAATCCGAACGATGTTGAAATGGCATTAGACTACGTTGATGTAATTCAAGTTGGCGCACGTAACATGCAAAACTTCGATTTATTACGAGCTGTAGGTAAAGTTAACAAACCAGTATTATTAAAACGTGGATTAGCAGCAACAATTGATGAGTTCATTAACGCAGCGGAATACATCATTGCGCAAGGTAACGATCAAATTATTCTTTGTGAGCGCGGTATCCGCACATACGAAAGAGCAACACGTAACACATTAGACATTTCTGCAGTACCAATTTTAAAGAAAGAAACACATTTACCAGTTATCGTTGATGTAACACATTCAACTGGACGCAGAGATTTATTATTACCAACAGCGAAAGCGGCACTTGCAATTGGCGCAGATGCAGTAATGGCTGAAGTTCATCCAGATCCAGCAGTTGCATTGTCAGATTCTGCACAACAAATGGACATTCCAGAATTCCATAGATTCATGGATGAGTTAAAAGGTTTCAAAAATAAATTATCTTAATTCCATATCATATATGCGTTGAAGAGGAAACAGTAGTGCTTATCTCACTGTTAAAGAGAGCTGATGGCTGGTGTGAATCAGTACAAAGGTAAGCATGAATTACAGCCTTGGAGCATCTTTCTCGACAACTTATGGAGGGGAAGACGGTCAAACGATCGTTAAAGAAGAAGAGAGGTAGACGACAGTTGTCTACAACTAGGGTGGTACCGCGATAAACATCGTCCCTACTGAGCGCTCAGTAGGGACTTTTTTGTACAAAAAAATAGTAAAGGGGCAAGAGAAATGAGATACATTACAGCTGGAGAATCACATGGACCGCAGTTAACAGTTATTTTAGAAGGTGTACCAGCAGGTTTGACACTTACGGCGGAACATATTAATAAAGAATTATTAAGAAGACAAAAAGGTCATGGACGCGGAAGACGCATGCAAATTGAAACAGATACAGTTGAAATTGTAAGTGGTGTTCGTCACGGGATGACACTTGGATCACCGATTACGTTAATCGTAAAAAATGATGATTTCAAACATTGGACGAAAGTAATGGGCGCTGAGCCAATTTCTGAAAAAGAAAGTAAAGACATGAAACGTACAATTACAAAACCACGTCCAGGACATGCGGATTTAAATGGAGCAATTAAATATGGTCATCGTGATATAAGAAACGTATTAGAGCGCTCATCTGCAAGAGAAACGACAGTTCGTGTAGCTGCTGGTGCAGTTGCAAAACAAATTTTAAGCGAATTAGGCGTAAAAATTGCAGGACATGTTCTTGAAATTGGTGGAGTAAAAGCAAAACATATTTCAAACTTACCGATTGAAGAAATTCAAACGATAACTGAAAACTCACCAGTTCGATGTTTAGATAAAGAAGTAGAGCAAGAAATGATGGATGCGATTGACAACGCAAAAAGTAGCGGAGATTCAATCGGTGGTATTGTGGAAGTTATTGCAGAAGGTATGCCAATTGGCGTTGGTAGTTACGTTCATTACGATCGTAAATTAGATGCAAAACTTGCTGGTGCAATTATGAGTATAAATGCATTTAAAGGTGCTGAAATTGGCGTAGGTTTTGAAGCGGCAAGACAACCAGGAAGTAAAGTGCATGATGAAATTCTGTGGGATGAAGAAAAAGGATACACGAGAAAAACGAATAATGCCGGCGGTTTAGAAGGCGGTATGACAACAGGTATGCCAATTGTCGTAAGAGGCGTTATGAAGCCAATTCCTACATTATACAAACCGTTAGCAAGCGTTGATATTGATACGAAGGAAGCATTCCAAGCGAGTATTGAAAGATCTGATAGTTGCGCAGTACCAGCGGCGGGTGTAGTAGCTGAATCTGTTGTAGCATGGGAACTTGCAGATGCACTAGTCGAACAATTCGGAAAAGATCGTATGGAATTATTAAAACAAAACATTATGCAACACAATAACTACGCAAAAGAATTTTAATAAAAAGGTGGGTTTAACGTGCAAGTAAAAGATCAACTATCATCATTACAACCATATAAACCAGGTAAATCACCAGAACAAATGAAAGAAGTGTACGGAGATCATTCGTTTGTGAAATTAGCATCGAATGAAAATCCATTCGGTTGTTCACCGAGAGTTTTAGAAGAGTTGCAAAAATCTTGGTTGGAACATGCTTTATATCCTGACGGAGGTGCTACGACGCTCCGTCAAACAATCGCGGATAAGTTGCATGTGCAAATGGAACAAGTACTTTGTGGTAGTGGTTTAGATGAAGTCATTCAAATGATAAGCCGTGCAGTACTTAAAGCAGGAGATAATATCGTAACGGCTGGTGCAACATTCCCGCAGTACCGTCATCATGCAATTATTGAAGGCAGTGAAGTGAAAGAAATTCCTTTAAATAACGGTGTATACGATTTAGACGAAATTTCGTCAGCGGTAAATAATAATACGAAAATCGTATGGATTTGTAATCCGAACAACCCGACGGGCACATATGTGAATGAGCAAAAATTAACTCAATTTATTGAAGGCATTAGTGAAAATACGTTAATTGTCATTGATGAAGCGTACTATGAATACGTAACAGCAAAAGATTTCCCTGAGACATTACCGCTTTTAGAAAAACATAAAAACATTCTTGTACTTAGAACGTTTTCTAAAGCATACGGATTAGCTTCTTTCCGCGTTGGATATGCGATCGGACAGGAAGAGCTAATTGAGAAATTAAATGTCGTACGTTTGCCATTTAACGTATCTTCATTAGCGCAAAAAGCAGCGACGATTGCTTTTGGTGACGATGAGTTTATTGAGGAAATAGTTCGTGTGAATACAGAGGGATTACAAAAATACGAAAGCTTTTGTAAGGAAAATGAAATTCCATTTTATCCATCACAAACAAATTTCATCTTCTTGCCAGTTGAGAATGCAGGAGAGATTTATGAAGCTTGTGCACATGCAGGATTTATTATTCGTCCGTTCCCGAATGGTGTCCGTATTACAGTCGGAACAAGGGAGCAAAATGAAGGAGTGATTTCAGTGTTAAAACAACACTTTGAAAATAAAAAAAGAAAGTCTCGAGATGAGGCAAATGCGTAAAAAGGTAGTTTTAATTGGAACTGGTTTAATCGGAGGCTCTCTCGCATTAGCGATTAAGAAAGAGCACGATGTAACGATAACAGGTTACGATATATTTAAAGAGCAAGTAGAGCGTGCAAAAGAATTACACGTAGTAGATGAAGTAGCAGTTGATTTACAGCATGCATGTGAAGAGGCACATTTAATTATTTTTGCTTCTCCAGTTGAAGAAACGAAGAAGCTATTACACAAACTTGCGTCATTCCGTTTACGAGAAGATGTTATAGTGACTGATGTTGGTAGTACAAAAGGGTCTATTATGAACGAAGCGGAAGCTTTATTTTCAAAGGAAGTTTCTTTCATTGGGGGACATCCGATGGCGGGTTCTCATAAAACGGGAGTTGAAAGCGCAAAGGCGCATTTATTTGAAAATGCATTTTACATTTTAACACCGATGAATCATATACCAAATGAACAAGTGGAAGACCTTAAAGTATGGTTAAAAGGAACAGGATCTCATTTTCTTGTTTTAAATACAGAAGAACATGATTATGTAACAGGGATTGTTAGTCATTTCCCGCATCTTATCGCAGCAGGTTTAGTAAAGCAAGTTGAGAAACATGCAGGAGATAATCCGCTCATTCATCAACTCGCTGCTGGAGGTTTCAAAGACATTACACGTATCGCATCTAGTAGTCCTAAAATGTGGAGTGATATTGTAAAGCAAAATCGAGAGCATTTAATGGTATTATTAAAAGAGTGGATCTCTGAAATGGAAGGTTTATATAAGACAGTTTCTACCGGAGATGCAGGCGAGATTCAAAACTATTTTGCAGATGCGAAAGAATACCGTGATTCTTTACCAGTAAGAAAGAGTGGTGCAATTCCTGCCTATCACGACTTATACGTTGATGTATTAGATAAGGTGGGGGCATTGGCTCATATTACGAGTATTTTAGCGCGCGAGGAAATTAGTATTACGAACTTGCAAATATTAGAAGCGCGTGAAGGACTGCTTGGGGTATTACGTATTAGTTTCCAAAGGGAAGAAGATCGTATGAAAGCAAAGCTAGCGCTTGGAGAAGAAGAATACCAAACTTATGAAACAATTTAAATGAGAAGGTGAAAAACGTGAAAGAAAGAACAATACAACCTGTTAATAACGGATTGAATGGCAATATTACAATCCCAGGTGATAAATCCATTTCACACCGTGCTGTTATGTTCGGTTCGATTGCAGAAGGGAAAACAACAATTAAAGGTTTCTTGCCCGGTGCAGACTGTTTAAGTACTATTTCATGTTTTAAAGAAATGGGAGTAGAAATTACGCAAAACGGTGATGAAGTTATTGTAGTTGGTAAAGGATTAGAAGGTTTACAAGAACCGAAAGCTGTATTAGATGTTGGTAATTCTGGTACAACAATTCGATTAATGTCAGGTATATTAGCTAACACACCATTTTTCTCTTGCGTACAAGGTGATGAGTCTATCGCAAAAAGACCGATGAAGCGTGTAACAAACCCATTAAAACAAATGGGTGCAAACATTGACGGCAGAGAAGAAGGAACATTTACACCGCTAACAATACGTGGCGGAGATTTAAAAGCAATTGAATATATTTCTCCTGTTGCAAGTGCACAAGTAAAGTCAGCTATTTTACTTGCAGGTCTTCGTGCAGAAGGTGTAACAGCTGTTACAGAACCACATATTTCACGCGACCATACGGAAAGAATGCTTGAAGCATTTGGTGTTAAAGTAACTCGCGAAGGGAAAACAGTGAAGCTGTCAGGTGGACAAAAATTAACAGCAACAGACATTCAAGTGCCAGGTGACGTATCATCAGCAGCATTTTTCTTAGTAGCAGGTGCAATCATCCCAAATAGTAAACTAGTATTACAAAATGTAGGAATGAATCCAACTCGTACAGGTATTATTGATGTTTTAGAGAAAATGGGTGCTACGTTCACTGTAGATCTAATTAACGAAGGGGCATCAGAACCAGCTGCAAATATTACAATTGAAACATCTTCATTAAAAGGAATTGAAATTGGCGGAGATATTATCCCTAGATTAATCGATGAGATTCCTGTAATCGCATTAGCGGCAACGCAAGCGGAAGGAATTACAGTAATTAAAGATGCACACGAATTAAAAGTAAAAGAAACAAATCGTATTGATACAGTCGTTGCTGAGTTAACGAAACTAGGAGCTCGCATAGAAGCAACTGATGACGGCATGATCATTTACGGAAAATCAGCTCTAAAAGGCAATACAGTAAATAGTTATGGTGATCATCGCATCGGAATGATGCTTGCGATTGCTGGCTGCCTGGCAGAAGGAAAAACAATTATTGAAGATGCAGAAGCAGTAGGTGTATCATATCCTACATTCTTTGATGAACTTCAAAAGTTAGCTAAATAATAAGGATGGAAAGCAGATACGTGATGTATCTGCTTTTTTTGTTAAAACGTCTTTCTAATTTCACTTACCGAACTACAATAGAAAGAATTGTGATACAATTCAAACAGGGAATGGAGGAGAATTATATGAATGTCATACAATTAAAAGAAGATAAGTTCAGAGAAGCATTATGTTTATCAGAATACGCTTTTCAATATAAAGTAGATGAGGAACGATTACAGCAGCAACTTACAAAGATGAAGGAAAGTCATGAAATATACGGCATTATGGAAGGGGAAGACTTAGCAGCAAAACTACATCTTATTCCGTTTCATATTTACATAGGTAAAGAAAAATTTAAAATGGGTGGCGTTGCAGGGGTAGCGACGTATCCTGAGTATAGAAGAAGTGGGTATGTAAAAGAGCTACTTCAATATTCACTTCAAACGATGAAAAAAGATGGCTATACAGTCTCTATGTTACATCCATTTGCGGTTTCATTTTACCGTAAATACGGCTGGGAACTTTGTGCGAATTTAGTCACATGTCATATGACTAAGAGCGATTTAGTGATGAAAAAACAAGTAAATGGCACTGTGAAACGTTTCAATAAAGAAAATCATCCAGAAGAAGTCGAGAAGCTCTATGAAGCATTTGCAGAACGTTTTTCAGGTATGTTAGTTCGAGAGAAGAACTGGTGGTTTCAAGCGGTTTATGATGATTTAACATTAGCGATTTACTATGATGAAAATAAAAAGGCAGCCGGTTACATGTTATACAAAATAGAAAACTATAAAATGACAGTAGAAGAATTTGTACCACTGCATAATGAAGCACGAAATGGTCTGTGGAACTTTATTTGCCAGCATGATTCTATGATTAAAGAACTTGAAATGACAGTAAGTGAAAACGAACCGTTGCTATATTCATTGCAAGAGCCACGCGTGAAGACAGAAATAAAACCATATTTTATGGGAAGAATTGTAGATGTAGAGCAGTTCTTAAAACAATATGAGTTGAGCTGGAACAATGTACAGCAAGAAGTGATTCTACACATTACAGACGCATTTGCTCCGTGGAACAACGTATCAGTGAGGCTTGCGAATCATGAAATAACAATTATGAAAGAGGAAACAATAGATAAAGGAATTAAGCTGGATATTAACGCATTATCTACAATAATGTTTGGCTACAAGCGTCCGTTAGAGCTTAATGAACTAGAATTCATTAGCGGAAGCGAAGAGGAAATACAAGCATTTGAGAATATAGTTCCAGTACGTAAAGCTTTTATTTATGATTTCTTTTAAGCTTTAAATAGGAAATGGGGCTGTCCCAAACAAAATTTGGGACGGTTTTCTCTTTGGTTCTCGTTTTTGTCGGTAAGTCGATGTATTCTAAAAACCGCTGATATAAATTGATTCACAAACAAGGGATTAAAATTGCAACTATACGTAGTTACGCACTTGACTTTTAGTCCTTGTAATTTATAATTAAAAACGGAATGAATTTTCATTCCTAAAAATAGAGGTGGAAAAAATGGCTAAAAACAAACAAGAGGATATTTTTGATGCTGCGATGCAACTTTTTGCAGAGCGTGGTTACGATGGTACGACAATTCCAATGATCGCTGAAAAGGCAAAAGTCGGTGCGGGTACTATTTATCGCTATTTTGAAAATAAAGAGGCACTAGTTAACTCATTATTTTCAAAAAGTATGTTAGAGCTTTCTGAAATGATAAAAACAGATTTTCCTGTTGAAGCAAATATTCGTGAACAGTTTAGTCATACGTACAACCGTTTATTTGAATTTGCGAGAAACAATGTGGACGCTTTTTTATTTACAAATTCTCACTGTGACAGTTATTTTCTTGATGAACAAAGTAAGAAAATATTTGACGATTTTATAGGCTTCTTTATGAATATTATTGAAGATGGAATCGCAAAAGGTTTTCTTCGTCCATTGCCTCCAGTTGCTTTAATTATTATTGTATATCAGCCGCTAGAAGCATTAACGAAAGTAATTGCAACAGGGCAATTAGAATACTCGAAAGAGTTAGTAAAAGAATTGGAAGAAAGCTCTTGGAATGCTATTAGAATCATTTGATTCTATAGCTTTATAAGGACAGGAATGAATATTCATTCCTAAATAGATTTAAAAAATGAAAGTAGGAGAGGGTATTTGTGCAACCAAAGGAATGAACATTCATTCCGGAAAAGATTAGTTTAATAGGGTCTATAGAATAAATCAATAGAATGATAGGAATGAACGTTCATTCCTAAAAATAGTTTCAAAATAATAGGAATGAATATTCATTCCGGAACTAACATTATACTTTCAAAACGGGAGATGATTAAAATGAGTAAGCTAAAAAATTGGAGAAGTTTATCTTTTCTATTATGGATAGTTATTACTATTACAATGATCGTAACGATGCCTAATATGGATAAATTAGTGAAAGAAAAAGGGCATATTACGATTCCGAATACAGAGCAAAGTAGTATCGCTGACAAAATGATAAGAGAGATGGATAAAGACGGGACAGAAAAATATGATGTTATAGCTGTTTTTAATAGTGGAAGTAAAGCAGCTTTAACAACTGAGCAAAAAGATGAAATAATAAAAACAATCAACGCTTTACAAAATGAAAAAGAGCAATTAGGAATTAAGGAAGTTGTTTCACATTTAGATAATAAAGACTTGGAAAAACAATTGATATCTAAAGACAATACGACCATTTTAACGCAAATTTCTGTAGATAAAAAACATGGTGAAATATCAAAAATTGCGAATGGGCTTCATAATAAAATTAAACCGAAGGGAGTTAAAACGTACTTAACAGGAAGTGATTTAATAGCGGGTGATTTTCTTACATCCTCTCAAGAGGGAGTGAAAAAGACAGAAGTTATTTCTATCATTTTCATTTTAGTTGTATTAATCATTGTATTTCGTTCACCAATTGTTCCAATCGTTTCTCTGCTTACAGTGGGTGTATCATATTTAGTTTCAATGGGGATTATTGCCCACCTAGTAGATCAATTTAATTTTCCGTTTTCTAACTTTACACAAGTGTTTGTAGTTGTTGTCCTGTTTGGGGTTGGAACAGACTATAACATTTTATTATATACAAGGTTTAAGGAAGAATTAAGTAAACAAGAAAATGCATTTTTAGCTACGAAAGAAACGTTTAAATCGGCAGGGAAAACCGTTTTATATAGTGGGATAGCAGTACTAATTGGTTTTGCATCTCTTGCTTTAGCGAGTTTTAAATTATATCAGTCTACTTCAGCCGTAGCAATTGGTGTCGCAGTATTATTACTCGTATTAACTACGTTAAATCCATTTTTTATGGTGCTTTTAGGAAAAGGAATGTTTTATCCAGTAAAAACATTTAAAGGTCATGAGGATAGTCGTTTATGGGGATTTCTTGCGAAAAACTCAGTAGTAAGACCATTCGCAGCTTTAATCATTGTATTTGTGATATCGATTCCTTTCCTAATGAAATATTCTAACACACTAAATTACAATGATTTATTTGAAGTAGATAATAAATATGAATCGAAAAAGGGGATTAACGTAATAGAAGAACATTTTCCACCTGGTTTTTCTTCACCAAGTACGTTAGTCATTCAATCGGATAACAAGTTAGACGAGGCGAGTTCTCTTCAAACTTTAGATGAACTAACTGATAAGATTTTGAAAGTGAAAGGTGTGTCAGAAGTATATTCACCGACGCGTCCAACTGGGGAAAGGATAAAAGAACTATATATAAATAAACAAGCTGGAGAACTAAATACGGGGTTAGGAGATGCCAATGGTGGTATAAAGGACATTAATGATGGGTTAACTGCTGCGAAAGATAAAATGGGTAGTAAAGACTCAAATAGTCTTGCAAACGTTCAAAAGTTAATTGATGGAACAAACGAAGCGAAAAACGGTGTAACGGCATTAGGAACAGCTTTACATCAACTATCAAGTGGTATAAATGACGGAGCACAAGGTGCGCAACAAATTGAGGGTGGATTAACTTCAGTAAATGAAAATATAAATGTTTTATCTAATGCAACTTCACAACTTCATGCTGGTTATGCACAGTTAGAAAAAGGTTTAAGCTCTTACGATCAATACTTCGGAAGTATTTCTCAAGCAATTGATGGTGCGAAAAAAGGTTATGAACAAATTGAAGTGTTAATGACCAATTTTATTCAAACGAAACCAGAATTAGCAAATGATCCGAACATACTACAAACGATAGGAATTGCTAAAGAGGCTCAGAAGCAATTAGGTGTGCTTTCAAATGAATTAAATCAATTAGCAACGCATCATAAAGCGGCGATGGGCTCATTTAAAGAAGCGAATCAATCGTTATTGAAAGTGGATAACGGTTTAAAAGAAATGAACAATGGAGTTACTAAATTACAAAAAGGAGCAGCTAATCTTAAAAATGGATTAGATGAAGGTGCTTCAGGTTCTAAACAAATTGCGAACAAGTCATCTGAGTTACAAACCGGATTAACAAAAATAAATGATGGGCAAGGCCAGTTATTAACCGGGCTGAAAGACTTGCAAGAACAGATGGGGCAATTACAATCAGGATTATCTAAAAGTACAGAAGGGCTCGAAAAGGTAAGTAACGGACTAGGGGATGCTCAGAAATATTTAGGAGAATTGAATGAATCAAAAAGCTCTGAGAAATTTTATATTCCAAAAGAAGTTTTAGAGGGAGAAGATTTCCAAAAAGCATTAAATACGTACATGTCACATGATAGAAAGACTGCTAAAATGACAATCATTTTAGACGTAAATCCGTATTCAAAAGAAGCGATGCCAATCATTGAAGAAATTAATAAAACGATAGACGGTACATTAAATGGTACAGAATTAAAATCAACAAAAAAAGCGATCGGCGGTACAACAGCAAGAAACGTTGATTTAAAAGAAGTAACGGGCCAAGATTTCTTACGTACAGCTACAATTATGTTAATTGGAATTGCGGTTGTATTACTCGTTATTACACGGTCATTTTTAAATACAATCTTCATTATTGGATCTTTAATATTAGCTTATTTTGCATCACTTGGTATAAGTGAACAAATTAGTACACACATACTAAACGTAGAGTCATTGAGCTGGAATGTACCATTCTTTAGTTTTATAATGATAGTCGCTTTAGGTGTGGATTATAGCATTTTCGTAATGATGAGATACAATGAGCTAGAGGGGGACCCAGCAACGAAAATTGTAAATGCATCTCGTCACATAGGAGGAGTCGTATTATCAGCGGCACTTATTTTAGGTGGTACATTTGCTGCATTAATCCCTTCAGGTGTATTGACGCTTATACAAGTAGCATCTGTTGTTGGTGTTGCACTGTTATTATTAGCTATTATTGTGATGCCAATATTGATACCTGCGTTAATAGGGTTAACGAATAAAATGAAGAATTATACGAAAAAATTAAGTAAAAGAAAGTAAAAGAATCCCCTTTTAAAAGGGGATTCTTCTTATTTAATAAATTTGTCCATCACATCTTTATATTTTGTGAATTTTTCATCTTTCATATCTCTGTTCATTATGAAATATGCTTCTATATAATATTATTTCGTTAAAAACGTACATTTTATTCAAGATAGAAAAGGGATGAATAGTAATCAACCGTTGCTATTCATCCAGCTTCTACTATATAATAGCTATAGTCTACAATAATTGAGTCGTAATATGCGATTTTTTAAGACAATCGGTGAGAAAACGCTGAAATAAGCGGTATTAGTAGGAGGACACAAATGATTACAGTAAGTAACGTTAGTTTGCGTTTCGCGGATCGCAAATTATTTGAAGATGTTAACATAAAATTCACGCCAGGTAACTGCTACGGTTTAATCGGAGCAAACGGTGCTGGTAAATCAACATTTCTAAAGATTTTATCTGGAGAAATTGAACCATCAACAGGTGATATACATATTACGCCAGGTGAGCGTCTAGCAGTATTAAAACAGAACCACTTCGAATATGAAGAGTTCCCAGTATTAGAAACAGTAATTATGGGTCACACGCAACTTTACAAAGTAATGCAAGAGAAAAATGCTATTTACATGAAAGAAGACTTTAGTGATGAAGATGGAATGCGTGCTGCAGAACTTGAAGGTGAGTTCGCTGAGCTTAACGGTTGGGAAGCTGAGTCAGAAGCTGCAATCCTTCTAAAAGGTCTTGGTATTGGTGAAGATCTTCATGACAAAAAATTATCAGAATTGACTGGTGCAGAGAAAGTAAAAGTATTACTTGCTCAAGCATTATTCGGTAAACCTGATATTCTATTACTAGATGAGCCTACCAACCACTTGGACTTAAAAGCGATTCAATGGTTAGAAAACTTCTTAATGAACTTTGAAAATACAGTAATCGTTGTATCCCATGACCGTCACTTCTTAAATAAAGTATGTACGCACATGGCTGATCTTGATTTCGGTAAAATTCAACTTTATGTTGGTAACTATGACTTCTGGTATGAGTCAAGCCAATTAGCTTTAAAATTAACACAAGATGCTAATAAGAAAAAAGAAGAGAAAGTAAAAGAGTTACAAAACTTCATTGCACGCTTTAGCTCAAACGCATCTAAAGCGAAACAAGCAACTTCTCGTAAAAAATTATTAGATAAAATTACATTAGATGATATTAGACCATCATCACGTCGTTACCCATTCGTTGGCTTCACACCTGAGCGTGAAATAGGAAATGACTTATTAACTGTTGAAGGCCTTTCTAAAACAATTGATGGCGAAAAAGTGTTAGATAATGTGTACTTCACTTTAAATAAAGGTGATAAAGTTGCATTTATCGGTCGTAACGATATCGCGATGACAACATTATTTAAAATCCTTATGGGTGAAATGGAGCCAGATAGCGGTTCATTCAAATGGGGTGTTACAACATCTCAATCTTACTTCCCAAGAGATAACTCTAAATACTTTGAGAACAGTGACTATAACTTAGTTGATTGGTTACGCCAATTCTCTCCACAAGATGAGTCAGAAAGCTTCTTACGTGGTTTCTTAGGCCGTATGTTATTCTCAGGTGAAGAAGTTAAGAAGAACGTTTCTGTATTATCTGGAGGCGAAAAAGTTCGTTGTATGTTATCTAAAATGATGTTAAGTGGTGCGAACGTAATCACACTTGACGATCCAACGAACCACTTAGACCTTGAGTCTATCACTGCATTAAACAACGGTTTAATTGCTTTCAAAGGTACAATGTTATTCACATCTCATGACCATCAGTTCGTACAAACAATTGCAAACCGCATTATCGAAGTAACACCAAACGGTGTAATCGATAAAGAGGCAACTTACGATGAGTACTTAGAAAATGAAGAGCTTCAAAAACAAGTAGATGCAATGTACAAAGGTCAATAATATATCATGAAAAAACTCGCTCTTTTTAGAGCGAGTTTTTTTGTCGAGAAAACATAACACCACTGGTGGGGCAAATGAATAATTATTCAAATATAATATTAATGAACATGAGGATTTTTCATGTACGGAAGAGATGTAATGACTTTAAGATTTAGTTGAAGCAGGGGAATGTAAGGTGAGCAATATAATTAAATAACATTATTTTGTCATGTGAAATATGTACCAAAATTGGAGATAGAATAGTTTGCGAATGAGTTTATAAAGGTATATAGTATGGGATGTCATAATTAGTGGATGAATCTTGGGAGAAAACAGGAAATGTTACAAATTTATTTTGTTAAATAGAAACCAAGGTCAAAATGTTTAAAAAGAAATAGTTGAATAAATACTAGCTTCAAATTATAATTACTAATATTCTTCATATAGTTAAATAAAGATAATCTATTTGAAGAAGAAAATTTGAATAGAGAGACAGACTTATAAAAAATAAGCCTTGGATGATTAAAAGAGGTGGAGAAATGAAACAGTTCTTATTAAAGAGCAAAAGTGTGTTAAGCAATCATTTTGGATTCTTTCTGTTTGCCGTTATTTTATTGTGGCTCAAAACGTATGCAGCCTATGTAACGGAATTTAATTTAGGAATTTCAAACACAATCCAAAAATTCTTGCTGTTTTTCAACCCGCTTAGTTCAGCAGTTCTATTTTTAGGACTTGCATTATTTGCAAAAGGGAAACGATCTTATATTTGGTTAATCGTTATCAACTTGTTATTGTCGATTCTTTTATACGCAAACGTAGTTTACTATCGCTTTTTCAGTGACTTTATTACGTTCCCGACATTAACACAAACGAATAACTTTGGAGATTTAGGTGGTAGTATTCTTGCGTTGCTACATCTTTATGATCCACTATACTTCTTAGACACGATTATATTAATTGTGTTAGTCGCAACAAAATTCGTAAATCCAAAACCAATTCGTGTTGCGAAGCATAAATTATCTCTAGTATTTGTAGCAGGTATTTTATTATTCAGTGTTAACTTAGGTCTTGCAGAATCCGACCGTCCTGAATTATTAACAAGAACATTCGATAGAAATTATATTGTGAAATATTTAGGGGCATACAACTATACAATTTACGATGGTATTCAAAGTGCGAAAGCATCAACAGAACGAGCATTAGCTGATGGGGATAATATGACAGAAGTAAGAAATTATTTAACATCAACTTATGCAAGTCCAAATCCTGAGTATTTCGGTAAAGGAAAGGGAATGAACGTAATTTATATTCATTTAGAGTCATTCCAAAACTTCTTAATCGATTACAAATTAAATGGTCAAGAAGTTACACCGTTCTTAAACTCATTTACAAAAGATGCGAATACACTATACTTTGATAACTTCTTCCATCAAACAGGACAAGGGAAAACATCTGATGCGGAGTTTATGTTAGAGAATTCAATGTTTGGTTTACCGCAAGGTTCTGTCTTTACAACGAAATCTCATAATACGTATCAATCAGCACCAGCTATTTTAGGACAACAAGGATACACATCAGCAGTATTCCACGGTAACTACAAAACATTCTGGAACCGTGACGATATTTATAAATCATTTGGTTTTAATAAATTCTTTGATGCGTCATACTATGATATGAATGAAAAAGATGTAGTAAACTACGGATTAAAAGATAAACCGTTCTTTAATGAATCTATTCCGTTATTACAAACGTTGAAACAACCGTTCTATACGAAGTTTATTACGTTATCGAACCATTTCCCTTATCCAATCGATAAGGCAGAAGCAACGATTGAACCAGCGACAACAGGCGATTCATCAGTAGATACGTACTTCCAAACAGCACGCTATTTAGATGAATCTGTAAAAGGTTTCATCGATTACTTGAAACAATCTGGTTTATATGATAACTCAATTATCGTTATGTACGGAGACCATTACGGTATTTCAGATAATCATAACGCAGCAATGTCAAAAGTAATGGGTAAAGAAATGAACTCATTTGAAAATGCACAGTTACAACGTGTGCCTTTAATCGTTCGTGTACCAGGAGTGAAAGGTGGCGTACAACATCAATATGGCGGTGAAATTGACGTTCTTCCTACGTTATTACACTTACTAGGTACAGATACGAAAAACTATGTTCAATTCGGTTCAGATTTATTATCACCAGAGCATAAACAAGTCGTTGCGTTCCGTAACGGTAACTACGTAAGCCCAACTGTTACTGCACTGAACGGCAAATACTATGATACAACAACTGGAAAACCTGTAGAATTTACAGATGAAATAAAGAAAAATGAACAAATGGTTCAAAACTCACTAAAATACTCTGACCAAGTCGTAAATGGTGACTTATTACGATTCTACACACCGGAAGGATTCACTCCAGTAGATCGTTCGAAGTATAACTATAACAATCGTGATAAAAACAAAACGAAGGTAAAAACGACTCCGGAAGGGGAAGCTAAATAAATAATAAAAAGCGTTATTCATATGAATAGCGCTTTTTATTTGTAAATATACCATCATTATTAGACAGAACTAGCTGTTGCTTTTTGTTTTGCCTTTCCGAAGAAAACTACACCGACGATGATAATAATGATAAATGCCCATTTAATGAAAGGGTTACTTTCGAAAAATCCAGCAAACCATTTCTCATCTACAATCATTTTTGCAGCAGTATAAGCTAAAACGGCTGCTCCAATCGTAATGATGACAGGAAAACGATCCACCCATTTTAAAATCAATGTACTGCCCCATACGACTACAGGAATAGAAACTAATAGACCAATGATTACTAAAGAAAAGTTACCATGGGCAGCTCCTGCAACAGCGAGTACATTATCAATGCCCATTAACGCATCAGCGATAATAATGGTTTTAATAGCAGACCAAAATCCTTCTTCGGCTTTAATATCATGATTTTTGCCCTCAGCAATCAACTTGTAAGCGATCCATATAAGAAGTATACCGCCAATTAGGAGTAAACCAGGTATTTTTAATAACCAAACGACAACTAAGGTAGCGAGGGCTCTAATAGCGATTGCCCCGACAGTACCCCATATAATAACTTTTTTTTGTTGGTCTTTCGGTAATCTTCTTGCTGCTAATCCAATTACGATGGCATTATCTCCGGCTAACACTAAATCGATTACAATGATGGCAAGCAAGGCAGACAAATATTCAGATGAGAGAAACTCCATATACATATCACTCCTTATGGTTAATATGTGCTAAAGTGTTGATAATATAAAAAGGGTTGAAATTTTATATTCAATCCATAATTTCTTACTATATTTTGATAAATCTGTTTTAATTTCGTATAAGTCGCTTTTGCAATCTTTTTTGTTTTTCGATTCTTTTTCTTAATTTTCGATTCATCTTTTTAATACGGTTTTCTTTTCTACTATCCCAGTTATCACTTCTGATTTCATTAATAGATGTATCTTCCTTAGCGCGAAAACGCCTTACTTTTTTTACGAAGGAAAGGGGGATGTTGCCGATAACACCTTGTTTTTCTAACGAATCCTCTTTACCTAGACACCAATCAGGATGAGATAATAAATAATCGAAATCAAATATTATCTCGTATTTTTTATCCATATATGTATACCATTCATCTAAAGTACACTTATTTTTTGTATGTAAATATATTGATCCATCAGTCATAGCGCAGCACCAATAGTCAAAATAGCTCCATAGTACCCATTCTTTCGGTACATCTAGTGTTAAAATTACCATTTTTGAATTTGTTCTACCCCAAGCTTTATGATTTCGATTTGGGTAATTATTTGCTTCCCAGACCCAAATAGGATAGTTACCTTCGTAATGAAGCAATCTTGTTTTAGCAACGCGCACCATCCAGTCATATGAATATAAATCGTCTGGATCGATGAATTCTTTATTACTTTCTAAATAACCAAGTTTCTTAAATTGTTTCCAAGCTTCTTCAGTTTGTACTGTATATACGATCATATGGCACCTACTTATTTAAACTGAATTTTAGTATAACATGTGATTTTGAATTTTTATTGATATTAGAGAAGGGGGAATTTGAGTCGAATATACGAGGAGTAATTCCCAAAACGACAAAAAGACTTGATTCCCAGCTAAAGGGAATCAAGTCTTTTCATTACATACGATTATCATGCCAGAAGTTTAATGGGAAATGTTCGTTCTCATTATATGCTTCTAATTCATATCCTTTTTCTTTCAGTCCTTTAATAATTCCAGGTACTGCTTTTACTGATTGTGGATGAATATCATGCATAAGGATAACTTCTGTTGGATTTGTAGCACCATGTAACACGTTCTCTACAATTTTAGCAGATGCAGCATCAACTTGCATTTTGTTGTATTTCCAGTCTAAAGAATCAATTGTCCAATCCCAAACTTTTAAGCCATTTTCTACAACTTTGTTGCGAAGAGCTTCGTTTAATCCTGGCATAGAGCCGTAAGATGGACGAGTTAATACTGGTGATTTACCTAAAACACCAGCGATTAAGCCTTGGTCTTCCTTCATTTCATCTACGTAATGACCTTCTGTGTAAAGTTTCTTGTAGTTATGAGTCATACTGTGCATCCCAACGTAGTGGCCTTCAGCATCTTCGCGTTTTACAAGATCAGGGAAAGCTTTTACGTTTGAACCAATTAGGAAGAATGTTGCTTTTGCATTTTCTTTCTTTAACATATCTAAAAGCTCAGCTGTGTATTTTCCAGGACCATCATCAAATGTTAAATAAGCGACTTTTCTAACTTGCCCGTTATAATGTTTAGGAGCTTCTTTCGGAGCAAGAGATGTTTGAATCTCACTTACAAGTTGAACAGATTTTGCTTCATCCTCTGTACTAGCTAGAGCAGTATGTATTGATCCCAAAGCCGCTTCGTATGTGAATAATACCCCCGCACAAACTAACATAGCCCTTTTTACTAAAGTTGTCATTCGAATTCCATTGTGCATAATTTTCCTTCTCTCTATAAAAGTTCTACTCTACTATATTAGCAATTATAGGTAGGGAAATGCAAAAAAACTTTTTTACAAGTGTAAAAAAGTTTATTCAAAAGTATGCAAGATTTTATATCAATTGCAGTTTTGAAAAATAGGATGAATTTAAACTTTATTATTTAAACTTTCAATCATCAAATTTAAATCTTCTAATAAGGATGCATGCGCTTTTTTAGGAGAACCTGTATCAAAGGGAGGCTGAGGGTCGTATTCTAACATGAGTTGAACTGCTTTGCTTTTTTCATCTCCAAATTCCCAAGCTATTAACTGAAGGGCCATATCAATACCTGCAGATACACCAGCAGCTGTTATAATTTTTTCATGGCGCACGAATCTCTCTTCAGTTGGAATAGCTCCGAGAGAACGAAGTAAGTTAAAACAGCTCCAATGACTAGTAGCATTAACACCATTTAGTAGACCAGTAGCACCTAAGATTAAGGAGCCCGTACATACAGTTGTAGTCCACTTTGTCGTTTTATGTATTTGGAGAATCCAATTAAGAGTTTCTTCATCCTTCATAAGTTGTGTAAAGTTTGGTGGACGACATCCGGGAATAATAAGAATATCTGCTGAAGTAATTTCATTAAAATTGTAATCAGCATGTAAATAGCCCATTTTCGAATCTAATTTTATTAATCCCTTCGTTTTAGCAACAAATTTTATGTTGTTGTTGCTTTCTGCAGCAAATACTTCGTATGGACCAATAGCATCTAATGCAGTAATTCCATCATAGAGCATAATAACGATTTCCATTAAAACCTCTCCTTTATTTGTTACGAATTGAATCTAGTAACGATAAGGAAGATAAAATTATTGAATATTCTTTTATCGTTACTTTAAATATACTATACCCCTAATGTGTATCGCTTAGTGCAACTGTGTCAAAGGTGTGACGAAATCTATGAATAGGTTCATTTATTTTGAAAAGATGTATTCACTTATTTAATGGGTAAAAGTTTAATTTACTTGGAATTTCTATTAAAAACGATATGCAACTTTCACAGAAAGAAGAAATGAAAAATATAGTACTTAGGCTAAAGTCTTAAAACGAAAGGAGACTAATCATACTTTCGTATCATTTCATTTTCGTTCCAATTATTGATTCGAATATTTTTGTTTTTTATTAAAATATTGGTAAAGAAACAATTACATGAAAAAAGGAGTGGGAATATGGATAATTATATTTGCACTACATGTGGAGTACAGTATCCCGAAAATGAAGAAGCACCTTCTCGCTGTAAAATTTGTAATGAGGAAAGACAATATGTTAATCCAATTGGGCAGTCATGGACAACATTAGAAACGATGCAAAATAGCAATTTATACAAAAACGAAATAATAAAAGAAGAAAGCGGTTTGTATAGCATTACTACTAAACCTAAATTTGCGATTGGACAAACAGCATTTTTAATACAAAGTAAAACTCTAAATGTTATGTGGGATTGCATTAGTTATTTAGATGATAAAACGATACAACGTATATATGATTTAGGTGGTATTCAAGCAATAGCACTTTCTCATCCACATTATTACTCTACACAAGTTAAATGGGCGGAAACATTCAATGTACCTATTTATATTCATGAAGATGATAAAGAGTGGGTGGTTCGTCCGAGTAAGCAAATTAAATTTTGGTCTGGGGAGCATCTGATATTATCGGAAGAACTTACATTGCATCGCTTAGGAGGCCATTTTAAGGGGGGAACTGTTCTACATTGGAAAGACGGTAATGAAGGGAAAGGCATTTTGTTATCAGGTGATATTATACAAGTAGTTTCGGATCGAAAATGGGTAAGTTTTATGTATAGTTATCCCAATCTCATTCCATTACCAGCGAATAAAGTTAGAGATATGGCAGAGAAGGTAAAAGATATCCAATTTAGTCGACTATATAATGCATTTCATGGTGTGGTGGAAGATGCGAATAAAGCTGTACAAAGATCTGCTGATCGGTATATAAAGGCCCTGCAAGGAGAACTATTTCATACGTAATAGCTTGTAATTCATCTCTACATTTATATAACTAATTTTATATGAATTTTATACTAAAGTCCTATTGTTTATTAACTAATAGGTCTTTCAACTTAGGAAGTTCACACTAATGAGGGATGTTAAAGGGAATATATGTAACCTATACTAATTACTATAAAGCTTTGGAAAATGAAAAGGAGGAGATTTGCATGAAGAATTGGGTTCAATTTAGAATTGCAAGACCAACAGATAAATTTGAAGAAGTGATAAATTTTTATGAAACAGGATTAGGTTTAAAACGTATAGGGGAATTTCACAATCATGAAGGATATGATGGGGTTATGTTTGGCTTACCAGATGAAGAGTATCATTTGGAGTTTACTACACATGTTAATGGAAGTCCATGTCCGGCACCGACAAAAGATAATTTACTAGTTTTTTATATGCCTAATAAAGATGAAATTGAAAAGATAGTGAATCGATTAAGTAATATGGGCTATCATGAGGTGGAGCCAGAGAACCCGTATTGGATAGAGAAAGGAACCACAATAGAGGATCCAGATGGTTGGAGAATTGTGCTTATGAATGCATCTGAATAAAGAAACTATTTTCATATGAAATAGAGTGTAACAAAATGATTTAGACATAAATCCCTACAGTGTTTGTAGGGATTTTTATATAAGAAGATCTTATTGAGAGAGTTATTAAAATGTAGAAAGTATTTTTGGCTGAGAACAAATGTAATAAACATAATTTATGAAGGAGGTATAAAAGTATGATAGTAAACCATTTTGAAGCGTTTTCTAAACATGTTGGAAATACACCTCTCATGAAATTAAAATGCGAAGAAACGAAGGACCTTTCTATCTATGCTAAATGTGAATGGCACAATCCTACAGGATCGATTAAGGATAGGGCAGCACTTGGAATGATTAATAAATATTTACAAGAAGCGGACAAAAAACAAAATATTTTAGAGTATAGTGGTGGAAGCTTAGCGAGGTCAATTGGGTGTATTTGTAATTATTTAGGGATTCAATGCACGTTAGTTTTAAGTTCTGGAACCGGTAAATCTCTATTAAATGAACTTGATCGTTATGGTGCTAACGTAATCTTAGTTGATAAATGTAAAGGGTTCTACGCAGTAATTGAGAAAACAGTAGAGATTAGTAAACAAAATCCAGAATTATACTTTTTATTCCAACATTATAATAATGCAAATCTAGTAAGTCATATAGAAGGTACAGGGCGAGAAATTATTGCACAAATGATTGGAAAACCAATACATGCATGGGTAGCATCTGCTGGTACTGGTGGAACTCTAATGGGAGTCTATACAGCAATAAAGAATTATACAAAAAATGTTGAACTACATTTAGTAATGCCTGCTGAATTGCCTTATGGTTCGGAACAACCACCAAATGATTTAAAGAAATATGCTGGATCAGGTGGGTTCGGCTTAGGAAGGAAACAACATTTCATAGAACAGGAAGAAAATTTGATAGAAAAACAATGGACTTATTCATATGAAGATACCCTGTATGAAATGGCACGTTTTTACAAAGATACTGGTATAAAAATAGGAACTTCTGCGGCAGCGAATTTATTAGCAGCTAAACAAATTGGGAAAGAAAAAGGTGCGAATTTTAATGTAGTTACAGTTTTTCCGGACGCAGGGTCAATAGAAGAGTGGTCAGATGTAAAAAATTTAGTTGAAGAAATAGGTGATTGAGAGGACCATTAAAAGTTCTTTCGTAGTTTATATCTTATTCTACGCAAAATTGATACCATCAAAAAACTGTATGTTTAACATGTACAGTTTTTTAATGGTATAGCTGTGCAATGTTTAGAAATTTCACATACCGTATTTTAAAAATAAATATAGGAAAAATAAAAAGTAATGTAGAATATATCGTACATACATATATACAGTCAACATAAAAGATAAAGAGGTGGGTATATGTTACTTGAGGAAGTAATGCAGCAACTAGAGGAATATGGAACAGAACAAAATCGAAAAACGTATAAAAACCACGGAGCGAAAGAGCCATTATTCGGAGTTAGTTTTGCGAATCTAAAATTGTTAAAAAAGAAAATAAAAAAAGATCACGATTTAGCAGTTGAATTGTGGGAAACAAAAAATATGGACGCGATGACATTAGCAACTTATATTTTAGACCCGAAGAATATAACAGCAGAACAGCTTAATAGTTGGGTTCAGGATGTTGATTATTACTGTTTAATGGATGTTTTTATGACATCTATATGTACTTCGCCAATTGCAATAGAAAGAATGAAAGAGTGGACAAAGTCTAATGATGAATGGATTGGAAGAGCTGGCTGGTCTTTATTAGCAAATATATCGATTAAAAATAAAGCGTTACATGATGATTTCTTCTCTCCATACTTAGAAGAGATTAAAGAAAATATACATAATGAAAAAAATAGAAAAAAAGAAGCGATGAATAGTGCTTTAATCGCAATAGGAATTCGTAATGAAGACTTAGAGCGACAAGCGATTGAAATTGCACGTGAAATTGGAAAAGTAGAGGTTGATCACGGTACAACATCATGTAAAACACCAGATGCAGAAAGCTATATAAAAAAAGCGAGAGAAAGAGCTGAAAAAAAGAAAATGAAATAAGAAAAGAGGAACGGCTATGAAACCAATTGAAGCAGCACAAAGCATAATTACATCACAATTTCCGAATTGTGATGTAGCTTTACTCGGTGGAAGCGTTGCACGAGGAGAAGCGACAAAAACATCTGATCTTGATATTGTAATAGTTGACCAAAGTTTAACTTCTTGTTATAGAGAATCTTTCTATAGTAATGGATGGCCTGTTGAGGTGTTTGTTCATAATTTTACAACATATAAAGCCTTTTTCAAAATGGATTGTGATCGAGGGAGACCGTCGTTACCACAATTAGTTTCAGAAGGGGTTGCATTAAAAGGGGAAAAGGAAATTGTTGAGAAATTAAAAAAAGAAGCGAATGATTTACTACATAAAGGACCAGCTAAATGGACCGAAGATACGATTAAGCAGAAGCGATATTTTATTACGGATATTTTAGATGACTTTATTGGTGCAACAAAAAGAGAAGAAGAATTGTTTATCGCTAATTTATTAGCGGATTTAGTACATGAATATGTATTAAGAGTAAATGGTAGGTGGCTTGGGAGTTCAAAATGGTTTATTAGAGTGCTAAGAAGATATGATGGGCAATATGCAAACAAATTTGTAGCGGCTTTTGATCATTTTTATAAAACGGGAGAGAAAAATGAATTAATTCATTTTATAGAAATGACGTTAGAACAGTATGGTGGAAGAGTGTTCGAAGGATTTTCTATTGGTAAATAAAAAGGGGAGAGAAAAATGAATGTACCATATGTTCAATTAAGAGAATTGACATTAGATGATGTAGAAGATCGCTATCAATGGTCGTTAGATAGAGATGTAACAAAGCATTTAGTCGTACCAGACCAATATCCTCCGTTCACTCGTGGAGATACGAGAATCTGGATTGAAGCTTGTATAAGCCGAAAAAATGGTTATGAACAAAGGGCGATCGTTACTGAGAAAGGTATACATATTGGATGGGTAGATCTTAAAAATTTTGATAAAACAAATAAAAATGCAGAACTAGGAATTGCGATTGGAAATAAAGACTATTGGGGGAAAGGATTTGGAATGGCAGCTCTAAACAGCATGTTACAAATAGGTTTTTCCCAGTTTGAATTGGAGAAAATTTGGTTACGTGTAGATGAAGATAATACACAAGCTAAAAAGAGTTATGAAAATGCCGGATTTGTATGCGAAGGGTTAATGAGAAATGATCGATTGAGACAGGGGAAGTTCATTCATCGCTATCGTTACAGTATATTAAAAGAAGAGTATGAATCAAAAAATAATCACCTATAAAAATATTATGTCAATTAAAAAGGGGAAGATAAAATGATTCGATTACTTACAAAAGCGGATGCAAAACAATATTGGGAGTTACGTTTACAAGCACTACAAGTAAATCCAGAAGCATTTGTAACGACTTATGAAGAAGCAGTACGTCAAGAAAACCCTCTTGAACGCGTTGCTAGTAATCTTTCATCCAACAGTAGTTTTACATTTGGTGCTTTTAATAATGAAAATCGTTTAGTTGGGGTTGTTACTTTATTAACAGAAGAAAAGGACGCATATAAGCATAAAGGGCATATCGTTGCAATGTATGTAGATACTGAAAATCGAAGAAGTGGTCTTGCACGTGATTTAATACGTAAAGCAATTGAAAGGGCAAAAGAGATGAAGCTAGAGCAATTGAACTTAGGGGTTGTGTCAACGAACGAATCAGCCAAACGATTATATGAATCAATGGGATTTAAAACGTACGGAATTGAAAAAAGGGCTATAAAAATGAATGGTGTGTATAGTGATGATGAACATATGGTGTTGTTCTTTTAAGAGATGAAGTTTTGTATGAAAAAGGGGAAAATGCGACTATAAGATGGGGAATTTGGCATATAGCAGATCATAATCGGTATCATCAAGCACATATAAGTCGATTGAGGAAATTATATAGAGAATATAAACTACATATTCTTTAATTTTTGAATAAACAAACGCCCCTAAATAATAATTAAAGGAGGCGTTTATTTTTATTCGTTTGTTTTTCTTCCCAAGCTATCATTAAATTTTTATGATAATCTTTTGGTTTTTCAATAGAAAACCAGTAAATTGAATGTGCAATAGTTGGTAGCCATCTTTTATGGCGGATTCGTATATTTTCATGGTGAGTATAGTGGGTCGAGATTAAGGTAGATTTTGACCCTTGAAAATTTTGGTATGTAATATCCTTGATTTCATACCAATACACTTTATTCCCATGCAAATCTACTACAATTCTTTCATCATCCCAATAGGAACCTATATCGTTTGCACGTGTTTTCCATAAGGTTAGGGCATACTTTAGTAGCCATAAGGAGAAAAATATTGAAATAATTCCTAGTAAATCAAATTCTTCCATTAAAGATAAAACACTTATTAGAAGGAAAACAACTCCGAAAGAAAGTACAAATAAAATAGATTGTATAGAGGCTCTGTATATTTTCAGTATTATCACATCCATAGAAGTAACTTATTTTTAAAATTATTTCTGTTTAATGTTTTTATATTAAGTATAATAAATGAATGTATTATTATCTTTTTCATTGCAAGTGAATGGAAAGTGAAATGTAAGTTTGTATGTAGATTTTTCATCGCGTATACTAAAATATATGTTATAGAGATTAAAAATTAAATACAAGGGGTTTTACGATGAAAGCAATTGTTATAGGGATACTGGCATCATTTTTCTTTGCCTTTACCTTTGTTTTAAACCGGGCAATGGACTTAGAAGGTGGAAGCTGGATTTGGAGTGCATCATTACGGTATTATTTTATGGTTCCAATGCTATTACTTATTGTTATGTATAGAGGGAACTTAAAGCAACTCTTTCAATATATGAAAAACAATCCGAAAGAATGGTTAGTATGGAGTATCGTTGGATTTGGTCTCTTTTATGCACCGCTTAGTTTTGCTGGAGCGTTCGGACCAGGTTGGCTCGTTGCATCAACATGGCAAATTACAATCGTTGCAGGGATTTTGTTAACACCATTTTTTGCGGTGGATCCACTACATAAAAAACTTCCAATGAAGGAATTAGTTATGTCGGGCATTATTTTATTCGGTGTTGTTCTCATGCAAGTAGAACATGCTTCTTCATTAGGTATTCGTGAAACCGTTTTATGTGTAGTTCCTGTACTTATTGCAGCATTTGCGTATCCTCTTGGAAATCGAAAAATGATGCAAGTTTGTAAAGGGGAATTAGATGTATTTCAGCGAGTACTCGGTATGACATTAGCAAGTTTACCATTTTGGTTTTTATTATCTGGTTACGAAGTATCAACTGGCGGATTACCGTCAAGTAACCAAGTTTTTCAATGTTTTATTGTAGCAGTTAGTTCTGGGTTAATCGCGACAATATTATTTTTCTTTGCAACAGATCTTGTGAAAGATGATCCACAAAAACTAGCAACAGTGGAAGCGACGCAGTCTGGTGAAGTTTTATTTGCGCTAGTAGGAGAGCTGATATGGTTATCTGCACCAATTCCGTCATCTTTATCTTGGGTTGGTATGAGTCTCGTTATTATTGGAATGATACTTCATAGTTATGTGGCTGTCGTTGTAAAAAAAGAAGAAAAAATAACGGCGTAATGAGATTAGCTCTTTTTATTAAGAGTTAGTCTTTTTTCATAGAAAGGGATGAAAATATGAATTTACAGCGTGTTGAACAAATTGAAAAAGATTCAATATTAAATGTGCTACAATATGCCGTCGGTCCAAATGAAATAAGCTTAAAGAAGGCAGTAATATTTTATCAAAGTAATAAAGGGACTTTGTACAAATATGAAGAAAAAGCTTGTATAGGTATTGAAGTAATCGGAGCAACTAAAGCACGAGTATGTCATATAGCAGTGGCTTCAGATTATCGTCAAAAAGGAATTGCACTGCAAATGATTAAAGAAGTGGTAAAGATATATCAATTGACTTATATAGAAGCAGAGACAGATGATGGGGCGGTAGAATTTTATAAAAGAATTGGTTTTCAAGTTAAAAGTTTAGGAGAAAAATATACGGGAATCGAAAGATTTCATTGTTATTTGGAAAAATAGTATAAAAATATGCATATGGAGTATAGCTTGAAAAAATAAGATTTACATTTTTCTTCATTTAATAAAACTCTCGCTCATCATTCTCTACGATTTTAATAAAGTTTTGAGGCTTCAGTACACCCATATACATATTTTTGTAGTAATGAATATGATTAAGTTAAAAATTAAGAAAAATATGATAATATATTTATATAAAAGTTTAAATTTACGTGGCTAGTGAGGGAACCAATATGAAAATGAATGAAATAGTAGCAAGCACACAATTTCCAAATACAATCGAAACAATAACAAAAGATTTAAAAGCATTAGGAATCGAAAAAGGAATGACAATTATCGTTCATTCATCACTAAGTTCTATCGGATGGATATCTGGTGGTGCGGTTGCTGTAGTAGAAGCATTAATGAAAGTTGTTACGGAAGAAGGAACGATAATAATGCCAACGCAATCTTCGGATTTGTCTGATCCGAAACATTGGTCAAGACCACCTGTACCGGAAGACTGGTGGCAAATTATCCGAGATAACGTCCCTGCATTTGATTCACGTATAACCCCAACAAGGGGAATGGGTGAAATAGTTGAATGTTTTCGTACATATCCGAATGTAGTACGTAGTAATCATCCGTTAGGAAGTTTTGCTGCATGGGGAAAACATGCAGTAGAAATAACAATGAACCATTCATTATCAATGAGCTTTGGAGAAGAATCTCCATTAAGAAAAATATACGATTTAGACGGGTACGTATTATTAATTGGTGTTGGATATGATTCAAATACGTCTGTTCATTTATCCGAGGTGCGTACTGGTGCATGTGAGTTAATACAAGTAGGAGCACCTATTATAGAAAACGGTGAAAGAGTGTGGAAAGAGTTTGTTGAAATGGATTACGAATCTGAGAAGTTTGTAGAAATTGGTGTTGAGTTTGAGCGAAAAGGAACTGTAAAAAATGGGAAGATAGGGAATGCAACGTGTCGTCTAATGAAACAGCGTGATATAGTTGACTTTGGAACAGAATGGTTTCGTAAGAAAAATTAGTAAGGGATGGTTACAATGAAAGGGAAAAAGGTATTAATTACGAGCGGTGGTTGTCTAGAAAAATGGGATCAAGTACGCGGGCATACGAATATGGCTAAAGGTACAATCGGAAGGATAATCGCAGAAGAACTTCTAGCTAAAGGGGCACATGTTATATATTTACACGGTTATTTTGCGGAGAAACCGAGCGATGTACATAGAGGGTTAGAATTACATCCATTTGAAGGGATTGTTGATTTACAAGATAAAATGAAAAGTATCATCACACATGAAAAGGTTGATGCGGTTATTATGGCAGCGGCTGGATCAGATTGGATTGTGGAGAAGATCTGTGATCAAGATGGTAATGTTCTTAATATGAACGGAAAAATTTCAAGTGATATTGCACCGATTATTCACTTTCAAAAGGCTCCAAAAGTATTAAAACAAATAAAAGAATGGGACCCAGAAACAGTACTTATTGGTTTTAAACTTGAAAGTGATTTAAATGAAGAAGAACTGTTTGAAAGAGCGAAAAATAGAATGAAAGAAGCAAGGGCGAATGTAATGATTGCGAATTCACCACATTCTTTATATTCGCGCGGAGCTGTGCATTATGTAATTGGACAAGATGGTAAAGGGAAGTTGTGTAATGGGAAAGATGAAACAGCGAAAGAAATTGTCAAAAGCTTAGAGGTATTATGTAATCGTGTCACTGCTTTTTAAAATTAAGTTTTTAGATAAGAATGAATCCGCATAGTAATAAGTAAGCGAAACTTTAATTGGTGGGAATTTTACTTTTACACGAATGTGAAGCGTATATCAATCAAGAGCTATACACAGAATAATTGGTGAGGAGTGGATTCTATGGAACATTTATTAAAGCAAGCTATTAAACTTAGAAACGAAAAGAAATATGCGCAGTCTAAAGAGATGCTTATAGGATTAACAAACTTTACAAAGGATGCAGAAGTACTGTATCAGTGTGCGTGGATACATGATGTAATGGGGCTAGAAACAGAAGCAGTTCCGTATTATGAGCAGGCAATCGCAAATGGACTTGATGGCGAATCCCTTTGCGGTGCTTATATTGGTCTAGGAAGTACATATCGTTGTATAGGGGAATATGAAAAGGCAATTACAGTATTAGAAGCTGGGGTGAAAAAATTCCCAGAGAACGATCCGATGAAAGTATTTTTATCATTAGCAAAATATAACGTAAACGATCACGAGTCAGCGATGAAATTATTACTTGAAACTGTCGTGAAAGTAGAGGAAGTAAAAGAATTTGAACGTGCCATTTCATTTTATAAAGACCACTTAAATGAGGTTTTTAAATAAAGGAGTGAACGTATGAATGTTACACTATCGCGAAGGCGAAAAGGTATTTGGATTGGACTCATCTCTTTAATTATGCTATCAAACTATTTATTGTATGCTCTTCCAATAGTACCAGCTGCGCCGAAAGAAGTTGTACTTGGGTCATTATTAGATTGCATGTTTGTCATTCCAATCATCACGTATTTCTTCATTATTCGAAAAAGGTACTCGTTAACGTATATAGTTCCTGTTGTAATAGCTGGTTATATTTTTGCAAGATTTATTATTCCAAGTGACTATTTACAAGATTTTTCATACGTTTCTTATATTATAGTTGCAGGAGAAATTGCTTTTGTATGTTTAGAGTTATTCCTTCTATATAAAATTGTTAGAAAGCTTCCTACCATAATAAAAAAATATAAAGAATATAAAAGTGAGTACTCTTCATTTTCTTATGCAATTGATGCTGCGTTTGACGCTACTATGAAAAGAAATAAATTAATAGATATCATTGTAACGGAGTGTAAGTTAATCTATTATGCATTTTTATCGTGGCGTGAAAAAGTACCAGAAGGTGAATACGTATACTCATATCACAAAAAGACTGGTGCAATAGGTGTATATATCATGATCATCCATGCGACCTTAATAGAAAGTATTGGTTTTCATTATTTGCTACACCAGTGGAATCCAGTAATAGCATGGATTTTACTTATTTTAAATGTATACGCGATGATTTATTTTATAGCTGAAATACAAGCGATGCGTAAAAATCCACTTATCGTAACAGAAGAACAAGTAATCATTCAAATTGGATTAGGAAAGAAAATTGTTATACCATTTACACAAATTGATAATATTGCGTTCTACAAGGATGAATTGCTAACGGCAAAAGAAGGGAAACAGGTATTGGATGCAACTGTTATGGAGTTCATAAAAGAACCTGCTACTTTTGAAATAACATTAAAAGAGCCAGTGAAAGCACAGTTGTTATATGGATTTTCTAAAACAGTAAGTCGTGTGCACTTAAATGTTGATGAAGAACGAAAATTTTATGATGCGGTTAAGGAAAAGTTAAAACATGAGTAATAGTGCTGTTAGTTACATAAAAACAAATGCGTTTCCGTTAGAAGTGAAAAAATATGAAACATGGATAGTGAAAAACTCTTTCTAAATAAGAAGGAGTTTTTCTTGTGTACTTGTATAAATCATTATATAAAAAACCATATACTTCTTTATCGTTAGATAAAGAAGTATATAATTGAGGATAGAACTAGTATGAGGGGAAACAAAATAATGAATAAGTTACTTACATCGAAAAGTGAAATTATAGAAAGAAAAATCCGGTATAACTCAACAATAGTAGATCACAATTGTTTATTACTTGAAAAGCAATCACAAAGTATCGTTTTATTTCACGAGGTGCAGTATTCATTTACAATGACTGCAAAAGATACTAAGTTAACAATCCCAAAAGGAAGTTATACAATCGCATATTATTGGAAAGATCGTCCGTACAATTTATACGTATGGAGAGATATAAAAGGGAAGTATTTAGGTTCCTATTTTAATATCGTAAAAAACACACAAATAAAAGGAGAAGTGGTTTCCTTCGAAGATTTAATCATCGATATTATGGTACTTCCAAATGGAGAATACTTCCTATTAGATGAGGATGAATTACCAGAACCATTAGGAAATTTCGAAGGTGGTTATGTGAACGAAGCTCTTCATTTATTAACGGATACAATTAAAACGTCCCTTCCAAAAATAATAAAAGGGACTGCTGATATCTTTAAAAATAAATAATGTTCGCTAAAACCTAGTTGACTTATCGGAAATATTTGTATAATATGTACTTAATTCCATAACGTATTGCTGATTGGAGAAACCAAAGGCATTTTATCTGTTGATAAAATGCCTTTGGTTTTTTTATTGCACAAATACTGAATCTGTTCATTTATATGAATCATTTTAAGGAGGAGAAGAAATGACTGTTTCAATTGATGGGGTATCAAAATATTTTTTGAAACAAACTGGTACTGTTCAAGTATTAGAGAATATTAATTTTCAATTAGAGAAAGGGGATTTTGTTACAGTAATTGGTCCGAGTGGGTGCGGAAAAAGTACATTACTAAAAATTGTTGCAGGTCTAGATAATGATTTTGAAGGTGAAGTTATTATTGACGGGGAGCCTATCTTAAAAACGAGCAAGAAACAAGGTTTTATTTTTCAAGAGCATAGGCTTTTTCCATGGTTAACAGTTGAAGAAAATATAGCGGCAGATTTGTCGTTAAAAGATAAGTATGTGAAAGATAAGGTGAGAGAATGGGTTGAAATCGTTCGGTTAGATGGCTTTGAAAAATCGTATCCGAAAGAAATTTCAGGCGGGATGTCACAACGTGTTGCGATAGCGAGAGCGTTATTAAGAGATCCGAATGTATTATTACTTGATGAACCTTTTGGAGCGCTGGATGCTTTTACTCGAAGTCATTTACAAGAAGTATTGCTGAATATTTGGGAGCAGAAGAAAACAACAATGATATTCGTTACACATGATATAGACGAAGCGATATATCTTTCAAACCGAATTATCATTATGAGTGCAAAACCAGGGAAAATACATAAAGTGATTGAAAATAATTTGCCTTATCCGCGAAATAAAACTTCTCAATCGTTCCAACAACTTCGAACGAAAGTATTACAGCAGTTTGAATATGGAGGGTTGATTCAAACAAGTATATAGGAAAAGGGTGATTTTATATGTATAAAAAATTTAAAATTCTTTCTTTTGCTTTAGCTATATCAGTATTTTTATTAGGATGTGAAAAAAGTACAGTAAGTAGTAAGAAAGAAGATGTAACAATACAAATTGGTATACAGCAAGGATTAAGCCCGCTATTACTAGCAAAGAAAAAGGGATGGTTTGAAGAGGAGTTTAAAAAAGAAGGAGTTAAAGTGAAATGGACAGAGTTCCAAAGTGGACCTCCTTATTTTGAAGCAATCGCATCAAACCGGTTAGACTTTGGTGAAGTAGGGAATTCTCCAGTCATTTCAGCGCAAGCAGCAGGTATTGGATTTACCGAAATCGCCAATACAAGTTATGCGAGAAAAGGAACTGGAATTCTCGTTCAAAAAGATAGCAAGATTGCGAGTGTAAAAGATTTAAAAGGTAAAAAAATTGCAGTAGCAAAAGGAAGTAGTGCCTTTAATTTATTATATAGAGCGCTTGATAAAGAAGGTATTGATGCAAAAGATGTAAATGTCATTCAATTACAACCAGATGAAGCGCAGCCTGCATTCGAATCAGGATCAGTAGATGCATGGGCGATTTGGGACCCTTTCATATCATTACATACGTTAAATAAAGGTGCGAAGGTGATTGCAGACGGTGAAACATTAAATGTCTCTTCACCAGAATTTTTAATTACGAGGACAAAATTTGCGAAAGAACATCCAGAATTAGTTGAGAAATTCCTCAAAGTTTATGAGAAAGCACGTGTATGGCAAGAGGCTAACTTAGATGAAGCAATAAAAGTGTACACTTCTGTAAAAAAGATAGATGCAGAGATTGTAAAAGAAGTGTTTAATCACGACAAACCAATTTTAGTTCCGGTAACGAAGGAAATAATAGCAGAACAACAAAAGACAGCGGATTTTCAATATAAGCTCGGTTCTATAAAGAAAGAAATTAAGACGGAAAAAGTTGTGGATAATTCTTTCGTAGAAAAAGCATTGAAAGCGAAGTGAAAAGAGGTTTTGTAAAGTGGAAAATACGAAAGCTGTTATGAAACCAGCGAGTATAACGATTAAGAAAAATGGCATAAAGAAGGTACGAAAGTTAAATGTAAAAGTTTTAGTAAGGGCGATTACTATACCGGTTATTATATTAATAATTTGGCAGTTGGCTGGCGTATTCGGTCTTGTTTCTAAAACAGTTTTACCAACACCATTAGATATTTTTCTAGCTTTCCAAGAGCTTATTAAAACAGGAGAGTTATTCGGCCATTTAAGTATTAGTGTATTCAGGGCTGCGGCTGGTTTCTTTATTGGTGGGGGCTTAGGAATCATTTTAGGAACAATTGTTGGATTTTCAACGAGAAGTGAGCAATATTTAGACCCATCTGTGCAAATGTTAAGAACTGTACCTCATTTAGCTGTTGCGCCGCTTTTTGTATTATGGTTCGGTTTTGGTGAAACATCGAAAGTGTTATTAATTGCAGATGGTGCATTTTTTCCTTTATACGTAAACGCATTTTTAGGTATTAGAGGTGTGGATTCAAAGTTATTTGATGTTGCGAGAGTGTTAGAGTTTAGCAAAAGAAAACTAATTACGAAACTAATTTTACCATCTGCATTGCCTAACCTTTTACTAGGAGCAAGGTTATCGTTAGGTGTTGCATGGGTGAGTTTAGTAGTAGCAGAACTTATGGGATCTACAGAAGGTATTGGTTATATGATTATGGATGCAAGGCAATTTTCAAATACAGATATCGTATTTGTCGGCATAATTATCTTTGCATTTGTTGGGAAGTTTTCTGACTCTCTAGTACGTTTACTAGAAGTGAAGTTTTTAAGATGGCGAGATAATTTTAAAGGTGAGACTGGGAATTAACATATAAATTATTAGGGGTAATTTATATAGAATTTGTTAGTATACGTTTCAAAATAAATAAGGGATGTGTAAAGGTATGGAATTATTATGGTTTATTCCGGCTTATGGAGATGGTCGATATTTAGGAACGACAAAACGAGGAAGAGCAGCTGAATATGGTTATTATAAGCAAGTTGCTGCGGCAGCTGATTATTTAGGATATACGGGTGTGTTACTTCCAACTGGTCAAGGATGTGAAGACCCTTGGGTGTTAGCTTCAGCTCTTGCTGCTGAAACAGAAAAACTAAAATTCTTAGTAGCAGTGAGACCAGGACTAATGTCACCTACAGTTGCAGCGAGGATGGCATCTACATTTGATAGAATTTCAGATGGGAGACTACTTATTAATGTAGTAGCTGGAGGAGATCCAGTTGAACTACAAGGAGATGGATTATATCTTGAGCATGATGAAAGATACGAAGCAGCGGATGAATTTTTAAAAGTTTGGAAATCGACATTGCAAGGTGAAACGATCTCTTTAGAAGGAAAACATATTCAAGTTACAGATAGTAAAGTTGTATTCCCGCCAGTTCAAACACCATATCCTCCTATATATTTCGGAGGATCATCAGCTGCTGGAAAAGAAGTAGCAGCTGAACATAGTGATGTATATTTAACGTGGGGAGAGCCACCAGAGCAAGTGAAAGAGAAAATAGAAGAAGTAAGAAAACTTGCAGAAGAGAAGGGGCGTACAGTACGATTTGGCATTAGATTACACGTAATTGTAAGAGAAACAGAAGAAGAAGCATGGGAAGAGGCAGAACGTTTAATTCAATATGTGGATAATGAAACAATTGAGCTTGCTCAAAAGACATTTGCAAGATATGATTCGGTTGGTCAAAAGAGGATGACACATTTAAATAAAGGTACGAGAGAGTCGTTAGAGATAAGCCCTAATTTATGGGCTGGAATCGGACTTGTAAGAGGTGGGGCAGGTACTGCACTTGTAGGCGATCCGCATACAGTAGCAGAAAGGATAAAAGAATATGAATCGTTAGGAATTGATACGTTTGTTTTATCAGGATATCCGCATTTAGAAGAAGCGTATGAGGTCGCAGAATTGTTATTCCCATTATTGAAAGACGAGAAGAAAGAAGAAAATAAAATTGTTGGTGAAATGATTGCTGATGCATATGCATTAAAAAAATAGTGAGAAATAAAGTTTCACATATTTATTGCTTTATTTTGTTCACTGCCTGTTAATACGGGATAAAAAACCCGCAAGTTATTCGCTTGCGGGTTTTCATCGTAAATTATTAGAAAATATGGTAAAATTAAAGGGTAACTTAAGGTGCGGTTGGTTGTTCAATTATCACTTCTCCGAGTAGGAGGGGGGTGATAATACGTGAGTGAAATAGCGTTGCTACTGCAAGGTGGACTGTTTCTCGTTGCATTGTTAACGTTCGTCGTCGTTTTAATAGACAAGCTCAAAAAATAACAACCCACCTATGCTTATAGAATGTGGGTTGTTTTGTTTGTAAGAAACAAATAGGATAAATGAACAATCCAATCTGCTAAGTTACGTGGACTAGTGTGTAGCCGCACACTAGTCTTTTTTATTTATATACAATTTATAATTGGTTTATGTGATTGTATTGTTCTTTTCATACTCATTATAACACAGTGTCTTTTCATCAAGAAAGGAGACCGTATGTTCTGGTTCCTGTTATATAGTAGGTGCTTTTTCTTTAAACAGCCCATCCATATACTGTTTTAAACTTTGGACATAAAATTTCTGCGTATTCACATTATTTACACCGACAATCGGCGATGGAAGGTCAAATCTTTTTTCTGATAAATGAACGACAACATCAAAGATGTCAAACAAACGAATGAAGCAAAACAGGCCGTCTTTATCGCTAAGTAAAATAAAGTAATGATTTTCACTACTTGTATTTAGCGTATTCCATAAAGAACTTTTGCTTAAATCACGTACAATGCTTTTTTCTTTTAGTTCCACGAAATCTGCATTTGAGAGAATGGTAGAAATATCAATTGCATCTTGATCTTCAAAGTAGCCATCAACTGTTTGTACAGCGAATGTATAAGCCATTTTTAATACACTCATTTTATATTTACGGTTATCTAATAGTAATTCACGTTGAATAGAACTCGCTACTTTCGTTACACGTTCCTCCTTCCAAATTTCATTATGTAAGGAAATATCGTGCTTTTTACATAGTTTCATAATTAATGCATTAGAATAAAGAATCTCGTCGCTTACTTCGACAACATCAGTCTCAGCAGCCGCAAGTTCCTCACCGTGCTCATTCGTATAGAGTGGGGAATCAATTTGTCTTTTCATTTGTTCAATCTTAAATTGACTCAATTTATGCCTAATTAAAGGACGATCAATATCTGTTGTCATTTGTTCATGACAAGTATCACAAATTGAGTTTGTGAAATAATATCCACATAATATTTCTGGAATGACATATTGTTCACTAAGTTCTTTCGTATCTTTTCTGCAAATGATGCATTGTGTCATTTTTATCACCTTTACCTGCAAATTTGTATGTAATCTCATTGTAGTGTATTTATTGGTATTTTGGAATATTGTAAAGGAAAATATTATGTGAAATTCATACTTATTTTGGTACAATGAAGAGAAGTGCTAGTTTAAAGGAGGCCGTTTTTTTGAAATCAAAAGTGCACTTTTGGACATTAGAAGTGCTAATGGTTGTAGGAATCATATTTATTTGCACAAAAATATCATTTTTATTTCAACCGATTGGTATCTTCATATCAACATTGTTTTTCCCAATCTTAATCGCGCTTTTTTTATACTTCATATTTAATCCTGTATTAATCTTTTTGGAGAATAAAAAAGTACCTAGAAATTTAGCGATATTACTGTTATATCTTTTTATCATAACATTAACTGCGGTTGGCGTTGGAGTAGTTGTTCCTACGATTTCACAACAGCTAATGGACTTAGTAAAAAATATGCCAGGCTACATAAAAGAGGGGAAAGTATACATACAAGAATTATCACATCATAGGTTGTTTGAATGGTTATCTACACAAAACTACGTTTCCATTGAAACAATTGAAAAAAATGCGATTGAATACTTAAAAGATATTCCAAATACAATTACGTCGAGTGCAACGGCTTTATTTGGTATTATCACGAACGTTGCATTAGTTGTATTTACAGTACCGTTCATTTTATTTTACATGTTTAAAGATGGACATGCCTTTCCAGGAAAAGCGGTAAGTTTATTACCTGAGTCTTACCGTGAAGAGGGGCTTCGTATCATTAAGGAAACGAACGAAACATTATCTGCATATATTCAAGGGCAAGCGCTCGTTTGTATATTTGTAGGTGCGTTTACTTTTATCGGTTATTTAATTATCGATTTACCGTACGCTTTTGTTTTAGGAATTATTGCAGCATTTACAAACATCATTCCTAACTTAGGGCCATTTATTGGGGCAGCACCAGCTGTTATTGTAGGACTGTTCGTTTCTCCGATGCAAGCCTTATACGTAATTATTATCGTAACAATTGTACAACAGTTTGAAAGTAATATTATTTCACCGCGTATTATGAGCTCGAAATTAAACATTCACCCATTAACAATTATTATCCTAATTTTAGGGGTAGGTAATTTTGCTGGAATCATCGGAATGATTTTAGCAGTACCAGTTTATGCAGTAACAAAAACTGTTGTTTCGAACTTAGTGAGATTGTTTAAGACAAAGAGAAGTAATCGGAAATAGTGAAACCTGAGAAAGATACACCGCTTTTTAAGTGGTGTATCTTTTGTTTATAAATAAATAATTAAAAGCGGGTTGATTTGATTTTATTATATATTTTTTATACATCAAATTCAGTGATAAACTTGTGTGATATAAGCTCTATAAAACTATGTGGAATCCCTCTGAACTATCCAAATCATTTCCTTACAGCGTGCTATCAACATCATAATCGACTCCTTTCAATTCTATATAGTTAAACGATTAAAGGTGAGTGTAGTATTTGCTCCTACGATCTCGAATTTCATCAATAACTTGTTTATATTGTCTTTCTTGTTTTAATTCATTTTGAGATATTGTTTCTTTTTGAATTGTAATCGTTAAAAAGAAAAGGTGAAACTTCATATGTGAATTCCTCCTTTCGAATTGGAATTACAGATGACTACAGTAATGACTTTGTCTTTCTTTTACATGATCTATAGCCTGATTAATTTGTCGTTCATGAAACATTTCAGACTCAGAAAATTTATTTTTTTGAATGGTAATGGTTAAAAAGAATACTTTAAATTTCATTAGATAATTGCCCCTTTATAAGTGATTTAGAAAAAACGAGTGTAATAAGAAATTACAGATGACTACAGTAATGACTTTGTCTTTCTTTTACATGATCCATAGCCTGATTAATTTGTCGCTCATGAAACATTTCAGACTCGGAAAATGTATTTTTTTGAATGATAATGGTTAAAAAGAATACTTTAAATTTCATTGGATAATGACCCCTTTATAAGTGATTTAGAAAAGACGAGTGTAATAAGAAGATTGGCGCTCTTTTACTTCGTCCATAATGTTTTGAATGTATTGCTCACGTAAAATCTCTTTCTGTGAAAGTTTACGTTTTTGAATAGTGATAGTTAAAAAGAATGCTTTAAATTTCATTAGATTTATGACCCCTTTATAAGTGATTTAGAAAAGACGAGTGTAATAAGAAGATTGGCGCTCTTTTACTTCGTCCATAATGCTTTGGATGTGTTGCTCACGTAAAATCTCTTTCTGTGAAAGCTTACGTTTTTGAATGGTGATTGTTAAAAAGAATGCTTTAAATTTCATGAATATATTGCCCCTTTAAAATATATTTTTAATACATTTGAGTGTAGTATGAACTTTTAATGTCAGTTATTTTATCAGTCAGTTGTTTTAACTGTTGTTTACGATTGATTTCAGTTTCAGATAAAGTATTTTTTTGAAGCACAGTCGTAAAAAAGAAAATATGAAAAGTCATAAATGAATTCCTCCTTTCGAAAAGGAATTACAGGTGATCACAGTAAAGTGCTTGGCGCTCCTTAACATCATTCATAGCTTTTTCAATTTGCTCATTATGAAGAATTTCCCCTTTGGAAATTGTATTTCTTTGAATCGTAATACTTAAAAACAATACGCTAATAGTCATTGAATGTTGCTCCTTTCTTAGAAAAATAATGTAAGAGACTAAAAAATCGCGCAAAAAAACCACAGGAAGATACAGTTCTCCTATGGCTGGGCGCGAAAAAGCCACAGGAAAGTATACGACCTCCTGTGGCGAATTTATGAATTAAATGAAATAAATTACGATTTTCAATTCTCCATTAGGGTGGTCGAATTCATATTTAATTGTCCAGAAAACACAGGTGCAGTTAACGCTAAAGTTAATGCATGTAATTGTAAGTTCATCATTTCCTTCGACCTCCTTTTAGAATTTTTTTCTTACGTTAGTAAGTATATACAATTAATGGATAATTGTAAACATAAAAAATGAAAATTTTTAATTTTGATTAAAATGCGTATATTTAAAAAGGGATTTGAAAGTAAATATTGTAATTAACGAAATATCGATAAAAATGGGGGATGCTAAATGAAATATATGCATCATAACATAATCGTTATGCTAACAATTTTTTTATTTATTACGGCTTGTTCTAACGGGGAAAGAATAAAAGCTATATATGATGTTAGGTCAGATGATTTTAAGAAATATACTGGGACATACGTTGGTAATAATTCAGATGTGGTTGCAATTATTAATCATTTACCCGGTGGTGGAACAGTTCAAAGTATAAGTTTAGAAAATGAAATATAAAAGTGAACTATGGCGCAAAAGGGAGTGGGGCTCTTACAGAAGAAATGATTGAGACGTATTGGTTTGATGAGAAAGATACGATGAAGAAGAATTTTCTCTTTAACATTATTTATCTTGTAGTTTTAGTTCCAAATGCAAACAGTTACGAGTTTCAGGTAGAGAATATAAAATTTATGATGAAAAGGGAGGAAATCCTATCAATCTTGCATGGAAAATTTGATGATTTTCCAAAAGAAGATGATATATGGGATAAAAAGAAAGTAGTAAAGTTTCTTAACGATAATAATGAAAAAATTAAAATGCTTGTGGAAGATAAAGATTTTCGGAAATCTTTATTTGCTAAATATCCAGTGAGCCAGTTGAAATAATGGAGGGGAGAAGATGGAGTTAGTATACAAAATTTCTTATCATAGAATGCAGGATCATTATTTACCTAAATTAGTACAGGCAATTAGGCTCGTTAGTGAAGAAGATTTGTGGAAAAAAGAGACCTCTGTTAATTCAATTGGTGGAATCGTACTACATATTTGTGAACATTTACAGAGAAATACAAGGCGTTATAAGGATCCAAATATAGTTTTTGAAAATGGAATTGAAGAATATTTTCCAGTGAAACAAATAAGATCTGAAGCTTTGTTAAAAACTGTTGAAGAAATATTTGATGAGTGGGGCAAAGCATATATACAGGTCTGGGAAGAAAAAAGGCATATTGATCTTCAAAGTCTATTACATTTGGTTGAGCATACAAGCTATCATTTAGGGCAAGTAGTAGATCGTACAAAATGTATTGAGGGACAACAGTTTAATTTTTGTCAAAATGGTATAAATGAAAAGAATTTGAGAACAAGAGTTGAAACTTCGAATTTTTAGAAAGAGAGACATTCTTAATTGAATGACTCTCTTTTTTTGTAAAAGAAATTTATGGAAAAAAATAATTCTATGTGATATGGTTAATTACATAAGTAATGAACCTATGAACCTAAGGTGGTGAAAATGTGAAGCCGACTCTAGAACAAAATAAATTAATATACATACAAATTGCAGAAACGATTGAATCTGATATTTTAAAAGACATATTGCTTGAAGAAGAACAAGTTCCATCGACAAATCAATTTGCGAAGATGTTACAAATAAATCCGGCTACCGCAGCTAAAGGGGTGAATGTATTAGTGGATGAGGGGATTTTATATAAAAAGAGAGGGATCGGGATGTTTGTTGCAAAAGGAGCAAAAGAAGTTGTACTAAAAAAAAGACAAAATACTTTTATGACTGAATATTTACCTAAAGTGTGGGAAGAAGCGAAAGTACTAGAAATATCAAAAGATGAATTGATGGATATGATTCAAAAGATTACGAAGGAGGGGAAAGAGGGATGATTGCACTTGAAACGAAAGATGTAACGAAAAAGTATAAAAAGAAAATAGCTGTAAATGAAGTAACGATTTCATTGGAAGAGAATAAAATATATGGTTTGCTTGGAAGGAACGGAGCAGGGAAAACGACTTTATTAAATTTACTAGCAGGACAAATTACTTCAAGTAGTGGAAGTGTATCAATATTTGGTGAAGATGTTTTTGAAAATAGTAAAGCGATGCAAAATATTTGTTTCGTTAGAGTAAAAGAAGAGTCTCATTTAAGTTATAGCGTAAAAGAAATTTTTAAGATATGTAACATGTTTTATAAAAATTGGGATCAGAAGTTTGCTGAAGAACTGGCGGGTAAATTTCAGCTTAATATAACAGAGAAATACCATAAACTATCTCATGGCATGCAAACAGTTGTAGGAATTATTAAAGGGTTAGCAAGCAGAGCGACAATTACTATTTTTGATGAACCAACTACAGGATTAGACGCAGCACATCGTGAGTTATTTTATAGTTTACTACTAGAAGATTACGGGGAGTATCCCAGAACAATTATATTATCAACACATCTGGTAGAAGAAGTAACCCATGTTATTGAAGAAGTAATTATCATAAAAGAAGGTGCACTTGTTGTTCAATCAACAGTGGAAGATTTATTGCAACAAGGTCATATTATTTCAGGGCAAAAAGGTAAAGTGGAGGAGTTCTTGATTAATAAAAAAGTTATAAATAAAGAAATTTATGGGAATAAAGGTATTGCTGTTATATGGGAAGAGCTTTCTAATGAAGATTGTTACTCTCTTGAAAAAGAAGGTTTAGTAATTGATAGAATTACATTACAAAAACTATTTATTCACATGACTGGTGGTGAAGTGGAATGACGACGTTAATGAAACAATTGAGGTTACATATAAATTTTCATTATAAAGCAATTTTAATATTTTGGATTGTAGCTTTATTAATAAAAGGAGCTTTATATGCTGCTCATTTAAATGAAGCGAAAGTTGGTTATTTACCCGAAATTATCAATAATCCTTCAATTGCAATTATGATTTTTATAGTAGGGAGTGTTTTCATTGTTCAAGATGATGTATTTCGTTTAGCAGTTTCATTTGGTATAACGAGAATACAATATTTTATCGGAGCGATTTGCTATATCGTGTTGCAATCCGCATTGTTTTCATTCCTTCAAATACTGTTTTTACAAGATATAAAATATAACTTAGTAAATGTTAACTTTGGAGAGCAATTAATACAACAGTTTATTTTACAATTTTTATTTTATGTTACGATAGCATGTTTCTTTCAAGTAGTAGTAATTTTTAAGCAAAGATTTCAATGGATTGGTCTCATGATTGGTGGGTCGCTTTTCCTTTCAACAAATAGTGTGCTGTATGGAGAAGTAGGGATAAAAGGATTGTTATTTACAAATGATGTATCTTTAATAGATATCCCTTATTTTATTGTTATTTCAATTGGATTAACAATTCTTTATATCATAACTAGTAGTATATTTATTCGTAAAGTATCATTTGAACGAACAGTTTAAAATAGTGATAGATTATTCTTTTAGGGAGAAGGAAAATATATGGGAGACACGTCCTCACTAATAACCGTCTTTTTATGCATTGCACTACTAATATTTTGGCGTCGTTATCGCTCCATGCATAAGCCAATAAAGGGATCAGGAAAACGTATTTTATGGCCATTACTATTTTTAACACCAGGTATTGTATGGTTTTTAGGTCCCGTACATCCAGCTATATTACAAGTAATTATAGCGGTATTCATTGGTGTACTTTTTGCTGTACCGCTTATAGTATTAACAAATTATGAACGAAGAGATGATGGGAATATTTATACGAAAAAAAGTGCAGCTTTTTTAATTACTTTTATTGTACTTGTCTTTTTAAGATATGGTTCAAGACAATTTATCGTTGATTTAGATCAACAAACGATTGGTTTATTATTTTACGTTGTTGCAGTATCGTATATTTTTCCTTGGAGAATTGCCTGTTATATAAAGTTTAGGAAAGTTTGGCTGGAAAATAATAATCATGCTATATGAAAACTTCTCATTTGAGAAGTTTTTTTATTTTTACAGGTAAGCAAAACAAGTTGTTGAAGGGCAGGCTGTCATAGAATATGATACATATTATAATGAGGAAAAGTTGAGGGGATAAAAATGCGTACAATTTTACTTTTTCTAAACAACATGTTCATTAGCGAAATCGAGGACATTAGGCAAAAACATGATCCTTTATTTGGATTAATTCCACCGCATATTACAATTGTATTCCCATTTGAAAGTTCGATTTCAAATGATGAGCTGAAATTACATATTATAAATGTATCAAAACCGATACAGAATATAGAAATTGAATTTAAGAATCAAATTACAAGTGAAAGAGAATATTTGTTTTTACGAGTTGAAAAGGGGAAAGAACAAATAGAGGAACTACATAATATTCTATATACAGGACCTTTATTACAATTTTTGAAAGAAGACATTCCGTACATCCCGCATGTAACAGTCGGAAGAAAAGAAAGTGTCGCGTTAGCTGCTGAAGTAGTGAAGGAGATTCCTAGTTTTCATGGGAAGTTAAATTGTGTGATTGATAGAATAAGCGTGGAGCGAATTGGAGAGAACGGGGAATCAATTATTGAATTTGAAGTGCCATTTCTAAAAAGCTGACAAAAGTCAGCTTTTTATTTCGTAGCATGAAGTAATGCACCAATTGCACCGCTATTACCACCATCTTGTAAAAAGATTGGTGTTTTATTTTGATATTCGGTGTAGCTACTAATAATATGTTGAAGTTGTACGTTATTACATAAAGTCGAACCAATATAAATAATATGTTCAATGTTTTTTGTTTCAGCGAATTGAAGGCTTAATGCAGTAACGACTTCACCGACAAGTCCTTGTACAGTAGCTAGTATATCGGAGCTACTATTATTTGATTCTGTAATGGCTGCTTTTCCGAAGTTACTAGCAGTTAAGTTATTATCGATAGGGGAAAGAATACCACCATAAATATCTCCAACCGTAATATCTAGTTCTTTTCTAGATCCTACTTTTGTTAGAGGGATTACATCTTCAAAATGATCTATATTTGTTAACAATTTTGAAAGTCCCATAATAGTCCCACCGCCAACTCCGGTTCCACCAGCGCGAATATATTGTTCATTATAAACGTAATGGATAGAAGTACCTGTACCGATATTGGTTAAAATAAAATTGCGTATAGCATGTTTTTCTTCTTTTAATATGTATTGGACACCTGCAAGAGTAGCTTCAAATTCGTTTAGCTCTATTATTTTATATGAACCTGTAAGCAGTTGCTGTAATAGTTTCGATTTACCACCCGTAACACATATTTGTTTTATGCCATTGTTGTTTTTAATCCAATCTATTATTTTATGTTGTTCATGTGAATAAAATTTTTCAAAAGTTAATAGCCTTTTTTCGTTAAAATAAGCTATTTTCGTTAATGTGCCTCCAGCATCGATACCGATAGTACGTTCCATTTTCCTGCTCCTAACTACGTAATATGTTTTCCTATTTATTTTTAATTGGTTGAGAATAGATATTCCCAACTGATATAAGGAACAATTTAATCTGCTTGATATATTAATAGTTTTTCTATAGTTACAATAGGCTGGTCGTTTACAGTTGCAATACCTTTACCAAGAACAAAACCTCGGCGATTGCGCGTTAGTTCATAATGTAAATCAAGTTTATCACCGGGATATGCTTTTCCTTGGAATTCAACTCCATCTAAAGAGGAGAGGAATCCTAGTCCTTCAGAATCACTTGTATGTACAAATGCACTAAGCTGAGCAAGTGCTTCTACAATTAACATATGAGGCATATGTTTTTGATTATCATTTATAAACCATTCGTTATTTGTAATGAGTTTATATCCTGTAACGGATTCACCTTGTTTTACATTTGTTACTTTATCAGTCATTAAAAATGGATAACGATGGGGAAGAGTGTCTTTAATATGCATATGAAAGTACCTCCAATTAATAATACCCCTGCTAAATTTAAGCAGGGGAGTGGGAACTAATTTTTAACTAATTCATTTACTTTTTCAAGAGTGAAAATGCCGCTATTTCTAATGTTTTCAACAACTTGTTGCAACACTTCTTTATCTTGAACGAGTGCAATACGTACGAAGCCTTCTCCGTGAGGTCCAAATGCATGACCAGGTGTAACAACGACATTCGCACGATCCATTAATGCATAAGCGAAGTCTAGAGAAGTCCATCCTTGTGGAATTTCAGCCCAGACAAACATACTACCAGCTGGCTTATCGACATTCCAGCCAAATGTTCGGAATCCATCGACTAAAGTATCTCTCCGTTCTTGATAAATATCGCGGTTTTTCTCACAAAATACAGCGCCATTTCTTAGTGCTGCAGATGCCGCTTTTTGAATTGGTAAAAATACACCGTAATCGGTATTAGATTTAAATTGAGTAAGTGCACGAACAATTTCTTCGTTTCCAATCATATATCCAATACGGCTACCTGCTAAACTATAACTTTTTGACAAAGAATTGATTTCTACACCAACTTCTTTAGCACCATGTACAGAGAGGAAGCTAATTGGCTTATTACCATCGAAATAAAATTCAGCATAAGCAAAATCATGGACAACGATAATATTATGCTTTTTCGCGAATGCGATTACTTCTTTAAAGAAATCTTCATGAGCCATTGCTGGAACGGGATTCCCTGGGAAGTTTAAAATCATCATCTTCGCTTGATCGGCAATTTCTTCAGGGATGACTCCTAAGTCTGGTAAGAAATCATTCTCTTTCTTTAAAGGCATGTAGTAAGATGTTGCACCAGCCATTTGAATACCTGTTTCATAAGCTGTATATCCTGGATCAGGAACTAATATAATATCACCTGGATTTGCATAAACCATAGGTAAATGAACGAGCCCGTCTTGTGAACCCATTAATAATAAAACTTCTTTATCCGCATTTAATAAAACGTTATGAGTGTTGTTGTAATATTCAGTTACAGCTTCGTGAAATTCTTGAATACCTGATAATGTATACCCGTAGCTCTCTTTCTCACTCGCTGTATGTACCATTGTTTCTCTTACAAAATCAGCGGGCGGCATATCAGGATTTCCGATGCTCAAATCAATCATGTTATGACCTGCTGCAATTTTTTCTTTTTTATAGGCTCCTAATTCACTAAATATAGAAGATTGGAATGCTTTCATTCTAGTTGCTAACGTGTAAGTCATCAAAACCCCTCCTAAAACAGTGCTTTCATTCTGCGTTTTTAATTATTCTGAAAACACATGTTTATATTTTATCATTTTTTTATGAAAATTAAAACGATTGACAAATTTAGAGGAAGGATTAGCCTATTTTGAAAAGTATCGATGTAAATAGCGTAGACGTGTTAATTGAAATGTCTATTATAGGATTCATTTTATATAACTTAAGTTATTTTATAGTTTTTATTAAGTATTTGTGGAAGATTTCTAAAGTGAAATAACGCAGAAAATATTTTCTGCGTTTCCTCTGAAATGTAATCATTTCTTTTTATACGTGCATAATTTTTCAGCTGTCAAAAAGTATACATTTAATGTACCGTCGGCAACTTTTAAAGTTTGCTCTGATGTAAATGAATTACCATAATCAATGTGATATACATTAGAATTTTTGACAAATGAGCCTTTATATAAATCGTCTTTATTCTTTGTGGTTTGCATTTCTACTAAATTTTGCACAATTTCCTCTTTATTTTCTTTTTTGACAACTGTTTCAAATTTATAATATACAGGGCATTCACCATTTTTATTGTCAACGACTTCCCAAGAACCGTATATATCGTTATTGCTGCATCCACTAAGTAGGATGATTAGTATAGGAATTGTAAGTAGAACCTTTTTCATTTTGTGCTCCTTTCTTTTAAATTTGAATAAACGTGCGAATACGATAGGGATATTATAATAAATAAAGTTTAAATTTTTTTAAAGAATTATTTAATTTCATATAAAAATTTAGGAGAAATTAAATAAGCATGAATCTAGTGTAAAGTCAGATTCATGCTAGTACTATAGCCTATGTTATGTCTTTTTTGAGGATATATAAAGAGGAAAGCAGAAGCACTATTCCATTTATTATATATACGCTTGCGATCATAAAGGCTAACGTACCTGCGCCAAATCCTGCTTTATCGAATATAGAAGCAAATGTTGCGATAGTCAAAAAGATAATGGGAGTCAGTAGTAAAAATATGAAACCTGCCACGATTCTTTTTTTAAAACTATGTCCAGATAAGGAAATGGCTAAAAAGTTTAGGATGCTAAACAGAGCAATTGCAAAGAGCAGGACAATAAATACTTGGATGCCATCAGACATTTTACCACTCCTTTTATAAAGAGTACTCTTTATAATCTATTCGAAATAAAAGAGGGCTACTCCTTTAGATAATTTCAATAAACGTAATAAATAGGCGTATTATAAAACAAAGAAGTATGGATTCAATATTATATCCATACTTCTTTGTTTATTTTATAAATTCGCAGATTGCGAATGCTGTTTTTCATAATGTTTCTGCTTAGAAAGGGAAATAGAAATAATCAATAATGAAACGACTCCGAAGATGAGAACCATATATTGTAACCCAATTGTATCTAAGAAGAACCCTGTGCCAAGTAAGACGATTTGGAACATAACCCTCTCAAACATATTACGGAATGAGAAGAGGCGACCGTGATAACTTTTTTCAACTTTCGTTTGGAAAATTGTCGACATAATAGGGAAGAAGCAGCCAACGCTAAACCCAAACAAACCAAATGATGTAAGAGCCATCCATTTTATATCGCTAAAGAACAATGAAAGGTGTGCAAAAGCAGTACAAACTGCGAAGAAATATAGTAATTTTTCAGGTTTGAAATGATCAGATAGACGTTTAATTACGAAGGCACCTAACATAAATGCGACACCTTCAATTGTATATATGAACCCTTTAATCGTAGGATCATGTTGCATTTCGCTAATGTTAATAACCATTAAATTAAACCCAGCTATAAATAATAGAGGGATAATACTTAATATAAGTGCTGTAAAAGCAATAGGAATTCCTTTTAAAATACGAAATACTTCCATAAAGCTATTATCTTTTGCAGCTTGTTTACTTGGTGTTGTTGATTTCTTGTCTTCGAATTGTAGGAAGAAAGTCGAGAGGAATAATAAGGCGTATGCTGCCATTGAGAAGGCATACATGTACTGTAAACTCATCACAACTAAAAGAATTCCACCTAGTGAAGTACCTGCAATACGAGCGATTGTACCAACATTCATATGTACACCATTCATTTGTAATAACTCATGCTCACGTACGATGAGTGGAATTACAGATTGTAATGCAGGGAAATAAAATGCTGCTGAAATTTGAAGAGCAACCATAAATGCAATCATAAATGCGATACTTTCAAATTGAATAGCAAAAAACATGAAAATAACACTTAAAACTCGACCAAACCCAGCGTAAAGAAGAACTTTTTTCTTTTCATACTGATCGATGACACGGCCAGCCATAGGTCCAACTAGAACACCGGCTAATAGTCCGATAAATAATATAACTGATTTCATGAAATCAGAAGGGACATATTTTTGCATAAATTCAAGGTTGCCAAGAATACCAAGCCATAATCCTAGACCTGCAATAAACTCCCCAATTAAAACAATCCAAACGTTTTTATTACGCCACATAACATAAAACCTCTCCGTCTTTTAAAATGAAAAACTCGTATATAAAACCTCCTTATTTATGTAGTATTTTTATACGAACTTTTTTAGAGTCAGAGTCTATATTACGTGTTTCATAATTGGATTTCAATCTTTTTGATTTGTCAAAAATTTGATGCGTTAATTGATGAAATAAGTGAATTAAAACATAAAAAATTTATGATTAAAGCTAATAGAAAGTAAGGGTACATATAAAAAAGCAAGAACGTATAACTACGCCTCGCTTTTCTCAAGTACAAAATTAAATATTAGATTCACTTAGCAACATTTACGCTCTTGTCCAATAGCTAAAGCGCTAAAAGATAGTGGGCCAACAACTTCTGCGCTTGCACCACTAGTAAGGTTTTCTACAGTTAATGAATATTCGTGTGTTCCACTGCTAACGTTTTGATCTATAGCTTGAAATGTTTGTACGTAGAATTGTTCAGAATCTGTAGATTCAATACCTACTTGTGCATTAAAAATTTCAATATTATCACGGAAAATTCGGAATAAAACTTGTGAAGTCTCAGTTATACCTTCTACACCAATTGTAGCGATTAATTCTACTCGATTATTACGTGAATCTCTACTTGAAATTCGCAATTTCAAATTTGCTAAAATTGCTTTATTTGGAGAAGCTGGGATTGCAAAAGTTGTTTCACCAGTTTTACTTATAGGCTGAGTAGCTTGGTAATCAATGATATGAGTCATATTCTTCACCTCCTCATATACTAGAATATGAAAATAGTGAATAATTAGTTTGGACAAATACTAGATTATTTAATAGAGTCAACAATAATTATTGAAAAGAAGAAATTCACATAAAAGCATTAAGAATATATCACAATAAGATGATATTTTTCTTAATGCTTTTTGTAATTAAGCAGAATATTCTTCTTTACGTACTTCAAAAAATTCATTACGTCGTAAGTAATTATAAATTTTCTCTGAAACCTCTTCTTCTTCAGACACTAAGAAACGATGATCAAAAGCGTAGAAAGATTGACCTTTAATTAATTTTACGTAATACATATTAAACGCCTCCTGACACTAGATTATTACTTGCTTCATATTATGATGGCCTATATGTCTGCTAAAAATACTTGGAGTTTCAAAGGGGATAAGTAAAGGGATGAAAGAGCTTACAATTCTGTAAGGTTTATGTCACCTTTTTCGATAGTTTGTATTTACCAGTTTCTTCTATAATGCAAATAGGTTACATAAAATAAGGGGGTAAAAAGATGGATGAAATAATTGGAGAAGTTGTAGCTGGTATTTGTGAATTTGTAGTGGAAGTAACAGCGGATGCTATAGGAAATTTAGTTTCTGGAAATGATGAGGAAAAAGAAACATTATAATAATTTGTAAAAGAATAAAGTTGATCAAATTATAAAGGCTGATTTCTAAAGGGAAATCAGCTTTTTTATTTTTTACATTATATTAATTTAATTTGAATATTCATTTGTTATCATATTTAAGAAGCCTATATAAGGAGGTGAATAAACAAATATGTCGAATTCAGGGCCTGATTTATCTGTTTCTCGTTTGATTGTGGTAAATATAGAGGAAAAAGAATATCATTTTATTGTTCGTGAACATCCGATTGTAGGGAAATTTATATCGCTATTTGAAAATGGGAAAGAATACGGTTTAATAGATAAACAAATCGCTAATAAAGATAAATTTATTACAGCGGAGCTTACTAAGTTAGATTATTTTAATATAGATGTTTTATATCTTACACCTGGGTGGATATGGATTGGTATGGATCAATTTGGTTTACATGCTCGTGAGGCTACTTATAACGAAGTAGATGTTATTATGAAGTTGAAAGAGGATTTATATTATATAGATATATACGAAGAAATAAAAATGTAGTAAATATTTATTCAGGTTAGGGGGGAAGTTCCCATAGTCTTTTTTTTGTTTAATAATAAAGTGAAAAATTATATTATTTTAATGAAAGGTAAATATGATAAGAAGTGAGATGAAAAGAGGATTTGAAAATACATTAAGAGAATTGTAGTAATTATATGAGTCGTATATGTAAATAACAATAGAAAGAAGATGATAATATGAGTAAAGAAGAGCTTGTGAAAAAACAGTTTGGCAGCAATGCAGATAAATATGTAAATAGTAAAATACATGCTAAAGGACTGGATTTACAATATGTAGTTCAACAAGTTGAGTCTCGTCATAATAATCGTCTTCTTGATGTTGCTACTGGTGGCGGGCATGTGGCAAATATGTTAGCACCTATGTTTGAAGAAGTAGTTGCACTTGATTTAACAGAACAGATGTTAGAAAAAGCAAAAGTTTTTATAAAGCAGAATGGTCATGAAAATGTATCTTTTGTAGCAGGAAATGCAGAGAATTTACCATTTGCAGACCATTTTTTTGATACAATTACATGCCGGATTGCAGCCCATCATTTTACGAATCCGGCTCAATTTATTTATGAAGTAAATCGTACGTTGGAGGATAATGGATTATTCATCTTAATAGATAATGTTTCGCCAGAAAATAATGAATATGATACATTTTATAATTTTATAGAAAAGAAGCGGGACCCAAGTCATGAACGAGCTCTAAAAAAGACAGAATGGCTTACTTTATTAGAAAAAAACGGTTTGCAAATGCAGTCATGTCTTACTTTTGATAAGAAGTTTGATTTTGACTGGTGGTGTAATATGATGGATGTCCCTGTACAAAAGCGTGAAAAATTAACAGAATGTATGATGAAAGCACCAAACGAAATGAAGGAATATTTTAATATTCAACTTAAAAATAATAAAGTAGATTCGTTCTATACTGAAATGGCTATGTTTATATGTAAAAAAAGTACAACATTAAAAAGATAAATGTGTTGCAGTCTTTCTGAAGTACGATATACTTAGTACAGAGAAACTGTGAATTGAGGAATAGTTATTATGATTCGTGTACGCATTGAAGGTACTGAGGAAGAAATGCTTGAATTTATGGGGAAAATGCCAGACATTCCTGGATTTGAAAAGACACATATGAGAGAGCCAAGAAAAGGAAATAACCCGAAATACGATTCAAGTAAAAATGTACTAGCATATTTGTCTTATAAAAAGATTGAAGTCGCCAATAAATAGGCGGCTTTTTTAGTTTGCACTGTTTCACCGCCTTGTCTTTTTCACATAATAATGATAGTAGATTATGCTGAAGAGGGGTGAGAATAGTTAATAAGAAAATCATCTTTTTTGGAGACTTTGGTATTGATGACGCCGTAGCGTTAATTTATGCAAATAAAACATGTAAATTAGATATTCTAGGTATTGTTGCAGAGTACGGGAATGTATCACGAGATATCGTTACGGAAAATGTTTATTTTTTAGAAAGGTACTATGCTACACAAGTGAAAATTATTGAAGGTGCGAGTAGGCCGATGACAGCTGAAGAACCTTTGTTTTTCCCTGAAATCCATGGGGATCATGGTTTAGGTCCTATTATTCCACCTGAAATGAGAATTTGTAAACGAGAAAATTTTTGTGAATTAATCAAATTAATCGAACCTTGTCCAGAAGATATTATAATTGTGGCGACAGGAAGACTAACGACGCTTGCTACGTTATTTTTATTGTATCCAAATATAATGGATCGTATTTGTTCGTATTATATAATGGGCGGCGCTTTCCTATTTCCAGGTAATGTTACACCAGTATCTGAAGCGAATTTTTATGGTGATCCAATTGCAGCAAATATTGTTATGAAATATGCGAAAAACGCTACTATATACCCGTTAAATGTAACACAGGGTGCGCTTATTACGCCTGAAATGGCCAATATAATAGATAAACAAGGAACTGGACAGGCGAAACTCATTAAACCAATGATTGATTTTTATTATGAGAATTTTTATAAAAAAGAATATCCAGGTATTGGTGGAAGTCCCATACACGATTTACTACCGTTTGTCTCGTTTATAAACGATAGTATTTTCGAATATAAAAAATCGGCAGTGTGGATTAGTACGACAAATGATGTGACTAGGGGCCAAAGTGTAGCTGACTTTAGAAAAATAGCTGAACCAACAAGGTTTGATGATCGGCCGATTCAGAGAATTGCTGTTGGTTTTAACTATCCTGCTTTTAAAGAAGAGTTTATGCGAACAATATTGAAGCCAGATTGTCCTTAATGTGTGTAATAACAAGTCGGATAAATCGTTAGTTCGAAAAATAGTTTATCGGTGTGTATTATTCTCAAAAATCTTATAGTTGAGCAGCATGAATAACTTATGAAAAATGTCACATAACTAATGGTAAGCAATTGTTTCTAATTATATTTTGATTGGTTAAATATAAAGGAGGTTATTATATGATCTGGTCTTTAATCGTTGGTGGTTTATTAGGATGGTTTGCAAGCTTAATTACTGGAAGGGATGTACCAGGTGGTGTAATTGGTAATATTATTGCTGGTATTATCGGTTCTTGGATTGGTACGAAATTACTTGGTAGTTTCGGTCCTGTAATAGGCGGATTTGCAATCATTCCTGCTTTAATTGGTGCGGTTATTTTGATCTTCATTGTGAGTTTTTTACTAAGAGCAATGCGGAAATGAATGTAGCAGGACTGTTTACATTTGTAAGCAGTCCTTTTTATATGTTATGCTAGTATTATACAATCAGGAGGTGTCAGCATTGAAATCATTTACAGTAAATTTCCATCAAGAAGATAATGCAAAAGCGACAACAGTACATAAATTAAGTGAAGAGGACTTCAATAAAGCAACTGAAAAAGGTACTCGTCATTTATTTGATTTAGATACAAACGTTGGCTTCTTCGTATTCTTTGATGCAGAAGATGCAGAAGGAAATGATCAATACTTAATGTTACAATATGAAGGAGATCATGAAGAACCAACTGCGTGTTATGGATTTGATTTAAAACTATACTATCAATTTTTAGCACTATACTTAAATGATCTGGAATACCAAGGTGAAACAGATGAGGAAGAGGAAGAATATGGTCCAATTCATCATTTAGCTCACTTACTTTATCATATTGTTGAAGACGGTAAGTCAATCGAAGTGTAATATACATATTTAAAGCTGTCCTTTTGGGCAGCTTTTTTATATGACATTGAAATGGTGTACTTTGAGCTAAATAAAGTGAAGCTTTAATCAGTGGGTGGTTCATCCCCACTGATTATTAGCCCTACCAATCGGGCTTTTACGGGCAGCCCTTACCCCCATCTAACTTCTTTGCTTCGAAGTGGGGATCTTACTGCCCGGCAAATAGCGGGATAAATTAATAATAGAAATTTATTTATTAAGTAGGATTATTTATTACTTTCATGTTAGTATCGTAAAACACCTGTTATAATGATTGTAATTAAATTCATGGAGGCTAATTCTATGCTTGTAGATGTAAAAGCTTTTATTAAAGCTGCAGGTTTAACATGTATTTCATCATTAAGTGGAGATAATACATTTGCTTATAATTTTGAAACTGTAAAAAGCACTATCGCTACATTTTTTAAGAAACTAAGATTTACCGTTTAATTTCATTTCAACCAGTAGGAAAAGAGTAATCACTTCCTACTGGTTTTTTTCTGTTTCAAGGAGCTGTTGTGACGGCATATTTTCAGCTATAGATAGAGGATATTATCATTGAGAAGAGAAGGTTTAAATAAGGAGATGAATACAGTGATTAACAATATAATTCCAAGTTTTTTGAAATTATGGGAAAGTGACGATTTAGAATTAGAACTCCTTAATCGCTACTTTACTTCGCATTCAGAGATATTTGAAGAATACTTTAAGTATCATTGTCCTAAAACGAAAGAACGTCTTTCTAATGCCATTAAACAATATCCCGCAAAAATAGAAGATATTCGTATTATTGCAGAATCATTACCAATCATTATTCAAGAGGTAACAAATGAATATCGTAATAAATATAACTTTGATGTAAATATGAAATTCCATGTATTCGTTGGAGGATTTGGTTCAAATGCATTTGTAGAAAGGGAAATCATTGGAGACATATTTTTTGCGGCAGAAAAATTATCTCCAGATTTGAATCATCTTCGTGTTATTGCTGCTCACGAAATAGGTCATATATATCATAATGTTATGCTACAAAATACTGGAATGGATTGGACTAGGGCTGAATGGACCGATGCGTCGGTAAGTTTGTATCGTGAAGGTGTTGCAACTTATTTATCAAAAAAAATCGTTAAAGATTTAAATGAGTCTGTTTACTACTCATATAATAGTGACGGTGATCCATGGCTACAATATTATAAAGAAAATGAAGAGAAAATAAAGAAACGTTTTTTACAAGATTATGTTGAAGGATGGACAGATGAAAAAGAGAAAGAATGGTTCCGTTTATCAGGAGGTAGTTACTTCGGATATAACAGACTTGGTTACTTTTTAGGAACAGCTTTTGTAACATATTTTGTACAAGCCTTTGGAGAGAATGAAGCACTGACTTTTTGGAACAAACATAATTTGAAAAGTAGTGTAATGGGTTGGTTATCGAAATGAATAAGATGCAATAGGGGGGTAAAATGATGAAAGGGTATTTGAAAATAGTTATGTTGTTTTTGGCTATAGCATGTATGTTTGCGCTAGCAGCATGTAATGGGACAGACGAAAAAAAGGAAACAAATCCAACCTTGGAAAATAATAAAAATGAGCAAAGCAATTCTTCAGAAGAACAGAAAAATCCTGAAGCAAAACCAAGTAATGAAAAAACAACAAAACCATCACCTGAGCCAGATTCGAAAAATAGAACACTTAATCAAAAATCAATTAACCACGTTAAAGATTTGTTTGAACTAGCAAAAGAAGGAAAGGTACCTAATGTGCCATTTGGAGCCCATACAGGGGATATTGAAGAAATTGAAAAAGCGTGGGGGCAAGCAAATAAAACCGAATATGCAGGGAATGGTATGTACGCAACTTTTACAAATAAAAATGTTGTTTTCGGATTTAATAAAGGGTCACAAGTTTTTGATGTACGCTCATATCATGCAGAACTAAAATTGATTACATTACAAGAAATTGAAAAAGCATTGGGAAAACCATCTTCAGTTAAAGAGAATGGTGAAGATAAAATATATGTATACAAAGTAAATAACCAGTATGAGCTGAAATTTGTCATTCCAAAATCGACTGGTAAGGTAGATCATATTTCTGTATTTTCACCAGAGGATAGTATTAATAAAATGGCAGGATAAGAAATTAAGTGATTTCAAAAACACCTCACTTTATTGAAGTGAGGTGTTTTTAGTTGTAAATAAGGAACGTCTCCTGCCATATAAAACATACTTTCATATGCGAAATACTTCACTTTTGTTTTTTAATATTCATCCAATAAGAAATATTGATCTACTGAAAAAGTAGTAACCTATAAATTATGTGTAGGCTGGTTCATAATTTTTTTACGTTCTAAATTTTGAACAAACAGTGCTTGAACAATACCTCCAATTAATAAGAAACTAGCACAAATATAAAACAGCATACTTCCATTTAATTTACTTAATAAAACTGCACCAATAACAGGTCCACACGTTCGAGATATATCCCAGTGTATACCGTAAATTGAAAAATATAAACCACGTTTATCATGAGGTGCAATTTCTGAAACGAATCGCAATAAATGGTTTAGAGCAATACTTTCTCCAATGACTAAAAAGAGTAAGGTGAAGAATAACGACAATATCGTCGTTGAATAACTAAAGCCAACTGCAGCTATCGTATAGCAGGCGTAAGAAATAAGGATGATTTTCGCCATAGAAAATCGTTCAGACCATTTTACGAGGAAGATTTGTAGAATGATTTCCAAAATGGCTTTGCATGTTGAAATAAATGCGAGTATGAATACGAGATTAGGAAATACATGTTCTGCAAAAATACGATAATTCGTCTCAGTTTGTGCATAAAAAAAGCTAATAGGAAGTGTAGAAAACATAAGACCGAATATGGCGTAATGTTTAAAAACAAATTGCTTTGGTGAACTTGCCTCAATTGTTTGTTTCGTCTTACTTATAGTCGGAACGGTTTCTGGGAGCTGGGTCCAAACAACAACGGCATATATCGTAAGGGTTACACTTTGCACGATAAATAAATATTCTGGGTGAGTATTATAAAAACTTGCACCGATTAAAGGGCCGATTACGGATCCAACTGCTCCCATCGTTTGTAGGAGAGCAAAAATTTCTGCTTGCTGCTCTTTTTTTGTTAAATCAGCAATTTGTGCACGTTGAGCCGGAATATATAAGGAACGGCCAATGCCATTAATGACATATAACAGTGCAAATATAAAAACGGATTGAGCGAAAACGAAACTACCGATTGCAACACTTTGTAGCAATAAGCCGAGTAACATAATCTTTTTCCGGCCATATTTATCAGTAATTCCTCCAGCAATAAGTGTAAATAAAATGTCTGAAAGTGGCTGTAATCCGAAAATCAGCATAGTTATTATTACATTGCCGTTTAACATTTTATTAACGTAAATAATCATAATGATAGCTAGCATAGATTCAGTCGTTCGGGTTAATAATTCACCACACAGTCTAATAAAAATAGGTTTATTGTAACGAAGTAAGAGATAATTCAATATTAATTCCTCCTTTCTATATTGAAATGATAAGATGAAAGAAGAATTGGAAAAAGGGTAGAAACAATAGGGAGTATTTTTCACCTTTTAGGGGGATTATGATGTTTATTTTAGATCAATATATTGAACTATGGATTGCTTATGGAAAAGGGAAAAAAGAGGGAGAACGATTGGAAGTAACAGTGCAAAATATATCTGAAACATTATTTTGTACAGAGCGTAATAGTAAATTAATTATAAAAAAATTAGATGAGTTAAATTGGATCAAGTGGTTTCCAGGTCGCGGCAGGGGAAATCGTTCCAAGTTAATATTTCAAAAGCACCCGATGTCTTTAATTTTAGATAGAGGAAAAGAAATAACGAAAAAAGGGGATGTGAAAAGCGGAAGCATATTTGTGGAACGCTATAGCTCACATTTTCCGTCAGTAAAGGGAGAATATCACTGCTGGGTAGATTCAATATTTGGTCATAAGATTGAAATGACATCTGAAGGGAGAAGAGATGTACTCCGGTTGCAAGTACAAATGAATTTAGATATCACATTAGATCCTGTATACGCTACAATGCGTTCAGAATGTCATATGGTAAAACATATATTCGACACACTCGTGTATGTAGACGGTAATACAAACATTATAGAGCCAAGACTTGCATTTCACTGGGAATATAATGACGCTGAAAAAATATGGACGTTTTATTTACGAAAAGGAGTTCACTTTCATAATGGAAAACAACTTACTGCACATGATGTTATATACTCATTGAATCGATTTATGAATCTGGAAAATAATGCACACGCATGGATGTTACAACACGTTGAAAGTATCCGTTCAGTGGATGACTACGTTGTCGAAATTCAATTACAAACGGAAAATAAAATGTTTTTACATATGATAAGTGCAGAACAGTGTTCTATCGTGAGTGAAGATGAAGCAGGAGAGCTAATTGGAACAGGGTCTTTTCAATTATATAAAAGTAATGAAAATCTGTTCATTTTAGAAGGTCATCCTTTATATTTTCGTGAAAGACCTTTTTTAGATCGTGTTGAGTTGTGGAATGTAGAACAAGGTGTAAGTACATACGATATTTTAGTAAAGGCGCAGTATAAAGATAAAGAAAAACATAATAAAGAATTGTCTCGGCTTGAGTCGAACGTGACATATATAACATGTAATCTTACGAAAGAAGGACCAATGCAAGATGAGTTATTTCGGAAAGCGTTATATAAAATCATTCATGGTTATACAATCGTTCAAGAACTCGGCGGAGAACGTGGAGAAGTGGCAAAGAAACTAATATTAGCAGGTGAAAGCATTGTAGAGATTGAGGAAGATGTAGAAAGTTTAATTAAAAGGAGTACTTATCATAATGAAGTGCTACAGCTCTACACATTTACAGGACGAGATCATGTTGAAGATGCACAATGGATACAAAAAGAGTGTGCGAAGTACGGGATTCGTGTAGAAAATAATTTTCTTGATATAGAAGAGCTATTGGAAGTAAGTACGATACAAAAGGCTGATATGATGCATGATAGTGCCACAATAAGCGAACGAATAGAAGATAGTCTATTATATATGTTTCTTACAAAAAATAGTTTTATTCATGGACAAAGCAACATGGACTTTTATGAAAAGTTGTCTATTTATTTTAAACAAGAAGAATTAGAGAAAAGAGTTACATTGTTACGCGATATTGAGGATACTTTGTTACGTCAAATTCATATTATTCCTTTGTATCGTAATAAACAAGAGGTAAGTACACATGAAAAAGTCCAAAATATAATGATTAATTCACAAGGTTGGATTGATTTTTATAATATTTGGTTTAAATCTTGATATATAAGGGCTTTTGCGCATTTTCATAAGATGTGTAAGAGCCTTTTTTGTATGTAGGAATAGGTTTGTTTTACACATTGTTACGCTACTTGTGATAAAAGTCTATTTACAGCGTAACAGTGTTATGTTACATTGTTATCAGGAAGGAGTGTTATACAGTTGAGTACAGATTTGATTTCAAAAAAAGATTTATTAGAACTAACTGGCATTTCATATGGACAGTTATATAGGTGGAAAAGAAAAAATTTAATACCGGAAGATTGGTTTGTACGAAAGTCAACATTCACGGGTCAAGAGACATTTTTTCCGAAAGAAAAGATATTAGAGCGTATTGATAAAATCCAAACGATGAAAGAGGATTTATCACTTGATGAACTAGCGAATATGTTTTCACCGAGTGTGAGAGAAATTCTTTTAACAAAGGAAGACATTTTACGTAAGGGGATTGCATCAGAACCAGTTTTACAATTTTTCATAGAACAAACGAATAAAACAGCAGAGTTTCAATTTGTAGATATTCTTTATGTGTACATGTTAGAAGAATTATTACAATCGGGAGATATTAGTTTAGAAGAAGGAAAAATGGTCTTGCAAGTTTTACGTGAAAATTATGAAGCAATTAAACATAAAAATTGTGATTTAATCATTGTACGAAAGTTAGGGATTTCTACATGTTTATTAGTTTCAAACGTGGAAGATTTAATTTTTGAAAAAGGCACTAAAATCGTTTTACGCGAAGCGATTATGAAATATACCGAAGCATTAAAAACGAAATTGTTGTAGTGGAGGAGAAAGTATGCGTACAGATAATTTGATTATAAATGGTTACGGTTCATCGAATGGTGGCGAGTTTCATAAAGTGCAACTAAACGGAAAAGGTACTGTGAATGGAAATGTTGAATGTGACCAATTTGAATGTAACGGTTACGGTGCCGTTACTGGAAATTTGAAAAGTAGCAATGCAAGAATTAGTGGATCAGGTAAAATCGACGGTACAGTTCATGCTGAAACGATGCGAATTGATGGAAAAGCAACAATTACGCAAGATGTGAAGGCAAACAGTTTGAAAATTGCAGGAAAAGGTACGGTAGGTGGAAATGTCACTGGTGAAGAATTTAAAGTCAATGGTCAAGCGACAATTGATGGTAATTGTGAAGTGGATACGTTTTCTTCAGAAGGACAATTTACAATTGGTGGATTACTAAGCGCTGATGAAATAAATATTAATATTCACGGTACATGTCGAGCGAAAGAAATTGGTGGTCAAACGATTAAAGTAAAACATAGACTAAGTACTTTTAGTAGGCTGTTTAAATCAGTATTTGGTATGCAATTAGAGGCTGAACTATTAGAAGGTGACAATATCGATATTGATTATGCTCACATAAGAACGGTAAGAGGAAATAATGTTACGGTAGGACCGAACTGTGAGATTGAACTGATCGAATATACGGGTGTTCTTACTGTTGATAAAAGCGCAAATGTAAAAGAAATGAAGCAGATTTAATGGAAGGGAGAAAATGATATGGAACATCAACATAGTCTTACTGTTAATGGTTCTGGTAGTTCAGCAGGCGGAGATTATAATAAAGTGAAGATTCGCGGTGAAGGAACGATTTCTAATGACATGAGCTGTAATGAATTTAAAACGTACGGCACGAGTGAAGTGTGCGGTAATATGAAAGTGAAAAGTTATGTCGTGTATGGAGATAGTGAAGTACAAGGAAATGTAGATGCGGAATATGTAAAAGTATACGGAAATACACAAATGCATAGTGATGCTCATATTGAAAAAATAAAAGTAAGAGGTATGATAGAAGTTAAGGGGAAATTAACTGGTGATTTCGTAGATGTGAAAGGCGCTTTAAATGTAAAAGGAGATATTGAAGTTGAAGAACTGTCACTAACTGGTGGCCTTGAAAGTGATGGATTACTTAATGCCGAAAATATTGAAATTTCACTTCGTTATGAAGGTAGCAAAGTAAGAGAAATTGGCGGTAAGAAGATTACCGTTCGTAAAAAAGCGAGATTTATTCCATTTACAAATCATGCTGGAAGCCTCCAAACGTCTATCATTGAAGGAGATGAGATTTATTTAGAGCATACGATTGCTGAAGTAGTAAGGGGAAATAATGTTACAATTGGTCCCGGATGTGAAATTAGTGTTGTAGAATATCATACTAGTTTTAATCAAAAAGGTAATGCAGTCGTAAAGGAACATAAACAAATATAAGTAGTACGAGGGAGAGCAAGGTTATGGTTGAAAAGAATAATAAGCTCGGCTTTGTTGTAGCGGGCTTATTGCTAGGTATTTTAATGGCATCAATGGATAATACCATTGTCGTAACAGCGATGGGAACAATCGTTGGTGATTTAGGAGGCCTTGAAAACTTTGTATGGGTCGTTTCTGCCTATATGGTCGCAGAAATGGCAGGTATGCCGATATTCGGAAAACTATCAGATATGTATGGTAGAAAGAGGTTCTTTATTTTCGGTTTAATCGTCTTTATGATTGGTTCGGCGCTTTGTGGTACTGCTGAAAATATTACACAGTTAGGGATTTATCGTGCCATTCAAGGTATTGGCGGCGGGGCATTAGTGCCGATCGCGTTTACTATCGTTTTTGATATTTTCCCTCCTGAAAAGCGCGGGAAAATGGGTGGTTTATTCGGAGCAGTATTTGGTTTATCGAGTATTTTTGGTCCGTTGCTTGGTGCGTATATTACAGATTACATAAGCTGGCACTGGGTATTTTATATTAACTTACCGCTTGGCGTTTTAGCACTTATTTTTATTACATTCTTTTATAAAGAGTCACGAGTTCATAGAAAGCAAAAAATTGATTGGTTTGGCGCAATTACTTTAGTTGGTGCAGTAGTTTCTTTAATGTTTGCGCTTGAACTTGGCGGACAAAAGTATGATTGGGATTCTAACTTTATTTTAAGTTTATTTGGTGGATTCGTTATTTTAATTATTGCATTCATTTTTATTGAACGTAAAGTAGAAGAACCGATCATTTCATTTGAGATGTTTAAACAACGTTTGTTCGGAATGAGTACAATTATTGCTTTATGTTACGGAGCTGCATTTATGTCAGCAACTGTATACATTCCATTATTCATTCAAGGTGTATACGGTGGCACTGCAACAAACTCAGGATTATTACTTTTACCAATGATGTTAGGCTCAGTCGTAACAGCGCAGTTAGGTGGTTTTTTAACGACAAAGCTTAGCTACCGAAACATTATGATCATTTCTGCGGTTATTATGCTAATTGGACTATTTTTATTAAGCACATTAACGCCAGAAACAAGTCGTGCATTATTAACAGTGTATATGATCATTATCGGATTTGGAGTCGGTTTCTCATTCTCTGTACTAAGTATGGCAGCTATTCACAACTTCGGTATGGAACAGCGCGGATCTGCGACTTCGACGAGTAATTTCATTCGTTCATTAGGTATGACACTTGGTATTACAATCTTCGGAATGATTCAAAGAACAGGTTTCCAAGATCAATTAGAAGAAGCATTTAAAGGTATGAGCGGGGGAATGAATACAAACACATTAGGGGATTCAAGAGCCATTTTATCAGAATCGGCAAGATCTCAAATCCCTCCGCAAATATTAGATAAGATTATTGATGCTCTTTCTAGTTCAATTGTTCAAACGTTCATGTGGGCATTGGTACCAGCTGGATTAGCATTCATATTCATTTTCTTTATGGGAAATGAGCGCATGGTAATTAAGAAACAACAAAAGAATAAAAAGAGCGAAACATCAAAAGCGTAATGAAAAAGCTCCTTTCCAATTGGAAAGGAGCTTTTTCATATGTATGGTGTTAGATTAGCCTTCGATAATTTCGTATTCTTCGTCTGCAAGTAATAAAATTTGTGTTTTCTTACCTTTGTTTTGAACTTCGATTACATCGTATGCACCTAAGTCTCTTACTTTGCTTTGAGAAGCGTTAACCATAACTTCCATAGAATCAATTAAGATATCTTCTTCAATGTATGATTCAGGCAATGCCATATCTTCAGTTTCTAATACACATGCGTATAGATTTTGTAAGTTTTCAGCAGTTGGGTTTTGTTCCTCAACATCAATGATGTTTTTTACTGCTTCCATATTTTCTTCTTTTACTTGGTATACTTTAATTTTAGCCATTGTTTTAATCTCCTTTATAACGTAATCGTAGAGGCTACACTTCATTATAACGTTTTTTTCATGAAAGATGAAATTGTTATATGTATTTATAGTAAAAATTATGTGTTATTACTCATTATTGGTGTAATTCCCTTACTAATATTATGAATAGGTAACGATATTCCTACGTTAAAGTTATATTGTCCAAGCTTTTTTGTTTTCCTTTCATATATATGTATTAGCTATTCTATATAAAGAAGGGATGGAGTGTAAGTGGATTGTGAGCCGAAACGTGATTGTGGATGTTGCCAAAATAGTATATGTGAATTTTTACAAAGTCTAGAACCGTATACTAAAGTTGAAAGTATTGTAATAGCAGGAAACGAAATCGTTGTATCCTATTTTCTTTCGTTTAATGTGATGAAAGGGATTGTATCATTTGTACAAGAAGACAGTGAGGTTATATTTGTAGATTGCTCAAAAATTGATGCAATCCGAATAGGAAAAGTTTGTAGTTGCAAATCGAAAGTTAAATATATTGAAGAGGACTTTAGCTTGCTAGGAAATGTGTGCCCGCAATGTTTAACAGAGGAGAGCACAATCTTTTTCGATTTTCATGATCCAGAATTAAATTTATCTTTACAAGCGAAAACAATTGATGCACCTATATGTACTGAATTTACAGATGAACTTGGGAATATAGTAAAGCAAGTTGCAATCGTAGGTGAAGCAATTGTTTCTAAGGATTTTGTTCAAGTACCTGAACTGTTAGATTTTCGATTAGTTTTATCGGATACTGCTGCGAACCCTTTGAAGTTTGGAATACTATTCATTAATTTTCCTGATATTACATTCATTATTCTTTTCGCATCTAGTGGATACTTAAACATTTCAAATTGTTTAAAAGTAGAGAGTGGAACTGGTAATATCGAAATAGAAGAGCTGAAAAAAATGATAAAGGATGACGATAACACGTACAAATCGGTTGTTAAATTGACTAAGGTATATAAGAACGGTGAGACGGAATCTTTTATTTCTAAGAAGGGGTTATAACGCATTTTTTGATAAATCCTCATACATTATGTTGAGGGTTTATACATACACGATGTATATTCTAAAGTTTAAAAAGTGAGATACTCTTTTTTTATTAGATGTTATAATAATTTTATATTTGTGAATAATTTATAATTATATAAAATTTTAGTTTAATAGGTGTTTGCTTATATGGTAAGTGGTTTATTGAAAAATTATATATATTGAATCTTAAATATTTAGAATACGATTGATTTTAAAGAAGGCGGGAATGTAAATGATATATGAAGCGAATATACGTACAAGAAAAAAACTAGTTTCTATGTTTGATGATTTCAATAACGTTGTTTTACTTTCTTATTTACAAGGACATATGGGTACTGCTTGGGTAAATGATCTTGAAAATCCAACAGTAGCACAAGTTACGGTAGGAATTTTCACATTTTACGCTGGAGACCCAAATGTGCAAGAAACAGAAGAGTTATTACGTAATATTCCAGAAAGAATTTTAGTTATCGTAAATAGTGAAGAGTGGAAACAACGCCTAGAAACATTCCATGAAAGAAAAATAGATAAGTTTTTACGTTATAAATTCAAACGAAATCCAGAAGTTTTTAATCGTTCAAAATTACAATCTTTTATATCAACACTTCCAAAAGGATATGAGTTAAAAAGAATAGATGAGCATATCGCAAATAGCCCTACATTACATAAGATCTCCGAAGATTTTACAAGTCAATTTCAGTCGGTAGAAGATTATATAAACCGTGGTATAGGTTATAGCATTTTATATAACGGAGAAGTTGTATGCGGTGCATCCTCGTATAGTATTTATAATGATGGAATTGAAATTGAAGTTGCGACTGATCACAATCATAGAAGAAAAGGTTTGGCAACTGTAGTTAGTGCAGTTCTTATATTGGATTGCTTAGAAAATGGAAAGTATCCAAACTGGGACGCAGCGAATACTACATCTGCTAACCTAGCAGAAAAGTTAGGATATGTTTTTGATAAAGCGTATGATACTTATTTTGTGGATAATAGATGAGTGAAGGAATTACATACTAAAAAATAAATGCGCCCTAGTACGTAAGTCTAGGGCGCATTTATTAGTTGGTAAATATCTTCATAACAATCTTATCACATTTTATCTTTTGAATGTTTGGAATTAAAGATATTTATGTGACTTTTTGAAAAAATAAAAGAGCAGCTAGCAAAAGCTTACTGCTCCTCTCCAAGGGAGAATGGAGAAATACAATCATGTTACCTATAGTATTGACGGAACATTAAGTTTTAATCAGCCATTTATAAAAGGAGAGATAAAATATCTTTAATTAATCCTTAGGTTCCGATTAGGAGTACTAATAGAAAAACGATTGAGAATATACTTTGTTATCCCGCATTAACGGGCAGTAAAACCCCCACTGATTAAAGTTTCGCTTTATTACATTTACAATTTAAATAGTAGAACGTGTTTTTCGTAGTTCTCCAAACACCAATTATATTTTTTTATAATAATTGGATGGACTGCTTCTTTCGTAGTATCGACTTCAGTATAGCCATATTTCTTATAAAAGTTTTCTAATTCCTCAAAAGGAAGACAATATACATCTTGTATTTGTGATTTTCTCGCAGTTTCCACTAAAAATGAAACAAGCTCACCAGCTAATTGTAGCCCTCTAAATTGAGGCAGAATAAAAATTCCACCCATTTCTAAAGTATCTGCATCTATTTGGACTAATCGTCCAACACCTGCATACTCATTGTTATATGTAATAATTGCAACTTTATCTCTCTTTAAATCACTTCTTACAAATCCTATTGAGTCATATTGATTATTAACCCATTCTAAATCGTTAGATGTGGCCAATTGAATACTCATATACATCCTCCTTGGAAATACTAGCACTCTCTTCATTATATAGAACATAACATACTATATCAAAAGAACCTTGAGATAGCACATTTGTTTAAGTTATTAGTTAAAAGTTTGGGATTGCTGGCATTGAAATGTAGGCTTCACCAAACATAGGATAATAATCTTGTGAATTTAGTGTTACATAGTCAAAATAAAAAATAGTTCATGTGTTCGATAACGCACGATTGTTTAAGTGTAGAGAAAATCATAGGGGTGTTTTAATTAGTAGCTACTGTATTCATTGAAGCTATTAAGGAAATGTGGTAATCGCCAGTCTTATTGATACAAATCATATTAGGATTTAGTAAAAAACTCTTCCTGAAAAAGAGGGAGATTAAAGATAAGAGCACTTCGAAAAGTGCCCTTCAGTAACGACTACTCATTCTAAAAAGAAAGGATGCAATATATCATATGAAGTTTAGTGTATTTAATTATGGGCCTTTTATATAAAAGTTTTATTTTGTTCCGAATAAAAAGGCGGTTGTTTCCGCAACCACCTTTCAGTAAAACAAAGCACTTTTTATGAAATAAATTATGGATGATCCCTAAAAAAGGTTATAGGATATACCCACATTTTTATAACTAAAGTGACGAACTCAGGTTATAAGGAAGGAACAATTATATTGTATGAAATCTATTCTAGAGTAGTCACAAAGAAAGTTGTCTTCTTATTAGAAGGCAGCTTTTTTTATTAGAAAAAGAAGTAGAAGATTAAGTTACTTGTCCAAACAAATTTTAAAAAAATACATAAAATGCTATTAGTTAGTCAATATTTTAATATTGCTAATTTTTAAGACTAAAAGGGGTGATTTTATGTGTGAATGTGAAATTTGTAGACGAAAGAAAAATCGGGATCCATTAAACCGGGAGTTTGAGCCGAAAAAACGAGTTCCTGAGCCAAAAAAAGAGGACTGCGAATCAAAAAAAGAAGATTGCGAATCATTAAATTATTATTCATTTAGTAAAAATGCAAATTTTTTAGAAAAAGCTATACAAACAGATGAAATCGATCAAATTTCTGAGGAATATATTGAAATAGTAGATTCAGCAGATGTACAAGTTACTACTACAGATACAAAAGCTGCGCTATCTATCCAAGCTGCATTACAAGCAGCTATTGTGGTTGTGGTAAGTATTTCTATAGCAGATAGTGAAAAGGCAGATAAAATAACACAAGAATTGTTTCAAAAATCATCTATTAAACAAATTAATAGACAAAAAACATTTATTAAAAATTCCAGAAACGTAACCGTAACAACTACTGATACAGATATTGCAGTGAATATTCAAATTCTCCTTCAAATTTTATTAGCGTTACTAGTTAAATTAAATATTTTATAAAGTGTCTATCCCATTTATATTTAGCTATAAGGGTTCACTCTAAGTAAATATTTTTTTGTTGTAATATGTGGTACAAGCTTGGACTTCTCATTATGACTGAATTAATATTCAAGATTAATGGGAAATTAAGTGTGGAAAACTACACAATAACAAAGGTGAACTTATAATTTAACATTGAATAAAACTTATATATGTGAAGTAAAGGAAGGCTGTCTTCGTATTAGAAGACAGCTTTTTGATTTTATTAGTAAAAAGAAGTGAAAATAGAAGATTAAGTTACTTGTCCAAGCAATTTTTATTTAAATGCATATAATGCTGGTAGTTATTTGAAATTTTTATAGGAAACTGATAGGAGTGAACATTGTAAATGGATGATTTAAATAAATTTTCTTCCTTTAAGTTTGATAAGGATCAAAAGAATATAATTATAGACCTTTTACTCTCAGATATTTTTAATAGGCATGGAATCAATGAAGAAAAACTAAAAAATTTATCACCAGAAAAAAAGCAGCAAATTAAAAGTATTGTTTCTGAAATACAATCACAAGTTAATAATTATTTAGATTGAAAGGGGGTGAACGTATGGACAAAACATGTCATTCAGATGAAAATAAAAAGTGGAGTGCATTAGATTCCTCAAATCCTCATCCGTCTTTTAAAAATGCTAGCGTTTCAGAAGCAGCTGCGCAAGAAAGTAAAACGTACCAAATTTCTGAAGAATCTATTACAATTGTAGATTCAGCAGATGTAGAAGTTACTACTACAGATACAAAAGCTGCTTTATCTATTCAAGCAGCATTACAAGCAGCTATTGTGGTTATAATAAGTGTTTCTATAGCAGACAGTGAAAAAGCTGACCGTGTAGCACAAGAATTGTTTCAAAAATCATCTATTAAACAAATTAATAAACAAGAAACTGTTATTAGAAATTCTAGAAATGTTACAGTTACGACTACGGATACAGACATAGCAGTAAATGTTCAAATTCTTCTCCAAATTTTATTAGCTTTACTAGTAAAATTAAATATTTTATAAAATGTTTAACTTGTTTTTTATCTAGTGATTCTTACAGGTGAATATTCACTGTTTTAATTATAGTACAGGCTATAAATATTAATCATAACTGGACTAATATTTAACATCGCCAAAATAATAATGAGAACAATGTGATGGAAAATAAATTTTGGTTATTTTATGAAAATTTAAAAGCCATTTCCTTTATTGGATTTGGCTTTTAAATTTTAAACAGTATGAATTTGAAAAGATTATATTAAGATAAAGAATCAAAATATAATGATACAAAATACTTATAAAATTATTCGTGTTATAGAAAAATAATAAGAAAAAGGTGTTTAAAATAGAATCATTTTCATTAATAGTTCAAGTTTTGAAGAATAGTGCATACAATATAAAGTGTTTTCCTTTCTTCATTTAAGTTTTACGTATATAATTTAAAAGTACTATTTTTATTTTATTATTTTATATTTATAACAGAATAGAGGTTTAAAAATGGGTGTTAAAATCATTACGGATAGTGCGGCGGATTTACCAGTAGAATTGCTGCAAGCATATGATATTGATTTAATTCCACTCCGTGTATATGATGAAGCAGAAACAGAGTATTTAGATGGAGTAACATTAGAGTCAGTTACATTATTGCAAAAAATGAGAGAAGGCGCTGTTTATAGAACGTCATTGCCTTCACTTGAAACTTTCCAAGAAAAATTTGTTTCTTATGCAAAAGAAGGTAATCCTTGTATATATTTAGCTTTTTCATCTGAACTGTCTGGTACATATCAATCATCAGTTGTCATTAAAGAGGAAGTAAAAGAAACATATGTAGATTTAGATTTAGAAATTATTGATACGAAATGTGCTTCGCTTGGTCAAGGTCTTGTCGTTTTAGAAGCTGCTAAAATGGCAAAAGATGGCGCATCAAAAGAAGATATTTTAAACCGTGTCGCTTTTCTAATGAACCATATGGAGCACATCTTCACTGTAGCTGACTTACAGTACCTTGTTAGAGGTGGACGTTTAAGTAAAGTAGCTGGTTTTATCGGTGGTTTACTAAACATTAAGCCGATCTTAAACGTGGAAGAAGGAAAACTTGTACCACTTGAAAAGGTACGAGGAAAAAAGAAAGTATTAAGCCGTATTGTTGATATTATGGAAGAGCGTGGTAAAGACCTTAAAGGTCAAACAATCGGTATGACTCACGGTGACGATTTAGAAACAGCTGAAGCATTAAAAGCATTAATTACGGAAAGATTTGGCTGTGAAGTATTTATCGTAAATACAATTGGTGCAGCAATCGGAGCACATACAGGACCTGGCGTTATAACGTTATTTTTCTTAAATGAAGTAGAGTAAAGGATTGATCTTTTGATCAATCCTTTTTTATTTTTTAATCTGTGATAATCGGTCGTTATGGTATTGATGAAGATAAAACCTTTGAAGTTTTCCTATATCAAATGCAATCTTGTAGAGGGAGTATTTTTTATATGTGGAATGATACTTAATGGTAGAAGAAAAGAGTATAAATAAGAATGTATTTATAGGAATCTGAATATTTAATGATATCGAAATTTTGTCATTTCATATATAATTGTGTAGGGAGAAATATCTGTAACTATTTGTAAAAATAGGAGGCGGCTATAAAAATGCAAGAAATTGCTAGATGGGATTTAAATCGACTGTATTTGAATGAGGATATTCTATTTCCGATTTTGGAGTTGAAAGAGCAATATTTTGTAACAAAAGATGTAGAGATTCTTTCAAAGCTTATACAAGTTATTGAAAAAGCAGAATACTATTTGTACTGTCAATCGGTTGAAGAAAGTGTTTCATCTGACCTTACTAAATTGACTGTGAAAGTGAAGGAACTAAAAAGTGAAGTACAGCAAGTAATAAAACATAATGAAGTGGAAACTTCAGATAATACTAAGTTAATAAAAGATGAACTTAATGCGTGGGAAAATATGTACATACAATTACGGGATAGGATAGAAATAGCGCACAATAACAAACAATTATCATTTGGACAAGCAAATAACATTGCAATGAATAGTGATAATGAAAAGGAAAGATTAGAATTATTCGAGTTACTTACAAATGCATTAAATAAAGAAAAAGAAATCTTTGCTACTGTATTAAATCAAATAGGGAGATTACGTAATATAAAGAGTAATGAAATAGAAGATAGAGAGATTTTAACACAATCTTTTCATGCGAATGGCATTTCAGAAACTGTATTATTACAAATGTGGAATGTGACAGAAGAAAACCTTGATAAATTAGTAAGTGCTTTAAGCGTGTATAAGAAAGGGAAAGCTTCGATTACATGGCATGAACTTATGACAGTAAAGGAAAGTAATGAGGTTACTATTCCTTTTTCAGTAGCAGTACAAAACGTTTATGATGCATGTAAGAATATTGATGAAGAATTAGCAGTATTTGCACGTAATGCGATAGAAAGTGGATGGATAAATGCTGAACCGAGAGAGAATAAACCACCAGGTGGGTTTTGTGCTCCATTTTTCAGTGAGAAAGAATCGAGAATCTCCATGCGTTATGATGGGAGTATAGATAGTGTAAGAGTGCTCGCTCATGAATTAGGACATGCTTGGCATTTTTATAATATGAGTTTTGAACAATCTACATCTTTTTTAGATGATTATTTGCCGATGAGTACGGCTGAATCAGCATCTATTTTCTTTGAAACGGTACTCTTAAATTATCTAATTGAAACAACTGATAGTAAAGATATGAAAAAGGCATTGCTTAGCTGGAAAATAAGAAATAGTTTTAATTATGTAATGGCAATACGAGCATCGTATCAGTTTGAAAAAACATTTTATGAAAAATGTAAAGAGGGTCCATTAAGTGCTGATGAAATTGAGAAATTATCTATAATGGCACAAAAAGAAGCATATGGAAATTCTTTAAGTGAATACCAGCCGTTTGTATGGATGAAATATATTCAATTTTATATAGCAGATGTTCCTTTTTACAATTATCCATACACATTTGGATATTTAGTAAGTTTTAGTTTATTAGAAATAGCTCAAGAAAGTAAAAGTACTTTTCATCCGAAATATAAAGAGTTTTTAAGAGAAACAGGAAAGGCTCCAGTAGAGGAGCTTATGAAAAAATATTTTGAAATAGATATAAGAAATTATGAATTTTGGAATAAGGCTTTTATTCAAATTTCTAAAGACATTGATGAATATTTGCAGCTTATGTAAGGGGAGAGTATAGTGGATCAACAGTTTATAAAAGGTATACCTTTTTCAACTTTAGAATATGCAAAAGCTATAAGTTTATTAAAAGGTTGGATACATGAACAACAAGAGAAACCAAGGTTTGTAGTAACTGCAAATCCTGAAATTGTTATGTCTGCAAAGGAAAATACGGAAAAATCAAAGCAGTTTAAAAAGATGTTACTATCTGCGGATTTAATAACAGCGGACGGGATTGGTGTCATAATTGGCTCGAAAATATTAAAAGGAACTTTGAAAGAACGTGTTACTGGGGCGGATTTAACTCACGATTTAATAAAATATTGTAACGACAATGAATATCGTGTCTTTCTTTTTGGAGCCGCTCCAGAAAGTAATAAAAAGGCATTAGAAAAATTAAATGAGCAGTTCCCAGGAGCACAGTTTAAAGGACAGCATGGATTTGTAAATGGTGAAGAAATAGAAAAAATAAAAATAAAAATTAAGCAATTCAAGCCGCATTTACTACTCGTAGGACTAGGTTCACCAAAACAAGAAGAGTTCATCTATGAAAACATACAAACATTAAACGTTCCGCTATCTATTGGTATCGGAGGCATGATTGATATAGTATCTGGTACTGTAAAAAGAGCACCGAAAATGATGAGGGATACTGGAACTGAATGGCTGTATAGGTTACTCTCACAGCCGAAAAGATTGAAGAGGCAACTTGTACTTCCGAAATTTTTATTGTCGGTTATGTTAGAGAGAGTGAAAGGAATGCCAAGCTAAGAAAGGACAAGTAAGATGATAGAGCCGTTATCTAATGAAAAAGCTACAATGATTTTTCAAGAGCTGAAAGTAGAATGTGAAACTTTATTTGAATTTAAAATTCGAAATGCAATACCTATTCATCGTGGTTGGCTAAATTTGAAGTGGAAACTCGAAACGGATGCAGGGGATTTTGTATTAAAGCAATATAATCAAGAACGGTACAAAATGTATAACTCAGACCTTTTAATACAAGCATTACAACAACAGCAAAGATTACATAATAATGGTGTAAGTTGTCCAAGGGTATTAATTTATAAAAATAATGTAATGCATATATCAAAAAGTGATGAAAGATTTATAGTATTAGAACATAAGGAAGGTAGCTTAGTTTCACCAGGAAAAGTGAATCAAAAGGAAATTCACTCTCTTGGTCAGACGATAGGTTATATGCATAACTTGTTAAATGATGGCTCTTTAATAAAAGGAGAAAATCCTAAATTTGTTCCACCTACTAAAGAGGCGAGATTGAAACATTGGGAAGAAAAAATGAGAGAAGTAGAGAAGCTAGGAAAAGAGCACATTCTCTCTTATATAAAATTACAGCAAGAAGCAACACAATTGGTAAATACAGAACAATTTCATAATAGCCAACGGGGATGGGTGCACCGTGATTTATGGGTAGATAATTTCTTGTTTCTTAATGATAAAGTATCAGTGATTCTTGATTTTGATCGCATGGATTACGATTATGTAGAGTTAGATATTGGCCGTGTAGTTATATCGTGCGCATTAAGTGACGGAGTATTAAATAAGAGTATTGTTGCATCATTTTTAGAAGGGTACCGAAATGAAGTAGACTTTCCAGTAGGGAATATTGTTCGGGCAATTCAAATGCTTTGGTACATGGAGAGTACTTGGTGGATCCATGCCAATATGGATCAGCATAGTGTACCACCTTCACGCTTTGCAGATGAAATGAATTGGATAGCTGAAAATTATGGTGTATTACATAATATATTGGCCGACTTATAAATAAAGAGGAGACTACATACATGAACAGAATCGGCATTATTGGAGCAATGCAAATTGAAATAGATTTACTTTTAGAAAAACTAGTTATACAAGAGGAACAGACAATAGCGGGAATGCCTTTTTATATTGGAGAATTCATGGGAATAGAAGTAATTATTACACGTTCTGGTGTAGGGAAAGTAAATGCAGCTGCATGCGCGCAAACATTAATTCATAAATTTGATGTAGACTCTATCATTAATACGGGCGTTGCTGGCGGATTACATTCAGATGTAAAAGTCGGCGATATAGTTATTTCAACGAATGTTACTCATCATGATGTAAGTAAAACTCAAATGAAAAACTTATTTCCGTTCCAAGAGGAATTTATTGCAAGTAAGGAATTGGTAGAGTTAGCACGTAAAGCTTGTATTAGTAGTAGTTTACAGATTGCAGTTCATGAAGGAAGAATTGTCAGCGGTGAATGTTTTGTTGAAGATTCAAAGTTAAAGGCGAAATTAATAGACGAATACGCACCTCATTGTACAGAAATGGAAGGGGCAGCAATTGGACATGTTGCCTATATAAATGATATACCGTTTCTCATTATAAGATGTATTTCTGACAGCGCAGATGATGAAGCTCAAATTTCTTATGATGACTTCGCGAAAACTGCTGCGAATTATTGCTCAGAAATTATTATTGAGATGCTTAAAAATATATCTGGTAAAACCATAGTCCAAAAGGAGAGATAGGAATGTTACAAGCATTAATTTTTGATATGGATGGTACGTTATTTCAAACAGATAAAATTTTAGAATTATCATTAGATGATACTTTTGATCACTTAAGATCATTACAATTATGGGATACAGTAACACCAATTGATAAATATAGAGAAATTATGGGTGTGCCGTTACCGAAAGTTTGGGAAGCTTTATTACCAGACCATTCTATTGAAATAAGAGAACAAACAGATGCATATTTTTTAGATAGACTTATTGAAAACATAAAAAGCGGAAAAGGCGCTTTATATCCAAATGTAAAAGAAATATTTACATATATAAAAGAAAATAATTGTTCCATTTACATTGCTAGTAATGGTTCGAAAGAATATTTACGAGCAATCGTAACTTATTATGCTTTAGACAAGTGGGTGATTGAAACGTTTAGTATTGAACAAATACAATCGCTAAATAAAGGTGACTTAGTTAAAAGTATTATGAACAAATATGATATAAAAGAGGCAGCGGTAGTTGGTGACCGGCTATCTGATATAAATGCAGCGAAAGACAACGGTTTACTTGCAATTGGGTGTAATTTTGATTTTGCGCAAGAAGATGAACTTGCTCAGGCTGATGTAGTAATAGATGATTTAATGGAGTTGAAGGGGATATTACCTGTTGTACAGAGGTAAATAAAGTGTGTGCGTTTTTTGCCAAGTCCTATATGTCTTAGTTTATGGAGGGAATATGATTAAAAATAATTTTAAAATTAGTAATATTCCTGCGGCTTTATGGGGAGATAAGAGTGATAAAATTTTTATTGCAGTACATGGAAATATGTCAAATAAGGAAGATACAATTATTCAAATATTAGCTGAAGAAGCCAAACAAAAAGGTTATCAAGTATTAAGCTTTGATTTACCTGAGCATGGAGAAAGAAAAGATGATAATACTCCTTGCAAAGTACAGATTTGTGTTAGTGAATTATCTATAATTATGAATTATGCAAAAGAACATTGGAAAGAAATAAACGTGTTTGCATGTAGTATGGGAGCGTATTTTAGCCTTTTAGCTTATCAAAATGATGTGGTAGAAAAGGCATTATTTTTATCACCAGTAGTTAATATGGAACGAATTATCGAAAATATGATGAAATGGTTTAATGTAACACCAGAGCTTTTGCAAAAAGAAATGATTATAGAGACACCTATTGGTCAAAAGTTATATTGGGATTATTTATGCTATGTAAAAGAACATCCTATTAATATATGGAATATAGATACATATATTATGTACGGAGCCAAGGATGAACTGTGCGAATTTGAAACTATTAACTATTTTACAAAAAAACATCGTTGTGAATTAGAAGTTATGGAGACGGGTGAACATTACTTTCATACTGAAGAACAGTTAAAGATATTTGAACAGTGGTTACACAAACATATCGATTAACAAATTACAATTTATTTTGAACCTGTTAGAGAAGAATGAGAAATATATAAACTTATAGTATATTTGAGAGAATTTATAAATGGTGAATGTATACACTTAAACAAACACATGCTTTAATTCGATAAGAATTAAACAACTTTAAAGAGCCTTATCACACACTAGATTGTAGCAAGGCTCTTATATTTTCATAATAAAATTAATCAACTGTATTATCGGTTTAGATATGAAGTGAAGAATACGCACGCTATAAATTACATAAAGTAACAACCATAAAAATGCTCAGAATAAATGATTCTCGAGCATTTTATATATTTTCGTACTTAGGGGGAATGGACTTGAAAGATATACATATTCAACAAATAGAAAATTTAATGGGATATGAATTCAGTCATCTCGTTCAAGACAGTGAAGAAGAAGGTTTTAATTTCCTGATAAGGCTAATAAGTGAATATAAAAACGAAATAAATACATTCAATAAAACTGGAGAATGTTTATATGGTATTTTTCAAGGTGATATGTTAATTGGAGTTGGAGGTTTAAATGAGGATCCGTACACAAAAGACAATAAGATTGGGCGGTTAAGGAGATTTTATATTTCAAGGGATTATCGGCGTTTAGGGTTAGGGAACTTATTATTAAACCAACTATTATGTCATGCGGAAAAGTATTTTGAAGTGATTGTTTTACATACTGACACGAAGCAAGGGGATGTGTTTTATACTGCGAATGGATTTGTAAAAGGGGGATTATATAAGGGATCGAGTCACTACAAACTATTATAGAGATTGCTATCCAAATAATAGCTACGAACAGGTTTTTTGTTGGTAAATCGATATATCTTAAAAATCGCTGATATATGAAGTTGCGATCCTTATATTAAAAACCAACTTTTATAATTTCATTTACTAAATTGTTATTATAAAAAAGAGCACCTTAGCTTTTAAAATTTAGCTTATAAGGTGACTCCTTTTCAGTCAATTACGTTTTAACGTTCATTTGTTTCAATAATAATCCTGGTTTACCTTTTACATAATAAAAATGCGGATTATTTTCATCATCATAAAGCATAATATAAGGCTTTTCATTTAGTGGGAGCAGTATAAGTACTTCGTCTATTGTAGTGTGTAACCATTGATTAGTAATAGAAACCGGCTTAGATAATGGGATTTTTATCATATAGCCATCTTTTGGAACGACATTTAAGTTTTTAAATGGACCAGTAATTGCTTTAGCGTATTGAACTGCTTCTTTTTGGACTATTGGATCTAAAGATTGTTTTTGAATGACCATTTCTTTTTGACAATCAAACACTTCAATTTGTTGATTTGTATTTGCTAATGCATTTGTTGATAATAGAAATAAAAGAAGAGAAATGACCCCGATTTTTTTTATCATAATACAACACCTCACCATTACTATCCCCTCAAAAGCTTTAAATATTTTTCTGTCACATTCATGTAACAAAGATGTTGTATGATACAATTGGTTTTTGTTTAAAAGCAATGGAGGAAAAAATATGAAAGTTTTAATTGCAGATGACGAACAAGATATGTTAAGAATTTTAAAAGCTTATTTTGAAAAAGAAGGCTTCGAAGTTTTATTAGCGAAAGACGGAGAGGAAGCACTTCAAATATTTTATGATGAAAAAATTGATTTAGCTATTTTGGATTGGATGATGCCAAAACATAGTGGTATTACTGTCTGTCAGGAAATAAAAAAGAATTCAAGCGTAAAAGTATTAATGCTTACGGCGAAAAGTGAAAGTGAAGATGAATTAGCAGCACTTCAAAGCGGGGCAGATGAGTACGTGAAAAAACCATTTCATCCAGGAGTACTAATTACGCGAGCGAAAAAGCTTATTCAGCATGATGATATTATTCAAGTACAAGATGTAAAGATAAATTTCGCCAAAAATAAAGTATATAAAAATGATATAGAGTTAGAAATTACAAAAACAGAGCTCGAATTAATAAAATGCTTTTTAAATCATAAAGGAACGATTTTAACTCGTAAAAAATTGCTAGATATTGTATGGGGATTTGACTATTTTGGAGAAGAGAGAACGGTTGATACACATGTAAGAAGGCTGCGTAAAAAAATTGGAGAAAATATTATTAAGACGCATCGCGGGCTGGGCTATAGTTTGGAGGAACAAAGTGAATAAACTTGGGAAAAAGTTATTTTTAAGTATTTCTGCAACTGTTATTCTCATCTTTATGATTTCATTATTATTCATTAACAATCTCTTACCGAACTATAATATTTATAAAACACGTGAAAACTTAAATAAATTTACAACACAGATACAAAATACAACAGTGGAAAATATAGAGGATGTTATTCATACAATTGAAAGTGAAAATAACGTTACAATTGCGTATACGCCAATTAATCAGTCAGAAGATGCTATGAACGAAGCGTTACGCATGCAACTTACGAAAAAGAAAGTAACTTTAAATAAGCTTTGGATTACGAAAGACGAAGTTATGAAAGTGAAGACGGAAGGGCAATCGAATAAACTGTACGATCAAGGAAAGGTAAAAGCGAGTTTTTTTGCTAAATATATTGCGAAAGATGATACGATAATTTTAATTGGGACTTCCATTGCGAATTCAAATGAAATTATAAATACGTTAAATACATTTTACTTATACATCGTATGTTTCTCGCTCCTTCTTATTATTTTACTTGTGTGGATACTTTCAAAAATAATAACGACGCCACTTAAGGAGCTAAGTGATGTCGCTCAGGATATTTCACATTTGCAGTTTAAAAGAACGAAAGTGAAAACGAATGATGAAATAGGAGAGTTGGCCAATAGTATTAATATCATGAGTGAAAAACTACATGAGGCACATCAAGACTTAACTGATCGTAATGAACATTTAAAACGATTTATGGGTGATGTAACGCATGAATTAAAGACACCGATCGCATTAGTAAAAGCATACTCTATGGGGATTAAAGATGGATTAGATGATGGGACTTATGTAGATACAATTATTAAACAAACAGATCAAATATCAAACTTAATTGAAGAACTATTACGATTTTCTAAACTAGAAAGAGATATTTTACAAAAAGAAGAATTCTCCATTGAACCACTGGTCCAGAGTATATTAGATAAGCATCAGATTGACCTGGATTCGAAAGTAATTGACTTACAAGTAAACTGTAATACGGGTGATACAATCGTTTATGCAGATTTAAATAAAATGAGAATGGTATTTCAAAATTTAATTTCTAATGCAATAAAATATACAGCAAATCAAAGCATAATAATTACTTTAGAAGATAGAAATAAAAGTATATATTTTCAAATAAAAAATGGCATTCATACGGATAAAATTAAAGATACCGAGAAAATTTGGGAGCCTTTTTACGTACTAGAATCTTCTCGTAGTAAAGAAAAATCAGGTACAGGATTAGGACTAGCGATAGTGAAAAGTATTTTAGAAAGACATGGTTTTGAATATGGAGTTTCCTCTATAAATGGAGAAATTCAATTTTATATAAATGTGAAAAAGGACTAATGAAAATTTAGTCCTTTTTGCAGCTTTAGAGGTTAGCGATACAGGATGAATCACCAAAATTTTCAAAATTGATGTATTAAATGGAGAATTAGCAAATGTTCTACTTTCATTAAATTCACGTGAAGTTCACAGGGAAACGTTATATTTACATAGTTACATTTGAATTTAATGAAGTGAGGTATTCGGATTTGAAAAGAAAGAAATTAGTAATTGGTAGCATTTTAATGGGGATGACGTTATCTTTATCTGCATGTGGTTCATCAGATAATATTGTAACTACAAAATCAGGAAGCATTTCAGAAAGTGATTTTAACAAAAAATTAAAAGAAAACTATGGTAAACAGAATTTATCTGAAATGGTAGTAGAGAAAGTATTAAATGATAAATATAAAGTTACGGATGAAGAGGTAACGAAACAACTGAAAGAATTAAAAGACAAGATGGGCGATAATTTTAATACATATATGGAATCTAATGGTGTGAAAAATGAAGATCAGTTGAAAGAGAAATTAAAGCTTACTTTCGCTTTTGAAAAAGCTATTAAAGCAACCGTAACGGAAAAAGATATTAAAGATCACTATAAGCCAAAGCTTCAAGTTAGCCATATTTTAGTGAAAGATGAAAAGACAGCAAAAGAAATTAAAGAAAAATTAAATAGTGGCGAAGATTTCGCGGCATTGGCTAAACAATATTCAGAGGATCCAGGTTCTAAAGAAAAAGGTGGAGAACTATCTGAATTTGGACCAGGTATGATGGTGAAAGAATTTGAGGATGCTGCATATAAGTTAGAAGTTGGTCAATTGAGTGAACCTGTTAAATCTTCTTTCGGATATCATATTATTAAGCTAACGGATAAAAAAGAGCTTAAACCATATGAGGAAGAGAAAGAGAATATTCGTAAAGAATTAGAACAGCAACGTATACAAGATCCTCAATTCCATCAACAAGTTACTAGAGATCTGCTTAAAAATGCAGATATAAAAGTATCTGATAAAGACTTGAAAGATACCTTTAAAGAGTTAGAAAAATAATAAATGGAATGTAAGACAATCGATAGAAATATCGGTTGTCTTTTTCTCTATTTTTCCGGCTATTTGCCGGGCAGTAAGACCCCAAAACTCAAAATTCAGCGGAAGCAAAGAAGTTAGGTGGGGGCCCCGCTGCCCGTAAACGCCCGATTGGTGAGGGCTCACTTTATATAGAAGCTGGGAGTGGGAAAATACTTTCACACCTGTATTGAATTTTACTTAATAAGAAATCTTTGAGTTTCTCAACTATTATATAAAAATAAAACTGAATTTTCAGTTATTTTGTTATATAGTAAAAGAGAACGAATAAGGGGAGGGAACATTTTGAGTAAAAAGAAAATGGCAATTACACTGTCAGCAATGCTATCTGCAACAATTATACCTAGCTTTACTATGGATGTGCATGCAGAGAAGAAAGAAGAGACTAAAAATACGAAAATTGAATTAGAAAATGGGATGACAAAGCCGATTTATTCTCTCGATGAAGCCATTATCGAAAATTTATATGTAGAGACAGAAGTTGATAGTGATCGCGACGGTAAGAAAGACAGAGTATCGATAAAAGTTATGCGTCCAAAGACAGATTCGAATGTGAAGGTTCCTGTTATTTATGAAATGAGTCCATATCGATCTGGATTAAAAGATGTTCCTGTATATAATGTAGATGAAGAATTGTATGCGTATGAAGGAAAACCGTATGGAGCGGTTAATCTTGGTTCGTATGGGAACTATTACGTGCCAAGAGGTTATGCAGTTATTCTAGGCGAAAGTATCGGTACTGGAAAATCAGATGGATGCCCTACAACTGGAGATGAACAAGAAATACTCGGTACAAAGTCTGTTATTGATTGGGTAAACGGTCGCGCGAAAGCATTTACAGAACAGGGTGAGGAAGTTCAGGCAAATTGGTCTACAGGAAATGTAGGTATGACTGGAGTGTCTTATAATGGTACACTACCAAATGCTGTTGCGACTACTGGAGTTGAAGGTTTAAAAACAATTATTCCAATCGCAGCAATTAGTAGTTGGTATGATTATTATCGTGCAAATGGTGCAGTAATTGCGCCAGGCGGATATCAAGGAGAAGATACAGATAATATGGCAGAAGCAGTACTGACAAGGGAAAATCCTGAAGTTTGCGGACAAGTTATAAAAGAGTTAACGGCTGGACAAGACCGAAAAACAGGTAATTATAATGATTTTTGGGATAAACGCAATTATGTAAAAGATGCTAAAAATGTAAAAGCAAGCGTATTTGTTGTTCATGGTTTAAATGATTGGAATGTTAAGACGAAGCAGTTCGCGCAATGGTGGGATGCACTCGGAGAAAATCATGTACCTCGTAAAATGTGGCTACACCAAGGTGGTCATGGTGGGACATCAAGTAATAACTGGCAGCAAACACAAAATAAATGGTTAGATTATTGGTTGTACGGAATTGAAAATGGAATTATGGATGAACCAATGGTTGATGTGCAAAGAGAAAATAAATCGTGGCAAAAGATAAAAAATTGGCCAGATCCAGCGGCTGTACCTTCAAAAATCCGTATGTATTTAAGTAATAAATCAGTCAATTTTCCACTAAGTATGGGATCTGTTAATAAAGTTTTCTCATTCTTAGATGATGCACAAATGAAATCAAATCAATTAGTAGCAAACCCAGAATTAGAAGTAGCCAATCGATTAGTATATACAATGCCTGTACTGCAAAAAGATACACGCATAAGTGGTACACCAAAGATTTCAATTACAGGAAATATTGATCGATCTGTATCAAATTTAACAGCATTACTTGTTGACTATGAAGGAACGAAGCCGGAAATCGTAACGAGAGGCTGGATGGATCCACAAAACTTAAATAATATAGAAGATTCAACAGCGATTCAACCGGGCAAAGATTATACATTCACATGGGACATGCAGCCAGATGATTATGTCTTTAAAGCTGGACATCAAATAGGGATCGTTTTAATTGCTAGCGACTATGATTATACAATTAGACCGAAAGCGGGCACGAAACTTACAGTGAAATTAAGTGAAGTGACATTGCCGATTGTGAAATAAATATCTTTTCCAAAGAGCTTACTAAAGTAAGCTTTTTGTTTTATAGTCTGAATTTTTAATTTTATATTTCAAATTGGAAGGTTATGTAATACAATATCATTATATTATATGGAAAGTGAGTGATATATTATGACAGTCAGCTCTTTCGAAAGCGCATTAAAATTAGAGGTACGAGAAGATTAGTTGAATTGGAATCTTCCGTACGTAAAAACGGAGGAGAAAATAAATGTTTAGTTTTTATAGTACACTTTGTACGGAACTGTATGATTACACAAAACCAGTCGGTTATTCTTTAAATGGTGATATTGAGTATTACAAAGAACGTTTAAAAGATTGTAGAGGTAGAATTCTCGAAGCTGCAGTAGGTTCAGGGCGTGTCATCATTCCGCTTCTAGAGGCTGGTTTTAAAGTGGATGGGATAGATTATTCACCTGAAATGCTTGATTCTTGCCGTAAGCGGTGTAAAGAGAGAGGCTTACATCCTAATTTATATGAAGGAAGCTTGCAACAATTTTCACTTCCGCATAAATATGAGGCGATTATCATTCCTACTGGATCTTTTTGTTTAATTGAAAATCGTGTGGATTCTATAAACGCATTGAAATGTTTTTATGAACATCTTAATCCAGGCGGACGATTAATCGTAGATATTATGCTTCCGCATGACTGGAAGACTGGGGAAATTCATACATCGACTTTTTCTTTGCCGAGTGGAGACGGAATCACATTAGAAAATAAATCAATTGAAATAGATTGGCTGAACCAAGTTACTGTATCATATTTGAAATATGAAAAGTGGAGTAAAGGACAGCTAGTACAAACAGAGTTACAACGTTTTGCGCTGCGCTGGTATGGAATAGTAGAGTTTAAACTCCTTTTAGAAAGTATAGGTTTCTCTAACATTACTTGTTCTGCTGAATATGTTTATGAAAAAGAACCGTCAAATGCAAATCAAATGATTACTTTTGAAGCTCTGCGAAACGAAAAATAGAGAACTATCTATGGAAACAAGGCAGTCAATACAAAATCGACTGTCTTGTTTCCATTGTCCAAGCATTCTCCTACTAACTACATATACTATTTATGTTAAAATCGGTCACTATTTTAAACAGGACTGCTATTTTAATATATATAACTATGCAGGGAAGAGGGGAGAATAAATTTGGAGAACGTAGAACAAGATAGAATTGAAAATCAAGTGTATTCAAATCGTGTAGTAAGATCAGAATTTGATTCGAATTGGGAAACTTGTATATCAAAGAGTGGTTATGTAATTTATGTAGCAACAAGTAATAATGCTGAAGTAATAGTGCTTCTTGCAGATGGTTCAAGTAAATTATTAATTTTCGAAAAAGGCGGTAAAGTAGTAGTTGGTGGCGGTGGAACAAGTCATTACAGTAAGCCGCATATTGCAAGAAATATTTAAGGTAAAACATGTTAATTGAGAAGAAGCTGAAAGACGGTTAGTCATTCATATTTAGAGAATGACTAACCGTTTTTAAATGTAGTTTTTGAAGAATTATATATGTTATAGTATAATAGTGTTTTAAAACAATGTTATTTTAATATATTTCAAATTTTGTTATGTATTATTTTTATATTAAATTAGCACCTAAAGTATTTTTTTATATAAGGAGTAGTAATTAGAGAAATGAAAAATATAGACTTTATACTAGAAAGTGATGAGGCATTAAAACCGTCTGAACGATTAGTACTATTATTATTAGAGAAGCATAGAATGTTATATACGAACGATCTATTGGCATTATCAAATTTATCATATAAAACATTAACAGATTCATTAACGGCGCTTGTTTTAAAATCGTATGTGTTAAAGGAAACAGGTAAGGGAAGAAGACAGAATTGCTATAGATTAGTATGATAAGGCAGCTGTTTTAGAGATTTTTACATATGTTTTTTAATCGTAAGGCGAAAATGTGTTTTTGGTTTTCAAACGAAAAACTTACTATAAGAGGGGCTAAGATAGTAGTATTTCATTTTTGTAAGTGTAATTATTTCGTCATTGAAAATACAAAAATAAAATAAACCGCATAAAACAGAAATAAAAAAACAATCCATTTTAAAAATGGATTGTTTTTTTATTGGAATAATATTATTTGATATGTTGAAAGCATGAATAGCAGAATAAACATTACCTGTTTTAGTTCATGCAACTGAACGAATACGATGAAAACTATGTGTATAGTTTTTTTTATTGCTTTTTTCAGTAACTCTAATGAAATCATAGTCTTTATTGTTTAAAGGTATTATTTTAAACATTATTGCTATTCAACATTAAGTACAAAAGTAATTTATAATATTATTATGTAAACTTAAGTTTTTAAAAGGAAAATGTAATAATTAATAGAACATGTAGAAGGGGATGCTTAAATATTTTGAATGATAGGAGATTATTATGGAGCATTTACAATCAATAGTACAAGCTGTTTTAAGTGGTCATAAGGAAAAAGTAGTGGAGTTTATAAAGGCGAGTCCAAGTATTGTTAACGAATGTAGTGAAGATGGATGGACACCACTTCATTTAGCAGCTTATTTTGGACAGAAAGAAATAGCGAGTTTTCTTTTAGAAAGCGGTGCAGATATACATAGTAGAGCGAAAAACGAAAATGAAAATACGCCTTTGCAAGCAGCAATTGCGAACAAGCAAAGTGAACTTGTTGCTTTCTTAATTGAAAAAGGATCAGATGTAAATATTATGCAAAGTGGTGGCTGGACAGGACTTCACGAAGCGGCATTATTAGGAAATGAAGAAATAATTATGTTACTCCTTAAAAATGGAGCTAATAAGATGATAAAGAAAAATGATGGGAAAACAGCGTATGATATTGCATTAGAAAAAGGATATGATCATCTATTACATCATTTGAAACAGGAAGTGAACTTATGATGAATAAATGGAGTGTTGGTATATTTTTATTTAATGAAGTAGAAGTGTTAGACTTTGCAGGGCCATTTGAAGTTTTTTCTGTAACTGAGGTGAATGAAGAAAAACCATTTACTGTTTATACCGTTAGCGAGAATGGGGAAATGATTACAGCAAGGAACGGATTGAAGGTACAGCCAGATTATAGTATTGAAAATTTACCACCAGTGGATATTTTAATAATTCCGGGTGGGCTAGGTGCTAGAGAATATGAAATAAAAAATGAAATAGTAATAAAATGGATTCGCCAACAAATGAAAGAAGTAAAGCTGATGACTTCAGTTTGTACAGGAGCGCTATTACTGGCGAAAGCAGGTTTACTGGAAGGTTTAAAAGCAACAACACATTGGGCTAGTATTGAAAAGTTTAAAAATGAGTTTCAAAATGTTGAAGTTATAGAAAATGTAAAGTTTGTAGATGAAGGACATATTATAACATCTGCCGGAATTTCAGCTGGAATTAATATGGCATTTCATATTGTGAAAAACTTGTTAGGTATGCATGTTGCGGAGGACACAGCGAAGCGAATGGAGTATGATATTAGTTTGCCAAATTAAAAAGCCCGGATTGGGCTTTTTATATTGAATGAATATAGTTAAGCTCTTCATCACTCAAAATAGGGCGAACAGATGCATTTGCATTTTCTTGTGCTTGCATTCCGGTTTTGGCACCAGGAATTACAACACTTACTGCCGGATGAGAGAGTACATAGCGAAGTGCAAGTTGCCCTAGGGTCTGATTTTTATTTGAGAGCAATCGAAGTTTTTCTACGGTTTGTAAGTCTTCTTGAAACCAAGTTTCATTTGGCCATTCTTTGCGTAAATCTCCATCTGGAAAAATTGTTTTATTTGTGAATTTTCCAGTTAAAATGCCCATTTTTAATGGACCACGAATAATAGCTCCTAGATTTTTCTCTTGTAAGAATGGTAATATATCTTTTTCAGGTTTTCGATTTAATATATTGTAATCAAGTTGTACGATATCAATTTCGTTGTTGTTATTGAAATGATGAATGTATTGTAAATCATGAGTCGAAACACCGACTGCCCTTACTTTTCCATCACGTTTTAATATGTCAAATGCACGTAGAAATGCTTCTGTTTCTCTACGATTATGCCACCAAATATGACAAAAATAAAGATCAATATAATCTGTTTGAAGACGTTGTAAACTTGTTTCAAATACGGCGATGATTTTTTCGGGAGTATCATATACAGGAACTCCATTAGGGTCGTAGTGGTGTCCGATTAAACCACCTTTCGTTGATAGGATAATATCATTACGATGTCCTTTAATCGCGGTAGCCACCAACTTTTCACTATGTCCTAAACCATACACATCCGCAGTATCAATAAAATTCACACCACACTCAATTGCTTTTTTTATAGCAGTTATAGATTGTTTATCGTTAACAGGTCCCCATTCATCACCACCGATTGCCCATGCCCCAAAACCTATTTCAGAAACAGTTATTCCAGTTTTACCTAATGTGCGGTAATGCATATTTCCCCTCCTTGTAAGCATGTTATAACATGGATATGTGAGGTAAGAATTTTGTGTGTGAAAAAACTCTTCTACAATAGTAGAAAAAGAATTACAGAAACTACTATTTTATAGCAGCATGTATAAAAAAAAACGGTGTAAATGTAGAAATGTCGTCGAATGCTATCTTTAATTGGTTAATTTATGGGATATTTTTGTGAAGGAGTTTATTTTATAAGAATAGAATTTAGTTTAGTAAGAAAACGTGCCGATGATAGTGAAAAATATGGGTTAGGGGGATTTGAATGAGGAAACTCAAACGAGTAAATGTTCCTAATATACCAGAACAATCATCACAACCTAGTGACAAGCGTAAGATAAATAAAAAGAAGTTAAGGCGTCTTATTTTAATGGTCCTTTTTATTGCGGCAACTACTCTGTATGTTCAATATATTTTAACGAAACAACAAGAAGTAATTGATAAAAAGAAAGATACGATTACGGATCAAAAGAAACAATTAGTATCTTTAAAGAAAGATAAAGGTTCTTTAAAGACTAACATAGAAAATTTAACAGACGATGAAGAAGAAATTTTGAAGTTTGCGAGAAAAGAGTATCAATTTTCTAAGTCAAATGAAACTATATTTGTGATGCCAAAGTAATAAAAAACAGCTAGCCATTGAACTGCACCTCCAATTGTTAGACACCGTCTAACAATTGGAGGTGCAGTTTTTTATGTATGAATGTCATGGTACAAGGAACAATCACATATTGTAAAAATGAAGAGTTTAAGCTATTTGCATAAATATGGAATATGCACTAAAATAAATGTTGTTAAAATTCTGTTAATTATATTATAATACAAGGTAAGCGGATACATTTTTTAATCAACGTTGAGTTCCTCGCTCATACGACTATTAAGAAACCCGTTATCCTCGTATAAGAAAGGAAGATAGCTGTGTACGCTTCAAATACAATTTATATCGTAGGGGATGCGAAAGCACCTCAAAATAATCCCATTACTGAAAAGTTTAAAAGCTATTTCGTAGCATTTGTACTTGTTAAGGATACAGGGGAAATTGTAGATGCAGACTGCTCAGCGACAATTGCATTAACATCTCAATTTGTTAAATATTTATTTCTACATAAAAATATAAATGACCCGGCGTTAGTAATGGAAGTAAAGAACCGATATTTCGGCTCTTCTCAAAAAGCGTTACTTGTAGCGCTAAAAGATGCACAGAAAAAATATAATCAGATTGCTGCTTTGTCTACTCAATCATAGACAAAATCCAGCCGTAAGAATCATTCTTATGGCTGGATTTTTTTATTTCACATTATCATCCTACACCAAAAGTAAACGAAAACAAAGTAGAGAGATAGGAGAGTAAATGCTCAATAGGTTTACCTAATAATCTGTGGGTATAAATTTCCAGTGGATTAAGATTTCACTTCATTGGAAGAAGAAAGGATGAACAAAATGAAAATTACAGACGTAAAAGTAAATCGTAGACGTATAAAACTGCATACACCGTTTAAAACCGCACTTCGCACTGTAACAGAAATTGAAAGTATAGATGTTTATATTCATACAGACGAAGGATTGATTGGTAAGGGGGCTGCAGCCGCAACGCCAGTTATTACGGGTGATTTCACCAGTGGAATGGAAGAAGCGATTTTAGGACCGATGCGTTCATGTTTAATTGGTCAAGATATCATTCAGTTTCAGCAGTTACTACAGCGCATTCAAATGAGTTGTATTGGAAATTCAAGTGCGAAAGCAGCGGTAGATATCGCTTTATATGATGTATATTGCCAATATCAAAATGTGCCGTTATATGCATTGTTAGGCGGGAAGAAAGAAATTTATACCGATATTACAGTGAGTGTGGATGAGCCTGTATTAATGGCAAAAGAAGCGAAGAAACATATAGAAAAAGGATTTCAAACATTAAAGATTAAAGTGGGTAAAGAGGCGCATTTAGATTTGGAACGTATTGAGGCAATTCGAAATGTGGTACCAAGAAATACGACATTACGTTTAGATGCGAATCAAGGTTGGAGTCCAAAAGAAGCGATCTCTATCATTCAAGAGATGGAAAATCGTAATTTAAATATAGAATTTATTGAACAACCAGTACACGCGAAAGATTGGGATGGGTTAAAGTACGTCAAAGATCGTGTGCAAACGCCAATTATGGCCGATGAAAGTATATTTTCAGCAAGTGATGCATTAAAGCTCGTTCAAGGAAGATACGCAGACTTAATTAATATTAAATTAATGAAATGTGGTGGCATACGTGAAGCATGGCGTATTGCAGATATCGCAGAAACGGCTGGTGTGAAGTGTATGGTGGGAAGCATGATGGAATCTTCACTTTCCGTTAGCGCTGTTGCACATTTAGCGGCAGCACATCCTAATATACATTATTTTGATCTTGATGCACCGCTTTGGTTAATGGAAGAGCCAGAAGGAATGACTTATTCTGGATCAAAGGTAAACCTTCAATCGACAATGAATAGTAAGTCTTAGGAAAAGAGACTAGTAAATTATTTTTTTAAGGGGGATATATATGAAAAAAGTAGGAACTGCATTTTTAACAACTTTATTTATATTTTCATCGTTTACATCGGCAAATGCTGAAGAAAAGAAGGATAATAAAGCATTTATAGATGTATCTGCTGCAACGTTATGGACAGCACCTGATTCATTAAGGTCAATCGATACACCGAGTGCAACAAATCCAGTGGATCTATGGAAATGGACGAAATCAATGACACTTGGCGAGAAACTATGGTTAACAAATGCAAATAAATTAGAAACACAAGCGTTACTCGGTCAAGAAGTAACCGTTATTGATAAGAAAGGCGAGTGGGTGAAGGTATTAGTGCATGGACAGCCAACACCACGAAATGAAGAAGGTTATCCGGGCTGGATGCCTGAAAAGCAATTAACATATAATCAAGAATTTGCAGATAAAACAAATGAACCTTTTGTGTTAATAACAAAGCCAACTGCGATTTTATATATAAATCCTTCTGAAAAACATAAATCACTTGAAGTCAGTTATAATACAAGACTGCCGCTATTAAGTGAAGACACAATTTCATACCGTGTATTGTTGCCAAATGGTCAGAAAGCATGGCTACGAAAAAATGATGGAACAGTTTACCGTTCTCAAACTGATATTCCAAAACCGACAGCTGATGATTTAATTAACACAGGGAAAATGTTTTTAGGTTTACCGTATATATGGGCTGGTACAAGTGGTTTTGGATTTGATTGCTCTGGCTTCACGCATACGATCTATAAATCGCACGGCATTACAATTCCGCGAGATTCTGGACCGCAATCAAGAGCAGGAATTGCAGTTGATAAAGAAAACTTACAAAAGGGAGATTTAATCTTCTTTGCACATGATCAAGGGAAAGGTAGTGTCCATCACGTTGCAATGTATATTGGTGATGGCAATATGATTCACTCACCAAGAGCTGAAAGGTCGGTAGAGATTATACCACTAAATACACCAGGATATATAGAAGAATACGCTGGTGCTCGTCGTTACTTACCTTAAAAATAGAGGGGGTTTTTAAATGAAAAAAGTTGTTCGTTACTCATTAGTTAGTACTCTATTAGTTTCTTCATTTTTAGTTGGCTGCGCAAAAGAAAAAACTACAACAAAGCCGAAAGATGAAAAGAAAGTATTACAGTTACTAGAAACGGGTGAAATTCCGTCGTTAAACTCAGTGAAAGTCACAGATGCAGTCTCGTTTAACGTTTTGAATAACGTAATGGAAGGACTATTCCGTCTATCGAAAAATGATGAAGTAATTGAGGCAGGCGCACAAAAATATGAAGTGAGTAAAGATGGAAAGATATATACATTTCATTTGCGTGATGCGAAATGGTCAAACGGAGATCCAGTAACCGCTCATGATTACGTATACGCTTGGAAGCAATTGATTAATCCAGATACCGCTTCTCAATATGCATACATTGCGTACGATGTGAAAAACGCTGAGAAGATAAATAAAAAACAACTAGGTCTAGATGAATTAGGAGTAAAAGCGAAGGATGATAAAACGTTCGTCGTAGAGCTAGAACATCCTGTACCGTATTTTACGAAATTATTAATTTTACCATCCTTCTATCCAATTAACGAAAAATATGCGAAAGAGCAAGGTGATAAATACGGATTAGAAGCAAATAAAGCGGTATATAATGGACCATTTACATTATCAGAGTGGAAGCATGAAGCTAGCTTTACAATGAAGAAAAACGATAAGTATTGGGATAAAAAAGAAGTGAAGTTAGATGAAGTAAACTATCAAATTGTAAAAGAAATTTCAACTGCGGTAAATTTATATGAAACAGATAAAGTTGATAGAGCTGTTATTTCTACAGAATTCGTGGATAAATATAAAAATAATAAAGAGCTAAAACAATATACAGATCCAGTTATGTACTTCTTCCGATTTAATGAAAATGTACCGATTCTTAAAAATAAAAATGCACGTCTTGCGCTAAGTACAGTTTTTGATAAGAAAGGACTTGCGGATTCATTTTTAAATGATGGTTCGGTTGCTGCAAACTATTACGTACCAAAAGGATTTTTAAAGGGACCAGATAAAAAAGATTTTAGAAGTACGGCAGGTGAGTTTAATAAAACTGATGTAAAAAAAGCGAAAGAATATTGGGAAAAGGCAAAGCAAGAAACAGGTACAGATGAAGTGACGTTAGAACTATTAAATTATGACTTAGAAAACTTTAAAAAAGTTGGAGAGTACATTAAAGAGCAGCTTGAGAAAAATTTACCAGGTTTAAAAGTGAATGTGAAATTGCAACCACATACGCAAAAATTAGCACTAGAGAAGAAGAAAGAATATGAAATGTCGTTATCACGCTGGTTACCGGATTATCCAGATCCAATGACTTACTTAGAAGTATTCCTTTCTGGAAGCAGTGTTAATAATACAGAATATGCAAACCCAGAATATGATGCGTTAATTAAGAAGATTAAAACAGAATTAGGTAATGATGAAAAAGCTCGCTGGAAAGCAATGCAAGAAGCTGAAAAAATGCTACTTGATGATGCAGTAATTGCACCGGTATTCCAGCGCGGATTATCTTACTTACAAAAACCATATGTGAAAGATTTATATGTACATCAATTTGGTCCAGCTACAAGTTTAAAAGGGGCAGATGTACAAAAATAAAAGAATGGAGAAACAGACTTCACGTATGTGATAGTCTGTTTTTTTGTACAGTTCCGAATGAAATATAGACATTTCATATGTTTTTTTACGACTTAAAAATAAAATTATTACTAAAATTCCAGTGTGAAATTTATGTAGAATCTTGTATAATTAACGTGTTTCTATGGAAACATTTTCTTGCGCTATTTCTATAGGATTTAATAGAACAAGGAAGGAAATACATACATGTATATAATAGACAAATAGAATAGAACATGTATAGAGAAAAAGGAGAGAAAAGATGGCGTGTCAAAGACAAGGGTTACAATTTAATAACGATAGAAAGAGGGACAGAAGATGAAAATGAAGCATGCTTTTGGTCCTATAATTTTAGCGTGTGTGCTTTTTTTCATTATCATTCTAATCCCATCGAAAAGTTTAGTATCGCTTATTAGTGATAAGAAGGTAGAAGATGCGGCTACTTCTTTACAAAAAGAGAAATTACAAAGTGTTTTCTTACAGCAAAAAATGTTAGAGAATTCACGGTATTTACCGATGTACGGTTCATCAGAATTTTTACGAATGGATGCATATCATCCGTCTAATTATTTCAAAGTAAATCCAGCTGGTTTTACACCGTTTTTAATTGGAACTGGCGGTACACAAAGCTTAGCTCATATTTTAAATATGACATCTACTATGGATGAATTAGAAGGTAAAAAAGTAGTCTTTGTTCTTTCACCACAATGGTTTACAAAGACTGGTGTCTCACAAGGGGATTTCACTAATAATTTCTCCAAACAACAAGCATATCATTTTATTTTTAATGATGAGATAAATCCAGAAATGAAGAAGCAAATCGCGAAACGGCTATTAGATTATAAAGTTGTTCAAGAAGATGATATATTAAAAAATTCATTAGAAGGTATTGTATATAATGATACAAAACATAACATAAAAGCAGGTTTAGCTAAACCACTTGCTTATATGCATCGAAATATTTTAGATCATAGAGATTTATTTAACTCTTTATTTAAAATCGAACCGATGAAAGAGAAAACAAATATCGGACTTCGTTCAATTTCTTGGGAAGATGCACGTAAACACGCGGAACAAGAAGGGAATGCTGAGTCTACTACAAATACATTCGGAATTGAAAATCCGTATTATCATAAGAATAATCTGAAGAAAAAACTAAAAGGTTTAAAAAACTTTAGAGCAAATGAAACATATGATGAATCACCAGAATATGATGATTTACAAATTATTTTAGATTTATTTAAAGAGAAAAATGTCAAACCACTCTTTATTTCTGTACCTGTAAATGGGCCTTGGTATGATTATACTGGCTTCCCGAAAGAACGCCGTGAAGTGTATTATAATAAAGTTCGAGAACAGGTTGAGAAAGCAGGATATCCAGTAGTTGATTTCTCTGGTCATGAATATGATAAGTATTTCTTAAAAGATACGATTCATTTAGGCTGGAAAGGTTGGATTTATTTTGATGAAGCAGTGCAGAAATTTTATTCTGAGAAATAAAGTATAGAAATCGGAATGGCTATGAGCCGTTCCGATTTTTTAGTATAGAGGATTTTGGTGAGGGCAATTTGGGAATGCATGTATATCTTGAACCTGTCTATAATCATAATGTTTCATTGCGAACTGAGCTTGATAAAGGTATTCATACACATATAATTGACCATCATGCGCTGAACATAATACGCCAGAAGTTCCTTGCCCATTTATGAAGGAAATACCGATAGGGCGTCCGATTAAGTATGGTATTTTTTGCTGCCAATGCATAGGGGAATCACTCCTTTTTGAGATAATATACGAAAAGAATGATCGAATGGTTGCTTATCCATGTAAATGTAGATGGAAAGGTGTTATATAATTCCTGAAGATTAATTCATATATAAATAAAAAACCGCTATAATTCCGAATGAATTTATAGCGGTTTTTTATTTATATTCTTAAGCGAGATTTTTACGCTTTTTTGTCCATTTTTTTATAACGAAGTATAAAAGTATAAGTGCGACGCCACCAATTGCGAATGATTTCACATACGGACCAGCAATATCATTTATTTTCTCCCAATTTTCACCTAGTTTTTCACCTAAATAAATGAAAATGATTGACCAAGGGATGATTGCGAGTGCTGTTAATGTAGTGAAACGTAGTAAAGGCATTTTTGTAATACCAGCAGGAATTGAAATCGCATGACGCACTACTGGAATGAAGCGTGCTGTAAAAATGACGCCAGTTCCGTAACGATTAAACCAATCTTCTGCAGCATCTATTTGTTTTTTATGTATGAAAATATATTTTCCGTAACGTTCTAATATAGGGCGTCCGCCGTATCGTCCAAGCCAATAAATAAAGATTTGAGCAATAACACCGCCAATTGTACCGAATACAACAGCGCCTATAAATGAGATACTTCCATTGAATACTAAGTATCCTGCATAAGCAAGGACAATTTCACTTGGGATAATCTCAATCATAAGTCCAAGCATAATGCCCCAATAACCTAATCCTTCAAAAACCGTTAATACTGAATGAATAAAACTACTTAACATTGTTGCACCTTCTAGTTTATGAATTTTTGAGTATAAGAACCTTTTATTTAATCACGTAAAAGGTTCACTATATGTAGATTATACCTTATTTACATAGGGAATTGCTATTTCAATTCTTTTATGTCTCTCATAAGTATTATAGTAAAGGATATAAGCCGCGTTTTTATGAAGGGTTAATGAAAAGGTTATTAAAAATTTCTCATAAAAAAATAGAAGCATTTCTGCTCCTATTTTTTAAGGCTTCACATCTAAGTTCTGTAAAAATAAAGTTGCTGTTACGTAACGCTTTGCTAACATTTGTACATAAGCGGTATGTACAGAAAGGGTCGCAATGATAATAGCGTTACGAATTGCTTCGCGTTGTTCGTTATTAATTTGATCGAACTTGCTTGCGATTTTATCAGCTTTTTCTTTTACGATGTTTTCAATTGTATGAACTGTATCTGTTGCATTTAGTTGTAAGCAATTCCCTTGATTGAGTTCTTCAAATAGAGAAGAGTATGCTACATATAAATGAACAGGATTGATTAAATCATCACTTCGATCGGCTGGGTCATTAACGATAAGGCGTAATAGCTTACGAATTGATTCAAAATCAAGTGCTGTTTTTAAATCTTCGACAATGAACAGTAAGGCTGCTTGTTCAATCGAATATTTTTTCCCTTTTTGAGGAGAGCCAATCATTTCTTTTATATCTCGTTTCACCCAGTTTTGCATAGCAGTTACAGAGAAACTTGTGTTTTCAATCTGATTGCCAAGCGCAACTATTTCATTTAAAGAAAAACCGACATCAGTATCGTCAATTTTAATCAGCTTTTCAAAAATAGGTGAAAGTGCGGTAGTAATAAAAGCTGTAACGCTTTGTCCGCTTTCAATATCTTTTTTATGTGACTTTGCCCAAGCTTCTTGTAAAATACCGAGAGGCTTTTTCGTATTCCATCCTCTTAGTGATAGAAGAAGGGTAGCCATTTCGTTTCGTGTGAGATGAAATGTTTCCATCTTTTCACCTCCAAAATAATAAAAAGTTCTTATGAACTTATAATATGTTTTGTTTCATTTAAAGTCAATTCTGTTTTGCTTAATTTTTCCTTTGTCACCAAACTGTTGAAAGTAAATAATACTTGCATATTTCGACAAAAGTTCATATAATAAGTTCATAAGAACCTTTAAAATGTTCTTAAAAACAAATCTATCATTCTGAATTTACTAGAAAGATAGATTTCACATATATCTATATAAAAGGAGAATGGATATAATATGTTGAAAAAACTTGTAGCAGTAATGACAGCATTCATGGTTATCTTTGGGGCTAGCAGCTTTATGTTCGTAGATCATGCAGCAGCGAAAAGTTACAAATCTGGTAAAAAATCATTTACACCAAGTTCAGGTCAAAAGTCAAAAGTTGATTTAAACAAAAAAGACTCAAATGTAAATTCTCAAAAAACGACTCCAGATTCAAAAACGAAAGCAACAAACACAGCACCAAAAAGTAATAAAGGAAGCTTTATGAAAGGTTTATTACTAGGTGGTCTTGGTGGTTTACTAATGGGTAGCTTATTTGCAAATATGGGAGCTCTTGGTTCTGTATTAGCATTTATGGTAAATATGTTAGTAATGGCTGGTATCGTAATGTTAGCAGTTCGTGCATTTAAATACTTCAAAGACCAACGTAAAAAGAAGGCAGATGAAGTAGCATGGAAACAATAAAAATTTCTGAACAAGAATTAATAAATGCGCTTTGCGTATATATAGCTGAAAAAAGACAAGTGGGTCCAGAAGAAGTGTTAGTTGAACTCATGTATGACGATGACTACGGTTTCTCTGCGGAAGTAGAGGTAAATGGTCGCCAGCAAATTTTAATTCAAGCAAACTTAATCGAAGCATTACGCTTATTGATTGACAGAGAATATAATGTCAATTCATTCGCAGCGAGATTACAACTTGAATTAGATGATGAAGAAGGTATTTACGCATTAGCGAAATTTAATAGTGATGAACAATAAGACTGTTAGGGCTTTATGCTCTAGCAGTTTTTTATTTTAATTTCTATTTTTAGTATGTTTCCTATTTTAGGATAAAATTCAATTTTTAATAAACTGATGAATTGGTAAAAATATGTTATTCTTATTAAGAATGTTTTATGTTAATAGGGGGATATTATGAAAAAGAAATTATTAGCAACAATTGCTGCGGTATGTTTATCTTTAACTGCTTGTAATTCAACGGAGCAAACAAAAGATGTACAAGCGAATGAAAAAAAAGATAAGATTACTGAACAGCAAACAGCAACAACTAGCCCGAAAGCTAAAGAGATAAAAGAAAAAAGTGCAGTGGAGAGATTATCACAAGATCATAGTGTTTCGTTAGAAGGTGATGGTGCGAATTCTTCTGATTTTTTTGAGTTAAAATCCGGATTTGTTATTGCGGAAGTAGAACATACAGGAGAAAGTAATGCAATTCTAGAGTTAAAAGATGAACAAGGTAATGACTCTGGTTCACTTTCGAATTTTATTGGTAATGGAAAAGAAAAACGTGTAGTTTTATTAAACAAGAGTGGAAAATATTTTATTAATCCAATGGCAGATGGTCACTGGAAAGTGAATATGTCTCAGTCTATTCCAATAGATAAAGTAGTAACAGCTCCAGGAACAATTAGTGGTCACGGATCTGATGTTGTTTTTGTGAAACTTGAAAAAGGTTTGAAAGAATTGCATGGTGTACATAAGAATGGTGAAAGTAATTTTGTAGTGGATTTAAACGATAGCATGATATTTAATGAAATTGGTGCTGCCGATACTACGAAAAAAGTACCTGTAAAAGAAAATGGTATACATATATTCACTATTCAAGCTGATGGTGATTGGACAATCGAAGTGAAATAATTTGAAAAGCTCTCCTTATGTTTTTGATAAGGGGAGCTTTTTGACAAATAAGTCTTATTAAATAATTTCTTGTTGTTTATAGAAATCTTTATCATTTGTTTGGAATTTATGCCATAAATCATTCATCTTTCGTCTACCGATATCTACCATCGGATTAAACTGAATTGCAGCTTTCTGACGAACAGAGTGAACGTTTTGAATGGCGTGATATAATTGTTGGTCGACTATATCATGTTGTTCACCTGCATATTTAGCAATAGATAGACCTGCAACAGTTCCTTGCGCCATCGCAATTTTTCCGCTTTCAATGCCTGTAATATTGCCAGCTACAAATAAACCAGGAAGAGGGGTTTCCATTGTTTCGGAATGGAGAGGAACGTGTCCACCTAATTCTGAAATGTAATGGAAGGGACAACCAGCTACAGCTGCAAGTTCGGCAAGTGGGTATAATCCCCCAGCAATACAAACAAAATCTGCTTCATATATTTTCTCTGATCCATTAATAACATTTCCTTTAGAGTCAATATTAGCAATGCGTACACCTTCAACTTGATCTGTTCCGATAATTTCAAGAGCTGCTTTCCGAAGGTGAAGTGGCGTTCCGTTTATTTTCATTCCGCTGTTTGGATAGAATGTTAATCCAGCTTTTCGAATCCAATCATATTTCATAAAGTGGCTACCTATTCGTAAAATAGCAGAAGGAGCGAGATGTGCTGCATTTAAAAGAGAGTTTAAAACTTCTTCAGGTTCACCAGCTTTTTGACTTAACTCGCTTTTTTCAGGGAGTACAATATGATCTACTTTAATTCCCGCTAATTGCAATTCACTTAAAATGGCGAAAGACAAAATGTTAGCACCAATAATGATTCCTTTTTTTCCAACTTGCACGCGATGAACATTTGTCATAACTTGAGCTGCTCCAATTGACATCACTCCTGGAAGTGTCCAGCCTGGAAGGGGAATAGAATATTCCGCAGCACCAGTAGCAAGTAGTACGAACGGTGCTTCTAACGTACCGATATTAGTATGTACAAACCAATTGTTTTCATCTTTATCTAAATTATAGACCGAAACACCGCACCTGATATGTACTGAAAGTGATTCTGCTTCTTCATGAAGTCGCTTCGATTCCTCTATTCCGTTCCACCATTCTCCAGTAGGCTCTTGATGCAACTGTCCTAACAATCTCCCACCCGGCTTCATAAATTCATCAATAACGAGCACTTTTAGTCCGAAACGAGCACAAGAGATAGAAGCAGATAATCCCGCTGGTCCTGCACCAATGATAATTACATCACTCATCGTTTTTTCACCATCTCTCTCACGATATTCGGATGCTGTTTCCCGCTTTCAACAACCATGTTTTCTTCTACAACAGTTAAGCATGCGCGTACATTTGTTTGATTATTTACTGTCACGCGGCATTCAGAACAGTGCCCAATATTACAATAAATACCTCGCGGTGTCCCGCTATCTTCATGAACTCTTAATGTCCGTATTTCATTTGCTAACAGGGCAGCAGCTATCGTTTCATGTTCATATGCTTCGTATTGATGACCGTTAAATTGAAAAGTAATACGCTCACTACTTTGTAAAGTACCTAAAATAGGGTGATGTGTAATTCTACTCATTTACTTTCACCTACCGATCCAAAAGTAACTGCACGTATTGGTGGTTGATATTTTAACGGTAGTTCATTAAGAGTTACGTCAGGATTCGCATTTTCAATCATTCGATCTATCATTATTCTGCATGTACGACCACCGCAAAATCCCATGCCAGCACGTGTTCTTAGTTTTAATTCTCTTGCCGAGCAGTTATATTCAGCAATTGTCGATTGAAGTTGTCCGTATGTAACCTCTTCACAACGACAAACGATTAAGTTGTTTTTATTGGTCATGTGTATTCCTCCTCTAGTTCGGTTTGCACAAATTATATATGCAAAAATCATGCCAATATAGAGGAAGGAGAGAGAGCTACCTGTAAACGCCTAATCGGTGCATACTGCTTCTTTATTGAAGTCCAAGTTTTTTTAAACGGTTATATAAAGTAGCCCTTGTTACGCCAAGTTGTTTTGCACATTCTAATTTATTCCCATTTAAAATTCGTAAAGCCCTTTCAATAACTTTTTTCTCATGCTCATCCATCTCTTCTTGTAAAGAAAGGATTGTATTATTGTTGCTGAGTAATAGGGAATGAGCTGTATGATTGTCTAAATTTTCGGTTGTATGAAATGGTAAATATTCTTGTTTTATAATTCCGTCTGTCGCAAATACCACAAGTCGTTCAACAACGTTTCGAAGTTCGCGAATATTACCTGGCCAATTGTAATGAAGCAGTTCATGCATAATGCTTGAAGGTAAGTCACGAATTGGTCTGTTATAGTTGATTGAAAAATCGTTTAAGAATGAGTATGTGAGTTCGATAATATCCTCTCGTCTTTCACGCAGCGGTGGAATATGCAGGCTAACTACATTTAAACGATAATATAAATCTTCTCGGAAAGTTCCTTTTCTCATTTCTTCTTGTAAATCCCGATTTGTAGCAGCGATAATGCGGAAATCAATATTAATTTCTTTTTCTCCGCCAACTCGGTAATACTTTCGTTCTTGTAGTACACGTAACAGTTTTACTTGCATATCGAGCGGCATTTCGCCAATCTCATCGAGGAATAAAGTACCGCCTTGCGCGAGTTCAATTTTACCTTTTTTTCCTTTACTATTTGCTCCAGAAAACGCCCCACGCTCGTAACCGAATAATTCACTTTCAAATAACGCTTCTGGAATTGCCCCGCAGTTAATCGAAATGAAAGGCGCCTTCGCTGCCTCACTTGCTTCATGAATTGCTTTCGCAAATACTTCTTTTCCAACTCCGCTTTCCCCAAGTATTAAAACAGTTGATTTCACCGAACAAACTTTTCTAGCTAATTGTATCGTTCTTTGTATAACAGGACTTTTCCCATTCATCGCAAGGAATGGATCGGATTCATCTTTATACTTTGCCACTTCTTGTTCTAAACGGTGCATTTCATGTGACATATTAAATAGTTTTTCATTTAAAGCGACTTGATTTGTAACATCTGTTTCTGAAACGACTGCTCCTATAATTTCATCATTACAATAAACTGGATTTGAATTAATTAATACGAATAAATCGGGACGAGGCTGATGGAACTGAGCGACTATGCTTTTTCCATCATGTAAAGATTGTAAAATTTCCAAGTCTTTATAATCAAAAAAACGAGTAATCGGTTGCCCAATAATTTCATTATGGTTGACTGAAAATATTTTTTCAGCACCATCTGTCCAAGTTCGAACGCATTCTTTACTATCAATGACTGTAACAGAAGAGTCAGTTGTTTGTATTACGGTGTCATAAAATGCCTGTAGTTCATTGTAGGACTTATAAAGAAATGGAATCATTTGCTGAGAAGTTATACAGCATATCGGCTCATCGTTTTCGTTAAGGATGATAACAGCTAATTCATAAGAAAAAGCGTCAATTAGTGCAGTGAATGAGTCATCTACATAAATAATGGCGCAATTATATTCATCTGTAGTAGAAGGGAGATAATAAAACCTTTCGTTTACTTGCTTAATGTGATTAAGGCTACATGTATGATCGATTAAAACACGTTCCAAAAACTCTTGTATAGTCGGAAATGAAAATGCCATAATGCCCTCCTGTTATGTATAAAAATTTTGACAGTGATAAAAAAATAATACACCTATTTACTGTAAATTTAAATTATTTTTACAAATAAAAATATTGTTTATGGAAATTGTATATATGAAGAATTGGCACGTCAATTGCATAAAAGAAAGTGAGAGGTTTAGGGAAAGGAGGAGTATATTGTGAGGCACTGCGACGTTTTAATTATAGGTGGTGGAATAATAGGGTGTTCTATCGCTTATTACACTTCAAAATACGGAAGAGACGTAACAATCATTGAAAAAGGAGAATTTGTCAGCGGGACGTCTTCACGGTGTGATGGGAATATTTTGGCCATTGATAAAGATCCGGGATTTGATAGTCAAATGTCTTTAGTAAGTCAAAAATTAGTAACTGATTTAAGTGAAAAATTAGAGCATTCATTTGAATATAGGGCACCAGGAAGTATTCTCGTATGTGAGTCAGACGAAGAGATGGAAGCTGCGCAACAATGGGTAGATCGGCAAAAAGAAGCTGGATTACCGTTTCGAATGCTTGATAGGCAAGATATAAGAGAAGAGTCGCCTTTTTTTGCTGATGATTTATTAGGCGGTTTAGAATGTGCGACGGATTCAACTGTGAATCCATATCTCCTTGCTTTCTCGCTTCTGTCAGAGGCACAAAAGTTTGGCGCAAAAGCCTTTAAGCAGACCGAAGTAAAGAGTATGAAAATAGAGACGAATGGTTCATTTGTTGTAGAAACTACGAATGGTACTTTTACAGCAAAACAAGTTGTAAATGCAGCCGGTGTGTGGGCTCCTAAGATTGGTCAGATGTTAAATGTAAATATACCAATTGAACCGAGAAAAGGGCATATTATAGTAGCATCAAGGCAACAACATGTAGGATGCCGTAAAGTAATGGAATTCGGTTATTTAATTTCTAAATTTGGCGGAAAAAGAAAAGTAGATGTTTTAACTGAAAAATACGGGGTTGCGCTCGTATTTGAGCCTACTGAAAGTCAAAATTTCTTAATTGGAAGTAGTCGTGAATTTGTAGGGTTTCATACGAGAATAAACAATGAAGTCATTAAATGTATCGCAAATAGAGCGATTCGCTTTTATCCGAAAATGGCAGATATGATGGTAATTCGTTCTTACGCTGGTTTACGTCCGTGGACAGAAGATCATTTGCCGATTATTTCACGAGTGGAACATATTCCGAATTATTTCATTGCCGCTGGACATGAAGGGGATGGGATTAGTCTTGCAGCAGTTACTGGGAAAGTAATTGAAGAGTTATTAAATGAAAAAGAGACAATTATTCCTATTGAACCACTTCGTTTGAGTCGTTTTACAGAAAGGGTGTTAAACGGATGAGGTCACAAAGAGTCTTTATGACTATTGATACACATACGGGCGGGAATCCAACGAGGACATTAATTAGCGGATTTCCAAAGTTGATTGGAGAGACGATGGCAGAGAAGATGTTACATATGAAAAAGGAATATGATTGGATTCGAAAATTGTTAATGAATGAACCGCGTGGTCATGATGTAATGTCAGGGGCATTATTAACAGACCCATGTCATCCTGAGGCTGATATAGGTGTTATATACATAGAGACAGGTGGATACTTACCGATGTGCGGTCACGATACAATCGGTGTATGTACAGCGTTAGTTGAATCAGGTTTAATTCCAGTAGTTGAACCGATTACTTCTTTAAAACTAGATACCCCGGCTGGCTTAGTGGAAGTAGATATTGCTGTTCAAGATGGAAAAGCAAAAGAGGTATCTTTCTGTAACATACCAGCTTTTTTATTGAAAAATATTACTGTACACGTCAAAGACATTGGAACTGTAGAGGCTGATATTGCGTATGGAGGGAATTTTTATGCCATTATTGATGCGAAGTCAGTAGGCCTAGAATTAGTACCAGAAAATGCATCTACAATCATCGATAAGGCGATTCATATAAGAAACACAATTAATGAGAAGTTTGAAATCATTCATCCAGAGTATTCGTTTATTAGAGGATTAACACATGTTGAATTTTATACAGATGCTACTCATGAATGTGCGCATGTGAAAAATACAGTTGTTGTACCACCAGGCGGAATAGATCGATCCCCATGCGGTACAGGAACATCTGCGAAGCTAGCTGTATTATACGCTCAGAAAGAAATCAAAATTGGTGAAGAGTTCATTCATGAGAGTATCGTTGGTTCTTTATTTAAAGGATATGTCGTGAATACGACACATGTTGAAAATATTGAAGCTGTCATAACGAAAATTACGGGATCAGCTTGGCTTATGGGTATGCATAAATTTTTTTACAATGAAATGGATCCACTCAAAGAAGGATTTTTGCTAATTCCGCCGATGGAACATGAAACGGAGGATATAAAATGAACATTCAAAAAATGTATACAGCAGTAGACGTACATGTAAATGGCGAGGCATTTCGTGTAATGAAAGACGTACCATGCAAATACTACTACAGTTTGGAGCAATTAAATGAACAATTTTCAGGTGAATTAGCAGAAGAGATGAAGCTTTTATTAAATGAACCACGTGGTTTTATCGGTTTGAATGGGTGTATTGTCGTTCCATCTATCCATAATGAAGTGGATGCAGCTGTATTATTTTTTAATCATGAAGGTTCGATTCCGCTTCATTATGGGGGCATTGTTGCGGTAATAACGATGTTACTCGAAAGTGGGTATTTAAAAAAGAGAGAGTCCAATCAATACAAAATTGAAACGTTATCTGGAATATTTTTAGTTCATGCGTATGTAGAGAATGATGAAGTTATATCTGTTTCGTTTGAAAGCAAACTTTGCTATTTGATTGAGGAAAATTTACAGGTTGGTAATGTAAGTTATTCTCTCATACAAGCAGATAAAGTATATGCAGTTGTAGAAAAAGGTGCGTATTCGCCAGAAATTCGTGTTGAAAACATTTCAGAATTGAAAAGATGGGGAGAAGCTACACTGCAGGCTATACAAAAACAGTCGCTAATAAAAAGGCTTATTTTAGTAGATCCTTCGCAAAAAGAAAAGAACCATATAAAGTCGATTACATTTCATGAAGATAACTTTATCGTACGTTCGCCAGGTTTTGTTTCTACTATCGTTTCCTATGTTCATGCATTATTTAAAAATGATTATATGGCGGATAAACCTTTTAAAAATGAAAGTATATTTAATAGTTTTATAACTGTGGAAAAAGTGAAGAAGGAGGAACTAGGATACATTTTCCGTTTTGAAAGTAGAGGATTTATTACAGGGATGCAGACGTTTCTATTAGACCCTACGGATCCGTTTCCGGCAGGATTCTTATTAAAATAAAATGTGATAGGGAGAGATAAATATGCAAAAAATTAAAGGGGCATTTCCAGTATTAATAACACCGATGGATGAATTTCAGGAAATTAATTGGGATGGGGTAAAACAAAATGTAAATTACTTTATCGAACAAAAGGTTGCAGGTATTATCATTAATGGAAGTACAGGAGAGTTTGTAAGTTTATCAAAAGAAGAACGATTTAAAATGGTAGAAACTGTGTTGAAAGAAATTGATGGCCGTATTCCAGTCATTGTTGGAACTGCAGCAGAGACCACAAAAGAAACAATTGAATATACGAAACATGCAGAAGCGCACGGAGCGGATTGTACATTAATTATAAACTCTTACTATTGTAAACCGAAGGAAGAGGAGATTTATTTTCATTTTAAAGAAATCTCAAACTCTGTAAATATACCAATTATGCTATACAATAACCCATTTACTTCTGGTGTCGATATGAGTACAGAGCTAATGCTCCGTATTGGAAAAGAGTGTGAAAATGTTACGCATATTAAAGAATCTAGCGGAGATATTCGAAAAGCGAGAGATTTAGTAAGACAAAGTGAAGGGGCTTTCCAAGTCTTCTGTGGTTCTGAAGATTTAGTTATGGAATCATATTTAGTTGGTGCTTCGGGATGGGTTTCAGTAGCAGGAAATATCGTTCCCGGTCTCGTTACAAAAATGTATGAGCATTTTCAAAATGGTGAATTAGAAAAGGCGTGGGAAATAAACGATGCTATTTTACCACTTTGCGAGTTTCTTGAAGGATCAGGGAAATATGTTCAAATCGTTAAACGTTCCATGGAATTACATGGGCAAGCGGGAGGACCTTCTCGCTATCCAAGACTAGGATTAACTGTTGACGAAGATCAAAAGCTTCAAACGATTTTATCAAATATTGCAGCTCATGCAGCTGTTTAAATAAGGAGGAGAACATAATGTTAAAGACAAATATTGAGCTGAAACCAAAAGTGGAAGCGTTTTTAAATGAAGAAATTAAAATGTTTATTAATGGCGAATTTGTTTCTGCTATTGGCGGAAAGACGTTTGAAACATACAATCCAGCAACAGAAGATGTTCTAGCAGTCGTATGTGAAGCGCAAGAAGAGGATATTGATGCTGCAGTAAAAGCAGCAAGATCTGCATTTAAATCTGGTCCGTGGGCAGAAATGACTACTGCTGAAAGAGCGCATCTTATTTATAAGTTAGCAGATTTAATTGAAGAACATAGAGAAGAATTAGCGCAACTAGAAGCTTTAGATAATGGAAAGCCATATCAAGTAGCACTTGATGATGATATTTCAGCGACTGTAGAAAATTATCGTTATTACGCAGGATGGGCTACAAAAATTATTGGGCAAACAATCCCAATTTCAAAAGATTACTTAAATTACACGAGACATGAACCTGTAGGTGTTGTAGGTCAGATTATTCCGTGGAACTTTCCGCTCGTTATGTCTTCTTGGAAAATGGGAGCTGCACTGGCGACAGGTTGTACGATCGTATTAAAACCAGCAGAGCAAACACCTTTATCCTTACTATATACAGCAAAACTCTTTAAAGAGGCTGGATTTCCAAACGGTGTTGTAAACTTTGTACCAGGCTTTGGTCCTGAAGCAGGAGCAGCAATTGTAAATCATCATGACATTGATAAAGTTGCTTTTACAGGATCTACTGTTACAGGAAAGTATATTATGCGTCAGTCTGCAGAAATGATTAAGCATGTAACGTTAGAGCTTGGCGGCAAATCACCAAATATCATTTTAGAAGATGCGGACTTGGAAGAAGCAATTAATGGTGCATTCCAAGGTATTATGTATAATCATGGTCAAAATTGTAGCGCAGGATCACGTGTATTTGTTCATCGTAAACATTATGAAACTGTAGTAGATGCACTTGTGAAAATGGCGAACAACGTAAAACTTGGAGCAGGTATGGAGAAAGGAACGGAAATGGGTCCACTCGTATCTAAGAAACAACAAGAGCGTGTGTTAAATTACATTGAGCAAGGGAAGAAAGAAGGTGCTACAGTTGCGGCTGGTGGCGAACGTGCGCTTGAAAAAGGTTATTTCGTTAAACCAACTGTATTCACAGATGTTACAGACGATATGACAATCGTTAAGGAAGAAATATTTGGACCAGTTGTTGTTGTACTTCCATTTGATTCGACAGAAGAAGTAATTGAACGAGCGAACAACTCATCCTATGGCCTTGCTGCGGGTGTATGGACGCAAAATATCAAAACGGGTCATCAAGTGGCAAATAAATTAAAAGCAGGAACAGTGTGGATTAATGATTATAACTTAGAAAATGCAGCTGCACCATTTGGTGGATACAAACAATCTGGTATTGGCCGCGAATTAGGTTCATATGCGCTTGATAATTATACAGAAGTGAAAAGTGTTTGGGTAAATATAAAGTAATAGGGTGTTTTACTGACAAAAATTGAGGGATGAAATAATGAAAGATGCGGACAACTAGAAAGTTTGATAATAGTTGTCCGTTTTCTTATATACAAAATTGCTTTTCCAAAGAATGATAAGGGGGATTTGGATGGAGAATTTAGTAGAATGGTTAGTAGGGCAAGTGTGGAGTATCGGTTTAGTTGTTTTTGCATTAGGGGCAGGCGTATATTTCACGATTGCAACACGTTTTTTGCAAATTCGTTATTTTAAAGAGATGATTAAACTATTATTTGAAGGAAAGAGTTCCGAGACGGGAATATCATCTTTTCAGGCATTTTGTTTAGCCTTATCAGGAAGAGTTGGAATTGGTAATATTGCAGGGGTAGCGACAGCGATCGCTTTCGGCGGGCCTGGAGCTGTATTTTGGATGTGGGTAATGGCTTTGTTAGGGGCAGCGAGTGCGTTTGTTGAATCAACATTATCTCAAGTATACAAAAGTAAAGTAGGGAATGAATATCGCGGCGGTACTCCATATTTCATTGAGAAAGGTTTAAAAATGAAATGGTTTGCAGTCATTGTAGCGGTAGTTGTAACACTTTCATATGGCATGTTATTACCAGGTATTCAATCTAGTAGTATCGCAGTTGGATTCGAAAACTCTAATGGTATTAACAAATATATAACTGGTATATTTTTAGTCGTGTTACTAGCGGCAATTATTTTTGGTGGTGTAAAGAGAATTGCTGGCGTTTCTCAAATGCTTGTTCCATTTATGGCAATTGGTTATGTAATTGTTACATGTATCATATTAATTGCGAATGTAACGGAGATTCCAAGTATGTTTGCTTTAATTTTCTCTAGCGCATTTGGTGTAAATGAAATGTTTGGTGGAATTGTTGGTGCAGCTATTGCATGGGGTGTAAAACGTGCTGTATTTTCAAACGTTGCTGGTGTCGGAGAAGCGACGTATAGTTCGGCTGCTGCTGAAGTATCGCATCCTGCAAAACAAGGATTAGTTCAAGCGTTTTCCGTATATATCGATACAATTGTCGTATGTACAGCGACAGCTCTTATGATATTAATTACAGGTATGTATAATGTTATACCTGAAGGGAAAAGCGCTATTGTAAAAAACATAGGAAATGTGGAAGCAGGTCCAATTTATACGCAACAAGCAGTTGAAACTGTGATGACAGGGTTTGGTCCAATATTTATTTCAATTGCAATTTTCTTTTTTGCATTTACAACGTTACTCGCTTATTACTATATCGCTGAAACGACACTTACTTATTTAGATCGTCAATTGAAGTATGGCTGGTTAAAACCAGTTTTAAAATTTGGATTTTTAATTATGGTTTACATCGGTAGTGTTGAATCAGCGTCGCTTTTATGGAATCTCGGAGATTTAGGAATCGGTAGTATGGCATGGTTAAACTTAATCGCGATTCTATTATTAAGTAAAATCGCATTAAAAGTGTTAAAAGACTATGAAAGGCAGAAAAAAGAAGGGAAAGATCCAGTATTTAATCCTAAAAATGTGGGGATTGAAGGATTAACATTTTGGGAAGAAAGAAGTAAAGAGGTTGAAAGAAAAAGTTCTAGAGAAAAAGTTATTGTAGATGATAATTTAAAATTATAACGTAAATTAACTGAAAATTCTTAATTTAAAAGAAGGTATATTGCCTCCATTTCATCGCATACTACAATAGGTATGGATAATATGACTGGAGGGAATAAGATGGAACATGAGCAACATAGTTCGATAAATGATATTCTACATCATTATAAAGAAGGTATAGGTAGTTTTACAAATCAAATTCCTGAAATCGCTGAGACATATAATGCGTTCACGCAAGCTTGTTTTCAAGAGGGTGCTTTAACAAAAAGAGAAAAACAACTTATTGCATTAGGAATTAGTTTAGCAACGCAAGATGAGTATTGTACAATTTATCATACAAAAGGTTGTCTTGATCAAGGATGTTCGGATAAAGAGATTCTGGAAGCATGTGGTGTTTCAGCAGCATTTGCTGGCGGAGCTGCGATGAGTCAAGCGGTAACTTTAGTGCAAGAGTGTTTAACAGAACTGAAAAATCAAAAGCATTGAATAAAAAACGTTTTAAACTTTATGTTTAAAACGTTTTTTATGTGAAATTAAATTTGAGTATAAAAATTATCTAGGATGGGTTCAATTTGTATTCAATTTAATATTCTATATCTTCATAAATAGATTTTCCTACATCAGGAAGAATTGTGTATATACTCTTACCGATTAAAGCTTCTAATTCTTTCTTAATCGCATAAAACCCTTTCCAATGTAAAGATGTATGAGATGTTGTACCATGACGCAAACCAACGGAAATTAATCTTCTTTCCAGCGTAGTAAAGCCATCTGCGTCAGCAAGAGCGTCACAAAGAGTAATTACTTTATTATATAAGTCGTAGTTACTATGTTCATTCAATATTGCAACTAATCGGCTTTTCATATGGTCAGGAACGAGACTCCATTCCGCTGCGATATCTATATGTTCATTTTTACAGGGAAATGAGTGTGTCACACAAATAATGGCGTTTCCTGTATATCCTAAATCATTCATATACATATAACCATCATAGGAATGAATGACCGATTTGGTAAAACCTTTGTATCTTCCGATATCATGCAAAAGGGCAGCGTTATATGCTATGTCAGCATCTAGCTTGTACCCTTTTTTTATAAGTTCTATAATTATGTTTTCAGTTGCATGAGCAACATGTAGTGAATGTTCAAACCAAGGGCCCGGGTTTTGTTCATATGCCCATTTGAGTAATTCTTTTGCGTACGTTCTATCTAATAAATATTTCATATCGTTATCCTTTCAAAAAAAATCATATCTTAATATAAATTCATCTTATTATTTCATTATTCCTTCTTTAAAAATTGTTACAATGAAACAAAAGGGGGAAAAGTAATGCGAAATTTAGTAATTGAAGAAATTAAGAAACTAGAAAATGATATGGAAGAACTTTCGAAACTTTTGAAAATGGTTGTAAATGATGGGGCATCAATTGGTTTTTTGCCTCCACTGGAACAAAAAGACGCAACAAAGTATTGGCAAACAGTATTAGCGCCAGAAGTGATATTGTATGTGGCTAAAATAAACAACGAAGTAGCAGGGAGTATTCAATTACAATTAGTTACAAAGCCTAACGGAATTCATAGAGCCGAGATTTGTAAATTAATGACTCATCCAAACTTTAGACGTAACGGTATTGGACGATCGCTTATGCAAAAAGCAGAGGAACGAGCAAAGCAAGAAAACAGGTCTCTTTTAGTATTAGATACTAGAGAAGGAGATCCTTCCAATAAATTGTACAAATCACTAGACTACCAAGAAGTTGGAACAATACCAGGGTATGCAATTTCTCCGAATGGAAAGTTAGATGCTACGGTTATTTATTATAAAAACATTTAAGGTATAATCAAACGGGGAGAGTGCTTAATTATTAGTAAGTGAATAATAAACGACTATTTTTAACACAGTCTATATTTTTCTGGCGGTGTTAAAATAGTTAATTATAATCTAATTAACGCACTAAATGAATTTGAGAAAGTTTTTAGAGGGTTCTTTTAGTAATGATTCTCGTCTTATAATAAATGTAGAGAAGATGACTAGGCAACTATAGTTATTTTCGCTTTATTATTGGAAGGGGATGAAAGAATGAAAAAGAATAGTTTACAAAAGATGAAGAAAGTTATTTTAAGTGGTGGCGTATTACTTACGGGATTATTAACATTTGGATTTTCAGAAAAGGCTTCAGCTCATGGATATGTAGAATCACCAGCGAGCCGATCTTATTTATGTAAGCAAGGGGTAAATGTAAATTGTGGACCGATTCAATATGAACCACAAAGTGTAGAAGGGATAGGTGGATTTCCGCAACTAGGACCTTCTGATGGACAAATTGCAGGGGCTGGTCATTTTCCTGCGTTAGATGTTCAAACTGTAGATAGGTGGAAGAAAGTTACGTTAAATGGCGGAACGAATACATTCAAGTGGAAACTTACGGCTCCTCATAGTACAAAAGAGTGGAAATATTATATTACGAAAAAAGGTTGGAATCCAAATAAACCTTTAACGCGATCAGATTTAGATTTAGTGCCATTCTATGTGAAAAATGACGGTGGAGCTAGACCAGGGACAACAGTAACGCACGAAGCAAATGTACCAACTGACCGTAGTGGATACCATCTTATTTTAGCTGTTTGGGAAATTGCAGACACTGGAAATGCGTTTTATCAAGTTATAGATGTAAACCTTTTGAATAATGGCTTAGCTTCAAATTTCGCTTTTAACAACGTAGTGCAAACTCCTACACTATTTTAATTGAAACATATATTTCGATCATCTAATTCATTTTAGATGATTTTTTTTATGAAAATGATGAAAAATATAGAAGAAAGTGCAATTATTTATAAAAAAATATGCTTTAAATATTGTCATATTTGCTTCTTTAAGATATCCTTTTCATGAAGAGGTGGAAAACATGGAAAAAGTACTAGTTTTCGGGCATAAAAACCCAGATACAGATGCAATTTGTTCTGCAATTGCTTATGCAGAATTGAAAAAAGAATTAGGAATGAATGCTGAGCCTGTACGTTTAGGCGAAATCAGCGGTGAAACTCAATTTGCGTTAGACTATTTTAAAGTAGAAGGACCGCGTTTTGTTGAGACAGTAGCAAGCGAAGTGGACAACGTTATTTTAGTTGACCATAACGAGCGTCAACAAAGTGCTAACGATATCGAATCAGTTCGTGTGTTAGAAGTTATTGACCATCACCGTATTGCTAACTTTGAAACAAGCGATCCTATATACTATCGTTGTGAGCCAGTTGGATGTACAGCTACAATCTTAAACAAAATGTACAAAGAAAATGGCGTTACAATTCGTAAAGAAGTTGCAGGTTTAATGTTATCTGCAATTATTTCAGATTCTTTACTATTCAAATCTCCAACTTGCACAGAACAAGACGTAGCAGCTGCTCGTGAATTAGCGGAAATCGCTGGTGTAGATGCTGATAGCTACGGCTTAGAAATGTTAAAAGCTGGTGCTGACTTAAGCGGAAAAACAATGGAGCAATTAATCTCTCTTGACGCTAAAGAATTCCAAATGGGTAATGCGAAAGTTGAAATCGCACAAGTAAACGCTGTTGATACAAACGACGTTCTTGTACACCAAGCGGAACTTGAAAAAGTAATCTCTGCAGTAGTAGAAGAGAAAGGTTTAGACCTATTCTTATTCGTTGTAACTGATATCTTAACTAACGATTCTGTCGGTCTTGCGATCGGTAAAGCAGCAAACGTTGTTGAGAAAGCATACAACGTATCACTAGAAAACAACACAGCTACTTTAAAAGGTGTTGTATCTCGTAAAAAACAAATCGTACCAGTATTAACAGAAGCATTCCAAGCTTAATTTTATTGAGTACACATAAACAGCAAGGACAAGTAGTCAGATTGGCTACTTGTCCTTTTTTATCTCTAAAAAACAGAAAATTAAAAACGGGAGGATTGTGTATGTTGAATGATTTGGAGAGTAAATTACAGTCACTTTTAGAGCGAAATATTACGTCTGTTTCAGAATTAGAGAGCTGGCTTTCGGAGGAGCTGCGTTTAAACGCAGAAATAGAAGAAGAGTTAACGATCAATTTAATCGCTATGTATAGAGATACAAAAGATAGTAATATACGTGATATACATATGTATAACCAAAATGAAATTCAGCCACTTTTAAAAAGATACAATGCAAAATTTGACCAGAAATTTAGAGATTGTCCGTTTTCTGATTTATTAGATGAGCAGAAATATGGATTTATGAAAAAAGCAAGATTTGTGAAGAGTGAAATGTTTAATGAAAAGAACATAGCGCTTTCCGTTAAAGAGCAAGAACTTATTACGAAATATAGAGAAATAATGTCTAACATATCTATTAATTGGGAAGGCGAGCAAAAGACGTATGCATACGTAAAAGCAAGGATAGATAACCCAAATAGAGCTATTCGTGAAAAAGCTTGGTACGCTTTATGCGAAGCAAGAAGTATAGTAAAAATAGAAATAGATTGTATTATGAAGGAACTCGTACAATTGCGGAATCAGATGGCTTTAAATGCAGGGTTTAATAATTATAGTGAGTATGCCTTTAAACAAAAAAATAGAGATTACAGTATTGAAGATTGTTATAAGTTTCATGAGTCGATAGAAAAGTGTGTTGTACCAATTTGGAAACAGTTAGGAAGTCTTTTTAAAAAGAATCTTGATGTAAAAACGTATCGTCCTTGGGATCTTGCTCCTTGTAATTTGCAAAAATCTTCATTTGAAAATTACATTGATTTATTGGATGGGGTTGAAGAAATGTTTCGGAAGACAGATTCATGTTTTCATGAGGAATTTACTCATATAAGGGAAGCGGGATTAATTGACGTACAAGAACGGAAAAATAAAGCATCAGGAGCTGCTTGCTTTACCTTACCTCATAGTAAAGACGTTTTTATTTATTCTAATTTTAGTCCTTCATTTTATGCAATTCATGCATTAATACATGAATTGGGGCATGCATTACATTTTCATAAACAATTTAACAATGAAAGTAGTATGCAGGAAAGATACCTTCGTGAAGAGGTGGCGGAACTTTATTCCCTTAGCCTAGAGTTATTATTAATGGATAAGCTTACTATTTTTTATACGCAAGAGGATGATTATAAAGAAGTACAGCGAGTTCAATTATATCGTACTTTATCGTTATTAATATCGTCAGTTTCAGGAGATGTATTCCAGCACTGGCTTTATACAAATCCAAATCATTCACCAGAAGAGCGAGATGAGAAATATATTGAACTATGTAAAAGGTATCAATATTCATCAGTTGATATTGCAGGAGTAGAGAATGAAATTGGTTCTAGTTGGTTCGAGTCATTTCACTTTGTTCAGTTTCCTTTTTATAAAATTGAATATGCAATTGCGCAAATAGGAGCGATTCAATTGTTTCAAATTTATCGAGAGAATCCGGAACAAGCGATTACTTTCTTTAAAGAGGGAGCGAGTTCAGATTGGAATTTATCTATACAGGAAATATATAAAAATACAGGTGTTGCGTTTGACTTTTCGGAAGAAAGGATACAAAGTACTGCAAGGGCTATTTTAGATTTGATTAACGAATTAAAATAAGGATAGCGTTAGCTATCCTTATAATTGTTTATTCGTAAGATTTTTTCTTGTTTATATAAAATGTGATTATCGCAGTAATGAAGAAAATAGGTATCGCATACACTTGCCCAACAAATAACTTCCAGCCGACATAATTGTAGCCTTCAGATGCTGGGATGATAACGGAAATAACGCAAACGATAAAATAGACTAATAGTGCAGGGATAATATTTTTCATTTTTACGAACCTCCTTTTTAAATTCATTCGCACATCATAATATTACAATTTTTTTATTATTTTGAAGAAAAAAAGAAAAATTTTTATGGTATTATAATATTTGCATTGAGAGTGATCCTTAGTACTTATATGGTAAAATGTGTAATTAAAACTTTCAGAATTATTATATAGTATTTCGAGAGAAAAATGTACAAAATAATGGATTTTATTTATTGAAGTTAAGGGAGTAGAAATATATATGAAAAGGCTATGTATAATTCCATGTGGAAAAAAGAAAATTTGGGATAAGCATTCAAACTACGGACCGATGGAAGCAAAAGATGTATATATTAGTCCGTTCGGAAAAGCATGTCAGGCGTACGCATCCATGTTTTTCGAAAACTGGGTTATATTATCAGCGAAACATGGATTTTTAAGGCCAAATGATATTGTATTAAAAAACTATGATCTTGCATTTGATTCAAAAAGCGATGAGGTAATAAGTATAGAGAAATTACAAAAACAGATGGTAGATAAAAGTTTACTACAGTTTGACGAAATCGTCTTACTAGCAGGGAAGAAGCATAAAAAAGTAGTGACAAAGTTATATCCGGAAGAAATGATTACATATCCGCTAGAGGGGTGTAAAGGAATTGGGTATATGTTGCAGAGGTTAAAAGAGGCAGTGAAGGAGGAGGCGGAAATATAGGTATAGTTTCGGTCACCATGATCTTAAACTTTATTTAGGGAACTAAAAGTAAAATAGAGTTTTTAAGCATCGCCAAAAAGGTGATGCTTTTTTGTTCGTGTTACCATTCAAGTTAATACAATTTAGAGAATAAAGAATCCGATTTGTGAAGTGACATCTCTTTTTTAATCGAAAACGAATTGCCTTCACTTTTAGAAAATGTATGACGTATTGGTCTGGAAATATCGATAAATTTACAGCTTGGTTAGATTCACGTAAGTGGTACTATGAGTATGTGAGATAAGACTAATTATTATATAATCTTCTAACTCTACTTATGATATGGAGAAAATAGACTAATATACAAGCCTTTGTATACTTTCAAACATAGAATATGATGAATTCTATTTAGGAGGAAGTATATTCATGAGGAATACTTGTCATTGTGGGCATTCCCGAAATTGTAATAAATTTTGGGATGATTTAATGTTTGGGAGATGTAGATGTAAATGCAGAGATTTTCACGAATGTTGTTGCAAAGAGAAACCGAAATGTGAGTGTGAAAAATGTCATTGTAAAACAAAACCGAAATGCCATTGTAGGGATGAAGAGGAAGGGGATTAATAATAAAAAAGAGTACGATACGTACTCTTTTTTTTGGGGGGAATTATAATCCATCTTGAACAGATTTCTTTACAATTACCCATGTGTCTTTCTTTTTAACCGTTATAGCTACATTAGTTCCATTAGATTCCTTATAAAAGATATATCCATTGTTTGAGTTTACATATGTAACTGGTTCACCTATGCAATCTCGCGAGCAGGATTTGTTGACTAGTTCAATTAAGGATAGTTCACTTGGATCGTTTTTACTGGCTTCTATAACATCATCAAGGCTTGTTTTTCGATAACCTTGCAAGTTTATATGAAAAAGCTGCTCTATTTCTCCTGTAATGCTAGTATTCATTACTTCTACTGAATTCTTTTTTTCTTGAAGGAATCCGTTTTCATAAAGTAATTTTGTATATCCAATCCATGCTATTAACACTAGCATGAAAAACATACTCGTCAGTTTAAGTATTCGAAGTCGTTTGCTTATAATTGTTTCTGAGTATTTCATTCAGTCTAATCCTCCAATGTTTTTAATTTAAAATATGCTTGGATACATACTTTTAGAAGAGGATGAAAGTTAATGAGTTTTCAATAAAAAAGAAAACATCTAGAGTTAGATGCTTTCTTTTTTTTGTATTTTTCGCTATCTGTTCGTTACTTGTTTCATAAGTGGTCTTATTTCTTTAACTGGTGGTTTCTTATCATAGGCATCAACGTAAGAAAAGTAGTAGTTTAAGTTTCTTAGAAGACCTTTTCCTATTTTTGCACTTAAGAAAGGAAATACTTGTCCGGTATAATCATCGAGAGATTTACAGTAATATTTTTCATCTAAATATATACTGTATTTACATGTTAGTTCTACTAAAGGATTCCCTTCATCATCAAATACTTCTTTAGAATCAATAATATCTATTAGTGCAAATTTTTCATTTAAGTAAACTTTCTTTTTTTTCTCGTGTTTATTTGTAAGTATAAAAACGAGACCAATCGCGTTAATCAAACTATTTCCTCCTATAAAAAACGGATATTAATAAAATATATCGATATAAGCTAAATGTAAAGAGGAGAGGTGAAATATCATGGAGAGAAAACTAAATAAGCCGATTGGTGAGAGCTGATAATCAGTGGGGGATGAACAAACCCCTCACTGATTAAAGTTTCACTTTATTGAAAGACTTGCGGGAATTGTTTTACGATTGCGTTTGTTATCATGTCAGCCATTTCTAATGCTTCTTTTTCAATTCTATCGTAAAGTTTTACTCCTGCTTCATAATCTTTATTTAGGAAGGCAAGTGCTTCTGCTTTCGTTAGTGCTAAATGTTCATAAAACATTTTTCTAAATTCTTCTTTATCTATATATGGGTTGATACTGTTAAGAAATTCAATAATTGCGTCACCATTAGCGTACCATTTTTTCTCTATAGCGGCCGCTGCATTTTGATTACCAGCTTTTGCGGCTTTAACAAGATCCGCTGCAATTACTAAGTGATCTTTAATTAATGCACTATATTTTTTCACTGCATCCTCACCGTAAAATGGTTCAAGTGATAGTCCCATATGTGTTGCGTTTTGTAGAAGTCGTCCAACAGTAACATTAACATCTGGTAAATTAAATACTATACTTATAATAGCCAATCTCGTCCAAGCGACGTGTTGTTCCCATAAAGAACGCATATACCCTTTTAAAAAATTCTCATTTTTACTAATTCGGTAGTTCCGTACGGATAAATCATAGTTTACATAAGGGTTATGGTAGGGGGAGTAATACGATTGCCAATAAGAATACATAAATAGTAACACTCCTTTGAACATGTATAACTCAAAGTATGATGAAGATTTATTTTTAGTTACGTGTCCTAGATTATTTTTAGGGAATTTGAAATGGAGAAATTCAATGAATGGTGTTGTGGTATATATGAATAAATTGAATATAAAGTAAAAGAGGGTCTGTAAGGGAAGTTGCAGACCCTCAAAAGGGTATTGCCGAGATGTCGGACTCGACTACGTAATGTTATCATAAAATTCTTTTGAAAAAACCTGGTAAATGTGTCCAAATGAAATTGGGACCTTCATACAGTCAAAGGGACCTGCTTCCCGCGGCAGGCCCCAATAACTAGATAATGTCGATGAGCAAAAAACTCATCTGGAGTACTTTTATAGTAACAAGTAAAATGTGTTTTGTGTATTGAGAAAGAAGAATTGCATAATTATATGTGAACAATTTAGATCCCAACAATTTATGATTATCATTAATTGTTGGGATCTAAATATGGTTATAAAATGGAGAAAAGACTTAGAAGTGAGATCGAGGTACACAGAAGTATGTAATCATGAAAAAGACCTGCTAATATAAGCAGGTCAACTTAAGGGGTTTATCCAACAGATTATTATATATGGTAACAACTGAATTGTAGTAAGTCTATACATTTAATATTGAGAAAAATTCTGTGAATGATATATTTTTTGCACATATATTAACGTCTAAAAAGTTGAGAAAGAAAATTAAAAAGCTTTTTATAAGAGAATAATGGCTGGTACTTATAGTATGATTCATATTTCCACGCATCATTATTAGAGAATTGGAGTTTTTGTGTTTTCGTTTTTGCCTTGATGGAACTCATATTACGATGTTTCATATAGTAACCTCCTGAATTTATATGTATACGATTAGTAGTATTCAAGAAAGGGAAATAAAATGAACATTTAAATTGAAACTCTTTCTTCTTGTGTACTGGATTTACGTTATAAATGTTGTAAAACATATAAAATAATGATGCTAATTCATATTAAATAAGTGAAGAAACATAGAATAATGAAAAAACAATAAGCATCTAATCATCCCTTTCAAGTCGCATAAGTGATTGATATAATAGAAGTAGATGAAAGATAAAGAAAAGCGGGTGACTCTTTTTTGTTTACTAAAGCACAAGAACTTTTAGCGTCCTACTTTGGTTATTCTTCGTTTCGAAGAGGACAAGATGAAACAATTAAAAATGTACTAGATGGGAAAGATACGGTTTGTATTATGCCAACGGGTGGCGGTAAGTCGATTTGTTATCAAATTCCGGCATTAGTATTTGAAGGAACGACGTTGGTTATATCGCCTCTAATATCACTTATGAAGGATCAAGTAGATACATTGGTACAGAATGGCATTTCAGCTACATATATTAATAGTTCTATATCTATTGCAGAAGCAAATCAGCGAATTCAATTAGCGAAACAAGGACATTACAAGTTACTTTATGTGGCGCCTGAGCGTCTTGATTCGATGGAGTTTGTTGATCAACTTATCGATATGAAAATCCCTATGATTGCGATTGATGAAGCACACTGTATTTCACAGTGGGGACATGATTTCCGTCCAAGTTATTTACATATACATCGCATATTAGATTATCTTCCAGAAAAGCCGCTCGTATTAGCATTAACAGCAACAGCAACACCGCAAGTACGTGATGATATTTGTAACACACTTGAAATTAATCAAGAAAATACAATTATGACAACGTTTGAGCGTGAGAACTTATCGTTTTCTGTCATTAAAGGGCAAGATCGAAATGCATATTTGGCGGATTATATTCGTCAAAATCAAAAGGAATCCGGGATTATATATGCAGCTACTAGAAAAGTAGTCGATCAGTTATATGAAGATTTGATGAAGGCAGGTGTTTCTGTATCAAAATATCATGCTGGTATGAGTGATAGTGATCGAAATGAGCAACAAGAACTCTTTTTACGAGATGAAGTAAGTGTAATGGTAGCAACATCTGCATTCGGGATGGGTATTGATAAATCGAATATTCGTTACGTAATTCATTATCAGCTTCCAAAAAATATGGAAAGTTACTATCAAGAAGCAGGACGTGCTGGTCGTGACGGATTAGATAGTACATGTATATTGTTATATTCTTCTCAAGATGTACAAGTACAGCGTTTTTTAATTGATCAATCAACTGGAGAATCACGTTTTTCAAATGAACTTGAAAAATTGCAAAATATGACCGATTACTGTCATACAGAACAATGTTTACAATCATTCATTTTGCAATACTTTGGAGAAGAACCGAAAGAAGATTGTGGACGCTGTGGTAATTGTACAGACAATCGCGAGAGCATCGATGTGACAAGGGAATCACAAATGGTTTTATCATGCATGATTAGAACGAACCAACGCTTTGGAAAGCAAATGATAGCGCAAGTATTAACGGGGTCGAAGAATAAGAAAGTTATTGAATTTAATTTTCATACTTTACCAACGTATGGGCTTTTATCGAACCGTAGTGTAAAAGAGGTCAGTGAGTTTATTGAGTTTTTAATTTCAGACGAGTTAATTGCAGTTGAACATGGCACTTATCCGACGTTAAAAGTAACTGAAAAAGGGAAAGAAGTATTACTTGGTAAAGAGAATGTTTTACGAAAAGAACGAGTAGAGACAAGACAAATTGTTCAAGACCATCCTTTATTTGAAGTACTTCGTGAAGTACGTAAAGAAATTGCACAAGGAGAAGGTGTACCTCCGTTCGTTATTTTCTCTGACCAAACATTGAAAGATATGTGCGTGAAAATGCCGCAAAGTGATTCCGAATTGTTGACGGTAAAAGGTATCGGAGAACACAAACTTGTGAAATATGGCTCGCACTTCTTACAAGCAGTTCAGCATTTTATTGAAGAAAATCCAAATTATGCTGAAACGATTAAGACAGAAGTAGTTTCAGAGCGTAAAAAGTCAGGAAAAGCGTCCGCAAATTCTCATTTAGAAACATATGAAATGTATAAACAAGGTATTGATTTGAATGAGATTGCAAAAGAACGTAACTTATCAAGACAAACAATTGAAAACCATTTAATTCGCTGCTATGAGGATGGAATGGAAGTAGAGTGGCAAAGTTTTGTTCCAGCAGAGTATGAATCTCTTATTGAAACTGCCGTTCAAAATGCAGAGGGTGGTCTGAAATCTATTAAAGAACAGCTTCCGAATGAAGTGAGTTACTTTATGATTCGTGCTTATTTACAAATAAGAAAGTAGAGACATATAAAGGGGATAAGAATTTATGTATCATGTTTTCGTTTATGGCACGTTAAGAAGAGGACAAACGAATGCTCATTATATGCAAGGTGCAACATGCATCGCAGACAGAGCTTGGACATATGGAAAATTATTTGATACGAATGAAGGATATCCGGCCATGACTTATTCGATTGAAGAACAGGTGTATGGAGAAGTTTATGTAGTAAATGATGAGATATTGTGTAAGTTAGATGAACTAGAAGAATATACAGGTAATGCGGAGACTGATTTATATGATCGAATCACGCAAACAGTATATGTTGCTGATAGAGAAATTGAGGCATATGTGTATATCGCTCAAGATAAAAAGATGTTAAAGAAAGTGATAGAATCTGGTGACTGGCTTATGTATCAAAAAATATAATAAGGTAGTTTTAAAAATTGGAAAGCAGATAATGACGAATTCATTATCTGCTTTTTATTGTGTGAATAATTGTCGTTCTCTTTTTATTCTTATAGTTCTTAGTACGATTCCAATTCCGAGAAATAAAACAGTAGCAGCGACCCCGCTAATAGGATTTAACCAAAAATCACTACTGTTTGTAAGGGTAATAATCCCTGTTATGGTAACTAAAACAGTAGGAACAGCATCCTCGATCGCATGCATGATAACGCATGGCCAGACGGATTTTGTAAGTCTATATATTTCAACATACATAATTGACCAACAAACCATAAGGATACAGCCAGATAAAAGCATATTTAATCTTGAGATAGATTCAAAATATTCATTTGGCAAAAAGACTATATAATATGCAGCATGCCAAAGTGCCCAAATTAAACCAGAAATAATATAAATGTACCAATCATTTAGATTTAGTTCAATCAACTTTGGAGTTAAATAACCACGCCAAGAAAACTCTTCAAAAATATTTTTAATAAAGTTACCAATAGTAGACATGACTATGAGTGACAATAACGTGGATATATCAAAACTAGCAATATGAGCTACTCCAAAAATGAGCGATATGCTTATCGTTATTACTGTAACGAATGGATAAATAAGTAGTGCAGTGAAATACCATATAAAGTTTCCTTTCAAATTTGGCTTGATGCCAAAATCATTCCAATCTCGGCTAATAACTCTAAGTAAAATGCTTACGAGGAAAGGTAATATTAGCCATAACCCCATACCTAAAGTATTTCCTTCAGGTTGATTTGTTAGAAGAGAATCTAGAAATACCCCAATCCATGCACTGGCCAAAACAGTTAATACAAAAATAAGTAAATATAACTTTAGTGATTTCTTTTTCGCGACATTCATTTGAAGAGCCTCCTTTACTTTTGTTTATCCTACTATTTATGGGCAGTAAAACGCCCATTGATTAAAGTCTTTAATTTTTACAATGTTTTTTAATAAATAAATTAAATAGGAGACAAATAGAAAGTAGTATCTTTTGCATGCATCACTATACTATATGTGTATTTGTGTGATTTAGATGTTGCATATTCTTTTTAAATTAGAAAGATGAAAAGTAAGTTTTTTCGAAAAATTCAAATGGAAACTATTGACTTTATGCTTGGATTTTTAATACAATAATACTTCGACTGAAAAATTAGAACGGACAGGAGGGAATCGTCGAAATGAGCAACATATTTGAAGATGAGTTACAAAAAATGAAGGATACTTTACATACGATGGATGAGCAATTGGATAAGCTTGAAAAAATCCCAGTTTATTATGGAGAAGATTTTAAAGAGCAAATTCTTGAAAGTATGAGAGAGTCTAATAGACAAAATTTACGTATTGGTGTGCAAGAGCCGTACTTTGGAAGGTTAGATTTTCAGGAAGATGGTAAAGAAGCGGTTATGCCGATTTATATTGGAAAAGTAGGGGTTTCGGATATGGACACGATGAAACCAATCATTATTGATTGGAGAGCACCTGTCGCAAGTATGTTTTATTCATTTACCGGTGGAGAAGAATTAGCATTTTATCAATCACCAGATGGGTTAGTAGAAGGTGATGTGTATTTAAAACGAAACATTTCTATTCGAAAAAGAGAACTTGAACGTGTTGTTGATACATATGTAAAAGGAAATGAAGATGTATCGCATGCCGATGATTTTCTTCTATATCGATTAGGTGAGAATAAAGATAATAAGCTAAAGGATATTGTTTCAACGATTCAATCGGAACAAAATGATATTATTCGAGCGGAAAGAAATTTACCATTACTTATTCAAGGGGTTGCAGGGAGCGGAAAGACAACAATCGCTTTACATCGCCTTGCTTTTTTGATTTATGAATATCGTGAGCAGCTAGAAGCTGAGAGAATGATCGTATTTGCGCCGAATAGTCTGTTTTTAGACTATATTTCGAGTGTACTTCCTGAATTAGGTGTAGGGAATATTAGTCAAACAACGTTTTCGGATTGGGCATTACGTACGTTAGATGATTCAGTTATACTAAAGCAGACAGAAGAAAAATTGAAAGAAGCATTTTCAATTAATCGTGATGAAAAGAAGGTAATGCTAGGTAAATTAAAGGGTACGTTGGAATTTAAGACGTATATTGAAGAGAGAATGATCCAATTTGAAAATGAGTTAGTTCCGACAAAAGATTTTGAGGCGTGGGATAGAGCGATTATTCCAGTAGAAGATATTAAAAAATGGATGCAAGTTGAATATAAACATTATCCTTTAAAGAAAAGAAGAGAACGATTAGTAGGACGAATGAAGCGCTGGATTGAAATTGAACTTAAAAAATTCGGGGAAACAAACGAGAAAAAATTACTAAAAAAAGAAGCGACTAAGAGACTGAACGCATATATGAAGTTTTGGCCGAAAATGAGTGCTCTATCACTGTATAGTTCAATAGTAAAAAGTAAAGAAATACTTGAGGTATTACCTGAAGAACTTGTTCAAGAAACAGAAAAGAGTTGTCGTAAAAAAGAAATGTATGTAGAAGATTTACCAGCTTTAATATACATACATCATCGTATAACAGGGATTGAAATAGGGCAGAAGTTTCATCACGTTGTTATTGATGAAGCGCAAGATTTTTCGCCTTTCCAAGTTTATGTATTAAAAGAAATTACATTAGGTAATTCTTTCACTATATTAGGTGATTTATCGCAAGCGATTTATGATTATCAAGGAATTGAAGATTGGAATGCTTTTAAGGAAGTATTCCAAGAAACCGGTTATTATGAATTAACAAGAAGTTATCGTTCTACAAAAGAAATTATTGAATTTGCAAATGAAATAATTAAAAATGCAGAAATCCCAGTAGGACTCGCAACACCAGTCTTCCGCAGTGGAGAAGATGTGAAAGTAATTCATACAGAAAATCAATTTACTGAAATTGTGAAGACGGTAAAACATTTGCAAAATGAAGATGTGAAAACAATTGCGGTAATCGGAAGAACAGAAGATGAATGCCGTGATATATATGTGAAATTAACAAATGCAGGATTAACGGTAAACGTAATTGAAGCAAACCAAAGTAAATATGAAGGTGGTATATCAGTAGTACCTGTCTATTTAGCGAAAGGTTTAGAATTTGATGCGGTGCTTTTAATTGATGTGGATGAGGAACATTACAAAAATACAAAACATGATGCAAAGTTACTATATGTTGGATGTACGAGATCACTTCATGACTTATGGATTTTCCATAGTGGGGAAGCGTCACCTTTAATTAAAGGATTAAAATAAAGTAAAACTATAATCAGTGGGGAGTTTTACTGCAAGCTAATGTGGGATAAATATAAAAAGAGGATTTTCTAGTATAGTATGAAGATCCTCTTTTTTATATTAAAATGGTAGACGAATTAATGACTTGAGCTGTTGTTTAAATGATATACGATGCTTTTTTCTAATTCCTTAGTTTGTTCTTTTTCCCATGTACGAACAGCATCTACTGGAGTTTGTGTATGTTTTAACCAATCTAGAATAAGGTGTAGTTGTTCTTGTATTTGACCAATGTTTTGCTCCTTTATGTTCTTATTCTGAATTCTATTAGTTAATTGAAGCATATAGGGAAGTTTTTCTATACATTCGCTTAAATCTCCGCAATAACCTGAAGGGAATTCATGTGTACCAAATTCTAAAGTATTGATGTAATTAGAAACTAGGTATATCATGGCTTTTTGTTCGGTATCACCACCTAATTCAATCGCTTTTCGAAGAGATTTTTCTAAATCGTCTTCTTTATTGCTAGAGTCCATATAAATTCCTATCCATCTAAAAGGTCTTGAATCAATCGGGTTGTTTTCTGTCCATCTATATAGAATGTCAATTAGAAAACTATTTAGTGAGAAAGTTAAGCCCTCATCTTTTTCGTTTAATGCATCTAAAATAGTAAACAGCGAAATGGCAAACTCTTCTTGATCTTTTGATTCCCATGTTTTTGCATTGGAAATAAATGTCTCTAAATGTTTATAAGCTAATTTTCGAAGTCCCGCTTCGCGATGCTGACAGTAACAAATAAAATCATGCCAATGCTCATTTGTATTCATATGTATAATAATAGTTTGTAATGTAGTGAGAGGTTTATCCATTATAAGTCCCCAATCTATTAAGAACGTGTTGAAAATTTAGTGTTATTATATCATTACATAAATTAAAAAGGGAGAGTTACTATGATTACAAAAGTAATTACGAAAAGTAATTGGGAAATCGCAAAAATAATTGGAAAAATTAATGAAGATTCCCTTATAGAAGAGGGATTTATTCATTGTTCATTAGTAGATCAAGCTTTAAGAGTTGCAGAAAAATATTTCAAGCATGAAGAAGATGTTTTATTACTTACAATTGATCCAGCCCTATTAAAAGCAGAAGTAAAATATGAACTTGCTTCAAACGGTCAAGAATATCCGCATGTTTACGGAGTAATTAATGTTGAGGCGATTGTAGAGGTTGTTCCATTTTCTAAAGAAAAAGGGGAATTTATATTACTTAAATCAGTTCGACTTTAGTAATAGGCGATGGAGTTCGCTATAATTGCTATATATAGCTAATGAATCCTATTGATAAACGAGATTTTTTGTTTATCAGTAGGATTTTTAATTTTATTCGAACAGACTTAAAAAGAGCACATTTGAATAGTGCTCTTTAAGAGAAAAGTGAATTAGGGTTTTTACTTCTAGATAATGTATGAGTGATTCATCATAATGTGACGATGAATCACAAAAGAGCAGTTAGAGTGGGAAGAATTTAAGATGGATTTTATTGGTCACGGGATCCAATCGATTGGTAATGAAGCAGTTCTAACAGGACTCATTATAGACTTTGAAGATGAAACGTAAAAAAATTATTACGTTTATCTGAATATTGAGGGAATACAAAAATTTTATTTATCTAATTTTTAGAAAACATAGACTATAACATTAATAAATGGTATAATTTCCTTGTTATTGGAATTAAAATGAAAATATTAGAAGAAAAAGGATTGGGCTGGTTTTAATGGGGGATTCTGATCACAAAGAAACAAAGGCAATATTAAAGTTATGGTTTATTTATATACCACTTGCATTTGGAGAGTTTGTCTTTTCGAATATCATAGGTTATTTAAAAAAATAAAGATTTTGCATTTGAAAAACAATTAACCTAATTTAATTGTTTTTTTATTTTACTTTAATAAACCAAATAAAAATAGAGATTTTGAACAAGATGAAGTTTATGAAGGAAATAACGTTGATTAGGTGCTGAAAACAGTGTGAAATCAACAGTGCCTAAAGAATAAAACAGGAATCATTCAACCATGGTAATTTTCCGTTTTATTAGCTTCCTATAGTGATATGTTATGGTCACATCATATGTGTACGATACTTGTAACTTAATATAGCATTACTGGAATTTCAAAATTAGTAGTTAAGGTTGCTACCTTTTAGAGTGTTATAGATATATATAACTTAGCTAAAAAAGCACAAATCATATAATTTGCGCTTTTCATTATCTGTTTTTGGTAAAAAAAGCACAGTTTTTGTCACACTAATACTGTACGATACATAGTATAAAACACATACTGTATGACATATAGTAATGGAAATGAGGTGAGTGAATGGATACTTTATTAAACTCGTTAATTACTGAGTTAAGAAGAGGGACATTAACGTTAGCTGTTTTAAGCCAATTAAGAACGCCACAGTACGGATATTCACTTGTCCAGTTATTGGAGCAATCAGGGGTTACAATTGATCAAAGTACTTTATATCCACTACTTCGCCGATTAGAAAAGCAGGAATTAGTGACGAGTAGTTGGGATAAAACGGAGAGTAGACCTCGTAAGTATTATGTTTTAAGTGATTATGGATTAGAAATATTTTTGCAGTTGAAAAAAGAATGGATAAAAGATTCGAAAGAACTTTATAACTTATTAAAGGAGGAGGAAGGGAATGAATTTAATTGATCTCTATATCCAAGAGGTTGCGAAGAGATTACCTGAAAAAAATCGTGAAGATATTACACTTGAACTAAGGTCAACTATAGATGATATGTTACCTGAAGATTATAATGAGGAAGATGTAAAGAGCGTTCTCGAAAAATTGGGGAGTCCGGTTTCATTGGCTAATGGTTATTTGGATAGACCGATGCATTTAATTGGACCACGTTATTTTGATGTATATACAACGTTGTTAAAAATGATTATACCAATCGCAGCTGTCATTGCACTCATATCAATGGTTGCAGAAAATTTTATAGGCTATAGTGGTGATCAAGCGGTATTAAATGTTATTTTACAATTGATAGGTAAAGGCATTGGGGAAATTTTTGAAGTGGGCCTCCATGTATTTTTCTGGTTGACACTTGTGTTTGTTATTTTAGAAAGAACAGATAAAGACAAAGGTATCGAGCCGTTGACGACAAGTTTAAAAAAATGGACACCAGATGATTTGAAAAACATCTCGTATATCCCAAAGAAAAAAGCAATCTCGAAGTTTGAAGTTTTTGCAGGTTTAATGTGGACAGCAGTTTGGGCTACACTTTACTTTTATGCGAATCATCTTGTTGGCGTATATAACGGTACGGCAAATGGACTGAAGTTTGTTTCGCCAACTTTTAATCAAGATGTTTTATTGCAGTACTGGCCAATCGTTGTAATTATGATTGTTTTTGAAATATGTATATCCCTTTATAAATTGGTGCAGGGACAATGGACTCAAAGATTGGCGATTGGGAATGCTATTCTTCAAGTAGCTGGGACGATAGTATTCATTGTAATTGTAGTAAATCCACATTTATTTAACGCAGGATTTATTACGTATTTGGCAAATGCATTTACTATTTCCCCAGAGGAGTTTAAAACGTGGCTCATTGGGGGAGGAATTTTCTTTTATATGTTATCTGCTGCAATAAATATATTTGATGGTTTCCGAAAAGCTAGTATTCGTATGTAGATAAAAATCGGAAATTTCGATAAAATAAAACTATTAAAAAGATAGTGAAATAAGATGAACATGATGAAAGGAAGAAAATAATGATAAGGGAAGCAACGAAAAGAGATTTAGCATACATTTTAGATATTTATAACGATGCGATACTTTATACAACAGCTGTATATGCGTATAAACCTGTAACCCTTGAAAATAGAATAGATTGGTATGAACAAAAAAAGGCTGAAGGGTATCCCATTTTCGTATATGAATTAGATAATAAAGTAGTAGGGTTTGCGACATTCGGCCCATTTAGAGCGTGGCCTGCTTATAAATATTCAGTTGAACATTCTGTGTATGTAGATAAGGCATATAGAAAAAATGGCATTGGGTCTTCATTAATGAAAGAATTAATCAAAATTGCGAAGGAAAGAGAGTATATGACCTTAATTGCTGGAATTGATGCAGAGAATGAAAAAAGTATTGCCTTGCATCAAAACTATGGATTTGTTCATGCAGGGACAATAAAAAAAGCTGGTTATAAGTTTAATAAATGGCTAGATTTAGCTTTTTATCAGCTGGAACTTAACGGTCCTGAAAATCCTATAGAAGAATAAATATTTTTCGGTAGCAAGAAAAAATTCATGCTACCTTTTTCTTATTTAAATAGCTGATATGAGCTGCCGAAAAGTTTTTTTATATTCGATATTGAATTTATTGGTATAATAGGAATGTTTAACGAATTTCCGCTTCTTTATGTGATGAGGGGAAAAGATTTACCGAATCGCCGTGAAAATAAAGAGGTAGATGAAGCTTTTGCAGTAGTTTTAAAGTACATATACAAAGAATATAGTGAAAACATGCTAGGAGTGAACGGTTGAAAAGAAACTTAAAGACTTCAACAATCATTATTTTAATTTTAACGATTATTGCTCTTGAAGTTGGAATCGCACTATATGATCACGATTTGTCATTAGATACAATTTACTTTACAGCGATCCTTATTTGTATTGTATTGCTTTTTGGCACACGTGTTTCTGGAGAGAAAGAAAGTACATCGAAACGAGGAAGAAGAAAAACAGTTCTTATATTTTGGCCATCTATTTTATTGTCTATTGTTTGTTTTGCGGTTATAAGTTACATAAGGGTAGGATATGTCTCTGTACCAGGGATAATTGGCTTTTCATGCTTTGTTACATATGGTGGATTCGTATGTATTAGTATTTTAAAGAGAAAAAATAAAATGTAGATTACTAAGCTGAAAGGAAGCAATATAAATGAAACATATAAAGAACGGTACACGCACTGAAGGAGAATATATTAAAAATAAAGTTATTCAATATAATATGTCCATCTTAACAGATGAGGCAAGACAGACGATGGAAGAAGTACGCCTCGTAGTAAAAAATGAAGAAGGAAAAATTTTTGGTGGCGTAACAGGTACGATGTATTTTTATCACCTTCATATCGACTTTTTATGGGTTGATGAATCAGTTCATCATGACGGTTATGGCAGCCAACTTTTACATGAAATTGAGGGTATTGCGAAGGAAAAAGGGTGTAGATTAATATTGCTAGATTCATTTAGTTTTCAAGCACCAGAATTTTATAAAAAGCACGGTTACAGGGAGTATGGTATTGTTGAAGATCACCCGAAAGGTCATAGTCAGCACTTTTTTGAAAAGAGATTATAATAATATTATGTATACTGTTTGATGGGAGAAAGAATATGTACACGTATAAATTGCAACAAGAACAACCAATCTGTGCAGAAAAAATAAAAAAACTTTATGATTCTGTCAGTTGGTGGCCAGAAAGAAAAGAAGTCGATATTGAAAAAATGTTAAAGAATAGCATAGCCATTGGAGTATGGGAAGAAAATGAATTAGTTGGATTTGCTAGAGTCGTTTCTGATGGTATTTTTCGAGCATACATTGAAGATGTTGTCGTACATGAGAGTGTAAGAAATAATGGTATTGGAGAGAAGATGCTAACAATATTACTTCGAGAAATATCTCATATTGATATTGTTAGTCTATTTTGCGGAGAGAAGCTAATAAAGTTTTATGGTGAGCAACAATTTCAAACAACGAAGCAAATTGTGATGCATCGTAATCAAACAGGGAAAGAATAAGAGGTGCCAATTAAAATGAATGCAACAAGAGCGTACTGTTTATCGAAAAGAAAAGCGAAAGAAGATTCTCCAGATGGCTGGAGTGCAACATGTATGAGGCTTAATAATAAAATATTTGCGATAGTAAATCATGAAGAAGGTGAAAAAGCTGCGATTACATTGAAGTGTGACCCAGAAGTCGCATTAAGAATAAGAGAAGATTATCCAGAAACAATTATTCCAGGCTATCATATGAATAAAAAACATTGGAATACTATTTATATTCATAAGGGTATAGAACAGGAGCAAATAAATAAAATGATTGATTGGTCGTATGATTTAGTACTACAATCATTTTCAAAGAAAAAGCAGCAGGAGTTAATGAATTAATATGTATTAGGAGTGTGTGTAATGAAAGATTCGATTAAAGATACGTATGATAAATTAGCGAGTACATATAAAGAAAATCTAGATTTCGCAAATCCATATAACAGTTATTATGAAAGACCGGCGATGATGGAGCTTATTTCAAAGGAACTAGAAGGAAAAAAGATACTAGATGCTGGATGTGCAGCTGGATGGTATACTTCTCAATTCATAGGAAGAGGAGCAAATGTTACAGCAATTGACGTAAGTCCTGAAATGGTAAAAGTAGCAAAAGAAAATATAGGAGAAGAAGCGACGTTCCTTTGTCATGATCTGCAAGAAACATTGCCATTTGAAGATAATATGTATGATGTGATTGTAAGTTCATTAACTCTTCATTATATAGAAAATTGGAATCAAGTATTTCAAGAATTTCGTCGTGTATTGAAGCCAGGTGGAGAACTTATTTATTCTATTCATCATCCTTTTATGGATTTCACAAAGTTTCCATGTGAAAATTATTTTGAAAAACAGTTATTAATAGATACTTGGGTTAAACCGAATATTACTATTGAAGTCAAGTTTTTTAGAAGATCATTACAAGACATACTAAATGAAACTACAAATTATTTTGTATTAGAAGAGATAGTGGAACCGAAGGCAATTGAAAAAATGAAAGAAGTAAGCGAAAAATCATATCATTATTTAAATATGAATCCACATTTTCTTATCATAAAAGCAATCAATAAATAGCTAGTAAAATAACTTTGTTTTACTAGCTATTTACAGTTTTACATTACATATTAGGAGACTTTAAAATGAATACGAAACGAAATAGAGTAGTATATGCACTATTTACTATAGTTGTTATTATTTTAGGTCTTAGCTCAAGAAAGTTTGCTTTTGCACTACCACATCTATTAAATGATTATTTAGGTGATGCATTATGGGCATTAATGATTTTCACTGGCTTTGGATTTTTGTTTCCTAAAACAGAGACGAAGAAGTTGGCTTTTATTAGTTTAATGTTTTGCTACGGGATTGAAGCGAGCCAATTGTATCATGCGGAATGGATAGATAGCATTCGTGCAACGACTTTGGGGGGACTCGTGTTGGGATACGGTTTTTTGTGGAGTGATGTAGTGGCTTATACAATTGGTGTTGGAGTGGGAATACTTTGTGAGTTTATGTTACGGAGGAAATAATCGATTTTAAAAAGGAGCCCTTTATGAAAAAAATAATATTAATTGGTTCTGGTGGTTCAGGAAAATCTACATTAGCAAGGCAGTTAGGGAATAAATTAAATATTAAGGTGCATCATCTTGATGCATTATTTTGGAAACCGAATTGGGAAGGTGTTCCGAGAGAAGAACAAATAACAGTTCAAAATAACTTAATTAAAGATGAGAAATGGATTATTGATGGGAATTATGGCGGGACGATGGGTATAAGACTGAATGCAGCTGATACAATTATCTTCCTTGATATTCATAGAACAATTTGTGTTTATAGGGCTTTTAAAAGAATTGTAAAATACCGAAATAAAACAAGACCAGATATGGGCGCGGGATGTGAAGAAAGATTTGATTTGCAATTTTTTAAATGGATATGGGAATATCCTAATGCTAAACGACCTACAATTTTAAAAGGGTTAGAGCAATTGCCGGAAGAGAAAAAGGTTATTGTTTTAAAATCTCCAAATGAGGTTCGGAAATTTTTAGAGCACATATAATTATAGAATGTAACACAAAAATTCTTTGTGAATCTTACCGATTAGTTTAATAAAACTAATCGTTTTTTATTATGAAAAATTTAACGCTTTTTGAAAATTGTATTTTGTAATGAGTATATGACTTTAAGTTCATATAAAATGAACGTTTGGAGGAATAGAAAATGACTAACGATTTAATTCAACTAATCGATTCATTAATGGTCAATATTCCAGCTGGAGAGGTAGTATTAAGAGATGATCGAATAAAAAAAGAATGGCTAGTACAAATTCAACCATTTCTTCTTGCAAAGTATGCTGTAACAATGGAACTATATGATGCTATTACAAATAGTACATTAAATAATTTTGATAAAAATCATAAACCAGTTGTCAATATTTCATGGAACGATGCCATTGCGTTTTGTAATGTACTTTCAAAAAAAGCGGGATTAAAAGAATATTATTCTATTAGTGATGGTGGTCAAATTGTGAAATGTAATTTAGATTCAAATGGCTACCGATTACCATCTGAGGCGGAGTGGCAATATGCATGTAAAGCAAGTACAACCGGATATACATACGGGAAACTTCATGATATAGCGTGGTATAATGAAAATTCAAATGGAGAGATTCATGACGTTGGCCAAAAAGAACCGAATGCATGGGGACTTTATGATATGCTAGGGAACGTTTGGGAATGGTGTTATGATTTGTATGATGAAACAGTGTACGGATCATACCGCATTTTTCGTGGTGGTAGTTGGGCTGAAACAGCGAGAGGGTGCGGCGCTACTTGTCGTCGTCGAAGCCATCCTACATTTCATATAGAAGATCTCGGTTTTAGACTTGCTAGGTCAATTTAGCAGGAATATGATACGAAGGGGATCTATACTCTTGCCAACATAGGAATGATTTAACGTAAGGAGTGTTTATAATGGCGCGTGTTTTATTTATTAACGCTGGATCAGAAGGACATATAAATCCAACTTTGCCAGTTGTAGAAGAGTTGATTTCTCGCGGTGAAGAGGTCGTTTATTTTTCAATAGAAGCTTTTAGGGAACGAATTGAGAAGACAGGTGCTACTGTACGAACGATTGACGATCAAAAATTTATAAAAGCGTTTCTATCTGGAGGCAGAAATTATTTACAGGAAAGAATAAACGGTCTTCTACATACAGCAGATGTTGTTATACCTAGTGTTCTAGAACAAATTGAAGGTGAACATTTTGATTACATAATTCATGATTCTATGTTTGGCTGTGGGCACTTAATTGCTCAAATTCTTAAATTGCCATCCATAAATTCATGTACATCTTTTGCGCAGGATGAAAAATCTTTTGAGCAAATGTTAGGTCATCTGTCAAAAAATATCCCAGTAGAAATTCATGATAAAATACAGAATGATTTTCAAAACTTAACGAAGGGAATTGCTGAAAAATATGGTGTTGAAATAAAATCATCGTATGAAGTTTTCTGTAATCCTGCACCCCTTACTATTGTGTATACAATTAAGGAGTTCCAGCCTTTTGGTGATACGTTTGATGAAACATATAAATTTGTAGGACCATCTATCTCTGCACAAATGAAAAACAGAGACGTTGATTTTACTTCAATTGAAGAAAAAAGTCCGATTTATATTTCATTAGGTACTGTTTTTAATGAAGCGATTGACTTTTATAAACTGTGTATGAAGGCCTTTGAGAATAGTGAGCATACAATTGTTATGTCTATTGGTAGTAAAACAAAAATAAGGGATCTAGGCGAAATTCCTAAAAACTTCATTGTGAAAAACTATGTACCCCAAACTGAGCTGCTTACATATACGAAACTATTTATTACACACGGCGGGATGAACAGTGCGCATGAAGGACTGTATAACGGGGTTCCGCTCGTTGTAATACCGCAAAGTGCAGATCAGCCAGTAGTCGCAAAGCAAGTGGAGAGTCTTGGAGCAGGAATAAAATTACAAATGCAAGGATTAACTGCGGATCAACTAAGTGAAAGTGTAGAAATGGTATTAAATAATCCGTCATTTAAAGAAGTTGCTTTGAATTTGAAGAAATCTTTCCAAAAATCAGGTGGATATAAGGAAGCTGTTGATGAAATTTTTATATTTGTAGGTCAGTGAAAAAATGAAATTATACATTAGAAAAGCATCTAAATAGGATGCTTTTTATTTAACTTTATAATTCTTATTTTTAATATCTAGTATGGTTAAAACTAAGGCACTGAGAGATATAAGTATAAGAATAAAAGTTAACCAGTTAAATGTATTGTCAATTATGAAGTAAAGATGATAGATAAATATATTCAAATTTTATTTTAAAATGTTAGGACTTAGTTTTACATGTTAGTAATAATTTCACTGTTTCTGCACAACTTCTGCACATACTTAGGTAATTTCTATGTCATGATATATTCATAAAGTGAAATGTTTCACAAGAAAAATATAATTTCACTGCGGTGTATGCATAATTAACACATACATCGGTACAAGTTTGTCTCTTGTTATTCTTTTACATCAAAGCCCACATTCCACTACAAAGTATAACAAGAAGGAGACATGAACATGAATAATCGATTTTTAAAACAACTACAAAATATGAAAATGAACAAAAAAAGTTTAGGAGCTGTAGCATTAACAGCTGGAATTATTAGTACGACACTTATTCCTCAAAATGCTTATGCGCACGGTTTTGTTGAAAAGCCCGGTAGCCGATCCGCTTTATGTAGTTCAACTTATGGTGCGCTAAATGTAAACTGTGGAAGTGTTATGTATGAACCACAAAGTTTAGAAGCTCCAAAAGGTTTCCCACAAGGTGGTCCAGTAGATGGACAAATTGCTTCAGCAGGCGGAAAATTTGGTGGTATTTTAGATCAACAAACAGCAAATCGTTGGTTTAAAAATACAATCACTGGTGGGGAAAATACATTTACTTGGAAGTATACTGCGCCTCACTTAACGAGTAAGTGGCATTACTATATTACTAAAAAAGGATGGAATCCAAATAAAGCGCTAACAAGAGCAGATTTCGAACCAATTGGAACTGTACAACATGATGGTTCTGCAGCTTCAAATAATTTAACTCATAAAATCAATGTACCTACTGATCGTAGTGGATATCATGTGATTTTAGCAGTATGGGATGTAGCTGATACAGCAAATGCATTCTATAATGTAATTGATGTTAATCTTATTAATGATGTGAAACCAGACATAGAAGCGCCAAGTATTCCAAATGGACTTCAGACGCAAAAAGTAACAGCGAATAGTGTAGAACTAACATGGAACGCTTCTACGGATAATGTAGGGGTAAAAGGATATCAAATCTTCCGTAACGGAGAGATGATTGATACAGTACCAGGGACTCATTTTATTGATAAGAAGTTACAACCAAGTACAGAATACTCTTATACTGTAAAAGCAATTGACGCAGCTGGCAATGTATCGAAAGAAAGTACAGCGCTTACAGTAAAAACGACAGTTGAGACTCCTGATACAGAAGCACCAACACAACCAAAAGGATTACATAGTATGGGAACGACAGCGTCAAGTGTGGATTTAATGTGGAGTCCATCTGACGATAATATTGGTGTAGACCATTATGATATTTATAGAGAAACAGAAGGGTCAATGAAAAAGATTGCAACATCCAATACAACTTCTTATATGGATAAAAATCTGCTCGCTAATACTACTTATAAATATGTAGTGAAAGCTGTTGATGTAGCTGGAAATGAATCCGTACAGAGTGATATATTCACAATTACTACAAAAACTGAAAGCGCTTCACATGAAGCGTGGGATGCAAAAAAAGCATATAAAAAGGGAGATAGAGTTCTACACGAAGGAAAAGTATATGAAGCAGTCCAGAGTTATCAAGGAAATGGTGATCCGAACTGGATTTATGCATTATCATTATGGAAAACAGTGTAAGCTTTACCTAGATATGAACTAAGAGATGATGGGCTTTGATTTCAAAAGAGAATCTTGAGAATTCACTTTTCTATTAATAATAAAGGGTAGTGTATGAATACATAAGATTCATACACTACCCTTTTTATTATGATAACATTTTCGTCATAAGTATATGCGGAATGCCATCTTCCATAAATATATCAGAAGAAGTTTCATAACCTAATTTTTTATAAAATCCTTCAGCTTGTGTTTGCCCGTGTAGTTTCACTTTTGTAGCTTGTTCGTTACGAGCAATTTCTTCTAACGTTTGAATGATGACTTTACCTAATCCGTATGTACGATAATCTTTTAAAATGCAAATACGTTCTAATTTTCCGACGCCATCAACAAATCGTATACGCCCTGTACCTACAGGAAGCTCATTATAATAAACTAAAATATGTTTACATTGCTCTCCGATTTCATCGAATGTATCGAATTCATCTGCAAGAGGGACACCTTGTTCTTTTACAAATACTTCTTTTCGAATATGAAAGGCAGTTTCTAAATCAGCAAGTTCTGTTATAAGTTTGGATTGCAAAATGTTCAGTCCTTTCTAGTGTAATCAGCTTGTGTTTTCATAGTATATCATAATAAAGCGCTATTAAGAGAAGAACATACTAAAAAGCCAACTTTAAAAAGTTAGCTTTTATTACAATTCCTTTATCCCATTTTTAGCGCCGATAATTACTTTACTCGTCATACTTATAAACAACCCTGTTTCAACTACACCAGTAATCATTTTTAATTGAGTGTGTAAATGGGCAGGATTAGAAATATGATTAGGGAATATACAATCGATAATCATGTTATTGTTATCGGTTATATAGGTTTCATTATTTTTCAAACGTAATGTTGTTTGACATCCTAGAGACTGAATTTTATTTTCGGTTTGTTTCCATGAAAAAGGGATGATTTCAATAGGTAATGGAAAAGTACCTAAATGTGTTACAAGTTTCGATTCATCAGCAATGATAATTAGTTCTTTAGAGGAAGAGGCAACGATTTTTTCACGAAGTAATGCACCGCCACCGCCTTTTATAAGTTGTAAATTTGAATCAATTTCATCCGCTCCATCAATTGTAAGATCAAGACTTTGTACGTCGTTTAACGAAATTAGGGGGATATTTAGTTGATGTGCTAATGCTTCAGTTTCCTTTGATGTCGGTACAGCTTGAAATGATAATCCTTCTTTTACACGCTCACCTAATTTTTGTATTGTCCAATATACAGTAGAACCTGTACCAAGCCCAATCTTCATGCCATCATTTACAAAGTTAGCGGCATATTCGCCAGCGAGCTGTTTTAAATTCATCGCTTTACTCCGCCGGACGCGGTCCAGCATCAAGACCTGAATTTTCAACTGTAAGTACCGGACGAACGACTATATCTTTATGTACACGCATTTGACAAGATAATCGTAAATGATCTTCAATCCCTTTTTCCGTCATTGCATGTTTCTCATTCGCACTCGCTTCACAGAAATCACCTGCTAGTATTTCTACTCTACAAGTTGTGCAACGTGCATTCCCGCCGCAACGATGAAGAATGTTGACACCGCTATCTTCAATTGCTAATACTAACTTCGTTCCTTCTTTTACATCAAATGTTCCCGCACCTTCAATTGTTAATTTTGGCAAATTTGTTCCTCCTCATGTAAAATTGTACATAACATATTTATGACCGCGAATTATTGAACATAAACATTATTTTTTTATATCCCCGTAACTTTTTTTAATGTTGAATCGTTTATTAAGTAAGCGCTGAAAAGGAGTGGTTATTTTGTGCACAAAAGTAACTCATGTTTTAAAGAACCGTATCGATATGAATCATTCAAATATAAACTTTTTAATTGAACAATATGGAGAGTTAAAAAGATACTGTACTTTTTTAACGAAAAACAAATGGGATGGGGAAGATCTCGCCCAAGAAACAGTGTGTAAAGTGCTTCAAAAATATAGAAATAAAGATATTTGTATGACACTCGTCTATAAAATAGCAAGAAATCGTTGGTTAGATCAGATGAAGTCTAAGTCTGTTCATGAAAAAATAAGAGAACAAATCACTTTTGAAGAACCACATGAGAACATTGCAGATTTGCATGAAATGGTAGGGAAAGTATTGTCTTCATTAAATGTACAGCAATCCGCAATTTTATTATTAAAAGATGTTTTTCAATATAGTATCGCTGATATTGCTAAAGTGTGTTCTGTATCAGAAGGTGCAGTGAAAGCTTCTTTATTCCGGAGTAGAAATAGGCTGAAAACTGTAAGTGAAGAAGGGGTCGAGATAGTCGAATTCACAGATGATATGGAAGTTGTAGTAACGTCTATTCGAGAAGAGAGACCGGGATTATTAACGAAACTGCTTCCGTCAATAGATTTTACTAAGTTACCATCTAAACAGCCAGTCTTATTATTTAATGTGAAACAACCTTCTTCCTACAGTTGTATGCTTTGCGCAGCATAACAAGTATTGGAGGGATTTAAAATGAATGCAATTCCATATGTAGTAGAACAAACAAAATTAGGAGAACGTTCCTATGATATATATTCAAGGTTATTAAAAGACCGCATTATTATTATCGGTTCAGAAATTAATGATCAAGTAGCGAGTAGTGTCGTAGCTCAATTATTATTTTTAGAAGCAGAAGATGCAGAGAAAGATATATTCTTATACATCAATAGCCCCGGCGGTTCAACGACAGCAGGTTTTGCAATATTAGATACGATGAATTTAATTAAACCAGATGTGCAAACGCTGTGCATGGGCTTTGCGGCATCATTTGGTGCATTGCTATTATTATCTGGAGCAAAAGGAAAACGGTTTGCGCTCCCTAACAGTGAAATTATGATTCATCAGCCGCTTGGTGGTGCACAAGGGCAAGCAACAGAAATTGAAATAACTGCGAAAAGAATATTAAAGTTAAAGCATGATATTAATAAAATGATTGCAGAAAAAACAGGCCAACCGATTGAAAGAGTAGCACATGATACAGAAAGAGATTATTTTATGACTGCAGAAGAAGCGAAGGAATATGGGATTGTAGATGATGTTGTTACGAAAAAATAAGATGAAAAAGGCTAGAGGATATATTAATTCTCTAGCCTTTTTATTAATCCTTTACCCATTCATCAACTAATGCTTGATTTTTTTTAATCCATTTTCGCGCAGCTTCTTCAGGATCTTTTGTTTTATTTAACATGACCATTAACGTACCGAGCTGTTCATCGTTCATTTTCCATTTATCAAAGTATTTTATAACATCTGGGTGATCTTTTTCGAAACCTTTACGAACGGAGTAATAAATGTCATCTTTTTCACCATATACTTTCTTAGGGTCTTTTAAATATTTCAAGTCAAATTCTGAAAACCCCCAATGCGGATTCCAAAGCGTAACAGCGATTGGTTTCTTTTTTGTATATGCTTTCTTTAGTTCACTCATCATCGCAGCTTCAGAGGATTGGACAAGTTTTAGTTTTATATCATATTCTTTCATTGCTTTATTCGTTAAATTCATAAGACTACTACCGGGTTCGATACCGACAATTTTATTATCTAGTTCATCTTTATGAGCATTTAAATCTTCGATACTGTTTATATTTTTCATATAAGAAGGGACGACTAAACCTAGTCCAGTACCTTCGTACCATTTTGATTTTAAGACAATATCATCTTTATAACGATCGTTTAGCGGTTTATCTGTAACTGGTAGCCATACTTCTAAATTCGCATCAACATCGCCACGAGCAACACCAGTCCAAATTGCGGCTTTTTCTAAATACATGAGCTCAACTTTGTAGCCTTTTTCTTCTAATAAAACTTTCCACATGTTTGCAGTTGCAATATTTTCTTTCCAACTTGTTACACCAAGTTTAATTTTCCCTTTCGAATTTGCATTTGTTGCATTACATGAAGTGAAAATCATAGTAATAAATAATGCAAGGCATATAAACCAAATTTTCTTTCGCATTGAAAACCTCCTAAGTAACGTTTGCCTTATAAAATAAATGTATAAGTAAGCATTCTTATTATGAACGGAAACGAGAATTTTAAAGAAATCTTATGAATGTCATTTTTATGTAATATTTCTTTGTAAAATCGCAACACTATGTGAATAGATGGGTAGAAAAGGAGTAGTGACATGGATAATACAAAGGTGCGTGTTGAAAACGTAACAAAAGTATTCGGGAAACATCCGCAAAGAGCCCTTTCCTTATTAAAAGAAGGAAAAAGTAAATCGGAAATTTTAAAAGAGACAGGAATGAACGTTGGGGTGAAAAAAGCAACGTTTGAAGTATACTCTGGAGAAATTTTCGTTATTATGGGTTTGTCTGGTAGCGGGAAATCTACGCTAGTTCGTATGTTAAATCAATTGATTAAACCAACTGCAGGTCATATATACATAGATGGTGAAGACATCGCAACGATGGGAAAAGAAGAGTTACGAAGAGTAAGAAGAACGAAAATGAGTATGGTATTTCAGAAATTCGCTCTATTTCCGCATCGTACAGTTATACAAAATGTTGCATATGGGTTAGAAATACAAGGAGTTCCGGTTGAAGAGCGAGAGAAAAAAGCGTTAGAATCGCTACAGTTAGTAGGACTCGATCATCATAAAGATAATTATCCAAGTCAACTTAGTGGCGGTATGCAGCAGCGCGTTGGAATCGCAAGGGCGCTAACGAATAATCCAGATGTATTACTAATGGACGAGTCATTCAGTGCATTAGATCCACTTATTCGAAAAGAAATGCAAGATGAATTGTTAGAGTTGCAAGATAAAATGGAAAAAACGATTATATTTATTACGCATGATTTAGATGAAGCGCTTCGAATTGGAGATCGTATCGCATTAATGAAAGATGGAGAAATCGTTCAAATTGGAACGCCAGAAGAAATTATGATGAGCCCCGCTAATGAATTTGTAGAAAAGTTTGTTGCGGACGTGAATTTAGGAAAAGTAATTACGGCGGAGTCTATTTTAAAACGACCAGAAACTTTATTAATTGATCGTGGACCTCGTGTAGCCCTTCAAATTATGAGGAATGCTGGTGTTTCAACTGTATATGTTGTAAACAAAAAGTATGAGTTTTTAGGTATATTAACTGCGGATGATGCGAGTAAGGCAGTACAAAAACAGTGGCCGATTGCTGATTTATTACTTAATGATATTCCGCATGTGTATTTAGATACTTTACTGGAAGAGACGTATGCAAAAATGGCGGAGATGAAATATCCGTTACCAGTAATCGATGAGAAGAAAAGGCTAAGAGGAATTATTAAACGTGAAAGTGTCATTCAAGCTCTTGCAGGAAACATTGAGGAAGAGGTGAAAGACGATGAATAGTATACCGCGTATTCCGTTAGGGGAATGGGTCGACTCATTTGTTGTAAGTTTATATGAGCACTTTGAAGGCTTATTCCGAGGATTCTCTTATATTATTGGTGGATTCGTTGATTTACTCACTAATTTTTTAATAATAATTCCTGCCATATTGATGATTATTATCTTATGTTTCCTCATTTGGTACACAACGAGAAAACTATCTTTAGTCATTTTTACGCTTATTGGATTATTATTTATTTTGAATATTAACTACTGGGCACAAACGATGCAAACATTAGCACTCGTACTTACGTCAGTTATTATTTCAATTATTGTCGGAATTCCAATTGGTATATTAGCATCTCAAAATGAACGTTTCTCAAAATTTTTAAAACCAACATTAGATTTTATGCAAACAATGCCTGCATTCGTATACCTTATTCCAGCGATCACATTTTTCGGAGTAGGTGTAGTACCTGGAATTATTGCATCAGTAATCTTTGCAATGCCACCGACAATTCGTTTTACTGACTTAGGAATTAGACAAGTTCCAGAAGATTTAATTGAAGCAGCGAATGCATTTGGATCCACTGCATCACAAAAACTATTTAAAGTACAATTACCACTTGCAACCGGAACGATTATGGCTGGTGTGAACCAAAGTATTATGCTTTCGTTATCAATGGTTGTAACAGCGTCACTTGTAGGAGCTCCTGGACTTGGAGTTGATGTATATCGCTCGGTAACACAAGTTAATATCGGAATGGGATTTGAAGCTGGATTAGCTATCGTAGTAATCGCAATTATATTAGACCGAATTACACAAGGGTTCCATACGAAAAGAAAATAATGACCAAAAAACACACTTTTATACTACAAAGTGTGTTTTTTATTGCATCCAGTTTACATACGAACGATAACAGAACCTCCAGCTGGTGCACAAACTTGGTTTTGCTGTTGTTCCATGGATTTAATTAATTGATTATTTTCTTCAATTAATGAGATTAATTTAGCTAACTGACTTTCAAGACTTGCGATGCGCTGCATCATATATTGTGAATCATGATGCAATGTATTCCTTACAGGATGGGGGAATAAACATACTGTTGATTTATATTTGGATTCCAATGAGGATGCATTTGAATCGTTCCTCCTTCAATAAATTACGGATCTTTCTTATAGTAAATGCCTATATATATTTAATGGTTACTTGAAATTTTTTCATTATAAAAGGAGTATGTACAGAAAATGGAAAATATTATATATGAAGTTAAAGTGCATTTTTTGAAAAGATTCAAGCGAGATAGTGCGTATATTAATACATTTAAGTGAATGCATGTTGTTTAGGGAGAAATGATGGGAGGAGATGCAATTTTGGCTAAAAATAAAAAAAGAAATGATGCTTTGGCAATAGGTGTCGGTATAGGGGTTGTAATCGGTGTATTTCAAGGGCACTTTACAAATAATTTAGTAATCGGAATTGTGATTGGGATTATAATTGGGATTGCGTTTTTGAAGAAATAATGAGGTGTAAATTCATTTCAAAAATTGCTGTATAAAGAGAATGAAAATTCGGAATACGAAACTTATTTTTCCTTTTTTTGTGATATTATATATGAAAAGGATGGTGATGGATATGTCAACAAACAATCAAGTAGAACAAAACTGCTTCATTTGCGAAAAACATAAAGGAAATATTATAGTTCCAGGTGGAGCTATTTACGAAGATGAACTCGTTTACGTTGGACATGTCTACTGGGATAGTGAAGAAACATACCTAGGTTATGTAATGATAGATATAAAAAGACATGTACCTGGCCTTGCTGAACTAACAGATGAAGAAGCGAAAGCGTTCGGACTTATAACAAGTAGAGTAAGTAAAGCGCTAAAAGAAAGCGAAGGTGCAGAGCATATTTACACTTTTGTTTCAGGAAATGGTGTACCACATATGCATATGCACATTATTCCACGTTATCCAAATACACCAAAAGAATTTTGGTCACCAACCGAAGTAGCGAAATGGACTGGTGCACCATATGGTGATGAAGAGAAAATAAAAAAACTATGCGAAAGAATACGTAAGTATATGGTAAATGAGTATGCATACAACAAATAATACACAATATTCATGGGTTGGAAATATAGAAATGTGTTTAGGAGAAATTTCAGTTAAGCAATATGGTGATATTGTACTTGGTAAATATGGCGGGAATATAAGTGCTGGAGCGAAAAAGAATGAAGATGGTGCATTAGTTTGGTCAAATGGTGAATGGGAATTTGCAGCTATATTAGATGGACATAATAGTGCAGAAAGTGTTGATTTAGTAGTAAATACAATCGAAAAAGAATATGAAAATATAAGAATAATTTTGAATGAACCAATTGATACAGTATTTCAGTATGTTGAAAATCATATACTTACAATTTTTCAGTCATCTTCATTTAAGGAAAAGTGCAAAAGAATACAAGGTGAAACAGCTTGCTTACTATGTGTAAGAAAAGAAAATTATATATGGTGGCTTTCTATTGGTGATTGTTTAGTGTATGTATTTCATGAAGAGTTACATAAGTTAGGACAATATGCATTAAATCAACGTCATTTTTACGAATGGATTGGAAATGTAAACACATTTGATTTACCTGTTCCTTGTTATTCATCAGGTATTCGTGAATTACGTACTGGAAAGAACCGAATTGTAATGGTGACAGATGGAGTATTAGAATGCGGGGAACACCGATATGAAACGCCAGTAAATCTGTATAATAATATGAATAGAAATAATAAAAAACTTGAAGAAAGTGTTCATCATGTATTAGAGCACGTTCATCATCAATTCGGACGCGATAGTGCGACTATAATTAGTTGGGACGTTGAAAATAAAGAGAGTGCTACGTATCCGAGTGATCAGCCGGAGAAAAGGTAAAGGAGGAGGCCTTTCTGTTTCTTTTGAAACTAATTGTCTTATTGTTATGGATTATAATTTTATTCTTTTTAGAAAAAATTGTGAGGAAGAAGTTAAATATACCGAGACAAACTGGATGGAATAGTAAATATGTCAGCCAATCACATAAATGGGGGCAATGGATTATCATTATTTCTTATGTAGTACTTATGATGATAGGTTCAATTTTGAATCCAATATACATGACTTATATACCAATTTTCTTTTTTATGACGTTGTACATTTTTCAAGGATATATGCAGTGGAAATATGATAGGAAAGCAAAAGAATATATTATTTCGTTTGGAATTGTTCCGTTACTAATAATTACAGGTTTTATTTTGAATGTATTCTATAATACGTATTGGTGATGAATGGTCATACAAATAAAGGGTGAGAAAATGATAAGACCACGTTTACGGACTGAAGTAATGATTGTAAACGACGAACATTCAAAAGTACTAGTACAATGTGATGAGAATGAATCATTTTATCGTTTTCCAGGTGGCTCTATTGAATTTGGTGAAACGTCAAAAGAAGCAATAATTCGAGAGTTAATAGAAGAATACGATTTGAAAGTTGATGTTCAAGAGTTAGCAATTGTAAATGAACATATTTTTGAGTGGGGCAACGAAAATGGTCATCATTGTACATTGATACATTGGGGGACTGTTGAAAAAATCATTACAAATGAAATAAGGCATAAAGAGCATGAGGATATTATATTAATTTGGAAAAGTCTAGAGGAATTACAGGAGAAGCCGACATATCCTGAAGGCATCATAAGTTATTTAGAAGGGGATAACCGTAATATAGTCCAATTTATTTCAAGTAATTAAATGAAATAATAGGAGGGGTGAAAATGGGAGCTTCTACTTTTGGGATTATAACTATTGTTTTTTGTATAGCTGTCTACTTTCTCGATAAGTTTTTAAGAAAAAAATTGAATATGCCCAAGGGTGGTTTTTGGGGATATAAGAAACATGTAAATAGTTTACATAAAAAATTGGAAATAGGACTACTTTTTATTTATTTAATAACTAGCTTTATATTTATCTTTAAATTTGAAAGTGTTAATATCGCTTATGTCATTTTTACTTATTTAGGTGGGACGTTAATCTTAAGAGCATTGATGGAATGGAAGTATGATAAAGAATCGAAAGAATATATATTTTCGGTAATTGGGGTATTCACGTTTATTTTTATGACTTCGATACTATTTTACTTCTTTCCACCTGCTGTATAATAAAAATTTGATAGTACAAATAATGAAATAACTAATAAGCAAGAAACCATTTACTACTAAATGGTTTCTTGTTTATTTAAGCATTTATTTTAGTTAATATAGATGTAATGAAATTAGTTTTATCCTCTGCATACTTATGTTTATCAGTAGGATTAGCTTGTGAAAGTTGAATTTTTAACTGTTCATACTGCATGCGTGCAGTTTTATTGTCTATTAAGTAATCACGAAATTGTAATTGTTCTATTAAATATGTATTCCCTTGTTCATACATATGAATTTGATGAGTTCTTGGTTCACCTTTATTAAAATAGTATCTTTCGGGTAATACTTCTTTTCTATATTTATAGTTTAGTAGTTCTAACTTTTTAATAAAATGTATACCGTCCGTATAATTTTCTAATTCAATTGCTATATCAATAATTGGCTTTGCACTTAAATATGGAATAGAAGTACTACCAATATGGTGTATCGCTAAAATATGTTCGCCAATTTGTTCCTCAATGATTTGTTTCTCTTTCATAAACTCAATTTCCCATTCTTCAGTCCACGGCACTAAAAACACTTTCCCATACGGTAAACCTAACATTTAATTAGCACCTCTTTCAAAATAGTTTTCAAAAAGTTTATTACATCTTCTTAAAGCTTCTCAAAACAAGGTGTTCCCACAATCTCCAAGGAAGAATCTTCTTCGCAAAGATCATAAATTTCACACCTTTACCGATTGGATATCGTAAATTTGTACGCTTAGATTCAGCAATTTCTACAATTTTATTAGCAACATCTATCGGATTACCAAATGTATCACTACCGCTATTAATATGTTTTTGTATTTTATCCATATACTCTTTGTAAGGAGATGTTGTATCAGATTGGTTTTCAGCTAGTTGTTTACCAACCTCCCATATGTTTGTGTTATAAGAACCTGGTTCAATTAAAGCAACATCTATTCCGAAAGGTTTTACTTCTAAGCGAAGCGATTCACTCCAGCCTTCTAATGCATATTTTGAAGATACATAAGGAGATAAACCAGGGAATCCAACTTGGCCGCTAATGCTGCTTATATTAATGATTTTTCCACTTCTTTGTTTTCTCATATATGGTAAAACAAGCTGGGTAATTGATATAGCTCCAAAAAGGTTCGTTTCAAATTGCTTTCGATATTCGTCTACTGGGATTTCTTCTACAAAGCCCCCATTTGCATATCCTGCGTTATTTATAAGGAGATCTATTCTATTAATTTCTTTTAAAAACAATTGGAAATTATGTATAGAATTTTGATCTGTTACATCTAATTGTTGAACTTTTATATTGTGCTGTAAGTTAAGTTGAGTAACTTGGGATAGTAAGGTTCCTTGTTTTTCTAGGTTTCGCATTGTAGCGATAACTAAATAATCTTTTTTTGCGAGTTCGAGTGTAGTTAATAGTCCAAATCCACTTGAGGCTCCTGTAATTATTGCGATTTTTTTATTCATTTTCCGCCAGCTTTCTTTTTCTTTTATCATAACGAGTTATGATAAGAAAATCTATTATTCTTACATTTAGTATGAAATCAATTTGTATGTAAAAAAAGGGGATCATAGGGAATCAGCGTATATAGAGTAGTGTATATTAATATGATAATGAAATGAGGGAAGAAAAATGGTCCATGTAAAAGATGTATTAGCAGATCAGCTATTAGCGAATGCAAATGATCCCAGTTGGTATATGCCATTTTCAGATGCAGTTAAGGATTTATCTGAGAGGGAAGCTTTCTGGAAACCGAATGAAGAGAGTAATAGTATAGCTGAAATCGTACAACATTTACTGTATTGGAACTCTACGTGGCAAACTAGGTATAAAGAATCAAATGTGAATGCAGTACCCGCTATAGGAGATAATAACAAAAGTTTTATGCTCTCAGATAATCAAACTTTCGATGAATTACGGGAAAAACTACTAGAAAAACTGTTACAATGGCAAAATCTCATAAATGAAGAAAAGGTTGAAAGTGATGTAGTGGGATTTCCTGTTTCTGCAAAGTGGTGGGAAGTGCTAGCGAATGTAACAACTCATAATGCATATCATATTGGTCAAATTATTTACATCCGAAAATTACAGAAGAGCTTTGATAATGAATAAAGTAACAATTCTCTTATTAAGGGAACAAAGGTGGACAAAACGAGACAAACGTCTCATTTTGTCCACTTTTTTATTGTTAAAAGATAGAGAAAACCTATTAAAACAAGGATTCGAAATTGGCACAATACTTGCAATATAAAAGACGAACAAGAAAATAGGAGGGCTGGACATGTTAAAAACAACTGAAAGTAAAGGGAATGAAATTACGAAAGAACAAGCTCATTGGATGTACGAAAAAATGTTAGAAATTCGTAAGTTTGAAGATAAGGTGCATGAATTGTTCGCGCAAGGCGTTTTGCCAGGTTTCGTTCATTTATACGCAGGTGAAGAAGCGGTAGCAGTTGGTGTATGTGCCCACTTAACGGATAGTGACAGTATTACAAGTACACATAGAGGTCATGGACATTGTATCGCAAAAGGTTGTGATTTAAATGGTATGATGGCTGAACTTTTCGGGAAAGCGACAGGATTATGTAAAGGTAAAGGCGGTTCCATGCATATTGCCGATTTGGATAAAGGAATGCTTGGTGCGAATGGCATTGTAGGCGGGGGTTTCCCACTTGCTTGCGGTTCAGCATTAACAGCTAAATATAAAGGAACAAAAGATGTAAGTGTTTGCTTCTTCGGTGACGGAGCAAATAATGAAGGAACATTCCATGAAGGGGTTAATTTAGCGGCGATTTGGAAGTTACCAGTTATTTTTATTGCAGAAAATAACGGTTACGGTGAAGCAACTACATTTGAATATGCTTCAAGTTGTGATTCTATCGCTGATCGCGCAAAAGCTTATAATATTCCAGGTGTTCAAGTAGATGGAAAAGATCTTCTAGCTGTATATAAAGCTGCTGCAGAAGCAGTTGAACGTGCGCGTAATGGTGATGGTCCAACAATTATTGAATGTATGACATATCGTAATTATGGTCATTTCGAAGGTGAAGCGCAAACATATAAAACATCAGAAGAAAAAGAAGAACATTTAAACGAAAAAGATGCAATTGTGAATTTCCGTAAGCATTTAATTCATGAAGGTTTATTAACAGAATCTGAACTTGTTGATATGGAAAAAGCAGTAGATGATGCAGTACAAAGATCCATTGAATTTAGTGAAAATAGTCCATACCCAGACGATGAAGAATTATTAAAAGATGTATACGTTTCTTACAAATAAGAGGAGGGTGAAAAATTATGAATAGAACAGTAAGTATGTCAACTGCAATTAATGAAGCGATGAAAATCTCAATGCGTCGTGATGAAAATGTAATTTTAATAGGTGAAGATGTTGCAGGCGGTGCACAAGTTGATCACCTGCAAGATGATGAAGCTTGGGGTGGTGTTCTTGGTGTTACGAAAGGACTTGTACAAGAGTTTGGCCGAAATCGTATATTGGATACACCAATTTCTGAAGCGGGTTATATGGGAGCTGCGATGGCAGCTGCTGCAACTGGGTTACGTCCGATAGCTGAGTTAATGTTTAATGATTTTATCGGTAGTTGTCTTGACCAAGTATTAAACCAAGGTGCGAAATTCCGTTATATGTTTGGAGGTAAAGCAAAAGTACCCGTTACAGTACGTACGATGCATGGCGCTGGTTTTAGTGCAGCAGCTCAACATTCACAAAGTTTGTACGCATTATTTACGAGCATACCAGGTATTAAAGTTGTTGTTCCTTCCACACCGTATGATGCAAAAGGCTTATTATTAGCGGCAATTGAAGATGATGATCCAGTAATCTTCTTTGAGGATAAAACACTTTACAATATGAAAGGTGAAGTGCCAGAAGGATACTATACAATTCCATTAGGAAAAGCAGATATTAAACGGGAAGGTTCTGATGTAACAATTGTCGCAATCGGAAAGCAAGTTCATACAGCGCTTGCAGCTGCAAAGCAATTATCGAAAAAGGGGCTTGAAGTAGAAGTAATTGATCCACGATCTTTATCACCACTTGATGAAGATACTATTTTATCATCTGTTGAAAAAACAAATCGTCTTATCGTCATTGACGAAGCGAATCCTAGATGTAGTATTGCAACAGATATTGCGGCAATTGTAGCGGATAAAGGTTTTGATTTGTTAGATGCACCTATTAAACGAATTACAGCACCCCATACACCTGTTCCGTTCTCACCACCACTTGAAAAGTTGTATTTGCCAACACCAGAAAAAGTAATTGAAACTGTATCAGAAATGATCGGAGACCAATCTTTATTACATGTGTAATAAAACGATGAGAAGGGAGAGAGAGACATGGCTGTAGAAGTTGTAATGCCGAAGTTAGGTATGGCGATGAAAGAAGGTATTATTACGAGCTGGAATATTAAAGCAGGCGATAATGTAGCAAAAGGAGAACTAATTGCTAGTATTAATTCAGAAAAAATTGAAACGGAAATTGAAGCGCCAGCTGATGGTACGGTACTTGATATAGCTGTAAGTGAAGATGAAGGAGTGCCGCCTGGTACTGTAATTTGCTACATCGGTAAACCGAATGAAAAGGTAGAAATGCAGGAAAGCACACATGTTGTAGAAGAAAAAACATCTAATATAGAAGTACAAAATGTACAAAATCAAGAAGCAAATGGGAAAGAAGTATCGAAGCAAAGAATTAAAATTTCACCTGTAGCCAAGAAAATTGCAAAGTCTGAAAATCTGAATATCAAGGCATTAGTTGGTACAGGTCCTGGCGGAAGGATTACAAAGGCAGATGTATTAAAAGCACTTGAGGTAAGAGTAAACGTTCCGGAAATATCTGAACGAGAAGAAAGTAAAGCGATTCCTGTTACTGGTATGCGTAAAGCAATCGCAAATCGTATGCACGCAAGCTTACAAAATAGCGCACAATTAACGTTAACGATGAAAGTAGATGTAACAGATTTAGTTGCTTTACATAAAGAAATAGCGGAAGTTGTACAAAAAAGATATGATAATAAATTAACTATTACGGATTTCGTCTCGCATGCTGTTGTATTAGCACTTGGAGAGCATAAAGAAATGAACAGCGCTTATATAGATGATGCAATTCATCAATTTGAACATGTGCATTTAGGCATGGCAGTCGCATTAGAAAAAGGGTTAGTCGTTCCAGCTATTCGCTTTGCAAATAATTTATCTTTAGTAGAGTTGTCTAAAGAGATTAAGAATGTGGCACAAAAGGCAAGAGCAGGTAGCTTAAGTAGTGATGATATGCACGGAACGACATTTACAATTAGTAATTTAGGTAGCTTTGGTATTGAATATTTCACACCGGTATTAAATACACCTGAAACTGGTATTTTAGGTGTAGGTGCAATTGAACATGTTCCTGTATTTAAAGGGAAAAAATTAAGAAAAGGAAGTATGTTACCTTTAAGTTTAACATTCGATCATCGTGTATTAGACGGTGCACCAGCAGCTGCATTTTTACGCACAATTAAACATTATTTAGAAGAACCTATAACAATTCTTTTATAAAGAGAAGGTGAGAGAATGAGTAAATTAGTTGTTATTGGGGGCGGACCTGCTGGCTATGTAGCAGCAATTACCGCGGCTCAAAATGGCAAAGATGTCACTCTTATTGATGAAGCTGACCTTGGCGGAACATGTTTAAATGTTGGGTGTATGCCGACGAAATCACTGTTAGAAAGTGCTGAAGTACATGACATTGTGAGAAAAGCGAATGATTATGGGGTTACGCTTAATACAGGAAGTATATCAATTGATTGGGATCAAATACAGGCGAGGAAATCACAAATCGTAATGCAACTCGTCCAAGGAATACAATATTTAATGAAGAAAAATAAAATTAAAGTTGTAAAAGGAAAAGCGAAATTCGAAACGGATCATCGTATGCGAGTTGTACAAGGAAATAAAGAAGAAGTAGTTGATGGAGAGAGCTTTATTATCGCAGCTGGTTCCGAACCTACAGAATTACCATTCGCTCCGTTTGATGGAAAATGGATTTTAAATAGTAGCCATGCCATGTCTCTTGAGAGTGTACCATCTTCATTGTTAATCGTTGGTGGTGGTGTAATAGGATGCGAGTTTGCAAGCATTTATAGTAGACTTGGCACAAAAGTATCGATAGTTGAAATGGCACCGCAATTAATACCTGGTGAAGATGAAGATATCGCGAATACTTTAAGAGAGAAATTAGAAAAAGATGGGGTGAAAATTTTTACGGGAGCAGTTTTAAAAGGTTTAAATAACTATAAGAAGCAAGCTTCATTTGAATACGAGGGAATTACTCACGAAGTAACTCCAGAATTTGTTCTTGTTTCTGTAGGAAGAAAACCACGAGTGCAACAATTAGGATTAGAAAAGGCAGGGGTTCAGTTTTCAAATAAAGGGATTGCTGTGAATGAACATATGCAAACGAACGTATCGCATATTTACGCAGCTGGTGATGTGATCGGTGGAATTCAGCTTGCTCACGTTGCCTTCCATGAAGGAACGACAGCAGCATTACACGCAAGCGGAGAAGACGTGAAAGTAAATTATCACGCTGTGCCCCGTTGTATATACACAGCTCCAGAAATAGCTAGTGTCGGGTTAAGTGAAAAAGGTGCAAGAGAACAATATGGTGATATTCTCATCGGAGAATTTCCTTTTACAGCGAACGGAAAAGCTCTTATTTTAGGAGAACAAGTAGGTAAAGTAAAAGTCATTGTAGAACCTAAATACCAAGAAATTGTAGGGATTTCTATTATCGGTCCTCATGCAACTGAACTTATTGGTCAAGGAACCATAATGATTCATACAGAAGTTACCGCTGATATAATGAGAGATTATATTGCAGCACACCCTACTTTATCAGAAGCAATTCATGAAGCGTTAATGCAAGCGGTAGGACATGCTGTACATGCTTAAATGGAAATATAATAAACCACTATTCTCTAAACAAATAAGAGAATAGTGGTTTGATTTTTTATTAATAGAATATCTTATTATTTTTTAATTTCAATCGCTGAAGTAATATCGTTCCAATCAGGAGCTAAATTAGCAGTTTTACCATACCAATCAGCGTGTTTAAATATAACACCTTTTCCATATCCTTGTGTTGAAGTGTGCTCCCAAAGTGTCGTTGAATAACTTGCAGAAGGTGACGCTGTACTTACAGAAGAAATTCTGTCATTCCAGCTAGATGGTAAGTTTTTAAAGCCGCTGCTCCAGTAAATATATTGACCACCTTTATCTTTATGTTCGTAAAAATCAGTACTACCAGCACCGCTACCTAAAGGATTAATATTATTTTTAATTGCTTTTTTATCCTTTGCAATATACGCATCCAATGTTTCACGGCTAGTAAAACCATAAGCTAGCCAATCTCCATTTTCATTTTGCTCTGGTAATACCATAGTAATTTGGATATCTTTCTTATCCGGATCACTTAATTTTGCAAATGAATTAACATTTTGTTCATCCACTTTTAAATAATCAAATGACTTAATTGTGTTACTTTTTTCCTCAGCACTTACTGCACCTAGTCCTCCAGTTAATGCAAAACCAGCTATTAATGTCCCTGCTACTAATTTCTTCAACATATAACCATCCCTTTTTGTTTGAATTTTTGTACAGGTGAATCTTGTACAGCTAAAATGTATTCTAATTTTATACTTTTGTAAATATTCTGAAGTTTTAGAAATAATAGGCGGAATATTTACATTTTTACATTATTTCTTTAGAAAAAATGGTTATTGGAATGATATAATAAGTGGATGTATTGCTTTTACTGGATGTAAAGATGTTTTAGGAGAGGTGTCATTGAAATACTTTACAAGAGAATGGTATAAAAAAATGCAAGTTTTAGAATTTGTAAGTTTTATAGAGTCTATAAAAGAATGGTCGGAAATGGATATACAAAGTTTAAAGGAAGAAATAGAGGAAAGGAAAATAGATTTATTAAAATTCCTTCCTGAATCGATATACTCAATTATACAAAACATAACAATTAATTCAGAATACCCATCAGGTGAACTGAAAAAACTTATGCAAGAGTGGACAACAGATTATGAGAAAAGAATGGCACAATTAGATCAATCATACGTAGAATATTTTAATTCCATTGAGAAAAAACTTCCGTCAAATGTCGCTCAGTTACACAAGACATCACTACACGATAGTGTAATTAAAGTAATAAAGAGAGAATCAGAAGATACTTTGTCTATCGTATTAGATTGCAGTGGTACTTTTAGTGAATTTGATAAACTTGAAGTAACCTTTATAGGAGTAACAAAGTGTTCTATGCAGGAAAACTTTGACAGTTCTTGGTGGCTATATCATGAAATAGCTCTTACTGAAGATGGTTTTGAACTAGGTGTTTTATTTGACTCTCCATTTAGAGAAGTGACGATTTGCGCAGCAGATGTATTACTTGTGAAGAAATAATGTTGTATGGAGTATTACAAACGTTTGACATAATAAAAAAATAAAGTTATTGTAGATACATGAAGTCTACAATAGGAGCTGTACTATGAAATATTCTAAAGCTACAAATTATGCTCTTCATACAATGCTTTTTCTGGCAAAGGCCACACCAAATAAGTTAGTTAGTGTTCACCAATTAGCAGAAATGCAAAATGTTTCACCAACGTACTTGTCTAAAATACTAACTAAGTTGACAAAGGAAGGGATGATACACTCATCATCTGGTCCAAAGGGCGGTTACTCGCTTAGTAAGAATTGGGAAGATATTTCATTTTTAGATATTATACATGCAATTGAAGGCAAAACATCATTGTTTGACTGTTGTTTACATGACAAACCTGGATGTTTAATTAATGAGGCAATGCTCGCAGCAGAAGAGAAAATGGAAGAAGAGTTAAGAAATCAAAAAATCGTAGATCTTGCGAAAAAAATAAAAGTGGATTTTTAATCTGCTTTTATTTTTAAATTAATTAAGGATAAAAAGGCTCTTCAATATCTTTAATTGTAGTTAGAAAATGATATGAAGAAGGAGAGAAGATGATGAATAATTTTTGGAATGATCGATATAAATCAGATGAATATTTTTACGGGGAAGAACCTAATACATTTATTAAAGAACAAGCATTTCGTTTAGCAAATCACAATAAAGTAATAGCATTTGCGGAGGGAGAAGGTAGAAATGCTGTATTTCTAGCAAGACAAGGGAACGAAGTAACAGCTATTGATTATTCGGAAGATGGATTAGAAAAGACAAAAAAATTGGCAGAGAAGCATAACGTAAACGTGCATACAAAAAAAGTAGATTTATTAGCTGATAGTTTGCCAGAAAATGAATATGATGCGGCAATTATGGTATTTGGACATTTTCATGATGATTATAAAAAAATGATATTAGATAAAATGATACAAACGATAAAACCTGGTGGATTAATTATGTTTGAAGTTTACTCAAAAAAACAAATAAACTATAGTACTGGTGGACCAAAAGATGTTGATATGCTGTATGATCCAATTGATATCCTTACTTGGTGTGAAGAACATAAGGTAATTCATTTCTTTAATGGAGAACAAGAGCGAGTTGAAGGGAAAGGGCACACTGGTTTAGCTGATGTTATTCAAGTTGTTATTAGAAAATTAATATAAGTGTTAATGAAAGTGTTAAATGTATAAATGTAAAAAGACCAGTCGTATAAGACTGGTCTTTCTATTTAGATACTAAATTATCAAGCTTCCAATATGTATTTGTTAACGGCGCAGCTTTGCTATCTATGTATAAATACATATTATTTAAATCTTGTGGTGAAGTTTTCAGTTCAAACACAATGTCAGTAGTTAAAGAGAATTCGTGTGGAACATTTTTATAGTGCTCGTCATCTATCGGATGAGCTTCACCTTCATATTTCTCACCAGTTTTTTCATCTTGTATGAAATATTTTATTTCCCAAAGATCAATAGTTTGTCCATCGTCTCGAACATTATTAATCATAACACGAGTAGTAAGGCGCCGCTCTTTGTCTATTTTTTCAAACTTTGCATTCTCAACTGTCGCTCTATAGTATTCATTTTTAACTATTTCTCCATAGTGCATTGCATTCTTTTCGAGAGCGCTCTTTTCTTGTTTTGATGTAGTATTACTATTACATCCTGTTAATATTCCAGTAAATAATAATGCTGTACATGTCGTTTTGATTAATGATTTCATAGTAATCCCTTTCTGTATTAAAAAGTAAAACATAGGAATAATTTTACATCAATAGGAAGGTAAATGGAAGTATTTTTGCGTAATATACAGATATACATTTATTTGGTTGTCAAGTTAACAGGATAGAAAGAGGGAGAAGACTGTATAAAACGGAATAAATAAGAATTGAAAATATTGTAAAACGGAAGAGGCATGCATATAATTAAAATAAAGTTTAAGTTTCTGAACCTTCAATAACGGTGGTGATAACATGTTTACTGAAGAACGTCGAGAGAAAATTTTAGAACTACTTAATACAGATGGAAGAGTAATAGCAAAGGATCTTGCGGAAAGATTTGATATGTCTATTGATTCTATAAGAAGAGATTTGTCTATTATGGAAAAGGATGGTTTATTAAAAAGAACGCACGGAGGTGCAATTGAACTTACGCGAGTGAGAAACTTAGCTGCGGAACCAACTAAACGTTATAGTGATAGCTCAATATATGAGGACACAATTGCAAGAGTTGCGGTATCTTATATACAAGAAGGTGATTCAATTTTTATTGGTGGGGCTTCCGTTCATAATGCGATGCTGAAATATTTACCGGAAGTATCATTTACGGTTATTACGAATTCTATAGAAATAGCTGGTTATCTACGAGAATATAAGAATATTGATACGTATTTAATTGGCGGAAAAGTAAAACCTTCAGGGAATATTACTGATACACTTGCCTCTGAATTGATAAGTAGATTTTCTATTGATCTGTATTTCTCTACAGGTGGAGGCATTTCATTACAAGGTATTAGTACCGCAACACCTGAAGTTGCTTATTTTAGTAAAAGAGTAAGTGAAATTGCTAGAAGAAATATTTGTTTAGTTCCGCATAATAAACTTGGAATAGATTGTTTTATAAGAGGAGAGTCTCTAAAAAAAATTGACATTATTATAACTGACGAAGAGGCTAGTAAAGAAACTGTTCAGGACTTTGAGAAACAAGGTAAACAAGTTGTAATAGCGCCATTATATTCATTTGAAAGGAGTTTGACATGATTGTAAAAGAGCAAGAGTTTCATATAAATGGATTAACTTATACAATTCGTTCTGCAGCTGAGAAAGATGCTGACCAGTTATCGAAAATTAGAGTTCAGATTGATGGAGAAACTGAAAATATGGATAGAGATGCTGGAGAGGGATTTATAGATAATCTAGGATTTCAAAAAATAATAAAAACAGATAGTGAAGAGACGAAGAATCTCTTTTTAGTTGCAGAAGTGCACAATCGAATCGTTGGATTTTCAAGGTGTGAAGGATCAAATTTTAAGAGATTATCTCATAAAGTGGAGTTTGGCGTTTGCATTTTAAAAGAGTTTTGGGGATATAAAATGGGTAAGAGCCTATTACAACAATCTATTAAATGGGCTGACGAAAATGCAGTAAATAAAATATCTTTACAAGTATTAGAGACAAACGAGAAAGCTATTCATCTTTATAAAAAATTAGGTTTTGAAGTAGAAGGCGTTTTGAAAAATGACAAAAGACTATCGGACGGAAAGTATTATAATACGGTAGTGATGGGAAGGTTTACTGATACTTTTCATAAAAGAGGTGAAGAAGTATGTTTTACAGAAGGAAGTACTATGTAGTGAAAAATGAATTCATAGAAGTATTTAATGATCATTTCAATAACACGAACTTACCTAATCAATTAAAGCATGGTTCTAAGCTAATAGGACGCTGGATGAAAGATAATAAGAATGGTACGTCTGAAGTATTTGCCATATGGGAATATGATAGTTATGAACAGTATAAAGAAATAGAATCGAAAATTAGAAGTGACGAGAGGCATATTAGAAGAATACATGAATGGTATGAAAACCATGGCGGGAAAGAATATGTTTTACAGGAGTACATAGTAGAGATGAAAAATGAAGAGTTAGTATGTACTGTAAAGTAATAGAGGGGTGAGGGATAATAGGAATGAAAACAAAATTATATTTTAGTTTAGCATCCACTATTTTATTTGCAATAGCCGTGATTGTTTTCTTTATAAACGGTAATCCACAAAAGTGGTTTTGGTTATGTATTTTCTTTGCTTCCATTATACAAAATATAGTGCTACTAAAAAAGAATAAAGAAGTGCATTAAGATATTCAAATTATTAACATATTTGTGTCGTCTTTCTAGTTTTATTGAAAACGCTTTTATTCAGTTTTATAATAAAAGTATGTTTTTACAGATCTCCAAAACAATGAATAGGGAGATGATACAATGTTAGCTTCACCGTTTTACTTACATACATGGAAAAAGTTTATTAATGAAGGAGTCCTTGATTCGAACCGTATAAACGAAAGAATTTCAGAGTCATGGCATCGATGTAAACAAGCAAATGTGAATCCTCACATGAATAAAGGTCAGAAAATTTTGTCTTCTAATTTTTTTCAAGATCAAAAGAAAAAGAGTGAAATCTTCCTAGATATCGCAATCCCTCAAATACAAAATATGAGAAAAACCATTGATGAACTACAAATGATGGCATTATTAATCGATCCAGATGGTTATGTTCTATCGTTAAGTGGAAATAAACAAACGTTAAAGCGAGCGAAACATATTAATTTTATTGAAGGTGTAAAATGGACGGAAGCAGCTGTGGGGACAAACGCAATAGGAACAGCGCTAGAAATTGAAGAAGCTATTATGATAAGTGGTACTGAACATTACTCCGTGGTATCTCATAGCTGGAGTTGTGCGGCTGCTCCCATTCATAATGATGACGGGAAATTAATTGGTGTTCTAGATTTCTCCTGTCCAATTGAATTTTCGCATCCATATATGCTCGGTATGGTAACTTCAATTGCACATGCGATAGAACGTGAATGTAGCATAAGAGTTCATCAAAATGAATTACACTTAATTCATCGTTTTTTAGATGTCATTGATAGTGATGAACAAGTAGTTATTTGTAATCATCGTGATGTTATCGTTTCTGCGAGTAAGAGCGTTCGTGAACGAATAAATAATTGGTCAAGAATGAAACTTGAAGAGTTAATGCACCATGGATTAGAAACTAAATTAGAGATACCAGTATATAGTAATGAAAGAATGATTGGGAAATGTATGTATTTAAAGGAAAACGAACAAATGAATACATATTCTGCTCTCACATTTATAAAAGGAATTACTTTTCCAGGAGTTACTGGGACAAGCAGAGCATTTCAACACACACTAGAAGAAATTAAGCTTGTTTCACCGACTGATGCTAGTGTGTATGTATGTGGTGAGACAGGAGTGGGAAAGGAATATGTCGCGAGAGCGATTCATGAAAATAGTCCAAGAAAAGACGGGCCCTTTATAGCTGTTAACTGCGGTTCTTTGCCTAAAGAATTAATAGAAAGTGAATTGTTCGGTTATGCTGAAGGTGCATTTACAGGTGCGCGACGTCAAGGATATAAAGGGAAATTTGAACAAGCGAATGGAGGAACATTATTTTTAGATGAAATTGGTGAAGTACCACCAGAGATGCAAGTAGCATTATTGCGTGTTTTACAAGAACGTACAATAACTCCAATAGGAAGTTCAAAAGAGGTACCAGTAAATATTCGTATTATTACTGCCACACATAAAGATTTACTACGGTTAGTAGAAGAAGGGAAATTCCGTCAAGATTTATATTATCGTTTGCACGTTTATCCGTTATATGTTCCATCGTTAATAGAAAGAAAAGAGGATATCCCATATTTTATACAACACTTTTGCGAACAGAAGAATTGGAATGTTGTATTTCCGAAGAGTATTTGCAATCAATTTTTACAACATACATGGCCCGGAAATATTCGAGAACTAGTAAATGCATTAGAACGCATTTACATTTTGTCGCAAGGACGGGAAATATGCGAAAAACAAGTCGCTCTTTTGATACAAACAATGATGGGAAATCAACAACAACTTGAGTTACAAGTTGAAAATAAAACCGAACATACATTGAATTTTCGTGAAAAAATACAGCGTGATAGCATGATTGAAGCATTACAAAAGACAAACGGAAATGTTTCATTAGCTGCAAAACTATTAGATGTACCCCGTAGTACATTTTATAAACGAATGCAAAAATATAAGTTATAAAGTAGATTTTTGTAATCTACTTTTTCTTTGTGGGCTCATGTTCTGTCGGAATGTGCGCTTACCGGGGAAATAATAGAACAGTTAGAAATTAATTTCCGAAAGGGGGACTTATGTGAAGTATATTGAAATTGGCTTCGGAAATAGGTGGTTCGTTCGAACAGAAACTGAAAATAAAGATGGAACTGAATTTGAGGAACGAGGAATTATAAAACCTATTTATTTTGAGTCTTTATATGTACGAATTTGGTTTCGGAAAACGTGTTTTATTTTTGATACGAAAGAAGGGTTTAAAAAAACTAAGAAGAGGAGGATTGAATATAAATTTATAGTTGGAATTGTAAGTAGAATAAATAAAGAAAAAGTGTGCTGATATACGTTATTATATTGACCAGGAAATTCTTTGGACTTATATTAAATTCATAAAAAGCAATTTTACTAAATATAAATTGTTAATAAAACCACTAAAAATTATTATCAAGACCTAAAAGCTAAAAATCCTAAAAAAATAAAGGTGAGCGCATATTAGTCATGTATAATATGTACTCACCTTTATTTTCTTGTTCAAAGCACCCGTTAGTCACTCATGGAACATGGAATAAAGTGTGGTATTGATTTGAAATAAAGTTTGATAATTTATAAAAAAGATTGATAAAACCCTGTATTAATATAAGATTTTTCTTTTGCCCCTTAAATTTCAGTTGTATTGTTCAATTAAAGGGCCAGAGTGTTGAGGAAACAGGAATAATAAGAATACTCAAAAGATTGTTTGTGAAGTGTTACACTTAAACTAACGGGCAGTTTAGCTTAAGTACATTTTTTCACAAATTTAAATGGGGAAATTTCCCCATTTTTTATACCAGCTTAACGTTGATTCGGGAATATTGAACTTCGCTACCTGCTAATTGAATTCTACTTCATCTGGAGACCTTTAAATTAAAATGTTTCCTTTCTTCTGACAGACTTATTAAATTTCGAAAACAATCAATTCAATCATCTTTTCGTATAGAAAAACTTATTAAGAAACATGCACTAGAAAAAATATAAATCATATATAGGAGATATCCCGTTTGAATGCTTGAGGAGGATATTATGAAACCTATGTTACCTAGTGAAAAATATTTCGGTAATTTAGAACTAGTTTATGCATTTTATGGGGCTATGCCTACAGGTGTTACTGTTTCAGAAACCGGTCGTATTTTCATTTGCTTTCCGAAATGGGGAGACGATGTTAAATTTACGGTGGCGGAAATTTTTGGGGATAAATTGCAGCCTTATCCTAATTTACAAACCAATTTGGTTAACCTCGAGAATATCCCAATGACTTTCATCAGTGTCCAAAGTGTAGTTGCTGATGGAAGGGGAACGCTTTGGATATTAGATACAGCGGCACCCAATTTTTCTGAACCTATTAAAGGGGGGGCAAAATTAGTCGCTGTTGATTTAGAAACCAATACAATAAGAAACGTATATACCTTTACAGAAGATGTTGTCCTGCCTACAACTTATCTGAATGATGTCCGTTTTGATTTTCGTGTTGGAAAAGCAGGTTATGCCTATATAACGGATTCTTCTTCAAGAGGACCAGGAGCTATTATCGTCGTAGATTTATCAAATGGAAACGCGTTTAGACGGTTAAATGGAGCAAATTCAACTTCACCCGATCCCTATTTTTTACCGAAAGTAGAAGGTCAAATTTTAATGAATCGAAACAAAGACGGTTCAACTTCTCCATTTAGGTTGGCGTCTGATAGTCTTGCGATTTCTCCCGATGGAAAGATATTATTTTTTGCTCCACTAACCAGTCGGCATTTGTTCTCGATCTCAACAGAAGCCTTGAGAGACAGAACGATACCGGACATGAATTTACCTTATCATGTGGAGTATTGGGGAGAAAAAGGTGCGTCTGATGGAATGATCACCGATGCAAAGGGAGCTGTTTATGCTGGAGATTATGAAAACAACAGTATCCGTAAGATATTGCCAAATGGCATAATGGAAGCTATCGCACATGATCCGAGAATTTTGTGGCCGGATACTTTTTCAATTGGTCCGGATCAATATTTGTATGTCATTGTGAACCAATTACATCGACAGCCTAGATTTCATTATGGAAAAGACTTACGACAGAAACCTTATAGTTTACTTCGTATCAAAATTGATGAATTTCCTGCTCCGACCTTTTCATAATAAAAATAGTCAATTAATTGTTTTCATTGATAGAAAATGATCAAACTTTTTTATAAAACCAAAACATAAACCTGCTGGATAAGAATCCATTTTGATCAATCTTTTTCAAAATGGATTCTTTTTATTTACCATAGAATACGGGTTAACACGATATTTTTAATCAAACTTTATTTTAAAATTACGAAGGAACTCATGAATGTTTTAAAAAATATGGTGAAGTAGTAATACCCCAACTTATGAGTGAAATTAATGAAAAGTTAAAGTGGGATGTTGTTAGTTATGTAGATCATAAGGAGTATGCTTTATGGCCACTACTAAAATATTTTAAAAAGATAATTACCTCAGCCTAAAGATATTAAAGAACTTGTTTGTAATATTCTATTTGAAGATTTTTCATTGAAAATCTCAATAGCTCTTTCACATATTTCTTAATTAATACAAAATCTTTCTGTTATCCAATAATTAAGTTCAGAAAATGTAAGGCTTTGTTCTATTTTCTTACCTTGGGAATATTGTTTTAAAACATTATTATTAATAGAAGTCGGAATGCCATCGATATAACCGAAAATCTGAATTTTCTTTAATACAGGAGATATACGCCAATCATTAGACTTTGTAATGAGTTCTTTCATACTTGATAAATGTATTGGATCTGTATGTAAGATTTTTGCTGGACCTGGATTTCTAGCAATTTTAATCCTATTATTTGAGACTTCACAAGTGAAAGTTTCTCTTACATTACTTACTTGAAATGCTTCATAAAGTGGATAAGCTTGGAATAAAGGCGCACAGTAACCAACATCGACATAATAAGGTTGCTCTAAATTAACTCGTAAACATAAATGTCCAGGATCCATATACATACATATAATGAACATCAAAATCAAGATTGGATAGTAACCAATGGAATCCAATTGAGTGTGTCCAACAAGTACCGCCCAAACCTTTTGTTGTAATACGGTTTATGTATGTCTCAATGTAAGGAAAATAATCCTCTGTTTCATTACTTTTTTCCCAGTCAATTATTTTAGTAAGAGTTTCCCACTTTACCTTTTCTTGATGAGCTTTAATAAGCTCATTTAAAAACTTTAAGCTAGTAGGTTGTTTTGTAGCACCTAAAAACGATAGAAACTTGTTTACAAGTTTTTCTTGTGACATGTTCTTATCCTTTCTATATAGTAGTTTGTATTAAGAATATTATACAATTAATATCAGAAAATACAGTTATTAATAGGTTAGGAGAGAATTGTATGTCAATGTCGCTATATTATAAAAAAATTCGTGAGCAATTAGGCCATGAACTAATTCTAATACCGAGTGTAGCTGCTGTTATTAAAAATGAGCAAGGGAAAATCTTATTTCAATATCCTGGTGGAGAATACTGGAGTTTGCCAGCTGGAGCAATTGAGCCTGGAGAAACTCCAGAAGAAGCGGTAGTTCGTGAAGTGTGGGAAGAAACGGGTTTGAAAGTGCAAGTAAAAAAACAAAAAGGGGTATTTGGAGGGGAAAGGTTCCGTCATATATATCCGAATGGCGATCAAGTAGAATATATTGTTGTTGTGTTTGAATGTGAAATTACTAGTGGAAAACTGAAATCGATAGATGGTGAATCTTTAAAACTACAATATTTCTCATTTTCTGAAAAGCCTACTTTAGCGCTACCATACCTAGATAATATATTTTTATAGATGTAAAATAACACACCTTACTTATTGAAGGTGTGCTATTTATATAACCCGGTCGTATACATCTCCGTTAACGTATACACAATTTCCTCTAAGTTAATCTTTTTATCATTTTGCGTAATAGTCCAAAGAAACGATTCATTCATCGCGAACCAACCGCGTGCTACAATCTCTTTATTTAAATTAGGTTGTGCTAATCCACTTTCTTGAGAGTAAGTAATATCTTGTTTAATACTTGTTATAAAACGTTCCCGAATCTCATCCCATTTTTGCCGTATTTCTCTTGATAATCCTATCGCTTCCTCTACAACTTGCAAAATAGCGCGTTCTTCATCTGCTAATTGCAGGAATGCTCTAACTTGATTTTGGATCATTATATGTGCTTCCTCTTTTGTTTGTGGAGAAAAAGAGCGCTCAGCAATATTATAAAATTGATTCATAACATCTTCCATTAAACTAATTAGGAGATCATCTTTGTTTTTGAAGTATACATATGCTGTTCCATAACCAGTTTCTGCATGTTTAATAATTTGTGTAATTGTCGTTTTTTGAAATCCGTTATTTATAAAAATAGTGTAACCAGAGTGTAATAGTTTTTTCTTCGTTTCTAAGGAGCGGTGTTTTCTTGATGAAAGGGTACTGTTTTTCAAAGAATCACCTCTTTATACTGAAATATCTGAAAATATAACTGTATTGTAAAAGAAATTCATATATAAAGTCAACTGACATAATATCATTGACGTCGTATCAATTGAGGTGATATATTTCAATTAGTTAGAATAAAAAGAAAATTAAGAGAAGGTGACACCATGTATAAAGAACCATTTCAACCGAATTATGAATATGCGCTTGAATGTGATAAACATGATGAACTGAAAGATTTTCAAACTGAATTCTATAAAAAAGAAGGAACGATATATTTAGATGGAAACTCATTAGGACTACTTTCAAAAAGAGCAGAGAAATCATTACTTACGTTGCTAGATTCGTGGAAAGAGTATGGCATTGACGGTTGGACAGAAGGTGAGCACCCGTGGTTTTTCCTTTCAGAGAAATTAGGTAAACTTACAGCCCCTCTTATTGGTGCTTTACCGGAAGAAACTATTGTAACCGGTTCTACAACTACAAATATACACCAAGTTATTGCGACGTTTTACGAACCAAAAGGAATACGTACAAAAATACTTGCGGATGAATTAACTTTCCCATCAGATATTTATGCACTTCAAAGTCAAATTCGTTTAAAAGGATTAGATCCAGAGGAGCATTTAGTAAGAGTGAAAAGCCGAGATGGTAGAACACTTTCTGAAGAAGATATTATTTATGCGATGGAAGATGATATCGCTTTAATTTTATTACCTTCTGTTTTATATAGAAGTGGTCAAATTCTGGATATGAAACGTTTAACAACGGAAGCTCATAAACGCGGCATTCACATTGGATTTGATTTATGCCATTCAATAGGATCTATTCCGCATCATTTCAAAGATTGGGATGTCGATTTTGCTGTTTGGTGCAATTATAAATATTTAAATGCAGGACCGGGTGGCGTTGCAGGAATTTATGTAAATAATAAACATTTTAATAGACTACCAGGGTTGTCTGGATGGTTTAGTTCTAGAAAAGATAAGCAGTTTGATATGGAGCATACATTAACAGCCGCTGATCATGCAGGTGCTTATCAAATTGGTACACCTCACGTTTTAAGTACAGCACCATTAATTGGTTCACTTGAAATTTTCAAAGATGCTGGTATTGAGCGTTTACGTGAGAAATCTTTACATATTACGAGGTACATGCTGAATTTAATTGAACATGAATTAAAAGATTTCGAATTTACAATTGGAAATCCATTAGAGGATGAAAAACGAGGCGGGCACATTTATTTAGAGCATGCAGAAGCAGCACGTATATGTAAAGCACTAAAAGCAAATGGAGTAATTCCAGATTTTAGAGCGCCAAATGGGGTGAGACTTGCGCCGGTCGCTTTATATAACACATACGAAGAAGTGTGGAAATCTGTACAAATATTAAAGAAAATTATGAAAAATGAAGAGTATAAGCAGTTTGAAAATAAGCGAGAGGTTGTGGCATAAATATGAAAACATCAGAGTGGATTGATATTTCACAACCGCTAAATAATAATATTGCAACGTGGCCAGGAGACACACCGTTCTCGTATGAAGTTTCATGGTCAAAAGAAGAAAGTGGCTCGGTAAATGTCGGAAAGTTAACGATGAGTATTCATACAGGCACTCATATTGATGCACCATTTCATTTTGATAATGATGGAAAGAAAGTATTAGATTTAGATGTTCAAGTTTATGTTGGTCCAGCACGGATTATTGACGTTTCTAATTTTGAAAGCATCGGGAAAAAGGAATTAGAAAGCTTTCATTTAGAAGGTGTAGAACGATTATTATTACGTACATCTTCACATGGAAAAGCTGAAGAATTTCCAGATGTGATCCCTCATTTACGTGCAGACATAGCACCTTTTCTTTCAGAGAAAGGTATTCGTTTAATCGGAGTAGATGTACCATCAGTTGATCCGCTAGATGATAAAGAATTAGCAGCGCATCATCAATTATTTAAACATGGAATTCATATTTTAGAAAATGTCGTACTAGATCATGTAGCAGACGGTGATTATGAACTTATTGCATTACCACTTGCATTAACTGATGCAGATGGAAGTCCAGTTCGAGCCGTTATTAGACCAATATAAGTAGAATCGTATAAAAGGGGCGTTTGGCTAATATGAAAGAAAATGAAAAAGTAATTATGGAAAAAGGGATTCATACGGATTTTAAAGAGAATATGACGTATGGGGAGTATTTACAATTAGATAGTTTACTATCTTCTCAAAAAAGATTATCGGACCATCATGATGAAATGTTATTTATCGTTATTCACCAAGCAAGTGAGCTTTGGATGAAGCTCATTTTACATGAGCTAAATGCGGCGATTGAATCTATTAAACAAGATAAATTACAACCAGCTTTTAAAATGTTAGCACGTGTATCAAAAATTCAGTCTCAAATTATTCAATCTTGGGATATTCTTGCGACATTAACACCATCAGAATATATTGAGTTTCGTGATTCACTCGGTCAAGCTTCAGGTTTTCAATCGTATCAATATCGTATGATTGAGTATGCACTTGGCTATAAAACGCCACACGCATTAAAAATTTATGAAAAGGATCCAGAATTACATGCACGACTTCATAAAGCGCTACATGCACCAAGTCTATATGATGTCGCGATTCAAGCATTAGTAAAAGAAGGATTCCCTATTCATAAAGATGTGTTAAACCGTGATATTACGCAACCTTATGAAGAAGATGCAACAGTAGAAGCAGCGTGGTTAGAAGTATATGCGGATGTGAAAAAATATTGGAATTTATATCAGCTTGCTGAAAAATTGATTGATATTGAAGACTGGCTACAACAATGGCGTTTTCGTCATATGAAAACAGTAGAACGAATTATTGGATATAAAATGGGAACAGGTGGATCCTCCGGTGTTTCTTATTTAAAACGAGTACTTGATCAACAATTCTTCCCAGAGCTGTGGAATGTTCGTACGAAATTATAAAAATAAACCTGTCAGTTCATTATGACTGACAGGTTTATTTTTATTTGAGCACAATTATGTTTAAAATGAAGGAACAAGATATAATAAATGGAGTAACTATTTAAATGGAGGTAAAGTTTTTGGATTTCAAGCAACTAGAAAATAAATTCGAAAAGAAAAAAGTGAATACATTTCTTGTTTATCAAAAAGGGGAATTAACAACTGAGTACTATAAAACACCTGAATGTGCAAATAAATTATATAAAATAAATTCGATTACAAAAAGTATTGTATCTTTATTAATTGGTATTGCTCTTGATAAGAGCTATATAAATGATATACATACACCGATTACAGAGTGGATTGAAAATGTACCTGGGGAAAAACATGATTTGACGCTTTATCACTTATTAACAATGACTACTGGTGAGGATTGGAAAGAGTTTGGAAATGGAGTAGTATTCCCAAATGACTTTGTAGAATCAGAGAACTGGGTACAGTACATATTAGAAAAGCCAATAATTGAAGAACCTGCTACAAAAATGAATTATAATTCAGGTTCTTCTCATTTACTGAGCTATATTATTCAAGAAGCTACTGGAATGTCGACAGAGCGGTTTGCAAAGAAATATTTATTTGATCCATTAGAAATTAACGAATACGAGTGGCAACAAGATCCGCAAGGTATATATGTCGGCGGCTTCGGTATGAAAATGAAATCTACCGATTTATTAAAATTAGGAAAGTTATGTTTGCAAAATGGATATTGGAATGAAAAAGAAATTGTATCAGCGAAATGGTTAGAAGAGTCAAGTAGGGCTCTATTTGAAACATATGAACATGTCGGTGCATATGGATATCACTGGTGGGTATTAGATAACGGAAGATTTCACATACCGTATTGTATATATTTTGCTATGGGATACGGCGGACAATACATCGTTATCATTCCTCAGTTAGAAATAGTAGCTATTATAAGTAGTCATATGCCAAAACGTGGGCTTGTTCCATTAAAACTATTTATTGAGCATTTACAGGGAAATTCTAATTATATATAAGAAAAGGAGGGAATGTATGAAGGATGAAAAAATTTTATCTTTATTTAGATTATGTTTAAGTCTTCTAGTGTGTAGCGCCATTATTACGCAATTCATAATTAGGGCACAAGTGAAGCCGTTTAATCCAGTTAACTTTTTTAGTTTCTTCACTATTGAAAGTAACATTTTAGTTGCATGTATTCTCCTTTTAAGCAGTATCGGAACAGCTACATTTGGTCGCTCAGAACAGTTTAGTATACTTCGTGGTGCGGCAACGGTATACATACTTACGACAGGACTCGTTTATTTTTTGTTACTAAGAGGGTTAGAAGAGTCACTTCAAACGGCAATACCATGGGTAAATACTGTGCTACATTATATCATGCCGATTGCAATGCTTTTAGATTGGATTTTAAATCCACCTATTAAGAAAATCACTTGGAAACAAGCTGCAAGTTGGCTCTTATTCCCGTGTTTTTACGTTGTATATAGCTTAATACGTGGTCCAATCGTGAATTGGTATCCATATCCGTTTTTAGATCCGAGAATAGGTGGATATGGTAAAGTACTTTTATATAGTATAGGGATAGCTGTAGTAATTGGCGCTATTTGTATATTGGTAAGATTTTTAGGGAATCGAAACTTTAGGAAAGAATTTTAGAAATGCAAGGAACCCCACTGTTTCCATTTTTAACAGTGGGGTTTCACTTTATCTACTCGTCTTCTGAAACGACAACTTTATAAATTTCTCCGTCTTCGTTTCAAATTCTACATCAACAAAAACACCATATTCTTTTCCATCTTCACGTAACCACAATTTAAATTTTTCAACAGTTATTTGAACTGTTTTTGGTTTTCTACCTATATGAAGATAGTCAATAATTTCTGCTTTTGGGTATTGTTCTTTCGTCTTTTCTACGGCAAGTTTACCCCATTTGGCATACGGCGGCTGCGCATGAACAATTGATGAGCCTGTATATATATTTGAACATGTTGTTAGGAACAGAATGACGAGTGCGACACGTTTTAACGATTTCTTCATGATGAACTCCTTTTATCCTTTTTTTATATTGTTTACATATTTTTTCAACGATATTAGTTTGGATTTTTTTGTCTTCTTTACATAAAAGCGAGGCTTTTACAAAACATAACCAAGAAATCATTTCCGTAATTAAGGAGGGAAAATTATGCGCCAAAAAGCTATTTTTAAAATAGCAGTTTTACTTGCGTTCATAGGACTGTCTTTAATGGTCAGTAGTATACAACTAAAGAATGTAGAAGCTTTTTCTAATCAAGTTATTCAAAGAGGAGCATCTGGCGAAGATGTCATTGAACTGCAATCTCGTTTGAAATATAACGGATTTTATACGGGAAAAGTGGATGGTGTTTTCGGATGGGGTACATACTGGGCACTTCGGAATTTTCAAGAGAAATTCGGATTACCCGTTGATGGTTTAGCTGGAGCTAAAACGAAGCAAATGCTCGTGAAGGCAACGAAGTATGACAAGTCAACTGCTAATAAAGGGACGACAACGAATAAAGGAAATAGCGGCGGAACTGCACAAGAGAATAAACCACCTCAAAATAAAGGGACAAATGTTCCGAACGGTTATTCTCAAAATGATATTCAGCTTATGGCAAACGCAGTATACGGAGAATCACGTGGTGAACCGTATTTAGGACAAGTTGCAGTAGCTGCCGTTATTTTGAATCGTGTTACAAGTGCGTCATTCCCAAATACTGTTTCAGGTGTAATCTTTGAGCCTAGAGCATTTACAGCAGTAGCCGATGGACAAATATATTTAACGCCAAATGAAACAGCAAAAAAAGCAGTTTTAGATGCGATTAACGGATGGGATCCAACAGGAAATGCTTTATATTATTTCAATCCAGATACTGCGACTAGTAAATGGATTTGGACTCGTCCACAAATTAAAAAAATCGGTAAACATATTTTCTGTAAATAGAGCGGAGGTGGGACAATGTTACGAGGTATTATCATTGTATTATTAACAGTCGGTGTAGTAGGAACAGGCTATTGGGGCTATAAAGAGCACCAAGAGAAAAATGCGGTTTTAATTCGAGCGGAAAATAGCTATCAACGTGCATTCCATGATTTAGCATACGAAGTCGATTTATTACACGATAAAATTGGCACAACACTTGCGATGAATTCACGATCATCTTTATCACCTGCATTAGCGGATGTATGGCGTTTAACATCTGAAGCTCGCTCAGATGTTGGACAACTTCCTTTAACATTAATGCCATTTAATAAAACGGAAGAATTTTTAGCGAATATCGGTGATTTCAGTTACCGTGCAGCCATTCGTGATTTAGAAAAAGAGCCGTTAAATGAGCAAGAATATAAAACGCTACAAACTTTATATTCAAATGCAGGAAATATACAAGATGAACTAAGAAAAGTACAACATCTTGTTTTGAAAAATAATTTACGCTGGATGGATGTAGAAATGGCACTTGCATCAAATCGTGATCCAGCAGATAACACAATTATTGATGGATTGAAAACTGTAGAGAAAAACGTAACATCATATTCTTCTACAAACTTCGGACCGACCTTTACAAGTGCGCAAAAAAATAAAAAAGGCGGATTTGAAGCGGAAGGAAAGGCAATTTCTAAAGATGAAGCGGCGAAAATTGCCAAATCGTTTTTAAATTTAAAAGGAAATGAAAAAGTAGATGTAGAGAAAAGTGGAAAAGGTGCGAAAGAATCCTTCTATAGTGTGAAAATTAAAGATGAAGCAACGAACAATGAGTTCTATATGGATATTACCGGAAAAGGCGGATATCCAATTTGGGTTATGAATAACCGCGAAATTAAAGAACAGAAAGTTAGTTTAAACGATGCAGGTAGTAAAGGTTTAAAATTTTTAAAGGACCATAAGTTTAATAATATGGAGCTTTATGATAGCTCTCAATATGATAATGTTGGTGTATTTACGTATGTAGTAAATGAAAATGGAGTACGAATTTATCCAGAAGCAATCCAAATGAAAATTGCTTTAGATGACGGTTCTATCGTAGGGTTCTCCGCAAAAGAATATTTAGCGTCACATCAAAAACGAACAGTTCCATCGGCAAAGCTAACTGCAGCAGAAGCAAGAAAGAAAATCAATCCGGATGTAAAAGTAATGGAAGAACGTAAAGCTGTAGTAGTTAATGATTTGCATAATGAAGTACTTTGCTATGAATTTGTAGGTACTTTAGGAAAAGATACGTACCAAATATTCATTAATGCTAATAGCGGGGCCGAGGAAAAGGTAAAGAAAATGCAAGCTGTTGAAAAAATTTATGATTAAACCTTAAAAGTGAAGTGGTGAAAATAATGAAAACTCTAATATATATATTAATGCTTTGCTTCGTTATAACTGGATGCAGTATTGGAACAAAAGAAAACCCAAACGAAAAGCCGAAACAAAAAAATGTTTCAATGAAAAATGTTAATTATACGAATAAATCAAATAAGCCAAATGAAAAAGCGGCAGATCATTTAGCATCTTTAGCAGCAAGTGTGCCAGGTGTGAATGATGCGACAGCGGTCGTTGTTGGAAAATATGCTATTGTAGGTATAGACGTAAAAGCAAAACTTGATCGAACTCGTGTTGAATCAATTAAATATTCTGTTGCAGAAAGTTTAAAAAATGACCCTGACGGTGCTAATGCAGTCGTTGTAGCAGATGTTGATACGTATGAACGCCTCAAACAAATCGGAAAGCAAATTAAAAAAGGAAAAACAGGTGAAGGTATACTAGATGAATTAGCGGCTATTGTGGGACGAGTAATGCCACAAGTTCCAAATGATATGATTGAAAATCGAGAAACGAATCCAATTAAAGATAATGATAAACAATTACCAAAAGATGAAGAACAAGAGTTAAGAAAAGAACAGGATGATCAATCAAATAATCATTTGAATAAATGAAATTAGCCTCGTACTTAATTGTGCGAGGTTTTTAACTATAATATTAAATATTCAGTTTATTTTTAAGGGAGTATATGGTTTAATTATGATGGGAGGGACAACTGTTATGATGAAAAAAAGCGCATGTATATTGTTTAGTTTATGCTTAGGTTTCAGTATGACAGCGTGTGAAAAGAGAAAAGAAGTGAAAAATCAAACAGCAACTTCTTCTACTGTGATGGAAAGGCAACAGAAAGAATCTATCAATATAAATCATTTCTCGAACATAAATGAAGGAATGACTTATACAGAAGTGAAAGATTTAATTGGTTTTGAAGGGGATTTACTTATAGAAGAAGGGGTAGAACATTCTACACAAATTAAACAAATTTTTGCTTGGAAAGGAAACAATCCAAATTCATTTGTTGAAATTACCTTTTTAGATGGAAGAGTGCATTCAAAAGCACAGCAAGGTATAAGTTAATAAGCTAAAAAATGGGAGAGTTTAGCATGAACATACACACAGGGGAAATTCAATTAGTTCCGTATAAGGAGAAATATAAAGAAGTTATACAAACATTTACTTTACCAAGTGAACAAGTTCAGTTTACAGCAGATCCAAGCGCATTACTGGAAAAAGCAAAAAGTGATCGTACAAAAAATGTGATTGTTATTTTAGATTACAATGGCGTACCGGTGGGTCTTTTCGCATTGGAAACGGGAGATAGAGTAAAGGAGTTCACAGATAATGAGGATGCTTTACTTTTAACGTCATTTTCTATTAATCACAATAGACAAAGAAAAGGATTCGCTAAAAAGTCATTGTTATTATTAGAAGAGTTTGTAAAACGCTATTTTCCAATAAAAAATGAAGTTGTACTTGCTGTGAATGAAAGAAATATTCCTGCACAAAATTTATATGCAAAAGTCGGCTTCGAGGATAAAGGTTTTAGAAGAATGGGACCAATTGGCCAACAAATAATAATGCATTTACCTATAATGAAATAATGAGATAGAAAACTTACTCTTGAATATTCACGTAGTAGGTTTTTTTATTTTAGTAATATATAATATATGTATATAAAATGAAACAGAAATGAAGGATATAAAAAATGAATCAAGATAGAAAATGGAATATCGTTTGGGGAAGAGTGATTAAAACTGGGATTGCAGTTTTTCTTACAGTGTTAGTTTGTGAATTTTTTAACATTCCAACTATTTTTGCTGTAATAACAGCAATTGTTACAATTGAACCAACTGCAACAGACTCAATAAAAAAAGGGCTTATTCGCTTTCCGGCCTCAACAATTGGATCGGCATATGCCATGACGTTCACATTTTTCTTAGGTCATCAAGCAATTTCTTATGCATTAGCTGCGATGTTTACGATCGTTACATGTCAAAAACTAAGGTTACATGCAGGAACATTAGTCGCAACTTTAACTGCTGTAGCTATGATTCCAATTACGGCAGATCATTATTTCACTGCATTTTTAATTCGTTTAGCTACTACATCTACTGGTATTATAGTATCTACTTTAGTGAATTTTTTCATTTTCCCACCACACTACACGAAAACGATTTTTGGATGTACAGAGGATCTATTTGCTAAAACAGCAAATATTATGGAAGAATGGATTACTGCATTAGTTGCAGGAAAAGGTATGAAAAAGGAGACCGCTCAGGATTTATCTAAATTGACTGTATTATTGCATAAGGCGATACAATTTGTTCAATATGAGCAGAAAGATTGGAAATATCATCAACATACAAAGAAGGAAATGAGAAGCTTTTTAACCATGCAGAACCAACTTCATATATTACAGCAAATCATTTACCATATAGATAATTTAGCTCGAGTGTCAATTGAGACTTGTGACTGGTCACAAAGTGAAAGGGAAATATTACAACGAACAATTCATTCTATAATTGCTATATTGAGAAACCGTTGTAATGAAATTGATGAGGAACATTTGAAACTTATTGCTGAATTAGACAAGCAATTTTGGAGTTATAAAAATGATTTAAAAGATTATAAACCAAATCATTATCATCACCATTTTTCAAGTGAGTCTATTATTTTATTTGAGGTATTATCTATTCATGATATGTTAGAAGAATTAAAACAAATATCCGAGAAATATGAGTGGGAAAATCGATTCAATTGATAAGTTTATTTTATTGTGAGGGGAATAATATGACACTTTATATTGCATTACTAAGAGGAATCAATGTCGGTGGACATAAAGTAATCAAAATGGCTGATTTAAAACGAGTGTTTGAATCAATAGGGTTAAAACAAGTGAAAACATATATACAAAGTGGTAATATCGTGTTCGAATCTGAGGAAGATATAAACTTTCTAAAGGACCGAATACAATCTGAAATAAAAAATGAATTTGATTTCGATGTTCCAGTCATGCTAAGAACATATGGTGAATTTATAAATATTATTAAACAATGTCCGTATGAAGTTCATTCATTGTTAGAAGGAGAAAGTGTTCATGTTGCTTTTTTAGCTAATGTACTTTCTGAAGAGGAAAGTAGTCAATTGCTTACATTTAAAAGTGAACTTGAAGATTGCTATATAGATGAGAAGGTTGCTTATTTGTTTTTCAAAAATAGCATTCGAAATTCTAAATTAATGAACCAGTTTCAGAAGTTACATACACCAGCTACAGTTAGGAATTGGCGTACTGTGAATAAATTAAAAGCAATTGTAGAGAGTATGTAAATATAAAAAGATGAGGTTTTCTACATGTAGAAAACCTCATCTTTTTACTTATATTGTTTTGCAACTATGAGTTCGACAATAGGATAAATAAAGAATGAAGAGCAAATTGCGATGAACAGAGGGAGGTTTTTAACGCCATCTAAATTAGCCTTCATAGAAAATCCTTCGGAGAAGATTAATAAAAGGAACATTACAACTACAAGCACAAAATACGCAATTTTAAAGCTTTTATATGTAATTTGCTGGCCCATTTCATCTTGACTTTCTTCTGATACACCGTGGGGATCTCCCCAAGTAATGTGATTAATTAAATTACTAAGTATTAACGAGATAGCAAAAATCGTACCACCCAAAATAGAACCTTCAGTGATGTATTTATATGTGCCATGTACTAGTATTGCAATTAATGCTAAAACAATGATTATAAAAATAGTTTTTTTAGTATTCAATAAATAATTTCCCCCCTCGATTGTAAAAAACTCTTTACAAATATAAGTATAAAATTGGAAAAGTATCATGTCAAATACTTTTTACATATAATATGTAAGTATGCAATATTTTGGTTTTATGATAAATAAAAAATTACAATACATTTGAATGTAAAAGAATGGGCTCGCATATATTTGGAAGGGATGTCAGATTAATTTAGGGGGTAGTTATGTCTATACTTTTAAAAGCTGGTGCAGATGCAGGAAACAACGGTTTGAAGTTAATGGTGAAAGGGCAAGACCCTATTTTTATTCCGAGTATTTATTCTTTATATATAGGTGAGCCTACAGGACTCTTAGACGAGGTAGATGTTTCATTATCTGAATTAGAAAACCACATTGATGTGACTATAAGTTCGCCATCGTTAATGCTAAATAATGTACGATACATCGTTGGAGAAAAAGTCATTCAAGATCAATTAAAAGGTACTGAGGTAGAGAAGAAATCAAATAAGTCAACGGATGAGTTAATGGTTATTACAATACTATCAGGTTTGGCGGTAAGCGCTATGCGTCAAAGTCCAACTTCTAGCCATATTAATATTCGATATGATTTATCTGTCGCTCTTCCTATGCAGCTTATTACACAAGAAATAGCTGCTGAAAATGCAAAACGTTATATGGGAAATCATAAGGTTATTTTCCATTATCCGAACGGACGCGATGTGACAATTAATGTTTCAATTGAGTATTGTAAATGCCTGCCTGAGGGTGCTTCTGGGACGTGGGGCATTGTATACGATGAAGAAGGAAATGTTGTGAAACATAAAATAGAATGTGAGCAAAATCAAGTTTCTGAAATTGATTTTGTAGATAAAACTCTACTCTCTTTTGATATTGGTGCAGGGACGACAGAAGAAGTCGTTTCATTAGGGGTAAATTTCCGTCCGCAACTAAGTAAAGGTTTATCTTATGGTGTAAAAGAGACGTTACTACAAATCATTACGAGATGGAACCGGAAGTATCCAACTAAGACGATTGATAGTATTACAGAATTCAATCAAATTTATTTAAATGATAAGCATCCGAGAAATACCTTATTAGTTGAGGAATCACAGCCAGCGCTATTAGGTTTAGCAGCACGTGTTGCAACAGATATTATAAATAAAATTGATGATATGAAAGACGATCCATACGTGTTTATTTATGGCGGGGGTGCAGTAATTATTAAAAACAGTTTAAAAATGATTTTAAAGCAAAAAGGACGACTCAAAAATGTAATCTTTGTAGATAATCCGTTATTTACAAATGCACGAGGATTATTAGTTTATACTTGTTCGCCAAAATATAGAGAGCATAAGCAAAAAGAGTTAGGATTTACAAACTTAACGATAAGTTAGTTGGTGGAAGTATGCGATCTAGGCGATATAAACGTGGTGATCGAGTAAAAATCAATATTCATAAATCGGTATCACCTGAAATGCTTGCGTGGCTGAATAAACAATCAAATCCAACTAATTTCTTCTTTTTTGCTGCGCAGCAATTATTTAAACAAGTAGGAGATATTGACGTTTCAAAAGCTTTACCAAGCAGCCATGTTTTCTCATTATATGTGGAGCCTTCATCCTTATTAAAAGTCGAAGTAAACCCTTTTAAAAACATGACACTAGAAGCAAATACATCCACTGAAAATGCAAAAAAAAAATTATGGGAATCTGTTGATCAATTAGATTGTCCATTTTTTTAAACATAGAAAAATATAAGAAGTCCCATCACTATACATACGAATACAGTGATGGGTTTTTGTTTGTAAATGGAAGGGGCACAATACAAATTGTGCCCCTTCTGTTAATTATTTGTTTGTCTAAATTTCAGATGTATGTTTAGAAACCGCAGTAATTATGCTTTCCCAATCATTTGGATGATTTTCATGACCTGCCCCTTTAAGAGTTAATAGTACTGAGTTTGGAATTTCATCAATTAGTGCGAGGCCATGTTCAAATGGGAGTGCTGTATCGTCTGTTCCGTGAATAACCAATGTTGGTGCTTGTATGGAGTGAAGTACACCTTCATATGCATCATCACCTTGAAGTAAAGCGTGATTAAACATACTTAATAAATTGTTTGCGCGTTCTATTTCTTGTTTTACTTGTGTATAAACTCTATTTTCATCAAATATTCGTTCTGATCCACATAATAGACGAGATCCTGAAACTAAATACTCTGCCACATCATTTTTATTTGTCCAATCTATACTTGCGCTCTTTACATGATGTGTTAAAATCCTTTCATCCATTGGGGGTAAATCGCGAGTATTATTATCAGATCCTATTATACTAGTCGCTAGTAAAGTTAGCGTCAAAATTCTTTCGGGATGTTTTACAGCGGCAATTTGAGCAATCATACCACCTAATGACATACCAAAAAGATGGGCTTTATCAATATGATAAGCGTCTAATACTCCGATTGCATCTTCAGCCATATCTGTTACTGAATAATTTGAAGTGCCAGGTTCATATGTAACAGAGCGTCCAACATCGCGATTATCAAAGCGAATAACAAATTTTCCTGTGTTCGCCAACTGTTCACAAAATTCTTCATCCCAATATATCATTGAACAAGTAGCTCCCATAATTAATAAAATAGCGGGATCATTAGAGTTACCGAAGCTTTCTGTACATATATCAATACCGTTTATTTTAAATATCTTTTCACTCATAAAGTTAGCCCCATTTCTTTTGAATTTAATTAATAATACAGTTTTGAATAATTCTAAGATGTGTGTAAGATTCTTTTTGAAATTCATCCCGCTATTTGCCGGGCAGTAAGAGCCCGATTGGTGAGGAATGATTAAAGTTTTACTTTATAATGCTTTTTGCATAATTACCCCCAAAAATAAGTATATGGTAATTCAAGGCAAAAAATTTTGAGAAATAATTGTATGTTATTAAAATAAACAGCAAGGAGGAGAGGAAATGAAAGCAATTGTTATTGATCAATATGGTAGTGTTGAAGAATTAAAAGAAAGACAAGTTTTAAAACCGATTGTTAAGAATAATGAGGTATTAATACGTATTCATGCAACATCTGTTAATCCAGTTGATTGGAAAATAAGAAAAGGTGACTTACAAGAACAGTTACGCTTTTCATTTCCAATCACTTTAGGATTAGATGTAGCTGGAGTTATTGAAGAAGTTGGAGAAGATGTAGAGTGCTTCAATATAGGAGATAAAGTGTTTACGAAACCTGAAAATATAGGAAGCGGCTCTTATGCTGAATTCATTGCAGTACAATTAGATTTAGTATCACATATGCCTAATAATATTAGTTACGAAGAAGCAGCTTCTATTCCTCTTGCAGGACTTACAGCGTGGCAAAGTCTTGTAGATTACGCAAAAATAAAAGAAAATGACCGTGTATTCATTCATGCTGGAGCTGGTGGCGTTGGAAGTTTGGCAATCCAAATCGCAAAATCATTTGGAGCTTTTGTTGCCACGACTGCTAGTAGTAAAAATAAAGAATTTTTACAGTCTTTAGGAGCGGATCTCGTTATTGATTATAAAAAAGATAAATTTGAAGAACTAGTATCAGATTTTGATATTGTGTTAGATACAATAGGTGGCGAAGTGCAAGAAAAAAGTTTTCGAATTATTAAACCTGGTGGTGTTCTAGTTTCTATTGTTCATGAACCACTACAAAAAGTAGAAGGAATAAAATCAGGATTTTTATGGCTAAAACCAAATGGAAAACAATTAGAAGAATTATCAGCTTTAATTGTAAACGGAAAAATCAAACCAATCATAAGTAAAGTGGTGCCATTTAATGAAGCAGGAGTTCGAGAAGCTCATATTTTGAGTGAAGGACAACATGTTAGAGGAAAGATTGTAGTTAAAGTGGAATGATAATAAAGATTACAGCTTATAGAGTAACTAGATTTGAATAACGAAAAAGCTCAACAATAGATAATATCCCATACTATACATTTTCATTTGCGGGTATTATTTATTGTTGGCTATTGTGATATTACTTCTAACAAATACTGTTTCGTATTGTATCGTGTAATTTCTCTAATCCAATTTCCATATCTTTCTCGTTTAACATTGAATAGCTAATTCTTAATTGGTTATCATTTGTTTCGTAATTTAATAGACAAGCTGTTCCTGGTAAAAAAGAGACATCTACTTCATTTGCTTTTTGTAATAAGGTAAAGGGATCTATCGAATCAGGCAGTGTCACCCATAAATTAAAACCGCCATTTGGTATTTCAAAGTTTAGTTCTTTTAATGGCGATAATATATCAATTGTTAAATCACGTCTCATTTGTAAAGCTGTTCGTAATTTTTCTAAATGATTTTTCATACGTTCCGCACGTAAAAACGGTAGAAGTGCCTTTTGTGTTAATAAAGGACTACCGATATCCATCGAACCTTTCACTGCATATAGCCATTCAAAAATAGGGCCACCGGCAATAAGTGCTGCAATACGCAATCCTGGTGCTAACGTTTTACTAAATCCTTTTATATATATTACGTGGCCATCCTTATCAAAACTTTTGATTGGAGGTGGTACTACAGCATCTTCAAAATATATTTCTCCGAAAGAATCATCTTCAATGATAAAAAATTGATATAGCTCCGCTAGTTCTATAAGTTCCATTCTTCGTTCTTTACTCATTACTGTACCTGTCGGGTTTTGGAAGGTCGGATTCGTATACAATAAAACGGGATTTTTACTTTGACAAATATCATCAATTAAGTCGGAGCGAACTCCATGATTATCAAGAGAAACAGGAATGATTTGAACACCTTTATTGATGAAAACATCAAGCACGGCACTGTAACACGGACTTTCTACTAATACAGTATCTCCAGGTTTTAATAATGTTTGAGCAATTAAATCAATTCCTTGTTGTGCTCCGCTTGTAATTAATAATTGAGATGGGTCCGTCACTAATTTCTGGTGTTCATTTAAGTAATTTGCTATTTCAACTCGCAATTCATAATCGCCTTGAACTGGCCCATAAGTTGCTAACAACATCGGATTTTTATCTAGCAATTTATGCATTTCGTCTGCCAAAAATGGATTTGGTAACAGACGGGGATACAGAATTGCTTGTGAAAAATCATAATATTTACGGTGTTTATTCATTGCATATTGAGAACGCATAACATTAATAGATCTTGATTGTTGCCATTTATACGGTATCGGTTTGAAATCTTTCTTTACACGTTTATATATGTAAGCACCTTTTCCTTGTTCGATGCGTATATACCCTTTCGTTTCTAACTGTTTATAAGCTTTACGAACAGTTAATACATTGATTTGTAAATCTGTGGCCATACAACGTAAAGAAGGAAGGGATTCACCATGTGAAAGCATACCACTTTGTACTCTTTCAACAATTTGCATATATATTTGCTTGTAATACGGTATGTTTGATTCTTTACGCAATACAATCTTCATAGGTTCACCTATTTTTCTTTTTAATTTAATTAAAGCGAAAAATATATAGGGAATCAACTACAACTTGAAGTAACTGTTATATGTACCGATACACTGTTATACACCATAGCCTCTATACTCATTTTAAGAGTAAAAAGGAGGAAGTAAAATGGTCATTTTTAATTACATTTTAGTATGTATTATTTTCGGGACAACATTTTTAACGATTAAAATTGGAATTGAAGCAGGGGCGCCACCGTTGTTTTCAGCAGGAATTCGCTTCTTTTTAGCGGGTATAATCCTTATGATTATTTTTAAATTAAAGCGAAAAGAAATTATGCCACATATATTTTCAAAACGTATTATGTATGCTGGATTTTGTTTAACATTTATGACATTCGCAAGTTTATATTGGTCAGAACAATATATTTCTTCGGGATTAGCTGCTGTTCTTTCTGCTACGGGACCAATGATGATTTTATTAATACAAGCAAAGAGGAATAGGGAGAAATTACAAAAGGAACAACTCGTTGCCTTAGTTATTGCACTAATAGGTGTTATATTTGTTTCTTTACCAGGAATGCATCAACAAGTAAGTTTCATATGGAGTATTGCTTGTATTGTTTTAGTTATAGGAGAGTTATTTTACGGAATAGGCTCTATTCGTTCGAAAGAAATACTTTCAGATTTATCAAATGTATCACCATTTCTTATTAACGGAATTCAAATGTTTTATGGAGGGATTTTACTATTAATCGCATCTATTATTGTAGAACAACCAAATGTAACTGTATTAACTTCATGGAGTGTACAATGGCCTATTTTATATCTCATATTTATCGGATCGATCGGTGGACACGGATTATATTACTGGCTCTTATCAAAAACAAACCCAGTATTTCCATCGACGTGGTTATATGTATCACCATTAATAGCAATTATCGTAGGTTATATCGTATTAGGAGAACCCTTAAATCCTACAATGGGAATGGGAGCTTGTCTTATATTGATTGGTGTATTTTTGGCCAATCGTTCAACACTACGGACTTATTTCAAAAAAGGGCGGTTATTAGAGAAGGAGATGTAGTTTAATAAAGCAACAGCCCTGTATATTACAGGACTGATAAAATCAAAAACACAGTTGGAAAAATAACCAACTGTGTTTTTGATAATTAATTCACTTTTTTAATAAAGCCTTTATAATGACGTTTTACAAGCTGGCTTTCTAACGTCTTCATAGTTTCTAGTGCTACACCGACAATGATAAGTAAGCTTGTACCACCAATTTGAGCAGAAGGTGGTAACGTAGCAATTTTCGTGAATACGAGCGGTAATATAGAAATTGCACCTAAGAAAATTGCACCAATAAATGTTAAACGGTATAAAATTTTAGTTACATATTGTTCAGTTGCTTTACCAGGACGAATACCAGGAACATATCCATTTTGCTTTTTCAAATTCTCAGCCATTTGTTCAGGATTTACTTGAATAAATGCGTAGAAGTATGTGAAAGCAACGATAAGACCGACATAAAGTGTCATTCCAATTGGATGTGCGAAATCAAGATTTGCAACTAACCATTTTGATACGCTTGAATCAGGGAAGAGCTGCGCAATTGTACGCGGCGTCATTAAAAATGCAGAAGCAAAGATAACTGGTATAACACCAGCACTATTTACTTTAAGCGGTAAATGAGTGTTTTTTGCTCCTTGATATTGATTGTTTCCTGAAACAGCTTTTGCATATTGGATCGGTATTTTACGTACAGCTTGTTGAATGTAAATAACACCAACAACTATCGCTAAAATTACGAGTCCAATTAAAACAATTTTTATTATGTGCATAAATAGCTGATCGCCAGCATTTTGGAATTGTTGTAAATAAATTTGATTTGCAACATTTGGAATCGCGGCAACGAGACCTGCGAAGATAATCATCGAAATACCATTACCAACTCCGTTAGCGGTAATTTGTTCGCCTAACCAAAGTAAAAATGCAGTACCTGCAGTTAAAACTGTCGCAATAAATAAGTATGTAGTCCAGCTTTGATCTGTTATTAATTGTCCACCTGCTATATTATTAAAGCCATAAGACATTCCGATGGCCTGTATGAATGCGAGAATGATTGTAAAGTATCGAGTGAATTGAGCTGATTTCTTACGGCCCATTTCTCCTTGCTTTGCCCATTCCGAAAACTTAGGTATAACATCCATTTGTAGTAATTGTACTATGATGGAAGCTGTAATATATGGTGTAATACCTACAGCAAAGATTGAGAAATGTTGCAATGCTCCTCCACCAAATACGTTTAACATACCTAGAACGTTAGCTTGATCTTGTACTTTTAATACCTCTGCGTTAGTATGAGGAACTGGAATAAACGTGCCAATTCGAAAAACGATTAACATCGCTAGTGTAAAAAGGATTTTCCTTCTTATCTCAGCTACTCTCATGAAATTTGAAATCGTACGAAACATTATGTCGCCTCCTATATTTTTATCAGTAAAAACTGATTATTATACCCTATGAAGTAACCACAAACCTCCTTCCGCACTAAATTCATTTGACAAATGGATTTTCATACACTTTGTAGTTTTCACGGATATAAAAATATAAGGTGTTATATAAGCGACCTTTACACTTTACGTAATCATTCAATACCCATAATATATCGAATAAATTAACAAATGTACATACATACGCATTAAAAATGAATAAATAGGGCCATTTTTTACATTTATTTAATGATAAATTGATAGGAGATTATTATTCAAGATTGTTATACATGTTATAAAAATAAAGGTGAGCCATTATGATTTATAACTAATATTCATTCAAATGTGTCAGCTAATAGTGTCTCCCAATCTTTAAAGGATAATTTATCATTTATATGTTTTAGTGCGTTAGGTACAAAAATATGACAAATAAGTTCTCAGCTATTACCATCTGGATCAATAAAATAAACAGATGCATTACCTTGATGTGGACGGACAAATGGTTCAATAGATTCATTACTCCCAAACGGAACAGCTTTAATTTGAAGTGAGTGTAACCAATATAATGATTCTTTTAAATCCTCATATGAAACTCTAAATGCAATATGACGTAAAGAAGGATGATATTTTGTTTCGTATTCAGAGCCCGCCCATAATCCTAGCCAACTTTTCCCATCCTCAATCCAAAAGAATGCTGTTGATTCATCGCTCCAGGCTAACTTCAACCCTAGTTTTTCATAAAATCCGATAGATTGTTGTAAATTACTCACTGGTAAATGCGCTTCGTATATTCCTTTAATCAATTAAAATCCTCCACCTTTTTATTTTCTTACAATTAATATATCGATTTAAAAAGAATGTAAAATCAAATAAAAGTATGAAAGTACATACTACTTTAGTAGTAGTAATAGTAATCAATTATATTTCAATTAAAATTCATCTCCCGCTGATTAAAGTTTCACTTTATATGATTAGAGAATTCTTTTAATTTAAGAAGGAATAAATGTAAAAAAAAGCTAATTAAACAGTGTACATATTTATAGGGGAGAAGATATAAATGAAAGTTGTTATAAAAAAATTACCACCATTAGAAGTAGCGTATATAAGACGAACTGGTAGCTACTTTGAACCGCAAGATCACTGGGGGAAGTTACTGAACTGGTCAATTGAAAATAAACTGTATCCACCAGAGCAATCATTTATCGGAATATCATTAGATAATCCTGAACTTGTTGCAAGTCATAAGTGCCGGCATGATGCATGTGTTACGATTCCTGAAAACTTCGATAAAGAAAAGTATCATGACGTGCAATTTAAAAGATTAGATGGAGGTACATATGGTCTATACCAGTTCTATGATGAACCTCATAAATTAAGTGAAGCGTATCAATACATGTATGCAGAGTGGCTATTAAATAGTGAGTATGGTGCAGATTATGATAGAGATAATTTAGAGTTTTGCTTATATAATGTTGCTGAAGATCTAGAAGGAAAGTTAAAGGTTGATTTATTTGTGCCAATTAAAAACATACAAAAAAACAAATAACTTCATTTGTGGCTTTAAAATGAAATTGGAATAGTAGTGAAAGAAAATCTGTTTTCGAAGATAATATTTTTAGCGTAGAAATTTAAGTATGTAGGTTGCAATGAAAGGAGAATCCGCATGGATACATTTGTAAATGAAAAGTTTTATGAAACGAGAAATCAATTAGTTGAGGAAATTTCTTTGTTGAGTGATGCTCAATTTAATAGGAAACCAGATAAGGATAAATGGAGTATTGCACAAGTTTGTCATCATTTAGTTTTATTAGATGAGAGAGTGATAACAGTTATTTCCTCAGGGTTAAAAAAGTTAGATAGTACCCAAAATGTGCGTAAAGAAATTCATACTATTTTATTAGATAGAACGAAAAAGTTTATAGCTCCAGAAATGATTGAACCAAGTATAGAACCATTTGAAGTGGAGCAAATGCTCAATATGCTAAACGAATCAAGAAAAGAATTGATGCGTTTCCTGAGTACAATAGAAGATGAGTCTGTATTAGCGAAAAAATCAGTGATGCATCCAGCTCTTGGAGAATTGCCCCTTGATCAGTGGATAGAACTGATCTATTTGCATGAACAGCGTCATATGTTACAAATCAAAGAGATAAAATTGCTTTGTGAAATTGAAAAGTAAAAATTATTCCCTAGTTATTGATACGTATTATAAACAAGGAAAATGGTTGATTCATATTGATTCAGAAGAAAACAAAAATAGAATGAAATTAGTTGAAAGTGACCAATAAGCTTAAGAAAATATGAAACTATCCGATTTTCTGTATAAGTGTAACCCCGTCTTAAATGAAGAGCGGGGTTATTTTTTTTTGAAAGTGTTTTTATTTAGAAGGAAATAAATCAGCAACGAAATTCAAAAAATTAATCATCATAACATATTGTATATGCCCGTTTTAATAAATTGAAATAATGATAAATGATATGTTCTTATTTTGAAAGTACACTTCACACGCTTAAGGAAGGAGTATTCTGTCAGAAAACGATAAAATACAATTCTGTTAGGGGATGTATGCAATTTATTCTCTTTATTTTTGCAACAGAACCACCTTCAAAATTATCTTTTGTAGTTGAAGTTTCCTGAATAATAAGTTACATTTTTAAAGTTCAAGCAACTTTATGAAAGTACAAAAAGGGGAGAAATATTATTATTATGCAAAAAATGAAATGGAAGAACTATGTATGTTACTTTGTAATTCTATTACTGCTTGGAACGGCAGTAATAGTCAAACCATCTATCTCTAAGGCTGAGGAATCTGAAGTTAATATTACTTTGTTAGGTACTGCAGATATTCATGGTAGATTTATGCCTTGGGATTATGCGCTTGATGGAGCAAATATGAGTGGAAGTTTGACGCAGCTTTATACGGTTATAAAGAAGGTCCGTCAAGAAAATCCAAATACCATATTAGTAGATGCCGGGGATACAATTCAAGGAAACTCAGTAGAATTATTCAACGATAAGCCACAATCGCCAATGATGGTAGCGATGAATACAATGGGGTATGATGCCTGGGCATTTGGAAATCATGAATTCAACTTTGGATTAGATACATTGAAAAAAGTTAGTGAGCAATATAAGGGAAAAACGTTAGCAGGAAATATTTACAAGCAAAATGGAGAGCGCTTTCTTCCTGCATATACAATTGTAGAAAAAGATGGAATTAGAGTTGGGATTATTGGTATGAATACACCAATGATTAGTGATTTTGAAAAAGGGACAGATCACTTAGATGGTTTAGTGGTGAAAAATCCGGTAGAAGAGACGAAAAAGGCAATTAAGGAATTAGAAGGTAAAGTAGATGTAATGGTAGGAGTTATGCATATGGGATTAGAAAATGAGAATGGTATCCCTGGTACTGGTGTTCAAGATATTGCAAATGCTTGTCCGGAACTAAGCGCTATTTTTGCGGCTCACATGCATAAACTTGTAAAAAAAGAAGTTGTAAATGGCGTAATTATTACAGAGCCAGATAAATATGGAACACATATTTCACGTATTGACCTTACTTTTACAAAGCAAGATGGGAAGTTGGTTTTAAAAGATAAAACTGCTACCGCTATACCTGTAAAAAATGCTGATGGAACAACGATATTATCTGATCCTACACTTGAAGAAACACTAACACCTTTTCACGAATATGCGAGAGGAGATGCAAATGTTGTAGTCGCTCAATTAAAGGGTAGAAATCTTGTTCCTGAAAATGAAATAAAGGGTATTCCAAGTGTTCAGATTCAAGAAACACCTTTATCAGATTTCTTTCATGAAGTCATGCTCTACTACAGTAAAGCAGATGTAGTAGCCCATCAAATTGATAATGATTATGCCCGTTTGGATACAGGTCCTATTAAGAAAAAAGATATTGCGTACAATTACCAATATGCCTTGGGAGAAATTACAGTATATAAGATTTCTGGAAAAGATTTAAAAGACTATATGGAATGGGCAGCAGGATATTTTAACTCATCTCGTGCCGGAGATGTAACCGTTAGCTTTGATAAAACCCGCCGTGCATCTAAATACAGTACGAACGATTTCTTTGGAGGCGTAAAATACGAAATTGACTTAACAAAACCATACGGAAGCAGAATTACAAATTTACGCTCTATTCGTACAAACAAACCAATCAAAATGAGCGATGTTATGACGCTGGGAATGAATGCATATAGAATGGAGGCTCTTCAGGCAAAAGGGGGAGCTTTAGAGGGGCGTAAGTTTGAACAAATTTGGTCATCTAAACAAGAGAATGCATTTGGAGAAACAGGTGGAACCATTCGTAACCTTGCTATTACATATTTAAAAGAGGTAAAGAACGGTGTATACACACCGAAAGTTATGCATAATTGGAAAATTACTGGTGTAGATTTACATTCTTCAGAGCATAAGGCTGTAGTTGATCTTGTGAATAAAGGGATTTTAGAAATTCCAAAAACAGAAGACGGAAAATACACAAATATAGCATCTATAAATACGAAAGATTCAATTACAAAAGAAGAGATTGTAGCACTCTCACAAAAAGCAAATATTAATCCAAATCAGTTTAAGCATATAAAAACAAAAGGTGAATTTTACAAAAAACTTAGTAGGATTACTAAAAAAATATAAATTATAAGGTTTCTTATAGTAATTGTTATTTTAATAACATTAAACCCACTCTTAAAATAGTAAAGAGTGGGTTTTTATGTTGTTATTTAGAGGTAAGTATACTTTTATTACAATGAATATAGATAATTAATAACTAACCAATTGGATGAGCGCCTATAAGGACTCTCTTTTATTCAAATTAATGTACATATGTGTTCCGTTCATTATTTATAATATTGACCACAATTTATGTAATTTTGCATAATGTTACATAAATTGTGTATTTTCTCTTTTTTCCGACAGAAATAGACAGTATACTTTGTACAAGCTTTCTATTTCAAAAATTATACGAGGTGAAATAATGAAAAACAAAAAGACATTAACTAAGGTAGCATTAACAACAGGATTAGCTTTAACAGCTGTGGCACCATATGGGGTAGGTCATGCAGAGGAAACAGATCAACTACAAGTTCAAATTCAGGAAGAATCGTTCCGTTCGGGTGAACTGACACAACCGTCACAAAAGACACCAGAAAATGTAGTAAAGGATGCACTTAAGGAGAAAACAGAGCAAGCTCTCTCCCAAAAACAAGTCAATGGAGAAGCAGGAGTAGATTATAAAGTCCTTCAAAAACGTGGTTCGTATGATGGAACTACACTTGTACGTATGCAGCAAACATACGAAGGAAAAGAAGTATATGGTCATCAATTAACTGCACACGTAGATAATAATGGTGTTATTAAAAGTGTTTCAGGTGATAGCGCGCAAAATTTAAAACAAGAAGAATTGAAAAAACCTATTAATCTATCAAAAGATGAAGCAAAACAATTTATTTATACGAAGTACGGGAACGATATCAAGTTTATTACTGAGCCAGAAGTTAAAGAGGTTATTTTTGTTGATGAAAATAATGGACAAGCAAAAAATGCATACCAAGTTACCTTTGAAGCTGCAACACCAAACTATGTTTCTGGTACTTATTTAGTAAATGCACAAAATGGTGATATGTTAAAAAATATGGTACAAGAATCTAACTTAAAAGCCAGTGACAAACTAGTTGGAGCTTTAAAGAAAAGTAAACAAAGCAGTCTTACATCATTAACCGGAACAGGAAAAGATGATTTAGGTATTTCTCGTTCATTTGGTATCTCTAAACAAAGTAATGGTAAATATGCTCTTGCTGATTATACAAGAGGGCAAGGAATTGAAACATATGATGTGAATTACAGAGATATTACTAAAGAAGAAAGCTATTATCCTGGTACATTAGCGACTAGTACTTCGGCAACATTTAACGATCCAAAAGCAGTAAGTGCTCATTACTTAGCAACAAAAGTATTTGATTTTTATAAAGATAAATACAAGCGTAATAGCTTTGATAATAAGGGACAAAAGGTAGTTTCAGTTGTACACGCTTGGGATTCTGAAGAGACGAATGATCCGAAAAATTGGCAGAATGCATTAAGTGCTAATAATGGAAGTATGCTTGTATATGGGGATCCTATTGTTAAAGCATATGACGTAGCTGGACATGAATTTACACACGCTGTTACTTCTAGCGAATCTAACCTTGAATATTTCGGGGAATCTGGTGCGATTAATGAGGCGCTATCTGATATTATGGGAACATCTATTGAGAAATACGTAAATAATGGAAAATTTAACTGGACAATGGGAGAACAAACGGGATCTGTTTTCCGTGATATGGAAAACCCAGCTTCTGTTCCATCTTCACTAGGAGTACCTTATCCAGATGATTACAGTGAATTTAACGATTTTAATGGATGGGATCAAGGCGGTGTTCATTTTAATTCAAGTATTATTAATAAAGTTGCGTATCTCATTGCGAAAGGCGGAACTCATAACGGAGTAACTGTTAAAGGAATTGGTGAAGATAAAATGTTTGATATTTTCTATTATGCAAATACAGATGAGTTAAACATGACTTCTAATTTCAAGGAATTGAAATCAGCATGTATTCGAGTGGCAACTAATAAATATGGTGCGAATACAGCTGAAGTTCAAGCAGTTCAAAAAGCATTTGATGCAGCAAAAATTAAGTAATTTAGAAATATAGTTTTCATTCATATATTAATACATTATGAAAAAAACAGCTAATATCATTTTAAGGATATTAGCTGTTTTTTTACGTAGCAATGTATTATTGAAAATAAACTGACTAAGCAATAATGAGGCGCTTTCTCTTTAAGAAGTAGCGACAAATAAATAAGGTTTAAAGTGTATAAAAACAGAAAATTAATAATATATTGACCTCTTGATAGAAAGTCTATAAAATGAAAGCGATAACAAACGATTGCTTTAAAATGATTTCCCTGATCTTTTAGTATTTACAAATATATGAAGGCATAAACAAATCTATTTTTTTAAGCATTAATGCAAACGCTTTCGTATTAAAAGGTCATTGAAATACATACGTGAAAATAGCCAATATGGAGGTGAAGTAAAAGAGATTTCTAGATTAATTTAAGCAGTGTTATTCAGTGTAAGCATAATAAATCGTTAGTAATATTTGAAGAAAGGGTGTATGTGGTGCAAATTACAAAAAGATTAATTAATAAAACAGTTTTATTACTTACTTTAATCATTATGTTATCATCTGTTTTCTCCTTTCAGAGTGTGAAGGCAGTTTCAAATTCGAAAACAACTGAAATTATCATTCATTACAAAGAAAAGCTTGGAAATACAAAAGACTGGAATCTTTGGTTATGGGGAGAAAATGCAAATGGTACATCTTATGAATTTACTGGTGAAGATGAATTTGGAAAATACGCTAAGATAAAAATAGACGGTGACTATAATCGTGTAGGATTTATAGTTCGAACAAATGAATGGGAAAAAGATGGTGGGGATCGTTGGATTGAAAATATAAAGGACGGTCGTGCTGAAGTATGGATTCTTTCGGGTGATGAAAAAGTATATAACTCTAAGCCTTCATCGGATCTCTCAATTCAAAAAGCAACTATTGATAGTTTCAATGAAATTACTGTAACGACTAATGTCCCGTTTAATATTAAGGAAAAGAAAATTGAAATTGAAGGCATTAAAATTAAAAATATTACTCCTTATGATACAAACAGTGGAGATATTACTAATAAGGTTAAAATAATTACGGAACAGAAAATTGATTTAAAACAAACATACAAACTTAAAATAGAAAACTTAGCTGATACGAATACTGAAATTGGTAAAGTCATTCGTAGCGAGGAATTTGATAATTTATTTTATTATAGTGGTAACGATTTAGGGAATACATATACCGCGCAACATACAAAGTTCCGTGTATGGGCTCCTACTGCAAGTGAAGCGAAGTTAGTTACATATAAAAAATGGAACGATAAAATAGGTACTGAAATAAACATGCAACAAGGTGAAAAGGGAACTTGGACAGCAGAACTAAAAGGGAACCAAAAAGGGCTCTTTTATACGTATAAGGTCAAAATTGGTGATAAGTGGACTGAAGCAGTTGATCCGTATGCACGTGCTGCTTCTGTAAATGGAGATAAAGGTGCGGTTGTTGATTTAGAAGAAACAAATCCGAAAAAATGGAAAGCAAACAAAAAGCCAAAATTTAAAAATCCGGAAGATGCTATTATTTATGAGTTACATGTACGTGATCTTTCCATCCAACCTGAAAGTGGTATTAAACAGAAAGGGAAGTATTTAGGTGTAACAGAAAAAGGAACAAAAGGGCCAGAAGGTGTAAAAACAGGACTTGATCATATAAAGGATCTAGGTGTTACTCACGTTCAGTTTTTACCGATATTTGATTATGCTTCAGTAAATGAAGAGACTTTAAATGAACCGCAATATAACTGGGGATATGACCCTAAAAATTTCAACGTTCCAGAAGGCTCCTATTCTACAAATCCTTATGAGCCAACTGTTCGAATAACTGAATTAAAGCAAATGGTTCAAATACTACATGATAATAATCTTCGTGTGGTAATGGATGTAGTATATAACCATATGTATAACGCTGCTGAATCTAATTTCCATAAGTTAGTTCCAGGTTATTATTATCGTTACAATGAAGATGGAACATTTGCAAATGGAACTGGAGTAGGAAATGATACTGCTTCAGAAAGAAAAATGATGAGGAAATTTATGATAGATTCCGTCACATATTGGGCAAAAGAATACAATTTAGATGGATTCCGTTTTGATTTAATGGGTATTCATGATTATGAAACGATGAATGAAATACGTAAAGCTGTTAATCAAATTGACCCTTCTATTATACTACACGGAGAAGGATGGGATTTAAATACACCTCTTGCAGCTGAGCTGAAAGCAAATCAAAAAAATGCAGAGAAAATGAAAGGGATTGCTCATTTTAACGATAATATACGTGATGGGTTGAAAGGTAGTGTATTTGAGGAAAAGGAAAATGGTTTTATAAATGGAAAGGAAAACATGGAAGATCGTATTAAAAAAGGTATTACGGCAGGTATTGACTACGATACAAATTCGTCTACCTATCAAGATCCGGAACAGGTATTAACTTATGTGGAAGCACATGACAATCATACATTATGGGATAAACTTGAGTTAACTAATTCAGGTGACAGTGCAGAAGTGCGAAAACAAATGCACAAATTGTCTTCTTCAATTTTATTAACATCACAAGGAATTCCATTTTTACATGCAGGGCAAGAGTTTATGCGGACGAAATACGGTGATCATAATAGTTACAAATCTCCAGATTCAATTAACCAGATGGATTGGCTGCGCCGTGCAACGTTTAATAATGAAGTAGATTATATGAAGGGTTTAATAGAATTACGCAAAAAGTACTCAGCTTTTCGAATGACATCTGCAGAGCAAATAAAAACACACGTATCATTTATTGATGCTCCGAAAAATACTGTAGCTTATACAATAGAGGGGAATAAAAATGAATACTTTACAGTGGCTCACAATGCAAATAGAGAAGCTGTTGAAATAACACTTCCATCGAAAGGGCCTTGGAAAGTACTAGTAGACAGCAAGCAGGCGGGAAGTAAACCACTTTATGTTGTCCATGACAATAAAATTAAAGTTCCTGCATTAAGTTCATTTGTCTTAAAAACAGAGAAACCGATTAAATAAAAGCGAAGAATGTGGAAATAAATACTGCATTGAGCAAATTTAATAAGGATTGCAAATGAAAAAAGCGAAGTGAAGATTATTCTCACTTCGTTTTTAAAGTTAATGTAATATAATTTCACATACTGTAATTATATTACAATTTAATAAAAGAAATAAGCAATAGATTATTTCTTTTGTGGCAGTAGGAAAAGAAGATATCTTTGAGTTTATTTATAAAATTATCTGAAATACATTCGTAATTCAGATAATGTTTATTATATATTCGAACATATAACGAACTAGATGTTCGAGTTGTATTAATTCCTACAAATCGTTTAAAAATAACAAAGGCGTAAAAAGTATATGGAATTAAAATAGAGAAAAGACACCATTCAAGGTGTCTTTTCTCTATTTTGAATATGAAATGTAAGTAACTCGATTCTATGTAATAGTATGTGATATTTTCACACTAACTGATTAAGAAAAATTTAAAACTCTTTTCTTAATCTATTTGTAATAAATTACATCATAAAATTTTATCAATATAATAAATAAAACTTTCTCAACATTATTTGATTTAATAACTATATTCAACCGCTCTCCAATCCATTACAATAATTTCACATTGGAAATACATGAATATTCTCAATGTTATAAATGGTTTATACCTTATAGGATTACTATGGGAAAGGATGTGAAATATCCAAAAAAAAATCATTTTTTATGATGAAATAAAAAATTTTAATGAAGAAAAAGTTATTTCATTATTTTCAAGTTTCGTTAAAGTGTATGTATTTATAATCACTATGAGACAAGGAACGGAATTTTAAAAAATTTTGAAGATTAGAAAATTGCATTTCAAAAATAAGTTAAACGTTTATGGAGGGTTATATGAGCGAGAAAATTTATTACTGGTCTCCGATTAAGCATTGGGAGAAGTTGCATAATGAAGTTTTGATAGGGGAAATGAGATTTACAGGTATTCTGTCTGAGTGGTTTCCTGATCTTTATTTTATGGCTCAAAAAGGTGTGAAAATCAGTGAACTAGTAGAGCGCTTTTCATTAGGAAATGTAGAAGAGACACAAAAAAACATAGAGCTCATGATAAAAAATCGTGTGTTAGTAAGTAACATATTACACCCAAGAGAAGTATTTTCTTCACAAGAAAAGATTTTTTCAAATCCATATAGCAACCAGATTCGCTTTTCTAAAGAAAAGTTAGATAAGTATATGAGTGAACAATTAAATCGCATGCACGTTGCTGCACGGTCGACCGAAATTCAACTTGAAACAACAAATGAGCTACCTACTATAATTAAGGAACGTAGATCTTGTCGTCAATTTGATATGGAAAAACATATTAGTTTTTCGGAATTTTCCCGATTCTTATCAACTCTAAAACAGGTTAGGGAAGAAAAAATATACTATCATTACGCAAGTGCAGGCGGGCTCTATCCCATTGATATCTTTGTTTATGTAAAACCAAAACGTATAGAGGGTATGAAAGCTGGATTTTATTATTATAACCCATCAAAAAATAGTCTTGTGATTGTAAACAGCATTGATCAAGTAATCAAAAGTGATCATGAGTTAATTAATCAGGATTTATTTACTCAATCTGCCTTCTCAGTTTATTTGGTTTATAATGCGAACGCTTCCATCCCGAAATACGGTTCAGATGGATATTTATTTGCTTGTATTGAGTCAGGCATTATCACTGCTACCTTAAATATGGTTGCTGAAACATTAAATTTAGGGGTTTGTTCAGTTGGTCATATGAAATTTGAAGATATTCAGCAATTTTTATGTTTGGATAATCATCAAGTGTTTCTCCATGGGCTTGAAGTTGGCTTAAAAATTAACGAGTAGAAGAAATGAATATTAGGGGGATAAAGATAAAAATGCACATTAAAGATCGAAGTTCAATTCATGAAAATAAAGAAGTAGAAGCGTTTTGGAAGGAGCAATTATCTTCCGAGATTCTCGATTTTTCTGTATTTAAATTTAATAGCGATTACCAACTAAATAAAGAAACACCTTGTGAGTACGTTCAAGTCATAGTAAATGTAGAATTTAGTAAAAGTATACAAAAAATAAGTAAGTCTCAAGATTTATTATTATTTAGCTGGTTTCAAGCCGCTTTAAGGGCTTGTTTGGCACATTATACAGATCAAGAAAGAATTACTATTGGTATTCCTATAATTGAAAAGAATCTTGAACAAAGTGAGAATCTTAATAAGTTGATTCCTTTAGGAAGTGAAATCCATCCGTATCACACCTTTAAACAATTAGTAAATGAGATTGAACAAACGACTTTATTCGGGTATGAAAATCAGGAGTATCCGCTCTCTGAATTATTAGTTAAACACAATTTAACTCCTTTTCAAATTGTAATCGGGATGGAAGGATTACATAATGAAAATTCGCTAGAAGAATACGCAGAGAATAATTTAGCCCTATGGATACGAAGAAAATGGAATGAAATACATAATGAATTTGAATTTCAAATTTCTTGTAAGTCCCGTTCATTCTCTTCTTTGCAACAGTTTGCCAATTCGTATTGTTATGTTTTAAAGCAAGTTTCACAAAATCCGAATTTGGCATTGAAAGATATTTGTATTATTGCAGAAGAAGAAAAAGAGTTGTTAGAAGGATTGAATACTTTTCAAACGGGCATAGACTTGTTTCAATCATTTCAAGATTTGTTTGAAGCGCAAGTATTAAAAACTCCAGATCAAATTGCTGTTGTTTGTAATGATCAATCTTTGACATATAGAGAATTGAATAAGAAAGCGAATCAATTGGCTTCTATTCTTCAAAGTAAAGGTGTTTCAAAAGAAAGTATTATTGGCGTTATGGTAGATCGGTCATTAGAAATGATTATTGGTATGATGGGGATTTTAAAAGCAGGAGCAGCGTATTTACCAATCGACCCTAACTACCCAACTGAACGAATTGAATATATGTTACAAGATAGTCAAGCAAAATATTTACTTAGTAAGCGAACAGAGGAAGTATTGCCGCAATTTGCGGGTGAAGTACTGTATCTTGATAAAGAATATCTTTTCCAAGGTGAAGAAAGTAATTTAGTACGAGAACATAATCCTAATGATTTGGCTTATGTTATTTACACATCAGGATCGACAGGAAATCCAAAAGGGGTAATGATAGAACAAAAATCGCTAGTTCATTTTTTAAATGTAATGAGAGAAAAAGTAAAAGCTAATCAATCATTCTTGTTTCTTGCTAGTGTATCTTTTGATATTTCCTTGTTAGAAATATGTCTTCCTTTAACGCAAGGTTCAAAAGTAGTAATTGCTACAGAGGAACAGTTTGCAACAAAAGAATTGGCTCATTTGGTCAAAAAACATAAGGTGGATTTATGGGAATCAACGCCATCGCGAATGGAAGTGATTTTGAGTGATCCAGAAGGGGCAAATTTTCTAAAAGATTTAAAATCTATTTTATTAGCAGGAGAAGCATTTTCCATTGATTTGGTTGAAAAAATTCGTTGTATCAGTGAAGCAACAATTTTAAATATTTATGGTCCCACAGAAACAACCATTTGCGCAACAGTAAAAGACTTGAGCACTTCCAAAGAAGTTACGATTGGCAAACCTAACCCGAATTATCATTCCTATATATTGAATAAGTATGGCCAATTAAAACCATTTGGAATTCCCGGTGAACTCTGCATTGCTGGAGTAGCGGTAGCACGAGGGTATCTTGGTAAAAGTAAACTGACAGATGAAAAATTTGTACAGAGTCCTTTTGCGGCAGGGGAAATGATGTATCATACAGGTGATCTCGTTCGTTGGTTGCCTAATGGAGAACTTGAGTATTTAGGTCGAATGGATCATCAAGTGAAAATTCGAGGGTATCGGATTGAATTAAGAGAAATCGAAACTCAATTAAGGGAATATCCAGAAATAAACCAGGCTATCGTTGTTGATCAAGTGTATGGAAATAGGAAATTATTAGCTGCCTACTATGTATCGGATAACAAGGTGTCTTTTGGTGAAATCAGAAAATATTTAAGTGATAAATTACCTGAGTTTATGATTCCTGAAAAAATGATTCAGGTAGAAGAGATTCCATTGAATCCAAATGGAAAAGTGGATAGAAAAAGGTTATTGGATATAACCCAAACGGATTATGTATCAATTCCATACGTTGCTCCGCGCAATGAAATTGAACAAAAATTGGTGCGTGCGTGGGAAAAAGTTATGGAGATTGAGGGAATCGGTATTCATGATAATTTTTTTGCATTAAAAGGAGAATCCATTAAAGCACTTCAGGTAATTAATTTATTAAGAAAAGACTGCTTAAAAATAAGTACAACAGATTTTTTTAAGCACCCTACAATCGCTCAACTGAGTTCTTGTGTAAAGTTAGAGCATAAAGAAGAAAACTTTGAAAGTAAACCAACTCATGTTAAAGATTTGTCTAATCCATTCTCCTTAACAGAAGTTCAGACAGCGTATATGTTAGGAAGGAATTCACAGTTTGAATTAAGTGGTATTTCCCCTCAAACATATTTTGAATATGAAACAGCATTGGATATCAATCGTCTTTCAAAAAGTTTTCAAAAGGTGATCCATCGTCATCCAATGTTGCGAGCTGTAATTTTACCAGAGGGAAAACAGCAAATATTACAAAGCGTTCCTGATTACGAGATTGAAATAGAGAGTCTCATAGATTTAGATGATAGGAATCAACATGCTCGCTTACAAGAAGAGCGTTCTCGAATGACTAACCATGTATTCCCTTTGGGGCAATGGCCTTTGTTTGAATTGAAAGCTTTTCTTTTAAAAGAAGACACGTATTTATTATGTTTTCGATACGATGCTTTGTTAATGGACGGAGCAAGCATGAACATTGTTGGACAGGATTTGTTGCATTATTATTATAAACCAACTCAAAAATTAGAATCTTTATCTTTTGATTTTCAAGATTATATGTTTATCTATGATGAAATGGAACAAAGCGAAGAATATAAAACAGCAAAAGATTATTGGACAAGTAAGCTTCCTGACTTTCCGTTTGCACCTTCTTTGCTGTTAAAAAAGGATCCAGCAGAGATTGCTACTCCTAAATTCCAATCACTTACAAAAATCCTGGATAATAAAAAATGGACAAAGCTACGAAAGTTAGCACAAGAGAAAGAGGTAACTCCTTCCGCTCTACTTTGTACAATATATGGTGATGTGTTGGCATATTGGAGTAATCAACGTCGATTAGCAATTAACTTGACTGTATTTAACCGTTATCCTGTTCATGATGAAGTAGAACAGATTGTTGGAGATTTCACATCGCTTATTTTATTGGATGTTGATGTAAAACCAGAGCAAACTTTCTTTACTAGAGTAAAAGAAGCGCAAGCTACTTTATTAGATGGCCTTGAACATCGTCATTACGATGGAGTTAACTTTATTCGAGATTTTACTCGATATCATCAAATGACGCCAAAAGCAGTTATGCCAATCGTTTTCACCTCGATGTTAGCAGGTGCAGGTGCTTTCTCTTGGGAACAACTTGGTTCTCTTCGCTATATTCATGCTCGGACTCCACAAGTGTATTTGGATAATGTAGTAATTGAAAAAAATGGAGAGTTACTAATTAGCTGGAACTATGTTGAAGAGTTGTTTGATGTTGATGTAATAGAAGCAATGTTTTCCCAATTTGTTGACTTATTGGAACAATTGGTGAAACAAAGTAATATAACATCTTTGCAGATGAAAGAATCGGATCAAACTTTAATTAAGCAATACAATGAAACAACAGAAAAAATACCTTCAACTACTCTGTATCAATTATTTACAGACCAATTAAAACGTACACCGGATGAAGTAGCAGTGGTATTTGAACAAGAATGGTTAACATACTCGGAACTTCATAAACGTTCTAATCAAATTGCCCACTTCTTAAAAGAGCAAGGTATTGGTCTAGGTGACAAAGTGGGTCTTTTAGCAAAAAGGCGAGTTGACACAATTGTTAATATGTTAGGTATTTTAAAATCAGGTGCCGCTTATGTTCCGATTGATCCCGATCATCCTTTAGATCGCCAAACATATATTTTTAAAAATAGCTCATGCAAGCTTTTATTAGAACCTAGTCTTTATGAAGAAAATCATTTGTCATTTTATACAACAGAAGATATGCCCGCTATTGCTGGTCCAGAAGATATTGCCTATATTATATACACTTCAGGAAGTACAGGAAAACCAAAAGGAGTAATTATTACTCACCAAGCGGTTACAAATACTATTCAAGACATAAATCAAAAATATGAGGTGAATGAAGATGATCGTATTATTGGTATCTCTTCCATGTGTTTTGACCTATCTGTATACGATATTTTCGGAGCTTTAAGCACAGGTGCAATGTTAGTAATGATTCGTGATCCGAGAGACATGCAAGAATTAATCCGCACTGTCGAACGTAGAGGGATTACAATTTGGAATACAGTGCCTGCAATCATGGATTTGGCATTGGATCAAGTAGGTTCTCATTTTGAATATCCTTCTTTACGTTTAGTTTTACATAGTGGAGATTGGATTCCGCTTTCTTTACCAGAAAAAATAAAAAGACATTTTCCGATTGCAGAAGTAGTTTCACTAGGAGGGGCAACAGAAGCATCGATTTGGTCAATTTATTATCCGGTCAAACAGGTGGAATCACATTGGAATAGTATTCCATACGGGATGCCCTTGGCAAACCAAACGTATTATGTGTTGAACTATGAAAAGAAAATGTGCCCTGTTGGTGTAATTGGAGATTTATATATTGGGGGAGTGGGCCTTGCTAAAGGATATTTAAATGATGAAAAGAAAACAAATGAAGCGTTTGTTTCACATCCTGATTTTGGTCTTATATATAAAACAGGAGATTGTGGAAAAATGCATTCTGAGGGATATATTGAATTTTTAGGCCGCCAAGATTACCAAGTGAAAATTCAGGGATATCGAGTAGAGTTAGAAGAAATCTCTCATTGTCTTCTAACTTATAAACAAGTCGAACATGCTGTCGTAATTGATCAAACAGATGAGAACGGGATAAAATTTTTAGTTGCATATGTGGTAACTGAGCAAAATATTAGTACAACAGAACTACGAAAGCATTTGCGAGATCACTTGCCAGATTATATGATTCCTTCTTATTTTGTTTATTTGGACCAATTACCCCTGACTCCAAACGGGAAATTAGATAGAAAAGCGCTCCCTACTCCGGAGAAACAAAAAAATGAAGTATTTATTGCCCCAAAAACTGAAATGGAAAAAATATTAACTAGTATTTGGCAAGAAGTACTCAAAATAGATCAAGTTGGAGTAAATGATCATTTCTTCGCCTTAGGTGGAGATTCGATAAAAGCGATTCAAGTGTCCGTTAGACTGTATCGACAAGGATTCGAGCTTGAACCAAAAAATCTATTTTCATTTCCTATATTAAGAGATATGGTTCAATTTGTTAAAAAGCTAGACCAGTTTTCAAGTTCACAAACAAATGATGTAAATATAATGAACGATAATAAAGCTACATTACTAAATGTTAAAGATAAACAACTTAATCAACATACACTTACCAAAATACAAGAAAAAATGCCGGATATAAAAATAGAACGTATTTACCCGCTAGCACCTTTCCAGGAAGTTATTTATGAGCATGCTACGAATGAACCTGATACAAATGCATATTTTGAACAAATAATTTGGGCACTTGAGGGGGAGCTGGATATTAAACTCTTTATTCAGTGTTTCCAACAATTAGTTGATCGTCATGATTCTTTAAGAACAATAATTGTGCAAGATGAACAAGCAAAACCTTGGCAAGCTGTTCTATATGATGTTCAAATAAATTCAGAAATAAAAAACTTGATTGAGATGACGAAACAAGAACAGCAAGAATTCCTAGATCAGTGGATGAATGAAAATTTAAGTCAAGGATTTAAAAATGGTGAACTTATGACCCGTCTCTGTATATTCCAACTAGGTAATAACGAGTATAAGGTAATTTGGAGTTCCCATCATCTATTATGTGATGGTTGGAGCGTCAGCATTTTGATAGACGAATTATTCCAGCTCTACGAAACTACAAATGCGGGAACTACGGCGGAGTTACCTATGGTAAAACCTTTTGAAACATTTATAGATTGGACTTTGGCACAAGATCATGAGAAAGCACGTCATTTTTGGCGAGATTATTTATCAGGATACAATCAGAAAATTAGTATTCCTAAAAAGAAAGTCCCATCTAAAAGTGAAGGGTTAAACTTCACTTTTATGGATTTAACATTAGACAAGGATTTGACTGATCAGTTACAGACATTTGTAACTAAAAATAATATAACTATGAATACAGCATTACTAGCTGTATGGGGAATATTGCTTGGCAAATTTAACGGAACGAGAGAAGTGGTATTGCCTAATCTAGTATCAGTCAGACCTCCCGAAGTAGAAGGAATTGAAAATATGTTCGGTCTGTTCACAAATATTTTGCCTATCCGATTAGCATGGACAGAAACGCAATCTTTTGTGGATTTTCTGCAAAAGGTACAACTAGAGACATTGAAATGTAATGAGTATGCATACTATTCATTTGTTGATATACAAAAGCAAAGTGAATTAAAAACTGAGTTGACTGACCATCTTTGGGTTTTTGAAAACTATCCAACTAATCCAGCAATCTTTTCTTCAAATGAAAACAGACATTTTGCTATCACGGATTACGAAGTTGTTGATGAGCCACATGTAAAGTATGGAATTATGTGCTTCCCTGAAGAAAAACTTACAATAAAGTTTGGATTTGATCAAACGGTATATGAAGCAGAGAAAATACAGGAAATATTAAATCAGATCCATGGATTAATCAACATGATTCTTCAAAATCCAATACAAGCAATTGGTGATTACAAATTATAAAAAATAAAAAGGCGAGCAAGAACTCGCCTTTTTAAATAGAATAGGAGTAAATCAAATGACAAAAAACTTGCAGTTATCAGCCGAAGAGATGCGTCAGTTAGGATATCAAGCGGTTGACTTGATTGTTGATCATATGAATCATTTAAAAAGTAAACCAGTTTCAGAAACGATTGATAGTAATATTTTTAGAGACAAGCTAATTGAAACGATTCCGGAAAACGGATCTAATCCAAAGGAATTACTTCATTTTCTTAATAACAATGTGTTTAATCAAATTACTCATGTGGATCATCCTCATTTTATGGCTTTTGTGCCAGGTCCTAATAATTATGTTGGTGTATTAGCAGATTTTTTAGCAAGTGGGTTTAATGTATTTCCTACAGCTTGGATAGTAGGTGCAGGTGCCGAACAAATTGAATTAACGACAATTAACTGGTTAAAATCAATGCTAGGATTCCCTGATTCAGCTGAAGGACTATTTGTCAGTGGTGGTTCCATGGCTAATTTGACTGCACTTACTGTAGCGAGACAGGTCAAGCTGAATAATGACATAGAAAATACGATTGTTTATTTTTCTAACCAAACTCATTTTTCTGTAGATCGAGCACTTAAAGTATTAGGTTTTAAACAGCATCAAATTTGCCGAATTGAGACAGATGAAGACTTAAAAATTTCAGTTAGTACTTTAAGAAAACAAATAAAAGAAGATCGATTAAAAGGGAAAAAACCATTCTGTGTTATTGCTAATGCAGGGACAACGAATTGCGGAGCGGTGGACTCCCTCGATGAATTGGCTGATGTATGTGGTGATGAAGATATATGGCTACACGTGGATGGGGCTTATGGGGCTGCAGCAATTCTCAGTGAAAAAGGAAGGGAGTTATTAAGTGGAATTCATCGTGCCGATTCTTTAACGTTAGACCCGCATAAATGGCTTTTTCAGCCTTATGATGTTGGTTGTGTACTTATTCGAAATAGCCAATATTTAAGTGAAACATTCCGTATGATCCCAGAGTATATTAAGGATACAGAAACTAATATAGAAGAAAAAGTGAATTTTGGGGAGCGTGGAATTGAACTTTCTCGTAGATTTAGAGCATTAAAGGTATGGCTTTCTTTTAAAGCATTCGGAGTTACAGCTTTTCGTGAGGCAATTGATCATGGCATTATGCTAGCTGAACAAGTTGAAGAGTTTTTAAGGAAAGAAAAAGATTGGGAAGTAGTAACACCTGCCCAATTAGGAATTGTTACTTTTCGTTATATTCCATGTGAGCTAACATCTACAGATACAATTCATGAAATAAACAAAAAATTGGTGGAAGAAATTAATCAAAGAGGATTTGCTATGCTAAGTACGACTAAATTAAAAGAAAAAGTAGTAATTCGACTTTGCTCTATCAACCCAAGAACCACAAAAGAAGAAATACTTCAAATCATGATGAACATAAAAGCGTTAGCAGAGGAAATAAACACATCGCCTAAACATCTTATATCTGTTTCTCAACCTTAATATATTAGGCGGATTTTACATATTAATAGCCGATTCTTATTTAGAATCGGCTATAATATTTAAATGATAAATACATATATACTATTTATAAGTGTTTCTCTTGTAATGGGATTAAGCCTCAACCTTGGATACTCGTTTGAAACCAGTCTTTATTGCTTGTACTATTTCGTTCACAGCATAAATAGATACATCGGCATTTGGATTTAACCCTTCAAACCAGTGATAGGCATTTGGATATAAATGAAACTCCACATCAACACCAGCTTGTGCTAGTTTGCTTACATAGGTTAATGTTTCGCTGCGGAATGGATCTAATTGACCAACAAATGTGTAAGTATACGGTAAGTCACTATAATCCTCAGCTCGAGAAGGTGCTGCATAGGCAGGGATTTGATCCGTTCCATACATTTCTCCTAAATACATTTTCCAGCCAGCTTCATTTGCCTTTTGGTTCCAAACAAATCCCTCTTTAATTTCATTTGCTGAAGGTGTATCATTTCTGTCATCAATCATTGGATATAGTGGCATTTGTAAACAAATTGAAGGATATTTTCGATCTCGGGCTAATAATGATAATGCTGCTGTTAGTCCACCGCCAGCGCTTACTCCTGCAACCCCAATTCGATTCGAATCAATGTTTAATGACTTTGCATTATCAGCAATCCATTTTAAAGCTGAATAACAATCCTCAATTGGTGCTGGGTAAGGGTGTTCAGGTGCTAAGCGGTAGTCTACAGACACGACCACACAGCTAGCTTCTTTTGCAAACCTCATACAAGTATCATCGTTATCATCTATCGACCCTAAGATATAACCTCCACCATGTATCCATAATAAGACAGGTAAAGATTCATGATTTGATTTTGGACGATAAATTCGTAATGGTAACGGATTATCATCAGGCCCAACAATGACTTTATCTGTTAAAGAAAGAGAGTCATCAACAACGGTAGGTGGTCTCATTTGAGCTATTCCTTCTCTGATTGATTGCAAATTTCCTGGGCGTAAATCGAGATCCGGAAACATCTCTAACCCTTGTAATAATTCTGGATTTACTCTAGTTTTCATTTTAGCACCTCTATTTGTAATTGTTTTCAAATAAATGAAGTATATTCTAAGTAGTTTAATTGTGAAAGAACACCACAATTAAATTGTAAATGGGATATGTTATAACGGTCAACAGAATATTCGGAAATTAAAACCTTTCTCAAGAAGGAGTTTCATGCAATTAATAATACAAGTAGCGGATTTAAGAGCAAAGTGTTTTAATGTCGTTGTAATTATGTACATTAGAAAAATTTCTTTTCTAGACTCATGAAGAATTATAAAAAGCAAAATTTTATAGATAGTTATTTTAAAAATAAACAAAAAGAGAAGAACTAACCAATGTTCTTCTCTCTTTTTCATATGTAATTAGGGTATCCATAAATGTAAATACGGATGGTATAGATTAATGGATGAATAATTTATTTTTAAATTAATAACGTAATAAATAAAGATTTTTGTATGTAATATTGCATATACAGGGACCACTGGTGAAAATGCTGAGCAATGTTTTTCCACATGGTAAATTAGTTCCTTAGTTATTTATTTTATTTCATTTTCAATCGTGTAAGGCTTGGGGCTAAGATTTACAAAGGTGACTAGTAAAAAATATAACAATATAAGTATAAGATTTTGTACTTAGTAATCTCACAATTTAAGACCTGTCATTGGATAAGTGCAGGGCGTTCAATCGATTTTGAATAAAATTGATAGTATCAGTTGCAATTTTTTTACGTTTAAGAACTATCCCGGCATGCCCACATGTATAAATATATCGTGTAGGCCTTTCCCAAGATTCCCACAAGTAGTCTGTATCCTCAGAATGCACATATAGATCGTGCTTACCTGAAATTAATAAAATATTTTCTTTTTTTACTTTTGATAATGCTTGACTCGGTTCAGTGATTGTCCAATAATCTATTAAATCATCATACGTTACACCATGATGTTCCAAGTCTTCTCTAATAAATTTACCTGGAGTTGTATTCCAAATTGAATAAGAGAGTCGATTTGCATAGAAAATGGATGCTAACACATCAATTTCTTCTTCAACAAGAGAGGTTAAGTTAGTAATAAATCCACCTAAACTAATTCCTATTAGAATCAGGGGACCATTTTTATTTGCTTTAATCCATTTAATCAAAGCTCGTAAATCAGCTACCGCTTGTCTAGTTGCTTGTACTGTTCGTTCAATATTTGCACTTACCATATACTCTCCACTGAAAAAGGATTGATCGGGTTTTCTTTCAAAATGATAGGGTAGAGTGAAATAATACATATTCCACTTCAGGCTGGTCATATGATCGTGGAATATTTTTTTCACACGTTCGTTAGAATCCATTCTCCAACCGTGAACAAAGATAACATTAGGTGCATTTTCATTTTTATGTAAGAATAATTCCCCAGTTACAGAGTCGTTGCGTGAATCACCGGATTGAACCGAGCTTTTATATTTGAATTGCCCAACCATGTATTCCTTTTCCTGTTTTGAATGCTTAATGTCAAAATGAATATAGGATGGTTTTACTTTATAAAAAGATTCTATGTCCTTTATATTTAATGAAGTGTTAGATAGGGAAGTATACTGAAACGCTACACTTCTTTTTTTGTGTAAATCATATAAGGCGTACCGATCAATGAGTTTTGAAAAAATCAAATTAACCTCCTCCAAAATACATATTGTTTAAAACATGGACAAAATTTATGGTGTAAATTAATTATAAAATATTCTCTTTTCCTAATAGTAGGTGATAAATTTGTATATCATATTATAAAGCTTGCAATAAAATAAAACTATAAATAAATTATACTAAAATCTAAAAAGCAAGTTAATATTCTTATTCATATAAGAGAATATTAACTTGCTTATTTTCATATTAAAAGATGCACCTTTTAAAGCGACGTGATTTGTATGAGATACAGTAACTATATTAAAATCCCTATATAGATAAACAAATAGGTTTCTCTATATTTATTGTATAGAAATTATACAGTAAATATTTTTTGTGCTACATACATTAAATTAATCTTAACTTTTATATAAATTTATTAAACGGAATAACTCCTTACCAATATTCAAAAACGGCTGCGTTTTTGAATTTGTGTTCTAGCTTTTCTGAAACAGGTAAATAACTACACATAAACTCCTTATATCTCTAGTTAAACTACCGATTAGCTCCATATAAACTCTAGATAACCTATATAGAATACAAGATATCAAGGAGGTAAGAAAAAATGAATTTTATGAAACGAGCAATTCTCAGTATGAAAAAAAGGATAGGAACATCATTAATTTTGATGGCAGTTTTTCTGATTGTTACAAATTTGGTTCTTTCAGGTTTCACAATCCAAAATGCGTCAAAAAAAGCAGCGGATGCTGCGAGAAAAAAACTTGGTGCAGATGTTACTTTAGGTCTTGATTTCGACAAGTTAGGTCAAAAAGCTAAGGAAACTGGAGAAATGCCAAATCCACCGCAGCTCGATACAAAAGAAACAGATCAATTAGCGAAATCCAAGTATGTAAAAGACTATAATTACATAGCTAACACTTTTGGTATTTCTGATGGACTTAAACTAGTAGGAGCTTCAGAAGGAGAAGAAGAAGGAAAAGGTAAAGCCGGAATGGCGGCTGTGCGAGGCGGTTCAAGCTCTGGTACAGAAATAGATATGAATGCTTCTTTTATGATTGAGGGAGTTCGCAAGACTGCATTACAAGAAAGCTTTAAAAACGGAAAAAGTAAAATCATTGATGGAAAACCAATTACAGAGCAAATGAAGGATCAGAATGTAGCTTTAATGGAAAAACGATTAGCGGAATTAAACAATTTGAAAGTAGGAGACAAAGTTAAAGTGCAATCAGGGGATAAGAAGGAAACCCTTGAGGTTGAAATTATCGGTATTTACGAAACAAATGAGCAAGCAATGGGTCAACAGGCTCCTCCTATTATGGATCCAGCTAATAAACTATATATGCCGCATTCAACTATGAAAAAATTAGAAGTAGACCAAGGTATAAGTAGTGTTCAAGTCGTGTATTTCTTGAATGATCCACAATATATTGATGCATTTAAAAAAGAAGCAAAAAAATCTAATATTGATTTTAATTATTATAAATTAGATGCGCATGATTCATTGTACAAGCAAATGATTGGTCCTATCGAAAATATCTCTTCGACTTCTCAAATAATCATTTATATTGTATCGATTGCAGGTGCGATCATTTTAGGATTAATCATTATGCTATCAATTAAAGGGCGTCGTAAAGAAATGGGAATTCTATTGTCTATTGGAGAGAAAAAGTGGAAACTGATGGCGCAATTCGTAGTAGAAGTAGTGTGTGTCGCTATTTTAGCATTTGGATTATCCATAACAACAGGAGCTAAAGTTTCTCAATATATCGGGGATAATTTACTTTCGAATGAAATTGCTACTGCAAGCGAAGAAACAGATACCTCGCAACATGGTACTGTAATGATGGCTGGACCCGGTGGTACTCTACAAAATCAAAAAGAAGATCCAATTGATAAAATTGATGTAAGTGTAACAGGAGAAGATGTAGGAAAAATGGGTGGAATTGGACTAGCTATTGCTATAATAGCAACGCTTCTTCCAGCATTATCTATTCTACGTTTAAACCCAAAACAAATTCTTTTAAAAGATGAATGAGGAGGCTCGATATGGAGACGATTTTACAGTTTAAAAATTTGGATTATTATTATGAAAGTAATGGAAAAAATGTAGCCATACTAGATAATGTTAACTTTTCTTTTCAAAAAGGACATTTTTACACGATTTTAGGACCATCTGGATCTGGTAAAACCACAACTCTGAGCTTAGGTTGTGGACTAGATGTCCCTAAAAATGGTTATGTACTGTATAATGGCAAAGATATTAGAAAAATTGGTTTGGATCGATACCGTAATCAAAATGTATCTGTAATTTTCCAATCTTATAACTTAATTACCTATATGACCGCTCTTCAAAACGTCTTAACAGCAATGGAAATTACAGGTGTTAAAGTGCAAAATAAAACAGCAAGAGCATTAGAATTATTAGAGAGGGTAGGACTCTCAGAAGCTGAAGCGAAACGAAACGTCCTGCAACTAAGTGGCGGGCAACAACAGCGTGTAGCAATCGCTCGAGCACTATCTTGTAATGTTGATTTACTAATTGCAGATGAGCCGACAGGAAATCTCGACGAGGAAACCGCAATGGATATAATAGAACTGTTTCAAGAACTTGCACATAAAGAGAATAAATGCATTATTGTTGTGACTCACTCACAGGAGGTTGCTAAAAAATCAGATCGTGCAGTGTATTTAAGTAAGAAGAAGTTGGTCATAAATGAAATCTAATATAAATATCGTAGTTATTTAATTCACATAATTTTCAAAAACTAGATCTTTCAAAAGCTTATATTTGATTTATAATAAAATCAAGCCATAATCAAAATGGTCTCCCTGTACTGAATGTTAAAATAGTTTGTTGTTCCCGTTTTAATAATATAATAAAAAGAACTTGTAGTATATTCTACAAGTTCTTTTTATTATAATTGGTTACCTATATCATGGGATAATCACACATAGTTATTGCAGAATTAAACCTACAATCATAATTAAACTAAATACTATTATCCAACCAAACGTACAATAGCCAAAAATTCTAATCCATTTAGGTAATTGATTCATGTTAATTTTATTTGAGGGAACTCCCTGCATAAAAAACATCATTTTTTGATCTCTATCTCTATTATTTTGTTGTTCATACATAATATCATCACCTTTCCAGATATATTGAGTTTGTAGTATATCAACCTAAAGAAAATTATGTACAGAATAAGAGGGGATAGCATATATATTATGTGGTGGACTTTATAAATAAATGCATTTAATTGCCATAGTTCTAAGCACTAATCCGTTATAAATACTGAAAAAGAGCACTACATAAATAGGACTCATTTTCTTCAAATGTTAAGTTGCTGGATATAAATCAGAACCAAGGTAATGTTCTTTTATAATTTGAAGATGATGAAGCTCATGACCAGCAATGATGTATGCTAATGCACGAACTGTAACTTCAGAATTATTCGCATTTCCTCTTTGTGACCAAGCTTCTTTATCTAAGCTTCTAAGTAAATACAGGGTAGATTGGCGAACAACTATTAAATTCTCAAGAAGATCTTGCATAGATTGCTTATCAAAAGCAGCTCTAAGAACATACATATCATCAAATGAAAAACCTGTTAATAAGTTTATACTTACTACAAAAACAAACAAACTCGTCCTATTTAAAGGAGAGTTTGTTTGTTTTTGTGTTTAGATAATGGAATGCTCATGCGAAATTGCACACTATGTTCCATATTTTTTATTGAATACTTTATATCTAGCGTTTCAAGAATTTGTTTAACAATATATAACCCCAAACCACTTCCTCCAGTATTTCGATTTCTTGATTTTTCAATTCGATAAAATGGTTTGAAAATTTGTTGTAAATCTTCATCTTTAATATTGACACCTGTATTTATAATTTGCATTTCGATTTGACCTTGTTTCGAATCCTCACTTAACTTTATATAGACTTTTTCATTATGTGGTGAATACATAACCGCATTGTGAATAATATTTTTACATGCTTTTTCTAAAAGAGCACAATCTGTATAAATAGAAAGATCAGAATCAATTTCTTTTATTAATTCGATGCTCTTTTGAGAAGCAAAAAATTCGAGATCTTTTGTGATTGTACCTATTAACTTTGAAGGATTAACTTTCTCTACTTTTAGTTTGAAGGTGTGTTGTTCTAATTTCGATACGCTTAAAATTTCACGAACTAATTGTTCCATACTTTCAATAATTTGATGATTTTTCTTTAAATATTGATCGCGATTTTGATAAGGGCCAATATTGTAAATCATCCCTTCTAAGTAGCCTTTCATTACAGTAAGAGGGGACTTTAATTCATGTGCTACAATCGCAAAAAACTCTCTGCGTTTTGTTTCTATTTCTCTTTCTTTTTCAATATCATTTTTTAATTGTTCATTTGCTTTTTTTAAATCAAACATAGCTTGTTGTAAGTTAATAGACATGTCATTCAAACTATTAGACAATTCTCCTAACTCATCTGTAGAGCGAACCTCAATTTTTTCGGAGAAATCTAAATTTGCCATCTTTTGTGCACCTTCATTAATATAAATAAGTGGCTTTGTAATAAACCTGGAATAAAAATAAGCACTCCCTATACCAATTACGAGTACAATGATACTAATATAGGGGAGAAAGCGTACTAAAACCTGTGAAGCTTCATCAATCGGTTGAAATGTAGCAAAGACTATAAGCGTTAAACTACCATCTTGGAATTGAATTGGTTTCGTAACGTTATATGAATTGCTAAGGGTACTTGCATTCTCGAATCGTGTTGCTTTAGTAACTACTGTTTTTTGCGTACCACTTTGAATAAAAGAAAACGAAGGAGAGTAAATAATTACCCCTTCTTTATTTTGAAGGTAAAGCATCGCATTATTTTTTTTTGCGTATTCATCAAAAAGTGGTATCGCATCTTGAAACGTAAGATTTTTAGACTTATCAATGATTTCGTTTATCCCTGTTTGAAGTTGATCTGTTTTATATTGCTCATAAAATGTAGGGAGAAAGAAGTATAAAGTTAAATAAATCAATACTGCAAAGGATAACAAAATGAGAGATGTAGTCATAAAGAGTTTATAAGTGATTTGCTTCATTTTCATGAGTTTCACAATACTATTCATCAATTTTATAACCAATACCCTTTATTGTTTTAATATAAGGGATAGCTAATTTTTTGCGTAGGTTTTTAATATGTGTATCAATTATTCGTGTTTCTCCAAAATAATCGTACCCCCAAACTTTCTCTACGATATTTTCTCTTGTAAGTACTTTTCTCTCATTTTGAAATAGTAGTTGTAGAATTTCAAACTCTTTTGTCGTTAATATAATTTCAACGTCATTTACATACACTCTATATGCATCCACATCGATACGAACTTCTTTAAATATCAAATGATTATTTACATTTTTATCATAACTTCTTCTAAGTACAGCTTCGACTCGTCTAATCAAAACATGAAATGAAAAGGGTTTTGTTATATAATCATCGATCCCAAGATCGAATCCTTTCATTTGATCTTCCTCTTCTTCCAACGCAGTTAGCATAATAATTGGTACGTTTGACTGACTTCGAATCATTTTAGAAACTTCAAATCCATTAAGATTGGGCATCATGACATCTAGAAGAATTAAATCAAATGATTGCTTATTAAATTGTGTCATACCCTCTAGTCCATCTGAAGCGACTACCACTGTATAATGCTGTGTCATTAAAAATTGTTTAATTAATTCCTGAATTTCTCGATCGTCCTCAACCACGAGGATATGATAATTTTTCATAATATCACCTCTGGTAGTCATTATAGCCGTACAATCTGGAGTTTATGTGGAGATACAGTAGTAAACTTCATAGGACGTTTACTACCAAAAAGTATTATTAGCTATATTCCTTTTTTATGGAGAAATAATTGCTTAAAAAAACTTATCGTATGAATTGATGTACGATTAATATTTACGAAAAACTAATGTATAATAACGTGAATTGTATGTAGTTTCTTAAAATTCTCGAAAATATACTTTTGCTTCTTTACCAAAAGAGGAAAAGGAATTTCAATATAGAAGAAGCTACTGTAATACTAGAGTGTGTGCCAAGAACTATGAATTTCTTTCATCTAGTTTTTATTTAATCGTTAATCACTACATAACAATGTTCTTGCTAAACCAAAAGTTTAAAGGTACAAACTTGGAGAGATTTATATAATGCTAGAAAGGTTGTGAAATGATTTGATGGGTTATAAAGCGATGCTGTTTGATTTAGATGATACATTACTTGATAGGGATAAAGCAGTAGAGTCATTATTTTTAATTGTTTTAGAAAAGTGTTATGAAAATGTAGATGGTGCGGCTAAAAGCAACATGTTACAGAAATTCAAAGAACATGATAAAAGAGAATATGGCATAAGTAATAAAACGACAGTTTTAGAATCATTGTTTGATGAATTCACGCCGAAGTATAGATTGCCACGCAATTACATCCAAGATTTTTGGAATAATAATTTCCCTAGATGTTTTTCAATAGACCAAAATACTATTCATTTCTTAAATCAAATAAAGAAGCACTTTAAAGTTGGAATTATAACAAATGGCTCAACTCAGAGGCAAAAAGCTAAAATATTTAACACGAATTTAAATAAGTATTTTGAAACAATCATTATTTCTGAAGAAGTGGGATTTAGTAAACCTGATAAACGTATATTCGAACTAGCATTAAATAAGTTAAATTTACAACCGGAAAATACTTTATTTGTTGGAGATGACTTAGAAAAGGATATTGCTGGACCTCAAAATGCAAATATAAAAGGTGTGTGGTTTAACCCTCAGAAAATCAAGAATACTACCAAAATACAACCATATGCCGAGATTAACACTTTGAATAGTTTGTTAAGTTATGTTACTCCACAATATTTTTATAACAAGTAAAGGCAATTCCATATATATATTCAAAAATATAAAAAAGAGAAACTATTATTAATTTCATTGACCGTATTAGTAATAAAAAATAGAGGCGATTTTAATAGCTGTGGCTAATTTAATCTATGATTAATACGAAGTTTTGTAAAACAATTTTACTCATACTGTGTAAATTATAAAGGGGTGGGACTATGGAAATAAAGAAAGTAGTAATCGATGGAATCAATATTGCGCTCATTAGAAACGATAAGGTATTAATATCGGATGTTCAGTCTGCATTAGATACTATGGCAACAGTTCAATATGAGGTAGATGCGAAACATATTATTATCCATAAATCTTTAATAAGTGAAGATTTCTTTGACCTAAAAACACGGCTTGCGGGTGATATCCTTCAAAAGTTTATAAACTACAAGGTAAAGATTGCTATTGTTGGAGATTTCTCTATGTATACTAGTAAAAGCTTAAAGGATTTTATTTATGAATGTAATAAAGGGAATGACATTTTTTACTTAGCAACTGAACAACAAGCAATTGAAAAACTAAGTACATTAAAGTAATAATTATATCCTGCTAAATTCCCCCATTTCTCTTAGTTCATAATTATATACGATATAGAAGAACTGATGTTTGTGGTAAACTAAGAGATGAATAAAGGGGGAGTTTTTTTGAACAATTTGAACAATTTTAATAATATAATCCAAAATTTAAATAATATAGTTTACAAACCTAACAACTTAATTATTACGAATCTAAAAGAAGAAAAGCAAAACGCAGAATATGCCGGATGTTTATTCCACTTAAATAACAAAACCATTCGTTTTAGAAAATCAAAAGTTACTCCTAATAAAATTGGGCAATTTGTTTCTTTTTGGGAGAAAGATGAAAATATGCGAAATAGAGCTTTCTCTTATGAAGCTGCTCCTGATTTATTAGTAATCACTTGTATTGCTGATAATAAACTAGGGCAATTTATTTTTCCTAAAGAGATTCTTCTTAAAGAAAAAATATTGAGAACACCAAGTCAAACAGGGAAAATGGCAATGAGAATTTATCCTGTTTGGGATACCACTGTTAGCAATCAAGCTAAAAAGAGCCAAACGTGGCAACTTCAATATTTTGTTGATTTAAGTGATATTATTAATTTGCCTATAGATAAACTATTAAATTTATATTCGTAGCTTTTGATTTGCCCCAAAAAGAAGTAATTACAGAAAAGACATTTGTAATGACGCCTTCTATTAATTTACCTCGTGAATCGTAATTTTTGTACCGGTACAGTTAAATGAAATGTACATTGTTACAGTGCCCCTTAAAATTTACAATCAGCATATATTATTTTAACTTATAAATTTTTAAGGGGTGCTAAATATGACAAGTTTACAAGATCAGCTTTTCACAAGATTAAATCTTAAAAAACGTAATGATGTAACGTTTGAAGAATTACCTACCATACTCTTTTCGTTTGCGCATACTATACCATTTGAGAATTTAGATGTTATAGCACGAAATACGAATCAAATCTCTCCGGAAAACTTGCGAGAGAAAATTTTAACTAGTTCCCGTGGTGGACTTTGCTACGAATTAAACACTCTTTTTTACTATTTTTTAAGAGACTGTGGCTATGATGTACAACTGGCATTAGGTACGGTTTATAAAAACGATATAAATGCATGGGCACTTGAGGATGGCCATATAACAATTATTTTAACTTATAATAATGTACAGTATTTAATTGATGTAGGTATAGCTTCGTTAGTACCTCTTGTTCCTGTACCTTTTACTGGTGAATCTGTTTCTTCAAAAAATGGTTCGTACCGGGTGAGACAAAAAGCTACGAGTAGAGGAAATTATGTTTTAGAAAGAAAAGATGCTGCTGGAGAATGGAAAGTTTGTCATGCTTTTTATAAACATATTATTGATGAGATAGTAGTAAATGATGTTCAAAGAAGAGTGATAGAAGATGAGAAGTCTATTTTTAATAAGGGACCAATTGCAGTAAAGTTGACGAACTCTGGCCATATTTCATTAACGAATACAAGTTTAACCGAAATTATTCATGGGGAAAAAACTAAGCGTGAAATTACAGAAGATCAATATAAAGAGTTTTTATATACTTTATTTGCTATTAAGTTATGAATAATAAAGATAGCCGGTTCTTATTCAGAAGCGGCTATCTTTATTATTTTTGGTGTAAATGGTTTTCTTCTAATATGTTTCGGAAACTGCGGTATAGTTAATGTTTTTAATGTTTCCTCAGCTTCTTCATATGTATGAAAAATTGGTTCTTTTCCATCATCCCCTTGTAAAACTAGCCCTTCATCTCGGATTACATATGGCATAAAACCACCCCATCTAGTAAAGAATTATGTTCTTTTGCAGCAGAATAATATGATTTAAAGTTTGATTTTCTTAATACATAGAATACACTAGAACAGTACGAAAAAGTATGTACAATGAATTTTGAATGTAAAGGAAGATTATTATGTCAGTTATTGATAAATTGAAACTTAATAAGTATACAAATATGGTCGTTATTAACGAACCAAGTGATTATGACATTTTTACAGGTAAAGAAACTGCATTCTCAAAAGAACACGATGCTATCTTTATATTTGTAGAAACGCTTGATGAAATGGTGAAACAAACGAATTTTATTATTAGTAATGAAGAATTACTAATTGAAAAAGGTTACGTATTCTTCGCATATCCGAAAAAAGGTAATGCTCGTTATAGTACGTTTATTCACCGTGATGAGATGTTTCCGGCATTAAACGTTGGAGAAGATGGTTATGTGGGAGAAAGCGATATTAAATTTGCACGAATGGTAAGTATGGATGAAGTCTTTACTGTTGTTGGTTTAAAACGTGAAAAGAAAAAAACAACAAAAACATCTGCTATGAGTCAATGTGTTGCCGATTATGCAGATCGAATTAAAGATGTTGAAGCATTATTAGCTAATCATCCGAATGAACTTAAGTTTTATCAAAGTTTAACGCCTGGATATCAGAAAGATTGGGCACGTAATCTTTTTTCTGTAAAACAAGAAAAAACACGTGAAAAACGTCTAGAGAAAATGATAGAGATCCTTTCACAAGGCTATAAAACAATTGAATTATTCCGTAAGAAGAAAAAATAATGATTAAGAAAGTCACAATGCTGCAACAATTAATTGTGATGAGTGCATTGAAAAAAGCATTCCTTCCATTATACTAAGGAATGTTCTTATATTTATATAATTAGCAAAAGAGAAAAGGTGTTTGAAATGAAATCGTATATTGTAGTTGGATCTGGAATTTTAGGAGCGTCTACTGCTTATCATCTTGCTAAGGCAGGTGCGAATGTTACTATCGTGGATCGCCAACAATTAGGGCAAGCAACTGATGCAGGAGCAGGTATTGTATGTCCATGGCTATCACAGCGTCGTAATAAAGCATGGTATAAAATCGTTAAAGGCGGTGCACGTTACTATTCTTCGTTAATTCAGCAATTAGAAGAAGACGGTGAAACTGACACAGGATATAATCGTGTAGGTGCAATTAGTTTACATACTGACGAAAAAAAGTTAGATCAAATGGAAGAGCGAGCTTATAAACGACGTGAAGATGCCCCAGAGATTGGTGAAATAACTCGCTTATCAGCTGAAGAAACAAAAAAATTATTCCCAGCATTATCAGACGAATATAGTTCTGTTCATATTAGTGGTGCTGCACGAGTGAATGGAAGATTATTACGCAATGCATTAATAAGTGCTGCGAAAAAACATGGTGCAACTTTTATAAAAGGCGATGCCATATTAGTCCGTGAAGGAAATCATATTACTGGAGTTACAGTAAACGATGAAACAATTTTAGCAGAAAAGGTTATTGTAACTGCAGGCGCATGGGCGAATGAAATCTTGAACCCATTAGGAATTAATTTCTTAGTTACATTCCAAAAAGGACAAATTGTTCATCTGCAAATTGAAAATACAGCAACAGAAAATATGCCAGTTGTTATGCCACCGAACGATCAATATATTTTAACGTTTGACAATGGTCATGTCGTAATTGGTGCAACACATGAGAATGATACTGGTTTCGATCATCGTGTAACAGCAGGTGGTTTACATGAAGTATTCCATAAGGCATTAGCAGTTGCACCTGGCTTAGAAAATGCTACAATGCTTGAAACGAGAGTTGGATTCAGACCATTCACACCAGGATTCTTACCTGTTATCGGGCCACTACCTAACTTTGAAGGAATTCTCGTTGCGAATGGATTAGGGGCTTCGGGTTTAACAGCTGGTCCATACTTAGGAGCGGAACTTGCTAAACTAGCGCTCGGACAACCGATTGAATTAGATTTAAATGATTATGACGTTGCTGGCGCAATTGAATAATATGGAGTACTGCTAACATTTATGAAAAACCATGCTAAACAAATTCGACAGAGAATAAGTAGTTTTTCCTCTGTTAAGAGTAAGCCTGTTTATGAAAAATAAAATTATTTAAAAATAGAGGGCCGACATTATAAACCTGCATTAATAATGTAGAATTGTGATGTCGGCTCTTTATTCATATTGATTTAAAACTTATTTTCGAGAGGAGGTTAAGTAATGAGAGCGCCATATCAAGTATTGATATTTCCTTATATAAAAACTGCCGATTCTATTCAATATGCCATTTTTAACCGAAGTGATTATGGTTATTGGCAAGGAATAGCTGGTGGCGGAGAAGACGGCGAGATTCCTATTGAATCAGCAAAACGGGAAGCATTTGAAGAGGCTGGTATTACAAGAGAATGTCCATATATACAATTAGATTCTGTGTCTTCACTATCAGTAGAAGATGTAGTTGGAGGATTCCTTTGGGGAGAAGAGGTTTATGTAATAAAAGAATTTTCTTTTGGAGTTAAAGTCCCTACAAAAAACATATCATTATCTAAAGAACACTTCAATTATAAATGGTTATGCTTTGAGGAAGCAGTAACGTTTTTGAAATGGGATAGCAACAAAACAGCATTGTGGGAATTAAACAAAAGACTATTAAAACAATAAAAGTTTTTGCTAACAAAAATAGTTGTGGAAGAAGAATTGAACCATTAACAAACCCTTGCTACACTTCTAAACAATGTTTTATAGATTTTGCATGGGTAATGAACGAAGAGAACTTGCACTAAGAAAAGCCCTATACAGTTGACTCTGAAAAAATGAAAATAGTTAGAAATATTTTTATATCGTACGGTTTTTGGCTATGAATAACGGAATAAATATTAAGTATTCAACAGTTTAAATAAAATGAGTTAGCTTTTTATTTTAAGAAGAAAGATGACTCGTTTTATGCTAAAATTCGCTTAGTGTATATTTTCGTTAAAATGTGGGTGGGCCCCCTTTTAGCAAAACCGGAGTGGAAATGATGAGTATAAATAGTTTTGTGGGATTGATAAAGGACGAATTATTAAAAGAGGTAAGTATAAGAAGTGAGGATGAATTCGAGCCTGTAGTAGTTAAAGATATTCCTAGACTTTGGAAGTGTTTAGGAACAGGTAATTATGCCGCAGTATTCATGCACAAAGAATACAAAGATTGGGTAGTGAAAGTTTACGTGCGAGAAGGAGAAGGAATTGAAAAAGAGTCAGAAGTATACCGAAGAATTGGAGATCATCCTTCTTATTCAAAGCTTATATATAAAGGAGAAAATTTCATAGTATTGAAACGTTTAAAAGAAATTACCTTATACGATGCTATTCATAAGGGAATTAAAATTCCTAAGCAAGTAATACTTGATATCAATGAGGCTTTAGAGTATGCGAGGGAACAAGGGTTAACTCCTTGTGATGTTCACGGGAAAAATGTGATGATGGAAAAAGGAAGGGGATATGTAGTCGATGTATCTGATTTCTTAAAAACCAAAGAAGATAGTAAGTGGAGAGACCTAGAAAAGGCATATTTCACCTTTTATTTTCCTTTCATTTATAAATTGCCTTTCCCCGTTAAAATACCGTATTTTATGTTAAACATTGTTAGACGTTCGTACAGAAAATATAAGAAGCTTAAAAAGAAATTCAAATTATAAAAGGACCACATATGTTCCCAAAAACGAGTTGAATTCACATAAATTACTGTAGAAAAATTTAAATTTTTGTTTAGGGGCTACTTCAAGACCTTAGCTTGCTGGGCATATGGTGCTACCTCAAAATATAAAAAGATTAGGAGTGAATCCTAATCTTTTTATTTATACATATTTTTGTTATGAATATCACTATCAATTCCAAAACGGGATATTTTGAATAAATGAAACCGTCAAAATAAGTGTTGATACGGAACCAGCAGTTACTAAAGTTACTATTTTTCGTCCATTCTGTTCTTTTGAAGGTTTTATAAGTTCTGTAATTAACACAATCCATATTATGATAGAGATTATTGAAATAATATTTATAGACATATGTAACACATCCCTTCTTGTTTTCACATAAATATTTCTTCTTTTATAAAATAAAAGCAATTTAACAAGAAAATATGTAACGCATTACAAATCAATATTTTCCTGTTAAACCACCTTTTTTAAATAGAAATACGACTGATAAAACGATAACAACAGCCTTCAAACTTCCCCAATATGGATAAATAGCATGATCTGTTAGACTAGCATATTGAAAAATATTCTCTAAACCGAAAATTCCTATCATGACTGCTAAAATGAATGAAGCTGATCCATACGTCCCGTTATGATAGAGGGTAAATAAATAGACTGCGAAAATTAGTGGTAAGATGATTTGTAGTACGATTATCATAGTTCGTACCCCATATTATTTATAATTATATTATATACAAAATTGTAATAAAAAGGAATACGACTTATTTGATACTAACAGAACTACTCTAATCATATTCTTCTATAAAAAGAAGAAAAAGGGGTGTACAGTTAATTGACAAAAGTTAAAGTTAGTTTACGACCCATTGTTCATAATATAAATTTACCAACCGTATTGAAAACAACAATACTTCCAGGCGAATCGACCGAAAGACTATTTATCGCAACCCAATTAGGAGAGATTTTTTACATAGGGAATGGAGTTATAAAGATATTTTTAGATATTCGTCACCTAATTATTAAATTAGGTACATTTGAAGAAGGTGTTTCTAGTAGCGGTTATGATGAACGCGGATTGCTAGGACTTGCGTTCCATCCACAATTTTATCAAAATAGGTTATTTTATCTACATTATTCAGTAGCCGGAACTCAAGGGCCAGGTGCACTTTCTGAACAATTTAAACCTAATCCTTGTGACCCTAAAACATTAAATTTAAAGTGGGTTAATAGAAATACGCAATATGATCACATTGATACTGTGGAAGAATGGACTTTACAACCTAATGGTCAAGCTCAAAAGCGACGAACATTACTGAATGTAAGAAGACCATTTTTTAATCATAACGGAGTCAATAGTTTAAACTTTTCACCTGAGACTGGAAAACTTGTTTTTACAAATGGAGATGGCGGATCAGGTTATGATCCATTTAACTTAAGCCAAGATGATTTAGAAATAGCAGGTAAAATAATTGAAATCGATGTAAGTAAAAATACATTTATAAATAACCCTCCTGTAGTTACACGCTTCGATGAACTTCCTTTATCTATACAAGAAACACTTACAGTAATTGCAAAAGGAGTACGTAATATAACTGGCATTTCATTTCAAAGGTTTTATAATCAATATATCAAATACGCCGGAAATGTCGGACAAGATATTGTAGAGTCTATTTTTTCATTTGTTCAATATAAACCTATACCGGTTACAGAACTTGTTCAAATGCATTTTATGAGGCTCACTCCCAATCAAGATGGGTTTATCAATTTTGGTTGGAGAGGATGGGAAGGGGATTTACCTACTTCTTTTATACGGCATTGTTCCGAAAATCAGACTTTGGATGAAAGAACAATGACTTATTATGATGAAACAATACAAACTTCAGCGAGGCGTATTCTGCCTCTACTTAGTTATTTTCATCAAGATTCCAGACCCGATAAGTTTGGAGGAACTTCCCTTACAGGAGTTCAGCCATATATGGGAAATGCAATTCCAAATTTAACAGGTAGCGTAGTGTTTACTGACCTTGCTAAGAAAGAAGATTCTCGACCGCCAGTTAAAGGTGTTTTAGCCTATACTAGAGCAGGTACAGACGGTAAACATGCTGACTTTCATGCTATTGAAACCAATTATGATTTTGGTACGCAAGCAGCTTATTATATGAGTTTAGGAACAAATTTGAATCAAACTAAATTATATTTAGGAGTTTACGGTTCTATGAAAGTAACTGATTTTAATAAAGGTACCATTTTTGAAATTATCCCTTAATACGATACAAATTATCAGTCTAAAAATATAATATAAGGAATTCATTCTGTCCACAAAACGCACGACTTAACTTCTCCCCCTAAAAATCTTCAATGTATGAGCATCTATTAACTTGCAGAAAGTAACTCATAAACCGTATGTGTACGAATAATATAGAAAGTAATGAATGAGGTGTCTTTAGGGGGGATTTTAATGAATCGGTTTGTACGTTATTGGTATCAACTGATGATAGAGCATGATATAAGCTTTGTTCATAAAAGAAAATTGTCCCTTGCGAATAAGTTAGTACTTACAGCTTTGATGAGTGCATTAGCCACCATGTTTCAAGCAGCGGGTAACTTAGTTCCTGGTATAGGTTTGCTCATTAGTCCATTTTCGACATTACCGATTTTTTTTGCTATTTTCTATTCTATTCGTGAGGGAATACTTTCTTATATTCTTACTATTTTTCTATTATTTATTATTGAGCCAAGTGAACTAATTATCTTTCCTTTTACTACAGGCTTATTAGGTCTAGCCTTAGGACTAGCCTTTTTAAAATTTAAGAGGAGAATTTGGATTGTTTCCTTTTCTGCGACTTGTCTACTTATAGGGATTATGATCGTTCTCGATGTTTTCCGTTTTCCGGTACTTGGTCCTACTGTTCATACAACTATGGACATAAAAATTATTTTATTAATATTTATACTGAGCTTTCTATATTGCTGGATTTATGCAGGTTTTTGCAGAATAATGATGAATAGATTATGTAAAGTGTTGTATTGACAATGGCATAATGAAGATTGGAGAATGTATTCATGACTAACGTTGCAGTTAGAAGACCGAATTTGAATGATGTAGATGAACTATATTTATTTTTCCGTATCGTTATTACGAATACATACAAAAATGAAGGATTATCACAACTATTGGATGACATAGAAAATGAAATTAACATGAAAAAGCAATATTTGAAAACAGATTTTGATAGTAATGGAGAAAAACGTTACTTTTTATTAGCAATTGATACAAATAACAATAAAATCATTGGAACAATTGAAGTTGGTCCAGCGAGTACATTGATTAATAGTTGTACAGGTGGTGTACTTAAGGATTTGTATGAAATAGGAACTGTATTTATACTTCCAGAGTATCAAAGAAAGGGTATCGGGAGTTTACTGCTACATACAATGTTTCTTACGTTACTTAGCAGAGGAATAACAGAATTCTGTTTAGATAGTGGATACAGAAAAGCGCAAAGTATATGGACAAAGAAGTTTGGAGAGCCTAGTTATGTACTGAAAGATTATTGGGGAGAATCAAGTGATCATATGATTTGGAAGAAGAGTTTACATGATACACCTATAATATTTGAATTATAAAATGAAATATACCTATGAACGTAGCTTTTCTTACATATGTATGCTATTATTTATCTTTATAATAAAAGAGGACGTGAATGAACTTGATTAAAATTAGTATCCCTGAAGTTGATGTTACAATTACTGAACGTAAACAAGTTATTAAAGGAGACGAGCCAATCATTACTCCAATTAATGGATTTATTGATTTCCACTTGTTCCCTAGAGATAAAGGCGGCATTTTTATGTTTTACAATATTAATGACGAACTACTTTTCGTAGGTAAAGCTCGTAAAATTAGACAACGTATTAAGAAGCATTTTGAAGATAATGTTTCACCAATTAAAAATCACCGTGATGAAGTATACCGCATTGATGCATGTATCGTAGAAGATCCAACAGAAAGAGAAATTTACGAAACATATATCATTAATGAATACAAAGCGAAATATAACGTTGATAAAGTATTCTACAAATAATCAACATTAATAAAAAACAATCCTAGCTAATATGCCAGGATTGTTTTTTATTTAGATTTATTCTTCATATCTTTCTCCTTTTTTCAAATGATTAGCCACAATAAAACAGAATATCCCTATAAATATAAGTACAATACCAAGCGTTTTATGTTTTCCCTCAAAGAAAGGAATATCTGAAATAACATTTGTCATACATAGTCCTAAAAATACAAGGATAGGGCCCATCCAAAGTAATACATTACCGAATTTTGTGTGCTTCCACATAATAACCCTCCTTAATTCTCTTTACATATATATCCATAAAAGAAAAGTAAATTCATAGAGAAATATAGTTTTTTTCATATCGAAAATTTAACCCTCATATATTGGTACAAGCAAAAGAGAAAGGAGACCATCATGAATTGGTTAGAAGCTTTCATATTAGGTATAATTCAAGGTTTAACAGAATTTTTACCAATCAGTAGTACCGGACATCTTTATTTAGGAAGGCATTTATTTCAATTAGATGAAGCAGGCTTATTTTTAGATACGATGTTGCATATTGGGACTTTACTTGCAGTGTTTATTTATTACAAAAAAGAATTTATATATTTAATTAAAAACCCATTTTCAAAGCTCATGTTATTACTTATTGTTGGGACGATACCTGCAGTTGTTATTGGTTTATTGTTTAAAGACTTCTTTGAAGATATTTCAAAAACAGGAATCACGATCGGTTGGGAGTTTTTAGTGACTGGATTCTTTCTCTACATGGCAGATAAACAAAAAAATGGTCGTAAAAAAATGGATGACATAACATATAAAGACGCACTAATTATCGGGTCATTTCAAGCGGCTGCTATTTTTCCAGCCATTTCTCGTTCTGGAATGACAATTGTCGCTGCATTATGGAGAAAATTAGACCGTGAAACTGCTGCTTACTTTTCTTTTTTACTTTCGACACCAGCCATTGTTGGAGCTATCATTTTGCAATTTGTAGACGTTTTTCAAGGGAAAGCAGAATCTATTTCTAGTACATCTTTAATTGTCGGAACGTTATCAGCAGCGTTTTTTGGATACATAGCCGTTTCATGGATGATTCAATATTTAAAACGTCACTCCTTAAAAGTATTCGCGTATTACGTATGGGGATTAGGTATTTTAATTTTAACTTTGCAATTTACTGATGTATTTTAAGTATAATGATAAAGAAGTTAATTAGTTTAAGATCCTGTTTCATTCATACAAGGCAGGATCTCTTTTTATTAAGGGGGAAAATATGTTTAATAAGGCTATCGTTATTGGTGGAAGTATGGCAGGAAAGTTTGCAGCAAAAGCATTATCAACTTTTTTTAAAGAAGTAATCATTTTAGAAGTCGGTGAAAAATGGGATGGAAAAGCTTCAAGAAAAAGAGTTCCACAAAGTAATCATCCTCACGTGTTATTAAAAGGTGGAGAAAAAGCAATTGAAGAATTGTTTCCTACTATTACGAATGAATTAATAGAAGCGGGTAGTATTATAAACAACTTTACACGTGATTTGAAATGGCATCAATTCGGTCTATGGAAACAACCGTTCATAGGGGAAGTACATATGATTCAACAAAGTCGTCCTTTACTAGAATGGCATATTCAAAAACGAATACATCAGATTTCAAATATTACTATTAAATATGAAACATTGGTTAAAGGGTTATTGGTAGATGAAAAGCTTAACAAAGTGTGTGGAGTAAAAGTTAAATATTTAGAGACAGACATACAAGAAGAAGTTCATGCAGACCTTGTAGTTGATGCGAGTGGATTTGGCTCAAAAAGTATAGAGTGGTTACGAGAATACGAAATTGAAGTACAAGAAGAGAAAGTTCGTATTGATTTATTTTACGCAACGAAAATGTTCAAACTTAAAGAAAATGAGAAATTAGACTGTTGCAATGTGCTAATGTCTCCGAGTTTCCCTGATAACCCTTATGGCGTTCTTATTCAAACGATAGAAGATAATCGTTATTTTGTTACTTTCAGTGGATACGCAAACGAGAAAGCACCACAAACAGATGATGAGTTTTATGATTTTGCTGAAAACCTATCAATTTCTAATGTTACAGACTTCCTAAACAAGGCTGAGGGAATTACTGATATAAAGACATACAAAATTCCTTATCAAGTACGCCGGCGATTTGATTTAGTGAATAATGTACCAGAAGGCTTATTAGTTGTTGGAGATGCGCAATGTCGTTTTGATCCCGTTTTCGGCCAAGGCGTATCAGTTGCTGCTATGGAAGCTCACCAGTTGCAATTACTTCTGCAAGGTAGAAAACAACTTGATAAAACATTTACACAACAATTTTATAAAAAGGCAGCTAATATAATAGAAACCCCATGGGATATGACAACAACGGAAATATCACGTCATCCGCAACTAAAGAGAGAATTAACTACAAAACAAAAATTTCAGCTATGGTATACGAAACAAATATATCGACTATCCGCAAGTAATTCTGATGTTTATATTCGGTTAGTACGAGTGATGAATTTAATTCGTAGTCCATTTCATCTTTTTCATCCGAAAGTGCTACTATCTGTATTACTTAATCGAAAGTAATAGCAGGAATATAATTGATTAAAAAAGAATGTATAACAGTTAGTAAATCTAGAAGGAGAATACGGGATGGAAATATACATAGAGCAACTAAAGAAACAAGATGCTAAGGATTTATTTACGTTTGAACTTACGAATAAATCTTTTTTTGAAACAATGGTACCAAATCGTGGCTCAAAATATTTTGAATTTGAATATTTCCAAAAACTACTAGACGATTTATTAATAGAACAAGCAGATGGAGATTCTTATTTTTATTTAATTCGTAATGAAGAAAAAGAAATTGTAGGGCGAATTAATTTAGTAGATATAGATACGGAAACTCGAATTAGTTCTCTAGGGTATCGGGTCGGAGAAAAATTTACTAAAAAAGGAGTTGCTACAGCAGCCGTAAAATTAATTTTAGATGTAGCGAAAAATAATGAAATTACTGAAGTTCATGCTAAAACAACTACTAATAATCTCGCATCACAAATTGTACTAGAAAAAAGCGGATTTTCTTCTTATCAAAACGAATCAGATATAACATCTGTAGAATTAAATGGAGAACATGTGAAGTTTGTACACTATATTTGGAGAAATACTTCGCGCTTATAATAAGGAGGACTTATTCATGAATGATTTACGTTATCCAATTGGCCAATTTACATACAAACGTCCTATAACTGAAGAAATGATTGATACATGGATTCAAGAAATTGAAGATTTACCTCATGAACTAACAAAGGCAATTAAAGATTTAGATCAGAAGCAGTTAGATACACCATATCGCGTTGGAGGGTGGACTGTCCGTCAAGTTGTTCATCACGTTGTTGATAGCCATATGAATAGCTACATACGCTTTAAATTAGCACTGACAGAAAAGAATCCAACTATTAAACCGTATAAAGAAGAGAAGTGGGCAGAGTTACCCGATTCAAAATTACCGGTAGATGTTTCACTAGTAATGCTAGATTCATTACATAAAAGATGGGTTAACCTTTTATATTCTCTAGAAATTGAAGATTTAGAAAAGACATTTAACCATCCTGAAACTGGTGAAACAAAACTTGCTGTTGCAATAGGACTATACGCATGGCATGGTCGTCATCATACCGCTCATATTACCTCGTTAAGAAAGCGACTTAATTGGTAACATGGAGATTACATTAGAGAAGGCGACAGAAAGTGATGCAGAAGTTATATTTCAAATGCAAATAGACTCATTTAGCCCTTTATTACATAAATATAAAGACTATGAAACAAATCCAGCAAATGAAACTATCGAAAAAACTATTTGTAGAATAAATCATGTAGACGGTGGCTTCTATAAAATAATAGTGGCAATGAATCTTGTTGGAGCGATATGCATTTCACAAAAAGAAACACCCTCTAAATTTTGGATCAGTCCAATGTTTATTCACCCGAGTTATCAAGGAAAAGGAATTGCCCAAAAGGTACTTACATTAATTGAGGAAATGTTTCCTGAAGCAACGAGCTGGGAACTTGCTACTATTTTAGAAGAAGAGAAAAATTGTTTTTTGTATGAAAAGATGGAGTATAAAAGAACAGAAGTTATAAAGAAATTAAATGATGAAACTACACTTATTTATTACAAAAAAGAAAGGTAAAGCATATAAAATACGCTTTACCTTTTTATGTTATTTTAGATTAAATATACAAAAATAATGTATGTTCTTCCAAAATACTCGGGTTAGTAATTTTAAAAATGAATAAAAATACAAAACCACTACTTGGTCGTAAAGGTTACTAACGCTTGTTGAATGCTTAAAATACTATCGTCACCTTTAAATTCTTTCGTAATTGGATCCTCCATACTAGACACCCAAATTTTAAGTTCTGCATCTAAATCAAAATGTCCAGCCGTTTCGATGCTATATTGTGTAATACTTTTATAAGGAATAGAATGGTATTCTGTTTTTTTGCCAGTTACTCCTTGTTTATCTACTAAAATAAGACGACGATTTGTAAATACGATTAGATCACGAATTAATTTATAAGCATGCTCTACTTTTTCATCGTCTAGCATAATATTCTCTAAATCACGTTCTACACTTTCAGAACTCGTATTTGATGCATTTCCTAAAATACCGCTAAATAAACCCATATTAAATTCCTCCTTTAATATATGTGGAATGAATTACTTATATTGTAACATGTTACTCACAAAGATATTATGACATTACTTTAGTAGTTTCTGGTTATTGTTGTAATTAGTTTATATAACCTCATCTTAAAATCTTATGCTAATATGAAATTAAGAAAAAAGAAGCAGAGGGATATAGCATGAAGAATATAGGTTTAGTATTAGAAGGCGGAGGAATGAAAGGTTTATATACTGCAGGTGTACTCGAATATTTCATGGAAAAGAACTTATTCTTTCCGTATGTAGTCGGCGTATCAGCAGGAGCCTGTATGGGAGCAACTTATTTATCACGTCAAAAAGGGAGAAATAAGAAAGTAAATACAGAGCTAGTAGCAGATCACCGTTATATATCTTATCGAAATTTGATTCGAAAACGCGAATTATTCGGAATGGATTTTTTATTTGATGAAGTACCTAATAAAATTGTACCATTTGATTTTCAAACTTTCTTAAAATGTAATGAACAGTTTGTCATAGGGACGACTGATTGCGAATCAGGACAAGCCATTTATTATAATAAAGCAGAACACGGAAATGATATTTTAAAAATCATTCGCGCCTCAAGCTCTGTGCCGTTTATAGCACCTGCTGTAGAATATAATAATCGAAAATTATTAGATGGAGGGATTATAGACCCTATACCAGTTTTGAAAGCCCAAAAGGATGGTTATGAAAAGAACGTTGTCATTATGACAAAGCCAGAAGGATATGAGAAGCAGCGAAATAAATTTTCAGGCCTGGCTAAAATTTTATATAGAAAATATCCGAAAATCGCAGAGAATTTAGTAGACCATTATCGTTTTTATAATGAGACGATATCTTATATGAATCGAGAAGAACAAAAAGATAATTTTTATGTAATTCAACCAAGTGTACAGCTTCCTATAAGCGGAATAGAAAGAAATAAGGAAAAGCTCGTTAATCTATATAATCTTGGGTATATCGATGCTCAATATCATTATGAAAACTTATTAAATTGGATAGAGAAATAAAGGGGTGGAAAGTTGAAGTTAGGAAAACGAATTATTTTTAAGGAATTGCAGAAAATGCATAGTCCACTTCATAAACCGTTTCCTTATCGTGCTACAGCAAAATTGCAGCGAGATTTAAAAAGTAAATTTACCGAAGATGACTGTATAAACGCTGATTTTAATCATTATTGGATGCATACAGCAGCTACTTTAAATTCTGTACTAAATGGAAACGAACAGAACATTACGTTTCAACAAATAAAGTGGTTAAGAAAATCGTTTTTCGAGTGGTTTCCGCAATATCGTTTTCTAGAAACAGAAATTGTGAATTATCCCATTTTGTATAGAGATTTCATAAGTTATGAGAAGACCAGAAAGCTATTACTTTATTACCTTACTGAATAAAAGCGAAAACGTACAGGTTACATTACTTGTACGTTTTTTTGTTCATAAAACATTCAATATTAACAACTAGTTTATATAGGAATTCTAATGAGAAGAAAGAAGTACATATAATAGAATGATGCAGGGGAGGAGAGAGGAATAGCTGTTTTACTTTAAGTTATTGTCCAACTCGAATACAGTTAGTTATTTATGTTAAAATATTTCGAGTGAAATCAAGCTTTTAAGGATTTCATTAAACATTAAACAAAACAAGTTAGCAACATAGAAGGGATAACATTAACATGAAAAACGTATCAAATATAGATAAAGTAGAATCAATAAAATCTTTACAGTCAACAATTAGTAAACTTGAAAATGCCTTATCACAGATGACTCAAAAAGGATCAAATACTACTTTAGTGAAAAAAAGACTCAAAGCAGCTAGTATCGGCTTAGCTATGTTAGAAAGTGTTTGGAAGCAAGAAACTCATCATTATACTCAGGAAGATTTAGCAGAAGCTCGTAATGTTCTAATTGGTTTGCTTCCATCAATTGAAAAGATTTACGTTAAGTCAAAGCTTGGGAGTCCTCAAAGAACGCTTTTAGAAAGAAGAATAAAATCATTAGAACTTTCTATTCAGGCAATTGATTATTTTTCTAATAAATAACTTCGCTAAACAAATAACTTACGACTACTTTTATATAGGGATTCTAATGAAAAAAACTACATATAGAATACTACAAAGGATGAAGAGAGGTGACTACAATAATCAGTCCTAAGTTAGAGAAGCTTAAAAATCAATTAAAGAATGGAAACGAAAAAGCTCTTTATACTTTTTTGCATGAAATAAAGTCAAATCACACGCCACTAATAGAACAATGCCCTGCAGATAATCAGTATAAGCTTATAACGTATATATGGTTAGGGGATCAAAACACTGAAAACGTTTATGTATTCGGTAGTTTTCCTGGTTGGGATTTGTCTGTAAATCAATTACAACGATTGTTACAGACAGATATTTGGTATGTAACGTTTAGGACGGATAAGAGTTTTATTTCAACGTACTATTTTTCAGTAAACGATGTTTTCGAAAATGATTGGATAAAGCGTAGTGAACAGTACGAAATAGACCAATTTAATCGAAATACATTTGGAGAAGGTACCAATAAAGCGTCTGTGTTAAACATAGGAATGGAGGTGCAATATAGCAGTCGTTTTCCTTCAAATGATTATCCATCCGGAAAGATTGAAACATATTCTTTTTATAGTTCGATTTTAAATAACACACGCAAAATTCATATTTATACGCCTCATAATTATTCTCACACTTCACATCTTCAAGAACTTCTCATTGTATTTGATGGGAATTCATTCATTAATGACCTTTCAATCACAAAAACACTTAATTATTTAATTTACGAAAAAGAAATCCCATCGTGTATTGCTGTTGCTATAGATCCTGTCGATCGATTAGAAGAGCTAACTTATAACGATAAAATGAATGCATTTTTAACGAAGGAATTACTTCCGTGGATTCAAGCTAAGTATCACGTTTATCAAGAAAAGAATCATACAACAATTGCTGGTTTCAGTCTTGGTGGCTTAGCAGCTTTTTATGCAGCACTTCAAAATCCACATATTTTCGGAAATGTGTTGTCACTGTCTGGATCCGTACATTGGAAAAAGGATAATTATGAAAATACAATTCCTTGGATTGAAAATCAAATTTCATTAATATATTCTAATGCGACTCATCTACATTCTTACATAGCAGTAGGTGAACTCGAAAACGAACCTCTTTTAACGGCTAATAGACGGCTATATAAAGCTTTAGAAGAAATGAAACGCCAAACCACTTATGAAGAGTTTCAAGGCGGACATGATAGCGTATGGTGGCGAGAAAAGCTATTCGATGGATTAAGGGCATTAGAATTTACAAAAACGACATTAGAAAATAAAAAGGAGAGAGAATCTATGAATCAAGAAGAACTAGATAAAAAACTAAAAAAACAAGAGATTTTAGTAAAAGATGAGAAAGTTTGGTCTTATACGTATGAGGATCATATTAGTTCTATCGTTAAACAAGCAGAACAGAAAGGAGCTTTTGATAATTTACCTGGTAAAGGGAAACCTCTTAATCTTGATAAAGATCTTTCTTACAATCCTGAAAAGCAACTTTATAGAACTTTAGCAAATAATCATGTTTTACCTAGGTGGATTGAGCTTTCAAAAGAAATTGATGATTTAAAAGAAAAACTAAAAGAAAATACAAATACTGCAGAAGCAGCGGACTTAATTCGAACTATTAATAAAAAGGTATTAGAACATAATTTACTTTGTCCACCAAGCGCGCAAAAAATGAGGGTGAAAATGGATTTTTAACGATTTTCAATTAAGCTATCGCTTGCTATATAATTAAGTTAGGCATTTTCAATTCATTACTAAAGGGAGGCAAATGTAGTGAAGAATACGTATCAACTTCAAATTCCGAAAGAACTAGAACAGTATCGTAGTATTTTAGAAGAAAGTGTGAAACCGTATGTTAAAGTGTCTGGAACGCAAGCAGAGACAACGCTTTTTGAAAGTAAGTTTGGTGGATATCCGTATTTACCTATAGATCAAGAGCATCCTAAAGACTCAAACGGACAACCTATGATGTTACTTGCGCAGTTAAACTTTGAAGAAATTCCGCATGTTGAATATATGCCTCAAAAGGGAATGTTACAGTTTTTCGTAAGTGCTGGTGATGAGCTTTACGGAGCAGATTTTGATCATCCAACAATCCAAAAAGACTTTCGAATTATTTATCATTCTACAATTATAGAAGATTTAAATAAGGTTATTACTGATTTTAGTTATTTAAACACCTTAGAATTAGAGGACTTTATCATACCTGAAGCAGCGAAATTAAAGTTTGAATTAGGTTATCAACCCGTAACGTCAAGGGATTATCGATTTGAAAAGATGTTTAGTGAGGATATTGATTGGGAAGAAATTGTTGATGAAGAAAATAATACAGAATTAGGCGAACTGTATGATGATTTATGTAAAGATCAAGGACATAAAATTGGTGGATATCCATTTTTCACACAGACAGATCCGAGAGAATGGGAAGAAAAATACCAGCAACATGACATATTATTGCTGCAAATCGATACAGACGATTCATTAAATATTATGTGGGGCGATTCTGGGGTTGCTAATTTCTTTATACGTAAGGAAGATTTGTTAAATCTAGATTTTTCCAATGTCATTTACAATTGGGATTGTTACTAGAAGATATAAATAAAATAATAGCAAACAAAAAATCTTCCTGAAGGTGAGGAGGATTTTTTTATGTTAAAAATAAGCGTTATGTTAACTAGGATAAAAAAACAATGATTGTAATGAAAGTCAAGTCTAAATAACAGAAATAACAACAAATAATGTAAAGTTGTAAAACATGTGCAAATAGCAATAAATTCATTAAGTAAAACATAAAATAAAATTACTAATTTATATTTTGTATAGAAATAATTTTTCTGTATAAAAATTTCTTGCCAATCAAAAATGTTTTTAATTCGTTAAATCTTAAGCGATTATTGATTAAGATTTGCTGTGATGAATTTATAACAAATAAAAACGATAAAAGCTGAAGAAATTTGTTTAGATAAGATTTCATGTGAATTTCACTAAAAATCTCTGTTTCGTCTCATTAAGTATAGTTTACTTGGTTTTTGATACCTGATATTACTTTGTTTCTATAACTACCTATAATATATATTATGTTAACTAACTTTAAATAATAAACTTATTATATGTAAGTTTATTTTGTGATTAGCCTCCCCTCGTTCTTTTTAATCATTCTGTGTGATGGATTGTTTAGTTGTTTGTTTTATAAGTTGTTGATGAAAATGTCTCCAGATATAAATTATATTTAAGACAATAAAAAATGCAATTCGTTTTAACTGAACGCATTAACCGAATTGCATGGATATGATTCATAATAAGTTTTTAAAATTAGTTTGCTACAGCAATTGCTTCGATTTCAATTAAAAAGTTATCGTTAATTAACTTTCTAACTTCTACAGCTGAACTTGCTGGTGGATTTTTAGTATCAATGTATTGATCTCGTATATCTCTAACAGTGGCCATTTGAGAAATATCTGTTAGGAAAAATGTTAATTTTACTACATCATTAAATCTTAATTCCGAAGTTTCTAATGCACTTTTAATATTTTCGAAAACTTGTCGCGTTTGTGTAGCTAAATCACCAATGCCAACTATTTGACCATCAGTGTTAATCGCTACTTGTCCAGATATGTAAATTGTTCGTTTAGCGTTACTAACTTCCACTACATGTGAATATCCAAAAGTTGGTGGCATCGTTTCTGGATTGATAAATTTCTTTTGCAAGGTGTATCTCTCCTTTTTTATCAAGACAATTGTAAAATCTATGTATTTACTATATTCAATCAATAAAATTAAGAATCCTTTATGATTTAAAAATAAAAAACCTTAGAATAGCTATCTTCATACCTATTCTAAGGTTTTTTAAGATTTTATATTTAGTTATCGCTAGTGGACATTGTTAAATTAATCTTTTCATAATCCCTTTTAAATTGATTATCATTTTTTAGCCAACGTTTGAAAGCCGATTCGCTTATTTCTAAATTTGAACAAGTTGTAGTATTACATTTATTTTTCATATATTCTTCAAGGAAATTTTGTTTTCTTTGTTTAACGGCAGTTTGAGTTTGTTTTAATTTTCGATCTTGTAATTGATCTAAACTCAGACTTTCTTTCTGAAACACTTCATATTTTCTATGCAAATAAATATCTTTGTCTTTATAAATCCAATTTGAAAATAGTTGTATTGATTTTCTTCCAGATAAAATAACGCGATAATGTTTGTTTTGATTTAGTAAATCGGCTCGTAAATTGCGATTTTGAAGAATTTGATGTAAAGAATTCATAAAGTTATATGATCCACCTACGAAAATAACTGTATAAGTTTCATACTTGACGTAACCATCCCCATCAAAATACCCACGAACAAAATGATGCAAATATTCTTCTGGTACAAAAGGAAATTCGATGTTAAATGATTTACATGGCATAATTCCGTGTATGTTCATAAGGTCGTCTTTTATTGTTTTGCTATTAATATTTAGCATATATACGCCTGTTTTTTTGTTTTGATAAAGTGGCTGGTTTGTTTTTAGTTCTTTTTTTATATCTTCTAAAATATAATTTTCTTTTTGAGATATACTGACACATTGATTTTCTTTCTGTATAACACCATCTGCTGCTATAAACCCTAAAATATAAGCCATATTGTTTGACCACGTTTTAAAATAATCTTCTGTTATGTCATACTTTCTCTTCCAACTCCCTATAGCGCGCCTTGGTACGTTATTGTCTGATAAAACCATACGAATATACCTTGCAGACACATTAGCAAGTGTAGCGATCTCTGAGGTACTCTTCCCCTCTGCATATAGCTGCGTTATTTCAGATTTTGATAGTTTACATTTTGATTTCTTTTTTCGCTCTATGTGCACTTACATCCTCTCCTTCCTTTCTTTTATTAGAGACATATTTTCTTCTATAACATACAACGAAACATACGTTCTTCGTTGCGTATAAGAAGGAATTTACTAAATAAAAACAATTTACATGTACTTAATATTTGTCTTAGCTGCTGCTGTGCGATTTGTACTTTATAAATACAAATAATGAATTTGACGGATTTATGAAATACAAGGCATTTTAGATGAAAGGTAAAATAATATAGTTTAAACTACAAATAGCTACAATAACAACATACGTAAATTGTTAATCGTAAAAAGGAGAACGAATGAATAAGAAATATACAAATCAAATTCATACTGATATGAGTTTTAAACCGAAAGATATTATAAGTTTAATGACGGATTACTTTAAAATAAAATCAAAGCTGCGTCCTATAAAGGGTTTACCTATCGTTTTATCAAATAAAGATAATGAACCGTTAGAGAGTGTTACATGGTTTGGCCATTCTGCTTCTCTTTTGAAAATAGAAGGTAAAAAACTGTTATTAGACCCGATGTTTGGAGATGCCTCTTCCCCATTTCCTTTGTTTAATAGTAAACGCTATAGTGGTGCTTTTTCTTTAGAACGTGATGACCTTCAAGAAATTGATGCGATTATCATTTCTCATAATCACTATGATCATTTGAATTACAAAAGTATTATGCAGTTAAAAGATCGCGCAAAGCACTTTTATGTTCCAACTGGAGTTGCACAATATCTTATTAAATGGGGTGTTTCGCCTAGTAAAATTAGTGAGCATAATTGGTGGGACGAAATTACGTTTGATAATATTAAGTTAGTATGTGCGCCTGCAAGGCATTTCTCGGGACGTGGTATGACAGATAGAGATCGTTCATTATGGTGTTCATGGCTTATTCTTGGTCAAGAGACTAAAATTTTCTTTAGTGGTGATAGCGGTTATGCCCCTCACTTTAAGGAAATTGGTGATAAATACGGTCCATTCGATCTTACATTAATGGAATGCGGGCAATATGATCCGAGGTGGTCTGCTATTCATATGTTGCCTGAAGAAACGGTACAAGCTCATATTGATGTTAAAGGAGAATTACTTCTTCCGATTCATTGGGGTGCTTTTACGTTAGCATTACACGAATGGAGTGCCCCGATAGAACGTGTTACGAAAGAAGCCAACCGTTTAGGTGTTAAAATTACAACGCCTCAAATTGGCGAATCTATTACGTTGAAATCTACAGACTATCCTAGGTATGCTTGGTGGCGAAAAGTCTAATTATAGTAAAAAGCGAATCTGTCTTATATAGAAGATTCGCTTTTTACTTATTGATTATAATGTATCGTTTACAAACTGATTAAACTTGTCTATTTCTTCAACGAATGGATTATGATTACTTTCTTCAAATTTAGTTAATGCTGCGTTCGGGATTAAATTTGCTATTTCACGAGAAAATATGTAGGGACATTGCGCATCATGCTTACCACAGTATATAAAACTTGGGATTTTTACGAATTTAAGTTTCTGACGAACATCATAATCTTTATATTCAACTTGTCTAAAATAATTTAACCGATTGCCAACTGTTTTTCCGCTATTCGGCAATTTTAATGCCTCTTCAAGCTTTTCTTCAGAATAAAAAGACATAAGTGCCCACTCTCTACTTAATGCTTTTCTTTCTTCTTGTACTATACTATCATCATTTAATGTATTCATAATTGATACGATTCTATTAAATTTTTCATTTTTACTACAGTATATACTATCTTTATGGGATGCATATTCCATACTCGCCGCTGCGCCACCAACAATTATTTTCGTTAAACTTTCTTGTGCTTCAGTCGCATATACAAGAGCTAACATCCCTCCTGTTGAATGACCAGCAAATCCCCACTTATTAATATATAAAGCTTCCCGAATCGCTTCTAAATCTTTAACCGTTTCCGTCATACTAAATTCGGAATCGCTATTTGCTAAATCTGAATTCCCACAACCCTTTAAATTAACTAAATATACGCTATAAAAATCAGTGAATGGGTTTGCAAAAGTATTTCCATTATTGTTATATTCACTATACATATGTGTAACGCATAAAGGTGGCCCTTCTCCCTTCACAAAATACTCAAATTTCCCTCTAGTAGTTTTGATAATATTTGTTTTCCACATATTGAATCTCCTGTCTAAAATTTTTATTTCTATCTGCTTTTAGAAGTGAATTCATAAATAAAAATATTACTTTATTATATTGGATTTCCCACTATCTAAAACTCTATTTGCTGGTACACTGGACATTTCAACCACTGTATTCATACTCTTATCAGTCAGTTCAATGAGTTCGTTTTCATGTTTTATTTTATTTAAATCCCACACCATCCCATGAAATTCATTATGCTGACCACTTACCTGTATAATGCTTTTTGTTTTATTTGAAGGCTGTATTTGAAGATTGGCAAATTGATTCCCACTAATTTCATTTGGCGTAGTTACTTGACTATCCATATAAATCATATTTACACAGTCTTCTAAAGAAAAGTTCATAAAACGATTGGCATTTATCCAAGCTTGTCCGGTGCTCGGTTTTTTTGCTACTAATTTTAGTCCGGTTTCCATTCCTACAATTTTAATGTTTTCGAAGTTAATAAACGAAATTTCATTTTCTTTTCCAGCAGAGTATAAAGAAATTCCGGTACCTTTATTCGTTTCCGTCCAATTAATAATATTTATATCTTTTATTTGTGTTTTGTTCCAAGTGTTATAATATTTATTTTTACCGTCTAAATAAATAACTTCAGAGTTGAATTTAGGATCGTCAATAGCTATATACGCTCCTTCAATGGATGCGTTTTTCTCTAGTTCTAGAACTCTAAAGTTTCCCTCAACTACAAATTGTGATCCATAACCAAATAATAATTTCACACCTTTTTTAACAGTGATTGGTGACGTGATTTTATACTTTTTATCATCAAGCAATACGGTTTTTATTTTACTAGACGCTGCTTTATTAATAGCAGATTGTATTTTTATTGAATCATTTGCCCCTTTAAAGTCTTCTACATACAAGTTAGCACTTTTAGCTGCATAGTCTTTTTTGTTGTATTGATAAAAAGCAAAAATAATTAAAACTATACCAATGAGTAAAACAATTATTTTCTTCATCGTACTCACCCCATATCGATTAATCTATGGCTTTTATATTTAGGTTATTATTATTTTGCTTTGTATTTCAGTTTACCATTGCTGCTTTGTCTATGAATTATATTATGTAGGAATTAGTAAACTGTTTGCTATACTAATACATCATTCTTATAATGTATTAATTTATGATTTCATAAAACAAAAGTCTGCTTGTACATAATGTAATCCCTTCCTCTATCCCTAATAAGCTCTTACTGGTGATATAAGATGTACTGCTACAGATTGCTCTCCTGCTTCAATCAATATCGGTCTCATAGAACCGCCAAAGCTTAAAGTAATCGTTTCTTCTTTTATTGCTCTTAAAGCATCAACCATAAAACGCCCATCGAAAGATATATTTAATTGTTTTTCACCTTGAATCGCATCTATTTGTTGCGTTTCGGATATTTGCCCAATTTGAGAAGCGTTTGAAGAAATTTTAATTGTAGATTCGTTTATGATTTCTAAGTTAACATTGTTATTGGCCCATTCACTTGCTAATAAACTTGATCGGTCTACACCTTGTAATATCTTTTTTCTATCTATGTTAATAATAGTTTTAAAGTCATTTGGAATAAGGTTAGAAATATTAGGATATTTCCCTTCAATTAGTCTTGAATATAATGTAGTTGTTCCGAGCGTAAATATAATATGACTCTCTGAAAGGTAGATATATACGAATTCCGAATTGCTGTTCATTAATTTTAGAAGTTCACTAATGGTTGCGCTTGGTACAATACAATTTGCTTTTACATCTGAGGAAAGTCGCGCTTCACGTATCGCTAGTCTATGTGAGTCAGTTGCAGCACAAATAAACTTATTATTAGATAACTCTATATGCACCCCAGTAAGAACAGGTCTAGATTCATTTTTCGCTACCGCAAAGACTGTTTGTTTAAATACTTCAATCAATTGCTCTGTCTCTATCTTGATTTCTGCATGATTGTCTATAAGCGGTACATTCGGAAACTCATCTGCAGGAAATCCATTTAAACTTAATGTGATTTCTTCTGATTGTATCTTAATAATTTGCTCATTCTTACTTTTTATTGCTATATCACTTGGCATTTTCTTTATTATTTCAATGAAATACTTTGCAGGTACAACAATAGTTCCTGCCTTTAAAATAGTTGCAATCTTTTCGTCTTCAATTGAAACAGGAATGAATTTTTCGATAAAAATATTCGAGTTACTTGCGATTAAAGTAATTCCAGATTGATCTGCAGTTATTTTTATACCAGATAATATAGGAATTAAAGATTTTGTTGATATTGCTTTACTTACTTCTGAAAGTGCTTGAGTGAATTGTTTGTGATTAACGATAAACTCCATGTTTTCCCCGCCTTACATGAGATAATATTTTTATGAAGATTGATGAACGATTGTTCCGTTAAAAAAGTACGGTACTGTTTCTTTCCTTTGTAATAAATCTAGTAAATGTTCTGGTATGCGTAAATATGGAGCTGCTATATGTAATTCCATCCAAGTAATCTCTTCGATTTCTTTTGGCCTTGATATATATGTCTCCCCGCCGATTATTTCGCCTAGAAAATTAAAGAAAATCGCATGATGATCTCTTTCCTCAAAAAAAGCTTCGCTGATAGAACAAATCCCGTTTACATTTATATGTAACCCTGTTTCTTCATTTACTTCTCGAATTACTGCTTCTTCTAACGTTTCTCCTAATTTAACTGCGCCACCTGGTAATGTATAATAAGAACCATTTTCCCCTTTGTTTTTTACCATTAAGATCTTTTCGTTTGTTTTATCGTATAAAAGTGCATATGTAACATTTACTTTTTTCATATGTACCTCCTCTATTTTTAATAAAAGGAATTTTCTGTCTTCTATTCATTTTACCATTAACTCCTTTTAATATATATAAGTTAGTTAAGTCTTGCCTTTACCATTATTGGTGGAATTAATAAGAATAGGCTACTGATATAAAAAAAGAACGTACCTTAGGAAGATTATCCAAAGTACGTTCTTGCAGTTTTAGAATAAAAATTGATTCAATTAATACTGAAATTAATAATAACCTCGCCCTTATTGCATGTGTATTCCAAATACTAATGTTAACAAATTCTATATACTTTTTAGCCGTTTTTCTAAATAATAATGATTATGTCCTTTCGGATGATCTTCACTTACTCCGATTACTTTATATCCATGCTTCTTATAAAAATCAGGAGCTTGGAAACTAAAAGTATCTAAATTGATTAACCTGCACTCTTTTTCAATTGCAAATTCTTCAATAAGTTTTATTAACTTGGTTCCGTAACCTTCATGCCTATATTCTTCAGAAACCCATAGAAAGTCAACGTGTATATGGTGCCAAAAAGTTATTGCTGTTACCCCACCTACTATTTCTTCTTTTTCATTTCTTACTATGAAACTAACCTTTTCTGAAGGTGTTTTTTCTTCATCTGCGAGATATTTTTGATTATATTCAATTACTTTCTCTCTTATGTAATCACTATCTTCTTGTACCCACTGCTGTACTATTTTCATTTTAAGTATCACACTCCTTTTACGATAGCTATTCAACTTCAAAATTCTAATGTCCTGTTTAAATAATAGTCGTAGATCACTAATACAATTGTTTCATTTCGCTAAAATAAAAAAAGCCCTACTACATTTCATCTGTAATAAGACTTATATACGTTGTGTAGAATCTAATTAATCTCAATGAATGTAATTGCTCAAAAAATATTAAAATTGTTCAATTCTTTTTTATGAAAACTTCCGTTATTTCAACACCTTAGGAGAATAGTCCAATTGTACCACTACGAAAAAGAATGAACATTCCTAAACCAATTAGAACAATTGGAACAATAATATGACAGTTTTCCTCAAGTACTTTAGCTAGTATAGGAGCTTTTATCAATTTGTAGCTAATAAAACACCATATCGCTATCATGGAAAAAAGATAACTAATGTAACGATATTTGTTTCAAGAGTTTGACTAGCAAACATTGGTATATAAATCGAAATATTGTCAGCTCCATTAGCTAATGTAATTGAAGCTACTTTAAATAATGAAACAGTAACGTTATCGATAACTTCATTACTTTTATAAGAACGAATTGACAATAGTCCTTTAACCCCCATATAAATTGGCACTAATCCTAATAACCCAATCCACGAAACAGGAATGAAAAAAGAGCTTAAAGACCCAATGATACTTAGAAAAATAATCATACTAAATCCTAAATATTGTCCAATAACAATATAAAGTTTTTTTCTCGTAGCTTTTTCGCGGACAGCTCTTCCTTCTTTCCTAATTACTTCTGTTCTTACTTGTGAAAATAAAACAAGCAGTATAAAAATGTCATCAATATTTGTTGTAGCGAATGCCACAACAGAAGAAATTATGGTTGTAATCAATAAAAGCCAACTACTTTCATTGTAAACTTATAAGAAAATAATGGTCTATGAATGAAGTGCACGTTCCATCACAAAGTTGGTTAACTGTAATTTTCTAAATGTTTTTAGCAACATGTTAGTTCCTTTATAAAACAATATGAATATTCTAAGTATCTGCTACTCATTTCATTTTAAATTAAATAACTCTATTCTCTCTACACAAAAAATGTTTTGTACTAAAAAGAGCCCTATATTAGGACTCTTTTTAGTATTACGCCACTTTCCGATGTAGATGTTTTAGTTCCTTTGTCTTCTCTGCAGTTGGTGGACGGATTAATATTGAAATAATGAAGGAAATAACACTTAAAACACCAATTATAATGAAAGTTGGTTGAAATCCTCCAAGTATCGCTCCAATGAATGATCCTGCAAGCGCACCAAATCCGAAACCTTGGTAGACAATCCCGTAATTTGTACTATGGTTTTTTAATCCAAAGAAATCTCCGACAATAGCTGGGAATATAGTTATATTACCGCCGAAGCAAAAGGCGACACTTGCTACACAAGCAAAATAGATCCCGTAATTTAGCGGAATAAAACTTAAAGTAAAGACTGACAAACCTATAATAATAAACGTTGCAGAGACAATTTTCATTCGCCCGATTTTATCTGATAACGTCCCAAGAATGATTCTACCTACTGTATTAAAGATTGCAATCATAGCAACGGCGTTTGCAGCGGTTGCTGCGCTAAGTCCAACAAGTTGTACGCCGATATCTTTTACCATACTGATTAAATACAAACCACCCATACACGAGGTGAATAACATAAAAAATAGCAGATATACTTGTTTCGTTCGCATCATTTCACGCGGAGTATAGTCATTGTGTAATGTTTCAGTTACAGCATTACTTACAATTGCCTCACGTAAGAAGAACGATCCGATTAACACTAAAAGTAACACGATAATACCCCAATATAAGAATGCTTGTGATACACCAAGGTTATCGATAAGATTTCCGTTTATATATCTAAAGATTAAGCTGCCCATTCCATACGCTGATACAGATATACCTGAAATAAGCCCTTTCCGATTTGGAAACCATTTAATTAAATTAGATAGTGATGTAATATAAGCTGTTCCATCCGCATAACCAACAACGACACCAGCTAATAAATATAATAGTGGTAAAGAAGAAACTTGTGAACTAAGTATTAAGCCGAGTCCTAAAACAATTCCTGCAGTAGCAATAAGTTTTCGAAGTCCTAATTTTTTCTGCAACTTGGCTGCAAATAAAGTTGAGAATGATAAAGAAAAACTAGTTATGGAGAAAGTTATCGCTACTGAATTAAGATTCCATCCAAACTTACTTACAAGGGGTTGATTAAATAAACTCCATGTATAAATTGTTCCAAGGCCAATTTGAACAATGATTGTACCTAGAACAATTAGTAACGGATTTATAGAAGTTTGTTTCATACTAACTGTCCCCTTCTTTTATCTTGACATGAATTTTCACAGTTAGTATATCCATCATAAATTGCAAGATACTGTACGGAAAATGGTAATTAAGTTCATATACACAAAAAGACACTTCATAAAGAAGTGCCTTTTGCAGGTTATATCAGATATTTCTAAAGAAAGCTTTGTTAAGATAAGACATTTTCAAATGCTTATGTATATATGTTATCAAATAATTTCTTAAATGTTATGAGACTTAAGACGTATTTTTCATTCATCATATAGTCGGATGAAAAATTAATATTCGATTTCATCAAAATCTTTCGGCTGCGGTACAGTTTGCATATTAGCTGCATCTTTAGGATCGCTATAAATTGCATTTTGCTCTGTATTTACATCTTTTATATTTTGCTTTTTATTTTTGTTCACTTTATCTTTCATTTTCAATCACTCCTTTTTGTTATAGGAGTAATTATGCCCTATTACCGTTACTAAATGTATCAGCGACTAAATTACTAAATTCACGTAAATAATATAAGTAATTATCACCACCGTAGTTATATCTTTTATTATACATTTTTGCAACAACTACATTATATTCAGGTATTACTAAAATAGTCGGTCCAGTAATCCCTAATATTTGATACGACCCTTTTGGAATACGTTCACCAAGTTCGCTTAATTGTGCAGGCTCATTTTGGATGAACCAAAACACCCCATTTTGTGGTAGCTCTTTGTTTATGTAGCGATTTTTATAACTTCTTTTGGAACAATTTGTTTACCATCTATCATACCTTGATTTAAATGAAGATTGCCCCACTGCGCAAATTCTCTAGTTGAGACAAATAAATTTTTTTCAATACCGTCATCTACCGTACCAATTTCACTAATTGCGTCTTCATTTGGATCATTAACAACGTCAACTAAATTTTCATCTCGCTGAACTCTCCAACCTGTTTCTTGAAAATTAGCAGGTTTAAACACATGCTCCTTTAACAATTCAGGAAAACTTTTGTTATATAGCTGATAAATAAGACGTGTCATCATTCTTACATTAATATCTCTATACGCCCATGATTGTCCCGGTGCAAATTCACGAAAAATTGTCCTGTCATTCGTTTCTTCTAATCCGTGCGAATGTGTTACTAAATGTCTTATCGTCGTTTTACTAAGCAATGCAGGATCAAAGTCTTTAAAATATTTTATCGCTTCATCATCAATAGAGTTTATTTTCCCCTCATAAAGCGCATACGCTATTTTCTAGCAGAAGTAACGTTAAATTGTGAAGATGCTGTTACTTTCTTGCTTGTAGATGTATTTGAGTGATAACCACTATAATGCTCTAGTACGATTTTATTATCTTTTATAATACAAAGTGCTGTAGCAGAACTATGATTTTTTTCTTTTATATCCTCTACCCAAGAAATCAACTTATCATATATATACAAATAAATCCCCCTTAATACACATCAAAATTACAGCATGAAAGAAAAGTGCAAAATAGTTTTTACACCTTTCTTTCATATAAAATAACTTGGATTTTCTATACTTAAATAATCCACCAGTTCCAGCAATTAAAGCAACTAAAACAGCCAGCGCAACCTACGCAACGGCCACCACAACCACCACATCTACCGCCGCCACAACCACCACAGCGTCCACCACAACCGCCGCATCCGCCGCAACGACGTGCATCGTCTTGAATGTAGTAGTATGGATATTGACTTTGGTGTTGATCCCAATACACAACATTACCAGTTTGATAATCATTAAGGTTTAATGTTTGTAGTTCATGTTGAAACTGATTCATTACGAACCCCTCCATTTATAAATGTAAATTCCGTCCAAATATTAAAGTTAATAAATTCTTGTAAACAAAGTAGAAACAAGACTATAGACTAAATGCGTACATCAACAAAATATGAACTTACACTAGGTGATGTACCTTGTTTTTTAGCCTATTTTCTTTATATTCATTCGATGGACGTATTTACTATAAATAAAGTGATTTAAAAATTACTAATCCAACAATTTAGGAGTTCATCATTTAACTTACTTTCTAGTAATTCCTTTACTAAAGGCATTGGCATGATTTCATAATGATTTAAGGCTTCTTTATTATAAGCTATCCAGTGAAATGCTAAATGAGACTCGCTAGATTTCGGTGTTAAATCCGTATGTAAATCTTGTGACTCTACTTCAAAAATGTGGTTAATTTCATGATGAAGAACTTCTTTATCTTGCCATTGATTTTCTATGACGCCTAAAAATTGTTGTATACTACAGTTTACTCCAAGTTCTTCTCTTAACTCTCTTTTTAATGCATTCTCTGCTGATTCTCCAATTTCAACATGGCCACCAGGTAAAAAATAATGATGGCCGATATATTCAGCAACTAATAATTTTTCATCTTTTATCATGACTGCTCGTACAATATGATGAAATTTACTTTTCAATTGATATTCCTCCTAGTTATTTAATGTATAGTTTCTCAAAATAGTCATTTAGTATTGGTATAATATAAATCATAGGTGTTTCATACGGATGAATATCATTAATAACTTCAAGAGCATCTTTTACAAGTTCTCGTTTACACTTTATTTCAACTTTACATTCTTGTCCTTCGCATATTTGACCAATTTCTCCATTAAAAGGAGATGCCTCTTCTAAAGGTCTCCAATATCCTTTCACTGAACTATAGGAAAGACAATGGTCATATTCGCCCGTTTTACATGCTCCAATTTTATTTAATTCATCCCTTAATGTTTCAATATATTCTTTAGGAATGAACACTTCAATTTTCGCTTCAGTAAATTGAAGTGTTCATTTCACACCTTTACTTCCTAATAGTTAAACAAATAAACGATATACTTGCTCACCATCATACTCCTGCCCTAATGATATGAAACCATATCGTTCATATAATTTCTTTGCAGAGATATTATCTTTATGTACGGTTAATCTTATTTCTTTACACGATTTAAAAGTATTTTTTATTATATCAATACTTTCTTGTAATGCTGCTTTTCCATAACCATTACCTTGCTGCGATTGATCAATAATAAATCCGTTAATCCAATACATATCCGATGTCTCTATTACAACAGCATGCATAACAAAACCAACCATAAGGTCACCATCGTATATAGCGAATGGTATGTACTCTACATTGTCACCATCTGGTTTTATATATACTTTAGCAAGCGAAACTGCTACGGATGGAACAAATTTCAACTGATTTCCTTTAACTTGTAGCTTTAATGCCTCTTCCCAATTTTCTCTCGTAACAACCTTTAACTGGACATTCAATATTGTAAGCTCCCTTATATAGAGGATGTATGTTTATATTCAACGTAGTGAAATAATTCCCTTTTTCGACAGCAACTTATAACATGATTTTTATAAAATCTTGAATGAATTTTTGTTCATCTATTTCTAGTGCTATATGTGCTCCATCAGATATAGAGCTAGGGCGAAAATCAGCAAATGTTTGTCCTTTCGTATCTCCGTATGTATCTACATTTACTGTACGATGCACAAATTCAAAAAAACTTGGATTTACTAATCCACTTATTGCAACCACATCATGTAGCAAAGGTCCTTCGATAGATGGATTAAGCTTTTGGTATGCGGATAGATAGTAATCATACATGGGTTTCATTATCATATGAAATGGATTCTTTGTATTAGCTTGAATATAGTTAAATACATTTGTTGTTAACACAGCTTTGTTTGTTACATTTAAAGGGAATATTAATAAATTCTTTGCTTGATGGAAAACAATTTTACTTGCTATAGGATCTCCATACACGTTTGCCTCCGCTAATGGTGTTACATTTCCTACTTCTAAAAAGACACCACCCATGAAATAGATTCCTTTTACATTCAGCATTAAGTCACTCCATAAATTAAAAGCAATTGCTAACGAGGTAGATCTTCCTACATCAACAATCGTTAAATCTTTTCCGTACTTTATAAGAATCGCAGCAATACTGCCGAAATTATATATTGGAATAGATAATATATTTTCTGGAACATGGATGGGCCCTAATCCTTCTGCTCCGTGAATTTCAGGATAGTACGTAGTGATTTCTTCTGTAAGTGGTTTTGTTGCACCACTAATGACAGGAATGTCTTGTCTATTTGCTAACTGTAAAATATACGCTGCATTATGTGCAGCATGTATATGCTCAACATTTCCGTATCCGGTTACAATACCGACAATTTCAATTTCGGGATGCAGTAAACCATACATAATGGCAAATGAGTCATCAATACCTGGGTCTCCGAAAAATAATACTTTTTCCAAGAAATACTCTCCCTTCATAAAAACATAGAGTCATCAATAACTATGTATATGAAAAAAGCAAGTATATCTATGCGAATTTTAGAATGGATAATGTTTTACAAAACATTAAAAAGGAACTAGCGAATGCTAATTCCTTTCTTCAGTAACCATTCTCAAATTTAATTAATTATCGTATCCTTCATAAATTGCATCATTTATTAGATTTTGTGTTTTTTTATCATCAGGTACAGGCTTCCACCAATTTCCTGTAATAAATAACATAGTTAATAAATTATAACTATCACTAAAATAACTTTCTCTCTTATTCTTCATCCAATCCCAACCACTATTTACCCACTTTTGATTATTGCTACTCGTTATACTTGCAGCAATAAACGGTGAAACAAATACAGCAGTTGGATAACTACCAATATTGGATCCATTTAATTGATAACCATCCACAATTTTAGAAGGATTTCCATTCGTTTTATTTTGAATCCATGAAGAGACTTTATCAGAAATGACTTTACTTCGCTTCTCGCCGTACATCGCATAGTCCATTACAATTCTTAAAGGTACTCGACTAGCATTATAATAATATGCATTTGTATATTCTGACTCATCTAAGAAGTCTTTAGGTGCGGGTTGTGGTGGGTTTTTTACAACGAAATCTGAAATAAGTCCTGTATTTGGAGAGTACTTATTACTAAATTGCGTATAAACATCGTACAAATTATTAATAACAGTAAGCCAAGTTTTATCACCTGTAAATTCATAAAATGCTCTAAGGTGTGACATCATCCAATCAGATGGTCTCGTATCAAGTGAACTTTTAGAATCCCAATCTCCTAAATTTAGTTGGTTATTATTTGTAACATTACTAGCTTTAATACCTTTTGTAATCATGTCTTGTGCTTCTTTCAAATAATTAACTGTTCCATTAGATCCCCACTGCTTATGAGCAAGAAGAAGAGAATACGCAATATCTAAATCCCCATCAGTAGCAGAATCAAAATGACCTTGTGCTTTTTTACTATCTGCGACAACCCATCCCATTAAATTAGGATTTTGAGAGCTTTTAAAAGTTCTTGCTGTTTTAAATAAACCGTCATAGATTTTTTGAGCATTCGAATCATAACCAGCCATTAATACTGTAATTATCATCCCATACCCTTGACCTTCTGAAGTTCCAAGTGGCTTAAACCCATCCGCATCACCTGTAATCTCTCCTTTTACGTAATAACCACCAGGTAAAGAAGATAAATCATTTTTCAAATATTTCTTTTTCCAATTATCGTAGTAACTTCTTACAGAAGCATTTAAACTTTCCTGTGTAACATGATTCGGTTTTATAACACCTGCATAATTAACTTGCTGGGGAAATGGTTTCATTTCCTTTGCAGCAGCTACTTGTTGATTAACTACGGGAATAGAATTTTGTATTGAATTGTCCGTTACACTTGCTGCGAAACTAGAATTAGAAAAACTAGCTAGTCCGATTCCTACAATAGAAATACATGTGAAAATTTTTCTTTTTCCATTCATTATGTTGTCAGCTCCTTTTAAAATGCTTACTACATAAAATGTAACATACAATATTTAACTGAAATACAAAATATTATATTTATCAACATAAGAAAGAAACTATATAAAAAAGTATCATAAAATTATTATTGAATTACATTATACGGATTGATTATTTGCTAAATTCCTATGTTTTTCTTTTCTTAATACCGGTATATGAGCAATCACAATTCCAAGTATAGTAATTCCTCCGCCAATTATCGAAACTAAAGTTGGCACTTCTCCTAACCATATCCAAGCAATGAAACACGCAGTTATTGGCGTTAAATATAGAGAACTTGTTGCTTCAGAAGCACCAGCACGAGATATAATATAGGCCAATGCAATATACGGGAGTACTGTTGGAAAGACACCTAAATATATAACGCTCAAGTTAACTTCAAGAGGAGCTGCTAGTATTTCTTGATAAACTCCGGGTAAGAAAATAAGCATACATACAGTACTAGACAAAATTGTATATATGGTAAATGGTAAGAAGCCGTATTTTTTTAAGTAAGATGTTTGGAAAACGAAAAATAGACTTTCTGAAATCGCCGCTAATAATATAAATAATCCCCCGCTATTCAATTGAATAGCATCGCCCTGGCTAAATGAAATTAAGGCAATTCCTGCAAAACTAATTACACCACCAAGCCAACCATTTAATTTCATTTTGTCATTCAAAAAAACAGAAGCAAGAATTGCCGTCACTATTGGGGTGACTGAAATAATTAAACTTGCAGATCCAGCATTTACTGTTTTTTCGCCGTAATTTAATGCGATGTGATAAATAGTAAACCCTAAAGCACCAAATATAAAAATTGCTGGGATATCCTTTAAATCCGGTAGTCGTAGTTTGTATATAAATGAAAATAAAAAAAGTATAAATGAGGCGATTAATAAGCGTAGTAAAGTAAGGTGTTCAGGCGTATAAGATTCAAGCCCCAGACGAATTGCTGGAAAAGCAGTTCCCCATATAAGAATTGTAAAAGCATGAGCACATATAATGCGTAAATCCCATTTTTTATTATGCATGTTTTCTCTCCCTCCTTAATAAACCAACCATTTTTAAATTACCAATTATTTCTTTTCATCATATTTAATAGTTGATACAATGTCTTCAACCAGTTATTTATCGGAAAAACCAACCACTTTGAATCTTTTAAATTAACGAAGGAGTTTTTTATATGACAACCGATAAAAAAGTGCCCAAATATCGGCAGATAATAGACTATATGAAAGAAAAAATTGAAAACGGAGAATGGCCAATTGGAAGTAAAATCCCTAGTCAGCGGCAGTTAGCACAATTATTTCATGTAAATCGAAGTACTGTAATAAATGCGCTAGATGAACTTATGGCAGATGGTTTAATTCAAGGACAAATCGGAGCAGGAACAATTGTAACAAATAATACATGGTCATTATTAGCAACTAATCCCCCGCCCGATTGGAGTGAATATGTAAAGGCCGGTATTCATAAACCAAGTAAGTTAATGGTGCGAGAAATAAATGAAGCAGAAGCAAATAAAACGCTTATCCATCTTAGTAAAGGTGAACTTGCACCTCATCTTTTCCCGCTCGAAACTATGCAATCTATAATAAAAAACGTCAGTGAGGAATTAGATTATTTCGGATACGAAGAACAAAAAGGTTTTTATCCGTTACGTGAAGCAATAAGCAAATATGTAAAATCATTTGGAATACATGCATCACCGGATTCTATATTAATAGTCTCTGGTGCACTCCAAGCATTACAATTAATATCGATTGGTCTTTTACATAGAAAATCAACTGTTTTACTTGAACAACCTTCTTACTTATATTCACTTCATGTTTTTCAATCAGCAAATATAAATTTATCCGGTATATCAATGGATCATCACGGTATTTTACCTAACGACTTATTAAAACGAATTAAATATAGTCAAAAGAATAATATTTTATATTCAATCCCTTGTTTTCAAAATCCAACGGGGATATTGATGTCCAAAGAGCGAAGAAAAGAAATATTAAAAATATGTGAAAAAGAGCAATTGCCTATCATCGAGGATGATATTTACCGAGAGTTATGGCTTGATGAATCACCTCCAGCTCCTTTAAAGTCGATGGATAAACATGGACATGTATTATATATTGGTAGTCTCTCTAAAACACTTAGCCCAGGACTTAGAATTGGATGGATAATCGGACCAGAACCTGTTATTGATAGATTGTCAGATATAAAAATGCAAACAGACTATGGATCCAGCTCTTTATCTCAAAGAGTAGCTGCTGAATGGATAAATGAAGGTTTTTATGAAGAACATGTAGCAAACGTAAGAAAGCACCTGAAAGAACGAAGACAAATAATGATACGAGCTTTAAATAAATATTGTGCAGATATTGCATCATGGGATATTCCTAGTGGTGGATTTTTTATATGGCTAAAGGTTGTACATAACATTCCGATGAAAAAACTATTTTCAGAGGCACTATCAAAAGGAATTCTTTTAAATCCGGGACGTATTTATGAAGAAGAATCAGATCAGTACATTCGTTTATCATATGGATATGCTACTCCAGAACAAATGACTAACGGAATTAAATTGCTCAGTGAATTAATTCGGAAGTTAACGGCATAAAAAAAATCCTCTTTTGTTTTTGGAGGATTTTTTTTATGTATCTTATTTACCACAATTTCATTTCCTGCCCTAATAAAATAAGTTCTTCATAAGGATCTCCGTCAATATTTAATACTTGAGCAAAAGCAGGTTCTGTTTTTAAACCTTGTTCCTTTAAGCGAATAACTTCTTCCCTTATATGGGGATGCTGCATTAATAGCATGTGTTCCACTATCATGTGTCTATATGCATTTTGATTACGCACTGGCTTCGGTTGAGCAAATAATTCAAATTCAAAACCTTCGAATTCAAAATTCACCTTTATCGATTCAGTACCTTTAATTTTTTTCTTTTTTATGTTGAACCCTCCATAAGAACCATATAAAGATCTCATTTCCTGCTCAAAAACATCAAAGTTATATACTTCCATTACAATATCTAAGTCAGATTGAGGAGTATCAATTCTTATAGGGATTGTCCCGCAAAGAACGGGATTATATAAAGCTAAATCCTCCATTATGTTTAGGCTATTCAAAACATCATATATTTTTTGTTGTTTCTCATTGCCCGATTGTAAATATGTAATAGATGTAAACATAGAAGTCTCTCCTTCATTTAACATAATAATCATCTCACTAAATATTTAAATCATTGGGTTTTGTTCTAGGAGTACCTTTATTTCAATATATTAAGCCGAACTAACTATATTTTTCAACTTTTCTCCTATACTGCAATACTATAAAAATAAAAAAGGAGGAATTATTATGAGCATTTTTAACATTCTTTTAACCATCCACATATTATTTGGGACAATATGCTTAATCACCGGTATTGTAGCGATGGTTGCTCAAAAGAAGAAAGGAAAACATACGGAATGGGGTGAAATATATCATGCATCCTATGTGGTCATCACCCTTACTGCAATTATATTATCCATTATAAACTGGGATAAAATCGCATATTTATTTTATGTAGCAATTTTCTCTTATGCTTTTGCGATTTATGGCTACCTTGCACGAAAAAAACGTTGGAAAAATTGGCTCCATCACCACATTAGAGGTATGCTAGGTTCTTATATTGGTGCAGTCACCGCACTTTTAGTAAATATCGGCATCCATATTCCCATTTTAAATTTACTTCCGCCAATATGGTTTTGGTTTTTACCCACCTTAATTGGTATCCCCCTTGTAGCCAGTGTATCAAAAAAATATAAAAAGCGTAGTTGAAATTAATTACATTTTGATTACTTTCTGATTATTAGAATGAAAAATTATACTCTATGTATTACAAATAATATTATGAATGCTCGTCCTATGAATATTTAAAATAAAATGCCGCCCAACAGGACGGCTCTTATTTTTACTTTACAAACGTAACATATTCACCAGAAACCCATTGATTTCCACCAACATTATACCAACCATCTTTATATCCAAACGATTGATATTTTTCACCTTGATACACGTTTTTCACAATGCCGTAATTTGTTCCAGGGCCGGTACGAACACGCAATACATCAGCGATTATAGTAACTACACCTACACCATCGTTTGATGATTGTGAAGTTGCTGGTACATTTCCTCCCGTATAACGAATGTATGATGGATCGTTATAAACCCACTGATCGCCACCTAGATTTAACCAGCCATTTGATTGTCCAAATACTTTGTAGGACTCTCCTTTCCCTAATTGACGAATAACGCCATATCCAGTACCAGGTCCTTTTCGTAAATTTACATTACTACCGTTAATATAAGCAACCCCTACATTATCATTCGACGTGGGAGGAGTCACTATGTTTTGAGCACCTTTTCCAAAAGTATCCGTTCCATACCCTTTGTAGTTATATTGCAAATGCGGGCTATCCACAAATCCTTTCCAGTCACCGCCCCATTCAAAACCAATTTGTTTAGCATAACGAATTGCTGAAGCCCACGGTTCTTTATTATAGCCATTCCAATCTTCTGTACCATTCGACTGAATTGGAACAAAATCTAATGCCTGTCCTACTAAGTGATATGAGCGCATCGTTTGTGATGCTCCTTTACGAACATATTCACGTTGTTGCTCGACTGTACGGATTGTTTCATAAATTAATACTTCAATTCCATTGTCGATACAGTACTGATACCACTTAAAAGCTGCAGCTTTCGTATTATCCGCTAATTTATTCAGATTATTTACGTTTCTAGTTTGGTATTTCAATATGCAACATCTCCTTTTCTATTATCATATGCAAAACTCGTCTAATGGGTTGTACATATACCTAGAACGATACGAAGTACAAATACATAAGAAGCTAATTCATCTAAATAGATTTACATTTCTAGCTTCAAACTTTGTAAACTGAAATCGAAGCAATAAAAAAACCGCAAGCCAGGTCTTCCAGTTGCGGTTTTTGGTATTTTCTTTTTATATGCAACATGCCATCTTACATTGATAACCCTAATATATAGGTTGTGTAAATTTCCCTTTTATGAATAACACTTCTTATTCATGACTTTTCAAATCCAATATTGAATGTAAACGATCCGGATAATTAGTAAACATCCCGTCGACTCCCCATGAAAGTAACTTTTTCATATCTTTTTCATTATTTACTGTAAATGAATGAACTTCTAATCCGTTTTTCTTTATTTTATTTACATAATCTGAATCAATATATTTGTAATTCATACCAAGACCTATACAGTACGTTTTATACTTTTCTATCTCTAATTCTTTTAATTGAACTGCTTTTTTATAAGGTAATAATTGTACTAAGGATATATTACTATTTAAGCTATGAATCTTTTGTAGACTTTCTTCACTAAACGATTGAATAATAACTTTATCCTGTATTTCGTAGTGATTAATAATTTCTAATAATTTTTCTTCCATTCCTGGATATTCATTAGGTGATTTTGTTTCAATATAATAGTTCGCATTTTGCCCAAACGTTTCAACAATTTCTGTTAATGTTGGGACTTTAGCATTTTCAAATTCTTTCTTTGCTAAGTTCGGATATTTTTCGTTGAAAAAAGAATCTGCATTTAGTTGCTTTATTTCTTCTAATGTATGCTCTTTCACTAGCCCAGTACCATTTGTTGTACGGTTTAAGGTTTCGTCATGCATTGCCACTAAATGCCCATCTTTTGTCATTTGGAGATCAATTTCTATATAATCTCCATTCATTTTTTGTCCTAATTTATATGCTGCTATTGTATGTTCTGGCGCATATGCAGAAGCACCTCTATGTGCGATATTTTTTATATGATTTGATTAATAGCTTTAGTATACTTATGTTCATTTATTTTCTGAAAAACAAAGATACTTATTACTATAAAGGCACAAAATATTGTAACGAGATATATCTTTTTCATAACGATTTATAAGCTCCTATATAAAGACGATTTAACTTGAATGATTTACTCAATTAAATGTCGATTTTCCAATACAGTCATTTTGCCGATAGCTTGAAATCCCGATTTTTTATAAATATTGATTCCATCGGGTGAAGCTTGTAATACACAATACGTATTTTTAAATTTATGTGCTTCTTGCAGCAGGAAATTGAACATAGCAGATCCGAACCCTCGTCCTCTCATTCCTTCTTTCGTTGCTATGTCATAAATACCAATACTATCTTTTGAACATATCAATGAACCAACAGTTACGACTTCACCTTCATATAACCCTAAAAATAATTTCAGATTCTCACTGTTACATATATCAAGATTAGAAATTTGATTATAGAATGCTTGTACATGTATACCTTCTTCTGATGTGCCGAATAGATCAGCTAACGTTTCTCCAAATTTATTTATTTGTCCAGGTGAAGATGCTTGTTGAATAGTAAAACTTACTGGCATGTTTATTGTTGGGGAAATTGTTTTTAAGTCTGCTACCATCGCAATATTCTGTTCCACTTCTTTTAAACCGATTTTAATTAACTCACTTTTTATATCCCGCTCTTGCTCCTCATCCCATAACCAAACACTCATTGGAAAATTTCTTTGATAATAGTATTCTACCTCTTTATATAATTTCTCGATCCCTTCCGTTAAATTATTGTTTAGTAGAGTGATGATATTAAATGTATCGGCAGGTAATCCACAATCAACAGCAATATAATCTTTCGTTTTTTTTATACTCATTCCGGGCACAAATTGTGCAACATATGAAGTTTTAAATGCAAAGTTATCAAGTAGTAGTTGTTTATAATTCATCAATAGTTCTCCTTTTCATAAAAAGTAACACTCGAATTTTTCTATATTAAATATAACATATTAGAAATTTACCATTTTCTATAAAAAGTACCTCTTTAAATTGTGCTCTATAGTTTAAAATAATTAAAAATGATATAACGTTGTCGGAATGAAAAAAGTGGTATATAATAAATATTAACATTACTAGTAATTATTTTAGGTATTCCTAGAATAAAGGAGCGATACATATGAAAATTACTATTTATTTCGGAAGTCATGAAGATCAAGATGTTCGTACTATGGACTGTCATTTAGATGTAGAAGATACAGAAGAGATTGTTTCTGTATCATAATATAAATAGTTAGGGTAAACCCTATCCCTTACAGCGTTTAAGGCACCTTTTATAAGGTGTCTTTTTTGTTATATTTTCATCAAAAACCCTTTACTTTATAGCGTTTTAATAGTAAAATATAAATATACGAACAAACGTTCTTTTTTATTTTAAACGTACATGAAGGGATGATTTTAACAATGGCTCCATTAAAGCGCAGAGGAAGAAAAAAGCAATCACCTATTATTTCAAATACAGGCTTTATCGGCTCTGTCTTTATTGATACATTGGAGTTACAAAAGAAATCCTATTATTTCGCTCGTAAAAAACTTCAAATTGTTCATCACGTACTAGATGGTCTCTCTGGAGCAACAAGTGCTTTATTTAAAGAACATAACATTTCAGCATACATGTCATGTGTGTATTTACATAAACAAAAGAAAATTGGTTTTGTTCTTTCAACGAAACCATTTGAACAAAGTGATGGCGTTGCTTATTTTGTAAATTATTTAATCGAAAAGAATTTTTATGGCGGCCATGATGAAGATGTAGAATATCAAGAAGTATTTAATACAGGTTTTATCGGTGTAGTATTCGCTGATTTATCTAGTATAGATCGCTTTAATTTCGAGTTTGAAATGGGTATGCTAACGAAATTAATGAAAGATATGATTATTCCAGTTAAAGAACTCTTTTTACGCCATAATGTACCGGCTTACATCTCCACTTCTCACTTAGAAGAACAAAACAAATTAGGTTTCGTTCTCTCTGTAAAGCCATATGACGAACGCGCTGAAGCAGATTTATATTTTGAAGCATATTTAAAAGAACGCGGATTATTTATTGGTGATGAAGAAGATGATATTAATAAGATTGTCATTAGAAAAACCGCTGAATTACGATAGAAAAGCGCAGGATCAGCATCCTGCGCTTTTTATAATTTATGAAACTGATTTACCAAATAAACGGTATTAATTTTTTTGTTTTCTGTTTATAGACTGTAAATTGTTCTCCATACTTTTTCTGTAAGTAACCATCAGATTTTGGAATATATTCAAAAACGAATACAAAGAACAGACCTAGAGGTATAAATAAACTATAAATATTGCTAGCGATAAATGCTAAACCTAACACCCAAAGGCAATCCCCCAGATAATTAATATGAATCGCATATTTAAATAAACCACCTGTATATAGCTTACCTTGATTTACAGGATTGTCTTTAAAGGATTTTCTAAGCAGCTCTGAAACTGTGTTTAACATACTTCCTCCTAAAAACAATATCCAACCTATTGTAAGTAATATTAAATTAGGATCCTGATTACTAGTAATCATTAAGATTGGAAAACCTAAATAATAAATTCCAAAAGCAATGCTGTTCATAATGGCTTCTTGCCATGAAATCCCTCTAGGCAACCATATAAACATCATAGCCGTTAATCGTAAAGCGGTGATAATCAAAGCTATAAACAGCCCTATTGAAATGCCTGGTTTGAAATAAGTAATGAAAAGTAAGTAATACGCAATGATTAGATAGATAATCTCAGTAACTAAAATTAATATTTTTTCTTTTATTGTTGGCCGGTTTATACCATACATTGTGATACGCTCCTTCCTTTATTCATTTTATAGGAAAATAAACTTCTATGATATTATTCTCCTCCTGTGTGCTATAAGGATTCGTTTTATAAACTTCAAACGGAGCTCCATTCAGTTTATAGTTATTTTCTTCAATCCAAACGTGTAGCTTTGTATGAATAAAAGGTAATTCTTCGTAAGAACCAATAAGCGTAGCCATTGCGCAAAGACCGGGATTAAACACTTTTGTTTTATTTGTGGCTTCTGCAAGGGGAATCGCAATTTCCACATCATAATTTTCAGGTACATATTCTGAACTATGGAAAATAGCAAGTGGTTTTGCAATAGGTAATAAATTTTCAAATGAAATTTTACTAAACAACTCATTAAAGTGTGTTAGGAAATCAACGGTATTAATTTGTTTTCGCTGAGATGATATATTATAGGTTAAGTGATTTACAAGATTAATCTCAATATGATTTAAGTAACCTATGATACTTTCCTCTTCATCTAATTGTTGAATATCACGCTTTAATTTTTTTAATAAAGAAGAATAATATGTTATCTGCTGTGTTAGATTTTCTTGTTTGGTTTTCATTTTAGAGTTAAGCAATTCAGTTTTCTCCCGATTTTCTAAAATATCCTTAATTTCTTCCAGCGAAAATAAATAAGTTTTTAATCGAGTAATCAATAAAGCTATTTCTAATTGGAAAATATCATAGTAGCGATATCCATTCTTAGGGTCTATGAAAGCTGGTTTTAAAAGCCCAATTTCATCATAATAGCGCAGCGTCTTCATTGTAAGATGAGATATTTTTGAAAACTCTCCAATTGAAAGCATAACACTCACCTCCTGTAATTAATTATTTTAAATATACTGCTTCCTGTAAGGGGAAGGTCAATCAACAAAGTTAAATTTTCTTATTGTATTTAGAACGATATTCATCCCCCTCAACCTACAATTTTAAAGTAGTCTCCAAAACGAATATGTAATCTTTTCAAAATTGTTCATGGGAAATCAGCCGATTTTTTCATTTTATAGTATTTGCATTTCTTATCTTGAAAAATGTAGCAGTATCCTTTATATAAATAATCTAAGATCTACTAAGCGCTATAATCTTTCGAATGAACTTCTAATATGAAACAATTCGATGAAACTTTAATTACTATTAAATATAAGATTCCCCCTACAATTGTAATCATGTAGGCTGGAATATAATTTAATAATAGACCGGATAGCGCCATTGCTATAGGAAGCATCATTTTACTTATACTTAATCCAATGCTGAGAACCCTCCCTCTATATTCATCAGGAATCTCTTTTTGCATGAAATAAGCTATAGGTATATCAATAAGCACTATAATTAGTCCTAAAAAGAACATAACAACACAATAGGTAATAACGTATACAAAATCATTTACCTCAAAACTTTTGAATAAAACTGGAATTCCTGAAATAATCATAAAAACCGCCAACATAAAGCTTAACTTTTTCAAAAGATAAGCGTAAGAAAAACGATCGGTTATCTTTTTTACTAAAATCGCACCAATTATCATGCCTACTGGAAAAGTCCCTTGAATCATACCAAATTGTTTAGAACCAAGATCGAGAACTGTATTAATAATGTATGGCAATGGAACAGTTACAGCAAACCCTAAGAAGAAATTAAGTGAAATTAAAATACTGAACGTATTTTTTAAGCTTTTCCGCTCCATTAAGTAAGAGTATCCCTCCTTTATATCTTCAATAAAATTAATTTTTCTAATTGAACATTCCTCATTTATGTTTTGCTCAAACAATTTAAAGTTAATAAATAATATGGAAATAGCCGAAAGGATAAATGAAATACCGTTTATAATTATAAAAATTTTAATATCAAAGACTGCAAAAACAATCCCCCCTAACATAGGCCCTAGAATTAAAGATATAGAATCGATAATTTTACTTATAGAATTAATACTCATTAACCACTCTTTAGTGACCATATTCGGTTTTACGGCCTCTAAACCTATTCCAAAAAAAGTTGTAAATACTGTCATAAGAAAGGTAGTAGTATAAATGATGAATAAGTTTAATCCATAATAGCTGCTTAATATATAAACAGTTATTAATAAGCATCCGCTTAGTAAATCCATACAAATAACCAGTTTCTTTTTATCAACCTTATCAGCAATGACACCGGCAAATGGATTCATAACAATCATTGGAATCGTTCCTAATATGAGCGAAATTGCAAAATTTAACGCAGATCCGGTTATTTGTAAAACATACAATCCTAATGTAAAACTATAAATAGAGCTACCAAATAGTGATACTGTTTTTGCAATTGAATATAAACAAATATTTCTTCGTTCTTGGTTTCTTTTTTTATTTTCTATATGTAATCGTAAACTTCCCATCACTTTTCCCCCTACCTAACTTTGTGTTACGTACATTGTAAGTTCTTGGGTCAACCCAATAGCAATATGTACTATTTGAAAAGTTTTAAGGGGAAATAAATAAAAGATGGGGTTAACCCCATCTTTTTCCGAAAAATGAATATGTATAAATTTCTTCTCCTTGAACAAAGAAATCCTCGTACCTTCCCCCTCGTATCAAATAATTTGAAGTATTTTCATCAATAGATTGAAACTGTAAATTTTCGATTTCTTTTGTTACTTTTGCAGATGTAAAATTCTCTCTGAGTCTAGGTGCAATTTGGCTATTTATGCTGAATTTATTAAATAAAATAAATGAACTTAATAAATAACAATTGTGTTTAAAAAGGGAATTTAATTCACACAATAAGAACTCCTCATATTCAAAACTATAATTACTTGTACCTGATTGATCGATTACAATATCAACAGAATTATTCTGAATAGGTATGTTTAGAAAGTCGGCACAGATAAATACAATATTTCTTTTCACATTTCTTCTCTCAATTACATCTTTTAAAAGTAAAAGTTTATTCAAATCTCGATCAACAGCAATATATAAACACTCTTCCGGTAGTTCTTCATAAATATTTCGTAAAAAGAACCCAATACCAGACCCTAAATCAAGTAGTATTTTTTCATTTAAATCTAATTGCATTAGTTTCTTTTTCGCCCATTCTCCTCCTCTTTGAACATTTTCCAAAAAAGCAGTATCCGTTTCATGGATAGAATCTTCAAGTGATTTCCTCTTATACACCTCAAATAATTTTCCAGCTGTTAAAACTCCGGAAGTAATCGCGTATTCTTCACCACAATTACAAATTAATTTCCCCTCAACAATTTGATTTTTATTAATAATGCCATCTTCAAGAATTAAATTTCCGTTACACTTAACACATTTAAATAAATGAAGTACTTTTAAATCTACCCCTAAAATTGAACTCGAAATTTCAGTTTCTATAGATAAATTATTTAACGTTTTCTTTAATTTATCTTTTCGTTCCTTTAAGGTTTTTATCTCTTGTTCAATCTTTTCATATTTTACTTTAAATAAAGATTGATAAAAAATATCCTTTTCATAGTCTAAGGATTTCCCTAAATTTTTATAAAGAAACAGTTCTTTAATTTCATTCAAGCTAAACCCTATCCATTTGTACTCTAATATAAGTTCTATATCCTTTTGACAATACTCGTCAAAAAAATAGTGACTTCCTTTTTTCTCAGGAATAACGAGTCCGAGATCCATATAATGTCTAATCGTATCTACACTTACATTATTTACTTCTGCAAACTTACTGATTTTCATCCTAATCACTACCATTTATATATTTGTTTATACATACTTCTTTATTATTTTAAAAAATCCTTTCATCTCCCTATATAAAATTGTTTATATTATGAAAAAGATGTAATTAATTTTAGAGTTCCGCCACATATCCATCAAGCTAAGCTTATTTAAGTTTAGCTACTCTTTTTAATCTTGAATTTTAAAAAAGAGTAGCAGGTAGTACGGTTATGTCTATATATCTAAAAAACTTAAAATTAAACTATGAGTTCATGGATAAATTAAAAACTGCGGCGTAAGTACTACAGTTTCTTCCTTCTTCATTGAGTTGAAATATGTAAAGTTACGTACTTTAACTGTAGCGGACTTGTACTACGCGTTCATATTAATTTTATAGACGTTTAAGGATTTTGTTTTATGGTAAGTATTTTTGCTGTGAAATCAGGATTGTAAATATAGATGAACATGATTCAAATCAAAAAAAGGTACTCCTAGAAGTACCTTTTTTACTATTCTATATGTGCGAACGCTTTCAAGATTATTGGATATAAATTGATGTACGCATTGTATTAAATGGTGAATTTATAGATGTCTTTTGGTACTCAAACGTTCCTTGTTGGTGTCCAGAAGCATCCCATTTATAATACCAGCCAACGATTGGTCTTCCGCCAATTATAGTGGAATCAATACTTTTTACATTAGAACCATTCATTTTAGCAAATGGGTTTTGGCCATAGCCCATTTCTTTCGTTGTAATATATAAATATTTTCCCCCGTGGTTACGCGATGTGCTGAAGCTGTTCTGATTAATTGTTTCTACCCCGCCTAGCTCAGACTCTACTTGTACGACGTTTAGTGAAGTAAGTGGTGCTGCTGGTCCAGCTGAAGCTTCTGTTGCCATTCCTAATCCGACGAACGCTGTAATTGCTAACGATGAAATCCCTAGTGCTGCTTTTTTAAACATAAAAAACATCCCCTTCCATCTATTGTTTTCTCTTTCATTTTCAATATAATCCTAATAACCTTATATGTAAATAGATTGTAGCTGTATAAATATTAGTGCGAATATTCTATTATATATTTCTAAAATTCTATTACTCAATATGAATGATTTACAGTGCAAAACGAAATACACACATGTCAAGTTTGTAGTGTTGACATAAAAATTGTAAACTGGCTTATGCCTCGTATTTATCATATTTTATATCCAATATTCCTAAGCTTCTGTATTCTAGAATGTTTTTACTACAACTATTCATTTTTTCTTTGCAGGAACAACTGTGATAACATCTCCTTTATCATTTAAAGTCAGAGAATGTAGAAATTATAGCTAGCTATTGATATGCTACCTACTACGTACTGGAGCGCAACCTATCTGATAGGTGAATGATTCATGTGAAAAAGGAAACGCTACCAGTTCTATAGCACCTCCTTTTTATTTAATAAGTTAGACAGAAAGAATAGAAATAATGTTTTTCCTGTTTCACTATCCTTTTGTTTGTAAATGAACTGAGTTTTGAAAAACTATCCTATATAGTATGAATCGGGTATAGACATTAAATAATAGAATAGGGCACCTATTACTCCACAAGTAAAAATAGTAAATCCCATATTTCTTATGCCTTTAATTTTTGACCAAAATCCAATAAATCCTGCTATTAACCCACTTAAAGAGAATAGTGAAAAGTTGGAAACGGGTGTAAGAAGAAATTCCGCATTAATCCCTGTCCCCCAACAAACAATAGGTAACACGACAAGGGTAAGACAAAGTAATCCCATTACACTTACAAGTAATTTAAGATATTTGATACCTGCAATAATTAAATAGATTCCACCTATAAATCCACATAACCAGTAAATTGGCATAAAGTAAATCCAAAGAAAATGCAAGATGATCATATGTAATTTCCTCCTATTTATTTTCGCTCATTGTAGTTCTGGTTATTTGATGTTCTGAATTCGTTGCTAATTTATTAAGTTGATTTAGCGTTTCTTCTAAATCAAACGAATTAAACCAGCGGTAATCCTGTCTGTCTAGAATACGATAATGCTGACTAATTAGATTTTGTTGTAAGCGAAAGTTCCCTTTTTCTTGAATCTGCTTCCACCAGACTTTTCCTCCCAATGTTTTTTCTTTGAAGTTGTTAGTGCTATTGTGGGCCATTGTTTCGATTACTACTAATGGATCATCCCCAAGAGTATTCTGTAAAACTTCACTATCTCTAAACAATGCACAAATAGCAACAGTGTTGGTCCAACCTGCATTCGTTCTCCCTTTCTCAATTTGAACAAGCGTTTTTTTTGATATGCCGAGAACTTCAGCCATTTTATCTTGTGTATATCTTTTTTCAGTGCGTATTAACTTTATTTTCATTGAAATAAGTTCAATTGCATGCTCCTTATTCACTTTACTTCCCCCTCAAAAGTAACTAATGTGTTATTTAGTGTAATTTTACACTTTAATCAATTCATTTTCAACTCAATCCTCCTTAAATCTTGTAAGAAATAATTGGATAAGTCATAAAAAAGGCATTCCACAGTTATATATGAGAAGGTAGCTCGACCATCGATTTCTAACCTCGATGGAGATATGTCGAGATCACATTTCATTTTAATTAAATAAAAAACCCGTGAATAATTCACGGGTTTTACTTTAATAACTAATTGCTATTGTACCTTCACCTGCATGAACCGCAAATGAAATTGGTAATGGATATAATTTGAAATCCATTTCAGGGAATGCTTGTCTAATATCTGCAATCCATTCTTCGGCTCCATCTTTATCATTAGCATGGAACATATGAAGTACTTTTGGTAATTCTTTTTCAAGTTCATTTTTAATATATTCTCGACATTTTTGGATTTTACGAACTTTCTTTTCAAGTAAAAGCTCTCCACCTTTTACTTCTAATATTAAGTTAACACTTAATAAACTTCCAAGTAAAAATTGAATGCCCTTTACACGACCACTTGCATAAAGGCCTTTTAAACTTTTCGGGAATACGTGGAAAGGTCTTCTTTTTTCATCTACTAATGTTTTGTGTATATCTTGTAAAGTCATACCATCATTGTATAACGATTTCGCTTTTCTAATTAGTTCATCCATTGGATAACTTGTTGTTTCACTGTCTAATACCGTTAATGGAAAACCTGCCATTTCTGCAGCTAGCTTCATATTTTGATAGGTTCCACTTACTTTTCCGCTAATAGCAACTGCAAATCCTTCTTCATATTCTTCTTTGCATTTCGTAAATAACTCTACCATTTCCCCAATATTAGGTTGTGAAGTAGTGACTGTTTTACCTTCGTTTAACGCATTATAAACACGTTCACGTACACCTTCTTCACAATCTTTGTACGACATTCCATCAATAATAACTTCGATTGGGATAACAAAGTTATCTCCTTCTGTTTTTAAATTCGCAGTTGTACTATCAGTAATCCAAGCAACACGCTTCATGTTGTTCCTCCCTTAATTCAATTCCTCTTTTCTAATTTTTCTATATATTTATGTTATAAAAAGAGAATATCCCTGTAATAGTAACAGGACTTTATTGTTTTGGCTATAGTAGATGTATATTAAATGTGACTATTTCTTGTCTATTTCACAAATAAAAAAGAAAATCAAGGAATTTGCTCGATTTTCTTCTTATCATATACTATTTAAAAGTTTCATTATCTAAAATTACAACATAATCATTCGTTAATCTTCCAGCTTCTTTTGTATAACTAACAAGCCTTTGTATATTATCACAGCAAATTTTTGCTCCCCATACGAGTAACGGTACGCCAATAAAATCGATATGGAACCTTCTAGAAAACAGACCACCAAAAGTCATTGGTAAAGGTACAGTTGGTGATGTATTAGAAAAAATAATTTTTTCATGACTTTGATAATGTTTTTGCAAGATTTCTCCTAAATGCTTCATCGCAGGTACAACAACTTTTGATGCGCCACATCCAATCGTATATACAGGATGACCATGTTCATCAATTCCATGAAAAATAATTTTTCCCATATCTTCTGTTTTCAATTTATTAAAGTAATCTACATTCAAAATTTCTTCTTTCGTTAACTTACGATCCGTTGGTAATTTATTTAAATGATACGCTGCAGCAAGTGAAGTTGTATGAGTACCGCCGAAGTCTGTGTAAATGTATATCATATTATCATCCCTTGTTGTAAAAGTTCATTGTTAATTAGTATTACCGTTCTTAGCAATGTTAAACAAGGGATGAATGTATTTACGCTTTTTGTGTTAATTCATTATATTTTTTCCAAATATAATAACGTCTACTAATCACGGTGCCTAATGTAATACATAAAAAGGCGTTTGTTACAACCATTAATGCCTGGTGTGTACTACCAGAAAACATACTTTGTTTAATTATAATTTTTGCTCCTAAAATAATAAGAAGGATTATTGTACTTACCCAATTTCCTTTTCGTAGTACATGACCTGTTTCACTATCTACTCGAAATGTTAAAGCTCTTCCTCGTATAATTCCAAGACCTAAGCCGATTCCAAGCATTACAACAAACAGTAGTCCTTGCAGCAAAGTTATTTGTCCCGCATGAATAATGGACTGGATTGTTACAAAGCACAACAAAGCCGGAATGAGCCAAATACGGTTTATTTTCACTTTTCGTTCTTTACTTTGCATCAAAACAATAATAAGAACAACAAGTAAAATATCCATTTAGAATCCTCCTATAAACTTGTTTATCTTTAAAAATTATATTCTCCTCTTTTCATTCCATACTTGAAATACGATAGCTACTTTCAAGTGTAAGATGGAAAATGTGATTTCTCATCAGCCTTAAGCATTATTTATAAAAATAAAAAGACGTACTTTTTACTCGTACGCCTTTAATAACTCGTTTAAACTCCTATTTATCAACTAATTCCACACCTTTAGAATTAGTTTTACCCAACACTCGAATGTTAAATTTATTAATGGCTTTTAAAAAGATATTATAAATAGAATATCCAATAATAGAACCTATAACATTACAGATCACATCATCAATATCAGTAATACGTCCCACTCCACTAAATAAAGACTGAATTAATTGTAGCAATTCAATACTAACTGATATAGTAAATCCCAATAAAATAGTATTTTTGAACTTTTTATATTTATCCCATAAAATTGGTGCTAAAAATCCTAAAGGCATTAATAATAAAATATTCCCGCCTACATTTCTTACAATTAGACCAATCATAAATAGGGCATCCCCATCATAAGCACTACCAATTTGATTGATGTCTTTAATAATTGATGCAAATGGAATTATATTGACCGAGCGATTCAGATTTTCAATATTAGAAGGAAAACCGATTGGTAAAGGGAATAAAGTTACTGCAACAACCATACAAATGTAGACCACGAATAAAAAACTTATTATTTCTTTCCACCAAATCATATGTTTTTTATTTTTGGTACCAATTAATATTCCACATACAATTAAATAACAAATAACCCCTAAAATAATAAACAAACTACCGTTGATCATATACAAATTGTTAACACATCCTTTCATATGAATTAATAATTTAAATTTACAATTATATAGTAATATTTTTTAATTTAAAAATCCATATAAACATATGTAATTGTGCAGAATTACAAAAACCCCTTATTTAATAAATAAAGGGTTCCTCGTTAACTAAAATATTTTTCAGAACAGAAACAATCATAAACCCGTTTAAATTATTTTCGTATCTCTTCTTTTATATCCATATAATTAAAAAGCTCTTTCTATTTCTGTCATTAATTTTTCAGGTCCTGCCTCTTTATTCGATGGAATAACTAAAGTGATTCCTAATTCTGGATATATGGCCGAGCGAAAACTGACGCCTGGATCATATCCCATTACATGATATTTGAATACCTTGTTTTCTCGTGTTTCAATCCATATTCCATATCCGTAAGACTGTTTATCATTTACATGAATGTGGGGAGTTAAAAGTAACTTTGTATATTCCTTTCCTAAAATTTCATTATTAAATAGTGCCGCCCAAAATTTCAACATGTCTGGTGCAGTAACATATGCCCCTCCATCAGCCCCTCCTTTTATTGGTATAGAGTAAGCGTTTGTTCTCCAATTTTGGTTGGTTTCGTCCTTTATATATCCTAGAGCTGTATGTCTTGGTAATTTATCTAACGAAAAATAGCCAGAATCATTCATGCCAATCGGATTAAAAATGTTCTTTTCTATATACTCCGTAAATTTAAGTCCCGTCTGTTCTTCTATTATTAATCCAAGTATGATAAAACCTGCGTTGTTGTAGTGAAACTTACTCTCAGGTGCAAACATCATATTACTGTTTTGGAATAATGGTAAAAAGTCTTTTAAGCTCTTTAATAGATACATAGGTGTTTGTTTCCAAAGATCCCCGAAGTTATCCATAATACTTTCATCAAAATAATCTGGTATACCAGAGCTATGCGTTAGTAGTTGATGTATTGTAATATCTTCATCGAAGTTTGGAAGTTTTATCTCTAGACAATCCTTTAATTTTGTATGAAAAGAAATAACACCTTTTTCAACAAGTTGACAGATTCCAATTGCAGTGAAAATTTTACATCCTGAAGCAATGCCGAATCTTGTTTGTATCGTATTGTTTATACATTCACTTTTGTTTGCGTAACCCATTGCTTTTTCATAGATTAAGTCTTTTTCTTTTTTTACTAAAACTACCCCAGAGAAATCTATTTTCTTTTGTATTTCTTTTACAATTTTATTAATTTCATCTTTTGTTTTTATCACGACACCCCCCCTTGTCTTTCGGTATTGTTCTTTACCCTTATTAATTTTTCCATATAAAGGGGAAAGAACCCTTTTATTAAATACGATAAATTGTTAATGAGAACACAAAGTTCATTTCGAATGTATTCCGCTATTTGTGGGCAGTAGGACCCCCATCTCAAAATTCAGCGAAAGCAAAGAAGTTAAGTGGGGACCCTGCTGCCCGTAAAAGCCCGATTGGTGAGGGCTGATAATCAGTGGGGGATGCCCCCTGATTAAAGTTTCACTTTATTGATTCAGTAGAATACAACTTAGATTGTGATGGGAATAAAGTAAACACACACAAGACGATAGTAATAAATAACATGATCAATGAACCTACAATAACTACAAGTTGTATAGAAATGAACTGAGTCGCAACACCAGATAATATTGTAATAAAGATTGTTACTAACGCAATAATAAGTCCATAGATACTTCCGATCCGTCCCATTATATGAACGGGAATGTTATTTTGGTAAAACGTATAAAATCCTGTATTTGCATATGCCATAGAGAAAGATAAAATAAAGAATCCAATAGCAGCTATTAAAAATATATTTGAAAAAGCATAAATTAAATAACCAATTGCGATGAATAATGATCCTATTCCAATTAGAAATGAAGGTGCTAATTTCTTTGACAAAATTGTATTTGTTATGGCACCTAAAATAAATCCTGCACCAGCTATACTAACTAGAAAACCATATTCACTATCTGTTAGTAGTAATACCTCTTTCGCAAACGATAGTTCAAGTGAATCAGTAGCAGTTGCTAATACGAACATACTTTGAAATAAGAAATACACACATACGACATACACATGTTTTCTACTAAAATTTATAACAGTGTTCCAATCTTTTTTTAATACCGTAAGAGATAATGTATTACTTGTTGTATCCGAAGCTTCTTTCTTATCAAGATTAGGTAAAAGTAATGTAATTAATCCTGATAAGAGAAATGCTATAGCATTCATATATATAGCAAACTCAGGTGTACTCGCAATTAATAAAACCCCTGCTATCGCTGGACCAATTAAAGATGCACCAGATCCTATTAAACTGCGTAATGAGTTGAAACGTTGTCTTTGCTCTACTGGAATTAATTTCGTCATATACGTCATAGCAGTTGGCTCATAAATTGCACTGGCCATACTTATAAAGAATACGAATACATAAACAATCCAAAGTGACGGAAGTAAAGGTAAAATAGCGATAAATAACGCACGATATATATCGAGGTGAATCATTAATTTCCGTTTATTTAAACGATCAATCATACTCCCAGACCAAGCGTTTGTAAATAAAGTGGCTAATGGTTTTATTACATATAAAGTAGCAACAGCTAAGGCTGAGCCACCCATATTATAGACAAGTACATTCAGTGCTATTAAGTAAATCCATGCCCCTAAATTCGCAATACCAACTCCGGACAATAGTAATAAAGGATATTTCCAATCTTTAAGTAAATTTTTCATTTTTGGCCCCCGCTTTCAAAATTGTTTTACAACAATAAAAAAATCCCACCCCCAAGACTTTTAATCTTAGGGACGAGATTTATCATCGCGGTGCCACCCTAGTTTGTTAATATGTCACCATACTAACCTTATCAGGTACTGCATTCTAATTCATGCTTATACCATAGCTCTATAACGGGAGCTCCCGTCACACCATCCCCTAATAATAGGTTCCGATATGCTGCTCAGAGGCTTGGTTCAATAAAGAATTTTTACTCCTTTTCAGCTACATGGAGCTCTCTGTGAAAAATTCATTTTATTTACTCTTCTCTTCACTGCATTTATTTTTTCCATATTATCACATATTCATTTAACTGTAAATAAACAATAATCAGATATTTAACAACATGTCACTTTTAGTTCTTTTATTTATTATTTTTTCTAAAAATTACGGTGCGTGAAATTACTCGCAACTCTAACGAAAGAGCTATTTGCATATAGCTCTTTCCAAATGCCTGGATTAATTCGTATTCGCCTCTGTTAACGGTTGTAACGGCGGTTCTAATTCTAGTTCTAGTGTATCTCCTTCTTGTAAATCTTGTCCTTTTTCAATACTTTGACTCGTTACATAACCCGTACCAGAAGTTTTCAAATCTAATTTCAAAAGTTTAGAGAAATACATAACATCACGCATGGACCACCCTTTTACATTTGGCATTTGTGCGTTATTCCCTAATAAAAATATACGATCACCTTCACTCATTACCTCGCCAGACTGTGGATATTGTTTTATTATTTTTCCTTCTCCTAAAATTACCGGCTGTAGCTTCTCTTTTTCTACACTTTTCTCTATTGTATCCATCGATTGATTTACATAATTTTGTACTTTTAATTGAGATTGTTTTGCTGCATCAGCTATTTGTTTTTCTGTATACGGTTTCACCTTTAAATATTCAAGGCTGTTTTTTATAACAGGTTTAAATATTTCAGCAAGAGGCTGAGCTCCATACTCATCTCCTTTTAACTTTGGCTGCTTAATAGCTAAGTATACGATTAACTCCGGATCATCAATTGGAGCCATTCCTAAAAAGGAGAAAATGTAATTCTCTTTCCCTTCCATATATCGGCCGTTTTCAGGATTCGGGATTTGTGCTGTTCCTGTCTTACCTCCAATTGGATAACCATCTACTTTATACATTGTACCAGTTCCTTTTGAAGATGTTATAACACGCTCCATTAAGCTTCTAACCTTGTCCGCTGTTTCTTTTTTTATCGGATTCCCAATTTCTTTCGGTTGATTTTCCATAATAACTTCTTTGTTTGTTGGATTTACAACTTTATCAACGATATATGGTTGCATCATTTTCCCGTCATTTGCTATAGCAGTAGCCGCTTGGATTAATTGAATCGGAGTTACTGTAGAACCTTGACCAAAAGAAGTTGTAACCTGTTGAATTTGTGTATTTAATAATAAAGTATTTTTCCTTTCTCCAGGTAAATCTATCCCTGTTTTTTGATTGAATCCAAATTTATTCATATATTGCTTAAATTTATTTGGTTTCAGTAACTGATCTTCTAAAATAGAAAAAGCTACGTTTGATGACCTTTCAAATCCTTCATCAAATGTAATTGATCCCCATCCAAATCCACCATTATGGTCTTTTATATCAGATGAACCAACGGAATATTTTCCAGATTGAAAATATTCTTTTCCGTTATATACACCTTCATTAATGGCAGCTGCTAACGTAAAAACTTTCATTGTTGAACCTGGTTCATATGCATTTGCAATCGGGTCATTTAAAAAGTATTCGATATCACCTACATTAGGATTGTAACTAGGTTTACTAGACATTGCTAAAACCTTTCCTGTTTTTGGATCAGCAATAATGCCAATTAACATAGAAGGATCATAATGTTCTTGCGCTTTGTTCATCGCTTCTTCTAAAAAGCTATTAATTTGTTTATCAAGCGTTAAATATACGTTATTCCCATTTTTAGCTGGTTCTACTTTACCTATATCATTCGTAAGCGGAATCCCCCTTCGTGTACCCACATATTCTATATTCCCGTTTGTAGAGCGCAAATATTTATCCAAACTCTTTTCAAGCCCAAACTTCCCTTCCGTATTCCCTTTATCATCTGGTCTAGCAAAACCAAGTATATAGGATGCAAAGTCTTCATTCGGATATACTCTTGCTTTTTCCGACATAAAAGATACACCTGGTATTTTTAAATCATTAATTTTTTCCTTCTTTTCCCTAGATAAGTTCCGACCAATTTTCCCAATTTCAACTTGCGTACGCCCTTCATGAAAGTTTTTTAATACTTCTTCTTTATCAATTTCAAGCGCATCGGCTAATTGTTGTGCGGTTTCATCTTTATTTTTCACTTTATCTTTTCCTTTTAAATTCACAACAACTCGATACGTTGTAGAATCTTGTACTAACACCTTTCCGCTTTGATCATAGATAGTGCCACGATTCGCTTCTAAAACACCTTTTTTATTATGTTGTTCATTCGCGAGATCCTTTACATTCACATTATGCACGACTCCTACTGCCTGAATATAGAATATACGCAAAATCATAATAAGAAACAAAACAATAAAAGCAATCATCATATATCGAGCGCCTTTATTCGTTTGGAGTTTTTGCATACTTATCTCCTCTCTTTTGGAATGGATTCGTACGAAGATCCGTTTTAAAATTTGTAGTTTTTGTTTGCGATACTATATGTTTCGAAGTTTTCTTTTTAATTCCTTTAAAACAATGCAAAACTAACTGTTGTTATTTTGTGTCATTATTTTATATATTTTAAATACGGTGCGTGAAATTTCAGAATATTAATTAGTACAACTTGATTACAGAGCACTCTAAACTCTTTTCGTATTTCCTATAAAAAAATTCCCCTCTGGATGTCCAAAGGGGAATTTTTATAGGAAAATTATGCGATATGGTTATATTTCGCTAAGAAAGGAATTCGTCTCGCTACTAATGCATACATTTTGAATACAAGTTTCGCTATTGGTTCAAACATACGTGTACTTTGCATTACTAAAGCGCTCGTAATAAGTGTTAAGAATGCTGCACCAAGTATATCTAAAGGATAATGAACACCTACGTACATACGTGATATACCGACTATTACTGCCCATAATAGCGCGATATATTTCAGTTTTTCTCCTCTAAGAATAAATACGAAGGCGATTGAAAATACAAGTACAGAATGATCACTAACGAATGATGAATCTGCTGCATGTGGTACTAATTGATGTACATCATGTGATACGAACGGACGCGGATGGTAATATACCGCGTGTATAAGAACATTTACTAATAATGCAATAATAACCGAAAGCGTCGTATATAAAACTGTATATTGTTTTCTAATTGCCTTTTCTTTCTTTCCATTATTAAACCATAAGATAAACATAAATAGAACGGCTACGTATGCAGCGCTATTTGTAATAGCAATCATTAACGTATCTAATAGTTTGGATGAATCAGCAAAATTATTAAACCACTGAAATACTGTGTAATTCATTAAACTCTCTCCTTACATACAAGTGTTCTTGATTTACACAGTATACAATACCATTATGAAAATAGGCTTAAACTTTTTTCATCTAATTCTCATTTTACTATTACTCATGTGACAATTATTAAACAAATTTTATACGCTATTTATGTATAAAGCCGGTAAGCCTTTATAATAAGGCGGTTCGTATTTTTTTCATGTTTGAAATACATAACATATTCATTTAAATATACTAATTGCAAAATCATATTTTTTAATTCATTTGAAGTACAATATTTCCGAATTGTTCCCCATGTTCCATACGGCTTAGTGCTCGAATTGCTTCTTCTAACGAGTAAACCTTATCAATAATTGGTTTAATTTGATATTTTTCAATAAACTTTATCATCTCATTAAATTCCTCACGGCTACCCATGGATGTTCCCATAATATCAATTTGATTATAAAATAATGCGCGTAATGGTAATTCAATTTTATCTCCTGAGCTTGCACCAAAATTCACGATTCTTCCATTTGGTTTTAATACATCAAAATATTTCAAGAAAGTTGCCGGGCCTATACTATCTATTATTAAATCTACTTTTTCACCTTGTAAGCTCTCTTCCCAATTTCCGGTACTATTAAAAGAAATATCTGCACCATATTTTTCAGCAAGTTCCCTTTTATTCTCTACCCTTGAAGTAACACTCACTTTTGCGCCGATTGCTTTCGCGAATAACATGGCAAATGTAGCTACACCACCTCCTATTCCCGGAATTAAAACATGTTCACCGCACTTCAATCTACCCTTTGTAAAAAGTGCTCTATATGCTGTTAATGCGGATAAAGATAAAACACCTGATTCTTCCCAAGTAAGATATGCCGGCTTTTCTACTACATTTTCAGCCGGTACAATTACATATTCAGCAAACGTTCCATCTTTCGGTCCACCTAGCACTTCCGGTAACTCCGGTACTTCAGTAGCATGTTCCCATCCAATACTAGGATTAATAATAACTTCTGTATGTAGTGTAATATTTGAAACTCCTTCTCCTATTTCTGTAACAATTCCTGAGCCATCTGACCCTATTACTAATGGTAGATCCATTTCTTTTCTATTGTTTATAATAAATAAATCCCTATGATTTAACCCTGCAGCTTTTAACTTTATTTTTACTTCACCTGCATTAGGACTTATCTCAGGTGAAAATTTATATTCTAACCCCCCTAATCCTTTTTCATATTGATGTACAATAGCTTTCATTGCTTAATTCCCCCTTAATATTTCCAATGTACTAGAAATATCAAAATAAATAAAATAGTTTGCCTCCAATAATTAGAAATTATATATTTTGTCATGAAAAAAACAAAAAATCCTCTCCCTATAAAAAGTATAGGAAGAGGTTTCAAAACTAGTTAGATAAGAATCTATAAATTTATTGAATTCTAGCCAATTCTAATATTTTTCGAATAAATGGCGCTTTTGCCTTTGTATATGAAACACGATCAAAAGCATATGTAATAGCAAGCCTCTCTTTTAATTCTCTATATTCTTTACGTGCCCATTCATGGCTTATTAGAAAGTCACGAAATAAAATATTGTTTCTCCACTCATCACTATTATAAATATAAATATGCAAATGATGAGTACCCGCTCTCCATTTTCCCTTTCTAAAAAAACGCCAATTGGTTGCATCTTTTGGAACATACTCATATCCAATTTCCGATAGAACTTCAATCCAGTTTTCAGTAATTTGTAAGTCTGTTACGCCAATCATCATATCAATAAGAGGTTTAGCTCCTAATCCTTCTACTGCTGTGCTTCCTATATGTTCAACAGCAATTATTTCTTGTCCTAACAAGGAACAGAATTTCTCTTTTTCTTTTATATACTCTTCAACCCAGTCTTTTTGATATGCTTTAATAACAATTTGTTGATCCATTGTATTCACCTCTTTATAAGTGTTTATCATTATATTTATAAAATTTTATATTATTAGCATAGGATTTCCATAAAATATGTCGAATAGTGGCATGTACAACATAATTATATTAAATGTGAGGTAATCTATGAAAGATAATTCCGTGGAAATTCAGTTAAATAACGTAACATTCCAATTAAAAGAATATCATAATTTTGATTGGCTTATTAAATTAGGGACCGTATTTGCAGTTTTTGACCAGCAAGACTCAGGTAATATAAGTTTTGGTGTAGAAAAAGATGGACATAAGAAATTTATCAAATACGCAGGAGCACAAGCAATTGCATTTGAAGGAACAACGGGTCACGCTATTAAAAGGCTAAAAAATTCAGTTACTATCTATGAAGATTTAAAACATGAATCGCTCATAAGACTAATTGATCATTTTCCAGCTCAATCTGGATATGTATTAATTTTCGATTGGTTTGATGGTGAATGTCTTCATTCGCATTGGAGTTTCCCACCTCCTGAGAAATATAAAAATCCAAACTCACCATTTTATAAATTTAGGCATTTATCTGCTATAGAACGAATTCATTCCTTACATTCCCTTTTTTCTTTCCATACTTATGTAGAAAAGAAAAACTATGTAGCGATAGATTTTTATGACGGTAGTATTTTATATAATTTTAATACAAACGAAACAAAAATTTGTGATATAGATTTATACAGTAAGAAACCTTACATAAATAAAATGGGCCGGCTATGGGGTTCCTCCCGTTTTATGTCACCAGAGGAATTTGAACTAAACGCAACAATTGATGAAAGAACAAATGTATTTAATATGGGAGCAATGGCTTTCTCACTTTTAGGCGGTGAAAAAGATCGTTCTTTTATAAAATGGGAAGCAAGTAAGGAATTATATGAGGTAGCGTATCGTGCTGTAAATAACAATCGAGCAGAACGGTATGCATCAGTTACAGAATTCTACGAAGCGTGGTTAAAAGCGGCTAATGCAGAAAATATATAACCTTAAATTATTAAAAGAAATATAGAGTTTATACTATACTTGTTTTGTTTTCTTTGCTATTGCAAACTTCAAAAAAGCTGCAAGTAGGAGGAGGAGCGGTATTCCCTGAATAAAGAGACATCCTCCAAAAAAATCAAGCGTAGTGCTATATGGAGAGTCTGTTGCCATCACACCTATAAATAAAGCCATTGGACTTGTGAGTAGATTTATCCCTAAACAGATCATTATCAATGATAGATTTTTAGCCTTAATTTTTGATGAACCAGACAAGAAAAATAAAAATATCGCAGTACCAAATATAAGAAACAGTGTTACATAAAAACTTACCATAATATCCCTCCATGAATCTAATTGTACCATTAGCAAGGACAAATTTGAATAAATAGGATATTTATGTAAGTCAGATATAGTGTCTCTTTATCAGTGGTAAGAAAAGAGTGGATCCCTACTCTCTCACAAGGAATCCACTCTTTCTATTTCTACAACTCTATTTATATACGTTCCTCTTTTTGTCCTTACGAGAACTGCCATCACTAGATCATTAACATAATTATCTTTAGCGGAAGTTAAAGGTTTTTATTTTCTTGCTCAATTAAAGCACCTGTTAGTTAAAGATTATGGATAATTAATTTGAAAGTTTTTTATCTAAATACACCTTTTCTTTTGGAAAGCCAATCTTCTAAGGCATCTTCGTGTAGTTTTGTGAATAATTTTGGTATTTGGTCTATTGGGAAGTATTTTAAATCCAAAGTCTCAATACCATCTACAGTAAGTTCTCCACCAATTGGCTTACATTGAAAACAATGAGTGATAGTCCGAGCTTTATCTCCGTTCGGAAACTCACCAGAATATTTAGAATAGACACCTATAAGATGTTCAACTTCAACATTTAATCCTGTCTCCTCAAATATTTCTCGTTTAGCGGTTTCTTCAAGAGATTCTCCAAGTTCCATAGCACCACCTGGAAGACCCCATTCATTTCTATCTCCCCGTTTTTGTAAAAGAATTTCATTTCGTTCGTTATAAACAATACCTCCAGCAAAATTAAGAAATATTAAATCATGTCCTACTTTTCCCCGGATATAACGAATGTAGTCCTTATTTGTAGTCATAAATTCCCTCCTAATTTATATATAAAATACAAATTAATTATATATAAAGATAGAAGAAAATAGTAACAAAAATGATAATATTCCTTATTCTCATAAGGGATTTGCCCTTTACTTTTTATCAATCTATGCGTTTATTAACCATTTCTATTCTAATACCTTCATTTCCTAAATCCCCTTTCAAAATAAAGAGAACACCATTTCTTAAAACAATTTTATCGCAGTTCTAAAAATTGGTGTCCTCTAGTTTTCTAGCCGGACTATATTCTATTTTCAAGCCCATTTCTATCTCCCCATGAATAAAACTCAACGTTCTGTTTATACTACAACTACATCTAGAGACACATCACTGTTTAGAGCGGCTAGGTTTTATTAGCTGCTCTTTTGTGTTTTACACAAATAAAATCAATAACTCAGCATATAATATCTATGTAGCTAGACTATTACCTCTGTATCGAGCAGTTAGGCTGGGCTAAATGCTCTCTTATTTATGACAAAATAAAACTTTTAAACAGAATTACTTTCGTATAACATTTTCAATCTCGCTTACACTATAACTGTAAATTTAAGTTACACATCTATTACTTGTAGGGCCTAATTTTCTTTTGTGTAACAATTGGTTAGCTCATAAAGTTAACCAATTTGTTGCCTTAAATATTTTTTATTTCTCAATACTTAATACCTAGAATTAATTCTAATTTATTGGCATTAAACTATTGACATTGATTTTCCTCATATGCAATTTTTGAAAAGGCCTTTTCTCTCACATTAGGCTCTTTTATTTATTAAAAAAAGATTATTTTATATAGATTACTATAAGCATCCATAAAGCCAAAGCACCAATGATAGCGAGTACTATACGTGTAGATAGTATCCTTACTTCAAAGTCTGTTTTCTTGGAGGGTTCAGGATATGCAATTATGTAAATTCCCTTTAATAATGCAAGCCATGCAATAACCGTTAGGAATCCCTGCCAGTTGAATACCCATACATTATGTAGAATTACAGTACCTAATCCTAGGAAAATTGATAGAAAACCATACATAATACCAAACCCTCTGTCTTCAACCACTAATTTTTTTAAGTCACGTAGCACCGATGGACGGACGAAAAGTATTCCCGATACGATAACCGTCATCCATCCCCAGAACAGCCCTAAAAAAGTACTAGTTTCCATTATTATTTCACTCCCCTCAATTATATTTATATTTCAGATATTCCTTCCTTTAGAACAATTCCAGCACTTTTATGTGTAGGTTAAAGTCTGCTCTTTTTTAATACAAACATTCCGTATTCAATGCCCATACTTAATCACACCATTTCTCTACAAAATGAAATTTTTATTAATCTTCCTCATCTCCGTAACAGTTATATAATTCCTAGCATTCTTCCGACTTGCTATTCTACTTTGATTCACTGGTCTTGTATAAAAACGAACTGTTGCATGAAGTACGATCATATACTCAGCGCACTCCTGTATAGTTCTAATCCATAGAAATGATTCACTTTTATAAACGACGTACTCCTTTAGGTTCAATGTTCATTCTCCCTTTTGATTAAAATAGCGCTTTTATTAAAAGTTTCTATCTTTATCATTCCCTATCCGCTTCTACTGTGCCAAAGCTTGTACTATTTGCATACGCTATTAATAAGTAAGAAGATAGGAGGTGTAAATAGAATGTCTTGCATTATCACAGGGTTAACTCAGCCACTTTGTTTAACTCTTATTTATAATATTTCTAACGGTAAACTTGTATCCTCCTCCGTTGAGTACGGATCATGTTCACTATCAACAGAATTTGATTATGATAGTAAGAATCTAGTTATTAGAGTGCCATTTACTGGTGAAGGTACACTTGTATTTAACAATAATTTCGAAGCAAGTTGCGTCACAACGAATATAACTCAACCGTAATCAAATTTATTTATCCTTAGGGAAAAGTAGAATTGTACTTCTATTTCCCCCCTTCTCCCTCCTTTAGTAAGATAAAACTCGCATTGATAATTCAAATAACGATTTTGTTTCAAAATTGCACCATCATTAAAAACATACATACAATATGATGTGAACCGTTTTTTCAATATACATCTTAGTCATAGGGCGCTTTAAAAGGCGCTCTTTAGTTTTGAAATAAAGAATTTGTTCGCTTTTTTGATACATTTATGAAACATTCATATGTTATCTTCAGTACGTTCTTTTCTCTTTATAATGCCGTGTGAGATATACTCAGATTTGAAGCCCTAGCCCCCCTAAATCTAGGGCTTCTCTATTCAAATAACATTTTTATTTAAATTTAATAAAACCTCCCTTTATCCAAATAGATTCAAATTTAGCTATTTAGCATATATAATACTTTTAAACAATTTAAATTCTATACATAAACAATGGAGGCTTTAAAATGGGGAGTGTCCAAAATTTAACACCACAACAATCAATCTCAAAAAAACAAATTGACCCTAATAAGAATCAACAAACGAATAAAAAGCTAAAACGTCGTCTGTTATTAGCACTTGCTTTTATGCTACCTATGGTTATTTCCATTCAAATCTACATTTATAAACAAGAAGATATGATTCAAGAAAAACAAATTACACTTAATAAAGAAAAGAAAAAATTGTCTGAATTAGAACTAATAGGACGTTATTTTGAAAACGATGTTAAAACTTTAACAGAGAGCGAAGAAGGTATTTTAAAGTTCGCAAGGAAACTATATGGATTCTCCAGACCTAATGAAACTATATTTCAAATAGCTGAATGACTTTTCAATACATAAGCGATTGTCATTAATCAAGGAGTGAGTTAATGATCATCGCTTTTTATCAAAATTCTATCAAATAACTATTTTATTAAAACATTTCACCTTTTAACTGGACAAGCATATATTATTGTATGGAGTCATCCACTCATAGAAATCTACCTTTCTTGTCCAAGAGCACGCTTATATGCGTGCTCTTTTTGATTGTATATAAAGACTTCACATACATTAGAAATATACATACAATACTCTTTTAACTGCTGTATTTGCTCTGGATCACGTATTGGTTGAACAAAATTCATTATTCATTGCCTCCCTTTTCTTCTGTCTCGTAAACTTCTAATCCAAGTGCAAAAGCAAGTTTATAAAACGCTTTAGACTTCCAGCGTCGATAAGTGCGCTTTGACATCCCTATTTCGTTATAAATTATGTAATTACATACGTCCTCTTCTTCTAAATAACGTTTATAAATAATATCTCTTTGAATGCTTCCTGCACGCCCGTTTTCTAATCGATTTAGAAACTGATCAATACGTACTAAAATTCTTTCAAGCCACTCTTCTCGTTCGTTTTATTGAATATTTGCTATAGCAACATCTTCTAATGATTTTCCAACTGTAAGTGTAGGACCATGCTCACGTATTTCATAAGAAGGAGTGACTTTCATTTCTTTACGTATTGTCCCAAATTGTCTTTGTATACGTACGCTTTCCAACACACCTTCTAATTCTTCTTGTGTCGCTGTTCTATCAATTTTTGGTAAGAAAGATAATTGTTTAGTCATGTAAGACCACTCCTTTTTATTTTTAGATTACTTTTGTCTTATCGCTCCGCGTCTTCGTTCATAACAAGGTCTATGCATTCCCATTAACTCTTTAATTTCACGAGTACTTAATTTCTCTTTTGGTTTTGTTTTATTTTTCTTCTTTCCTTGCTTGGATTGCTTTTTCCATTCGCATAATTGGGCTTTTAGTGCCTTCATATTTCCCCATCTCCCTTTTCAAAATAAAAAGGACACCTATTCCTAAAACAACTTTAACTGCTGCCTTAATGAATTGGCGTCCTCTAGTTTTCTAGCCGGACTGTATTCTACTTGCGTTCACTTTCTATTCAAAGGATTATTTTTTTGGGTTTTATTAAATAAACCAGTCTCTTAATACATCTAAGAAACTGAAAAAATTCACACTAGCGGCCCTTTATATGGAATACGTGGCATATTAATGAAATCATACGTCACAATATCTTCTATATTTGCCAGATAGGCATGTAAGCTTTCAATTAACATAAGATTAGGTATACTTTCTTTTTCTTTTATCAAAATAATAGGCTTTTGGAATGCATATGCGTAACCAAGTTCAAAAGCCGTGCCACTATCTACACATCCATTCACAAAATCATGAATTGCCACTACTACATCCGCTCTTCTTAAATATTTTAAATCATTATGAAAAACTACAGTTCTCCACTCCGTAGATCCAAAAGTTAAATGTTCATGTTGATAAAACCTAGCTGAAAAAATATCTGCAACAAAAGGATTGTTACCAAGCGCATTTTCTAGTCTCTTTATCCTGTTAATTTGTTCATCATTAAAAAATGGACCTGCTATAAATACCCTAACTACCCTGGTATTCTTTTTTTTCATACCACCTATACCTCCTTTCGCCCTTATAAACTTTAAATATTCCGTGTATTACAAAGATATTATCGTTTATTTTAAAATTATGAATATCTATCCCTTTAATAAAACCCAATATTCTGTCAATAATGCAAACACATGATTATCTTTCTCCGATTTCCTTATTTGAGTAGTTAGCTTTTGCTAGCTGCTCTTTTATTTGCGAACACTTTAGACAAGATTTCATACAATATATCCAGTCCTTTCTTATAATTTGAGCTCGTCACTTTCGTTATAAAAATAGGGTTATGTCCTATAACTTTTTTCAGGAATCATCCATATGTTATATCTGAAAAAGTGGCTCTGCTTTATAAAAAGGTGGTTGCGGAAACTACCGCCTTTTTATTTATGACAAAATGAAATTTTTATTCAGTTTCTTCTAATTCATGTATACATGCCATACATAACTCACTAACTTCATCGATCCAATCCGTTTCCTCTAAACAGTTACTGCAGCGTTTCATTCTACTTCATCCTCCAATACCGTGACAGTTATATAATTTCTAGCATTCTTTCGGTTTGCTATTCTCCTTTGATACGCTGGTCTTGTATAAAAACGAACTGTCGCAGGAAGTACGCCCATATAATTAGCGCATTTCTGTATAGTTCCGATACATAACAATGATTCACGTTTATAAACGACGTACTCCTTTAAGTTCATTTCTAAGTCCCCTTTTCTAATAAAATAGCGTTTTTGTTTAGTTTCACTCTAAAAGTAAAATTTTCATTTTTTCATTCAATCAAGTTCATAAAATATTCTTTTCCCCCGATAAAATAATGATTAGGTGTCCCACGCGCATTTTATCCACTGGAAATAATACCTTTCACGTACTTACGTATTAGAAACTTCATTTCTGCTTCTTCTCCACTAGCAATTTTGTTCACTTTTTTGATACATTTATGAAACATTCACATGTTATCTTCAATATGTTCTATTCTTTTTGAAAAACCATGTGAGAATACCAAAATAAGAAGCCCTAGAGCCCTAACTCTAGGGCTTCTTGTTTTCAAATAAGGATTTTGCTAAAAAACTACACATTTATTAAGAACATGCATAAAATATAATGTGGTATTCTTTTTCAATATTAATGTTTATCCGAGAGCGCCTTGAATGGCGCTCTTTAATTTCCAAATAACATTTTTAGATAATTACGAGAGCGGATTTTATTATGTTGTACAAGCACTACTTCACTTTATTAAATAGACTATATAGATATTTAAAAGAAGGGAGCTTTAAATTCATATGGCTGATTACTTTTATAAAGATGGTAAAAAATATTATAAAAACCAATCACATTCCAACAATCAAAAAAATAACTGTTTTATTGAAACTCATACGATAGCTGGTTCTGCAGAAAATGAAAATGGAAATATACCTGTTTCAGTTTTCCTTGAAACCACCGCTCCACAAACTGTATTTGAGGATTTTACAAACAATCATAACAAAACATTAATTCAGTTATTCGTTGTCGGTATGAGTGCACCCGTTCAAGTAACTATTCTAACAAGAAGATCTAGCGTACCAATTACTACTACATTACAACCTGTTCAAACAAAAATATTTCAAGTTGAAGATTTTCAAAGTCTTACTCTTACAAAGCAGGAAGGCTCTACTAGTGTAGTTAGTTTATTTGTTCAAAAAACATTTTGTATATGCTGTAACGATAATAACGATTCATGTGATGAATATTACCAAGAATGTAATTGATAGATTAAATCACCAGAAAAACCCTTTATATAAAGGGTTCTTTTCCTTTTACTCCCCTCATTTTCCCGTTTTTTATTAAAATAACGATTTTATTATGTTTCCTAACTTACAGTAATGTCCTTAAAAAACATTCATATATATTTATCAGATGCACTTTTAAATCCCAGAGTATCAAATACTTTTAAGAGTTGACTGACCAATAATATTCGAATTATCTTTAAAAACTTATTAAAAATAACTTAGATACAAAAAAGCTACGTTTTATATAGGATAAAAAATTATTTTAAGTAAAGGAGCTTGATTATTTGTGAATTATCAAAATGATAACAACTCTAACATTCACAAACCTTGTTCTTGTCCATCTCCCACGGCTAACAGTTTAAATGTTGTTCAAACTACCCCATCAATAGTTTCTGTAAACTCTGCGATTCCACTAGATACCGTGGTAAATTCTAATGGTACGGCAATCTCATTCACACCACCAACAACTGTTTTACTTGAAGGTGGAAGAACCTATTTGGCAATCTATGAAGTGCAAGTTATTATTCAACCAGGAGGTAATTCGGCAGGTATAACTATGTATCTGAATAATAATCCTATCATTGGCTCAGGTACTTCTCTAGGATATACTGCAGGATTCACTTCTGTATCAGCACCCGCAATTTTCACTACACCTCCAGGTATAACAAGTACTCTTACTGTTAATGTAGGACCATATTCTAATACATTGAATACGTTGGGCTTAACTCTTGCTGTTGTAGCATTAACATAATAAAATGTAAAACTCTCTAAAATGATTTTATTTGTCCCTTAACTGTCTATTGGGCTAGCCTCTAAGAACTCCCCATAACTACATATAGAAAAAGTACATTATTTGGTTCGATAGTACTAGGTGACTCGGCTAGCACAATTGCTGAGTCACCTATTTATCTATAACAAAATAAAGCATTTGTTTAATTTATTACTTGTTCTTTTTAATGCATTATTCTATTACAATTCATTTTCATGTTATAATTGCCAACAGTACATATTTTAATAGGCACAACAAATCTCATAAATATAGGAGGACCTTAATGATCCTAACTCAAGAAAAGAACATAAAATTAATTATGCATTTTCTTACATTATTATCTTTTTTTATTCTTATTTTCTTTAGTGTCACAATTTTTTATATACCTTTGGTTTTCTATTTTGTATATAAATCACAAAACATTCGGAAAAATATTCTTGAAGCTGTTTTTTTTCAACTATTCATTTGGATAATTACAGTGATTTGGAATCTTTTCATAATAAGAATCTTAATGCTATTTTGGTCTAATTTAGACTTGGCTTCAAATAACGCTTTGATTATTTTCGGGGTAGCTTCTTTATATCTAATACTGTTTCTCTTGTTAATTTTTGGACCTATAAAAGGAATTTTATATGTGCTACAAGAAAAAGACTTTCATTATCCTATTATTTCCAAATGGATTAACAAATAAAAATACGTGTAGAAGAATTCAGAGTTTCACTGAATTCTTTTTTTATGGATCTTTTAAAATCTTTTACATCTTCCTTCATTCCTTCTTTTTAATAAACTTCAACTTTTATTACAATAACGCTTTTTTAAAATACAATCGTTTTTCTATAAACTTTGTAACCTTCATTTCCTTTCCTATGATTACAATTTCCTACTAGCAACCAAGTATTGGCTATCCCCCCCATATGAACACCTCAATTTTATTGGCATATACTTTGAAGGAAAAAACATTTCAATTAAACATATACCTACAAATTCAGTTGCTAATAATTTACCAAAAATTACTTAACATTTAATTTTTTAAAGGAGGTATTTATGAGATATAATCGAAAATCAAATTCGTGTGATAAATTTCAGCAACCCTGCTTTGTTTCTATATCCCCTTGTGATCAAAGTAATTGCTGTACACCTGTTTTTTTCTCGAATGCTCAACAACAAGAATTATTGCAAATAATAAATCAATTAAATCAAGCCATCCTTTCTTTTTTCACAACACCAAATCCAACAACTATACAAATACTCCAATCAGCATTACAGGCATTAAATGATTTATTAATAGCAGTACAACCAAATACACCAAATAGAAATTTAGTTATAAGAACTATAAATCAATTAATTAATTCTTTACCTACCGCATCTCTCACTCAAATCTCAGCATTATTCCAATTTCTATTCCAAAGCTTGTCTTCACTTATAAGTTGTTCAAATATATCGGACCCCTTATTACAGCAAACATTCAACTTAATTTTACAAGGAATCTTAAATAGTTCGCTATTAAGTAACATCGGAACACCGGGGCCGACTGGAGCCACTGGACCTAGAGGATTTCCTGGACCTAGAGGCGCTCAGGGTTCTCAAGGTGTGCAAGGAATTCAGGGGCCTGAAGGACCAGAAGGACCGGAAGGACCTCAAGGTGTGCAAGGGATTCAGGGACCGGAAGGGCCTGAAGGGCCTCAAGGACCTCAAGGTGTAGAAGGAATTCAGGGGCCTGAAGGACCAGAAGGACCGGAAGGACCTCAAGGTGTACAAGGGATTCAAGGACCACCAGGACCACCTGGGCCTACTGGTTCAGGGACCGGAATGGGAATTCCTGGACCACCGGGACCTACTGGGCCTCAGGGTATCCAAGGGATTCAAGGACCGGAAGGACCGGAAGGGCCCACTGGACCTCAGGGTGTACAAGGAATTCAAGGGCCGGAAGGACCGGAAGGAGCCACTGGACTTCAGGGTGTGCAAGGAATTCAAGGGCCGGAAGGACCACCAGGAGCCACTGGACCTCAAGGTGTGCAAGGAATCCAAGGGCCGGAAGGACCACCGGGACCTACCGGAGATTGTGATTGTCCACCGGGACCTACTGGACCGACCGGACCTACTGGGCCAACCGGACCTGCATGTAATTTCCTAGTATATGCTACAAATGCAGGACTCATAGATGACCCTACAAATGATACAGTATCTGTAATTAACACCGGAACAAATATAGTAGTTGATACAATTACTGTAGGTAATGCACCACTTGAAGTAACGGTTTCACCAAATGGAGCTCGTGCCTATGTTACTAATATTTTTTCTGATACCGTTTCCGTTATTGATACTGCTACGAATACTGTTATCGCTACCATTCCCGTTGGAACTGATCCAATCGGTGTAGCTGTTTCTCCAGATAACACAACTGTTTATGTTGGAAATCATGGTAATAATACTGTTTCTGTTATTAATGCAGCTACCAATGCAGTTATCACTACCATTCCTGTTGGCCTCGCTCCACAAGGAATCACTGTTTCACCAAATGGGACCTTTGCATATGTTGCAAACGAATTAAGCAACACAATTTCTGTTATTAATACTGCTACCAATGCAGTTATCGCTACCATTCCTGTCGGTATTCGTCCTAGAATAATCGTCTTCACACTAGATGGTACTCGTGCTTATATCACAAATCAAAACAGCAATACTGTTTCTGTTATTAACACCGCTACCAATGCAGTTATTAATACAATTAACGTAGGTACCGAACCTGTTGGTATAGATATTACACCGGGTGGAAATCTTATTTACGTTGTAAATAAAGTTAGCAATAATGTATCTGTAATAAATGTGGCGACAAATACTGTGATTGATACAATTTCTGTTGGTTTATCCCCTGATCAAGTAACTATCATACCTGATGGCACTCGAGCATATGTTACAAATCAAGCTAGTAATACTGTTTCCGTTATTGATATTGCTACGAATACTGTTATCACTAATATCCCAGTAGGTGTCGCTCCAACCGGAATAGCTACTGGAACTATTTGTGAATAAAATAAAGAAATGAAAGCCACAGATAGTTTTTATTAACATTGATAGTATGTGATATTCTTTCTTTAACTACGTTCAAACAACCAGGATAAACCTCTATATTCTGTTAATATTCTTTTCTGTTTTGTCTTACAGAACCTGCGAGCCGCTAGCTGTTGTTAGCTGCTCTCTTTCTATAAAATCCAAATCAAATACCAATCAATTTACTGAAATTGATTTTTTTGGAATTACATGATAATATTTACCTATAAAATCATTACCCTTATACAAAGAGCTATGAGCCTTTCCACTCATGGCTCTTTTTTATTACGATTTTCACTTCACATCTACACGATCAACTTTACCGTTTATCCAAACCGCGACTTGCTCACCAAATCCACTCATTGGTGGATTGACTACTGTTACATTTCCGCCCTTCACTATTAAAAGTTTGTTGCTACCAACATCAATTTCTACTTTTTTCAAATATCCATCTCCCTTTTACTACCGCATGTACTCGACAACATCAGTTTTAAAGCCACTTCCCAAATAAACCCTTACTGGAATTACTACACGACCTAGCTCGTCCACTTTTCTTGCAACACCTGTTTTTTCATAGCTTACTCTCCTTTAGTATTTTTATATTTATTTAGAATCTCATCCAAACGTTTCTAATTACGAATGGTTTCTGCTTATCAAGATTTAGATTTAATTAATTGTAATAAATCGGTTGGGGGTTTATACAGAAATGCTTTCAGGGAAATTTTTATAAAGAAATAAAAAATGCAGCAGTGAAAAAAATTAAAACTCATAATTTAAGACATACACACGCAACTATACTATTGAAACAAGGAGTTAACCCTAAAACTATCAGTGAGAGATTAGGTCATACTGACATTTCATTAACTCTTAGTATTTATTCTCATGTTTTACCGAACATACAGGAAGAAGGAGTAAAAAATTTTGGTAAAAGTATCATTGGATAGTTAACGTTTGCAAACTGTTTGTATTTTATAACAAAAAGCCAAACAAATCTTGTATTAACAAGGTTTATTCACTTTAACATATGTTATCATGTATAATACATATGTTAAGTAAATTCAGAATAACGAGGCAAATATTATGGACTTTGTTTATATTAATCAAAACGTATTAAATAATCTTCTATACATTTTGTGTAGCATATTTGTTTTTTATTTCATATATGATAGCAGGCATTATTTGAAAAAATACAAAATATTACTGATTACCCTTTGTTCTAGTATCCCGCTTATTTTATGTATGCGATACCCTATCTATATGGATGAAAGTTGTATTCATGATTTAAGACAAATTCCGGTCATAATAGGTACGCTTTATGGTGGATTCCCTGTCGGTATCATATTGTTTACAATTTTATTAATTACAAGATTTATATTTTATGGCTTTAATATGCTGACAGTCGTTGTTTACGGAATAATGTTCATCGTTACAGCACTCGCATCTTCAAAATTTAATACATATAATAGAAAGCTTAAAGTAGCTTTTTCCATGTTTTTAACCTTTTTCCTAGCAATATTTACAACTGTAATTGTATTAACTTTATCAGATTTTGAAGTGAATAATTTGTATATTATTTATTTCATGGTATTACCGACTACTTTAATGTTATTTATTGTTTATATAAATGAAGTTATAAAAGATGCTGTATTAATGCGCTCAAAATTAATTAAAATGGAAAAAATGGAGATTGTTAGCCAACTCGCTGCAAGTATATCGCACGAAGTAAGGAATCCTTTAACGGTTGTAAAAGGATTTACACAGCTTTTAAAAACACCAAATTTAACTCCTGAATCAAGAGACGAATATATTAAACATATACTTGAAGAGTTAAATCGTGCCCAAGAAATTATCGATGATTACTTAACGTTTGCCAAACCAGCTCCAGAAAAATTAGATCAAATTTCAGTAAAGCAAGAGTTAAATCGAGTTATTAATATGATATTGCCATTGTGTAATATGAATACGATACATATTACACAGGATTTTTCTGAGGCAACCATTGTTGGTAATAAACAGCACTTTCAACAATGTTTTTTAAACTTAATAAAAAACAGTATTGAAGCAATGCCTAATGGTGGTACCTTAAATATTTCCTCATCTATCAATAATAGTAAAGTTGAAATACGAATTGAAGATAGCGGAGTTGGAATGTCACAGGAGCAAATACATCGATTCGGTGAACCGTATTTTAGTACAAAAACAAAAGGAACTGGTTTAGGTACGATGGTTGCTGTTAAGATTATTGAGACGATGCATGGAAGTTTAAAAATCCGAAGTATCATTAGTAAAGGAACGACTTTAACAATTACGTTCCCGAAATATAGTAAGAATACGCATTTAAACAAATAAAAAAGGAGCATAGTTGCTCCTTTTTTATTTGTTTCGATACATAAGTATCTTCAATGTTTTTTTAGTTTACATTTGTGAAGACTAATTAAAAATTAGTATCCTCCGCCCCAGCAGCTGCATCCTACAATTATTAATAGAATGAATAACACAACTAATAAAGCGAAACCTCCACCAAAACCACAAGAACCACCGTAACTCATATTTTCTCCTCCTTTTGGTTTGAAAACTAATAGGTAGTTGATCATTTTAACTGGTTCGTATTATACATTATGTGTATATCCCTTTTTTGAGCATGTCTACATAAAAATAAGTAAAAGCACTCGTTTAAAGAGTGCTTTAAAATGGATACCAAAAGTTTTGAAATACGTTTAATTTTAAATATACCGCAACAATAAATATGAAAATACCGGCAAATAAAGCGATGAAATCTTCACGTTTCGCCTTACTTGTATAAAACCATGTACGTTTATCCTTCTTTCCAAATCCTCTTAAATCCATTGCATTTGAAACCGTATCTATTCTTTCTAGAGAATGAATGATTAGCGGCCAGAAAATTAAAACACGGTTCTTCATACGAACCCATAAACTTGCTTCTCCTTTTTCAAAAGCCACTCCTCTCGCTTCTTGCGCGTGTTTAATAATTTTATACTCAGACTGGATGTCAGGAATATAACGAAGTGCAATATTTATTGCATAAGTAATCTTATAATGAATACCAAGTTTACTTAAGTTACTTACAAATTCGCTTGGATCTGTCGTGTATATAAAAAGAAGTGTAAATGGTAGTAACGTAAAATACTTTAATGAAAGTGTAACTGCATAAAATAATGTTTCATATGTAATCGTTGCATATCCAACATGTAAAAACGCAGTATATGATTCAGTTAATTCAGATCCATGAGTTGGTGTAATAAATAAAATCATGACAGAGTTTAATAAACTAAATGTAAATATGACACTAAAAACAATTAAAATTTTATGAAATGGAATTTTAGCAACACTGAGTCCGATACACCCAACGATAAATAATATTAGCAACACCCGAAAATCAAAAAACAAAAAAGTAAGCGTCATACAAAAAATAAATAAAAACAATTTCACTACCCCATCCATACGATGAAAATATGTACTATGCACCTTCCTCCCTCCTATTACTCTCTAAATAAAGTTCAATAAATTTTTCTGGACATGCAATCCCACTAAATTTAACAAGCTTGGTTAAAGAACTCTCTCTTAAGTTAGCTATTTGTAACGTTTCTTGATCACCAAATACATTAGACACTGTATTATCCGTAATAATTTTCCCTTCATGTAGAACTACTGCACGGTCTGCATATTCTAGTGCGAGATTCATATCGTGAGTGATAAAAATAAATGAAATACCCTTCTTAGCTAGTTTTTTAATAAACGACATAAATTGTTTATAATGATAATAATCTTGTCCCGCTGTCGGTTCATCTAATATGATAAGCTTAGGATTTTTTGTTAATACAGATGCGATTGTTAATCTCTTTTTTTGCCCATAGCTTAGTGCTTGAATTGGCCAATTACGAAATGGATATAAACCACAAATTTTTAAAGTTCCTTCTACTCTATTCTTAATTTCTTCCTTAGAAAAATTATGTAATGTTAATGTAAATGAAACTTCTTCAAAAACAGTAGGCTGTGTAATCATATGATTTGGATTTTGCATCACGTAAGATATGATTTCCCCACGTTTACGAATAGACCAAGAACTAATATCTTCACCTTTTAACAAGATTTTCCCATTTTTCATTTTGTTTATGCCTATAAGACTATGAGCTAATGTTGATTTCCCTGCTCCATTATGCCCTAACAGTGCCACAATTTCTCCTTCATATATTGAAAGGTTTACATTTTCTAATACTTTTTGTTTATTAGAGTATGAAAATGATAAATTCTCCACTTTAAGTAATTCCTTGTTTTTAGTATTCCCTTTTAATATGACTTGTTTCTCCATCCACTCTTTTATAACGTTGCTTACCTTTTCTTTTTGAAGGTTTTCCATTGGATATATTACGTCATTATTACTATCAAAATGTAATCTCTTTAATGCTTCGATGTAAATAGGCTCTCTTAAGCCGATACGTGGTAATATATTTGACGCTAAGATTTCTTTTGGTGTTCCTATCGCAATGACTTTACCTTCATCAATTAATATAACTTTGTCTAAATCCAGGTTTAAAATTTCTTCTATTCTATGTTCAATAATAACAATCGTTTTATTATATTGTTCATGTATATCTTTCATAAGTTTTATCGTATGTAAGGCACTTAGTGGATCTAAATTAGCTAACGGTTCATCGAACAATAATATATCCGCATTTGTTGTTAATAAACCCGCTAGAGAAACTGTTTGCTTTTGACCTCCTGATAATTCATGTGGACTTTGTTTATGAAACGTATGCATCTTCACCTTTCTTAATGAGTCCGAAACAATCTTTTTCATGTCATCTTGCTTTACACATTCATTTTCTAAATAAAAAGCTACATCTTCTTCTACTGTCAGACCAATAAATTGAGCATCTTGATCTTGCAAAATTGTTCCTACCTGCTTACTTTGTTCAAAAATACTTCCTTCCCTCGGGTCTTTACCGGCAATTAAAACGTTACCTGTACTAGTCCCTTCGTAAGAAAATGGGATTAGCCCATTTATACAATGAGCTAATGTCGACTTTCCTGAACCACTTCGTCCAGCAATTAGTACTTTTTCCCCAGGGTATATATGAAAGGTAATATCACTTAAAGTAGGCTGCGCAGCATGCCCATATTGAACGGTGAATTGTTCAAACGAAATAATTGGTTTCATGTTAACATCCCTACTTTTCAATTTTTAAATGTGTATGTTTCTTATTAGATTTTGCCAAGCCAATTGTAAGTGGCAATCCAACTACTAAGAAAACGATAACATCGGAAATTGTTGCTCCTAATACTTGGATAACAATTTTGTCAAATGGTTCTCCCATCACAATAATATCGAATGCCCCAGCAAATATAATAGCAATGACAATACCAACTAATCCAGTAATTGCTAAATAAGAAATATGCCCCTTGTTAAACGACCCGTTTTTCACACTAAAACCAACTCTTTTTTGAATAAGACCCATCGAAAAACCAATAATCCCTGAACTAATAACCCAGCCCCACCAAATCCCCCATCCAGCAATCGTATCTGTTACGGTATGACCGATAAGTCCGATTAACAGTCCTACCACTGGACCAAATAATGCTCCAAAAACAGTTAATATAGCTAATGCTGGTTTAATAAATGTATTCGGTGCAATAGAAAATCCCCAAAGTCCTAATATCCCGTATAATGCTGCTCCAATACCGATTGCTACTACTAACTTTGTTGATAATTTGTTCATGACAATTCCCCTCTCATATTAGTCAACTTTTATTACTCTATATTTAATTTAAAAATGAATTATGCATCGACACTCCCTTTCTATACAACAAAAAATGACCTCTTACATAAGAGGTCATTTTCTTTCACGTTCAAGAATCCTCTTATCTTTCAAAAAACACATCGTGTCCTCTGCGGAATTAGCACCTTCCTATAAAATTGCATAGGGGTTGCTGAGGTTTCTTAGGGCCGTTCCCTCCACCTCTCTGGATAAGTATTAATTTGTAATTCGTATTATGGCACTAAAGAATGTAAATTTCAACACTTTTCTTACTATTTTTATTTTTTATTAAATAGCGCATTTAAATCATTGTATTCTTATCGGAATTATGAAATAATAAATTCAAAATCGTTTCGGGAGGAATGCATTATGAAAGTTATTGGTTTGATTGGAGGATTAAGTTGGGAATCTACATCATTATACTATAAACATATTAATACACTTACACTCTCTCAATACGATCAAAATGCGAAGCTAATTTTATATAGTATGGACTTTGGTGAAGTAACTACTTTATTACAAAACCATCAATATGAAGAAGTGAAAAATGAACTAGTTACAGTTGCAAAGAAAGTTGAAAAATCTGGGGCTGAATGTTTATTAATGTGTTCAAATACTGTACATCTATTTGCCGAGGAGGTAGAACAAGCAATATCTATCCCGCTTCTTCACATTGGTGATGTAAGTGCTAAAGAAATGGTAGAACAAAATATAAAACGTATCGGACTATTAGGAACAAAACAAACGATGGAGCAAGATTTCTATAAATCACGATTAGCGAAATATAACATTGAGACAATTATCCCCAATGACGAGGAAAGAACTTTTATCCACCATGTCATATTAGATGAATTAAGTAGAGGGATCATTTCAGAAACATCTAAAGAAGAGTTATTACAAATTACAAAATCATTAATTCAAAATGGTGCTGAAGGTATATTATTAGGCTGCACTGAAATACCTTTACTCATCTCCCAAAATGATCTCACTGTTCCCGTTTTTGATACTACTTTTTTACATGCAAATACTGCTGTGCAATTTGCTGGATAAGAATATACAAGCATAAAGGTGAGAACCTCTATGCTTGTATACAGTTACGACTATTTATCCCGCTATTTATGGGCAGTAAAACCTCTACCGATTAAAGTTTTACTTTATTTAAAAGAGATTCAATAACTGCAATTGCTTCTTTTGAACCACCACATTCTAAAAAGCTATCATTAAGTTTTCTTATACCATGTTTATACTTTTCATTTGAAAGAACATCTGTTACGGCCTCTTTTAAAGTGTGCACATTAACATGTTCTTTCAATAGTCTATGTGCCGCTTCAAGCTCAGTTAGTCTTTGCGCTATCATAGGCTGGTCTTTATCATGCGGTATTATTACAAATGGGACATTATAATGAATGGCATCGTGTACGCTATTCATACCGCCATGTGTAATAAAAACATCTGCTTCATTTAATATTTCTGATTGAGGTACGTATGGAGCAATTATAAAATTATCTGGTGCTTTCTTAATTTTAGAAATATCATTTCTATCACCAATTGCCATTACAACTATCCCATCAAAATCTGAAAAAGTATCAATACAAGTATTAAAGAATGGTTCGAGTCCTTCAAGCAGTGTTCCCATTGAAATATAAATAACTTTCTTTTCTTTAAGTGATTCCAGTGGAAACTTTATATTTGTTTTACGCTTTGAAATACTCGGTCCAATAAAAATGTTATTTTCCCCGAACGATTCGCTATTAGGTTGGAAATAACAACTTGTGTATACGAGACAAACATCACCCTTATTATTCATAAATTGAAGATTATTCTTTGGTTTTACTCCAAATTTATGTTCCATCTGATTTAGTAATTTTTCAGAGATTTCCTCTGGTTGGAATGGCATATCTGCATTTGGATGAAAAGGTAATGTCTTCAAAAATTCTGGCGGAATTAAAAATATAGGTGAGGACACTACACCTGGAACTTGTAAATACTCCTTTACTAACTCTCCTGCGCCAAATATATCATAAATTACGAAATCAAAATTTATACTTTCACATAATTGTTTCGTAATTTCTAATATATATAAAGAAGTTTGAACATGCACATGAAAGAAAGCATTTAACCCAGATGAGGTTTCAGCATCAATAGAAATCTCTTTTAATAGATCCGGATGAGTATGTACAGTAGCTCCTAAATCTTCAATTCTATCCTTAAAGTTTGCCGTTGTAATATAATGTACATTATCCCCTCGTTCAGTAAAGGCTTTTACTAAATTTAATGTAGGGTTTACATGCCCCTCTGCTGGAAAATTAACTACTAAAATATTTAGCACTTATTTCTCACTCCTTACATTTCATTTTTTTAATTAAGCATACTGTTATTTGTACAAGTAATCTTCCCCTAATAGTCCTAATATGCTTGTTACATTATGTTGATAAATAATTTTCAGTCATCAACATAAAAAAAGCATCTACCTATGTAGATGCCTAACCGTGATAAGGAGTGTTCTGTGAGGTTAGAACAAGCTTTTCTGCTTGTCCTATGCTATCAATATATGATTTATTTTATAAAATGTGAATCGTTAATAGAATTATTTTATCCATTTTATATGATCAAATGGATAAAATACCATTTCTACCTTACCTATTATATTTGACTCATCAATAAGTCCAAGTGTATTCCTACTATCTTTACTATGATTACGATTATCACCTAACACAAATAATTTATGCGTAGGAACTTTTATTTCTCTAAAATTTGAAAAACGATTGGATACTTGTAACATATCTAAATGTATATACGACTCATCACGCTTTTTACCGTTAATATATACCTCATCCTCTTTTAATTGTATATTATCCCCCGATAATCCAATAATTCGTTTCACATAGTAAGTAGGCTCGTCTTCTTTTTTTATGATGACAACATCCCCATGCTGAAAAGACGATAAACAGACGTTTACCTTATTAACAAGTATATAATCTTTTTCATTTAAAGTAGGTTGCATCGAAATTCCTTCTACCATACAAAATAAAAATGACTTATTAATAAAAATAACCCCTATTATAATTAAGATGTAGCTACATATGTTCCTCCAATATTTTAGAATAAACAGCTTCATATATACCTCATTTCTAATCTATTCCCAGATAAAAACGCCTCTAGTTCATATGAATGCTAGAGACGTTTCGTCCATTTTAATTCTCTTTAGAGTTATCTGTTTTTTGCACTTCACCAGTTAATCGCTTATTTTTCAAATCAAAATAAGCATCTAAAACTTCTTTTCCAATATCGGAGTTAATGCCCGATTTATCATTTTCAACCCACGGTACTACAACAGAAAATGCTACTTCTGGATCATCATATGGCGCATATCCAGCTAATGTTAAGTTATAACATTCTCTACGGTCGCCTTTCTCATTTCGCCCAATTTCATTTTCTCCACCATATACAGTTTGTGCGGTCCCTGTTTTACCAGCTGGTTTATATGGTGCTTTTTGGAACGCTCTTACTCCCGTTCCATCTCCGTCTTGAAATACTTTTCTAAATCCTTCTTTTACTTGATTAATATATTCTTGTTTCATATCGATTCTATTTAAAACAACGGGTTCTATTGATTGTACTACTTTACCAACCTCATCTTTTTGAACGGTTTGTTCTCTAATCTCTTGAACAATTTGTGGTTTCATTCGATACCCTCCATTTGCGATAGTCGAAATATATTGTGCAAGCTGAAGTGGTGTATACGTATCATATTGTCCAATAGAATAATCTAATAAGAAACCAGGCTGATTATCTTTTCTTCCAATTTGGCCTGCAGTTTCATTTGGTAAATCAATACCAGTTTGTACGCCTAGTCCAAATTGCCTGAAATAATACCTCATTTTATCAAAATATTCTTGTTTAATATCTAGCGAACTATTTTTTACATAATCCACTCCAGCAATTTTTAATGCTATATTAAACATATAAACGTTTGAAGAAACTTGTAACGCTCTTAGATCGTCTATATCACCAAAATTTTTCCAAGACTTCTTTTCCTTAGTTCCTTTAAACTTCATAGGTGCATCATAAAAATGTGTCCCAGGAGTTATTGCATTTGTTTCAAACCCTGTTAACACTGTCGCACCTTTAACCGTTGATCCAAGCTCATATGAACTTGTCAGCGTGCCTAAAGCATAATCTTCTACTTCCATTTTCCCATCTTTTTCTACAAGCCTTTTCCCAGCCATTGATAATACTTGGCCATTTTTAGGATTCATCATCACTACGAAAGCACGGTCTAACATTGATTCTGATCCTTTATATTGTTTTAATATTTTTTCTATGCTCTCCTCTACTTTTTTTTGCAATTCCATATCTATTGTTAAAGTTAAATTTTTACCGCTTTTTCCTTCCGAAACCGTTTCCGTTCTAATAGTATTTCCTTGTTTATCAGCAATGCTTCTTACTTCTTTTTTTGTACCATGAAGTACATCTTCGTATTGCTGTTCGATATAACTTTTGCCGACCCTATCATTTCGGCTATAATCACGCACTAAATAATAATCTAATCGTTCACGTGGCAATCCTTCATCAGCATTTGAAACGTTACCAAGGACAGAACGGAATAATCCATCATTTACATAGATTCTCTCCCAATCAACTGATGCGTCTACTCCTGGAAGGTTCGCTAAATTTTCACTAATCACCGCATATTCCTGTTCACTAACGTCCTTTTTAATAATTTGAGGTGCCATTTGAAAACCTGAGGTCATTTTACTTTTAATAGCTAACACTTCTATATCTTTAGCCGTTAGTTCTTGAAGATTTTTATCTGTAACGCGTTTCCTTTTTAAATCTTCTATTTTTTTGTCTAGCTCTTTTCCGGTAATATCCTTATCTCGGAACTTATCTATTTCTTTTTTTGATACTAAGTCTTGAGCAAGTTCTGGATTTAATTGCATCCAAAAGTCTTTCTTATCAGTCTCAGTTAACTTATCTATATCTTCTTGTGGCATTTCAATAATATCTGCAAGTTGTCTTGCTGATTTTAATATTTCTTCTTGTTTTACACCTTTCACCTTTGTATATGTAATCGTACGTAAAGACTTATTATCAACTACTGGATTTCCTTCACGATCAAATATTTTCCCACGTGGTACAGAAAGGCCCACGGTTGCATTTTCTCTCTTCTCTACTTCATTTTTATATGTTTCTCCATCAAAAATTTGCACTTTCCCTAACTGAATAATAATGCCAGAAAATAATAAAAATACACAAAGGAATAAAATATTTAACCGGAGAGGTACTACTCTACCACTTTTCTTCTCTTGCTTTTTCACTTTGTCATAATCTCCTCCTTACAATATTTCAAATAATAATCACATTTCTATATTAAAAGTAATGTACAATTTCTATACATTGCTTTGTACAAATATTAATATAATGTTTAAAACTTAATAGAAATTAAAACAAAGGTAAAGAAAAGGTAAAGTTTACTAAATTAAATATAAAAAATACCCAATAACAAAAAGCTTAGTTTTCACTAATCGCTTTGTTATTGGGTATTAATTGATTTAAGAATTACTACTAGTGCGTATTGGTATACATTTGTCGTCACAATTAGAAAGAGATTGTTTACTTAGTACTTTCGGTAAGTAAATAGTTACTGTTGTCCCGACACCAACCTCACTCATGATACTAATTGTCCCTTGATGACTTTCAATAATTTTATAACTTAACATTAATCCAATACCAGTCCCTTTTTCTTTCGTACTATAAAAAGGTTCACCTAATCTCTTAATTCTTTCTTCAGGTATTCCTATTCCTTCATCTATTACATGAATAATGACACCATCATCATTTATTTCTTTTATGTGAATTGAAATTTCCCCACCATTTGGCATAGCTTCGATTGAATTTTGCAAAATATTAATAAATACTTGTTTCAATTGATTTTCTGAGCATTCAATAATTATATCTTTGTCATCCGTAAATAGTTCAACTTGAATATTTGTCATAATTGCTTTTGTATTCATTAACGATACGACATTTTTAAAAATTTGATAAATATTTTTCTTTTCTGTATTTATTTCATCTGTTTTAGCAATTGACAGAAATTCTTGCAGGATCGCTTCTATCCTTTCAATTTCAGAAAGCATAAGATCAAAATATCTTTCTTGATCTTCTTTATTAATTTGGAATAACTGTATAAAACCTTTAATTACAGTTAAAGGATTTCTTACTTCATGAGCCACGCCAGCTGCTAATTGACCAATTGCTGCAAGCGTATCTGATTTGTTTAACAATTCTTCTGTCTTTTTTCGCTCTGTAATGTCGCGTACAATAATCATAATTTTATCACGTAATAATGGTAAGCACCTAGCTTCAAAGAAATCAATACTTCCATTAAGTGTGAGTGGATATTCTACAATTACATTCGTTCCTTTTTCCTTCACTTGATTAATGGCTTCCTGAAACTGCTGCGCTACTGAAGATGGTAATACTTCGTAAAACTTTTTTCCCATAAAAGCTTCTGCGGGTACGTAAAACTTCGTAGGAGATCCTGCCTTGTAATCAATAATCGTGCCATCATCTTCTGTTAAGAAACATAAATCTGGTAAAGCTTTAAAAATTAATTCAAGTTCAGATGTTTGTTGTTTTAACTGCTCTTCTATCGCTTTTAAATGCGTAATATCTACACCAACAGCCCAATAACTATATCCTGTTACAGGAAACTGTTCTGATATATTCGACCACATTATTGTTTTGATTTCACCATTTTTACATGTTAAGTGCATTTCCCAATCTCTGAAATTTTTTCCACAAGTTAAAAATTTCTTTTGTATTTGATGGCGATAATTATGATCAGGATACAATAATTGCAGTGCATTTGAATTTCCAATTATTTCTTCAGCGGTATAACCTGTTACGATTTCACATTCTCGGTTCCACAAAACAAAATCTCCATTATAATCAAGCGCATCGACCATAACAGGCATATTTTGTAAAATCGTATGTAGTTCCTCCTCTTTCCGAGAAAGCAACGTTGTATTTTTACTTTGAAATACCTTTATTGCACCATCTAAAATTAAACTTGAGAGCATTTCAAAGTATTTTTGACAACTGAAAATTTCACTTTTTTTGGACCATACAACAAAAGATCCTAAATGTTGATTGTATAAGAAAATGGGGATTTCAATCTTTGGAAGTTTACTCTTTTTTATCTCATTCATTCCGAATGAAAAAACACACTCTTTTTCAGCATCAAGAAGTTGATGTGATATGTTAGTTAATTTATAAAATTGTTCTGCCATGGTTTCTATTGTACTCACATCAATAAGTTCCATTAGCCGCGAATTCATTCTTTGTTCACCTCAATATGTAAAATTAATACAAATCTAAAATTCATACTTCTCCATTATACGAAGAAAGCTAGTGTAGGTATATAGCTGTAGAATAATTATTCGATCAAATTTTATTTTTCAATTAAAACAAGAAAAGAATATATTTCGTTCATTCCTCATTTATTGTCTAGGTAACTTGAATTCCTCCTTACATTCACTGAATTTTCACTTGAGAGTCATACGCGTCACTAATAGCGGTATAAACATGCAATAAGTATAAAGTTCATAAAATATTCACAATTTTTATGAAAAATATAAACATTTATTCCAATATATTCTATATAATAAAATGTAATAAGGCTTCTATGAATCTCATAGAATACCTTACCCCTAATAAAAAGAAAAAAGAATCCATTTGGATTCTTTTTTCTTTTTTTAATTACATTACATATTTATATAAAGCATGTGCCACACCATGTTCTTCATTTGATAACGTTTCGTATTTACACATTGCTTTTATTTCTTCAACTGCATTCCCCATTGCAATTGATATGTTCGCTTTTTCCATCATAGAAACATCGTTTAGCCCATCACCTATCGCTACAGTGTTTTCAACCGGAATATTAAGATGTTCTGCTAAAGTATATAATCCATTCCCTTTTTGAGCATCTCGATGATTAATCTCTAAATTGTGCCAATATGAAGATGTAATTGCTAAATCTGTATTATGAAGAAATGTTTCTTTGAGTTTTTTTAATTTCTCAATTTCATAAGAAAATGGTAATAGTTTATGCACATGTATATCTGTTTCTACAATTGGTTTACAACTTTCCGCACTATGAAACGCTGTATGCTCAAGATATAATGCTGCGATTGTTTCTAACTCTTTCAAGTCGAAATTTTCTTTTGAATTCTTCACATGCTCAATTTCATTACGTACACTCTCTACTCCATAATCCGGTACATACACACCTTTATCAGTATAGAGCTGATAATATAAACCATTCTCTTCAAGATATTCTACAATTTCAAGTGCCTGCATATTTTGAATTGGATATCTCTTCATCATTTTTTTATCTTTATATATAAGAGCACCATTTTCCGCAATGATTGGACACTCTAAATCAACTTCTAACAATAATCGCTCAATGTCAACAATAGAACGTCCTGTACAAATTGCTACAACATGGCCAGCTTCTTGACATGTTCGAATTGCTTCTGCATTTTCTTTACTTATCATTTTATTCCCCGAAAGAAGAGTTCCATCTAAATCAATTGCGATTAATTTCATTATTTCTTCACCACTTTCTATAAATACACGAGTTCTAATTAATTATTAGGTATCGTTTTCATACAATCCTCGTGAGGTACTCCTTATTTATAATTTATGAAAAGCGTTTCAGGTCAAGAAATAATTAAAAATAAAATCCAAAGCTTTTCTTTTTAAAAAAGCTTTGGATTTTAAACTATGAATTATAACTAATGTATTTTGTCTCACACATGTACACATTTTTTTCTTCAGTTGGGATATATACTTTAAACTTTTCTAACCGTTTTCCATAGATATGAATCGTAATAACGCTTTCATTTTTGCTAATTTCAAGAATATGACAATCCGCTGGTGGAATTACTTTATCTGTTTCTCCTTCTCCCAAATAAAGATTTCCTGTATGTGTTAAATAAACAAGTGAATTTCCAAGTTGTTTCGTTTGTATAAAGTTCTGCACCATAATCCTTCCTGAAAAAACGCCTTCTACTCCCCATGTGCCGTCATGATCATGTAAAGGTGTAGATTGTCCATCTTTCCATACGAGAGCTAGTACTTCAAAACGTTTGAGCGGATCTTCATACAATAAATGTCGTGCATATTGAGTCAAATTGGCCTTCTGTTTATCTAACGGAAGCCATGTTTTCTTTTCTAAAAGTTCTTCTAGTAACTTTTCAATGCCACACACTATTTCTTCTTCAAATAAACCGTTTTCCATAAGATCTGTAACACCTTTAATAAACTTTTGAAATGATTTACTTCCATTACAAGTCAACATAAGAATCCTCCTCTACGTTTTATACAATTCCATATTAAGGTGATTACCGAAAACTCACAATTGAGAAACAAAAAACAAGATGCAAATGTATGCACCTTGTTAAGATTTTTATTTAGCTTTCAATCGAATAGGTAAGTATTTTAATGTTTGTTCATTTTCCAATATACATTTTTCTAAACAGAAAGATGGAGATAGCTCTATTTTTTCAAAAGCATTTATAAAGGTAGTTAATGCAATCTCAGCCTCTAAACGTGCAAGTGGTGCTCCTAAGCAAAAGTGAGGACCTTTCCCAAAAGTTAAATGCTTTTCATTTCCTGTTCGATGTACATTAAATTGAGAGGCTTGTGAAAATTTTTTCTCGTCTAAATTCGCTGCACTAACCCACGCAACAATCATCTGATCCTTTTTCATTAAAGAACCAAATATATTTGTATCCTCTGTAATCCTCCGGGCTAATGTAACAGGAAAGCGATAGCGTAATACTTCCTCAATCGCTTTTGAAATTAAGTTAGGTTCTTTTCTTAACTCTTCATAAATTCCAGGTGAATCTACTAAAAAGCAATAAAAGCTATTAATAATTAAATTTGTAGTGGTTTCATTCCCAGCTGCTAGTAAACCTAATGAAAAGGTTACAATTTCTTCATCGGTTAATCTTTCGCCTTCATATTCAGCTCGAATTAAATCAGAAATGATATCATCGGTTAAATGATATCTCTTTTCCTGAACAATCGGTAGAAGGTATGCTTTGAATTCATTTAATGCTATCCCTTTCTCAGCATCCAGATCATTAAACTTTTCTTTACTATACGGCATAAATAAAATATCAGACCATTCTTTAATTTTTTTACGATCTGTTGTTGGGACTCCTAATAAATCAGAAATAACGGTAACAGGTAAAGGTGCAGCAAACTGTTCAACGATATTAAATTCACTACATTTTTCGATATGTTGTACAAGTTCATCTGCGATAGCCTGTATTCGAGGTTTCCACTGTTCTAAACTTCTTGGAGTAAATGCCTTAGAAACAATGGAACGTACATTGCGATGTTCTGGTGGATCTGTAGAGTTTATATTTATTCTAGTTTCTAAAGGAGGGATTGAGAATTGTCTGCGCTCCCTTCTACTTGAAAATAAGCGATAATCTGATAAAACACGATTTACATCATCATATAAAAAAACATTCCATACATCCTGCTCTTCATCATAATGAACTGGGTGATTATCCCTCATCAAACGATACCATTCATATGGATTCCATAATTCTTCTTTTGTTTTCAGCTTTGAAATTTCATGAACTAAAATAACATTTTCAGGTGAAGCCATAGTTCTTTCCTCCCTTTTCTTTTACAATAAAAGTGATAGGTCGGCAGTTCAAAGTTGTATAAACTATCATATGTTATTTTAACATATACTAAAGGGGATTTTTCATTAGAGAACTTGAGAAATATATAAGGGGGATTTTTATGTACGTTGACATTTTACTACTAGCAGAATTAACGACCGGACCAAAACATGGATATGAAATCAAAAAAAATGTTCAAAATCGTTTAGGTGAGAATTTTGAATTAAATCACAACATGCTTTACCCTGCCCTTAGGCGCTTTGAAAATATGGGTGCTATAACGAAAAAAATACATAAACAAGTTGGAAAACCAAACCGAAATATGTACGATATAACAGAAACAGGAGAAGAAATTTTTTCTGAAATGTTACGAGAGTTTCCCGAAAAACTTGCGACAAATAATGCAGAATTTCTTGTTCGTATCGCGCTATTTGAAAAACTTGAATATGAAGCTAGAAAAGAGATTTTGACTGTACGTCAAAACGTACTACATAATCAACTTACCGCTATTCAGTCTCTAGAGGTTACCTCACCCTTTATTACTGAAGTCATTGAATTTAGTAAATCACGAATTGAACATGAATTGAGTTGGATTACATCACTTATGAAGAAAATATGAAAAAATAACAAAAAAAGCTAAAATTAATGAATGAAAATGATATTTATTATCAATAATATGATTAATAAAAGGGCAACCACGATTTGGCTACCCTTAAAGAATTTACACTTCTGGATCGAATGTTTTGCAATCTGTTTCTTCCGTTGTAGATGCATGTTTACCTTTATGACTTACTACGTAAATTGCCTCTGCACTACATTTATTACCGTTCGCCCAAAATTTACAGTTGTTTACTTCACATAAAACGTCTTGTGCCATAGTATCACACCTCCTTGTTCTATTATCATTAACAAAATTCGGAGGTATGATACTATTTGTCATCCATTTTTCATTCCCTTTTTAGCTTTCTTAATGGTTCAATATCTCCGCGTACAATAGCATCAATATTTCCAGTTATTTTTTCAATATCAAAATGCCACCATTGAATTTGCAATAATTCTTGAATTATTTCATTTGAAAATCTCTCTTTTATTTTATTTGCAGGGTTTCCACCAACAATTGTATATGGTGCGACGTCTCTAGTCACAACAGATTTAGCTGCAATGATTGCACCATCCCCTATTTTTATTCCGGGCATAATTGTTGTATCCATACCAATCCAAACGTCATTTCCTATAACTGTATCACCTTTATAAGGTAAATCAGACAAACTAGGTGTATACTTCTCCCACCCATTTCCAAATATATTAAATGGATATGCCGAAAATCCATCCATCCGATGATTGGCTCCGTTCATAATAAAGTTAACTCCAGATGCAATACAACAAAACTTTCCAATATTAAGGCGATCTCCAAGAAATTCATAATGATGTAATACTCGATCTTCAAATGTTTCTCCATCTTTCGCATCATAATAAGAATATTCACCAACAAGTATATTAGGTTTTGTTATTATATTTTTTATAAATTGAACGTTTTGATTTCCTTCAATAGGGTATTTAACATTTGGATTAGGATTCATTTTGTACGGCACTTCCTTTACCACTTATTTCACTTTCTACCGCTATTACTGGCTTTAAATTGTATATAGGTAAAATAAACAATAATCCAATTATAAAAAGTAAAGCCGTTCCTTCATACATCATACTTAATGAAAACATCTCTTTTAATGAGCCAGCTATACTCATCGTTACTACCATTGAACCGGTAAAAAGCGGACTTAAAATACCATTTACACGACCTATAAAATCGGTATCGCTATTTTGAATAATAAGCGTATTAATACCAATTTGGATACACGGAAGAGCTAAACCACTAAAAAGCTGCGCTGTAAGTGTCACCCATAAATTTGTAGAATATCCTATAATGCCAATACCAATTGCTTGACCAAGCATACCGATAATTAACATCTTTTGCGGAGCAACGTTTTTCGCAAATACCATTGCTAATGCTCCGCCAACAATCATTCCCGCACCATTTACTGTTAGTAGCCACTGTAAACTCTCTTTTGATAATCCTAACTGCTCAGTCACAATAAATATACCTAATGGCTGAATTAATCCTATACCTAGTCCTGCAGCCATAAAACAAAGCCCTAGCAAAGTTAATGCTTTTTTCTTTTTGACATACTTAATACCATCCTTCATCTCCTGCAACAGAGTGATACCTTTCTTTTCTACGTCGTTTTCAAGATCTTTCGGAAGGAATAACAATACAACTGCCGCAAGTAAAAACGAGATACCTGTTATGATGATTGAAATATAAATTCCAAAACTATGAAAGATAAATGTCCCTAGTATTGGTCCTAATACCATAAATATTGCAAATATCGTTTGATATATAGACATTGCTAATTGAATTTGTTCCGTTGATAAATGTTGTTTAAACAATTTCATTCCAGATGGTTGTGAAAACTGTGAAAGGATTGCAGAGATGAGTGTCACAAAAAACACAATTTTCCACGTTCCAAACATAAGCGTAATTAATACAGCGAATACTGAAATGGAACTTAACGTTTCACACCATATCATTGTCTTCTTTGGCTTCCACCTATCAGCAAAAGTACCGCCAATAAATGAAAAAATAAAAATTGGAGCGAATTCAGCAACTGAAATCATCGAAATAGCAAAAGCATCACCTTTTGTCATTTCCATTACATATAGTAATACCGCAAAGTTTCGAACCCATATTCCTATTTGTAAAAATAATGCTGATGCTAAAATCCCTTGAACAAACCGATTTTTTAATACTTGTGATACCCCATTGTTTTGTTTCGTTACTACATTTGTCGACATAAAAAAGCCTCCTATTTCATGTTCTGAACAGGAGGCAGCACAAATCATATAAAAAGACTATATATTCGCAGAGCGAAATACATCCCTTTTCTATAAATGTACAGACTAACCCTATTCAGAAGAATATTTCGTTTTTTAACGAAGATCTCTTACAAATAGAATTAGTTGATCATTGGGATGTCTTCACCCTTCCGTTTCGAATTTAAATAACACATACATACTCTATGTAAATCATTTTCGATGTATGCATGTCTCCTTTTAACTATTCTAGAAAGTTAAAGGCAATTCCTCTAAAGAACGCATTAAATAGTTACCTTGCCATTTAATTTCTTCACGATTCCCTTTTATTTTTAGTTCAGGCATTCGATTAAACAAATTAGTAATAGCAATCTTTGCTTCTAACCTCGCAAGTGGAGCTCCTAAGCAGAAATGGCTACCATGACCAAACGCAATATGACGATTATTTTCCCGAGTAATATCGAATACTTCTGGGTTTTCAAATACAGTTTCATCACGGTTTGCAGAAGCTAAGGCAATGACAACCATATCTCCTTTTTCGATTGTTCGGTCGTGAATTTGAAAAGGTTCCGCTGCCCATCTTGCAGTTGTAACCTCAACTGGAGAATAATAACGCAATCCTTCCTCAATAGCCGAATCAATTAGTTTTGGATTATCTTTTAATAACTGTAATTGATTTGGATTTTCAAGAAGTGCTAATACCGTATTTGTAATTAAATTCACTGTCGTCTCGTGTCCTGCTACAATTAATAGCATTATCATTGAATATAGTTCCCGAGCGCTAAGTTTATGCCCTTCACTCTCTGCAAGTATTAAAGCACTCACTAAGTCTTCTTTTGGCTCTTTTCGTTTAATATCAACTAAATATTGAAGATATGTAATAAACTCAGATAGTTGTTTTTCGGTCTCTTTTATTTCTTCAGGTGTTTCTGGTGATGCAATAACAGCATGAGACCAAATTCTAAATTTCGCTTGATCTTCTTTTGGAATACCGAGCATCTCACTTATTACAATAATTGGTAACGGAAATGAATAATCATCCACAAGATTTAATGTACCTTTTCGCTCTATATCACTTATCAAATCATCTGCTATTCTCTCAATTCTTCCGTCTAATTGTGCAATCATCTTCGGTGTAAAAGCTTTTTGAACTAAAGATCGTAAACGACTGTGGTTAGGTGGATCTGAATTTAGCATATGTGTTGTTAAGTGGTCACTATTATCAACGGAAAGATACATGTTCTTTATATCTTGAGAAAACACATTTGTCCAATCTTTTTTTAAACGATTATCTTTTAAAAGTGGCAGAGCATCTTCATATCTAGTAATGAGCCATTCTTTACCGATTTCAACTTGGTTTACAAATAATATAGGTTGTTTTTTTCGCGATTCTTTATAAATCTCATACGCATCTTCCTTAAATTGAGCTGAAGCTAAATTAATGCCATCCTCTATTTTTAGTCCAACTTTGTTTTTCATTGACATTGTATTCCCTCACTCTCATTTGTTTTTGAAGACCAATCAACATATGCATTATACTCTAATAAAAACGTGAAAATTGTAAATTTTTAATCAAAATCTTACTTCGTATATTGAAAAATAAAAAAGTGAGAGAGTAAAATCGTTTTACTCTCCCACTTCTCTTTATGCGAAGCACATAAAATTACTAATTTGTTGATAGCGATAACTTACTTTACGACGACGACCACCTTGCCAAGTGTAACCTGATACTCCATTTCTTCTCACTTCAGTCGGAAAGAACCATAAATCTCTTCCAAAAGGCCCAGGACGATGTAAACGTAAATAGCCCCATCTTCCTAAACAGTTACACATCCATGATTTCATATTGCTTGGTTGTGCCGGAGAAGCAAATGTAGACGGTAACGACGGCGCTTGTGACGGTGGTGGTGATGTTGGAGCATCCTCCGCATCATCTGGTCTATAGTCTTCTTGTTCAATATCTCTCACTTCATTTGTAGGTTCATACCCGTAGTTTTGTGGATTGTAATACATCGCTTGATCATATGGATAATTTTGTTGGTTATACATATTAACAAATCACCTTCTTTTCATTCATTACCTTTACCATTCATATGTGATATGCCCTCACTGCGAAGCTTATGTATAGCCCAAATTCAACTTAAAAAGCTCGTATTATTAAAAATACGAGCTTTTCAAAAATAGAATGTGTTTATCATTTCCTTAACTTCACACTATAAAAACGCATTTCATCTAACGAACCTTCAAATTCAAATACTTCTTGTTTAATTAATTGTTTCAAGCGATATTCTAAGAATGTATCTCCAACTAATTGTTCAACAAGACCAAGTGCTTCACCAATTACTCTAGGAGCTTTAAGGAACTCTCGATCAGCACCCACACTTTTGGCGCATTCAATTATAAATTGATCAAAATAATCTTCCTGTACAGAATGCACTTCATTTTCTTTCCAAACTCTTAAACATTCTATGCTTTCCGATAATCTATCCCACTCATTTTCAAACTTCATGCGCTTCTCTTCAGTTAAATAAGGTAGCTTTATAAAACTTTTTTGGAATAGAGCTAAACTTTCAGGTGGTAATTCTCCCGTTCCACGAATATCATACTCTTGTTTTAATATTTCTCTACTTGCTTCAGACGTATTAATAACTCGAATGTTTTTCTTATCCTTTAATTGTGCCATTACAAAACTTAAGCCTACATGTTCATGTGCATTATCAGCCTTCCAAATTGTAATAGGCGTTTCAACAGGAATAGTATGTAGTTCTTCTATAGTTGCTATAAATCTTGATAAATATTCTTCTTCAAAATAACTATCATAAGCAGTTAAGTTATTTATTAACCACTTCTGTCTTGCTAGTTGCCCCTCATTCGTATGCAACCTATATATCGGTCCAATTGAAAAGAATTCCGAAAAAGCAACAACACTCTCTTCAAATAATTCTTCTTGACTTAACATATATTTTAAGCAACCAGCCGTTGAATCATCAAAAGCAATATGTATGTGCGTACTTTCTTTTACATTCCTTTTATAAGTAGGATTACTTGTTAATTGTTTCGGAATATCCATCAAATTTTTAATTGTATCTTCACTGTAGTTTTCTTCTAATAAGTTTAACTGTATGAGAATACTTTGAAGTAAATCTTTAGCCTCATCTTCGTACATATCCTCTACAGCATTTTTAATTTTATCTATCACACAAATCCCTCTATTCATTTCAAAAATAACGTAGATTATAGTGTATCATTTTAGTATAGTTCTTTAAAGTCAAATCCAGATTGCTACAGCAATCTGGATTTTCAACAAAAGCTTTCCTTATATTTTTGAATTGCTAAATATTTTACTTTGAAAATCTTTGTATCTAAATGTATAATTATATAAAAACAAAAATATAGGAGCTATATTTATGGATAAAGTACTTACAAATTATAAACATTACTTAAAAAATTGGAGATTTATATTTATTTGCATACTACCTACTATCGCCTTATTCGTTACTTTCTATGTCATCTTCGAACTACTGTTTCATCAAGATTTCTACTTATCTAACTTAATTTCTGCTATCATATTATTTTTAATATTTATTAACGTTAAAGATAAATTTAAAATTAAAGGCTAAAAACACTATTTCAAAATAGCCCTTTATTATTGCATCCTACTATAAAATAAGGCTCGTAGTAGATTTTCATAAAAAATAAGAGCACCCTGCAATTGGCCGCTCTTATGTGATTAGAGGTTTTTTCTGAGTATTAAGTAGGACACGAAGATCTTGTCCTACTACATAATATATGCTTGTACTTATTATTTCGTGCATGTATTAAGCACTATGTTCAGGTACTTAATATATGCATAATCATTGCTATAAAATCTACTCAAATATTTACTGTACGATTATCATATTTATAAATTAAAAAACATCCCCAATGGATGTTTTTTATCTAACATTTTAAGCTTCCATAAACTTAGCCGGTACACCAATTTTTTCAACTACAGAAGATATATTAGTAGGATTAATCATTACATTTTCAATACATACTAATTTATTTTCTAGTATCCCATTCTCTGCAGTAATAAGTTCTTCAAACCGATCTAAAGTCATTGAGAATTTATGTTCACTTCCACCATTCATACTAACTTTTACATACTTCATAGTGTCACCGCCTTTCATAATAATTTACATTTCGACAAGAAGGCGCTTACATCCTTTTTATTTACCCTTAGATTTCTCACGTTTACATGTATTTTGAGAAAAGCAGCTACTATTATTTACTCACAAAATTATTGCTAATAAGAAAGATAAAGATAAAAATGCACAAAGTGGAATATATAAACCGGTATCCATTCTAGCAAAGTGTGTATCTTTTTGTCGTTTAAAGATACCAAAATAATTAAACTCACCAATTACTCTAATAGAAAAGACGATCATACAAATCCAGGAACCGACTTGAATAATAACATTAGGAACTGCAAAATGAAAAATTTTTGCTTGTTGCAACAAAATTATTGCTGCCATACTTAATAATAATGCAATGAACAATGTCATTCCGGCGCGAGGTGTAAACGCCTTTTCCCCTGATTTAGTTGGAATAACACTATTTGTCCCCCAATTACCTCCGAAAGCCCAATATACATGTAAAAAGCTAACTAAGAATAATATACAAACAGATATATATGTAATGATAAGCATTTTATCCTCCCCTTATTTTAGTTCCTATCTATAAAATATGCTATTCCCCTCCGCAATAGCAACCTTCATTTCATTACATAAAAAAACCGTAATGATTCATCAATATTAAGATAAGTCATTACGGGGTTATTAAACTTCATTATGCATTATACCTATTTCTTCGGCGTTCCATCCTTGTTTGACCTTGAACTGCATTTTCTTTGTATGGATCTATTTGCTCTGTCATTTCATATGTTGCAACTGGTTCTTCGTACTTATACTCATGGATTTTTTCTGGCATTTTACTTTTAGATTCTTTTCCACCAAACTTAAATAGTTTTATCCTTAATTTCGGTAATCTTGGAAGACGAATCTTAAATGATAATCTTTTGTGTTTCTTTTTTGGTCCAAGTAGATTTATATTTTCTTTATTATTATCTTTCTCTTTGCGGTGAATGAACATCGCGAGTAATCCTCCTATTACAAGTCCTCCAATTAATAGTAATATATATACATAATGGCTTGTCATTAAACTCGTTATGCGTTCAAGTATGACTAACGACTGTACTTCTTTTATATCCCATAGTAAAGCGGCCCATAATGAGAATAAGCCCAAAGTAAGTCCATATGTACGAAAACGGAATAAACATGGAATTAACGCGACACATGCAGCAATTTTCGCATTTGCTATGATTGAGCTTGTTGCAATATCCTGATGCCAAATAACTAACAGTAATGTTATAAATGGCGCATACGCTATCCAGCTGCATATACGTGAATACATCTTTTTAGCAAAATAACTACCGAAACTAGTAAAAAATAAAAGCCCTCCAATATATATAGATTGTTCTAGAGGGATTTGCTTTGTAAGTCCTGCAATTGGAAAGAGGCCGCTCAGTAGCATTAAGAGCACATCTAATTTCTTCACAATTCCCCATTCCTTTCAAATTTTTTCAATTAATAAAAATCGTTTTTCCATATGAAATAGTTTTTGTATTTCTAAAAAACATATTAATCCTGTCTGCACATAAAGTAAATATGTAAACGAAAAGATACTTGACAAAGGATATCCTTATTTACATAAAAAAATGACAAATCCTGATCGATATAACGAGCAGGATTTGTTTACAAGTATTTAAAGTAGAATAATTGAATCTTTCTTTTCTACTTTTACTACATCTACATCCAATTCATCATTAAATTCTTTAAACTCTCTTGCATCTATGTCAGTAATATAACTCTTTATTATCTTTTCCATATGCATGGAATATGTCATGTGTACATTCTTTTTCGAAAGCATACTAGAATTACAGCACATGTAATGTATCATTTTAGCGATATAATCCCTTTCTACAGGTTTTACACCTAATGGTAGAATTTCAAGTATATATCGCTGAAAAATCCCACTACAATTAAGTGAATATTCACCAGTGCTATAATACATCCCTTTTTGATCTGCATATAAGCCAATGCTATCTAGAGCATCATCAGATTCTATTACACCGTAACTTGGTACATCAAAACCTGTATTTATTCTAATAATATTTAAATTTGGAACCTTTAACACCTCTGGAACAATATCAGGTAAAATATCTATATTAATTTCTTTATTTTGTAACTCTTTTATCCAATATTTTCTCAAATTTGCATCTACAATGAAGTAAACTTGTTTATTTTGTTCTTTTGCATATTGTACAATTTCCATTAATGTTTCGAAAACATATTGTTTAAAAAGAGCTCCCATATCATTTCTCTTTGATGGTTGTGGTAAAAATGCATTATGTTTATTTATATTTAATAATACGTAATCAATCGTTTGCCACTCTGTACTCCCATATAATTTATATAAAATTTCTTTTCCTTTTATTTTTGAAAAAATAGGTAAGAAATCGAATTTCGATATTCGTTCAATTGATAAACTAACATATGTACAAGGTAGATTTATCTTATTCCAACTACGCCTCAAAAATCCTTTTTGTTCTAATAGACTAAAAACACTATTTACAATTGTTTTACGAGATACATTTTGGCCTATAAATAAATTAATAAATGTTGAAATACGGTTTGTTCGTGCAAATCCCTCTCTAATGATTTGTTTTGGATCAATTTTTTCGCGTCCATCACAATTTTTCATCGCGATTAATGCTAATGTCGCATCACTGCGCTTACCCGCGGTAGCATAGACAGCTTTCTTAACATCATCTACAAGATTTGTTTTATATTTTTGGCAATATTGCATTTTATATGGATTTTGTAACACCTTTTCAATATTGTATCTCACAATCTTTAATAACACTGGAAAATCTGTATTCAATACATAAGAATTTTCACCAACTTTAGTCAAAACAATTTCGCTATCAAGTAATGCTTGTTCTATTTCCAGCGCTATATTTTCAGACCAAACTTCTAATATTAATGTCTCTAATCCTTTTGGTGCAAATAAAGGAAATAATTCATTCTTGTTATTTGTAGCTACCTTTTTACATTCTGGAAGTATTGTGAAATAAGAGAATTTACGCTGAAATTCTTTAAATAAATACTCTCTTTCCTTTACTGTTATACCCGGTTCTATTTTAGTACCTTGAACTTTATAAATTCTCTCATTGTATGGAAATAACACCCTTTTATTTTCTCCTACAATATAATCTTTCGGATATTGGAGAATATGGTCTAAATCCACCTCTCCCCCTATTTGAAAATCATCTTTTAAATTTCTAAATATCTTAATCCATTTCATGCCGGTTGTAGCTTGTTGTATTTTTAGTTTTACAAACCGTATTTTTTTATTATTTGACGCAAACTCTGAGGTAGAAATCAATATCATGCCTCGTTTTCGTCTTAAAAGTAAAGGAATATCTGGATGATTATATTCTTGATATTAAGACTGTCTTTATGAGCATTTCGTATAAGTATGATGTAACTGATTAAAGCTATTTTCAAAGACGACATATCGGCGATAATTTATGTCTATTTCTTATAGGTGTTAGCAAGTTCGTTTGCAAACTTGTTAGCACTTTTTTATATTTCTTCTATAAATAAATCCCCCTTAATATAATCTAAATTTCATATATTTACTTTTCTTCTATTTATCTTATAATTTTAATTGGGAGAGGGAGGAAAAAAATGGTTCAAATCAAAGTGACACCTGAAATGCTAGAAGATGTTGCAAATCGTGCAAGTAATACCAGGATCGCATTAGAATCTATACATAATAATTTATGTAATGAAATAGATCATTTGTGTTTTCAATGGATTGGCGCCTCTAATCAACAGTTCATTCAAATGTTCAATGATGCAAGACCAAAAGCTTTTACAGCCATTAATTCAATTGTACAAGTAGAAGAAGACTTGAAACGGAGTGCCGAAAAATTCCGTACCGCAGATGCTTCATATGACGGAAATCTTGAAGAAGGAGCAATGTGTGGTAAGTTAGATAGTGAGAAAAATGATGGCTCTTTACGTGACAAGGTTTGGCATGGTCTCAAGGAAACTTATGAGGATCTTAGTAAAGTAAAAAATTCTGATGAGTCTTTATATGATAAATTTAAACATGGTATCGATGTAGCTTATAAAGATGTGAATAAAATAAAAGAGACTATAGATGATGAAATCGAATCTGCTTTTGAAAAATCTGGATTAGGTGTCCCCTATCACTTAAAAAAGGGCGTGGGCGACGCTATAGGTGATGAATTATTAGGACTTGCAGATGCAGTTATCCATCCAATTGACACATTTAATAACACGATTGAAGCCGTTTCTCACCCAGTCGAGACGTTCAATGCGATAAAACAAACAATTTCTGATTCTTGGAATCGTGACGTTACCAATGGTGACTCGTATAGTGGTGCAGGATGGTATGGAAGCGCGGCTGGTCATACTATATTGGCTGTTGGACAACTATTCGTAGGAACAAAAGGCGTGGATAAAATTGCAATGTTGAACCCTGGCACAAAATTAGCTGAGATTTCACGAACTGCTAATCAAAGCTTGCAAGACGCTGCATCCTTATTCAATCGTAATCACAATGAGTTTGCTTTCGCTGGCGGAAATAATATACGCTCTGCATTTGATACACCTGATTTTAGAAAAGCTGAAGATACTATTTTATCTGCTGAAAACATAGATAGATCAACCCAATATAGTCCACGTGTATTTGATGGTGATTTAAAGCAACACGAAGACAAAGGTGGACATTTAATGGAAAAGCATGTTGAAATATCTAATGAAGCATTGGCTCAACGCTTAAAAGACGATCCCGATATCACAGGGTCTTCATCTTTTAATAATTTAGAAACAGCCCAAAAAATTGCTGATGAAGTGTTAACCAATCCTCGAAATATACGTAAAATAGAAAGGTGGTTAGATGATCCCTACAGCCCGCCAACTCTAGCGTTTAGGTATAGAGGTGATGAAGTTATTGGTCGATCTATTGTAAGAGGATCTGAAAATATTTTAGAGGTAACTAATGCTAAAATTATCTTAAAAAAAGACGGACAAGGAAGTTATATTCGAACAGGATATCCCGTAAGATAGAAATTTAGGAGGATACTTATGAATGATAAAGATTATATGTATGAAGAAGTAAGTGATTTTTTAGACGGAACATTTCATCAAGATATGGGAACAGTAGAAAAAGCCTTAAATGAATTTATAGAAGAAGCTCACAAAGTGTGTATAGAAAATACTGTAAAGTACATAACTGAATTTTTAAAAAGTGATTTATCCACGCAAGAAAAAGAAGCGTTCATTGAATATTATACTGAAATTTATTTTCCTTCTTTAAAACTTAATCCTATAGAATGGCTTGAACAAACAGTTGAAACGTTAAAACAAGCATTAAAAAATCATTAGTAAAAATCGACCGCCCGTAATAGGCGGTCTTTTCTTCGTATTACATAACAAAGCCGTCCAATTAAGGGCGACTTTGTTATACATCAAACTATTCTTTTGTGAGAAATAACATCATATATAATTCCATTTTCTTGTGAACTTCACAAATTATTCCTAAAAGAATATCATATTTTGGTAGTGCATTTATTATTCATTTTTCAAAGTATGTTTGTATGACATAATCATTATCAATGAAATTAAATAGATACTTCTGAAAGAAATCTATTATATCGTAGCAGGAGTTATATTTACAGCTGTAATTTTACAAGTTGAAATAGCAAACCTAACGGTTGTAGTTGGATTTATAGGTAATGTACCTAGCACTATACCAAGTCCTGTTTGTTCCACGTTAAAATCTGCTGCAATAGAACCATTAATTGCCAAAAGACTTACTGTAGACCCAATAAACACATCCAATAATTGTCTAATTGGTCGTTCACGACATTCACACTCACATCCTACATCGACAGGTGGAAGTAATGTGATAGGTGGTCCTGGTGGTAAAAAACCTACCCCTGTTACATCAGAAATATTAACCACGAAGGTTGTGGTGCCATCTGTAACTGTAACTAAAAAATCATTTACGGAAGTGATAGTAAATAGAAAGAAAAGTGGGGGCGTGTTTGGTGTGTCTGCAATAGTGCCGAGAATCACAGTTTCTCCAATAAGTTGTTGTAAGACGCTTTGCATAGGTAAAACACAGCAATCACACAGACAACCTTCAGTCCCTCCCGTTGGACCTGTTATCCCTGTCGGACCCGTTACTCCTGTTGGACCTGTTATCCCTGTTGGACCCGTTATCCCTGTTGGACCCGTTACTCCCGTTGGACCCGTTATCCCTGTTGGACCCGTTACTCCCGTTGGACCCGTTATCCCTGTTGGACCTGTTATCCCTGTTGGACCCGTTACTCCTGTTGGACCCGTTACTCCTGTTGGACCCGTTACTCCTGTTGGACCCGTTACTCCTGTTGGACCCGTTACTCCCGTTGGGCCTGTCCCTCCTGTTGGACCCGTGGGGCCGGTTGGTAAAGTAAATGGTGGGATTGGCGGGAGTGTGGGACCAATTAAATTTGGGGTTAATGCATTAGTTTGAAATATCCCATTTGTTTTTTGCATTTCATTTTTATCAAACACTTAACTACCTCCTATGAGTGTACTATACTGTGGTATGACAGTTATCTTACATATACATAAACTTCATTTATCGTAATATAATATGTTTTCCCTATACTATTGTGCACCTTAAATTGTAGTGAGCCGTTCACATTTAACTTCCCATCAATTGTAAATCCCTCACCTGCATCTACGAAACCAGCAACATCTTTGTCCTGCCAAGATGGAGCATCATAGAAACGTAGATTGTTAACTTTTGAAATAACGCGCTTTCCAACAATAGAAGAATCTACTGTACTTTTCTTGTTAAACTTCACATAAGATGGATCGTTCTTAATCCACTGATCTCCACCAAGATTTAACCACCCTTCTTTTTCAGCCCACACAATATAAGACTCTGGTTTGTTTAACTGACGAATCTTAGAATAGCTTGTGCCAGGTCCTTTACGTAAATTAACGTTATAACCTTCAATATAAGCAATCCCATCTGTTACGGATGTCGGTACTTCCGCCGGTTCAGATGGCTTCTCAGGAACAGAAACATCTACACTAGAATTATTATATGCTCTTTGTACATCTGCTCTAAATTGAGATTCTGAAACACCATGAGACTTTAAGTAGTCAATTGGATCTTCATGATCCGTACCGCCAAGGTAATGAGTTACATCGCTGTGTGTCCATAATCCTTTTTCTACAGATAACCCACGGTCACGTAAGATTTTAGCTAGTAACTTAACGTATTTGTCATAGCTGCGTTTGAATTTTGTATAATCCGCTGTTTCGCATAACTCTACATGTACAAAGCGCTTATTCGCAGCAGGACCGCCGCCATAAGCAATGTATTTTGTATCAGCAATTTGGATTGTTTCGTCCCAATCGACTGCATAGTGAACAAATGCATTTCTCCATGTACGAGACTCATATTTTTGAATGTTAATAGCTGGAGCTTCTGGAGTTGCTGTAGAATGTGCCACAACTCCCTCATAAGCACCTACACCATAACGGTATGGTTGTTTTGGTAAATCAGGAATAATAAGCGTTCTATCAGCAAAAGCACTTGTAGCAAAAGAAACAGCAAGTACTAGAATCATAAGTAACGAGGTAATATGTTTCATTGTCTTTTTCATTTAGCATCAACATCCTTTTTCATAATTTTTGTGTGGTCAAATAATCCACTTGCTGACAGTCCAATGATGATTCCTTGAAATACATTTGTTTTGATATCTCCGTCCAAAAATAAAACGCCTAGCACAATGCCAAGCGTTAAATTTAATAACGGAACATACTTTGTTTGTAATCCAATTGTTTTTCCAATTTGTGAAAGACCAACTACAATTCCAATTATTACAGTAATTTCAAACATTACATACCACCTCCTTTCATTAAGAAAGTGAGAATGCCACCAACAATTCCGCCAACTATAAGTCGCAAAATCCAGGTAGTATTGGCGCTGATTTTATCTAGCTGTTTGTTGATATTGATAATGTCTTTCTCGTTACCTGTTGTCCTCATTTCTAAACTTTTAATCTCTAAGCGAATGTCCTTAATATCTTGCTTTATTTCTTGAACATCACTTCGTACATCTTGTAACGCTTCCACTTTGACCACCCCTTTTTAGGCAATAAAAAAAGACCAGCTTATGGCTGCTCCGGTTTCTTATCAATTAAATTTTGAAGTAACAGTTGTTCTAAAACTTCAATTCTACTGTTCATTTGTTTATTTTCTTCTTTTAACTCTTGAATTTCAGCATCTTTCGCTTGTTTTTCTTCTTGAAATGCCTTTATTTGAATTGCTACTGAAGAATATATTTCAGCTGCATTTCTTGTTTTTGTAACAAAACACTCAGGAGTATTTTCATCATCTGCAATCCACCCATAGTGAGTTTCTATATCGTTTGTTGTAAGAATTGGGTCCCCTTCAAAACGATTCATTCGCTTCTCATATAAGTCTTCTATATCTGTTTTCAAGTTGTATTGTTGGATTTGAAGTGCCATAATTTTTTCTATTGCGCTAAACTGCACGTCACGAATATTTGTTTTGTATTCACGTTTCGATGCCGTTTGAAAAGCTGATGCTGTAACAGCGTTATATGCACTTCCTGACCCATTTTTAACCTGAAGTGTTTTATATCCCTCAACGTTACCATTTCGTAGCATTACTGTTTGGAATCGAAGGTCTGTTTCAGCGTTGGGCGTTGCAACTATATCAAGCATATTTTTACCTTTTAAGTTGAATACAATGGAAGACTGGCTGTCCATCCATACGGATTTAGATCCACCTTTTAACGTTATTCCACCAGCAGAGTCTACCCAAAATGCGTTCGATGGATTAGATACTGTGAAGGTAGCACCGTTGGCTACTTCAACCCAATATGATCCATTTTTTGCATACTGACTTATACCTTTTCCAGAAGTGATAATTGTATGCCCACCAGAATTGACCTCTGTATTTTGATTACTTTTCATAAACAAAGCCCCACCAGTAAGAATATCTACGTGGCTAACAGAATCTAAACGAATTGTATTAGTATAGGCGCTAAATTGTTTATCAGACCTTAGGGTAACTCCGTTATTACCAGTAATATAAATATAGTTATCTCCATTAAGAGATACATCCCCTTTTGTATCCACATTTAATTTAGCGCAATAATGTGGAGTTTGATCCGCATCATAACCTTTTACAATACCAAAGCTACCGGTATAGTAATTTTCTCCTTTCACTGGGAATTGAGATATTGTTAAAGTACCATCGCGGAAACGTGATGTATCCACATCATCATGCATAAGTATTGTTGGTTGTATTTGGCTATCAACAGCTCTTTTGTAATAACCAATAAACATTCGATTTAAATTTGACTCCATCAAACGGATGAATTGCTTTTCTATGTGAACGTAGTTAGATCCGTTGTCTGTGCGTAATGTGGACCCAGTAATCACACCACCACGAATCAACTCAGCGACTAAACCTTCACCCGTCATTGCTGTTTTATACGTTTTTCCTCCATCAGCACTAACGCCGATACCGCCACTTGTAAGTCTTACAATAAAGTTGGGGTTTACTTTACTACGCGCGATAATGCCACCATTTTCAGGATATTCCAATTCGGTCATACTATCATTTATTGCTTTAGAAGCCCTACGAATACTTTCACTTAATAATTTATCTGGTATACCTTGTAATAACTCATCAACATCACTTTTAACACCACTTAATTCACCTTTTATAGATTCATTGTCAGCCTGTAGATCAGAGACGAAAGAAGAAGTACTCTTCTTAAGATTACCTATGACAACAGAGCTGTTTTTCGTTTGTTCAAACGGATAGTCAACATATTCAATAATCCTAGCTTCATAATCGACGTTTAGAACTTCATGTATAACAAAACCGCTATCACCAAGAGAAATCACATCGTAATTGAATCCTAGTTTTTTTAAATCTGTTATTTCAAGTTCGATAGTGACATTAGGCTTATCATTTAATCGTTTTTTCATTTCCGCTAGTAAGTTTTCGTAAACTGTAAACCTTTCGTCTCGTACTGGATTCGCATGTCGAAGTCCAAATTTCGTAGCGTTCGGACTTGTATACACAGCAAATAAATTATCTTTTCCGTAACCACGAATATAAGTACTTAACCCTTTGGTATCGATTGTTTCTTTTATGTCTTTAATGTTGTACTTTCTTCTAAATTGAAAATCTGTTTTGTTTCCAATCTGATTTTTAAAAATAACTTGAGTTCCTAAAACTTCAAACTCTACACCATATGCATCTAACGCTTTATTTAAAAGACTTATAACATTCCCATCACCGAACGATTCAAACTCTCGTTTTGGAACGTCAGCGAGAACAATAGGCGTGTATTTTGTATCTTTGAATATTAAACTAGCTATTTGCTGTAATGATTGTGTATTAGTGACTGTATCGTAGACGTATTGATCTATTAAATCGAAAAACGTGTGAATGGCAGTAACTATTTTGACAGGGATGTCTCCAATTACTCGCTTTTCACACGTTTTTACGCGATATTCATTTTCATCTGCACCAATAATACTTTCTTCTGCAATCATATTGAATGCATCACTCGATGTATAAGCGTTACCAGGGGTATCAAAAATCATAAATGATATATAATGATCTCCGTTTACTCTCCTGTATCGTTTAAAATCTATAAAATCTGTAAATGCTTCTGTATTCCCTTGTAGATCTGTTACGTAAGGTAGTTTGTCCGTAGTAATCACCCCCATTATATGTGATAAGAACGGAAACGGAATTCAGTACTATAAACTCCTGAAGCGCCGGTTATTTTGAAATTATTATCTCCGGGAGCCAGGGATATGATTTGATGATTTGTATCCCTGAAAATCGAGATCCCGCTTTTGGTACTTCTCACATATTTCATTTCTATTATGTCTGATGTTAATGAGCTTCCGGTATATTGCCACTTTTGCAATGTCGTAGTATTTTCTATTGTTAAATTTGTACTTGCTCCACGAAAACGGATGATAAAAAATTGCCGAGAGTCTCTTAAATCTACATATTCATCACCTGGATTGTTTAGAGTGAACGTAGAGGAATTGAGAAACTCTTTTAACCAAATAGAAACACTTTCTCTATATACATTCGTTGCAATAAATTCAATTTCACATCGCCCAATTACATGATTTATATTTTCTGGAGTAAATACTCTAGCTCTTACTAAAGTTCTAATATTAGGCTCTCTACTATCAGTAATATAGAATTCCTTTTTGCTGTAAAATAGCTTAAATATTTTATTTCGTAATGAAATGTAATCAGATTCAGATTTTGGTTTAAAATCAATACTTGCTGTAGCTGTTCTCTCTCTACCTTTTGCCCCTACATTTATTTTTCCATCTAAACCATCTACTTCTGAAAAAGCTGGGTCAAAATCAGGGGATGAAAAATCAAAACCTTTTACCCTTATCCCTAATTGATTTGTTCGGTAAATAGTTCCGTCTAGATGTTCAATAATCAAATCCAATCATTTCACCCCTTATTCCCGCGCATAATATTATTTATATCAACCTTGTTCCTTAATTCTTGATCTATAATATCGAGCATTTTATATGCATCGTTAGGGTTGTTACCTTGGTAATTAAGCGTGAGATTAACCGAACCACCACCGCCTAAAGCTCCACCAATACCTCCTGCTTTTTCTCCGCCAGACAGAGGTGTTACTTTCACACTACCTCCACTTTTCGAAATAAGCTCTGGACCTGCTTCACCAACAATTGCATTACCATTCCCCATGATATTTCCGCCTTTTGCTAGGTATGGAATGTACGGAATGATCGGTGCGCTTACACCAGGAACCATGTTTAAAGCTCTAGCTGGAAGATTGAAGGCTTGAATGAATTTATTGATTAAATATATAGCACTGTTAATCGTAGCTTTAATGCCTGATATAATTCCATTCCAAGCTTGTACAGCTCCTATTTTCATAGCTTCAAAGGCATAGACTACTTTGTCACAAATCCAGTTAACTGGAGTCATAATCGTATCTATGATTCCATTCCACACTGAAGAAGCTACTTGATTGATACTTCCCCAAATATTAGCTAAGGTATTCACAACGCCATTCCAAATATCACCACTAGTAGAGGCAATCCAATTCCAAATCTGCGAAATTGTGTCTCCTATACCGTTAAAAATAGGGATTACAAAATCCTTAAGTTTATTCCAATATTTAACAATAAGATTAATAACACCATTCCAAACATAACTCGCTGTTGATGAAATACTTTGCCAAACTGATACAAGGAAATTAGAAATAAAATCCCATACAGTGATAGCTGTTGATGAAATTACATCCCACACTGTATTAAAATAACGTACTATGGTGTTCCATATATTGATTGCAGTCGTTTTAATCCATTCCCATGTCCTTGATAGGAATTTTGAAATATAATCCCACACTGTAATTGCAATCCCTTTAATAGATTCCCATATACTTAATAAGAAACTAGAAATATAATTCCATACAGTGATACATGTACTTAAGATGGCATCCCACACTGAAATGATGAAATTCTTTATACTTTCAAAGATAGGAGTTGCAAAATAAAGAATTGCTGTCCAAATTGCTTGAAGGTATTGCGAAATGAAAGTCCATACCGTTTGAATGACAGTAGAAATTCCGTTCCATATCATACCGAAGAAATTAGCAATTCCTTCCAAAATTGGTGTAAGGAATGCCGCAATTCCATTCCAAATTCCCATGAAAAAGTCAGAGATAGATTGCCAAATTTCTATAGTGGTATTCTTAATGCTATCCCACGTTTGTACAGCTAATTGCTTAATCCCTTCCCATATCCCTATAAAGAATTCAGTAATACTTTGCCATATTTCAATGGACCTCGTTTTTACGGACTCCCATGTATTTGCAAAAAAATCGGTTATAGATTGCCATATCTCCACTGCTTTTGTTTTAATCTCTTCCCAGGTTGTTACAAAGTATTCCTTTATGTCATTCCATAATCCTGAGAAAAAATCAGTTAGACCATTCCAAATCTCTTGTGCTGTAGTAGTTATATATTCCCATGACGAAATTAAAAATGCTGATATTTCATCCCAGTATCGATAAATCAAAACACCTGCAAGAACTACTGCAGCTACAATTAGAGTGAAAGGATTAGATAGAAACGCTAAGTTTAACATCTTCATGCCTTTTACTACTAAAGAAAATGCCGGCATCAAATTTGATAATGCGAATGCAAATTGCCCTAAAATAAGTAACAGTGGTCCTAGAGCCATCAAGACAACACCTACGATTGCAACTGTTTTTTGCATAGAAGGTGATAAGTTATTAAACCAATCAGTCACAGTTTTTATAGCTGATGATACTTTTGGGAGTATTATTAAAGCCATATCGATTAATATCTTTCCTAACGGCTCTAAAGCTAGTCCTGCTTCACGGATAGCCTTTTGAAGCTTCACACTGAATGCTTCTTGTGCTTGCTTCTTCATTTTATCCATAGCACCAGTTGTATCGCCTAATCCGCCATTTATATTATTCAGACCTAATACTACATCGGCGCCCATATCTTCCCATTTTGTCAATTTGTTATCGTAAAGGCTTTTTATCCTCTACTTCCGGGGATTCCTCCGCATTATAGGATGTTAATTCATCCTCGGTTCGGCATACGTTTTCACTTGTAAAGTGTCGCGGTCTCGTGGAGGGATTATATCTTTTCACCCTCTATGCTCTGCCCCTGACTATACTTTGCATAGCCTTCGGTTCAAGTTAGGAATCTCACCCTTCTTGCTTAATACCGCAATTTTATTTCGGCACAATTTATCATCTACCGAATAAAGCTACACCAATTTGATTCGCTTTTACTTTGTCGTCCATTTTGCTCAAGTCACCTAGTACAGCATTAAATACATCAGCAGTAGTTGCTTTACCATCATTGAACGCTGCCCAAACACCTTGTGTTTCTTTTGATAACTCACCAAAACCATCAGAAACACCTTTTGATCCATCTTGAACACGAATACCAAACTCTTTTACTAGATCGTTAATGTAGTCTAAATTATAGGAACCATCTTTAGTTCCATTTGAAAGTATAGTGAACATCTCATCGGCAGTGAATCCCGCTTGCTTAAATAGTGGCGCGTATTCACTTAAGTTATCAAATAGTTCATCAGAATAATTAAGACCATTCTGAGCGCCTGCGGCAAGTAAATCGAATGTTTCCTGTGTAGACAAACCGAACTGTGACATCAATTGTCCTGCACCACGTGTAGCTTCATTCAAATCAACATCGTACATTTTCGCTAGTGTTAAGACATTCTCTGTAGCTCCTTGTAATTCCTCATGCGGAACATCCCTCATATTTTGGTAAACTTTAGTCAAAGCAAGATTCACTTCATCTAAATTCTCACCAAAGCCTTCTTTCCATACATTTTTTACAATTCCATTTAAATTTTCGGCACCTTTTGCTGTTAGACCTAATGAAGCTTGTAATTTATGCTGAGAGCTATCTACATCGGATGCCATTTTTATTGCCACGCCACCAACAGCTGCCAATGGTAAAGTAACGTACTTACTCATCGACTCTCCGGCGGTTTGCAATCCTGCTCCGACTTTTTGTAATTTACTTTGAACCTCATTTAATCCTGGTTCTATACTTCTAGAATTTATGAGGGTATCAATAACTATACTTCCATCTGCTGCCAATATATCACCCCCTTATTTTAAAGAATGAGCAAGGTTGTCCCATTTTTGGTCTAACGCTGCGATTTGTTCAGATTCAGAAGAATAGCCATCGTTATTTAAGCTATACAGTTTTTTCATTTTGATAATATGATCTCGTTCTTCTTGAGAGCATTTATTTAAAGAAGGAACTTCCATTTCTCGATAACCAACAACAGTTTTGAATTTTGATTTATCACTTAAATGAGTTAATAGTTGTAAAAATTTATACCAGTGCAATTTGCCATGCTGTTCAAATAAATCCATTCCATACTCATTAAAAAAAGACGCATATATAATTCCTGCGTCTTGTTTAAAATCAAATATTGTTTTAGGATTCTTATCAATTTTGTCTACATCAATATCCAAGAACTCTTTTAAGAGAAATTTGTATAATGAATGCCACTCTTCCAAGCTCTCAAACTTCATTTCTTTATATTTTGGTACTAATATTTCAAAAGCTAAATCAATTTTTTCAGCACCTTGGAAGAATGGATCATCAAATGATTCAAACATACGCAGTACATTATCGAACGATAAGTCTACATGATATCCTTCTCCTTTGTATTCAAAGGAATCTTCAAATGTTGAAGTTAATAAAAAGAGACTCATTTTCTACCTGGTTTTACATACTTCTTTTTCTTTTCGTCGCGGATATTAACGGTTTTCTCTCCAATCAAGTCTGATAAGTAAGTAACTAATTCAGCTAAATTAATGATTGAACGACCAGACGCCTCGTAAATATGTTCAAATGAATCTTTACCAAGCATAATTTCAATCACTTCTTTAATTCGTTGTAATTGTTTATCAAAAAATTCTTTTTGTTCTTCTTTACCAAAACTTTCTATATCGGAACTGCTATCTTCTTGCATTTCTTTTCCGTACTTATTAAAGGACTCTTGATATTCAAATACTTTGTCATCATTTAAATCGATACGAAATACCTTTCCTGCTATTTCAACTTCTTCATATGTCTTTTTAAATTCAAACTTTTTCATTGTATTCCCTCCATATAAAAAAGAGAAGGCGTTATGCCCTCTCTAAACTGTTTTCGCTGGTGATGGTGTGTATTTTGGTTTTCCATTGAAATGAATTTCTACTGATATTTCGCCTTTTGCATTAGCATCCCCAGATGGTCCTGAGGGATTTGCAATTGTAACCCAACCTTCAAATGTACTTCCATCTGGTAATGTCCAACGAAAATCAGTTTCACGACCTGAACCCAATTCTAATAATTTACTATAGATAAAATCTTGCGCCTTATCTCCAAACTTTCGATGACCACTAAATGTAATAATCAATTGTCCCCCTGCCACTGTAGAAGAACCATATCCATCGCCATCTAAATACGTATCTTGTAACACATTATCATTAGGTTGCGGGTCAAAATTGTTAAATCCTGCTGCAAGTCTTGCATAAGTAGGCGTTCCCGCCCCAGGCACTGTATTGATTTCAAATTTATGTTTAGATTGTAATAATAAACCTTCTCCTGTGTTAGTCATTAAACCGCTCTCCTTTCGAGTTCAGCATTAAATAATGCTGTGTAGATATATTCGTTATGATCTGTTTTTTCAACAAAATTAGGAGATACATAAGTCGAACAATCTATAAAATAAAAGCTATCATCATTACTTTTAATATCATCGCTTTCTAAATCGTCTAGGACGTCAGCAATTGATTGGATTGTATTGATGGCTTTTTTATGATCAGTATCTTTAACAGATATTTGGAAAGAGAATAATTCTATCTTGTCTTTATTTAAATACCTATTATTAGTTGAAGAAGGTGTTTGTCTAATGGATATAGAACTATCTTTATCGGTAAGAATACCTACAGACAAAGGAGCATTTAATGTCACTTTTGTAGGCAAGAACTCAACTAATCTAAAAATGAAATCCATAAACACACCTCCTAAGTATTAAACCTTGCTAAAAATTTTCGCTTCGCCTCTTCTACCCATTCATTTTTATGGTGTGCCTTACCTTGTTCGAACCATAAAGCAGAAGCGTGTGGGTTTCTATCGATTGAAAATCTCGCAGATTGATTGTAATAGAGTTTTTTGGCATATTTAGTATCCCAAATGAGAATACCTTTACCAAACTGACTCGCACGTAAAGAACTTGCTTCTAATTCTCCTGTATCTTTCGGGATATAATAGTTGCTATCTTTTACAGCTTGTTGATCTAATGCATGTTGAGCTTCATTCAAAGCATTTCTTACTTTGTTAGACATACGCCTAATATCAAAGTTTATATGAGCATTAAATTGAATCATACAAGCACCAACTCATAATGATGTAAAGTAAATCCGTAAATAGGATCTACAGTTTTCACATACATTGTTTTATTATTGAATGTAATCTTGTCATTCTCTTTAAATTGAATATTTTTAGGATTTGATAATGCACAGTCATAGAACAAAATGGCCTGGGCAACTTTATCCTCTCTTGTTTCAGTTCTTTGCAATGTTGTAGGAGCTTCTACCCTTACATTTGTGAGTGTTTTTAATGATTCCCAATCATCTCCAAAAGAACCGCTATCTTTAAACTCTTCATATTGTACAGAATGAATGAGTAATTGAATTGGGATAGGTTTAACCATGACAAACACCAACCCCTGCATAAAGCAATCCTGTGTATGACAAATGTTTAATCACATCTGAACTCGTACTTTTTTGATTACTAGATCCGTTTCCTGACTGACTACTATCTGTATAGTTAAAACGACCAATCGATACATTACTTAATGCACCACTTGTGTTTGAAGAATATTCCCCATTCAAGACAAAGAAATCAACTTGTGTAGCAACTGCTTTCTTTACTTGTTCTTGAATAAATGGACTGAATCCATCTAACTTATTAGGGTGTAGAGCAATCTTAAAACCCGTGATTGTATCTATTTCCTCACTAGCCTTATTAATCAAACGTAAAAGAGTAGGTTCGTCACCTACCCCAACACCTTGATATACATTTGTATAGTAATCAGTATCTATATATGCCATAGGATCACCTACTTAGTAGCAGCTTCCTTCTTCAACTTGGCTAATTCTGATTTAAACTTTTTATTTTCCTTCTCCAGCTCATCATTCGCATCTAGCACTTTGTTATACTCTGCCAAAGAAACATTTCGTCCACCTGTAGCACGAGTGATAATGTTACCTTCTTCATCAATTTGATCATACCCATCTAGCAGGTAACTATCTAAGCGACCTTCATCAATATTCAGTGTCTTATTTAATCGTTTTACTTTTACAACGTTACTCATTTACATTCTCCTTTCATAAGAAAAGAGAGAACTGTATAAGTCCTCTCTTATGCTCCTGCAGTGATATTGAATTTTACACCAGCAGCCTTAGCTTGTAGCAAAAATACATCCCAGTACTTACGCTCGTAGTAAAGGTATTTGCCGCCAGTTGCCGCGCTCGGTTCATCTAAATCGACAAACTCATACTTTTGTGGAGCTACAACTGCTAATGGGTGAATTAAAATCATATTGATTTGTTTCGCAGTTGGATCAGCTACCGCGCCACTAGTAAAGTTGTAAGCTGTTTTCATACGAGAAGAAGGAACAGTTACTATCGTTACATCATCTAAAGAGTAAACATTACGATTGATTGCATTTTCACTAGTACCTTTGATATCAAGTGTACGTTGAATTTGCTCTGCTTCTTTTAGTAACTTTTTAACAGCAGGAGTTACATAAAGGATACGTCCTTCTTGTGGAACTTCAGCTTCGTCCATTTCTAACATGAATGTATCAAATACGCCTAAAACATTTACGGCGGTAAGAGCTGTAACATCTGCTGTTTTACCGAATCCAGTGAATTCAGAGTATAGTTTAGATGCCATGTATTTGTCATGTTCTGGAATTGACTCTTCATTTACGAATACACGAGTAATATTCGCAATAGAAACAGCCATATTTGTTTCATCGATATCAACCGGATCAACTAAAGTGCGGAATTCTCGGTCATGAGCTAAAGTCTTAGGCTCAAACGAGTTGTCAACACGACGAGTGTAACCACCGACAACATTACGGTCGACATCAGTATAACCGCCAACTTTGATACTTGGAATCTGAATCGTTTTAGGTCCAGTCCATCTGATAATATTGTTATTCGGCGTATTGTATAACGCTCCAAAAGATGCACCTTTCGTGAATTTTTGAACCAGTGCTTCTTGGTATTGCGTAGCATAATTTAATGTAGCCATGTAATAAATCACTCCTATTATTTAAATTTTAGATTTGTGAAAAAGCAGCTTTCCATTTATCAGCTTCAGTCAATGTTTGTTTCTGATGTTGACCAGTTGTAAATGTAGGTTTTGTCGTTCCTTGTGGTTCTTCCACTACACCTTTAAAGTGAGGGAACTCTTCAACTACCATTTCGATAGCTTTTGTAATATCTACATCGTCACTAACCTTTGTTTTTGCTAGAGTAATAACTGCATTTAAGTTCTTTTCTTCTGTGATACCTGACTTAATCGCAGCATTTTCTGCTTGCAAATCAAAAAGAGACTCATTTTTTTCTTTCAATTGAGTCTCAAAGGTTGTTAACTTTTCATTTGTCTTTTCTTGCTCTGTTTTCTGTGATTCTTGGTACTCATTCCAACCTTTTAATGATTGTTTGAGCTGATCTAGATTCTCTACACCTAACTTTTTCAAGAACGCTGCTTCTTGCTGTTGTTTAGCTTCGTCCACTTGTTCTTGTGTAAAAGTAACTGGTGGTTGTGCAGGTGGTTCTTGAGTTGCTGATGGTGTAGTTTCTGGATTCGTTACACTTGGGTCACCTCCTTCAGGTGGAGTTGCTGGTGGATTTTCACCACTTTCAGAAAAGTATTGTAGATTTAAAGGTAATCTGTACTTTGGTTTAAACATTTCATTCATCCTTTCTTTTCAATATCTCTTTTATCTATAATCCATGTCTTACCTATCTTTTTTGCAGGTATTTTTCCTTCTGCACATAAGTTCTTGATGTAACCTGTAGATAATCCTGTTATTAAAGAAGCTTCATTTACACCAATAATATAACTAAGGACCATAAGACTATCATTCTTAGTAAGGTTTTTCACGGTTATACCTTCTAGTTCTTCCTGTATCATTAATAAACTCGCGCATAGCCGCTTGTTTATCTCGTATCTCCTGTTCAGCTGCTTCAATGCCTTTGTTATCCTTCATTTGTTCCATCATCATGAGCTTACGCTTTGATTTGCGAATATCTCGTTCCATAGCGCGTTGGATTTGGCTTTCTCTGTAAGCTTTAGCATTTTCACCTTGATCATATGGTTTATATGTCTTTTTAGAGAAGCCAGGAACATAAGGGTAAAACTTATGACCACAATTAACTCCTTTTAATCCTGCCGGCTTTCCATATGATGTTGAACTTAATGCAGGATACTTTTTGCTTTTGCCAGAACGAGAAAAAATACGCCCTTGATAAGGAGCGCATAATGGTCTTGCGCCACTATGAGAGCTTACTTCTATCAAATCAATATCGTATTCATCCATTCTAGCTTCCTGCATATCATTCGCTACGTTATTACTAACAGAACGAGTAATCATATTTACATAAGCTTCTGTGCTCCATCGTCTACCTTTCTTATCAATTAGAGCAGGAATACCTTTCTCGGCCCATTGCGACGACACTTCTCTTAGAGCATCTTTACCCGTATAAACTCCAGTCAATACTTTTGCAGTAGTCTGATTTATAATATCCAAATAAACTTGCTGCGACTGATTAAGGATCGTTGTGTTCACAAGGTTAAATGACTGCTTTGCTTGTAACTCATAAGCGTTTAGTACTGCGAACAATTGAGTACTATCTTTCATTGCTGCAGGATTCTTTAATGCTGCACCGTTTTTAAGGGCCTCTTTCATATCGCCTTCAATTTCTTCAACTGCTGCATAACCTGCATTCGTAAGTAAGTTTGCAATCTCTTCCTGTGCCCTACCAGCATATTGAGCTATCATTCGGATTTGTTCTTGTTGTAATATCCCTAGTTCATTTGATTTACTAAACTGCCAAGAATTAATATCCTTTTCAAGCAATGTTTTATTTGAACCAATCTTTTTAGCGATGTTTTTCAGTATCTCTTCTTCAATGGATAAATAAATATCCACCAATTCAAAGGAAAGCTGCTGTGATCTTAATGAGTCCATTATTCATCAGCTTCCTGGTTTGGTGGATTATCCTCTTTCTTATTCGGTTGTTTATTTAATCCAAAGAAATCAATTGATTCTGCGGTTGCTGTTTTGTTTTCTTCATTAATTTCTTCAAGCAATCTTTCTGCTTCCTCTTCGGAAACACCATGAATCTTCATAATTGCTTTCTTTTTACTCGTTAAATTGTTTGTGACAAGCATAATTTGCTTATTTATCTCCGCTGTTTGATCTTCTGCAATAGAATCATCAAACGTAACAGTAACTTCGTAGTCATCGCTACTTTCAAACTCATCGTATAGAGCAGCAATTTCAATAATGATATCCACCAAATCACGGATACCGTCTTCTGTAATGGTTTCGTGAGATTGTTTTGTTCTAAATGTCTTAGAGTTTTCACTAATAACCTCAGTAGCAGTTTTAACACCTTGTCCATCAAAACTAAAAGCTCCAGCAGAAAAGCCAACTTGCATCGCTGCATAGTTTAAAAGTGAATTAATAGCACCTGTATGTTCTTCTACACGTAATTCCACTGATATGTCTTGAATTTGCTTTATGCCATCTTCAAAATTCATAGCTTCATATACTTCATCAGTAGCATCGAAGTACCTCTGCATTATACCTGTTTGCGGATCTACAACTGTTCTAATTGCTGAAGCAGGTACCATAATACGTTTCTTACCTAAAACGAATTCACGTTGGAAACTATCGAACGCTATATCAAGCGATTTAAGTGTGCCTAATGCGTTAGCGTAAATAGAAATACCAAGCGGTGAGTTCAAATCTAGGTTGTTGGCTGTATTCGGCTTAAAGTACACAAACATAGGCTTAGACAAGTTCTTAATGCGTACTTCTTCTTCTAAATCAGGATATAAGGTAGATAGCGGAACTTTTACACCTAAGTCTCCTTGATTCTTACTTTCATACAGTTCATTTTTAATTATATATTCTTTATCTTCTACCAAGTGCCATTCAAGTAAAGTGTATTTTTTATCACCTTTAGAAATCTCATTTACAAACACACCTTCAATAATATGTTTGTTATCCCATGAAACAGGAATAAAACAATCTGCAGTAACGTAGGATAACTTTATTCCGTTATCCCAGTACACCTTTATAACCATTCCACCTAAAGCGAAGTTGTATTCTAAATACCTTTGAAACTCTTTAATGAAGTTATTTTCATCCAGGACATTCTTAATATTATCCGAGAGTGTTTTATCTGATATATTGATTGAGCACTTCTCATTAAAGATAAGAGCAGCCATTTCCTGTGTTATGACTTTAGCCATATTGAGAGATGACATTGTTCTGCTCTTCTGCCCCTCAATTGTATGGTACTTGATATTATGCCAATCGTCATAATGACCTCGGTATATATCCTTCCACATATCAATATGTTTGTAGGATTCTTCATTAACAGGTATCTCTTTCTTATCAGATATCTTCTTAATTCCACGAATTAGGCCCATTCTATATAACACCTGCCTTATGCCGGAGATGAGTCTTTTAAACAACGCATCACCCCCTTACTAATATTTGAGGTTTAATTTCTGTAGATTATCATTCACATAGTACTGAAATGCATCCGCTGTGTGATCGTCTACCTTTATAACTTCAGGATTCGGAGTTTTTAGTGTCTTCGCTTCCCATTGATATTTCTTGTGTTCTTCATAAAATATCTTGTTGTTCTCAGTATCCAAAATAAAAAAACGCCCTTGCGACAATAAGTCATAGACGTTTTCAATCATTTCAACTTTTCTCTTTTTTGCTACTGGATGCAATCTAATACCATAATCTTTAAAGTATTGGTTACGTAATCCACCTTCAGCAGAATCGATTGTCTGCTTATCGATAAATCTATTAAACTCTTTTGTAACACCAGTAACGAATTTATTCAGGTCTGTCGAGAACTCACTAGGAGCACGCTTGACAACCTTGTTTTCTAGTGAATAGTAATACGTATCGAGCAGTATGACGTTACCTTTCTTCGTTAATCCGAATGCTAGGTAAGTAGTAGCAGATACCTGGTGTCCCGTATCTATTGCGATATCGATGAGAATTAAATCGTCATCTTCAGGCAACTGATTTATCTTCTTGAAGTTATTCATGTTGTAGACCATATCACCTAATCCGATGACTTCTCCGCCATACATCCAACGCCAATAATCCAAGTCATGTATCTTATACTTCTCAATTTTCCTAATCATCTGCTGAGATAAGAAACCTTTTTTATCATCCATGTATGTTGAGTGATGAATAAAATAGTCCTCATCTCCTGCTTTGTTATCTAACCACTCATTAATCCAACTGTAGGGATTCCGTGGCGGATTATATGAGAAGTACACTTTTACTTCCTTGCCTTCGATTTCTTGACGAATAAATGTATCCTCAACAATATCAATATCCTCTACACCTGCGAATTCAGCTGCTTCTTCGAACCATAGCGCCATAACGTATCCTTTTGCAATCTTTGCTGACTTAAGTTTTAGCGGATCGTCGCAACCGTAAAAGTAAAAAGCAGTATTAGTTTTCTTATGCCTGATAATTAAAGGGGATTTCCCAAAGTAAAACTCACTTTCTACACCAAGCATATAAATAGCCCATTTGATTTGCTCGTATATAGAAGTAGAAAGGTATTTACCGACTTTTCTTAAGCAAACTACATTACCTTGCTCATCTTCAAGAAAGTCCGTTATAAGTTTCATTGAGATAACTGACGACTTCATAGAAGAACGCCCGCCTTTTGCAACGATATGAGACTGTTCAGCAAGCCATAACGAATAGAAATTGGTATTCATCAAGTCCACGATATTAACTGTTTTGGTCATTTTCCATCGCCTTTCTCATGGCTTCCTTATCGTTTACAATAATGACTTTACCACCATTACTATTATCATCAGTCAGTTCTTTTATTTCAGCTCTCATCTTCTCAACATGTACCTTTTGCACTTCCATCTGCATTTTGTGGCGCTCTTGTTCAATTTGCTTTTTGAAGTTGTCAGGAACTAAGTCGAAGTACTGCGCTAATTTGTCTAGAGCTTTCATTTTGTCAGCAAGCTTAATGGAAACACCATCACGCCCCTGCTTTACCTCAGCTATTATTGAACCATCAACCATATCAGACTCAGCTAAATCAATAAAGTTCATCATACGCGTTGAAGTAATAAACTCTGTCACTTCATTTCCTTCTTCATCAACTGATGTTCTTTCTTCTGGTTCAAGTTCAACTTCCCTTTGTCCAAAAGTCACATAGTTAGTAATATCAGCAAAAGCAATCTTAATGTACTCTTTCAGCACATCCAGCGCTTCTACAAATACATTTTCAACTAACTCACCTTTAAGCTCCTTTATATAGGAAGAAACTCGTTCACGTCTTAGCAATCGACTAGCCTGTACGTGAGCACCGTCTTTGGAGTATCCTGCTTTAAGTGCTGCTTGGGTACCGTTGAAGTATTTCACGTAATACAAACAAAAGAGCCGTTCCTTTTCGGTCAGCTCTTCATCTTCTAAAATCTCTTTTAGTTTTTCTTTTGTTTTGGGGTTTTTAATATTAGTAACGCTCCTTTTCGCAATAGTAACGTTACCATTCATTTGTTCATCCCATTTATCTTGTGATTTCCACTTTCTGATTTGCGAAGGTTTAAGGTTTAACTCTGCTGCAATATCAATTAGTGGTTTCTCACCTTTACTTGTTTTATATATTTCAAATGCTTTGTCACGATCTGGGCTTCGTTGCCTAGCCATATTCACCACCTCGCGGTAATCCCTTTTTAAAATAAAAAAGCAGCTGTTAGGCTACTTAAAGTTCTTCTTATCACCAAATAAAATGATATATATATTCTCCGGTTATACTTTCATCAACTCCTGCAACCCTAGCAAATCTCACCATGTCCGCCCCCTGAATGAAATACATTGTTAGCATGACTGGCACCCGCGACCACATAACACGATAAAGCTCATTCACTCTTTGCCTAGTCGTAACAATTAAATCATTTGCAGGTCCATTAATCCATGCAGTTGTCCTAACTGAAGTAAACGGAAGATTTATCCCATTAACAACTATTCTTGCCATACTTTGCGTTATATCCACATCGATCCCCTCATTCCAAGAATCAAATCTGTTACCATATTTACATAAGTATTCTTAACTATGAAAAGTGTTTAAAGTGAATTCTTTATAAAATAAAAAAGCAGCGGGTTCGATACTCCCATTAATACACTTTAAATCAATGTTCATTTCATAATAAATTAGTAAAAATGTAAGTATAGGTAAGTAGGTAAGAATATAGTCTTCTTACAGAATGACATATACTTATATCTATTTATAATTTACACATACAAAACATATATATATGTGTGCATAACTATAAACTGCAAAAACTTAACTTTCTCTATTTTCGTTCGTTGTGTTCGTTTATTTTGTTAATCCTTATCTTTCCTTAGCAACAAACAAGGCGCCACCCAGATTACGGCAACGCCTAAAATAATTGCTATACACATGTTTGCTCTATCTACATGGTAAAATAAAACACCCATAATTGACACATCATAAGATTAGTAAACATATTTTCTGTTCGTTAATTATTATGTTTATAGCCCTAGATTTTGCACATCTATATTCAGTGAGCGCATACCCTATTACATAAATACTACTTTAGGAGTGATTATATTATGAATCCTTTACCGATGAGGATTGTTGTAGCTCCAGCTTCGTCTTGGCAACATTTACCCCAATATCCTTCATATGGTCAGTATGGTATGCACCCTGGGCACAATCCCTTTACTCCTACAATTCCGTCTTCTCCCGTAATATACCAATATCATTATCCTTTCCCGACATTGTATTTCCAAGATTTTCACGGTACATTTAACATCTAATCTAAATAGAAAAACATCCGTTATCTGTACCATTGATGAATTAATGTTATAACTAAAACAGTATTTAAATACGTTTAATGTGTAATTTCTATATAACAAAGAAAAAAGCGCCCGTTATGGATGCTTAATTGCACTTATATTTTATTTTCATATGTTTTTACAACTTCTTTAGCGAATTTCAAAATTTCATTATTTAAAAAGGATGTCTCCTCTACGCTATCCGCCATTGATATATTGCCCATATAAGTAAAAGTGGCATTAAATGGTTCTGTATAAGTAAAAAGTTCAGCTCGATCACTACTTCTGATACTATCTGTTTTAAAAAACTTCTTCATTAAATCGGTACTTTGTATTTCCCACTCATAATCAATATCTTCAACAGTAGCTATAGGAACCAATATATCATCTTCTCTAATTAATCCTTCTTTAACTAAAACTTCATGAGCTACACGATTAATGGTTTGAAATACGCAAACCTTATATCGATTTCTGCATTTTTCATTCTTACTTTCTAGAAATCCATGGAGACCAAACTCTTCTTTTGTCCCCTTGAAAGTAATCCTTATATATTCCCCGATAGTTTTTTTAAACCTTGTAGCTGACATAGGTATCGGTGCTTTCATCCCACTCTCTCCCTTATAACCGTAATAAATTAATTATACAAAAGAACCGCTACAATTACATAACGGCTCTTTCACGGCTTATAAAAATATTAAAGGGGATGGGAGAAGAGCAAGAGCTTTCATAACCTCTTTCAACCGACGACGTTCAGTAGTTGCTCCATGCTTAAGAGCTGTCATCGGTTCAAAGAGAGCTAGGGACTCTCTTATTTATGCTCCGTGGAGCTGGTCAATACATCAGCTGTCGCAGGTCCTTAGCTGACCAATTTTTTATATAGCCAGAATTATTATATCCAAGACGTATATGGTTCTTCCGACGCCTTGTTTGAACCAATACACTAGAGGGACGGAAGGGGAATGTTTCCGCTGTATTGGCTCAAACAAAGAGTGGAACTCTTTGCCCTCGTTTTGGTCATTAATAAGAATCATGGGTAATTACTAATGTACGAGATACGTATACTTTTTAGCTTTTTAGAATGCAAGTGTCACTCAATCATGAGCAACCACCCCCATTCCATTTTCAAGAACCGACATATTAGAGGGAAATAGACTTATATTTATTATCAACCCAGAGGACGCATTCCGAGCTGATTAATAAATACAATAGAAACAGCATGACGAATGCGAGTTATCTCACACCCGTCACACTGGAATATGTCTTCATTTGTTTTAATTGGTCTTTTCGTCATAACACGGGTTCTTACCGCCTTTCCCGCCCTACTATGCGGTATACGTTACCGTGACATTCTCGCATAAGAACGTTTCCACTTATAGGTGTACTAATCCTCTTCGATATGCGGTTGTCAAAGGGCTTGTACATTAAGAATACCGTTTATTTCATTATCAAAATTCCCCCTATTTAGTCCCCATTTTTGTCGGTATTTTGTCGAAGTTTTTAAAAACATAAACATTCCAATTTATTATATTTTTTCTTTTTTTGATAATATATGTATCCAGTTCAGGTAATAATATCATATAATTAAACTATTATAATTTTATAAAAGCAAGGATGGTTAGACATGACGGTACAACAAGAAAAAGTAACAAAGCGCGTGGTTTGTAGGAAATGCAAATCAGATCAAATAGTCGGTAATAAGCGTGGTTATAATTTCAAAAGGGCGTTTTTTATTCTGTTTCTTCTGTTAGGTACACTTATAACTATTGGAATAGTTTCTAATTTTTTATATGTTATAGTTCCTGAAAATTCTATGGATGGAGTTGTTGGACTTTCTGCAATTGTTGGTCTTCTTATTGTACTTCTAGGACCACCGATAATTTTATTCAGTGGATTTGTTGGTAGAAAAAATATTATTAATGGTTGCATGAATTGCGGACATACATGGATGCCTAAAAAATAAAACATAAAAAGCCAAATGGATAGTTAATTAAAAACTGTCAATTTGGCTTTTTTGTATTATTAAATCATCCCTAAAGATGTCGCGATCAATCGAATCGCATTTTTCTTCTTATAATAGAAGTGATCTTTCTTCATCGATAATTCAGTGTAAATAAAGCTGTCTTTCGGCTTATCTGCATTTAAGTATTTCTTCTTGATGATTTCTGCCTCGTCATAGTCTAAAACGTACTCTAAAGCCTTATCGATCTGCTTGAACTTGATATTGCTAATATATCTCGTGTCTCTAATCTCCGGGAACAAACTGATTCCTTCGTGTTTTAACTCCACTTCATTCTCAAAACGCGTTTTCAATGCGCGGTATTCCTTTAGTATTTTCACTACTTCTTTCTGAACCTGTTTTTCTGTCTCTCTATCAATAGTCGGTAATAATGTTAATTGTCTCTCCATGAAGGAATCCCCCTATTTCTGAATTTGTCTTTTTACATTCACATCAGGTACGTGAAATTTTACTATCTCTTTGTTGAATAAGGGAAACATGCATAGCGAATAGTCCCCACCATCCACCTTGCAAGGTTCCGTTATCCATTAAACCCTTAATAATTTACGTTTCTTGTTGGCCATCTTCTCTTTTGCTGCTTCAATATTATTCGCTACCTTTTGATAGTCCTGATCAAACTGAATCATTCCATCAAATATAGCTGGTGCTACTGCTTCATCAACATATTGTAAATAATCCACCGGCGCTCGTTCTGTTTGTTCTACTAAGTACCCATAAATATCAAAGTCTGCTCTTGGTATAGACTTCTTGCCTTTTGGTTGATGAGACATCCTTACATAATATTGAATGACTGATAGTGGCACTGCGAATACTGACTTATCCTTACTGAATTCTATAAGGAAGAAACATACTGCTCCCATCTTCTCCGCTTTCTCCAGGTAATCCAATTGATGCTGTGCAATGTTCTTTAAATCAAAACGTGTATCTTTCTCTGTAGACTTCGCTTCAAATGCTACAGCTCGTCCCTTATATACACCGTCATAGTCTACTGTGCTCTTTGCTTCATAGAATCCATTTAGTACACGGCTACCTTTGCTCTTTAACACCTTCACAGGAGTCGGACGCTTGTTAATAAGTGCCACTCCCCCTCTTTGATACATTTCATTCGCTAAATTGATAAGCATTTCAAATGCCATTCCACGGTTTCCTAGTCCCATTGTTATTCCTCACTTTCTATTAAAAGGATTATTTTAATAAAATATATACAACTTAAATTTTATGCATTTATGCATTTGTATATTGATATATTAATAAATAAAACTATTGGTGTTATAATTAACATATTCTAACATTAGGAGTGAATACTATGAGAAAAATTGATAGCTTTTTCGAATCATCATTGAGTACCTGCAAGACATTGCAATTGAGTTTAATTCCAAATATCCCTGGTAAAGAAGAAACTGTAAATCATAAGTTAGTTTCTTATAACTTAAAAGAAACTGTTTCAGGTTATCTATTGGAACTGAATTTAGAAAACCTAGAAACAAAAGAACAATATACATTCACATACAATGACATTCAAAAAATCGAAGAACATGAAGCCTCTACACACCAGAATCAAAAATATTATATTTACTGTCTAAACAGACGACTATATAATGACAAACATAGCGACACACTTCTAGATGGTAGAAATTTAGCTGTTTCATATACGAATAATTCTTATATCGATACATACAGAATTATGACTTCAAAATAAACTAATTATCACTTACCATCTAAAAACTTAGTATGTATTTTCAAAAAATATATACTAAGTTTTTTTTATAAGCATTCCTCTTTTCTACTCAAATAGCGTTTTAGATTTACTCCTCAATCAAATAAAACTGTGTTAAAATTAACCCATAATTTGTAAGGAGGTATTTTAAATGCTCTCACCATATACATGTGTATCTTGTGATCAACCTCTCATACAACACGATGAACATTCATTTATTCATTACTGTACTAATCCAAATTGTGAAGAAGCAAAATTGCATTCGGCTCTGTTAGAAGAGATGGGGTTGTGAATCCTATCTCATTTTCTTTCCAATAAGGATTTTGTTTAAAATTCATTAACCTTATTGATTCCTTTGCATACAGTATTATCACAAGAATTTCAATAAGTGCTCCGGTCTAGTTACCTTGAATTTCTTGCAAACCTTGTGGGAAGAATCCGTTTATAACAAACGGATTCTTTTATTTATCCATCATAAAATAACTATTTTGTTCACTTTGTTGTATAGATAACTATATATTTAGATGTTAAAATATTATTGTGATTCCCACTTGGTTTCACATACGACTTTTTTTCTTCGATTATGGGGTTCTTACGTAATAGTAAGGACCATTTTTTTATTTAGTGCCCATAGCCAGTAAATCCGAAGCCCATATTTCTTTCTGATTCCAATAGTCCCAACGTTTCTACTAACGCTATGACGCCTTCAGTTGCCTCGTTCAATCAAGTGAATTTCTACCCTTTAAATACGTCATAACGCTATGTCTCCTAATCCAAATCCATTATCTCTTCTAAGGTTCTATCGGAAATATACGTGGTGATAATCTGTATCTTTCCGTATTTCTTTTTAGCCATTCCTATAGCTTCGCTCTCGGACTTCGCCTCAAACCAACGGAGCTTCCACTTCTCGTCTTTGTCGTAAAACTCTACTGAGTACGTCATAACGCTATTACGATTCAAGAATTTGTCCACGGTACTTGTTGCGGTATAATCAAAACTTCCGACTACATCCTCCAGTGTTAGTTGTTTCATGCCCCTAACCCCATTGGACGCGATTTGATTTTGTTCTTATCTGCCTGATCCATAATTAATGCGGCGATTTCTAGTTGATGTCTTCCTAGCTCTTTTGCTATTTCAAGAATATCTTTATCCTCATCCCACATTTCTCTTAATCGAATCACTTCGCTTTCATCAAACACTAAATCCAACTCTTCTAAAGCGATATATAAGTTACGACGCGACTTCTTCATGTACTTTCCCCGCTGCAACGCCATTGTGTAATTCTCCTTTTCCAAATCCGTTCCAAGTCGTGGCATCCCATTTCCCCTCCATTTGTAATAGATGAATTTCTTTTAACTCCGCCATAACGGCATGACGTCTTCTATCCACTTCTTCAGGACTGCGATTCCCTGCTTCGCAAATACACGGTGCAAATTGATAGCAGCCATTCCCCATATCGTTGCTAATTACTCCCGTTCCTTCACATACACACATCGTTTATTCCCCCTTTTAAAATGGCAATGCCTTTCTTCTGTAATCCTTTGTTTCTTTGAAAGTAATCGTTCTGAAATTATTGAGAATCCGCGATACAATTCGTTCATCATATGCCTCATCTAAACGCTTTCCTGTAAGGTTTGTTGTGAAGATAGTAGATTTACCTTGCCTACCATCGAAAACATCGAATAGCACCCTATTAATGAAGTTTGTTGCTTTCGTATTGGCATCTAACGCACCTAACTCAGCTCCTAAATCATCGACTATTAATACTTCCGCTCTTACTAAACCTCTTATAATTTCATCTTCAGTTAATGTAGAATCTTTACTGAATGTACTTTTAATCTTCCGTAGCAATTCGCCAACTGTGACAAAGACAACTGACTTCCCTGCTACTGCAAGCTGATCCGCTATAGCGTAAGCAAGATGTGTTTTCCCTGCTCCGCAATTCCCGGCCATAATCGTGTTAAACACTTTCCCTTTGAGATAATCAGTTGCAATGACCTTTGCAAGTTCAAGGTTCTTCGCTCCTTCCTCGCTAGTAGGTTGGTAGTTTTCAAAGTTAGCTTTCTTAATGTTGCTATCGGCAATCATGCTTTGCTGATGGAACATGAACTTCTTCTCATTCGCTTTACCTGCATCGTACTTTGCTTGTTCTTGTTGCTGAAGCTTCTTACTTTCGTTTTCAAGGAAGCAGCGAGGGCAAACAACTTGTCCAACGAACTTCATCTTATTCATACCGTGCGTATCACACACATCAGAATCCATAGTCATATTCACCTTTTTGGCTATATCGGTTGGTATTGCTGCCGCTGCTCTCTGCATTGTTCTTCGCTCCTTTATTTCGTTGGTATTCAGCTTCTAAAGCTTCAACATCATTTAAAGTCTTAATGTTTTTGTTAGCCCACTGTTTTAAGATGCCTTCAGCGTAATTCCATTTCTTCTGTTGCTTTAATGCGCGTTCCATAGCTGCTTGTACAAGTTCTTCGTTTGTATCTTTAATCCACTGATCTATGCCATCTACCATGAATGGATTTAAAACTCCAATGTTACTTTCATAGAATGAGAAGGGGTTCTTACTACTACTTATTGTTAAATTAGTATTGTTAAGATTAGTATTGTTAGGGTTCACCTGGTGAACAAGGGCCTGTTCATCTCCTAAACCACCCTTGTTCATTTCCTGAACCACCTTGTTCACTGATTGAACAAGGGTACTAATATCATTGAGGTAATAAACGTTTGAAGCATGTCCACCATCTTCGCCATTTCTCTTTTCTTTGAAGACATATCCACATTCGATAAGTAAATTTAGAGATTTAATAATTGTATTTTTGGACATTCCTACTTTCTTTCCGATTGTTGATAAAGAAGGGAAGCAACTACCCGTTTCTTGATTTAGATACCTGCAAAGAACCATGTACACTGCCATTTCTTTATGAGAAAGCCTTGCATCGTCTACAATCTCGTTATCTATCATGAAAAATCCACGTCTTCTTCTATCTATTAATGTCATTTAGTTCACCTTCTTCATCCAACATTCATAACTCACTAAATCTTCCATTCCTGTAAACCGAACCTTATCTTTACCTCTAAATTTACCTTCATGATAAAAAGTTCTTTCTGCTCTATATATTCGCTTGATTGGCGTTACATAGTCGTAACCTCGTTTTTCTAAATCACGAACTGCTATTAACATCTCTTTCATCGATCCGCGCCTTACAGGTATCTTAAACATCACGCATTCGCCCTTTCGCATACCGCTATGTCGCCTTGAACCTTAATTACTTTGTATCCTGGATAGCGATCGGGAGTAATGTACTCAATCGCCTTTACTCTCGCTTCTTTTTCGTTTCGTGCGCCCTTCCACACCCACTTCGGAAGGACGACTTTAGATTGATTTTTGTCTAACATAGGCTTAGCATCTCCTTAGTTTGTTTGTTCTATTTTTTCTGCTTGTTCTTGTTCTTCGATTTCAGAAGTTACTTTTTCAGCCTGTTTAACCCACTTTGTTGATTTCTTAAGTACTTCTTCGGCTTGTTTTAATGTCAATTCGCCAACTTCTTTAATACTTAAATGTCCTTTAATCGTGTTTTCATCCACTTTTCGAAGAGTAGCTAATTTTTTTATGTTTAATTTGATTGCACCGACTTGTTGAGCAGTAATCATTTCCTCTTGGATTTCTGGTAAATCTTCACCTGCATAGATGTATAATCCTAATCCGTGAAGTGCAATTGCTTTTACTAAGCACCGTTGGATACTTGTGTTAATGTCAAAGCTGTTAGGCTCTGCAATTGGCTTATTCTGATTGTTAAGTATTGGGTGAATCTGACTTAGTGGTATTCCTTGTACAGTTACTTCAACCTCTACAAAGTAACCACAATCTGTTTTGAGGTAAGGTGCCCCATTAAATCGTTTTACTTCCCATGTTGCTGTTGGATCAACCTCACGAAGTTTTTTAACTGCCCATGCCCATGATAAGTAGTTAAAGCGCCCTTTCTTTTCAACATGTTCCGTGCAATCTATTTGAGCTAATTTAGAAAAGTAGTTTTCAATTATCATATGAATCTCCCTCTCCTTTAAAATGGTGATACTTCTGTTTGTTTACTAAATTCATATACTTCCGTAAGTGCCTGTAATCCGTATTCATAGGCTACAACCATTGATGCAGCGTTAGGTTCATTACTTTGCTTATATCGTTCAACTAAATTCTTCATAATTTGAATTTCAGCTTCAATTTTGTTTTGTAGGGCCATCTTATTCACCTGCTACTTTCTCTGTAGAATGAGACTTCACATATTGAGTAATGCACTCTGTTTCTGCGTGTAGGTAAGTACCATCGAAATCTAAGTAACTTTCACCGTAGTAGATCTCACCTTCACAACCGCAGCAGTACTCAATGAAGTCTCTTGCTGATAAATCATGATGATTTCCGATTAACATTGAATTTTCAACCATTTCTACATTCCTCCTTAGGGGGAAGGCGTTTTTTTATTTTGTATTGAATTCACTTCTAATCTCATTAACACATCCATCCCAAAGCCCTTCATCGAAATACTCACTGTTTTTGTTGATAAAATCCTCACATTCATGGTGTAAGTAGTAAGAATAAAATTCACCTTCGAACATTCCTGAATTTTTAACTGCTACAGATCCAATAGGAATTATTTTTGAACATCCAAGACACTTATGATCTTTACGCGTTTTCTTTATATCGCGTCTATTGCTAAACTCACTCATTTCCTTCTTCCCCTTTCTAAGGATTTCACGCATCGTAATACCCAGGAAACTGTCTATTAGATGGGGTACTCTATCAAATTACTGAATATTACGACAAGCAAGGACTTGTCCTATTAACTCTATAAAGACGCTATTACAAACATAAGCCCTTATGGATTCTTTGGATTATCAACTTTTTTCATAATTTTCATCATCGTTTTCACATTCATATTTCTGTAACATCTTTATATAATGTTTTATTAAATTTCGTGTTAAACTTATAACATTCCAAGAAGTCCTTTACTTTTAGAATCGACAATTCTTCAATACCCTTAGTCTTGCCCTGCATCCCCTTGCAGGGCTTTTATCATTTATCTAGAGTGATATACCTCTTGTATGTTTCCTCAACTTTATCTGCGCTGTTATGTATCCCTCTAGTTCTTAAATCCTTTATGATCCACAAGATTTTCTTTCTTTCGTATTCATCACGCTGTTGTTTATCCATTACTGTTCATCCTTCATAAACCTTTTGTCTATTCGATCCATAAGTTGAATGAATCCTACAAGTCCGATAACTGCCACCAGAATCATTAAATGTGAGAATATGCTTTCTTCTATCATTTAAACCGCCTCCTTTATTATTTAACGGTCAAGTTAACCTTAATTTATATGACCTAAGGTCAAGTTTGTGTTGTTTTAAAAATGACCTCACCCTACTAAGTCATCCATTGTTGTTGATAAAGCATTAGCTATTTTTTTTAATGTTTCAATCTTAGTTGATTTAACACCTAATTCTATCTTCGAAACCATACTCTCACTGATTTGTGATAGTTCAGCGAGTTGTTTTTGTGTAAGTTTTTTACTCGTACGAAGTTCTTTTATGTAACTCCCTTTTATTTTCATCGGCTTCACCTCTCGATTACATTTTCATTGTACACACAACTTGACCTAAGGTCAAGTATTTATTTAAAAATTTATTTTTCAAAACAAGAAATGGACTAGAGGTCAAGTCTTATGTAGAATATATACTATAGTCAATGTAAAACAAAACCATTAAAATTTCATATAAAACAGTTATTAAAGGGGAATAAACTAATGTTACCTATACTATCCATTAGGATAAAAGAACTAAGGAAAGAGAGAAAATGGTCTCAGAAAGAATTAGGAGAAAAAGTATATGTTAGTGAATCTTTCATTTCGAAAGTCGAATCTGGAAAGAAGCAACCTTCAAGAGAAGTAACTGCAAAAATCGCAGAAGTATTTAATGTAACTACAGATTTCTTGTTAGGGCGAAGTGCAGAAGAAAAACTAAACGAAATGTTAGACGTAAAATTCAGGGCGATGAAGGAACGATTAGCTAACCTCCCTGAATCCCAACGTGAAATGATTATAAAACAAGCGGAGAATTTAATGGCAGAGTTCGAAAAACTAAATAACCAGCCGGAAAAATAGCCAACCCCATTACGAGGCGTGGCTATTTTTTTGTTCTATATTAAACAGCATTTCAATATATGAATCAATTGTTTGCTCATCGTTATTAGATAATTCAGCAGCTTGCAATAAAAATTCCTTTAAAACCTCATCTCTTGTCATCCTCGACATCCTCCAATAGCTTTATAGTGATTTGTGAATATTTCACAATGTTTTCTTGAATATTAAATCCGATATTTAGGAAATATCTCTAGAAACAGCGAATGCGATTGCCTCTATTGAGACAATCGCATTCATAATATTTATATCGTAACCTTGGGAAACAGGATATTAGCCCATTCCGCCTCCAGGATCAACCATCATTCTATACGTATTTTCCTGAACAACCTTTACTGTTTGCGCTGACTGTTCTTTCTGCTCTTTAGCAGGAGTTATGTATAGTACTCCGACTAAGGCAACTGTTGCTACTATAGCTAACACTTTTTTCATTTAGCATCACCCATATATATTATACCATTTTTATTAAATTCTCCCAATATTTTTCTAGGGAATTTACTATAAAATCTGTTACCTGCACACTCGAAGTCCACTATTGACTCTTTTATTAAATCAATGTCTTTCAATGCATAACCCAATATGCACTTTTTCATGGGACTTAACTTCCCGTCTTTTCTTTCAGCTTCCTTTAAAAGTTTGACTGCCACGTCAGAATGACCAATTTGTACTTGATAAAAGGCTTCTTCACACGCGTTATATATTTTAATTCCCTCTAGCCCTTTATTACAGACAAGTTTAATAAAAGCAAAAGTATTTATAATGCTTTCTTTTCTTTTTATTACTCTTTCATAATGGCATACGTCTAACATTTCTAACGATTTATTGATGTACCAAGAGGCTCTTTCATAACTTTCGAAAGTGTAAGACTCCGCCAGATACACTAAAGCTGATGCCCTTAAAAGAGAAAAACAATTTTTATCGTCTTTCAAATTCATTATTTCATGACACAACTCTCTGGATTTTTCAACGTTATCTTGCATCAAATAAGCGTAAGATAAGCCTTCTTTAATTCTTCCTGAATATGCCGTTCTAATAAAATCATTAGGGATTTTTTCGACTTTAGGCTGTAATACCTCAGCATATTCAAACAATGAATTAAATTTTTCTAAATCGTACATCGTATAGAAAGTTAGTATTCCGTATAACACCTTCATTTCTTGTGTCTTAATTACCCTACTTCTCTTACGATCTTCCAATTTTTCTAATAACCCTTTACCACTAACGGCACCCTTACTTCGCATCCATACCAATTCATATACATAAGCCCATTCTCTATTCATCGCCAACGAGGACGTTTTTTCTATATCTACAATTAACTTCAATAATTCTAAGTCACCTATTGCGTTTGCATATTCCATTGCGATTCGCATATTTTGTTTACTCTTTGTAACCGAGCAAAACTTATGTAGCATTTCTTTTTTTCTTAAAACATCGTCATCATACAAGATATTAAGCAACTTAATCATATTCCAAAAATTAAATTGGGTCTTTCCTGATAAGTTTTTGGAGAGCGCCCCTCCAGAAATCCCTAATTCTTTTGAGATATCTTCTTGATTCCTTCTTTGAAAATCAATTTCATCGATAATGCTACTTAAGAATTTCATTAATGCTTTTCTTTTGAACTCTTCTTTTTTTTGTATAAGTGTATGATCCATCAAATTTGCTCCTTTTGGAACAAAGACGCTTCGCTATTTTCCTCAAATTATAAACAGGAAGTTCATACCACAGTAATGCTTTAGTAATATCGGCATGTTATAATGTAATTGTTACTCATGAAGTAACCGAAAAGAGACTTATGGCAGATGTTCCCCTGGTGAGTCGGGCGAACGGTGTAAGAGTGGTGCGAACACTACTTACACACGCTGTGAGTCTTTTTTTCGTTCCGTTTATTTTATTATTTTCATAATATCATATTTTTGCCAAAATTCAGTCGTGTGGTTATCAGAAAAATGTTGAGAAAGTTTACGAATAGCTTTATATCAACGGTTATCAATTGAAATAGACATATGGAGACTTCACATACATATTTCACCACAGAAACTAAACTTTCGTTCAGTAATGTAGAGGTTTTTATAAAGTAAAAGGATAAAGTTTTCGGTTTTAAGGAGAAAAAATTTAAAACACTTACAAAAGTTTCTAGAATATGTGTTCTTTTTATCTGCATTTGTGGGCTTTTTGATATATAATTTTCTTAGGAAAAAGTTTAAATAATACACTGTGTTTGATTAAGAAATTATTTAAATGTCGAAAATTTAAGATAGAAAAGACTTTATTTAATATATCGTAGAAAGGAGGGAATCCAATGAATGGTGATTTATTAAAAAGATTATTTCGGACCATTTCAATTGGTAACCAAGAAGATATAATTAAAATGGCACAATTAGTTATTGATTATGAGGAGAAAAGGGGGCATCAACGGTTATCAAAAGAATTAAGTGAGATTATTAAAGATAATAAGATGCCTACATCTTATGACGAAAAAAATCTAAGTTCCTTACCTAAGAGTAGAAGGTACGATATTCCCTTAGCGACTTATATTGAAACAGATCAATTGGAATATGAAATGGTGTTACCTGTCCATGTTGAACAAAGATTATATAGGATAGAAAGAGAGTATGCTGCTAGAGAAAGACTAGCTTTGTATGGATTACAACCAAAAAAGAAAATTTTATTATATGGTCCACCAGGTTGTGGCAAAACTTTAGGGGCTCAAAGATTGGCGCGTAATACGGGGCTTCCTTTTGTAAAGGTTCGTTTTGATGCTGTATTATCTGCATATTTGGGAGAAACCTCTGCAAACTTAAGAACTATGTTTGAAATAGCTGAAAAATCACCTTGTCTGTTATTTATTGATGAATTTGATTCTTTTGCTATTTCACGCACCTCTACTAATGAAGTAGGAGAAATAAAAAGAATTGTAAATAGTTTTTTACAATTATTAGATGAGTATGATGCGAAAGGATTATTAGTTGCAGCCACTAACTTGGATCAGCAGTTAGATCCTGCAGTATGGCGAAGATTCGATGATGTAATTGAAATTCCTAAGCCAGGTACAAATGAGATTAAAAAATTAATAACGATGACTTTAGCTAATCTAGAGGTATCTTACATTGATTGGAATGTTATTTTGAAAGCTACTAAAGGCTTTTCGGCAGCTCAAGTTATCAAAGCTAGTCGAGAAGCAGCAAAAACTTCCGTTTTAGAAGGAAAAGATGTAGTAACTCATGAACTATTACTTGAAGCAGTAAATAACACTCGAGGTGAATAATTTGGCTAGAAGTGAATTTTTACATATACCATTGAGGCTTGTTAAAGATGCACCACCAATAAAACCAAAGAGCTTTTCCTCAAAGAAATCTTTAACAACAAAAGAGAATGAAGCGAATCCTAAAGTACATGGACAGAAATTACTAAGTTCTGTAGGAAATATTCAAAAATCTTGGTGTGACAAAAAAGTTCAAAGAAAAAAAGATGAGCTTCCTGTAATGCCAGAAGCTATTCCTTTATATCTACATATAGATCCTGATGCACTTCCAATAGAAGACGTTAGGAAATTCGATATTGAGGTAATTAGTGAACTAGAAGACGGGTTCATTTTGGGTGCATCTAATGATGTGAATTTTAATACATTAGCTAATAAAATTAATAAGTTTATGGATGCAAAAGAGAAAAAAGCAGCCAGTATTTGGGAATTTATTCAGGATAGTAATTGGCGAATACAAAGTATTGTATCACCATATTTACAAGAAGCATGGTTTAAAGTGAAGGGTAATGAAATACTTGTTGTAGATGTTGGAATAGCTTGCTTAAGTACAATTGATATTCCGGAACATCCTCAAAAAAGAAAGAATCAATATGCTTCAGAAGAAAGATTTCAAAAAGCTATAGCAAAATGGGAACAAAAAAGAAATAAGGCACATACAGAATGGAATAGGATAGCGCAACAAAGAGTTTCAGATTTCTTACATATAACAGAGCAATATGGGGGACGAGTACTTACTATGGATCGAAGTAGGGGCAGTTCGCTATCAAAACTTCCAGATTGTGTGAATATCCGTATTGAAATTTCTTGGAAAGGTTTAAAAGACATTGCCTTAAACCATCCTTTTGTATTTGATATTACAGAAGCACAAGATATAGGTTTTTCTCCTATCGATGGAAAAGATGCAATAGAGCAAGAACAAACAACAGTAAATTTACTTTCGCCTACAGATTCTGCACCTCGCGTATGCGTAATAGATAGTGGTATTCAAGAAAAACATCTACTGTTAAAAAACGCAATAGACTCTACAACATCTAAAAGTTGGATAAATTCCCCAACAGATGTAGCAGATTATGTTAAACAAGGGGGACACGGTACAAGGGTTGCTGGAGCAATTTTATATCCCAAGGGGATCCCTATTTCAGGTGAGATATCCCCCATATGCTGGATACAAAATGCACGTGTATTAGATCAGAATAATTCTATGCCTAAAGAATTATCTCCCTCAGAAGTATTAGAGCAAATTATAGAAACCTTTTATAATAGTCCTACTCGTACAAGAATTTATAATCATTCAATAAATAGTTTGTATCCTTGTAGAACAGTACATATGAGTCATTGGGCAGCTACGATTGATAAATTATGCTGGGAACAGGATGTACTTTTTACAGTTTCTATTGGAAATCTGCCTTTATCTAGACCTTCAAATTCTGATGCCCGATTAGGCATAAGGGATCACTTAGCGAGAGGAAAAAATTATCCAGATTTTCTTTTAGAAGACTCCTCAAGAATAGCTGATCCGGCCCAAAGTTTACAAGCAATAACAGTTGGGTCTGTTGGAATTAAAGATTTAAGTGGCATTTATAATTCTTTTTCAAAAGAAACAGAACCCTCTTCATTTTCGTGTGCAGGACCAGGGATATGGGGAGTAATAAAGCCAGAGGTAGTAGAATATGGTGGAGATTTCGCTTTTACTATGGGGGATACTCAAAGTGTTGTCGTGAAAGACGACTTATGTCCGCAGTTAGTACGTTCAACATTACATGGAGGTAATTTGTTCGCTAGAGATGATGTAGGTACATCCTTTGCTACAGCAAAAGTTACACATATTGCTGCTGGAATTGCTGAAGTTTTTCCAAGTGAGTCCACCCTTTTACATAGGGCCTTGCTTATACAATCTGCAAGATGGCCAGTTTGGGCAGAAAATGGAGCTAATAAATCTAATATTATTAGACATTTAGGCTATGGAATTCCAAATTTAGAGAGAGCCATTGAAAATTCGGATTATCGAATTACTTTAATTACGAATGGAGAAACACTGATTAAAGGGAGACAAGTACATATATATGAAGTGAAAATTCCAGAAGAACTTCGTAAACCAGTTGATGAATATAAAATTCGTGTAGACATTAGTTTATCTTACAAAGCCGAACCGAGACGTACCCGTAGACATAGAAGGAGATATTTATCTACATGGTTAGACTGGCAAACTAGTAAACAAAATGAAACTCCAGGAGAGTTTGCTAAAAGAATGGTTGAGCAAAGCGAAAATGAAGGGGCTTCTTTAGGGAATGATTCTCCACTGTTTAATTGGAATATTAGAGAAAGGGATGATTGGGGAGCTATTACAGGTGTAAATCGTAAGAGTGGTACCATTCAAAAGGATTGGGCAGTTATAGATTCAAATAAATTGAGTGAAGGGTTTTGCATAGCAATTATAGGTCATATGGGCTGGAATACAGATCCCGAGGCTAGTGTTCCATATTGTTTAGCCGTATCTTTTGAAGCGATTAATCAAGATATTGAATTGTACTCAAAAATAGCAATAGCCAATGAAGTTGAATTAGAAGTACAGGTATAAAAGTTACATTAGGAGGAAAGAGAATGAAAGAGAAAAAAGAAGAAAATAGAGCAATTAGAGGATCTTCTATTCGCTTTAATGAGCCCACTGAAGATATAATGAAAAAGTTTGATATATTTTTAGAGGTACAGACCGAGGATAGTCAGATTGAGCAAGAAGATAAGGATGATAAATAGATGGTTCCGACAATTGCTCAATTATATGCAATAATAATTTTATTAGTACCAGGATTTATATGCATAAAAATTTATTCAAAGTTAACTCCCACTAAGAAAAGAGAGGCTTTTGATTTTACTGTTCTTAGCATAACTGTAACGCTAGCTATTCATACGATATATACCGGTTTCTTGAGTTATTTGTTTATTAATCATGTAAACACAATAATCACAGAAGTTTCCACTAAAGAACTAAGCAATGAAACAATTAAATGGGTAGCTATTTATAGTATAGGCTTAATAATTTTTACAATTATAGTTGCGGTATTTCTTGCTTTTATAAGAGACAAAGGGCGATTATATAAGTTTATTAAATTTTTCAAATTCACTGCTTCACCGTTTGATAATCTATGGGATGAAATAGTCTTTATTTACAGTTTGGAAAAAGAAACACCTTTAATTATTGTTCATTTTGAAGACGAAAGTTATGCAGGATATTTACAACGCTCTTCTTTTGAACTAGATAAAAGTAATACCAAAGAAATAATTCTAGCTAGTCCAAAATATAGGCATAAGGAAGACGAAAGTTGGCAAGTTTGTAAAGAAAGCGTGATTTATCTCAATTTAGATGATGTGAAGTCTATACGTTTCTTTAATGGTGATACTTTATTAAATTCTAAATTATAGTTACATCCTTGTTAAGTAAACCCATATAATCATTCGTCATCTACCATTTTTCGATTTGTAAAATATCGAAAATGAAAATTACTTCTAAACTGAATAGAAAAGAAATCAATTAAACAAAGATTTCTTTTCTATTTTATCCACGACCACATACACCAGTGTAATACAATATATTGCATAGGCGTCCCATACATATTATTAAAATTAAAGTGGTTCAAGTCGGAAGGCACCTTTGGGTGTCTTTTCTTTATGAATAAGAGATAGATGGGAAAAATAAATTATAGGACAGAAATATAGTCTAAAACTTCTAAACTATCTTTTTATTTCCTTTCGACATAATATGACAATATAAAGATATTTAATTTGTTATTATTAACGTGGCAATCTTACATTTTACATAATTGGAGGAACAAACGTGGGAAAAATATTTAAGTTTGGATGCCTGGGCATTATAGCTTTATTTGTAATCGGAATAATTGCTATGGTTGCTGGTGGCGGAGATTCATCAGAAAAAACTTCAACAGACACTAAAGCTGTATCAAAAGAAGGTGTATCTTCTGATGTGAAAATCTCTGTAGGATCTATGGAAACAGTAGATTCTGTGGGTAATGAATACTCAAAAGAACAAGCACAAGGTGTCTTTAAGATTTTAGAAGTTACACTTACTAATAATCAAAAAGACGCTATCACTGTTGATACTAACAGCTTTAAATTGGTAGATAACAAAGGTCGTGAATTCACATCTTCTGTACAAGGTCAATCATCTTTTGACTTAGCTAACGGTGGAAAAACTGACTTCTTCTTAAAACAATTAAATCCTGGTCTAACACAGACAGGGAAAATTGTATTTGATATACCAAAAGATGCTGAAGGACTTTTCTTAAAAGCTAGTGGCGGTATGACAGGTAAAGAAATTAATTTAAAAGTAGAATAGGAAAAAGGTACTCGAAAGAGTGCCTTTTTTTCTTAACAACTGACATTACTTAAGGTAGTAAAATAATGTTTGGACGGGAGTCCAATACATATTATTAAAATTAAAGTGGTTCAAGTCGGAGGAAGGCACCTTAGGGTGTCTTTTTTATTTCATTTCGACATAATATGACAAAATAGTTGTGATTATATTTGTTATGATAGTTCAGGTAAATCTTACATTTTAAACGCTGGGGGATACATACTATGAACAAAAAACTATTAACAACACTTACTTGTTTCGCTTTATTTATGGGATTAGCAGCATGTTCATCTAACGAGACAGCAAGTACTTCCAAAGAATCTAAAGCTGAGCAAGAAGCACAAAAGGAAGCTGAGAAAGCGAAGAAAGCTGAAGAAATAGGGACTGTGAAAAAGGAGAAAGCAGAACAAGAGACGGCTGAAAAGCAACGCAAACAGCAAGAAGAGGCTACAAAAAAGGAACAACCAACAACTACTTCTGGTAACACTATTAAAGGCTTAAAAGACGAACTATCCATTGGTATGCCATTTAAAGATTATCTTGCTAAAAAGAAATCATTAAATGTAGAGAATCCCTTCAGTATTTCACTCGGAAAAGGTAATGTAGGTAGTGTTCTTCAAGCTCAAGATGGAGTATTAGTTGTATGTATTGATGGAGAAAAGATATTCGATTTAAAAACATTTAAAAATGTTGATGAAGCTAAAGAATACGAAAAGAGCTTAAAAGTAAAATAATAGATTCAATTCATATTTCTCAATCACCAATATAATTAAACATGGTAAAATAATATTTGGATTGGCGTCCAATACATATTATTAAAATTAAGATGGTTCAAGTCGGAGGAAGGCACCTTAGGGTGTCTTTTCTTTATTTGATTATAAATATAAGCGCTTGTACAAGCACTACAAATCTAGCAGCATAACATATTAAAAAGGAGATGAAACGTATTGTTAAAACGACACAAATGGCCACATAGACATCATCATTGTTGCGAGCATACTTGTCGCTGTAATGATAACGTGGTTATCAATGATGGGGAAGGCTTTCCAATACCATCGGAAGCAATTCCCACTGATACTAATGGAGGGCTTTTTTCAATAGTTATTGTTATAGGATTTTATCTTCCGGGTGCTGAAACTACTAAGAAAGATGGTAGAGATAGATTAGATGCAGACTTAGCGATTGCGAGAGAAATATGGCCATTCCCCATTGCTCAAATATCTCCAGGAATTCATTTAACTAACGAAGACCTCGGCTCAAATTTTAATTTCCCCCCACAGCTTGGATCAGTAACTGCAAATAGTCCCGAAATGATAAAATTACAGAGAATAAGAAGAGATTTTAAAATGTATAATCAACTATTAAGTACGAAAATTGTAACTGTATGGTATGCTCCGTTCCCAGAAACTTCAACCGGAACAATAGGTTTATCATGGTTTAACTTAAAGGATCCAGATGATCCAGATATAAACCATGCAAAACGTTACCAACATATCATTGTTTGTAATGCTGCTAATGATGGTTTAAATGAATCAACTGTTGCGCACGAACTAGGTCATATATTTTGGGGAACAGCAGTTGAAAAAATAAATGGAAATTTAGTACAAATTAATCCTAACGGTTGTGATCCTACAGCCTCCCAATGCAGAAAAGATACTCCAGAAGATAGACACAGCCCAACTATCGTAACTCTAAATAATATACCAACCCCTAACCAAAATAATGTAATGAATCCATTAGCTAAAAATAAAAAAGGACTGTGGAGCAGCCAAATAGAACTAGCAACTAAAACCTTTTTATTTCTCTAAAAGAAGAGCAAGTCGGAGGAAGGCACCTTTGAGTGTCTTTTCTTTATGTAGAAAAAAGCCTCTCCATCTTATAGAAACGGTAAGCCCTTAAAAACAATAATTGCAACTAAATTAATTTTAAATTACATTAAGATTAGAGAATACTATACTAATAAAGCGCTAAATAGTAGGTGGAGAAAATGGAATTTAACGATTTGGGTATTACCATTAAAGAACTTCGAATTTCAAAAAATATATCTCAATCCGCATTATGTCATGGAATATGTTCACAAAGCCAAATTAGCAAGATCGAAAAAGGTGTGATTTATCCATCTAGCATATTGTTATATCAATTATCTGAAAGACTTGGTGTTGATCCAAATAATATATTTGCACTAACTCAAAACAAGAAATTAAAATACGTACAAAATGTAAAATATGTAATGATCGATTGTACAAAGCAAAAACAATTTGAAGAACTTTATGAAATAGTAAAAAAAGAGAAAAACGAAAATAATTTCCAATCAATAGAAGATAAACAATTTCTACTATGGTACGAAGCAATTGCTATATATCGTGTGAATAACGCAACAAAATTGGCTTTAACTCTTTTAAATAATGCATTAAAACTAACTGTAACGAATATTGATTGTTTATCAGAAAGAGAAATAGATATTATGCAGTCAACTTCTATATTGTATGCGGAAAACAAGGAATACGAAAAATCTATTAATATATTAAAAAGATGTTTAACTAACTTTAATAAGTTAGATTTTCCTAGAGATAAAGAAATTAAATTAAAAATCATTTATAATTTAGCAAAATGTTTAGACCTCACATATCAACATGAAGAGGCAATAAAATACCTTGATAAGGGCATCAAATTAGCTATTAATCTAAACACTTTATATCTATTAGGTGAACTATACTATTTAAAAAGTCAGTATTTATTAAAGGTTAAACAACATAATGAAGAAGACGTTGTTAATAACATGAATAAAGCATTATTTATATTTGAATTAACAGAAAAAGAACATTATATACAAATGATTAAAGATGAACTTATTGAAATACAGAATAAAAAACACTCATAATTTCGTAAAAACTACTTACAAAGCCCACAGGAAAAATCCCTATAGTTTTTTAAATTAGAGCTATATTATTAAAATTAAAGTGTTTCAAGTCGGAGGAAGGCACCTTAGGGTGTCTTTTCTTTATAAAAAAACTACTGATATGCAAATAAAGATAAAATAGGGAGCACCTTTATTCAAGTGCCCCTTGCTTTATTTATTGACGTTCTAAACTTGCTTCAGCATTTACACAGTGATAACATTGCCCTTCATCCAAAGCAATGCTCATATCTCCCCATGCAATTATTTCCCCGCACCATTCATTAGGACATTTAGCCATATACACATCATTATTCAACATTTCTAAAGCAATTGCTTTGATTTGGTCATCACTTAAAGAAGAAAAGCCTTGATCAATTGCACGCTTTGCTGAACCTAATGCAGCTGAACTAGATAAATTCCCATCTCTTATCAAAGTTTGTAAATAATCATCAAGACCCCAACTACCAGCATTTTCATTCATATAATCCGAACTATCATCCTTCAAACGCTTAATTAATGCATTTAAACTATTATCACTAACTCTTGTCATATAAATTCCTCCCCTTATTTGTATCTCCTATTCTGATTCATTTTACATCAAATTTCCCCAATCACCTCTCTATATAAATTATTTAAATCATATAATAGAAGATTATCTTATCTCTTTTATATACCATTTTCGACAGAAAAATCCTTGTTTTTTCACAAGGAATAATAAGCATGGAATATAAAACTAGCTAATAATAATCTAAGTATATCCATAATTTCACGTACTATACCTGTTGTATAAAACCTAATTCCGCAATAAGGTCTATTACCATCCATCCCTTTACCTTCTAACCAAGTAAGTAGTAAATCCTATATTTATTCCTCTATCTTAGTCAATCATTCCCCTAGGACTTAAACAATTCCATGTTTTTCATCTTTTCTTTGTGATTAAGCTTGACTAAAGGTCTTGAGGGTTTTTATCATGTGGGAACGATTATGGAACACGGCTGGAAGGCAAATTTATCCCCTACTTTGAAAGATCACAAAAAAGTAATCGATCAAAATAGATGGATAAGCGTCTTGTTTTCGCCATGCGGTCACTTATAAGGTATCCGTATGTATAGACCCTGTTCACTCAGCGATTTTCACCGCATACATCCTTTTTCTATGGCTTGTCCTTGTAATATCGTCCCTACACGACAAACTGAATGTACTCCCTAGCACCTTGATGCTAACGATAACCACCCGAACCTTTTAGGGATTCGTCCCTGGGCACGTTCTCGCCCTCCCTCATCAGAAGAACAGGATTCCAATGAGGGGTGCTGTTTTTGTAGGCGCATACTCTGTACCCCCTGCACGACCAACAGCTAGCCACGCCGTAACACGTTCCCCCTATATAGAAGCACGGAATTACGGCTTATCAGTTTTTATTTACGTGGTATCAGGCAATTCCACGCGAACAAAAACAAAAAGGCATCTCCAACTCCTAAATGGCTTGTACATTCACAAGACTTCTAGGCTTAGAGATGCCCTATATATATCTTTTGACTGCAAAAAATACAATTCTAGCATTTACTAGTTGAATTTTAGCCGAATCATAGATAAAATGGGTATATCAAATAAGCCTAGTCGAAAGGCATAATTGTTTAAGGATAGTGGTGGTACACTACTTAAACCAAATTCCTGCATGGTTACAGGTTATGTCTAGTAAGTGTTGGTAGCAATTACTAGAGCTGAGTCATTCCCACAACGGTTGGTAGCCGTTAGCATATGGGAGTGGCTTTTTGTTTTGTGTTCATATTCAATTGTTCTATCGATCTTCGTATATGTAAAATATCAAATTATGTTTTGTTTTGTAGAATGTTGCTTGTTGTGTACTACGTTACAACAAGCTTTTTTGTTTGTAAACAGCGAAATGACAACTTAAAACTACGCACAAGTAGAAAAATATACCTACGAAAAAGTGTAAAAGTATACTTTTCTACCATACTTTTAAATTTGGTATACTGTTTCTAACTTACGCATGAGTAGAAATGTATACTTAAAGCCTCATATTTATAATTTATTCCTGCTTTAAAATTGCGATTAACCCTTTATTAACGGTATATATATATAACACCTCTAAACTACGCATGAGTAGAAATGTATACTTTTACACCTTTAAAATCACCTACTCTATAAACTACGTATAAGTAGAAAAGTAGAAAAGTATACTAAAAAATCTTACGCTTTAGTATACTTTTCTACTCTTTCGATAAATTTGTTAGAAAAACATAAACTTTTCTTCGGTATACTGTTGCGAATATTGTATATAGATGTTACATTTTACTCAAAGGTATACTTATTCGGAGTTTTATGGAGGAATGTCGAAAATGACTAGACAAGCAACTACATACGTAATCGGTAACTTTAAAGGCGGAGTTGGAAAAACTAAAACAGCTACAATGTTGGCTTATGAAGCAGCTACTGTATTTAATGAGAAATGTCTATTAGTGGATATGGATCCTCAGGGGAATGCTACAAGAGTCCTTGCTAAAACAGGTGACATTGAACAAATAGACAAGTCTATTACAGATGCATTTTTAAATCAAAATTTAGAGAATGAGATTATCCCAGTTATTGAGAATTTGGATATCGTTCCATCTAATACTTCATTTAGAAAGCTTTCAAAAATCCTCTTTGATATGTTCCCCGAGGATGAACTTGCACAAATTACTTACTTAAAGAAACTACTCGAGCCATTAAAAGATAAATATGATCGTATTTACATTGATGTACCACCAACAATCAGTGACTACTCAGATAATGCTATGATCGCAGCTGATTATTGTATCATCGTTCTACAAACACAAGAGCTATCTTTAGAGGGTGCACAAACATATATTGCTTATATGCAATTCTTAGCAGAAACATATGATGCAGACCTACAAGTTTTAGGCATTATCCCAATGATGTTACATCAAGGGAAACGAGTGGATAATAAAGTATTACAACAAGCTCAGGAAATGTATGGTGGAAACGTTCTAGAAACAATCGTGAGATATCAAGAGCGCCTAAAAGTTTATGATATTGAAGGAATTCATAAAAATGTTAACGTTAGCGGTAATATTGATATGTGGGATGAAAAAGCTCATCAACTATTCATCGATGTTCTTAGCGAACTAAATGAACATGAAAATTATTTTGCAACTATTAACGCTTAAGGAGGAAGTTCATAATGTCTAAAGCACCATTTCAACCTATTGTCACAAAACCTGGAAACACTTTAAATGACAAAGGTGTACAGATAAAAGGAACTAACGATTTTGGCCGTAATAGTGAGCCTGTCAAAAAACAAGTTATTAAGCCTATTATCAATAAAGGAAAAGTAACAGCTCCCGAAAAGCCTGATCAACGTTTAGTTCCATCTAAAACAGCTAAAATTTCACCAGCTGTTTTATTAAAGCTAAATACACTTAAACCATTTATAAAAGAACAAGAAAGCATGGATAAGGCATCGATTAATAGTATTATCGATATGCTTCTTGAAAGCTATGTAAATACTAAGCTAACAACAAGACAATCTGAAGGTTATAAAGGGATGTACAAACACCTTTATGAGATGTTGGAAAAGAAATAACAAGTGAAAAGTTTAAATAGGAGTGGTACCTGTGGAAAATAAGAATAGTTCATTTGTAGTAACAGTTACGCCTATTACTGACAACTCAGATTTAAATACGAACAAAGAACAGAAAATACAGGCGCCTGAGAAAAAGAAATTTAAAAACCAACAGGGAAGTATTAAAGTTCCTAGTGAATCGAAGGAAGAACTTGAAGCATTAATGAAAATTGCCAATAAAAAATTTGCTCATGAAATAATCGATTTACTTATACAGAGTTATGTAGAAAAAGAATTAACAACAGAGCAGAAAATGAAATTTAAATTACTGACTGAAATATAAAAAGAAGTATCCCTTGTTCTAATTAGGGGTACTTCTTTTTTATGTTGAAAATCTAATATTAAATACATCTTTCACTAAAGTGGAAAAGTAGAAAAGTATACATTTCTACTTTTTCGTAGTTTATTGAAAACCTTATAACACCTGCAACTAGAGCTCTTTTCTCATGCGGTTTTTTAATATAGCATTGTATAAATTTAGGTTAGTTACTCACCGATTGCAATAAAAGTGAAATGACGATTTCTTGGTTCACCTGAAGCATTTCCTGTTTTAAGCCTTACCCTATTTTTATCAAGAGAAACTAAAGTTACATTATCTAAAGTACTTCCTCCATGCCCTGTAGTATCAGAGCTATCAGAATATAACTGTGAAGCAGTTACAGCAGGAATGTTATTAAAATGCACATCAAAATGTATATCCCATAGTCCTGTATCAACTAGGCTTACATCAAATCCTCCACTCCCACTTATAATTCCTCCATCGCTCTCAATATTACCATATACAATTCTCATATAAATTACCTCCTATATTTTGTGCAATCACACATTATACTTACCAAAAATGATAATAATATACAAAATATAGATTAGCTTATAATAATTCTGTTTCATTACATACGCTTTTCCCAAAATACTATGATAATCTCTAATTCAAAAAAAATAAAAAGGACTGGAAATTAAAATATATAATTTCCAGTCCTTTTATCTTATATATTAAACTCACCAAAACTTCCACCACGGCTTTTTCTTCTCTTTCGCTGCAGCAACCTCATCCCGAAACTCCTGCATCTCGCGCTTGCTAACATGTAAACGCATAGAAACGTTCTTTACTCAACCATCCCCTGCTTCTTACATAATTCTAATTTTTGTTGATTCTTTGTGTATTCACTTGCGCTCGTACTATTACTGCTCCCTTGATTAATTGCCTTTTTCATCATTTCATTTTCTGATTTTACAGTATCGCACTGATCTTGGGTGAGATTAGTCTTAGTTTGTGTCTTAGTCTGTGTTTCTTGAGCTTTTTGTTCCTGTTGAGCTTGAGTCTGTTCTCTAGCTCTCTGGTCATTCTCCTCGCCTTTAACTTTACTATATTCCTCTGGAGTCATTCCTTCAGCTTTAGCTTTCTTCTCCACATAATTATATAACTCAACCTTTTCTTTTCTAGTCATCCACACAGATAATTCAATTGTTCCATCTTTCTTACGAGGATATACAGCAGAATGGAATTTATCAGCAATGGCAGCTTTCTCCGCGTCAGACTTAGTGTCTTTCTTATTATCTTTCTTAGATTCCTGTTTAGCTTCTTGCTTCAAGTGCTCCTTTTTAGGTTCTTCTTTTGAACCGCAACCAACAAGTAACGTTGTTGCCAATAATCCTGTAAGTGTTATTTTAAGCGTTTTATTCATAGTTACCTCCGACATTGATTATATATATAATACAATTTTAACATATTAAAAGGTATAGAAGAATCATTCCATCGATTCTTCTATACCTCAGGTACAATCTCTTACCAGAACTTCCACCATGGCTTCTTCTCTTTTGCAGCAGCAACCTCATTTCGAAATTCTTGCATCAATCTCTTCGTTTCCTGCATCTCACGTAGCGTCTTCATCAGCGTCTCATCTCGCGCTTCCAATCGTTTTTCCACGCGTTCATTATGCGCTTCTACGCTCGCTTTGATTTCCTCGTTACTTTGCTTTGCCTGCTCACTTAATCGCTTCTCCATTGCTAACATACTCTGATTCATTTCTTGCGCCATAACGCTGTACTGTTCCTGTAATTGCTGTTTTATGTGGAATGGCACTAAATCCGTTTCCTCAGACTCTTCTTGAATCAGATCCGGATTAACTTTCTCTATTTGCTGTGCAATCATCTTCGCTGCCTTTTCTAGCGTCATACCGTCATGCTTACTCAGTTCAATTAATTTTTCAATCACCATAATGTCATTGTCTGTGTACTGGCGTCTGCCGCGATTATCTTTCTTTACTGCGAATCCCTCACGTGACAATACTTCCATGTACTTTCTAAGGGTGCTATCACTTATTCCTAGTCGTTTATATACTTCACTAGCAGAATAAACAATTTCGTCCGTCATAACGTCACAACACCTCCTAGTGAGAGTATTCCATGGTGGTTAAGAAATTCCTGCAAATAAAAAAGCCATGTATACACATGACTTTCGTAGCATAATCACTTCTATATTCAATAGAAATTAAAGTGAATTATGTTTCTTTACTTTTAAAGGAATAGATATCACATATAAATCTATAGCATAAGTAATAATCAAAATCCCTTTTCCTTCATCAGCAAATTTTGCTTGCAGAAACTTTTCTGAAACCTTCCTTTTTCCCCATCTCTTTGGAAACCATCCAAATCCTAAGAACATAAAATTAGTCTGCCCTTTCACTAAAATTCCGATAACTTATTTCTTAATTCTAACTCTTCAACTGTTTCAAACCCCTTAAAAAATAAGCTTGCTATCTGATTATGATTAAAAAATACATTGTATTCTTTAGATAAATTACCATGTGGATAAGGACAAGATACATAATCCCACATTTTGTCTTCATTTGCTTGTTGTTGCTTTCTACCATAAACCATAAGAGGTTGATTAATACCCTCAACAAGAACTACAGAACCAATTGGTAATAAATCTTCTCCAATTAATAAATTTGGTACATATGTATTTTCCATAATTAAAAACCCCTTCTAATAAATTATAAAATTAATACTTCTTTGAAGAATAAGATTTCTTAAAAAAAAATGAAACAATCTTATAAAATATGAAAATAAATAATGGCATTACTACACAAAATACCACTGATAAAATCATTTTTTCTTTCAATGTAGCATCTGCTCCAAACCATATAGCCAATAGACTAGCAGGAACAGCAATAGCACAAAAAATCGTTAAAATCTTCCTAAATACATCTAAAGAAAGCATCTTATCCCCCCTATAAAAAACAAACTATTTAGTCTTTTTCAACTCCAAATTTTACACCTAATCCTATTCCAAAACCAACATCAAGCTCGTTCATTAATCCCAGTTTGGCTTCCCCGCCTATACTACCATAGGCTGCCTCTCCACCAACCACTATCTTCCAATCATCAATAAAAGGAATAGGAATTTTAACTTCAGCTTCCCCTTTAATTAAATCTGCTTTAGCTCCAATGCCAACATGACCATCTTTAGCCTCAACACCAGCTTCAGCATTCCCAACTTTCACATGGACTTTTCCATCTTCATGATCTACTCCAAAATCATTAAAAGTTACTCCAGCTTTAGCTTCTCCACCTATTCCTCCGCCAAATTGCGCCTTAACCTCACCTCTAAGAAGTTGTTCATGTATAGTAAAATCTCCAACCTTAAATCCAGCATCTATAACTGCCCCTTTAGCCTCTCCACCTATCTTATCATATCCATTTACATCATCAAAAAAAGTCTTTGCATTCTTAGGGAGTGTTATATCTGTATTATAATTTAAAACTTGAGCAAAAGGACTATTATCTTTTATTGAATCGCCAATCACTGCGCCTGCATCTTTAAATATATAATGATTATCTGCCTGTTCGAATTTTTCTGCTATGCGTTCCAATTCACTTTCAATATGGTTCAAACATTGAACATAATCTTCATAAGACTTATTAAATCGAGGCAAATCATTATAAAAAGTTAAACTAGAAGCTCCTATCCATCTCATTTGAAGATTAAACACTTCTGAAAGAATTCTATTATGACGATTGGTTGCTTCAGCACTAGCATATTTAAAAGTTTTTGCTCTATTTCTTAATTCCTCTGGAGTAACTTTAATATCTCCCACTTATACCCCCCCTTATTTCTATTGTTTCTAATATAATATTAGAGTTACACATTCATATAATTACTGTTTTTTCCAAAAAAATCAAGTAAAAATTATATTATTTAGAATATTGAATCACTCTATGTCTCATGACGGTTAAGAAATTTCTGCAAAGAAAAAGCCCTACATTTGTAGGACTAAATAGCTTTCGCAATTTCAACAAGCAACCTCATAAACAATGGGATCATTTGCACCACTATATAACCAATCCCAGCCCTTGAAATTAAACTGAATCCCCGTTCCTGGCTACCAACCATTATGAACAGCCCACCGCATAACGCTACAACGGATGCTATCGGATATGACACTGCTTTAATCAAGAAGATGACCGGTTCAAACGCATTTACAATACGATTGTACAGTTGGCCATCTATATAATTTTTTATTGCTCCGTCATTGGACTGCACATCTTTAAATACTTCATTTACATCCGGATTATTACCATCAGCAAATACATGAGGAATATCTATAATTTGACTGAATATAATAGCACTACCTACTATTATTCCTACTCGCACCGCTACAGGTGCGTATTTTTTTGCTTTCTTTTTGAACAAGCTCCATTTTTTCTTTGCTCCGTAGTTACCATCCATAAAATCTTTGATGCTCATCGTCTCAGTTGCCATATGGACCATCTCCCTGTTTTTAATGGAAATCAGTAACGGTAAATATGTTGCAATCCAATCCCTCGCAAAGCTTCTGAATTTGTTTTCTACGATATTCTGTCGTGGTGTACCAAATAAACTTAGGGGTCTTTTCAAATACTTTGCATTCCATCAGTTTGCGATACTTCTGCATCTTGATACGGTTCGCACTCATCTTTTGTTCATGATCCACCTCTACAATGTGATAACGTCCATTATCAGTGAATAGTGCATCTGCAATTATGGCAACTATACCTTTCACATTCATTTTCACTTCCTGCTTCCACGTTTTCGGGCATTCGTAAGCAATGTAGATATCATTTCGCATGATGTAGTGGCGGAATTGATTAGAACGTTTGAGAATCTTCTTACTTCCGATACGTTCGCGTCCTTCTTTATTGAGATAGTACACCTTCTCTCCATCCCTAAAACTAGACACATATTCTTCAATCCCTTTCATTACACGAGAAGCGTTTCTGTCACCGCCAAGATCGTGAAGTACCTGGATTTGCTTCCTACTTAAAAATCCCAACTTCTTCAAGCTCAAGAGTATGGACTCGGTTCTCGCTTCCTTTAGTGCTAATTTTTGCATCTTCATGCTCCTTCCTCGCTCTTATGTTGATATGTGGCTTTATGATGTTATCAATCTGCTTATTATCGATATAAACAGTTTGTAGGACCTTTTTCTCGTTCGTTTGATATATAGCCCTTCCTTTTATGTTAGGAAGGCTCTCTGCGCCACCCTCGTCTAATACGGCACGACTCCCTGCCTCTGTTTGTAATCTAAAGCAAACACGAGCACCGATGTTTTGACGCAGTTGTGACGGCATAGCACTATTCGTCGGATATTGGGTTGCATATATTAAACGGAATCCAGCCGCCCTGCCACGACGACCTATATCAACAATAATGTCCTGGCACTCCTGGTATGGCGCTATATCGGCTGCTTCATCCACGATGACAAAGTATCGTACTGGATCCCCGGCTTCTTTTATATCTTCATATCCTTTTTCTAGTAAGTATTCGTTTCTATCATTCAGTTTATCTTGCAATTCCCTTAGAGTCTCAAGGGCTTCCTCTGGATTCTTCGCAATTGATTCGACTTGATTTAGGAATCTGTATCGGTTGAAAGAGAGACCACCCTTCAAATCAATGAGGAATAACTTTATATTTTCCGATTGGTTGCGTACCAGCGAAGTAATAATAAGCTTTAATACATTCGATTTCCCCATATCCGTCATGCCGGCAGAGATCATATGTGATAACTGATCAAAGTCGTGTTTTATCAATCCATCCCTTGTATAACCAATAGGTATTTCCCATCCCCTACATTGCTTCATCATCTCTTCTTCAAATTTCACAAAATCAGGTATCCCTTTCTCGTAAACTCGTATTTTAAGTAACCCATCGTAAGACAGCTCAATTTCCTTTTTAACGAGTTTTTTCTTGCTTATGATGTTTTGTATTTGTTTTAAAATATCTTTTCGCAGTCGAAGAGATTTGAAGTCTTGTAGTTTGAAATCATAAACTTTGCTCTTATGATTTAATCCATCCCCTAAATGTTGTATCTTTTGTTCGAAATCGGAGAAGCTAAGACCAAGCGGAATCCTATAAGCATATTCAACTCCCCAATCATTTCTTGTCTTACGGAGTAGCTGTATAGTCCTAGTTTCTTTCCCTTCCTTAACCTTCAAACCACAATTAGCACAAATTCTTTGAATCTTGGAGGCATCATTTGTTGCTCCTTTTTGATGCATTTTTGATAGAAAGACTACACCACCGACTGCAGCAGAACTTACTAACTCAAATATCACAAACCTGCACCACCCCTCATGTATGTTTTAACAAAAACAGTCCCTGCTAATTAGAAGAGAGAATAATAGCTATGAATCATTGAAAATACTAATCTTTCAATGTCTGAAGCAGTATTCTGCAAACGAATTCTATTCAGAATAGGTGAAACGAAGTTTTAAGAGGCTATTAATTTGGAACTGGGAATCGTAATTTGTTTGGTATGGTAAAAGGTATTCTATACAGCTTGCTCAATATTCACCATTTTTAGGGGTTTATTTTTAGTGAAACTAGGACATTACTGAAGACAACAGATAACTAAAGGAGTGAATGTTGTGTGGGGTCTTGGGAAAAAACGCACAAAGTTTGGGAAGTATTTAGATAAACACGGAATTGAGCAAGAATGGTTAATTAGAAAATCAGGGCTAGGAAGAAATACTGTAGGGGATTTAGCTAATAATCCAGATAGATCACCAACACGAAAAACAATGCAAAAGATATTAAAGGTTCTCCGTGAACTAGATCCCAGGATTAAAGCTGATGATTTTTGGGATATGTAAAACAATAGTGCAATTTTACAAAAGGAGCTGTTTATATGGGTATGGAGCGAAAGTCCGTTGAATATTTCATAGAAATAATGAATGAACGCATTCAATTCTTAACTGATAGCATTAATGATTTTGAAAATGAAATAAAAGCTGCTGATGGATATGCAAAAGGTCATTTTAAAGGATATAATGCAGCTCGCCGAAGCGAAATTGAATTTATCCAACGACGAATAGAATTTTTAAATAAAGAATTAGAGGCAAAAAACAACGCAGAAAAAGCAGTTTAAAGAGAACAAACGTTCGTGTATAATAAGTGTAAATTATCTACACGAATTGGGGGATCATCATGGAAAATCAGAGTTGGGGAACACCTAAATTACGCGGGAGGGGCATGGTCAAGTGGCAGCCGTTCGCCAGTATGCCAGAACAATACGAAGTGATACGAGAAATAATTAGCGATTTGAATAAAGTACCTAAACCAATTGTCAGTGAAGATATGCAAGAACAGATTGAACGAAGTCTTATTTATTCGATGCAAAGTAAAGAGGAAATATCTATTTCATACTATCGTGATGGAATGGTGCACGACATGTACATAAATGTATTACATATCGAACCAATGTTAAAAACCGTATATTGTACGGATGCATTCGGACTTAATACAGAGTTTAAGTTTGATGAATTAGTGAGTATAAACTGACTGAATACGGTCAGTTTTTTCGCGTGAATAGATTATAATTGGTTTAGTATATATAAGTTACGGGGATGCGCTAAAGGGGGAGTAGTTTTGGATAAAAAACAAGGGGATAAAGACGATGATCTTAGTATGTTTTTGGGAGCAGGTTGTTTTATTGTAATACTTTTAGTAATCGGATTTGGGATATTTGGATTCATAGGTGCTCTTATAGAAGGAAGCGACAATGAGGAGTACAACAATAATCCTTACACTGAGGACTTTGACGGGGATGGGATTGGTGGAGATAAGGATGACCATGACTATTATCATAAAAATGTAAAATAAGCCGCCCGATAGGACGGCTTTCATTGTTTATTTTTTAATATATTCGTACCACCACTTTCCGTCTGGTCGAGTATCCATCCACCAAGTAATCTTGTCTAATTCTGGATTAGGTAATACTTCAGTCTCAATATAGGCGAGACCTGTTAATGGATCAACAACAACTTTACCCTTCGTTCCACGTTCAGCCATTGCTTGAATCGCTTCATTTATATAATTCGTGCCGAATCCACCTGATTTTACATATTGATATCCACTGTTATTACTCGTATTACCGCCTCCAGAATTATTAGATGCACCTGAGACTGATTGACCAGTTAATGCGTATACAATAGAATTTGCGATTTTATCAACGTTCCATTTCGCCATATCTGAGTCATTATCAATGAAACCTAGTTCGATTAGAATTGCTGGTGCTTTTGTGCTATTTAACACATAAAGGTCATTACGTTGTTTCGCTCCACGATTAGACCATCCAATATCCTTTGCGAGTTGTGCTGATACTTTTGCAGCTAAAGATTGTTGATCATAATAACAGACCTCCACGCCGTTTGCACTTCCGTTATAAGCATTTAAGTGGAATGAAATAACAAGATCCACACTATGAAAGTTACAGTTTCTAACGATATTATTTAAGTTTTGCGCTTGAGTAGAACCTGTTTCATCTGTATCATCATAAACCGTGTGACCTAACGTTCTTAATTTAGAGGCCACCGCATCTTTTACCTGACGATCCATAACATGTTCTTTTCTACTTCCGCAATTTGCACCTTGTACAATACTATTGTGACCACCATGTAAACTATACTTACCCATTATTCAACATCTCCTTTTTCATTTTGATCAGTAGCGTCTCCATGACTTGTCCAAATACCTAGCGCAATACCAAACAAATAAACAGCTTGCTGTACCTTTTCTAAATTACCTTCAAACCCAGTTACTCCGAATACCGATAAAATCAGTCCAAAGCATGAAAAAAGCGCAACCCATGTTTTCCAGTTGCGCAAACGTTTTAAAATATTTTCTTTTGTTAGTGGCATTGTTAATTTGCCTCCTTTTCTAGATTATCCAAGCGCTTATGTGCTTGCTTTGAGCTTTCTTCAACTCGTGTAACACGCTCTCCAAGAGCAATCATTTGTTTTTCACTTGCTTTTAAATCGATTCGAATATCATCAACGCCTTTGCGAATATATCCTAGTTCTGCTTTCATTTCTGCGCTTTGTTGACCATCAGATTTGATGGACTTGGTTCTATTTAAAGAGTATGCAAAGTAGCTAATAGCAAGTGATAATACTGCAATTAGCACTCCGATTTCAATATTCATTAATTCATCTCCTGTCAAAATAAAAAAGCCCACTATTGTGCGCTATCCGTAATTAAATCTGCTCTTCCATTGTCAATTAAGTATATATCAATCCTTTCTTTATAGGCCTTCATCTTTGTAATGATAAAAGTATACGTAAAAACTTCATCGATCACTCGTTGTGCCATGTACTCAGCCATTTTGCATCTACTCCTTTTTATTGGATACTAGCAACAATCAATTCGTCTATAGCTTTCTGCATTAATTTCATTTCTTTTTTCAGTTTTTCTAGTTCAGAAGGTTCTTGCGGTTTTGGTTCTTCAGGCTTCGGTTCAGCCGTTTTAACCCATTTACCCTCGCGGAATACAGGTTCAAAGATTAAGCCTGGGCAAACCTCTAAAGTACAATTTACAGGGATGTCAGGCTCATAACCTACGATAACATCTTCTTCATATGGTACTTGTACATCTTCATGCTCTACCTTGCGCATTACGCAATTCGGACAGTCGTGAGGAAAACCTGGATTATCTCCACCCTCTACAGGTTCGTACGTTTCATCTTTGATAGATTGGTGTACTTCGCATAACTTTTCTTCCGTGACAACTTCTTTCGATTCCCAACGATACGCCGTTTGTTTCTCGTAAACTGGTTTTTCCTCTAAAGGGATAATCTCTGTAAACTTACCGTCTTTGTTATAACAATATCCGTAATACTTAGCCATGTATTTTCCTCCTTAGTCTACTACGTAAGTGAAAGACAGATAAACGTTTTTACCTTTTGTCCAGAAATTAATTCGACCGTCCTGCATAATGTCGCCTGCTAAGAATGTTCCATCTGTAGCAAGCATCGTCATAGGTATATCTGTTGTAGGTCTAACATCTGTCGGAAGTGTCGAAATTACATTACCTACAGCCGTAGAGTTTAACCCTACAGCGCCTCTAACAGTTACAGTATTGCCTCGTCTGTCGGCTATTAGAGGCCTATTAGCGCTGAAGTTAACAGCATCTGATGTCAACGTTAAAGTAACTCGTCCATCCTTATCTCGCATTGCTACAGGTTTTCCTTTATAGGTGAACTTATAGTCGCTTACCGTCAAGCTAGTAGTATCACTCCATGGGTTAGTTCCCCACCCTATATACATCTGGTCAATACCTGCTCCATTACGTAATCTTCCGACACCTGCCACAGTTGCCCCGCCTTCATAATACTGTAAACCTCGCGCACTAGTAGAAACGTCTGTAGGTTGATGGACTCGGATAGAGCCTCCCTTGTCGTCAATCATCAGATAAGACATTACCCCTGAAAGCGTTAATGGTCCTGTCATCGTGTCGCCTGCTTTTTTAACTACGTTCGTAGCCGTAGTGATGTCGAATTGTTTAGTTGTAGGGTTATAAGACCAAACATCCATCGCGTTCACGTTGTCCCACATATTTGTACGAGTTGCGTCACCTGATATGATTGTTTTAGAGGCACCTCCAGACTGGAAATGTATACCGTACTTAGCAGTAGTACTATCAAAATAGATAGGGCCTGTCATCGTACCGCCTGCTTTTGGTAACGCTCCTGCTGCTAATTCTCCGGCTTTAATGATTGGAGCGAAATCTACATCTTTAAACTTTTCTCCTACTTCAATTGCTTTTTGTATTACCGGGAATTCATTTGTAGATTCCAAAGCGGTATCAGACATTATAGATTCATCCACAGCGAAAACGAATTTGCATGTTTCAATTACTTTATTATTAGGGAAAGTTAATCTTAATTGCGCAACTACGTTTCCGTATGCAATAAGTGTTTGTGTGCTCAATACTACATAATACTTACCTTGCATTTGGTTTACATTTTGTACATCTTGGAAAACTCTCTTACCATCAGGCTTTAAAAATGCAATTTGTACCTTTGTGGCTGTCGAAAAATCTGTAACTACTTTGTCGTGAGTTACATTGATTAATAGCTTGGCAGAGTTTAAGTCATTCTGATAAAATCTCATTACCTTTAGTTCTTCTTCTTTTGTAGCGAAATCCTTGTATTGCATAGTATCTACTGTTATTTCCCTTACCTTTAACAGTTCTGCCAAATTAACTCACCTCTTTATGCTAATTTTTGTTCTAGTGCTGCTAATCTCTCTTCATGATTTTTATCTTTTTCTTTGAGTTCTTCGATTTCTGCTTTTAAATCGCTAATTTCGTTATCTTTTGCAATCTTCTCTTCCTGGAAAGCTCTAATCTGAATAGCTAATGATGAATATATTTCAGCTGCAGTTCTACTTTTTGTGACGAAACAACCTGGTGTGTTCTCATCATCTGCAATCCAACCATAATGAGTTTCTATATTGTTCGTTGTAAGGATTGGATCATCCTCTGTACGGTTCATTCTCTTTTCATACAAATCTTCCATATCTGTTTTCAAGTTATACTGTTGAATATTGAGAGCCATGATCTTTTCTAATGCACTAAACTGCAAATCACGAATATTTGTCTTGTACTCACGTTTCGATGCCGTTTGGAATGCCGATGCCGTAACAGCGTTATATGCACTTCCTGACCCGTTTTTAACTTGAAGTGTTGTATATCCGTCGACGCTACCATTACGCAGAGTTACTGTTTGGAAACGAAGATCAGTTTCGTTATTTGGTGTCGCGACCACATCAAGCATGTTTTTACCGTTTAAATTGAAAACAATAGCAGACTGGCTGTCCATCCATACGGATTTAGATCCACCTTTTAACGTTATTCCACCAGCAGAGTCTACCCAAAATGCGTTCGATGGATTAGATACTGTGAAGGTAGCACCGTTGGCTACTTC
>NZ_JBXAHS010000003.1:92777-125749 GCF_058795355.1 Bacillus sp. GW823-FHT06A11 | reverse complement strand
CGGAAACGTGATGTATCCACATCATCATGCATAAGTATTGTTGGTTGTATTTGGCTATCAACAGCTCTTTTGTAATAGCCAATAAACATTCGCGTTAAATTCGATTCCATCAAGCGTATGAATTGTTTTTGGATGTGTACATAGTTAGTACCGTTGTCTGTCCGTACTGTAGAACCAACTATCTCTCCACCACGTACTAAGTTACCGTTTAGCACACCCGTTGTAATGAAATCAGCGACAATCCTTCCATCCATTGTGATTGCCGTATTATAGGGTCCATTAATGCCTGTGGAGGAATAACCAAATCCATTGATATTCCATTGCCACACTTTTTTAGCGGTTCTTTCATCAGCTGTATCCATAATCAAAATTCTTTCTGGATATATACGAACATGGCCACCGAAACCGCTATTGATTAAATTCGTAGCATTTTCGCGAGCTTGTTCTAATATTGATTTTTCCATTCCTTTAACGTTGTTTTTAATACCATTGACGCTATTTCTAATATCATTGAAGTTATTCTCAACATTATCAACTCTGCCTGTTATATCAACGAATGACTCTTTAAAATTGCCTAATGTCAATTCGATATACTCTTCATAGATCGGGTCGTATTTGTAATGATTAACTTTAGCTTCAATTTCGAAACCGTCTTCTTCATGTATAACTGTTACTGTATCTCCCATATATACACGTTGTAATACCGCCAAATCTTTATACTCTTCAGTTTGAGATAGCTCTTGAAACTCTACTTTATATGTCGCTTTTGGATAATCAACATGTTGTTCATCGTACATTTTTTTTGCGGCATTGCGTAACATTTCATATGCTTGTGGTAACGGAACTGCGTCTTCGTCGTCAGCATAATCACCAATAGCTGCTTTAATGTGTTCAAATTCAACAACTCTAATTTTAGGTTTAATATATTTACTAGCGTTATAGCTTTCCACGTACTTTTCTGGTAACAGTAGTCCATCAAAACCTTTAGGCATCATTCGAGTTATAACACCTTGCCAATCTACATCGCCTTCATATCCTAATAAATCTTTTTTGTGTTGAATAACAACACCGCGATCTTTTCCACGTTCTCTTAGCATGTGGACGGTGAAATTATCCCTTTTTAATTCCCCGCCCCAACGACTAAGAAAAGAGTTGTCCTGGCTGTTATCAAGTATTGCTTCGACTGGGTTTTTTCTAACCAAACGAGAACTAGAAATTGTATTGATATCACTAATGAAATTAAAATTAGTGTTATATTGCATACGTTCTTTCATTTGTTGTAATGCTGCTTGTCCGCCCTTTTCTTGAATAAATGTATCTTCAATCAAGTTATCAACGAGATCATAGAATACGTGATAACAAAATACGTGTAATTCACCCATAGAAGGTGCAGGTCGTGCTACACGAAACAATTGATTGCCATCAGGTGTTGGCGCTTTGATTAAACATTGACCACCTATTTCTAATCCGTGCGGAGCGAATAACGGATATTTAAAACTTAAGACATATAAACCATTTAATTCTTCTTCAATAACTGCATCGTAAATATTATCGTCTAAAATACCTATACCATTGTGAGTAAAATCCGTTTCAGTTGGTTTATATAATGTAATCATAAGTAACGCCACCTCGGGTCAATTTGTAACTTTGTAACAGTTCCAGTCCATTTTATTGTGTTTGCACCTTCAGAGAATGTGGGAAAATTACCGATCATATTACTATTCATCGGCGTAGTGTTCGAATATGCTTCTTTTAACTCGGAATCAATTACTACTGAACTATTTACATTTTTAATTAAGAATGAAACATCATTTATCGTAACAGTAATTGATCCACTACCATAAATCGTTATTTTAGGTAATGAATACTTAGTGCCCGAGTTTACAAGAGTAGTTGTCTTAGTTATTTCCAAAGGTTGTAGAATAGCGTATTCGAATGGATCAGCTACAAAAGTAACTTCGAATTGTCCATATTCTTCTATTTCATTAGCGATACTACCTATTTCCACACTTTTTATTTTTCTATAAACGTTATCATCTGTAAAAGAAAGGGTTTTAGCGTTCAATAGCCACGCTTTTATACGTCGTAACAATGGTTTGATGTTATAATCTTCTAACAAGTTAAAGTCAATCTTGAAAGTAACGTCTTCATAACCATTTTTCTTTGTTAATGATCCGTTTTCTCTACCAGGAACTTCAATAAACTCTATTTTTTCTTTTGCTGTTGGTATGTCAGGGCGCTCTACCATACAAAGAAGATAGTCACGACCTAATATTTCATTTATTCGAATATCAACCACGTCGCGCCCTCCCTATACCGATATTTAACATTTGTCCTTTCTTTGCAAACCAATCATCAGCTTTTTCAAACATTTTATTTAGATCACTTTCATTTTTAACAGTTGTATTAAAAGTCACTTCATTTTTAATTTCTTGTGGTTGTTGTTGCTGATTAGCGTTAACACCTTTACTCAATGACAATGAATTGTTAACAATGTTAGGTAAATTAGAAAGAATACCATTGCCACCTATTGTTTTAGTAATCCTTTGTACCGTATCTCCTAGTGCACCTCCAGAAGAGAATGGAGCTAATGGAACGCCTTGATTTAAATTAACAGCTAATGCCCTTGGCGCTGCGAACGATGCAGGCGCTGCGAATGATGCTGGGGCAATTCCTTGATTTCCTGTATTATCGTTAACACTTATAGAATAAGAACTGCTAAATGGATTTAATTTGTTTAAAATGCCACCAGCTTTATTCCACGCTCTTGTAACCGTATCGATAATACCGTTCATTACTCTTATAATAGAATTCCAAAGATCATAAAAGAAACCAACTACACTATTAATCGGTTTGTAAACACTTTGAAGGATATCTGAAACATAACTCCAATTGCTACGCACGATGTTAGAGATATAATTGAATGTTCCAGACACGCCAGAAGACAACCTATCCCAAGCGCCAGTTACATTAGATACGACATTGTTCCAAATACCAGAAGTTATGGCATAAACTACATTCCAAGCGCCTTCAATTCTGCTTTTCACTTCATTTACTGCATTACTAATATTCGAAGTTATCGTATTCCAAACTCTCGAAATAGTAGAAGTTATTTCATTCCATTTGTTGGATGTTGTATTTTTAGTTGAAGTCCAACCGCTTGTAACAGTATCTGTTGCTTTATTTATCTTGTTCCTAATATATCCAACAATCTCATTCCAAACATCAGAAATAAACGTCGAAACCGCGTTCCACGCCTTTGATGTTATATTTAATACGTAATTCCAACCTTCCTGTATTTTAAGTTTTATAGGGCCCAAAAATTCATTTACAGTATCAGTGATCCATTGCCATGCTTCACGGATTATATTAGTAATCCAATTCCACGCTGTACTGGTTGCACTTGTGATTGCATTCCACAATTCTGTGATAGTGTTAACTAATATATCTCTATATTCTATAAAAGTAGAGGAAATAGCATTCCAAGCTTCTTCGATGTAAGGTTTAATCCATTCCCAGAATTGTGTTACCGGTTCTTTTATTAATTCCCATCCTAAAATGAAAGCAGTTAATAACAACTGTAAAGGGAATGTTATGATTTGGAATAGAATATTCCAAGCTATTTGCGCGATCTCTTTCAAACCTTCCCAGAATGCTGAGAAACCTGATTTTACAGCTTCCCATGCGTCAGAACAAATTTGTTTGAACGAATCCCATGTACTTGAAAACCATTCAATCGTTGCTGTCCACATTTCATTTGCTATGTTGCCAACTTCAGCCCAAAAGTTATTCCAATTATTTTTAAACTCTTCCCATTGTTGACTAAACCATTGCGATATCATATCCCATGCCATTTGAATCGATTGGGTTACATTATCCCAACCTTTAGAACAAGCATCGCTAATTGTTGTCCACAATTCTGACATCCATGTTGAAAATTGGCTCCATTTTTCTTTAAGCCAATCTGTAATACCTCCCCAGTTGTTAAATATAGCTATAACTGCTACGACTGCTGCTATTATTGCAGCTATTGCGGCTACAACTAATGCGACAGGAGCGCCAACAAATGCAGCTATTACGGTGACTACTATCCCTATCGCTTCAGCTATAGCTGAAATCCAACCTATTAGAGTACCGATAAAACCAATTACCGAACCGACGGCGGTTATTATCGTCCCTATGGCTGTTATCGTAGCTCCTATGACTATTAATAACGGGCCAATTGCCGCCGCTAATGCCGCAATAATTACGATTGTTTGTTTAGTTTTAGGATCAAGTTTAGAAATCCAGTCCATTAATTCTTTTAATTTTTCAACAACAGGCATTAACGCAGGTAATATTTCAGTCCCGAATTGCACGGCTAAAGTATGAAGTGTTTGTTGTAATTCTTTGAATTTATTTTCCGGTGTGTTCTCCATTTGTTCAGATAAATGTTTAACCTCTCCGGTAGCATTCCGGGCATCATCAGACATTTTTTTAAGCTTTTCGCCGCCACTATGAACAAGTATTTGCCACGATGCTAAATGTTCTTTACCGAATATTGTAGCGATTGTAGCGTTTTGTTGTTCTTGTGTCATTCCTTGTAAACCGTGTTCAAGTTCGTCCATGACTTGAGGTAATTGTTTCATCTGTCCGTTTGCATCAAATGCACTGAATCCCATTTTCGCCATAGCTTTAGACATAGCCTTTGTTGGCTTAGTTAAGTTAACGAAACCAGATTTCAAAGCCCTTGCCGCTACAGACGCTTCAATACCATTAGATTGTAATAAACCTACAGCAGAAGCGGTTGTTGATAAATCTTGTCCAGCTGAATTTGCAGTTGGCCCAATAATTGACATTGCTTCTGTTAGAGAATGAACGCTAGCTTTTGTATGGTTAGCTGTATAAGCGAATATGTCAGCCATCTTATTGATACCAGCTATATTCTGCTCAGCGTTATTTGTTTTTTGTCCTGTAGCTTCATAAGCAGATCCTAATCCGTCCACAGTTTTTGATAAATCTTCATTCGCGCCACGGGCAGTATGGAGAGAAACAGTCATGATTCGCATCGCTTCTTCTGCTGTGTAACCGTCTTTAACTAGCACAAGTAAACCTTCATTTATTTTTTCGGTACTAACACCAAACTTTTGAGAGTTAGCAAGGGAACTATCCCACATTCTGCTCATAACGTCGTTAACTTGTTGAGAAGTTAACCCTGTTGCGTTTACCTCTTTTCGAATATCAGCCATTTCATGTTGGAATTTCGATGCTTCTTTTGCAGCGTAACCCATGGCGCCAGCTATAGGAGCTGTCACTTTCATTGACATGTCTTTTCCTACACTAGAAACACTTTGACCGACTTCTTTTACTTTATTACCGAATTCTTGAACGTGTGATTTAGCTGTTTTAAAGCTGTCTCCAACTCTTCTTTCTAGAGCTTGCGTTTCTCTGCCTAGTTCAATTTCAGCTTGTCTTGCCCTATTTAATTCGGTTTCTAACCTTTTAACTTCTTCAGATCCAGCGCCGAATGCAGTTTTAGCATTATTTAATTGTTGCGCTAAATTTCGAGACTGTTCACCAGCGTTTTGTTGCGCTTGCTTTAAATAGTCATATTGTAATTTCGCCTTGGAAGTTTCCGAAGCGTTCTTTCCTAGTGAAGCTGCTTGGAGATCGTACGCCGATTTTAATTTATCAGCTTCAGTTTTTAAACTGAAATGGGCCGTTTTCAAACCTTCTAACGCTTGCTTTGACTTACCTATTTCACTATTTCGTAATGCTTCAGCTTGTTTAGCTTCTTTTAATGATTCGGTAGTAGTTTTTATTTTGTTAGAAATTTCAGTTTCAGCAATTTGTGCACGTCGTAACGCTTCTTCAACCTTCTTTGTTTCTGTTGCATTTTCTCCCCACACTTGTTTTGTTCTTTGAAGTTGTTCCGCTGTCTCTCTTGTTTTGTTTTTAGCGATATCATATTGCTTCTCAAGTGTGGATAACGAAGTCTTATATTTATCAACATCAGTTCCGGTTAACTTCATTTGTGTTTGAGCTAACTTTAACTCTTGTGTTAAGGCTCTATTCGCCTGATTCATTTCGTTTATCTTAGATTTATAATCAGCGGTGTCAGCCTTAAATTTAATTATGGTTTCTTTTGAAGGAGTAGCCATTTATTTTCCACTCTCCTTTTCTTGGATATAGGCTTTCCACCCTTCGTAAGCACTTTTGTTTTCTGCTATTCTTTGAACATCCCTTAAGGGTAAATTCCAAAAGTCACTTTCCGATATTTCAAAAATAAATACGTATAGACTGTATAAGTCCACAACGAATTCAATTTCGAATTTAGGAAGTTTTAAGCCTTTTTTCCGGCTTTTTGTTGAAAACCTTTTGCCATGTTGTTTTTAGCTTCTTTTTTCATAACTGCACCGAAATAATCGAACGCCTCTGACATATCAACTTCATATACTTCCATGAATGCTTCAAATTCCATATATCCAGTAGGATTTGCTTGACGATAAGCCGCATAAACAATACGGAACGTATCTAATAAATCAATGTTCTGAATTCCGCCAGCGTTTAATAAAGTACTTAAAAATCCTTTATCGATAATGCCTTCTTTTTCTAATTTGAATAATGTTAAAGCTGTTAAGTTAGGATTCGCCTTCACTACTTCACCATTTGATAACGTAATTTCTTTTGTCATGTAATTTCTCTCCCTATAATCAAAATTAAAAGGCACTCATAAAGAGCACCTTTGATAGAATTTATTTTGTTTGTGCTGTTTTTCGTAATTTAGCCGAATCAAATTTTGTCATCCATTCTTTTGCAACTGTTTCCGGTAGTTCGATACCTTCATAATAGAAACGACCGAATTCGTCAGATAACGCTGTTACTTCTAATTCTACTTCGGCTAGTTCTTCAGCACCGTTTTCTACACTCTTAACAAAACCTGTTGCACTTGTACAATTAGGGAATGCGATTAAACGTGTGTTTTCTTCGAATATGTCAAGCTCTTCCGCAACGAACGCAAAATCTTTTCCTAAGCTGTCAATACCATATGAGTAAACGCCATCGATCAACCCTTCGTTTGTAATACCAAAAATGTTACGAATAACCTTTAATTGCATGTGACCGCTAATTTTTACATTCATTTGTGTTGGTTTTGATTTTTTCTTTTGAGTAAAGCCGCCGCATTTCTTTTCAACTGATTTAATTTCTGTTTCTGCATCTAATTTACCTACACAACCGAATGGGTCAGTTACATGTTCACCTTTAAAAAGTACACTAGCATTTTTAATCTCGACCGCATCAAATACATCAACTGTAACTGGCATATTATTGCCCTCCTAAAGTTTTATTTATTTCTTCTATTAAAGATTTATTTAATTCCTCAATAGAGTAATCGACCTTTTTATCCACACCACGCTCCATGAACTTTTTGGCCGCCTTTTTCTTACTTGTACCTAATCCCAAATCAGGGAAAACTAAATATCTATATTTCGATTTTGGTTTTAATGTTAATGTTAAATTCTCTTTGTTATCGTCATTAATAGATTGATATAGTTTAGCGTGGGCTTTCTTTCTATTCGATATAGGCATTAAGCCAAGAACTGATTTTTTCATTACTGGTGCAATTCTAGACTTTAAATCTTCATTTATTATCTTTTCCGCAACGTTTGGTAATCGCTCAATGTTTCTTTGCAAAGATTCAAATTTAGAAGCATCAACACTAAAATTAGCAGGCATATTTTACATTCCTTGTAAGCTCGAATGTTAATACATCAACAAAAAACTCTGTATCTTTCTTCCTCATTTTTTCTTTGAGCGATTTATTACATGTGTGGCCAGTTTTACTTAGTGAACTCATAAACTCAACTTGCAATACATCTAAGTCCTCACGATTTTCCGAAAAATAATAAACTGTTACATCTTGTGTAAATGCGCTTGCCCCCGCTCTAACAAACCCACCTGTTTCAAATACAACATGGTTGATTGTGGATAGATTCGCTTCATCCTCCTGAACTGTGTCCTGGTATACTTCTACAGTGTGGAAGAAAGACTCTAAATGCTGGACTAGTTTAGTATTAAACTTTTCAATTAAATCATTCAGTGTCATCTAGACCACCTACCTTTTGCAAGTATAAATACATGCTATTTTTAAAACGATCCGCTTTAATGATGCTATAAGAATGTCCTCGTAATTCAATTATTAGGCTGTCCACATCCTTATTCTTGAACATAGGAGCGTATAATGTTTCAATCTTCATATCTAACTTTTTATCAATACTTTCAGCGTATTGAATATCAACTTCACGACACGAAAGTTCCGAAAATCTAAGTTTGATAATCTCAACATTTTCACGTCCGATTACTTTTTTAGCGCTATTCCGGATTGTTTTACTTTCCTTAACGCTAATAAGTCCATCATTAAAGGTTTTTCGATGTTGTTCAATCCCCATTGTTCTTTTTCCTTTCATCGATTGCGACGTGTAATATCAATCGTGAAAGTGGTTGTCTAAAGTTACTTTCGAAACTATCTAATGCATTGTTGTATTCATAACGAATACGGTTAATAACTAGCTCCCTTGCGGATAAATTGACGGCTAGATCAAGTTCAGCGCCTACTAAATCATTAATATAGTAAACGGAACGATCTATAAGCTTTATGATGTCCTTGTCTTCTTCATCCCAAGTGATTGCTAGTGCATGTTTTACATCTTCTAACAAATCAAAAGGCGACTGTAACGTCGCCTTTGATTGATTGTCACTCATAAAGGATCACTCCCTATTTAGTAGGTGCTGGAGTAGTCACCGCTGTACCTGAGTCTTTCATTTCAGAAATATCATAAACTAAGAATGATTCATTTTCTTCAGCACGACCATTAGCGTACATTTTAGCGATGTATAAATCTTCGTCTTCGATAGCGCGTGTTTGATCGTAAACGTCTAAACGTTGTGCTCCACCTAATCCAAGGAAGTAATCTTTTGCCATACCAGCGATTAATTTACCTTTAGGAACAGCATTTGATTTAACGATTTTACCTGGAATCGGAAGAACGTTATAAGTGTAAGTTCCATCCATGTTAGGGCGTGTAGTATAACCATAAATTTTAGACCAGTAGTCTACAGGGTTAACGATTAGTAACACATTAGATGGATTACGTTTACCATCTTTAGTAAGTAGAGCCATGATATTACCTAAAGTGTAAGGATTAAGGTCTTTTAACTTACCAGTATCGGCTTTATCAGCATGTACGCCCCCTGTAACAGTTAATAAATCTTTCATCATGCCTACAGGTTGATCTTTACCAGTACCACGAACGATAGCTAATTCTAAAGCGATTTTTAAAGATTCAACTAATACAGTTCGAACGTAGCGATCTAACCAAGTCGGGCCAAGGTCTAACATTACTTTACATACAGGCATAAATGCTGATAATTTGTATTCCTCAATTTTAATCGTTTCGAAACCTTCATCTAAAAGTTCTTTGTGAGCCGCGCACAATTTACCCCAGAAGGCAGTTTGGATATCACCTTTTTTCAGAATCCATTCAGTTAAAGCACCGACGTTAACAAATGTAATTTCAGATAATAATTCATGATTTTGAACTAAGTCTTCAAATACTCGTTCGATAACAGTTGCAGGTACTAATGCTTCAGTACCTGCAAAAGAGTTACCTGCAATTACTTCATTGTAGTATTTCGTTTCTTGACTAGTTAAAGCACGTCCACCACGAGCAGCTAAGATAGCTTGATCGCTAGATTGTACTGATGCTTGTGCTAAAATTTTTTCTTGAATACCTTGAGCGAATGCAACTAACGCATCATTCACCTCTTCATCTGAACCAGATGCTAAAACCTTACTTAAATTTTGTTGATTTTCAAATTTCGTTTCTAAGTCTTTAATCATTGTAAATTACCTCCTACAGTTTAATAGATTTTAATAGTGAAACCATAAAGTTAGCTGATTTTTCAGCGTTTTGAGTACGTTTGTCACCTTCGTTTTCGATAGATGCGATGATGGGTTGTTCTTCAACTTCATTTGTAATTACAGATTCACTGTCCACACTTGATTGTATTGAATCAGTGATTACGTCACAGAAACCGAATGACTTAGCTTTTTCAGCGGTCATATAAGTTTCGTTGTCTAGAAGTGTTTCTAGTTGGAAAAACTCACCGTTAAAACGGCTGTTATAAGATTGAATTAACGCTTCGTCAACGTCACGTAGCATTTTAGCTTGCTTCTCTAATGAGTCAGCATTACCGAATGCATATGTCGATGCACGATGTACCATCATAGTGGTATTAGAAGGCATTTCGATTTTATTAGCACCCATCGCAATTAATGAAGCGGCTGAAGCGGCTATACCATCAATAACGGCAGTTACATTAGAAGGGTGATTTTTTAAGTAGTTGCAAATTGCAATCCCTTCAAACGCATCGCCACCATTTGAATTGATGTGAATTTCAATGTCATTTGTAACACCATCTAACATTTCTCTTACACCTTGAGAAGAAATGTCACCGAAAGGAGCTTTACCAACATTCCCATACATATAAATGACTGATTTACTATTGTCCTGTTGATTGTTGTCCATCATTAGGAACTTCGGTTGAATCTTTTCCATTTCCAATATCTTCACCCCCTTTCATAGTTCCGCTTATCCTTGCTCTCTCATAGTTCTTAGTAACATAACGTTCATTAGCCCAATCTTCTTTTATTTGTTCTTTTCCTAAACGTTCTAATACATCGTTTATGCTCATGCCACCGACTGCAAATAGCTTGTCAACGGAATTAGCAAACTTAGTAAGATCGAACAATTTGAAGTTGTCCATGTTGAATCTAATGTATGTTTTACTTAAATATTGCTCTCTAGAGAACATCTTCTTGTTATATTCGTTAGTAATCATTTCCCCTATTGGTCTTACTGCGAATATGATAAAGTTATCTAAATCGCCAGTAGGATTACCGGTAGTTGAAATGCCACCTTCACTTATTCCACTTAGTAATGAAGGAGGAATGTGGAAGGCAGTTGCCACGAAATCTAACATATCTTTTGCAAGGTTTTTGATGTCCCTCGTATCTAAATTACGTGGGTCCTTGCTTTGATCTTCCATTTGTACGTTGTCAGGTAAGAACATGATTGCTGCTAACTTTTCAGGATTCATATAATCTTTTGCTTTCTCTTCAAAAAGTTCTTGCGAAGCTTTTCCATTTTCATCAGTTAACGAATTCATGAAACGGCCTCTGAACAAATAACGTATTCTTCCATTGCCTTTGTAATCTGACATCGCTTTAGCTAGTAATAGTCCATATGAACTATATAAACTATTAATCACGTTGTTTATTGACTCTACAGAAAGGCTCAAGTATAGAACGTCTTGTTCTCTAAATTCCTTCGTTAAAAGCTGATTGTTAATCGAAACACTTTTATAAACATACTCATTAAAACCATTCGTAGTTTCACGATGAAACGATTCAGCTATCCACAGTTCCTCACCTATAGGTAAAATTAACGCTTCCTTTTCGTAAATTAACTGATGGACAACCTTATACCAAAACTCATGGGCATTTTCATTCTTATTTGGTGCCACATTTAATTGGTAGTAGTTCAAACTTCTTTTTAACTTGCCACTTCTATATGTTTCAAAATCACAAGCTACTAAACTACGAACAATTAAATCGATAGCAGCGTTAACATACAATTTCTTGTAAGCAATTTCAGCTTTAAGTGTCATCACACTACAATCAACATCCGGGACTGTTCCATTATCACTTTTTCCTAAAAAGGTTTTAAAAACATTACGAATTCCCATTTTTTCACCCCCTTTCTCAGAATGACCATACTTGCATATCGTTTAAATCGACTGCATAGTCTTCAAGATCACCGTCGAAATTGAGCGCATGTGTGAACGCAAAAAACCCGTCAGTTTTTCTTTTGACAGGGTCGATTTTTTTATATTCTTTTGAGCCATTTCCTAGTTCGTCCACATAAACATTCCCGCAATACCAACGCATAACAGGATCGTCGTGGAAAACAATATTATGATTTATGAATAGATGTTGGATTAATGGGTCTAACATAGCATGAATGTACTGCCCGCGCCTTACTATCTCAACTCTTTCGTTAAAACCAGCTTCTTCTAATAAAGGTTTCAAGATTACAGAACGGAATTTATCAATCGCGATACGCTTAATGTCGTATGTTTTCGATTTTTCTAAAAACCAATTGATAACACGTTTGGGCTCGATTTCTTTATCATAGACGATGGTGAAGAGTCCTTTTTCCACACCTATATCTATAATATCTTGATTAATATCCTGCATTTTCAATGCCTGATGCCATATAAAGGTATGGTGAATCCAATAACGCTTCCCTTGCCGTTTGAATAGCAAACCGACGCTGCAGAAATCGCGTAATTCTGCGTAATCTACACCACCAATACATTCATATTTGTGTAAATCATCAGGTAAAGGTTGATCTGTTGCAAGAAGATCCTCATAAGTAGCGATTTTATGTTGAAATAGCTGCTTCGGAATGTTCATCCGTTTTGTCATGAATTCAACATGCATAGGAATGTTGGTTTGACAATCGGCCCATTCTTCTTTCATCGTTTCGAATAATTCCATATTATCTCGAATAGAAGGATTGGCTTTTTCCCAGTTTGCAATATCTTCGACTTCTTCTTCGGAGTCTAATTTGCAGATGAAGGGGAATAACTTACTCCTTTCAACTTCGCCACTTAGAATCATTCGAGCCTTCTCTTTCATATCATCCAAAACGCCACCACGGACATATCCATCCGTTGTTAAATAGAAAGTTCGTCCATCTTTAACTTTACCCAAGGCTGAACGGAATACTTTAATCGATTTATAACCTTCATATTCATGAATTTCATCGAACCAAACTGATCCAGGACGTCGTCCATCTTTCGTTCTAGCATTAGAAGTATTGAATTTCATGTGAGATTTGTTTGTTTTATGTTTAATTAGTACCTTTGTAGCACTAAATGATCTCTTTAAAACCTTATTTGCAGGATTTTCTATTACTTCCTTCACGTCATCGAATGTAGTTTTTGCTTGTTCTTCAGATGTCGCGATCCATTCAATGTGATATCTATCTATACCAAACTGTTTAGATAGCATATAGAAGTTTAAATATCCGGCATATCCGTTTTTACCACCGCCACGTCCCATCAGTATTAATATTTGATTCCAAACAAGACGGTTGGTGTCCTTATAACGAACGCCGAACACACAAGCGTTAACAAAACGTTGCCATGCGAATAATTCGAATGGAAAATATTTAGCTGGGATATTAACACTATCCTCAATAGCTTGAACATCAACATAAACATTTGGATCATCTAAAGTTTTTCGAACTAAGGTCATTAATTGTTTTTGTTCATTACAAGAACGGATAGATCCGCTTTCCACAGCATGCATGTACTCACTAATGAAAGGATGATATTTATAAGGAAGATTAGACTTCTGCATCATCGTCATCCTCCTCACTTACCGCCTTAAGTCCTAACTCGTTAAGAATCTTTAACATTTGCGTGTTAGTTTTATTCAACTCGTTAATGCTATCGTTTTTTTTCATAAATCCATTAGCGCCTAGTACAGATACACCGCGATCTTTTACATCAGCTATCAATCTGTTTTTTATATCCCAAAATGACATATAATCTTCTACTAAATCCATAAAATGAGCGTGTATGATACCGTTCGTGCCGAGTTGTTCATATAAATCATCTCTTATTTTATTTCTAAGCGTTTTTTCTCTGTTTTTTTGAAGTTTTGCAACCTTTTCCGAAACATTTTTTAGACCTTTTTCATTTATCATGTCTTCCCAATAACGGCTGCGCCATGATTTAACAGTGCTAACAGATACGCCATATTTATCCGCGATATCCTTGTATTTAACACCTTCTAAGAAATCTTTGAACGCTAATTTATATTTACTTTGTTTTCCGCTCACAATATCACCACCCCGCTTTTTCATTGGATTTTTTCGAAGATTAATTTTAAAAATGACACTTGTAAAGACGAGAATAATCATGTATAGTTTTACTTAGAAGGAAACTGTGGCGACGGTCCACTGATTACAAATACATATCGAAAATTTTAATCATCCCAGAGAAGGGATGGTATTTTTTTTGCCTTTTTTTCTATTCCCACGCGCGTAACGCGAAAATAAAAAGAGAAATCCCCCCTCGCGTTGTTCGGTCCCCCAGCAAAATTGTTTCTATATTTTACCCGGGGGGTGTCTTAGGAAATTTATTTCAAATTATTTTATAGCTAAACCAAAAAACTTATCAGCGTATTCAATTATTAAGTTAGCTTCTTCTAAACTTAAGTTTAAGTATTGTTCTAACCAATGTTCTTTAAGACTCGCCTTTACTGTTTGTAAAGATGTCTTCTCGCATGCTCTTGGATTACATATGTGTCTTATCTGTTTGTATGTTGTGTAGATATCCTTTTGGAATCGCTTGTACATATCAGCATCGAATATGATAGTCATGTCAACAGGATGTTCAATGATGCGTTTGATTTCATTAAGATCATACGTGTTACCTTGTATCGTTAAGCTGTTCACACTTACCACCTCTCTTCATCTACTATCGTGCAACGCTTCTTCACTATGTTCTTCTCTTTGTTATGTTCTTTGTTATGGCATTGAATGCATAGTGTCTCGAGATTGCTGAGTACGTATCCAAGTTCGGGAAAATCCCTCAACTCCTTGATATGATGGACGTTCCTACCCTTGCTATACTTACCTTTACGCTTACACTCCTGGCATTCATTGTTATCTCTTTCTAATGCCTTGATTCTAATGTTCCTTCTCCAATAAGGATGCTTATAGAATTTAATGATATTATCTTGCTCATATAGTTTATTAATCTCTTGTATTGTTAGAGGTTGCATGAAATATCCTCACTCCTCTTCAATCAAATGTTCTATACCTTCCAATGATTCTTCGCCGTTCACATATATCGTTACTTTTTTTAAGATAGCAATTACATCATCTAATGTTTGAATTTTATTCGGATCAACCCTATATTGCTTTACAGGTTTAAATACTAATGTTTTACCTTCCATCCCTTTCATCCTCCTCAAAATAAAAAAGCACCCGAATGGATGCTTTGCCCTCAATTACTAATTTATGTTTCAATTACGGTACATGAATTTTTATTCTTTTTCCAATCACCTAATGATGTTACAATTAACTGCTCCAACATTATCAAGTGACTGGAAGAAGAGCAAAAGCTCTGGTTTCGGATTTTATGTGCCGTCATTACGAACCGTTTAGAAATTAAAAAACAACATAGTGAGTTGTGTTTTCCGCCACTTCTCACAATGCAAATATATCACGTTGATTCCAAAACGACCGGCACATTTTCTGCCAAAAAGCGGTCACGACTCTGCCACTAATATTAAATTCCACATGAATACTGCAGGTAAGTTATAATGGAGGACTTTACTATAATCCAATGCTTCTTATGCTATATCAGCCTGTACAACTTACGTTTAATGTTAATAAGATATACAGAAAGTATTTTTAATAGGAGATGATTTTATGTCCAGTTATAAATCAAAATGTCATGTTAGAAAGAATACGATTACTACAGGACCTTTTCTAGTTCCATTAAATGCTGCGGTTGGACAACCAAATAATAGGCTTGTAATTATCCTTAAGAATCCAACAAGACAATCGCTAGAAGCTGATGTGGTAATCGAGTATTGTCCTCCTGTACAAATCTCGGTTGATGGTACACCACTTCCCTTTATAATTACTGAGAATGAAAGACCTTTTCTGGAAGGGCTTGGTCTAACAATTATCCCTCCAATGAGTTGTACTCGATTAGAGTTTGATATTAGTTCTTTTGTAAACGGAATTCTTCATGTTAAATCCACAGGAGATTATTTAGTAGGAGAACGTCCATTACGTGGAAAACTTGAAATTGAAGTTGTTGGTGGATCTGGCCTTTCTAACCCTACAAATCCTGGTCTTTCCGTTGCAGATCCCTCTATGGTATTCCATTTTGCTGATTTCATAGTTTAAAAATAGGAATAACTTAATCTATGAGTATTAGTTATACTATTTAAGGCACAAGTACAATCCTCTACTAAATTTCATATCGATTAAAATTTCTTACATCATTTTTCTAAGTAATGTTGGGATATCGTCATAAGAATATAATTTGCTTGATAAACCTAAATTCTCCTAACGATGTCCCAATTATTAATTAACCTTATACATTTTGCTCAACTAACTTACCCATATCTTATATTTTGTGTAACTATGCCAAATGCTACAGCCTTTGATATTCATAACTTCATAACACTTCCTCTTTTGAGTTACACAACACAATAAAAATGAGTAACTGTATAGAATGGGGTAGAATAACATGGCCACCAATTATTAATTTTAATGTACTCCAAAAATAAAAATCCACTGTATTTAATTACTTTAAATAGTCAGTAGATTTTTATTTTTAGCAGGATTTTATTTTATTAGCTTGATAGTGACGAAATACAGCCAGAATTTCAACCTAAAAAGTTGGATTCCTATACGTTAAATAAAATGAACAAAGTCTTTTACACTCTCTTCTTTAAGAACGTTTCCATAATATCCTTCCTGAACCTTTCATAATCAAACTGAAAAGCTACATTATGCATTTTATAGCCTGGATTTGTAACAAAACGAAAGTCTGCAATGCTTTGTCCAAAACCTTCCCCTTGATCAGGAATTACTTTAATGGGTACTCTCGTAAGGTTAACAGCCTCTCTATTTAGCAAATACCACACTGTTACAAAATCATGCATAGGACTTCCACTTATACCTGGATTAGACTTGGAGTAAAAATTATAATAATAATCTAACATAGGTTTAATGATGAGCCCTGCAAGATCCTGTGTATTCCGATGAAATGCATCGATTTGCTGGACCATTTCGGGTGTAACAATCGCATGTTGGGTCACATTTAAAGGAATAATTGTCAAGTTCTTTGCATGTTGCAGAATTAAGTTTGCTGCATAAGGGTCTGAGTAAAAATTAGCTTCAGCCACAGCAGTTACGTTACCTGGATAGAAAAAAGCTCCCCCCATGCAAATGCATTCTCTTACATTTCGCATTGTTTCTAAATTCAATACAAAAGTCGTAGCTAGCGAAGAAAGTCTTCCTAAATTGATAATTGTAAGATCTTCTAAATTTGATTCTATAATTTGATAAATATCATTTAAAGGATAAACTGGATATGAAATTTCAGGTGGAATAATAGGTCCTAATCCAACTTTTCCATGTACCTCAGGGAAATACTGAATCAATATACCTGTCAACGGTACAGAAGCACCAAGGAATACAGGTATTTCTTCTCTTCCCGCAATGTACTTTAAATAGTTAATATTTCTTATTACATTTTCTCTTGATACATTTCCATAATCGGCTACGATTCCTACAAGTTGAATGTCTTTACGAAAAAAGGTGTACAGTATAGCAAAGGCATCATCAATCCCTAAATCTGTAAACAGAAGAACCTTTTTTTGCATATCTCTTCCTCCAAATTTTATAGAATTCTACTTTCAACAACGATGTAGTGATTAGACTACGCTTGTATATATATTTTTTATGTATTCTTAAAGAGGCGATTCTATTCACTTGAAATAGCTTTACACATCTAGATTTGATTTTATGTTCAAGCATAAGTTTCTGTTCTTAAGTTGATAAGCATGTGTTGCTATCCTTGAACAAAAAAGCAATGATTAGATTTTAAACCTAGTCATTGCTTTATCCATTGCATCTTGGTTTACTCCTATATATCTTAACGTTACTCGTTCACTTGAATGATTGAATATCTCCATCAGCAAAGCTATGTTCTTTGTCTGCATGTACATATGATATCCAAATGTCTTACGTAATGTATGTGTCCCAATTTCTTCTAAACCAAACTTTGCTGCTGTAGTACTAAGTATTTTATATGCCATACTTCTTCCGATTGGTCGATTTTTTCCTTGTCTGCTCTTAATTAAATACTCATAGTCTTCCATATCTTCAATGTACCACTTTAACTCTCTTCTTAATGCTGCAGTAATCTGAATACGTTTCTGCTTACCTGTCTTCATTTCACGTATTGATATATGGCTGCCATTTAAATCTCCAACCTTCAGTTTTAAAATATCACTAATACGTAGACCTGTATTAATTCCCATTACAAACAAAATATAATTGCGTTCATTCTTTTCTTTTAGGTATTCTTTAATTTGTTGTATTTGCTCTGGATCACGTATCGGTTGAACAAAATTCACTATTCATTACCTCCAGTTTCTTCTGTCTCGTAAACTTCTAATCCAAGTGCAAAAGCAAGCTTATAAAATGCTTTAGACTTCCAACGTCGATAAGTACGCTCTGACATTCCAATTTCGTTATAAACCATGTAATCACATACATCCTCTTCTTCTAAATAACGTTTATAAATAATGTCCCTTTGGATAATTCCTGCGCGTCCATTTCCTAATCGATTTAGAAATTGATCAATACGTAATGACATTCTTTCTAGCCATTCTTCTCGTTTACTTTGTTGAATATTTGCTATAGCAATATCTTCTAACGGCTTACCAACTGCATGCGTAGGACCATGCTCACGTATTTCATAAGAAGGAGTGACTTTCATTTCTTTACGCATCATCCCAAATTGTCTATGTATACGTACGCTTTCCAACACACCTTCTAACTCCTCTTGTGTTGCTGTTCTATCAATTTTTGGTAAGAAAGATAATTGTTTAGTCATGTAAGACCACTCCTTTTTATTTTTAAATTACTTTTATCTTAATGCTCCACGTTTCCGTTCATAACAAGGTCTATGCATCCCCATTAAATCCTCAATTTCACGAGTACATAATTTCTCTTTTTGTTTTTTCTTGTTTTTCTTCTTTCCTTGCTTGGATTGTTTTTTCCACTCGCGTAATTGGTCTTTTAGTGCCTTAATATTTCCTCATCTCCCTTTTCAAAATAAAAAGGACCCCTATTCCTAAAACAGCTTGAATTGCTGCTTTAATGAATTGGTGTCCTCTAGTTTTCTAGCCGGACTATATTCGATTGTTATTTTTAAATATCCCAATAGTCACTATTAACATCATTAGTATATTTGCTGATTTCCTTCTCTTTCCCACACTTTTCACATTTATAATAACTAACTATCCCCATCTTACCAGTTTTAAAATCTTCATTGTCATGATTTTTAATAAGTTTATATCTATGTATACATTTAGGTTCTTTTAATTTATCAAACCAATTTCCTAACATAAATTAATCCCTTTCCTCCCGAAAATATTCTTTTTATTCCCATCCCCTTAAGCATACCTTAGAAAAGATTCCCAATCAATGAAACGTGGTAGCTTGTTTTTCTATAAACAAAAGGATTATTTTGTTCAAAAATTCATTCTAATTTATAAACACTATCTTTTTCTTATATTTTCCATTAAAATTTAATAGAAATATTCCGATAACAAAGGAGCAACCTATGAAGCATAATATTAATCTATGGTCCTTTATTTTTTCATTCGTTTGCATTGCTTTTTTTCTTTTATATCTTGAAGTATGCACACCTGAAATGAATGCATCGTTTATAAATATCTTTTATTTTCACCCTTTATTTTTTGTACTCATTTTTTCAATAGGAACTTTTTTTGCTGGTATTAAAGGATTCTCTAAAGCAGGTAATTGGATAGCGATGCTTAGAAGCATAGTGACAGTTCTACTAACACTTTTATTATCAGTGTTTTTAACACTAACTTTGATCGTTGGCTATGCATTAAGTTAAACGTCATTCTTTGTGAATAAAACTCAATATTCCGTCAATACTGTAGACAACCCATTAAGTTACTTTCTCCTTGTTCCCCCTTGGAGAACCGAGCAGTTAGCTTTTGCTAGCTGCTCTTTTATTTTCTGCAATTGGTTACACTTACCTGATGTTTTTAACGTAATATTAAGTTACGATATAAAAGAATAAAATATATTTGGCTGTTATACCATTACCCTAGGAAACTAGGGTTTTTTATTTCCACAAAATAAAATTTTTATTTAATTTATAAAATAAAACTGCTTGTCCACTTCAACCCATTCACCATCGTATATTATCTAACTACTATGATCGTATAATTCTTCTTGCATTTTCCATTCACTTCGATACATTCTTTAATTCCCCTTAACAATCTTTACACTTCCATATAATTACATTCCAACTTCATGATTTGCTTTTTGCAACCTTTACCTCCTATGGCGAGCAATCATAGAAGGTAAAGGTATGAATGAAGAAAATATTGTTTTACATGGAGTTGCTGTTGAATCAAGTTTAATCGATTCAACTCTCCTATCTATTCTTCGTCATTCACTTTACCAACAGAAGCAACAGGAGCAACAGGTTCAACGATATTGATTTAGGAAGTGGACTCCCTTATATATTAAAAGCTTTTTGAAGTGAACCCATGTTCCTTATATATTATGGAATGGGTTTATATTTGTGACATAAGGGCTTATTTTTTTATTTATTTTAATTTTCAAGGGCCTTTTTCTTATATTTGTTTGTTAACCAATTCATAAGTTGTAGTGTGTAAGTGGGTGAATGATAAGGATGGTGTAAAAATGAGTGAATTTAAAAAGAAATTTCATATTCCATGTGAGTGTTTCCTCCCCCCTGTACCCCCACCTCAAGTTGGACCAACCGGACCGACTGGACCAACTGGGCCGACTGGACCAACTGGGCCGACTGGACCAACCGGGGCTACAGGAGTTACAGGACCTACGGGACCAGCTGCTACGGCATGTTGCCCATGTACGAATGTTCTTGATAACCCTGGATTTGATGAACCTGCAACACCAGGTACTCCAGTTCCAGGATGGATTGTAACGGGAAATGTTTCAGAAGTAGGATTTCCAAATGCGCACAGCGGTCGTTTTCTTCCAAATGGATCCTTGAGTGCTTTAGCTGTTTCTATTGGACCTGGAGGAATTATGACCCAATCTGTTGATGTAGGCGAAGGTTGTTGCTTTACCCTTTCTTTTGCTGGGGATATAAGAGATGGAGCACTCCTTGTTGCTTCTGTATCGTTTCCAGAACTTGGTCAAGGATGTCCTCCTAACCCTACAACACTTGGACCATTAAACATTCCGCACATTGTACCTGTTGCAAATCAACAACAAGCTGGCTTCCAACATTATACCCTTGTTGTGTGTATACCTGCTGATGTAACTACAGCATGTATTAGTTTCCAAAACTTAGCTACGGGTGGAGAAGGCGCAACAGCTTTTGTTGATAATGTTGTATTCCAACCTACTGGTGGACCTTGCACTTCATGTTCACAAAATTTTTAATACATTAATATATCTAAAGCTTTTCGTTTTTCTAGCGAATCCAATAACTATTAAAGAGGGCCCCCCTGGCTCTCTTTTCATATTAGAAATCACCATATGCACCTATATATTGAACGTATCCCTTTTTGATCAACATACGAATGATATTCACCTTTATATAAGCTATAGATTCACTATCTCATCCTTGCGTAAAATATGAAACTATTGAACAGTTAGACTGGGCTAACTGCTTTTTTGAGGTTTTCCGAATAAAATTCTAAATTATGTCCAATACTATAAATGAGCTGATACAGCTTAAATTCACAGTGACCTTTGTAATGTTCTTTTCCCTTTCTCTGAGGGCTGAGCAGTTAGCTTTTGCTAGCTGCTCTTTTTTCCGTACAGGTACCCATTTACTCTAAAATGAATAAACTATCTTGAACCTTATTTTTCAGTCATTTACTGGTTCATGACTTACAAACATAACCCCAATACATGGAATGTTTTTTAAGCGAGCACTCTGGAACAAGTGCTCGTTTTACTTTGGCATTTTTCTACAAAATGAAATTTTTATACAAAATACACACAACTAAATCAACATAATTTCATATGATATATTGCATCATTTCTTTTTAGAGTGGATAGTCGTTACAGAAGGGCACTTTTCTAAGTGCTCTTATATTTACATTCCAAATAGCGTTTTTGTTTGAATTCAATTTTTTAACTATAGCTTTACTAATACTTTTGTGCTAAAATCCACTAGGATATTTATTTTACAATTATTTTTGGAGGCTTTATGAACAATCAAAACAACAATGAAACAAATAACATCGGTAGACTATTAGCTATTTTTCTAATAGTATCACCACTATTAATACCTATCGCGCTCCCTACAGCCATAATTGTCGGAATAAAACAATGGTTGCCTGATGACGTTGTATACCCAAGTATAATGTCACTATTGACCTTATGTATTGGACTTTTCATAGTTGGGATCATCTTCTCTTTCGTATTACGCGTATTTAAATTATCTGAAGAAAAGCTAAAAGAATTAGGTTTCTTAGGATTTACAATTTCAATTGTTAGTACCTTCCTGACAATGTATGTCGGATATTTTTGGCTAGCAAAACTTAATTTCACAGCAGTGCAATTATCACCACATGCTGTATTAATCTTTGCGATTTCATCTACAATTCTTTTAGAAACAACCTTTAAATTAAATGATAAATTTGATACACCTGATACAAAAGAGACACTTTAATAGATATCAAAATGATTATCTTAGAGCACATATCAACATGTGTTCTTTTTTCTTTTAATCAAATAACGATTTATATAAATCCAACTTTCTTCCCACTTCGCGGCGGTAATCTTCACTGACTTCTATACATAAATGTTTAATCATCTTATAATTAAAGATGCTCGACCATGTGTGAATACCTTTTTGAACACTCTTTGGGCTAGTAGAAATCCTAGCTTTTATTTTCTTATCTGAATAAAATTCAATATTCCATTCATACTATAAATACACTTGGGTTCTGAACTTCCTTCTTAACGTTTTTTCGGAGAGCAGTTAGCTTTTGCTAGCTGCTCTTTTAATTACACATTTTTGCCTTAATGCTCATATGTTATTGAGAATAAAAAATCATCTTGTATTATAAGAAAAGTATTCTTTTTCATTACTCCACTCCCTCTTTATAGAACACTGTTTGAATAAGGTCTTAACTTTAAAGAGGGAATACTTTTAAAAATCTTGGTTATACTGTAAACAGGCTCTTGAATAGCCAATTTCCGATTTTACTAATACCCACTATATGTCTATTACCTTGGGCCGAGCAATTAGCAAAAGCTAATTGCTCTTTTATATTGAGTTAATAATAAAAACTTTGTTCTTATTTCTTTTTCACATTATATATTTCTAACCTAGACGTTCTGCTCAGAGAGTTACCTCCTATCTTAAAGAACACTGATGCATGGGCTCTTTTTATTTAAATAAAGATTTTGTTTGAACCCATTCACCAATTTCATACTTTTACATACTTTAATACTACCTTTCTGTATAATGTGAGTTCGTCACTTTAGTTATAGTGAGGTATAAAGAGTGCTCTTGATTAGCGCTCTTTTTATTTGTTGTTAAATAAGGGTTTTGTTCGAAATTCATTAACCTTATTGGTTCCTTTGCATACAGTATTATCACAAGGAATTCCACAGGTTACTGTGGTCAAGTTACCTTGAATTTCTTGCACACCTTAAGGGAAGAATCCATTTATAAAAAATGGGTTCTTTTATTTTTTTCTCATACAATAAGAATTTTGCTTAATTACTATTAACGTTTTAGACTTCCTTGAATACATTAATATCACAAGAAATTATATATGGTGCTCTGGTCCAGTTACCTTGAGTTTCTTGCAGACCTTGTGTGAAGAATCCGTTTATAACAAACGGGTTCTTTTATTTTAGGTTATAAAATAATGATGTTATTAATATCGTTATTTCTTAATTTTAAGATTCGTGTTAAAATAACCTCATATCATTCTTTTTACTTTCACTTTAAAGATGATACTTCAATCTTGGCCCTAGTCCTCTAGGGCCTTTTTTATTTCAAATAAAGATTTTATTTAATCTCGCACCTAAATCAAAAACATACATACAATAATGGGTATTCTTTTTCAACATTAGTCAGAGCGCCTTTCTCTCAAGGCACTCTTTATTATTTAATGACAGGCTCCATAATTCCATGTAAGGCATACAATATTAAAAATTTACTCGTGAAAATCTGATTACGATTTTTTAGATTTTCTATATCTCATGAAACATTCACCTACCTTACTAAGGGTGCATATAAAAATGCACTCTTTTTATTTGTTGTTAAATAAGGATTTTGCTTTACTTGTGCTAGCTACCTGCCCCTTGTATAAATGCACCTTTTTTTACATACAATATTAAATTAAAATAAGCCTTTTTTAGGACGGTACCAATATGAACAAGACCTTTAAATACATTTTAATCTTCTTTTGTGCTGTGTTTTATATTGCAATGATTAGTGGTATTATTTATCTAAACTTTGTTCAAGAACATTTTATTCCTCCCAGCAAAAAATCTAAGATTGAACATAAACATTTATAATTAGGTATAAGGAGCGCTCTACAAGGCACTCTTTATTTTTTAGGGACCGGCTCCATAATCCTAAGTAAAGAATACAATATAAAAAATTAACTCATGAGAATTTCACCTTTTAGATTTCTTTGAATACATTAATATCATAAAAAATCTAAAAGGTGCTCTGGTCCAGTTACCTTGAATTTCTTGCACACTTTGAGGGAAGAAACTTTTTATTAAAAAAGCTTCTTTCCTTTATTCGTTATAAAATAAGAATTTTGTATAAAACTGCATTATTAGCACAAGCGTTTATCTTACATAAAGAATAAAGTATTTCTATATTCAGAATCAGGAAAGGTATGATTAAAATGTTCTTTGCAGCTACCCTTCTAGATATTTACGAAATTGATGATAATTATCTTATAAGTTGTTCGATTGATAACCATTCCAAATTTAACTTTGTAATTTCTAAAGACAAAGTGTATGGCACTCCATTTATAGGCGCACATGTTTCAGGTGACTATGATGATAATAAAAAGATAAAACATCTCTTTATTGAATAAGATGACATGTTATTCAATAAAGAGATGTTTTTGTTACCAAATAACTATTTTGTTAAATTTCATAAATACAATTGCTTGTCCGTTTCACTCTACTTAACTCTCGCATTTACTATTAGTAATACGAATATTCAGAGGTGATATATAATGGATGAGTTTTTATCTTCTGCTGCACTAAATCCAGATGCAATTGGCCCCACACTTCCACCTGTTCTACCTTTTCAATCCCCAACTGGCCCCACTGGGTCAACAGGAGCTACTGGGGCTACTGGAGCTACTGGGTCAACCGGACCAACTGGGGCTACTGGACCAACCGGACCAACCGGACCAACTGGGGCTACTGGACCAACCGGACCAACTGGATCAACTGGGGCTACTGGACCAACTGGACCAACTGGATCAACTGGGGCTACTGGACCAACTGGACCAACTGGATTTAATCTTCCTGCTGGACTTGCATCTATTTCCTTAACTTCTAACGCCAACACAGCATGTGTATCCACCCAAGGAAATAATACTTTATTTTTTTCAGGTCAAGTATTAGTAAATGGTATCCCTGCTGCAGGGGTAGTAGTCAGCTTTTCATTTAGTAATCCTTCTCTAGCTTTCATGGTTCCTCTTGCTACCATCACCAATGCTTCTGGTAACTTTACTGCTGTATTTTTAGCCGCAAATGGACCTGGAACAGTAATCGTTACTGCTTCACCCCTTGATTCTCCTGGAACAATGGCTAACGTCACTATTACCATTGTGAATTGTCCGTAATAGCTTTATTTTTATGGAATAAGCAATCTCTGATAAGATAGGCACTGTAAATCAGTGCTCTATTTTATTACTGGGATATTCCTTTCAAATGAAATCTTTAATTTAAACTTTCTTAATAAAATTCAAATTTGGTCTTACTTTACATCTACACGTGTTTGACTTGCTTCTCGACTAAAACCATCAGGATATCTTTTAGCTAATTTTGCAATATTCATTTCAGCAATATCTTGTAACGTATATCCCAGTTCGTGTGCCATAATTGTTAAGTAATACAGAATATCTCCAAGCTCTAAGGCTAATTTATAAGTGTTTCCATCCTCTTCTCCTGGACAATGCGATGGTTGGAAACCATGTCCATGATAAATTGCTTTTTTTACAATATCGGCAACTTCACCAGCTTCGCCTGTAAGTCCTAAAGCTGCATTTGAAACTCGTCCTCCAAAATCAGTTTTGCTATTCCAAGTTCGTAAAGTTGCTTCCTGATAATCATTTAATTCATCAATCGATAAGATACTTGCAATCTGTAAAACTGTAGCTTCATTTATAACTTGTTCCTCATTTTTTGCTTCACTCATTAATTTAGTTGCTTCTAATACACCATTTTCCATAATGTTCATTTTGATTTCCCCTTCCTATTTAGCAAATCCCTAATCCTATTGGACGATTTTCAATTAAATACTTATCAGCTTGATCTATTACAAGAAGTGCAACTTCCGCTTGGTGTCTCCTTAACGCTTTTGCCATCTTCGGCAAACTCATACCTTGACTCCACATTTCACGAAAACGTACTACATCTCTTTCATCCCAAATAAAGTTAGCTTCTTCTAAAACGATGTATATTTTTAACCGTGATTCCTTCATCGCTTTATGATTTCTTGCTACACTCATAAGCGAACCTACTTTCTAAAATTAATCATTTTATCTTTTCAGTAAACTTAGTATCTACACGATCAACTTTACCGTTTACCCAAACCGCCACTTGCTCACCGAATCCACTCATTGGCGGATTTACTGCTGTTACATTTCCGTCCTTCACTATTAAAAGTTTGTTGCTACTAACATCAATTTCTATTTTTTTCATATGTCCATCTCCCTTTTACTACCGCATGTACTCGACAACATCAGGTTTAAATCCACTTCCTAAATAAACCCTTACCGGAATTATTTCTTTTTTATCCCTTGCTGCCTTACACAATTCTTCAGCTGTATCCCAATTGAAAAACTTATCTACAGCTCTTTGAAATCTCCAAATAGCCATTACATATTGTTCAAAGATGTCATAACGATCATCTTGTTTAGTTGTGCATGGTAATTCATCCGTACATTTTGCATTCGTTGGAACTCGGACGCGTACATCAGCGTATTTAGTGCGTCCAGTTCCTCTCTTCACATTTGCCTTCATTACATCGAACTCACAAATTGTTGGCTCTACATCGAAAATGTTTAGTTGCTTAGGCATGTGCCATCCCACTCTTCTGAATAAGATCCAGTAATTCAATTACCCCTTCCTTGCTTAAAAACATTCGGCCACCTAGCAACTCTATGTTGTTTTCAGAAACTTCACCCGTTACAAAGCATGACTTTTCATGTCTTCTTAAAACGATGTTTTCACCACCGACATGAAAATCTAGTGCCGTTCCTTCGGTAATACCTAAAGTTCTGCGTAACTCTACTGGAATTACTACACGACCTAGCTCGTCCACTTTTCTTGCAACACCCGTGTTTTTCATATCTTACTCCCCTTTAATATTTTTATATTTATTTAGAATCTCATCCAAACGTTTCTTATTATTTTCAAAATCATCGCTTTGAGTTTGCTGTGGCTGCTGTATTGGCTCTTGTTCTTCTTGTTTGCGTAACCAATCCGGTACAACTTCCGTTCGTTTGGAATAATCTTTACCAGTACGTTTATTGTTTTTCTTACTCATTTCAAATCGAGTATCTAAAGCAGCAACCTCATTTAATGTTTTTACTTTTTCCTTTTCCCAACTACTTAAAATACTGCGGATATATCTCCACTTTGGTACATTTTCATCAATTGCTTTATTAACAGCGTGAATAACTAATTCATTACCGAATCTATCGCAAAACTCACCTAATTCTTGAATTGCAATTTCACTTAAAGGAATTCCCTTTTCAAGTAAAAAGTTGTAACTAATTTTAAATTCTTGATCAATTAATTTCTGAGTTGAGGTAGCATCATCATCATTTATATTTGTAGTAATATTTGTAGTAATCTCTGTATTTGTCTTACGTTCTAGTGTAAGAGACTCTTCCGTTTTATCGTAGAAGGGTATTGCTCTAGAATGTAAGACCCTCTTGCTTTCTAAAGTAACAGGGCTATTACTTTTCAGTGTAGGAGGGTTACCATTTCCCCAATACATAATGGATATTTTCTGAACCATTTCAGGTACAGGTTCAACATACATAACGTTATTACACCTAGTTCCGTTAACAAGAATCGTCCTAAACTCAATTTTTATAAGTCCACGTTCTTTCAGAAAGTCACACGCTTCTTTTACTTGTCTTTTTGTAAATCCAAATGAATCGGCTAATTGTTGATAGCTCTTTTGAAGCGTGTCTGCCTTAAACTTTTGCTTATATTGAACTTGACTAGATTCTTCACTTCTTACTTCAGTAGGTTTATACCAATAAACAATTTCTCCTAAGATAGTAATTGCAACAATATTAGGTTTACCATTATCTAATGTAAGTGTTTTAAACCATCCATGATCTATAACATTGCCACGAAAATTTATTTGCCCTATTTGTAATACCTTGGTGTTCATAGTTTTCACTCCTTTTCATAAAACCAATGTGCTATCTTCCTATTTTCCGTGTTATACTTATAACAACTTATTTTTTGAAAAGGACCCACTGCAATGGGTCTTTTTACTTTGCTTCACATCACTCCAAGCCCATTGTTTTATTGGTTCATAAGTTATGTAAAACAAACATGAACCACATGCAATTAATATCGCTAATATAGCTAATGAGGTTGTATCTTCCACTAAATCACCTCCTTTTGTGCTTCAAGCCAAGCTTCTAAATCCTTTTGCAAGAAAAGTAATTTACGTCCTTCCCTGATCACTGGAAAATGTGGGTGATTTGCTAATTCATACATTCTACAAACTGCTATATTGAGGTAAGCAGCTGCTTCTTTCACCCTCATTACCTTGTTTGGTTGTGATTGTTGTTGGAATGAAGCTAAAGCTGCTTGAATTTCTTCGCGAACAACTTCGCGGATTGACTCTTTAATGATTTGATCTAATCCCATTTTGTTTTGCTCCTTTCTAATTCACTTAACCAAAAGTTAAGTTATGGACAAAAAATTTTAATTGCATCTAACTTCACTTTAAAAAACTCAGCAATTTTCACAATTAAATCATAATAAGGTCGACGCTTCCCGTTTTCTATATACCAATAATAAACTTCAGTAATACCAACGGCTTCAGCTACTTCCTTACATGTATATCCCTGTTCTACACGTAGCTGCTTTAGAGTTTTCATAAACAACTCCTCTCTTCCGTTTTTGTTGTTAATTACATAATAACTTAACCTAAAGTTAAGTTCAAGTGTTTCCCAAAACTTTTTTCAAAAAAATTACCTTTTCACTTAACTGATAGTTAATATATAATGACAGTGTGACACCATAATAGTAATTAAGAAAAAATAATTTCATATAAAATAAACTTGGGGTGTTTTTTATTATGTTTAGTCATGAGAGATTGAAATCATTAATTGAAAAGAAGAGCATCACCCAACAACAGTTAGCTGACGAAATTGGTGTTAGTCATGTTTCTGTTTATAATTATGTCGAGGGAAAAAAAGCACCCGGTACACGTACACTTCAGAAGATAGCAAATTATTTAAAAGTAACAACAGATTATTTGTTAGGTTTATCTGATTCACCAGATTTAACAGCGGGCGAAGACTTACAGTTAACAAAAGAAGCACACGAAATTCTTCAAATCATTAATGACTTACCTGAAGAACAACGAAAAAAAGCATTAGAGCAATTAGAGATGTTTGTGAACTACGAGAAATCTAAAGGAAATATGTAGTATAAAAAGACTATCCAAGAAAGTTAGATAGTCTTTTTTACATGACTTTTTCTTTTTTTGATTCACTCAAACAAATAGAAAATAATTTCTCTTTTGGATTATCTTCTTCTTGCAAAAGTAATAAAGCTTGTTTAATTAGATTAACTTCCCCTTCTTTACTTTTCATCTTCTTCGATCTCCCTCTTTTTATTTTTGGATTTTTTTTACAATAATTTCTTTTTTCTTCTTTCAGTAAAAAAAGAAATTTCTCCTAAAATTACAAATGACATCGTCAATTAAGACGATGTCATTTGTAATATATATACCTTTATTATGTATTTTACCAGCCGCCACCAGGGTCAACCATCATGTGTTGAATTGTAGGTTTTGAATTATTTGTACTAGGCTTTTCTTTTATAGAATCAGTGTTAATGAATAATGTAGCAGCTATTAATAGCGCAGGAATGATTGTAATTATTTTTTTCATTATGTCACCTCTTTCCGAAGACAATTATACCAATTATTCAAATTAAACCCAAGTGTATTTTTGGTAAATTTGAATAAAATATATTCCCTGATTTTTGACACATCAAAAGAGAACGTTTCATTAACTCTTCTTTTTTTGTACCTTCATATGTTAAACCTAAATATGCAGTCTGTATGTCTGTTAATCTTCCATTCTTCTCATTTAATTGATTTAATAGTTTTCTCGCTTCAATCTTCTTACCTTGTTTAATCCTTAAATATGCTAATTCACCTGGATGGACAACATCTAAGCTACTAATTCCTTTATCATGATGAATCTTTAGAAATGATAATGTATGTTGCACCATTTTTCTTTTTCTCTCAATTCCATTAATCTTACTATCCCCTATCACTTCAAGAGTCTTTTCCAAATAATATTTTGCCTTCTCATATTCATTCGCTGAAAAAATATAAGATTCACCTAACTTTAAATATGCATTTACTTTTGGAAAAGAAAAAAAGTTATCCCATTCAAGATCATCTAATAGTTCCATGCTAAAATGTCTTGCTTCACTGACTTCACCACCCTGCAACGAAGTAACGGCAATGGCTTCTTTATATCGTAATTTATAACATTCTCGAATGTACCTATTACTTACTTTATTTATTTTTATTTCAAGAGATTTTAATCGCTCATTTAAAGAAGTAAAATTACCCGATTGATATTGCGCTTGGCATAATAAAATTTCAATTAACACTTCCATCTCTGTTGTTCTTATTGATTTACTTTCCAGGCTTAATGCCTTATGGTACTGTGTAGCATCAATCTCACCTATATATCGTTTATATATAATTCTATACACATTAGCAAATTCTCTATTTTCTGCTACCTTTGATTGTGATTCACTATTGATAATATTAATTAATAGATTAAACTTTCCCCTTAAAGCTAAATCCTCCATTGCCTCACGTAAGTTTTCTGATTTTGGTTTCGTTATATATATATAATCTGTTAATAAATTTTCTTGAACCTGTATGCCTTTGTTTAATAGGATGGCTGTCTTAGAAAGAAAGCCAAAACTCATGTCTGTGTTACCTTTAAAAACTTTTGTAACAGTACTTGGCTTAACTCCCCAATAATTTGCGAGTTTATTTTTTCTTATTCCAGCTGCACATAACTCTTTTTCAATTTGATTTAGAGCTTTCCACATGTTTTGTCCCCCTTATTGGAACAAGACACACTTCCCTATCATGAAAACGCACCTTAATGATGAATTACATCTAAAAGTTGTGTTATACTAGCCATATATGTTACGCATAGTCGTAACTGAAAGGCTCATGGCAAATGTTTTCCCTACTACAATTAGGGCAAACGGTGTAAAAGTGTTCCCAGCACAATTACACACGCTATGGGTCTTTTTCGTTCCGTCAAATTATATTATTAAGAATATTCTATCACAAATAACCCAAACATCTATTCTCTTATATTCTGAAAATACTTGAGAAAGTTAAAAATACTAATATAAGTCTAGTTTTTTGACAGTTAAAAATATGAAATATTGCATTTGATAATCGGTTTATATGTAACTATAGTGATAGCAAAAGTTCAATTATTCTTTTAGAGATGTAAAGTTAATAAATACCTATTGAAATTTTATATTAAAATTACTATCCTGAACCAAAATAGTACAAGTTTAACTATTTCCAATTATGTAATCATTTAGTTTTAACTGTATATGCCATAATTTAAGAATAAGAAAAGCCACTCATCTAAGTGGCTTTTCTTATTCTTAATAGACAAACTCAATCTAAATTCATCATTTTCTTTAGGGTATTTTAAAAATGAACATAATTATGATTTTCTACTGAATGGCCTTTTACTCCAATCTGCAGATAAATTATTTAATAAGAAAAGTGTATTTGGAACTGGTGATGGAAACCTCGCAGCTTGAAAATTTGTAAGAAGTGGAGATGCAATAGCGCCATCTATGGTACTACCAGCTTGAACTTGCACCATATCCCCTGCATTCAATTGTACAATCGTAGAAACTGTTACCGCATTTAAAAGCCCAGTATTTCCACCAAAAAAGCTATCATCTCCTGCTATTAAAGTACTGTTAACTGTTATAAATACTTCCGTCACATAATTTAGGGTATCATCAGTAGGACTAAAAATTATAGTAGTAATAATTAAATATACTCCATCTTGTTGCGGTATAAATGTTGATACACCATCATATTCACCATTTAAATCGAATTGTGTAGTTTCAAATGTTACTATAGACAGTGTATTAGCAATAACGGACTGATCAGTAGATTTGAAAGCTCTGAATGCAGATTCAAATCCCGTTGGACCTGTTGGACCTGTTGGACCTGTTGGGCCTGTTGGGCCTGTTATTCCAGTTGCTCCCGTTGGGCCTGTTGGACCTGTTATTCCAGTTGCTCCCGTTGGGCCTGTCGGGCCTGTTATTCCAGTTGCTCCCGTTGGGCCTGTCGGGCCTGTTATTCCAGTTGGACCTATTGGACCTCCTGAAGGACCTGTTGGACCTGTTGGACCTGCCGGGCCTCCTGAAGGACCTGTTACTCCGGTTACTCCCGTTGGACCTGTTGGGCCTGTTATTCCAGTTATCCCCGTTGGGCCTGTTGGGCCTGTTATTCCAGTTACCCCCGTTGGACCTGTTGGGCCTGTTATTCCAGTTACCCCCGTTGGACCTGTT
>NZ_JBXAHS010000003.1:0-92680 GCF_058795355.1 Bacillus sp. GW823-FHT06A11 | reverse complement strand
GGCCTGTTGGGCCTGTTATTCCAGTTACCCCCGTTGGACCTGTTGGGCCTGTTATTCCAGTTACCCCCGTTGGACCTGTTGGGCCTGTTATTCCAGTTACCCCCGTTGGACCTGTCGGGCCTGTTATCCCGGTTACTCCCGTTGGACCTGTTGGGCCTGCTATCCCGGTTACTCCCGTTGGACCTGTTATTCCAGTTGCTCCCGTTGGACCTATTGGGCCTGTTATTCCGGTTACTCCCGTTGGGCCTGTCGGACCTGTTGCTCCACTTGCTCCCGTTGGTAGAGTAAATGAGGAAATCGGTGGCAATGTCGGTCCTATTAAACTCGAATCCAGTGAACTAGCAGATAGATTTTTAGAGTTTAATCCTTCCCATTTCTTTTTCCTCTCCATATATCTCACTCCAAATAAAAATCATTTCTTAATTAAGAAAATATTAATTGTACAAAATATGATATATACAAGATGTACTATTCCAAATAAAATATTTTAAATAAAAATATTTCCTTAAATATACAAAATTCTTTTATAAAATTAACTTTTGTAAAAAACAACCAATATATTAAATAATCAATTCTGTTCATATATGGTAAAATATATCCATCGCTGATATGTCCAACTATGTAATTTTCATAGCAGCAAAATTACAACCAGACTTATACAACATGATTCAAAACAAATGAAGGAGTGTTTTAAGTGAAAGGACATATTCGAAAAAGAGGAAATAAATACTGTATCGTTATTGATATCGGTCCTGATCCAGAGACAGGAAAAAGAAGACAGAAGTGGTTTTCTGGATATAAGACAAAAAAAGAAGCACAGGCCGATGTAGCAAAGAAAATTACAGAGTTGAATGAAGGAACTTTTATAGAGCCATCTAAAGTTACGTTAAAGGATTATCTAAATCATTGGCTAGAAATTAAAAGTATGAGCATAGAAAAGAGCACCTTTGCTGGCTATAGGGCATTTATCAACCAACATGTTATACCTAGTATAGGAATGGTCGCGCTTCATAAATTAAATGTTATGCACATTCAAAAATGCTATAAGACTACGATAGATAAAGGGATTGCAAGCAATTCTATTCTGCTTATGCATAGAATTTTAAAAAGCGCTTTAAACCTAGCCGTAAAACAAAATATTATGTCTCGAAATCCAGCAGATTTTGCTGAGATACCTAAAAAAGAAAAAACCCCTATCCAGACTTGGACAGAGGAAGAAGTAAAAAAGTTTTTAGCTCATTCACAAGAATCACGATATCACATTGGGTATCTACTTGCAATAACTACAGGTATGCGTCTGGGAGAAGTTTTAGGTTTACGATGGCAGGATGTTGATTTTGAAAAACATACCGTTACAATAAATCAAACATCTGGTCATGACAATAAGATCAAAAAAACTGCAAAAACAAATTCTTCAAAACGCACAATTCCTGTACCTAATGAAACAATAGCCGCCTTAAAAAAACATAAAATTTTAATTAATAAAGAGAAATTAAGGTTTGGTTCTGCTTATCTAGATCAAGATTTAATAAATTGTAATGAGTTTGGAAGAATCATAAAAAGAGCACCTTTCAGAAAAAGTTTCATTAGGGCGACACACAAAGTAGGTATAAAAGAAATTAAATTCCATGATTTAAGACATACACACGCAACTATACTATTGAAACAAGGAGTTAACCCTAAAATCATCAGTGAGAGATTAGGTCATACAGATATTTCAATGACATTAAGTGTCTATTCTCATGTTTTACCGAATATGCAAGAAGAAGCCGTTAAAAACTTTGGTAAAAGCATCTTTGGATAACGTATGTTTGCAAAATGTTTGCAATTCATAAAAACAGGTCAAACAAACGTTGTTATATCAGGGCTTGTTTAACCTATCATCTTATATTCTTGATAAAATCTCCGAATCCCTATTGAAATATTTAATAATGGAGCGTTCTCACCACCGCGGGTTATGCATTCGAATCGATATACATAGGAGAAAAAATCTTGTGTTTTTTCATCTTTTATCGGCCCTGACATCGCCTCACAAATATTTTGTGATCTAAGAGGGGAAAAATAGATTTCTTCTTCATTTGTATTTTCTAAATATATAGGACGCTCACAAAAAATATGTGAGATTAAAGCGGGCACCCACTTAGAATACGTTTCATTATCATGTAGTACTGGCAAATTAGAAATCAAATCGGATTGCCATTCATATTTTGGTGGTTCTACTAATCTATTTGGTTTCCAATCATGAATAATCTCATACCAACTTTGAAAAATATAATCGAGCTGCTCTTGTCTAATAGGTTCTTTCGATACAATCCATGGTGTATTTTCATTTAATACGTACGGGTTATGCTGAATAAACAATATATCCGAAAACATATCATACAATCTTTCATTCAAACGTTTCAACTTACTCGTTAATAAAAATGTCTTATAATGTATCTCTACGATGTCCAGCCATTCAATAGGAAAGTATATAAATGATACCTTTTCATTTAAAAGGGGTTCTACTATATTTTCAAATGTTAGCAGCCTTAATTTTTTCATAAAATGATTCCTTCCTTTCTTCAGTTGTCTTGATTATCAAAAAGCTAGAACAATAGTTACTTAATCTCATCCATTTAAACCAAGTATTTAAAAGAAACGTAAAAACTGTTTATCTACATAAATTATTATCAAACCGACTCTTTTAAAAATTCAAAGTAATTATCATGTATAACACCTCTATTATATTTGAATTTCGATACATTCGAATTATACATTACACTTAATGCATTGTACTTATCATTTACAATATCTTTACAAAAAAACCAAAAAAGAACACCTTAATTCGGTGCCCTTTTTACAAATATCAACCTTTATGTAATTGAACATATAGATAACAGTAATCCCCCAAATGAAATTGCTCCTAGTAAACCTACTACAACTCCTGTTAAACAAATACAATCAGCAAGACAAATAGAAGACTGCGATAATGGAACAAATGACCTACTTGTACTCGAACCATATTGTTTTATTTTCTCATAATTCACATCTAACATTAGATGTAAACATGTTACACCATCCTCAATAGTATGTAGAGGTTCTTTTTCTAATCGCTCCAATAATTTACTATCAAAAGCAACTGATAGAGGATACTGCTTATCTAATTTCATATTTTGATAAATTAGTTGCAAACGAGATAATATATTGTTTTTCTTCTTTTCAGATGTTACTGTACATTTCATTTTATTAAATTCATTTAATAACAGTGTCAATTCATCTCTTTTTCCGTATAAATCTTTAGCTATTTTTCTCTTTAGTTTATACGAATGGATAATAGATTTTAGTTCAATCATATTCATACACTTCCTAATTACATATTATTTACCCGATTATTTTATAGATAAACAGTACTTTTTAATCTTATTTAAATTACACTCAAGCATCTTCATTTACTATCGATTAACATTACATTAACCTTACAAAGTTGTAATAAATTCATTAGCTAGAAGAAATCAATCCCTAAACCAGACAGATATTTGATGATAAAACCATAAGAAAAAAGCAATGATTAGATTTTAAATCTAGTCATTGCTTTATCCATCACCTCTTGATTACACCTATATATCTTATTGTTACTCTTTCACTTGAATGATTGAATATATCCATTAATAATGGCTATATTCTTTGTCGGCACGTACATATATAAAACTAATGTTTTTTAATTGATAAGGTGAAACTTTAATTAGCCCTCACCAATTGGGCTTTTATGGGTAGTCCGCCATCTAACTTCTCTTTGCTCCCGCTGAATTTTTTTAGGGTCTTACTGCCCTGCAAATAGCAGGATAAATGCAATCAATATTCATACGTTATAATAGTATCAGTAGTACCACTAAAACCATCAAAACAGTTAGAGCAACCACCACAACCTCCACAACCTCCACAACCTCCGCAACCAAAACAACCGAAGCAACCAATACAACGGAATCCACCACAACGGAATCCGCCACAACGACCTCCACCACAACCACCACAACGACCACAACCGCCACAGCGACGAGCTGCATCTTCAATATAGTAATATGGATATTGGTTTTGCTGGTCCCAATAGACAATATTTCCAGACCGGTAATCATTAAGACTTAACGCTTGTAGTTCTTGTTGAAACTGATTCATTTTCATAACCTCCGTTTATAAAATACAACCTCATTGATGCTTCCCTATATTTCTGTTCGTTACATCTAAGTAAAAATAGTGCTATAAACTAAGTTCAATACGTACACCAACAAAGTATGACTTATCACTAAATGATGCACCTTGTTCATATACCTATTTTTGCTATGGGCTCATTTTTATAAAGTGAAACTTTAATCAGTGGGGGGGAGTTCATCTCCCGCTGATTATTAGTCCTCACCAATCAGGCTTTTACGAACAGCCCGTTAATGCGGGATAAATAAAAATTAAAAAATATGAATTCTAGCGTCATATCTTCATACCTACTAAATTCAATTAATTTCTCAATAATTATGTTGTCATATCCTATATATTTCCGTCTGCCGCTTAGATTTTTCTGTACTGTAAATGCCTTTCACTATAACACCTCCAAGTAACCGGTTTCTATGACAGATAAGAAATTCCTACAAAGAAAAAAGCCCTTATTAGGGCTTTTCATTCTATTTCTCCAGCAAAACTCTCTATGAAATTCCTAATAGAAAAAAGACACACTTAGATTGATGCGTCTTTTTGTGATGCCTCTTTTGTGAAATCATATAAAGCAATTGCGCCTAAAAGAACAAGTATACCTTGAGGAACATCTAGTAAAATAGTTTTCCAAATTTCTGGAATTACCCATTTAATATCTGCTGCTGTTTCAAGATATGTTTGGAAATAGCTGATTGTGAAATTAATTATCCCTAAAAATACAAACAACGATAAACCAAATCGAATTAATTTCTTATTTGTAAACATATAACACCTCTCAAAATTCATTGGATATTCCTGCTTTTGCTTCTTTATATTTCCATATCTTTATATCTAATTTTAACACATAAAGAACTCAAAAAAATACGATATGCATATTTGCATATCGTATTAACCACACTCCATGATAATTTAGAAATTCCTGCAAAGAAAAAACAACTCCGTTACAGCTAACAGCTCAGGTTTCTTTTCTTATTTAACTTCATACCACCAACATTAACGTTCTTTGATTGTAAAATAAATGTGACAGAAGTTTATCCAGTTAATGCGTAGACAAGTAAATGAGCTAAATTATCGATATTCTATTTCGCCATATCCGTAGCACTAATGACTTTACGCAAATTTGACAAGAAAAAATATATAGATAGGTATGATCCGTACCTATCTATAACATTACTTCTATTCTTTATCCAATTACGTCTTTTACGTCTGTATCCACTGCCCACTTTTCTAATGTATAAGCCATTTCCCAAAATGAATATTCATATTGACTGCTAATAATAAAATGCTGTTTCATACGTTTGCGGTCTGCCTCTGTTACTTTTTCAGCGATAGTATCTAAACGTGTAATTTGTTCTTCAACTAGCGTACGGAACCAATCAGATCCATAAGCAGAAATCCATTCGTTATAAATTGGCTCTTCCGGCTGGCACTCTTTTAAGCGTTCGCCAATTTCATAATACAACCAATAGCAAGGTAAAATTACTGCAATGATATCTCCTAAATGCCCTTCATACGCAGCACGATACATATGTGAAGTATACGCATATGCAGTTGGCGCAGGAATAAAATTATCTTTTTCTTCTTTTGTTATCCCTAGCTTTTTAGCAAAATTCTCATGTAAAGATAACTCGGCCTCATATGTATTTTGAGCATGATGTGCCATACGAGCTGTCGTCTCTAATTCAAGAGCTTTTGCAGCTCCTAAAGTTTGTACTCTAGCAAAATGACTCAAATAATATGAATCTTGAAGCACATAATAGCGAAAACTAGCTAAATCTAATGTTCCTTCACCAAGTTTTTTTACAAAAGGATGGTTAAAACTCGCTTCCCAAATTGAATCTACTTCTTTACGTAATGATTGTGAAAAAGTCATTTAAATCCCTCCAATAATGTATAAAATATAAGTATTTATCCACAATTATTAAAGCTGTAAAATAAAAAAACTTTCTTTACAGGCGTAAAGAAAGTGAAATTGACAGTATTTATTTACTCATTAAATAGCAACGTCTTTCCCACTTCCCTACGCTGGCATTAACCAGATCAGGTACTAAGAGTCTCAAAATCACATTTGATCTCAGCCTATAAAAGGCTCCCCTAGTGGATAAATATTTTGTTTTTATAATGTATTCATCATAGCATACTTCGTGAAACTGTCAAAAGAATTAGTTATATAATCTCCTTAAAACCCTTCTTCATTTCTAACTTTTAATGATGTTTCAATAATTATATCTAATAGTTTGCTATAACTAATTCCCGCTGCTTCTGCACTTTTGGGCAATAGGCTTGATTGTGTCATCCCTGGTAATGTATTAATTTCCATTACATATGGAATTCCGTCCTTCACCATCATATCAACTCTTGCATAAACACTACATTTTAATGCTTTATAACAAGTCAGTGAAGCTTTATTTACACGTTCATTAATTTCTGCTGGAAGTTCGATAACTTCCTCAACTGTACTAGTATCATCATATTTTGCATTGTAATCAAAGAACTCGGCTGCATGTCGAATTGAAACTATAGGTAACTGTTTTCCATCCAGAATAGAACATGTAATTTCATCACCTTTTATATACTTCTCAATTACTACTTCAGAATCCCATTCGAATACAGTTTCTAGCATTGAGATCAATTCATTTTTATTGTAAACGATTTTCACCCCGACACTCGATCCGCCAGAGTTTGGTTTTACCACTAATGGAAATCCTAACTTATCTAACTCATCAAGATTTAGATCCTCCATTTTTGTAAGTTCAATCCAATCTGGTGTTTCTACACCTTCATAACGTAAAATCTTTTTCGAAATATTTTTATCCATACATATACTGCTAGATAACATATTACTTCCGCTATAAGGAATCCCTAAACTCTCCAGTGTTCCTTGAACTGTCCCATCTTCTCCGTATTTTCCGTGTAATGCGAGCAATGCAAAGTCAATGTCTTTCGCTTTTTCAATTAAATCCATTTTTTCGTTTAATGTAATTGGAACTATTTCATACTTATTTTTATCTAAATGAGCAATCATTTCATTCCCCGTCATAATTGAAACTTGTTTTTCAGACGATACCCCGCCCATAATAACACCGATTTTCATTTTCTCAACTCCAAATTTCATTTTTTAATGTATCACCAATTATTTTAATTCCCCGAACTATTTCTTCTTCTTTCAAGCGCGAAAACCCTAATCGGAAAGTGTTTGCTCCTTCTCCATCAGAGTAAAAAACATCTCCAGGTGAAAACGTAACGCCTTTCTCATAACACTTTTGTAAAAGTGTGCGGGCATTCATATGCTCTTCTAGCTCTATAAATAAATGAAGTCCACCATCTCCAGTCATTCTTTTAAAAGGAATGTACTGGTTACATGCCCCGACAGCTAACTCATATTTTTTCTTATAAACAGATCTTGCCTTTTTTAAATATTTTTCAAAATATCCCTCATGTAAATATTGAAACAGAACAGCTTGATCTAGCGTAGATGTGTGAATCGTTCTTGCTCTTTTTACGCTTTCTAAATAATGAATCAGCTCTTTATCTGCAATAATCCAGCCTACACGTAAACCAGGGAAAAGCACCTTTGAAAAGCTACTAATATAAATCACATTATTGCCAGCTCCCGCAAAAGTTAATAATGGAGCTAAATGTGAACCTGAATAACGTAATTCTTCATTAAATCCGTCCTCTATAATAGGAACCTTGTATTTTGAGAATAACCACATCAATTCCGTTCTTTTCTCTGAACTCGTAACAATACCGGTTGGATTATGATAAGAAGGAATTAAATAAGCAAAATCAAAATCTTTTTCACGCAAACTTTTTTCAACTTCATTCGTATCAATACCATCCTCATGCATATCAATCCCATGAACTTCAAGTCCATGTAAACGGAAAAGCTTAAGTGCAGCATGGTGAGTTGGATTCTCACAAATGACACGACCGGATTTTTTTGATAAAGAAGAGAGTACAATATCCAATCCTTCTGTAAATCCATTTGTAATTAGAATATCTTTATTCGAAATGTCTACACCTTTCATTTCCATGTAATGAAGTAAATAATTCATTAACGGTTTATATCCCTTTGCATATCCGTAGTTCAATACGATGTCCCCTTCAATGGACATACGAGTAAGAAAAGCTCTTTTGAAATTTTCAACATCAAATAGCTTCTCATCCGGGGCTATACTATTAAAAACAATCATTCCCTTTTCCCAACGAACACCATGTTTCATTAAATCTAATTCGTCCGCTAATGCGGTCACTGTATTAAGTTTATTTTTCCAATCTATTTCAACAGACGAAGTGTTAGATATATCCACCTTCGCAACAAAGTTCCCTTTTCCTTTAACTGCATAAATGAGTCCTTCTTGCTCTAAATCTGCATAAGCAGCGAGTACAGTGTTTCTACTCACACTTAGTAATTCACTTAGTTCCCTTGTTGATGGGATTTTTTGATCCCCGAGCAAATGCCCTTTCATAATCATCTTTTTCAAATAGTCTTTTAATTGAATATAAACGGGACGATCTTTAACAACTTTAAAATCCTTAAACAATTCCTTACCCCCTGCAATCATTTTTGCATATTTATTTCATTCTCAAAAGGTCCACGACATATGTATTTTTTATAAAGGGCGGTACGGTCTTACAAATCTTTTCGATATAAGTTAATTACATCTTTTAAAGCTGCAGCTGCTGCGCCTCGTGGATTAGAAGCCCCGCCAATTGTAGTAACTTGCCCCATCGTATCTGTAAAGAACGTAATTCCTTTTTCGGTCCCATTTACTTTTGCTAACGGATGATCTTTTTCTATTTCGCACGGTTCAACATTTAAATTCACATTGCCACCCTCATCCTTATATATTGATGCTATTAATTTAATAATTTTATGTTGTTTCTTAGCATTTTGTATTTGCTGTTTTGTAACGTGCTCGATTCCTTTTATATGTATATCAGTAAGTGTTTTCTCTGTTTCCATTAAGCTGTTAGTCAAAAGTAACAATTTACACGCACTATCTGAACCACTTATATCTAATATAGGGTTTGTCTCAGCAATCCCTTTATTTTGTGCTTCTTTCAGCGCTTCTTCAAATGTCATATCTTCCTCATACATTTTCGTAAGAATATAATTAGTTGTTCCATTTAATATTCCTTCTATTTTATCAATACTGCAACCGGCTAAACTAAATTGTCCAATATCTAGTGTCGGTAGTGCAGCGGCTGTTGCACCGCTATATCGAATTCGTACATTTGCGCCTCTTGCTGCTTCATTTATTTCTCTCCAGTTTGTAACGAGCGCACCTTTAGAAATTGCTACTATATCCATCTGTTTCTCAATCGCTTGTTTCATATATTGTTTCCCTGGATTTCCATCTTTAAGATTTGTAACCGTTGATTCTACCAATACAGTACCACTTATGCTAGTTATTGCACGTTCCTTCGGATGATACTCTAAATATTTTTCAATTGCAGCGGTACCGCCACCATACATCAATAAATGATGAAGAGATAAGCCTTCTTCATTATGTATTGCAATATTTCTCCCTAATACGCCACTTACAACTAATTGAATCCCATATGTTTCATATATATATGAATATTTTTCATTTAATAATTTTATAAACTCTCTGCCTACTGTTCCGTATCCTGATAATACAACTTGAATTTTCATAATATCCCCCATATTTTTCTACCAAATCCCTCTTTCAATATAATATAAAGCGCTCTCGAATTCCATCGAGAGCGCTTTATTATTACCTATTTCGGTAAACGTGATAGCTTTTCAGCAATTGTTCTATAAAACTCTTGAATGCTAGAAAAACCTAACGAGTCTGAAACACTTAACCCTACCATGTCGAGATGGTCCCAATTCGCTTTCGTTTCGATATGATTCCATTTTCCAACCTGTAATGACTCATTATTATTTACAGCAACATTAGAAGATGGTGCAATCATGGAATTTGTATTTACTACACCATCATTTTGCCACCAAGAAGTATCAACTAACGGACGGTTTTCTTCATATCTCGCATAAGAACCTAAGAAAAACGCATTCCCCATCAACACTTTATTCATCGTTATATGAGGTAAATGTAAACCTGTTATAGGTGCTGCTTGTGATGCATGTCCACTATAGGATAAGTAATACACATCCGGTTGTGTCTTTACCCAATTATTTAACTCCTTTGCACCATCTGTACTTAAATCCCATTGACTTATATCTTTTGTATTTTTCCAAAGTGAACTATTTAGAATACGATTACTATATTGGAAAAAGGACTCTCCAGCATTCTTCTTTATACCCCATTGATCCAATTTGAAATCATATAACGATAAATTATTGTTTCCTCCGAAGCTTGCAGTTGTAATGAGTAAATCTTTAACGAACGGTAGCAGAAGACTCCCATCCGCAAGTGTTGTACCGTTGTGAGGGGTTGCTAATGTTGTAACACTATGAACATATGATTTTCCGCCTTCAAATAGTGGTGATATTTTGGTGTTTGGGTGATTTTTCACATAATTCTTTTCTTCAAAACTGCCTTCTTTTAATAGCTGTACTAATGTTCTAATCGTTTGTCCACCCATGCTATGTCCAACTAAATGAACTTTATTTGTTTCAGTCCAATTCGGTGCAAAACCACTATAAGTTCTGCCAAAACGATTATGTCCATGTTTCTCAGCATGTACGGCACCATAGTCTACTGTCCCACCGTTAATTTGTGCATACAATTCACATGCACGATCCCAGTTACTAGAAACAGGTCCAACAGCAGCGGTATGTACCGTATAACCATTTCGTTTCAAATCTTCCTGTATATCATGAACACCACCCCAATATTTTACGCCCAGCATTTCTTCCCTACCCCATCCAGCAAATCCATTCACCAATATGATAGGATAATTATTTTGTTGCCTTTCTTCAGCGTATGATATTTTCGCTGCGAATGAACATACGGTCACTAATGCGAAAAAACATATTTTTAAAAATAACTTCCCCATACTTTCTCCCCCTAATAAAACGTTTACATTTTTCTTTTCGAAAAATTAACAGAATAATTTAACAACTTAAACATAATGTAAAGTATTTTATATACGTTGTATATATAGAAAACATATACAAATGTTGATAAATATTAATTCAAGTGAACATTTACTTTTTACAATATAACTTGTAAATCTGTTTATTTAGATTTATAATTAGATATAGTTTCCTCATGTTAAAAAGATTTAAAAACCATAAGAAAACTAATCTCATTGCTTCAAAAAGGAGGAAAAAACATGCAAATCGGATCAAATATTCATACATTATCTCAACCTACTAAAATAACTCCATCTACTCTTGAGCATAATACTATCTCTTCTACTAAACTTGAAAGTAAGAAAGTAAATGATCCTATCAAGTTTGATATTCGTTCATCTGAAAAAGAAATGAAACAGCCTGAGCATAAATTTAATGAATTAGATTTATGGAAGATGTTAAAGGATAAAGGTGTTCCTTTATGGATCATCCTTGAAATGCTACAAAAGGCTCGTAAAGAAAAAGAAGCCCAAAATAATTCAGTTCAAAATTCAAATGCGATTGAGGAAACAAACGAGACTCGATTAAATGAAGTAATGTAAAGCATAATAATTGATTTGTCTATAAACTAAAAAGAGTTCGAAGCTGATAAACTTTCTATCAACCTCGAACTCTTTTTTAAGACTTTTCTCCGATCGTTACAAACTGAACTGATACTTTCTCTTTAAAACCTTCAATTAGCTTTCTTACTTTTACTTTTTCATTAATTAATGTATTATCTGTCGACATTTTAGGTTTTTCATCACCTAACGACTTTTTTAAATGTAGAAGTTGCATATTCGTTTCATTCGCTTTTATTTCTTTATACACACTATTTTTCGCCACAATGATATACCATAGTGCTCCATAGTCACGTTTATTGCCAAGCCAAGCATCACTATCATATGCAACTGGTATCTCTTTTCCTTCTATTTTAATACTTTTAATATTCTTTTCTTCTTCATTTATATATAGTAGTGAGCTTTCTTTTGGAAAATTAGGTAACGTATCTACCAGTTTGGAAAGGGCTCCTTGGTCACGTTTACGAAAAATCTTTGCTTTAATCATCGCTTGTGCAGTAGATTCATTTAATATTAATACCTTTCCTTTTTCAAATTCCCCTGTTTTCACTGGGAAAATTTCATGTTCTTTCGTATTTTCCTTATAACGATTCATAATTGCTCCAGTATGATTCTCATCTCCAATGATTAATACACCGTTAGCTGGAAATAATTCTTCACTTTTAGCACATGCACTTAAACTAATTAAAATTAATATACATAATATGAAAATTGATAATGTTTTTTTCATTACAATTCCTTTCATAACTCATATTGTTTTTTTACATGCTTTTCTGCAATGTTACTTGCTGATGTTCTCTACTGTTCCATAGTTTTATAAAGCTTTTGTAGGTAACGCCAACGAGTGATAAAGAAGTATAAAACTTGTATACATATAAATGAAATTAAAATGGCGATAGAGCTATTTATGATAGAAAAGTCGACTAATTGTTGTAATGCCATATAAGCGACTACAGTATGAATCACTGCAACGACAATTGGTAAAAAGAACATTAATAATAACTGCCTCGTTACAACCTTTTTCAACTCACCTTTACTTAATCCCATTTTCGAAATCATTTTATATTGCTGTTGATCGCGATCTAAATCTGTATATAATCGGAAATAAATAAAACTAGCGGCGAATGTAAAGAAGACGATTCCGACTAAAATACTTACCATAAGTAATAAACCATTCTTTTGCTTTGCTTCCAACAAGTTTAATGTTAAAGCTTCAAAGTAGAAATCTCTGTCCCTAAGATCTTTATCAAATATACTCTTTAATTGATTGGAAATCTCTTTCGTTTTTATCCAATCATCTACAACAAATCCGTAAGTACGATATGAAATTTCTTCATTAACTGGGTCACTAGTAAGAGGCATTCCATCATATACTTGATCTTGAACAGCGATATAAATAGTTCTAGAATCATGTGGTAAAACTAAATTTTCTACAGCTTTTTTCACATGAAATGTCTTTGTCCAATCACCTTGAATGACTTCTATATCCTTTTTATACTCGCCATTTTTAAATTCTTGTTTTTGTGATACAACTCCAGGGATTAATAAAATTTCATCTTCTTTTTCAATGGTTTCTTGTTGATAGCCTAGTGCTTTAGCAAGATCGTTGTATTCACTTAACTTCATTACATTTACGCTATTTTCTGTGTATATATATGAAGATGAAGCCATTCGATACGGAATATTAGCATCAGAAAGGTGTTTTTTTATAATAGAAAGATTTTTATTCAATACTTTGTCATTTTCCAAACTTCCATACAAAAATGTATACGGATTTGTCATCCTTACCAAATCCCTATTTCCAATTGCGGCTGTTGTACCAATTGCTGTAAATGCAACTGCTGAAACAATAGATACTATAAAAAACATCGTTGCATTATCTTTCATACGGTAAATTAATTCTGAAAATGTTAATATATTTGTTCTCTTTAAAAAGAAAGATTCTCTCCTTTTAGCAAGGTGCAATATATAAACGCTACACTGAGTATATAAAAAGTACGTTCCTATAATTACTAGAAGCACACCTATTCCAAGCGTAATAAAATTGGTACTTGGTATAAAGCGAAATACTGAAAAATATCCATACCCTATACTAATTAAAGAAAGTATCGATAATAAAACTGAAGATTTCGGTTCAGGTTTTGGCTTTTCCTCTGCTCGAATAAGTTCCACAAGTTCCGTTACTTTTATCATTTTAAATGTAAATAATGAAACAATTAAAAACAAGAAAAGAAATGTAATAACTGTTAATAATACAGCTCGGACTGGTATATAAAAAGGTAAACCATTATTAATCATTAATACACTTGCACTTATCAATAAGACTAGTTTAGAAAATATGAGTCCAATGAAAATCCCTATACAAATTGAACCCAGTCCAATCAACATATTTTCAATTAATAATAATTTCTTAAGCTGTCTCATTGACATACCTTGCATCATTAAAATGCCAAATTCTTTCTTACGCGTCTTTAAAAACGAACTAACTGAATATAAAATAAAGAAAAATGAAAATACAAAAATCAATCCTTGCGAAACTGAAAATCCCAATGTACCAAATGCACTTATTGTTGCACTTGTCGATTTCAACTCACCTTGTAAATCAGGATGAAATAATAAAAGAGCATACGTAAAGAAAATCATAATAGAAAATGCACTACTTAAAAAATGGGCAGCATATGTACGCTTATTGCGAAAAATATTATTAAATGCGAACTGACGAAAAGTCATGCCTTTTTCCTCCTAACAAAGAAAGGACATCCATAATCTTTTGATAAAAAGTTTGCCTACTTTCACCACAATAAATTTCGTTATATAGTTGACCATCTTTAATAAAGATTACTCGGCTGCAAAAGCTCGCTGCATACGGATCATGTGTAACTAACATCATCGTTGCTTTTTCTTCTTTATTTAGAGTATCAAGCATCTCCATTACATCATTTGAAGATTTAGAGTCCAAGTTCCCTGTTGGTTCATCTGCAAGTAATAATTGCGGCTTATGAACGATCGCACGAGCGATTGCTGTTCTTTGAGCTTGTCCCCCTGATATTTCAAACGTTCTTTTACTCAATATATCAGTAATGTTTAACTTCTTTGCAATCTCTTCTACTCGTTTATTCATTTCTTGGACGGAAACACCATCTAAAGTCATCGGCAATACGATGTTTTCTTTTACAGTAAGTGTGCTAAGAAGATTAAATGATTGAAATACAAATCCTAATTGTTTTCTGCGGAATAACGCTAATTCTTCTGATGATAATTGAAAAGGATTTGTACCATTAATAAATATTTCTCCCGATGATGGAGAATCAATAGTAGATACCATATTTAATAACGTTGTTTTCCCACTACCTGACGGGCCCATAATTCCTACAAATTCACCTTCTTGAATTGATAAATCAATATCTACTAATGCTTTATAAGGTACTTTCCCTTTATATACTTTACTAATACTATTTGCCTGCAAAATTTCCATTTATATTCTCCCTTCATTTCCACTGCTCACTATAGAGTGTAAATGAATTGTCTTACAGCTCATATTGATTCACCTTTCATTTATCTTACACGCTTGTAAGATTTCTAAAAAAACTGATAACAAACCTATTTTCAAATCTATAAACAAAGCATATCTATCTTATAATATTTGCATATTGGTTAGAATTACAATGCTATTTTCTAATCTTTATTTTATTAATAAGAAAAGACCGATTTTTTTATCGGTCTTTTTACTTTCAAATATTATATTTTAACTATTGTATGTAGTTGAAGCATATTTGAGTTACCCATTAAATACTATTTCACTTTATAATAACCTCTGCAAAAAAAATGAGTGCTTCGGTTTCATTGCAATCAAAAACGAATTGTAAATATCTGAGGCGGAAATGAATGCGTTTATCCAACATATAAATAATAAAATTGATTTAATATTTCCTGATACAAAGAACGATATCATGGCAGGAACTACTGATAATACAATTATAGGCAAGCTCATAAAGACCCAAAATCTCGTTTTGGGTAAGACTGCATTTGTATTTAACCAAAAAAATCTTTTACTAAATGTTAAGCTAATATCCCCTTTTTTACTTATTACTAAAATGTGTAGACATTCGTGAATGATGAAGACTAACATACCTATTATGATAAGATAAAATATATTAATATGAGTGAAACCTGTTTCAAAAAAATAAGGTATTATAAAAATGATTATCTGAAGTAAATATACAAACTTCATATAATGTTTTCGGTACCAATTATTCTGTATAAAAGGAGTCCATTCTGAAAAATCCATACTTATTTGTGGCAAGTGACGAAACCAAATTATAATATGTGTTCCCCTCCCTCATTTAAACTAATTCCTGGCTTATAGATTTAATCTACCTACTAGCACTCAACCGTAAGTTTTATATGTAGCTCTTTAATAGACTTACCAGCAATTTTTGTTGACTAAGACTAAATGCTTCTTTATACCGCCCACTTTTCCCTTCCATTTTTTAAGTAATTGATTTGTAGAATGATTTGAGTAAGAAATTTGTATTATCATTGATACATAAATTCGACAAAATATTCCAATCACCTTTTCATAAATGATTTTCAACTGGATATCCCATGTACAGCTTGATTTCCCTATTTTGTTGAAAAGCAATTCCTTCAAGAAGTCATTACAATTGTACCTTTCTTATGTCAGCAGGTATAAAGTGAAACTTTAATCAGTGGGGGTTTTACTGCCCGGTAATGCGGGATAAAATGAATATAAAAAAGCTTAGAGTTTTAGCTCTAAGCTTTTTTATGATTTCGTTTTAATTCCTTTTACAGAGAAATATTTTTTATCCATTCAGATTTACTCAATACATAATGATTATATAGTTGATTTTCTATCTTCTGTTCACTCAAATAAGTAAACCCGCATTTTTAATAACTTTATTTGATGGTGCATTGTTAATTAAAGCAATTGCGTTGAGGACATTTAAATTTGTTTCTTTAAACAAATAGTCAATTAAACCTTTAGTCGCTTTTGTAGCATAGCCATGATTTTGATGTTCATTTGAGATAGCATACATTATCTCTCTGTTTGGTGAAGGGAGTTCTTCTTTCATGCCTGTGCAGCACCATCCAATGCATTCATTTGTAGCTTTCTTAAATATTCCTAGCTTTAACATACGATTATCTATGTTATTCGTAGTTTTCACTGCCTCAAGAAATACTTGGTTTGCTGGTATTTCATAATTTGCAATCCAATCCATCCTTTGTTCTTTTGTTGATTTCCAGTCTGGTAAAAACTTTTCTATTTCCGGTTGATTTGCTATTTTATAAATACTCTCTGCATCTTTGACCATAAACTCTTGCAAGTATATATCTCCACAATCTATTCTAAATAACTTAGTCAAACTCTCTTCTCCCATATTAATCCCCCTTACTTACGTTATAGCGCCTTAATCTGCTTCGTAAGTTCTATAAATCGTTCATCAAGTTCTTTATATTCTTTGTCGTTAGAAGTTAAAAAGCTTAATTTTCCTAATACTTCTTGTCTCTCTGTTTCTAACTTTAAACGTAGCTCTTCAATATCATCTCTTGTTTTAGTAGGTTCTTCTAGCTGCTTTTGTATCGTATTGTTTGAAAACACGAGTTTTGTGTTAGTTGTTTTCTCCAGAAAATATCGATCGTGAGATACAATTACTAATGTTCCGTTATACTCAGCTAATGTATTTTCAAGTTGTTCACGTGAAGGTAGATCCAAGTGATTCGTCGGTTCGTCTAAAATGAGTACATCTTTTTCATCTAGAATATAAGCCATTAGCTTACATTTTACTCTTTCTCCCATACTCATATGCTCAATCGGCTCTTTCCATTGAGACGCTTGGAATCCTAAATGTTTCATTAAATTTTGGACTTTTCCTCTTTCTTCAAACGTCTCTTTAAAAAATAAATTTTCCGGTGTTCTATCAAGCGGTAAATCAAAAACTTCTTGTGTTAAATAGCCTATGTTTGCAGATGGTGAAATCCATATTTCTCCTTCAGCAGTTTCCGTTCCCATAATCATCTTCAGTAATGTTGTTTTTCCACTACCGTTTGGTCCAACAATCGCAACTTTCTCACCGTGCTGAATTGTAAAATTAACGTTTTCAAATAATGCTTTCCCATGAAAGTCTTTTTTTAATTGCTTCACTTCTAAAAAGCGTTTTCCTACTTTTTTGTTCGCTTGAATAGAAAACTCAACTGAATATTCTTCTTTCACACGTTCTACTTTCGTTTTCTCCAGCTCTTTTTCGAGTCGTTTTCGTTTTGACTTCACTTGTGCATCCATTCGCTTCGCTTTTACACGATAGAATTCTTTCACACCTTCTTGTTTTGTAGACTGCGCGTGTGCCTTTTGTGACCATGAACTCAATTCTTTTATATGTGTTTCTACTTGTTCTATCTTTTTTTGCTGCTTTTCATATTCACGCTGCTGCGACTTCCTTCTTTGCTCACGCACTTTCATGTAGCTCGTATAATTACCACTATGCTCAATTAATTTTTTGTCCTCAATTGACCATATTTTTGTTGCGACAACATCTAAAAAATATCGGTCATGCGATACAACAATAACAGTACCTTTCATCTTTTTTATTTGTTTAATGAGAAATCCCGTACTGATCTCATCTAAATGATTTGTCGGTTCGTCTAATATTAAGACATTAGGATTTTCGGCAAATCCTTTTGCTAATCGAATTTTCAGCTTTTCACCACCACTTAAAGTATGAAAATCGTTCGTTGGCACGCCCCATTTCGCAAGAAGTTCTGCTTCTTGCGAAATCACATCATTACTAATAAAAGATTCTATTTCTTGCTCAACATATGCGGTTGTCATATTCATTTGCTGCCATTCAACAATCCCTTTTGAAGGCTCAATCTTTCCATTTATTAATTGAAGTAACGTTGATTTACCAGCACCATTTTTACCAATTAATCCGATAACATCCCCTTGTTTCACTGCTACATTCATTTTTTCTAACAAAGTATTTTCCATTATTTCAACGTAAACATCATTTAATTTTAAAATTTCTTTCATATTACCGATCCCTTTCATTAAGGGAGAACAAAAAAATCCTCCCAAAGTAATTTTGGCAGGATTAGTCGTTACATTATTTATACCCAAATAAGCTATTACGCAAATCAAATAGCAATACCGTTGTTTGGAATTGGGCAGACTAATCCTAATTTTTATAAATTGAAATTTATTTCATTTCAACATTTAAAAATAAGATTAGTTAATCATCGTCCACCCATCATTCCTTTCCGTCATTAATAACCATATTGTACCATACTAGTACTGTATGAGTAAATGCAATTATTTGTGCTGTTAAAAAGATTGCTTTCTTTTAGGCTTATTTATCATTTCTTAGCTTCATATTGAACAAGCACAAATTACATTGATTGTAATACGTCCTTTAGATTTCCCCAGTAGTAAACTTCTAAGCACTCTCTCTTATATAAATTTTATATAAAAACAAAATGTTATTCGTTACCCAATAACCACTTATTGTTTTTCGATAAATTTTTATTGATTATTCCCTTGTGATAAGCTATTATATCTTTACAGAAAATAATAATGTAAGGATTGAATTTATGGACAGGACATTAAAAATCACAAAGTTAAATATGTTTTTAAGGATTTTTCTCATCCCGATTATAGTAGGGATTATTGTTGGTATACTAACTAAATTGGGGCAAAGTATACTTCCTGGACACTGGAATTCATTAGCTAATCTAGGAAGCGTTTGGTTAGTTCCATCCTTTTTTGTGGCTAGCTTTAGTTATTCTAAGCGTTCAGCTATACTTTCTGGTATCCTTGCACTACTCGGTATGGTATTAGGCTACTATGGTTATGCAATAGTTATTAAAAATGTAGCTCACTCTATTTATTTTATATCTGTATGGATTGTATGTGCATGTATAGGAGGAACTATCTTTGGAATTGCAGGTTTTCTATGGAAAGATACTACAAATCCACTTCATAAATTCGGAAGCGCACTTTTAAGTGGAGTTTTTGTAACGGATGGACTTCACATTCTTTTAAATTTTGAACACTATAGTCACATGTTACCTGTTGGATATACCGAAGTCATAGTCGGGATTATCTTGATTCTTGTATTAGAACGCTCTAATGCTAATCGAATTTCTTCTTTCTTAATGATGGTTCCTATTACTATTTTAGGATTCATTGGATATAAATTATTAAGTTTGTTTGTTTAATTACAATACTGTATCATGAAAAAATAAAAGACTAATTCTATTATAATCCACAAAAAATATCACGAATTTGAACATTATACTTATTCATGTTAATACACTTATTCAAAGGATGGATACATAAAGCTACCTCTTTCAAAGGGATAGCTTTTTTCTTACAAAATCTATTTATCAATTTATTATTAAATCCTTCTAATTTAACAACCGTATTTATTAACGTGTCATTATACATACTAAGATGACCTTTTACTATTTCATATAATTGCTATAAAATAAGGCTAAAAAACCTATCTCCAAAGTTTTTTAGCCTAGATCACTTATCTACACATTAAAAAATTTAATTCGTACAACTGTACCTTTACTAACCTCTGAATTGATTTCTACACTATGTCCTAATTGTTTCGTAATTTCATATACAAGATATAGTCCCATCCCTGTTGATTCTTTAAAATCTCTACCATTTTCTCCTGTAAAGAAAGGTTTAAAGACTCTTGGTAAATCTTGCTTTGGTATTCCTACACCATTATCGATAATTTCAAGCACAACTGTATTACCTTCCTTACAAGCTTTCACTTTAATCTTTTCTCTACTACCTGATGAATACTTAATCGCATTCGATAGTATTTGTCCGATTAAAAATTGTAACCATTTCACATCACTTTCTACAGTAATATCCTTATCAATTTCAAGCTCTGGATATACAAAATTCCGGATAAAGAATCGTTTATGTTCATGTACCGAATCATTCACTATTTTATGTAGTTGTACCCTTTCTACATAAAAGTCTTGTGTAAACGCTTCTAAACGTGCGACATACAGAGCCATTTCTAATCCCTTTTTTAATCGATCAGTTTCCTCATTTATACTTTCAAAACGTGAATCTACTTCATCCTGTGTAATTAATTCTATTACAGATAAAGGTGTTTTCATTTGATGGATCCACTGATTCATAAAGGTTAAATGGTCATTATTTTTTCTCTCTTGCATTTGCAGCTGATTTTGATAATGTCTATATTGCACCTCAAGTAATTCTTGAAGAGCAGCCGATACAGCTGCAAAATCAGATTTTTGAACAGATTCATCCAAAGATTGCATGGGGTTTGCTAAGCGCTCATAAAAAGAACGATGTGTAAAATAACGAAACATTAAATAACTCCCCATAAAGAAAACACCTAGAAACATTGCATATAACGCCGTTGTAATATGATTATGCCCATCAAACCAATATACGAGAAATATAGCTAGTAGTTGAATTATGGTAAAGCAAATAAGTGGTATATGATCACGTATAAACAACCTTATCATTTTTCTATACCATTATCCCAAGTAATATGAAATCTATATCCAACACTACGAATTGTTTCAATCGCACCTTCTATATGCAACATTTGTAACTTTTTACGCACACGTGTTGTATTTACACTTAATGTATTATCATCAACATAAGATTCACTATCCCATAATTTATTAAGTAACACTTCTCTACTCACAACACGCGGATAATTTTTCATTAATGTCTCTAATAAAATAGCTTCGTTTCTCGTTATATCAATCTCGTCATTTCTAAGTTTCAATACAAGTCTTTCAGGATATAAACAAAGGCCATGTTGCTCAATCATTCGCTCTTCTAGTTTCGGTGCATAATCTCCATATGCACGTCTTAAATGACTACGAATTTTCGCCACTACAACTTCATAATGAAAAGGCTTCGGAATAAAATCATCGCCACCGTTTTCTAACGCCATAACTTGATCCATCGTGCCTTCACGGGCCGAAATGAATAGTATCGGACATGTTGAAACTCCGCGAATTTGACGACACCAAAAGTACCCATCAAAACTCGGTAAATTAATATCTAATAAAACTAACTCTGGTTGTTCTTCTAAAAAAATGTTTAATACATTTTGAAAGTCCGATACAATAACTCCTTGATAACCATATTTCGCAACATGTGTCGATAATAGTTCTGCAATTTTCATATCGTCTTCTACAATCATAATTTTGACCATTATTGAACTCCTTTTTAATCCGCAATCTCAAATATACTTATATAGAATAAATACTACCTCTTTTCACAAAATCCGTAAATTAAAAAAGGATGCTTTTATACAAAAGTATCCTTTTTCGTCCCTTATCTATTTAATATGAAATTTACTAAAAATAAATCCTAGTTTCTCCACATAATCCATTCCTAGTTCCATACGCGCTGTTTTCAGCGGATCCACAACTTGGCAAACTTTTAAATTACCTGCTGCCGATAATAAAAGCGTTGCATCAGCTTTAGACATTGCTAATTCTTCATGTAAAAATGTCACCATATTACGTACAGCACGATTTGCTGCATCATCTAACAATTTCTCTGAAGCAATCGTCATCATTTTTTCTTTTTGAATAGCCGTTGGTAATGGCCATTGTTTTCCTTTTATAATTTGAACTGTTACCGTTACCTCACCAGCAACCTCTACACCACTAACACCAATTTCACCATCACCCATTGCTGCGTGTAAATCACCTAATGCTAATAGTGCTCCTGGGACATTAACTGGTAGTAGTAATATTGTTCCTTCTTTAATTTCTTTACAGTCCATATTCCCGCCGTGATCATGCGGTGTGCCACATGAAATGCTCTCTTCTTTCGGTGCAGTACCAATTACCCCAATCATTGGATTAATCGGGATTTGTAGTTCACTTGAAAACAAAACATATTCATTATGTATTGGGACAATTTTCACTGTATTTTCATTTAACTCATCACTCATTACACCAAGGTTTGCACCTGTAGTTAAAACGCCCTGCTCTGCAATTTCAATTTTTTCAATCGTTACGACTAATATATCGCCAGGTTCTGCTCCTTTAACATATACAGGTCCAGTCGCTGGATTAATTCGGTTCCAATCTAATTCTTGAAACACAACATCTTCAGAATTGATTTGATTTTCAAAGCAATCATATGTTTCAAATACAAGACTGCTCCCAATTTCTACTTCCATACACGGCTTATTTTCTGGTGACATTGAGTAAATGATATGGTCTTTATGAATTCGATACATAATACCTCTCCCTTTTATATTTATCTACTATTACTAATTAGCTTTTTTTATACAAGCTCCTCATAAAATTAAATGTTATTTTTATGTAAAAAAGCACGCAGATTGTTTTATAACATACACTCTTTACTATAACAGAAAGGTGGTATCACTATGCCCCTTATTCCATACAACGAAAGTGATGTTGATTTACTAGCTCGATTAATTCGCGCTGAAGCTGAAGGCGAAGGTCGCCAAGGTGAGGAGTTAGTTGGATGCGTTGTAGTAAACCGTGTATTTTGTGATTGCTTAGATTTTAAACAACTCCGTACCGTGCGAGACGCTGTATATCAAAGCCCCGGCGGATTTGAAGCAGTACAATATGGATATTTTTATCAACGCGCTCGTGAATCAGAAAAAGAAATCGCACGAAAAGTTTTACAAGGTCAATGGCGCTGGCCTGCACGATGGGCTCTTTGGTATTTCCGTCCAGTTGGAGCTTGTCCACCTGAATGGTATAATCAGCCATTTGTAGGACAGTTTAAAAGCCATTGTTTTTATGAACCAAGTGGTGATGAATGTCCGAAAATGTATTCACGATAGTAAAATTTGCAACGCAAGTACTTAGAAATTTTGGTACTTGCGTTGCTTTTAACTGTGTTTTAGAAATCTAATAGTGTGATGAATTTTTCTATGCCTACTACATGTATTAATAATGGTATACGAGGACCATTTGATTGATTCATAATGAGCTTATATATAATAGTGAATAATTGTTTTTGATTTTCTTTCATTATTTTTTTATTTTCATGATGACAAATCGCATATAATTGCTCCATTAAGTTAGAGTAATCTTTATTAGAACGAAGTATTTTACAAACTTCTACTAGCCATTCTTTCTGCCTTTCATCTAATGTGTAGTAAAACTCTGCATTTTTCTCCTCATTTACCGCGATTAATTTTTCAGATTGAAAGTTTCTTATCCAATACTCTGCGCGATTACTTATCGCTCTCATTTCATCTAATGCATAGCTCCTATCTATTTTCTTTAATATCCCCTGTAAAATAGTTGAATCAAAATTTAATAATGGTAACGTTCCTGCTACTTGATTAAATTTCGGATATTCTTTAAACTCACTATCAACTCTAGAGATTTTAATTGCATCAAATAAATCTTCATTTTTGAGCGTTTTATTTTCATAACTATCTTTCAATCGCTCATACTCTGTATAATTACGAATCACATCTTCATCCAACCCAATATGAAAAGCAGCGCCTGGTTTGTATTTTGCAAACATAAAGAGAATTACTTCTGGTATATACACTTTCAATAAATCGCTTGGTGTAATACTATTCCCTGAAGAACTAGACATTTTTTCATGATTCCCTTTAATACCAATAAAATCGTAAGAAACGTAATGAGGCGCTTCTCGATTGAATATTTTCCTTGCAATTTCTTTTGATACATTATAACTACCCGTTTCTGATGAATGATCTCTACCGCCCGGTTCAAAAATAACATCCTCTATCATCCATCTCATCGGCCAATCGATTTTCCAGTTTAGTTTCATTTTATTTGTATTTAATACGGATAACTCTTTTTCATTTCCGCATTCACATTCATACCGCACTGTTTTTAATACTTCATTAAAATGTGTAATAGTTGTTGTATCTTTTCCGCACCTCTCACAATATAATGTAGCTGGATAAAAGCTCTCTCGCTCTTCTTCACTACACTCTCCAGTTTTAAAACCCATTAAAATATCATATATTTCTTTTCGTTTATACAAGGCCTCTAATATATTTTCGTTATATCTTCCGCTTCTATATTCATCATGTTGATAAATAAATTCTACTTCAATTCCAAATGCTTGAAGCGATTTTTCAAACTCTTTTTCAAAATGCTCCGCATACGAGTTATGACATCCATACGGATCTGGAATATCACAGTATGGCATACCAATATACTTTGCAAAAGATGGATCAATATTTTTTGGAACTTTTCTAAACCTATCATAATCATCCCACGAAAATATAAAACGAGTCTTTTTCCCTAAATCTTGAAGTGCTCTTACTACGAAATAAGTCGTTACGATTTCACGAAAGTTCCCAATATGAACAGAACCTGACGGACTAATTCCAGATGCACAAACAAACATTTCTTTATTTGGATGTTTCCTAATTAATTCATGTGCTACTTCATACGCCCAATGCATATATTACTCACCTCAATTATTTTTTGTTTCTCATTTCCAGTTTTATGCAACAAAAAAACTCCCACCCCCAAGATTATTCATCTTGAGGACGAGAGTTGTTAGCTTCGCGGTACCACCTCAGTTTGTTAATATGTCACCATATTAACCTCTTCAGGTACGGCAAAATATGCTTATACCCTATCTCTATAACGGGAGAACCCGTCGCACCATCCCTAAATAAATTAGTTCCTTGCGCAGCTCCAAGTCTTTTTTCATTAAGATGTATACCGCTCTTTCTCAGCTACCAGAGCTCTCTGTACGTATTCTTTCTTAACTACTCTTCTCTTCTATGCCTTAAATATTAGTTTTTTAATATGATAATTTATAACACTTTTATTGTCAAACTTTTCCGAATCGAAATCGTAAAATTATCTAAAAAAATTCTTTATCGCTTCTAATTGAATTTTGTGGCTACACTCATCACAACAATATGTCCCTTTTGGTTTCTCTTTAAATCGCTTATATTTTTCACTACCTTCGTAAACACGAAATATATTCTTACAAGAAAAGCAAACAATCTCATAAAACATCATATGCATTTTCCCCTCCGTGTTTATAAACCTTTTAATCACTTGAGAAGATTAGTTTTCTAGAGCACAAATCATAATATCCTCTGACTAAAAGGTTTACCTCTATTCTTATCGAATTATATTAATATCTTATAACGCGAGGTGAACATCTTGTTCAGTAATATAGACTTAGCTTTAAATGTTAAAGCAAGTTTAGCTGAAGGACCATGTTGGAATGAAAAAAAGCAACTTTTATATTGGGTTGATATTATGGAGAAAAAATTATGCATATATAATCCTACTACCAATACGAACCGAGTAATCGCTCTCAATCAACAAATTGGCTGTGTTGTTCCATATTTAGAGGACATATTACTCTTAGCTATGGAAAACGGCTTTTATTCTATTAATGTAAATACAGAAAAACTGACACATATGTTTGACCCCGAACCTCATTTAATAGAAAATCGTTTTAATGATGAAAAATGTGATCCCGCTGGTCGTTTCTGGGCAGGTACTACAGATACATACGGTATGAATGCTGCAGGTTCCTTATATTGTTTACATAATAATTTGAGTGTAGAGAAAAAAGTTTCACATGTAAATACTTCAAACGGAATCGCTTGGTCACCTGATCATACATACCTTTACTTTATAGATACACCTACTAAAAAAGTGGTTCGCTATCAATATAATATACGTACTGGAGACATTCATAATCCAAGTGATGTAATCATTTTCTCTGAAAATGATGGTCTACCTGATGGTATGACAATTGACGAAGAAGGTTGTTTATGGATTGCACATTGGGGAGGTTCAAAAATAACTAGATGGAATCCCTCTACTGGAGAACAAATATTAAGTATTCCAATTCCTGCGTTATATGTAACATCATGTACATTTGGTGGACCTAACTTAACTGATTTATATGTTACAACAGCCAGAACAAGAATGACGATTGAAATTAATCTTTTAACCGAAGAAATGATAAGTACTTTAAAAAGCATTTATAAAGAATGGAAAGAACTAAAAGTTGAAATAAAAGAATTAGCTTATAATATAGTTCTTAATGAAAGACACATTCGATTAAAAACAAATGCCATTACATTTGTCATTCGGAAATAATACTATAAAAAGTAAGGATATTTCCTCATATATTCATAGGAATACCCTTACCTTTTATTTTCATAAAATTATTTTGTTATTAGTTTTCGCATCATTTAAAATATAATTTTCTTTCGACATACTACTCAGCTATTAATTGAATTCATTAACTGGAAGAAATATTCTGCTTCATGAGTCTCATTCAATTTATACCATGAATGAAGTGTATCCGGCGCAAATACATCTAATTTTTTCAGTACTTCCATGGCAAATTCTAGAGGCGCTACACCCGATGCAGTAATAAGGTTTCTACTAGACGCTACAGGTCCCACTTCATAAAAATTTTCTCCTTTATAAGTAGGACAAACCATTTTCATATACTCTAAACTATTACTTGTGTGATTTATAGAATCCAAGTAACCGTAATTTGCAAGACCTATAGTTGCACCGCAAATTGCTGCTACAATTGTACCAAGTTTTAAAGCTTCATCAACTGTTTTCAAAATAGGTTTATGTATTTCTTCACTCCAAGTATTCCCTCCAGGTAAAATTAATAAATCGTTACTCTCAAGGATACATTCATCTAGGGAAATATCCGGCTTTATATTCAAGCCCCCCATTGAAATAATCGTTTCTCTATTTATTCCAACTGTAACTACTTTAAAAGGCGCTACATCTTTTTTGAAATATCTCCCTGTATTAAGTTCAGCAATTAAATGTCCGTATTCCCAATCAGACATCGTGTCAAATACATATAGATAGGCTTTTCTTGTTTGCATTCAATAACACTCCATTCATATACTACACTCTTAATTAAAACAAGTGCTCTTTTCAGTTTAACATTTTATTCAATATTTATGGTTTAAAATTCCAAATAAAAGAGCACTTGTTTCCGCAAGTGCTCTTTTGGGGATTTTGAGATACCCTATTAACGAAAGTTAAAGTTACTTAAAGTTAAAAGGTATTTATATTATATGCTTGTCCTTTTTATTTGTGCATAATCAATATATAAACATCTTTAATCATTCTTAATAACTTTTAGTTATCGTTCTTTCTTACATTTTATCATTAAGAAATTGATTGAAGGTTTATTTGCCATGTTCTTATTTGGTTCATCAATTTCCGAAACTTTTACTAATCTATATTGATTAAAATCTTTTTTTATAGATTCAGAATCATAAAAGAACATTTTTACACCTTCCATTATCTCATAATAATCTTTATCCAACTGTTTTCCTTTTCCGTACATGGGAGCTTTTTTAGAAACAGTTGTAAAAACCATATATCCGCCTGGTTTTAACTGATTATAACAATCTTCAATAAATTTCTCTCTTTCCTGTTCATTCAACAAATGAAGAAGTGCATGACTAAATATCCCATCATACAGTTTATTATCAAAAGGCATTTCGTTTACTGAACCGTGATACATACTAACATCTTCTAGTCCGTTTTCTCTTGCTAAATCGATCGCTGTTTTCGAAATTTCAATACCTGTTACATTTATACCATTATCGATAAAAACCTTTGCATTTCTTCCATATCCAATACCCGGAACTAATATATTCTTAACGTTCTTTTCAAGAAAAAAATCTTTTGTCAAAATTGCAGATTCTGTAGGTTCAAATCCCCACATCGTTTGTTTTTCGATAAAACTTGATTCCCAAAATTCCATTATGTATCTATCTCCTTATTTTCAATCCATTTTTAGTATCACATTAAAAACTTATAAATTTTAACGCTGCGTCTACCTATGCCAAATTAGTTTTTTACCACATTCACTATAAGTCCATTGAATATAGCACAATTATAAGCCTATATCTATTATAATGATTGGTTTAAAATCCACCCTATTTTATTAATCCTTACGTTTGTAGAAAAATAAAAAAGCCAATACTTCCGTTATAGTATTGGCTTTTTCTCACGAGAAATTATCTTTTTATATTGTACCGATCTAATACTTTTTCTAACATTTCTAAAGTTATTGGTTGTGCTTCTTTTATTAATTGATAACCAATACGACCATTCGGTTCCGCTGTAACTTGCTGTAAACTCTTTACGTCATGAATCCCTTTTTCTCTTAATTCCATATAAAGTTGTTGTTCCGACATTTTTGCCTGCATCAAATTCTCTTTTACAATCTCTCCGTTTTCAACAATTATAATGCTACTTCCATTTAAAAATTGTTCCACCTTCCTTGATTTCAATTCAAAGAAATGAATGATAAGTAATATGCTTGCAAATATGATAGCCGCAAATATAGATGGGACTACTTTTCTACTTAATACAGGTTCTACAATAATACGGCCAATTGATACAACTATAATGATTTCAGCTCTTGTCATTTGGCTCACAGATGTACTACCTGTCATTTTCAAAACAATTATTCCAGTAAAAGTTAATATAATACTTTCCAAAATTATATTCATAACTACCCAATCCTTTAATGGTGTATTTTACTATCATTCCCATCAAAGGTGTGTTTTACTTACCTATTAAGTTGTTAAATCCTTCAGACCATGATGGAAATAAAGGTGTCCATCCATACTCTTTACGTGCCTTATTATTGGAAGCTCCTCTTTCCCAACTATTTTTCCCATCTTGAACTTTAGGCTGAGGTGCCCCTATCGCTGCTGCATATATTGGTAACCATTCTTTACTAGTTGCTGGATAATTATCTACAATATTTACGATTCCTGCAGGCCAATTAAGGGCTAGCATAGTAGCTCTTGCAGCATCTTCAACATGTATAAACGAGCTTATCCCGTCTGATGCGATAATTTCATTATTACGAACTTGATTTGCTATTAATCCGTTTTCCGCATACCATGTTCCTGGTCCGTATAATGTGCCGTAACGAAGTATAACCGATTCAGGTAACTCAGTAACAGCTTTTTCTAATTTCAATATGCCATTAACAGTGACTTGCCGAGGCATAGAAGCAGTAATATGTAGTGAGTCTTTTTCAGTCGCAAATGTATCCCCTGATTCATACGCCCATGAAATACTTTGAGCGATTATTTTCTGTACCCCTACATTTTTAGCGGCATCGACAAGGTTACGAGTGCCTTTTGTTCTAATTTTTGCATTATCCTCAAAATTCCATGAAGACAATGACGTTAATTGATGAATAACTACATCGGGATTTGTTTCTTCTAATACAGAAAATACAGCCTTTCTATTAAATACATCAGCTATTACTGGTATGGCACCAATCTTTTTCATTGCTTCTACTTGCGAAGTATTACGGATCATCGCAAAAACTGTATGCCCATTTTTTATTAACATTGGCAATAAAGAACGTCCTATTACACCAGTTGCACCTGCTACAAATATTTTCATATATGTTCCTCCTCATTTAGTAATCATAAATGTGACGAAACATTTGTAAGGTATGTGACAAATATTTGCTTATTTTTTTCGTTATTCATATGAAACATATACTTTTAATGGTTTAATTATCCCTAAACTCAATTCATCAAAGCATTCTATGAGTGAAGTATAATGTATTTCATGTTGAAAGATCTCTTCTATAAATGGTGTTTTTCCTATTTCTTTAAAAAACCAATCTGCATGCTTTTGATAATCGTATCCGTCACTTGATCCAATGATTTGCAATTCTTTCTGATAAAAGTTAGCAATTAATGTTAGTTCTTCTATATTACCATCAGACAGTATACATATTTCACCATTAGTTTTAAGAGCTTTTTGCAAAGTATGGAACCCACTATTTGTAGCAGAACATTCAAAACCATAATTATATGTTTCTATTATTTTCTCTTCTGAATCATATATGTTTTTCGCACCAAACTTCTTTGCAAAATCTTTTCTATTTTTATTAGGCTCAACAACATCCACGTGCTCAACGCCTACATAGTATTTTAAGAAATAACAAGCGAGTAAACCAATAACTCCCATTCCAGTTATAAGTACTTTTTCATCCTGTCGCAGGTTTAGTTTCAATACTCCTTTAGCGGCATCACACGAAAGAATAGATAATAAAGCAACTTTAGGTTGTATAGAACTAGGCACTCGAATTACTTTATAACCCTTAACTATCCCTATCGTTTCATGTCCATAAAAAGAAACTACTTTATCGCCTACGTTTACATGTGTTACTTTATTACCAACTTGAATCACTTCACCATAACTTTCATATCCAGTTTTTCTTGGATAAAAAGGATTCGTATCTGTAACATCGGATCCATTATACTGTGGTAACTCGGCCCCAATGCTTATCGCTCCTGCGATTGTTTTAACGATAATTTCATCGTCCTGTATGTCCTTAATTTCATTTGTTTCCCACTCAAGTTGTTTAGGCCCTTTTACAATTAACTTATATTGTTCCATTTATATCCTCTCTTTTTATAAAGATGTTATAAGTAATATTGTTATCCATCTAGATTTCGACTAAATTTATTTACCTAATAGATGATAAATTACCCTTGCCCAAGTTTATACCTTTAATGCTCCTGTACATTTCTGTTCAGCGTCTAATACTTTAAAATTACTATTCTGATAACATTTTAAGAAAAGTTGTTGCCGCCCAAATGAAATACGCAAGTTGTGTCACGATATACATCGTAATTTCAAAACCTGTAAGCTTTCTTTCCCTTTTTATTTTCTTTAAATATCTATAAAAACAAAATGAACATAAAATCAGTAAAACAATAGACATTTGATATAGATTTTCCACTAAAAGAACTGCCATTTATTTCATCACCTTTCCAATAAAGTGAAACTTTAATCAGTGGGGGTTTTGTTCATCCTTCACTGATTATCAGCCCTCACCAGTCGGGATTTAACGGGATAAAAAATATATAGTTCAAGCATATCATTTTAACGGAACGAATTACCACAATTTTCAAATTGAATAAACTTCCTAAGTAAAAGAAGTCACTTTTCGGAAATGTTTCAATACAATATTATGTAATTCAATACTCACTATATAATATTAGATTAGGTTTTCTTTTACTGTACATGCTTAGGAGGAAGTTTTACATGCAATTGATTCATAACATACAAAAAACGTTTAATAACCTATGTAACTACGATACGGTCAATTTAATACACGCTATTCAATCATTAAATATTTCACTTCATAAAATATCTCCTTTTATTACTTCACCAGTTAATCTTGAATACGGAAGGAACGTTATCTATCAGTCTGAATTTGTAGAGATTTTAGTATTAAAATTCCCCAGCAAAGCAAAGACTTTTGTGCACGATCACGGAATATCTGTAGGATGTATACTAATAGTCAATGGTACGCTACAAAATATAACGTACGAAAATAATAGCGAGCGGATTGAAGAGTTTACAGAGGGAAATATTTTCACAGTAAAAAAAGATACTGTGCATAAAATGTATAACGCTACAGATTCAACAGCAATAACATTTCACGTATATTCCCCACCATTAAAAGATGTACAAATATATGAGTAGCCTTTAAAAGGAGGAAATATGCAAAATTTGAAGGATTACTATATAAAGAGCTTACAAGATGGTCGTAACGTTTGGCTCTATGGACAAAAAGTAGATGTAACTACAGACAAACATTTTGCAGGTACATTAAGTACCATTTCTAATTTATTTACATTGTTTGATGACCCCATACGAAGAGATTCTATTGGATATGTGAGCCCAAAAACGAAAGAATTTGTTCATACTGCATTTTTAGTTCCGAATTCCTATAATAAATTATTAATGAGAAGAACTGCATTTGAAACGTGGAGTTATGCTACAGACGGTGTAATGAGTAGATTATCTGATTATGCAAGATCGAGACTTACTGGCTGGTACGTATCAAGATATTTTTATAAAAAATTCGATGCACAGTTTCCAGATAAAATTACATCTTATTATGAAAAAGCGAGAGATAATCACTTGTTCTTAAGTGTAGTTCAACGTGACCCACAAATAAATCGTTCTACAGAATCAATATTGAATGCAAAAAATTTAGGGTTACTAAGAGTTACGAAGGAAACTTCTGATGGAATTTATTTAAATGGTGCAAAAATGGTAGGTACTGCTTCTCCTTATTCAAATGATTTATTAATCTATCCATTAGCAAAACTGACTGATACTCAAAAAGATTTAGCTCACTTTCTCATTGTGGCAGCCAATTCCCCTGGATTACATATGGTTTGTAGAGAACCATTTGCGAATGCAAACTCAAGTACAGTTGATTCCCCTCTTAGCTCACAGTACGATGAAATGGATGCACTATTAATCTTTGATAATGTATTTGTACCATGGGAACGTGTCTTACTGTATAACAACCCTGAAGCATTATGGAAATTAAAGTCAGATATAGCTTCTAGTAGTTTAGCTTATCATCAAGCAATTGTACGATTAGTAGTAAAACTAGAATTTATAACTGCAATTGCTTGTGAAATTGCTGAAGCGATCGGTGCTACTACTTATTTGCATGTTCAAGAGAAGCTTGGGGAATTAATTATGCAAATCGAAACAATTCGCGCACTTTTAATTGCTGCTGAAGTTGAAGGTACTACAAATAAAACGAAAACTTATTTGCCGAATTTTAAATATATCGAAACTGCAAGGAATCTTGGTTCCAAATATTATCCCCGTGCAATAGAAATTTTACAATTAATTGGAGCAGGTGGGTTCATTCAACTTCCTTCGAGCTCAAATGACTTCCAGAGTCCTATAGCTGATTTATTGAAAAAGTACTTTAAAGGAACTAATATAGATGCCGAACAACGCACAAAATTATTTAAGTTAGCCTGGGATACCATCGGAAGCCCCTTAGGATCTAGACACGAATTGTATGAAAGATTTTATGCTGGAGATCCAATACGAAATACAGCTATGCAATATGTAAATTATGATAAAAATCACTTTAAAAAGATGATAAGTAAATATTTACATTGATGAAAAAGAGCACTCTTTGCTAAGAGTGCTCTTAAAAAATATATAATTATCCAATTACATATATAATTGCTCCGGCCACAACTGCTACTTTTCTCTGTAATGGTTTCATCTTATTCACTTTTATTTTTATAATTCAGCTTTATTACTTCTGGTATATACTTCCTATCATATTTTCTCGTATAGATTTCTCTATCAGGAGTAACTAATTGTAAAACAATCTCACCATAAACCCCATCTAGTATTTCAAATTCACCTTGTGCATTTGAAATACTGCGTTCCTTACTTTCAATTGAATCTTCATATATTTTCACATTAAATATAGGTTCGTTATTTTGATCTACGATAATACCTCTTGAATACTTAGCAACTGCTATGCATTGATCCTCTTTTTTATAATATGTAATCACAACAATTGCACCTGCCACTATAGCGCTACATACAAACAAGAGAATGATTTTGCGCCTCACAACGAACCTCCTAATTCAAATTATTCTTTTCTAAACTGAAAATTAAACTGTCTTAATTGCTTGATTTCCTCAATTACTTTACGAATACCTTCTTCAATCTTATCTTCTTTTACATTCGAAACATTTAACTTTAACAGTTTTTCTTTAGGAAAATTCCTCATATAATTCTTATCAATAGTATCGACACTTATTTGAATGTCACCTAATTTTTGTATAAGTGTTTCTGTAACTGTGTTTTTCTGCATTTCTAAACAAGTGTGTATTCCAAATGTGTTTTGTCTATTATATGTAAATAATGATGGATTTTCATTTTGCACTTTTTCTAATGTTTCTGCTAGTTTTATTGATCTATTGTAGTAGGAAGAATTAATTTTACTTTTATGACGTTCAAACATACCGCTCTTTATATAAATTTCTAAAGCCGCTTGAGAAATCATTGGACTATCAATATCTAGTATCTTTTTGTATGTATAGAACGCATTTGCAATGGATGGTGGGATGACTGCAACTCCAACCCGTAAACCAGGAAAAATAATCTTCGAATAACTTTTCAAATATATGACATGACTACAATTATCCAAGCTATATAACGGATCTGCTTTTGAATCAGTTTCTAAATCTGCTAAATAATCATCTTCCACTATAAATACATTGTATTTCTTAGCCAATAGTGCGATTTTTTCTTTCTCATCTTTAGAATAAGAAGTTCCAAGCGGATGATGATATCTCGGTATCGTATAAAAGAATTTTATTTTTCCAGTTTGAAATATTTGCTCCAATTCATTCAAATCGATACCTTCATTCGTACGTTTAATACCGATTACAGGAACTTTATTTATTTCTAGATAATCAATATATAGATGATATGTTGGCTGTTCAATTAATACAGTTTCATTTCCATTCGGAAATGGTATAGAAGTTAATATAGCAAGCGCCTGCTGCACACCTGATGTTATAAAAATATTGTCTTCTTTCGTGAACACTTGATAATTTGCCAACTGTTTTTGAATGACTGGAATTAAAGATGGTAACCCTTTCGGTGTTCCGTATACGAACAAATCATTTTTATAAGTATCAATAGCCTTATTAATGCAATGCTGAAAATCTAAATATGGGAAAACATCTGGATCTGGTGCTGAAGAAGCGAAATCAATTATCTCGTTATTTTCTATGGTACTCCCAGATTTCTTAACAACGTAGTATCCACTTTGAGGGACAGAATATATAATGTGACGCTTTTCTAATTCATGAAGCGCACGTATAACTGTTGCCTTATTACATTCATATTGCGTAACGAGTGACCGTATAGACGGTAATTTCTTTCCTTCTTTTATATCTCCATTTTGAATCATATTTTCAATGTCATTTAAAATATGTAAATACTTATACATATTACACCTCCTTCAGCAATTCTATATTTGATTCCATCGGTTTTCTATTCATATAGCATTCATTCCTCAATTAGTTAATTTTCCGATCATCTATATCGTAAATCCCAATAGCATATGAATCATTTTCAATCCATTTCTTTACTGCTTCTATTTTAAGTACAACTTCAACTTCTTTTTCTATTTTCTGTCCAAGTTCTCTCGCCCCTACTTCATCATCGCTAATCTTAGTTTTTATATCAATGGTAACAGGTTGATTCTTTTTATAATTTATTTGCTGAATACCAAACCCTTCATATCCATTTTTTCTGAATACATCATCAAATATATGTCCAAAAACTTGATTCCATCTACTCTCTGCCTTTACAACTTCTCTATTTCTTTGAGTTATATTGATTTTATAAGACGTTACACCTTGTATCACCAATCTTTTATTAATATCATTTTTTATTTCGTTACTATCTTCGCTATCAGCAATCTCTAAATCTACTATCCTTTCTTTTTCATCTCTTATAGCAGCACTAAAAAAAGATTCCTCCTTTACCGCTGCTGTGGCAATATCCATCACTATAGAATCTTCACTTTTAGCATCTTCAATGTCATTCTCACAGGCACATAATAAAGCAAATGGAAATAAAAGTACAAGTAACTTCTTTCCCTTTCTCATGTAGCACCCCTCCAAACATTTTCATTTACGATAAACTTTTTACTTTGACATATAAATACCTTCTTTAATTATTAAATTTAACATTATTTCACATTTTCCCCACTTAACAAGGAAATTACAATTAATAAATAGAATATCTCTATGAATAAATAAAAAGTGAGGGATATATAATGCAACGTGTAAATACGATTGATATTAGTAATGTACTACAATTGGACAAAACTCTTTCGACTTTATTAAATAAAATGATTTCTTCAAAACTAGACCTTGAAAATTGGTTAAAAGAGCAGTCAAAAGTAATTTGGGACATCGAAGAACAATTAAGATCACATTACATCGCCTTTCAATGTAATACGGATGATGAAGAAATAAAGGATACTTTTGAACATGATCAACAATTTGTAAAGCCACTTTTAAAGCGGTACCAAAATTTATTGGATAATAAATATTTAGAGTCACCTTTTCGAATGGAATTAGATTCTAACGTATATGGTTTATTAGATACAAAAATAAAAAACGCTCAAAAGTTATTTTGTGAGGAAAATATTGAATTAGAAATAAAGGAAGACAAATTAATCACAGAGTACTTTGAAATCACTGGAGGATTAAGTGGAATTTGGGACGGAGAAGAAAAAACGATAACAGAATTACAATCCTATTTACAAGATTCGAATCGTGACACCCGTAAAAAGGCAAAAACCATTATTTCTGAAAAATTTTTATCTGTTGAAAAAGAACTCCAAAACATATTAAATCAATTAATTGAAATTCGCCATCAAAAAGCAAAAAATATTCAACTAGAGAATTATCGCGATTATATGTTCAAAAAATACGAGCGTTTTGATTATTCAGCGAAAGATTGCTATGAACTAGCTGAATCCATACGTAAGTATGTTGTGCCTCTTAAAGATAAAATATTGCTAGAGAAAAAAGATAAACTGCAAGTTGATACGCTTCGCCCGTGGGATGTATCAGCTGTAACTCCAGATCAAAAAGTACTTAAACCTATTGCAAATGAAAATGATTTAATTGAAAAGAGCACTCATATCTTTAATAAACTAGATGTTGAATTTTCAGCACTTTTAAACCGAATGTATAAACACAATTGTCTTGATTTAACAAGCCGCAAAGGAAAAGCAGCTGGTGGCTTTTGTGAGTACTTACCAGCTTCACAATTATCTTATATTTTTATGAACTTAAATTATACACAAGATGATATTGTCACTTTTATACATGAAATGGGTCATAGTATTCATAACGAACTCATAAAACCATTAAAATTACGACAGTATATAGAAATTCCAGCTGAAACAGCTGAGCTAGCCAGTATGACAATGGAGTTATTCTCGCTTAATTATTGGGATACCTTCTATACAGACAAAAAAGATTTAAAACAAGCAAAAATTAACTTCTTTAAAGATGTTATTTCATATTTACCTATTATGCTTATTGTCGATCAATTTCAACACTGGCTGTATGAAAATCCAAGTCATACTTCTGAAGAAAGAAATGAAAAATACTTACAACTTCAAAAACATTATCAGTCTAGCGTCATACATATTGATGGCTACGAAAACTGGATAGCAACGAGTTGGCTACCTGTACTCCATATTTTTGAAGTACCATTTTATTATATTGAATATGCGATCGCCCAACTTGGTGCATTACAAATGTATAAACAATATAAAGAGGAACCTAAGCAAGCACTAGAAAATTATAAAAAGGCATTATCACTAGGAAGCTCGCAATCTATAAAAGAAGTGTATGATGCAGCCGGTATTCGTTTTGATTTTTCTGGTGAAACAATTAAAGAACTAATGCTATTTGTAGAAAAAGAATTAGAATTACTTGAGCAATTATAAGAAGAAAGCTGCACCTATATTTTTGGTGTAGCTTTCTTCTTTATTTTATTAATCAGCTCTATGTACTGAGTATCCCCATATCCGATTGTTGGAAAAAGATAAAACAACTTTATTAATAATTCACGAGTTGATAAATCTTTATTTTTAGAGATGAATTTCATTACTGCATTATCTTCTGTTAACATTTCTAAAAATAAGTCTATAGCCTGATACATTACAGGTGGTACCTTATGAGAGGTCTTTTTATGGTTTACTAATACTTCATTGTATATAGAAGAATAATTCCCCAATTCAAGTTCAATTTGATTTACTTTAAATTCATCCTCTCTAAAGCTATTTAAGTATACCTTCCCTTCATAAGCAGACTGTTCAAGGTGAGAAAGTATGGTAAGTAGGTTCATTTGGCAAAACATATCTTCACCAAACCATAGAATAATACATTTATACTTTTTCGTAAAAAGGTTTTCTAACGGATCTATAACCTTTTTTATATAACTTTCTACTGAACTGTTATGTCCTTTCGCTCTTGTTTTAATAAACTCTTCATTAAAAACTTGAGTAGTAGCCGAGTTCACACACATTGCCTCATTAAATGGTGCATAATCAGAATCACCCATTAGCTTTTCGTTTTTAAATTCTTCATACATAACTTGACCATTTAATATGTTAAGTACCTCTTTATCAAATAGCTCACTCTTCCTATTTGGTAACTGTTCAACCTCTATTTTTCTAGAAATATTCATTTTAAACACCCCTTCTTTATTTAAATTTAGTTTAACAAATGATTGAATAGGCATTTTGTTAAGTTGGTATTCTCTTGGATTCATTCCAAAAACATTTTTGAAAGCTCTACTATAAGCCTCTTGGGAAGAGTAATCGTAATCCAACGCTACCTCAATTATCTTCCTACCTTTCTTTAAATCTTCCGTAGATAAATACAACCTTCTAAGAAGAATATAACGTCTAATACTGAAACCCGTTACTTGATGAAATTTAAAAGAGCAATAATAAGGAGAATACCCCATGTAACGAGATAATTCATCTAATGAAAATCTCTTTTTTAAATTGCTCTCAATCCAATTAATCATCTGCTGTATATGTTCATTCATTTCCTTCACTCCTTATTTAAAAGTATAGGAGAAGTGCGTTTCTTTCTTTTGATATTTCTTGTGTTTTATAACATGAGCCTTTCTCTAAAGTCTTTATAATCTATATATAAGTATTAATTTTATATTTTTTCATCTATCTTATTTTGTCATACCTTCTATTCATTTTTCAATTTAGCGTTAATGAGTATGTTGGCAACACCTTACTAATTATCAAAGGTCAATTTACATCATATTTCATTTTAAAGGATTTCAAAAATTAAACACGAATTTTATAAAATAAAATTCTTTTAATTCCCAAGTTAAAAAATTAAGGTTTGGAAAGGACGTTTCAATGAACAAGCTAGAAAAAGAAATACTTCAATTCATAAATGAACAGTATCCGTTGAATTTTATTAACATTAAGCCAATAACAAATGAGATGTATGAATGTCTTACAGAACAAGGTACATACTTCAGTAGAATTACAAACTACAAAACATATGAAGAACAGATAGAGGAAGTTTTATATACAAATTTTTTATATCAAAATGGTTTAGGTGTTCCACCAATAATCCCTTCATTACAAGGGAATTTTGTAGAAAAATTCACATTAGACAAGGAGATTTTTGCTGTATTATATAAAGCTGCTCCTGGTATACATTTACCAAGGTCTGAATGGAATTCTAATATATTTAAAAAACTTGGTAAACAAATTGGAAAATTACATCGTATATCTAAAAGCTTTGAAAAGATTAAACCAGTAAAACATATAAACGATTGGTATGAAAATGAAGAATATAATTTTCTTAAATATATCCCTAAAGAAGAAAATACAATAAGAGAAATTGCATCTGACGTTTTAACTTCCATAAAAGAGCTACCAAAATCCCCTTCAAATTACGGCTTAATACACGGAGATTTATGGTTAGAAAACATTTTAGTCGAAAATAATTCAAACTTAACAATGATAGATTTTCAAGACTGCGAAAAACATTTTTACATATTCGATTTAGCCGTTCCTATTTATAGTGCGATAGAATATTCATTTGCTGGAAATGGGAATATCGTTGACTATGAGTATTCTATTACAAAAGCACTATTTGAAGGCTACCAAGAGGAAAATGAGCTACCAAAAGAGATGAAAGACAAGTTTCCGTTATTTATTAAATTAAAGGAGATTTTTGAATATAGCTTAATGCATATGTATTGGGATAAAGAAGAATTAACGGAGGAACAAGTACGGATTATGAACCTTTATAGGATGAAGATCGAAAATAAGAATACCTATATCAATATTTAAGAATGCTGTTGTTTAACTGCAAGGAAACTTTGGTTAAACAACAGCATTTATTAATTAGCTGACAACCTTTTTTATGACTTATAAATACTGATTCAATAATCTTCTCAAATACACTTCATTTTGCGGTGATACTTTTTCAGAAAATCTAGCTGCAATAATAATAGGAGCCCATTGAAAAACTTCATCTCTTGATATGCCGGTACGACTGCAATATATATGTAAATACATCTCAGCTAATTCTACCGAAGATTTTGAGTACAACAAGTATGTTCGAAATACATCTGCGCGAATATCACCTGAACTAGCATCTACCCAATCTATAACTTTCACTTTCTCTTCCTTACTCAAAATCAAATTAAATGGATGAAAATCTCCATGACATAGCCTAAAATCAAATGTAATAAAATCTAATTTTTGTAATATATCCTTCTTTTTGCGTTCATCCAATTTATGCACAGATTTAATTTGACGCTCTAACCTTCCCCTCATTAACTCCATTTCATCTGTATTCACATGTATAGCATGGATCTTTTTTTGCTCATTAACACAAAGGCTGATATAACGCTCTGCCTCATTTAAATTATTAAGCAGAAGATCACCAATGTTGTCCCCTTTTACATGTTCCATAATAATTGCCTGTCTATTTTGTATCTTTTTCACTTCAAATACGTTTGGAACTGGCAACCCACATGAATACGCATATTTTTGTTTTTTTGCTTCATTCATAGACTCTGTATCTGGGAGGTAATCTTTCAATAATTTTACAACCTTATCATCAGTTAAATAAATTTCTGCTGTATTCCCTTTTGCAATTGGATTACCTAAAACCACTTTATTTCCCCCCTTAACATAAATTAGAATAACACCTTATACTTCTCTTTAAATTCACTATAATCCTAGCTAAAACCTTCTTCACGAATATACAAAAAACTTACCGCTTTCCATCCTTAAATAGAAAGCGGTAAGTTTAATTGTTTAGGAATATCCGAATGAAACTCTGATGTATGCACAATTGAAAATGTATATCCTTGCTCAATAAATGATACTTCATTACGTTTACATTCAAATGGTACACTATTTTTCTTAAAGTTATTTTGGATTCGCTGTAAAAATGCGACGTCTGGTGTTCCGAAAGAAACGTGTACTTTCGGTGATAGAGCTTTCATTGCAATTGGAATCCAAGGTCGCTGCCACCAAGTCGCGACGATATATGCAGTGCCACCTATAACAAAGTTAAAAATATCCCCATCTTCCATCGTTTTCATATTTAGATTTGATTTTAACCATTCCGTAAAAACAGGTACACTTTTAACAGGAAGACCAATTTCCCTTACGTATAAAATGTTTAAAGGTGAGTGTGGTACTAATACATCCTCTTTAACATAACTATGTGCGATAATTTCGAGTAGATTTCCATCTCCGTCTTTAAAGTATAAATTGAATAGACCATTCTCTTCACCAATTACATTTCCATTTTGCCATTTTACAATGAGTAATCCAGAGTCCTTTAACCATTTTGCTGTTTCATGGAATTTTGAATATGGGATTTCAAAAGCAAAATGTGCAGGTGCGATTGGTTCATACACTTCTTGAAAACTAATTGTTGTATAAGGTGTTACTTCAAATTGAATGAAGGATGCTGTTTCTTTTTTTATTGGAAAAGATAATATGTCCTTATAAACTTGTTTTACCCCTTCTATGGAAACCGTTTGTAGTTTTATATCTGATATATGTGTAATCACTTTACATTCCCCCTCATTTCTTATTATCTATTCGTATTGTATTACACTTATAAATAGATAAAATCAAACGGAAGGATGGATTTTTCATATAGAAACTACAACTTTAGTATGAATATGTTAGCTTCTTTTATTGCTAGTACACTAACGTTTCAAAACAAATATCCTCCATATTTCGGTTTTTAATTAACACTTTACTTATTTCTATTTTTTCAAATTTCCCCTGCATTGTTTCCATATAAAAAAGCTGCCTTTCCTTAAATGAAAAGCAACTTTTACGATAAAATACATTAAGGTTTTACAGCAATAATCATAAATCTTTTTGAATTAGTACGAATCCCTTTTTCAGAACTATACGTATCAATGAACTTTTGTAAAATAGTAAAATCCTCTTCCTGTTCTCCAAATCTAGGAATAATAGGAGTATGTTTTAATAAGAAAATGAGATCTTCAGACCTACTGTAATAATTAGTAACATCATATTCACGTACTTGCACGAGATCAAATCCTGCACTAATAAGTTCATTCATATACTTTTCTTTTAAAGTACCATCCCGTTCACCTAAGCATTGTCCTCTACCAAATGCTTCTTTCAGGTTTAATTTATCATTCTCACTTACTTGTTGTGTTAAGAAAAAGGCACCCTTTTTCATTACTTTTGCTAACTCAGATGCCAGAAACGGGGCATGACAACTTGAAGTAATATCAAAATGTGCATGTGGAAATGTTAAAGCTTCAGAACCCATTTGAAGAAACTCAACATTTTGTACACCTGATTTTTTCAAGTTAGAATGTGCCGTCTCAATCATGTCGTTAGAATTATCAATTCCAATCAACAATTTAGCTGATGATGCTATGTTAAGTACATTTTCTCCTCCGCCTGTACCAACATCAAGTAAAATATGTGATGGTTTACATCTTTCTTTTACCTCACTATAAAAGTCCCATGTATCTCCTACAGTTTCACATTTTATTTTGCTAAAATCCCATCCATTTAATCTTCCTACTTTATCATAGAAGCTTTTATACTCTAATTCGTTCATCTTATTACTTCCCCTTTGTAAAAATAAATTAAATATGTATAATAACCTACGACACTCCTTAATTATATATTATAAAATACAAATTATTAAAACAATATTTCCCTTCACACTACAATAAGTTTACATAACATTTTTATGGTTTATCTTTATCTATATATTCTAAATGCCCTCTTCCCCAACTACACATACTATCCAAAACAGTACTGACTGTTTTTCCATGTTCAGTTAAGCTATATTCTACTTTAGGTGGTATTTCTTGATAAATTTCGCGTTTTATTAGTTGATCTTGCTCTAATTCACGTAATTGCTTTGCTAACGTCCCTTGAGATATATCTGGTATTAATTTCTTTAATTCACCAAAACGTTTCGTTCCATCTGTTAGCAAAATAAATAAAATGAGTGGCTTCCATTTCCCACCGATTATTTGTAATGTTGCTATTACTCCTTTTAACTTCGGTTCTTGTAAATCCATTTTTCTCACCTCTCCTCAGATATCATAAAGTGAAACTTTAATCAGTGGGGGTTTTGTTCATCCCACACTGATTATTAGTTGAACCAATCGGGCTTTTACGGGCAATTGATCTCTTACCTAACTTCCTTACATTTTCCTAACTTTGAGGTGGGAGTTTTACTGCCCGTTAATGCGGGATAAACCATATTTAGAAATTTTTCCTATTACTTATCCGCATGTATAGCGATTAGTACGAAATTTGCGACTATGTACATACAAAGTGCGTACTTTTCACTTGCTACCTTTTAGCGAATAATAAAAGCATAGCAGTTATATTCTAATTTTTTTATTAAAGGAGTGGCTAAAATATGTCTATTACTACATTAAAAGATAGTCGTATCGTTATTATTGGCGGGAGTTCTGGTATTGGATTAGCAACAGCAACACAAGCAATTAAACAAGGTGCACATGTTATTATTGCCGGACGCTCGGAAGAAAAATTAAAAGTTTCTCGAGAAGTAATAAATAACAATCATCTTCAAACTTATATATTGGATAATCAAAATAAAGAGCAATTACAAAATTTTTTCAAGATAGTTGGGAACTTTGATCATTTATTCACACCGGGAGCCTCTTACACACTTGGACCGATTACCTCTACAGAGGAAATTGCTGAAAGTAGCTTCATCGGAAAGTTTTGGCCTCAATATTATGCCGTAAAATATGCAATTCCTTTTCTTTCAAACTCTGGATCGATTGTGTTAATGTCTGGTGCATTTAGTCAAAGACCACTTAAAGGGGCACCTGCTTATGGAGCTTGCAATGGTGCTATTGAAAGTTTAGGGAAAGCTTTAGCTGTAGAATTAGCTCCTATTAGAGTTAATGTTGTTTCTCCTGGAACAATACAAAGAGAGAATGAACAAAACGAAAATAGACTAGCTGCTTATGAATCTTATAAATCTCTTTCTCTTGTAAAAAGGCCTGGCCATAATAATGAAATTGCACATACTGTTCTATATTTAATGCAAAATAGTTTTACTACGGGTAATGTATTGTTTCCTGATGGAGGGTACACATATCATTAAATTATTTAAGACAAAAGCCCCTTATTACGGCGGCTTTTGTTGCTCATTTAAACATTGCTGAAATTTCCAATTAGATGATTACATTACTTTAGTACCAACTGGTTGGTTTTTAGATGATTCATTACAATCCGCTCATTTTGTACATTTGCAAATAAAATTGTGCTAGTAGTTGACGAATCGAATCTCGAAGTAATTTGTCTTGATATTTATGGATAAGTTTCCAAAGAAAAAAGGCATATAATTAATGCCTTTTTTCTTTATCATTATTTAACTGGATAACAAACTTCTGTAACCCACTTATTAGGATCCGATTCCATCGCTGGGCTCACATGATAAATATTAAACATCGGGCCTGCTAATTTGTAACCTTCTGTCTCAATCCATTTTGCCGCAGCCTCATTTACAGCTGTCATCTGTTCATAACTTCCATTAACTGTTATAGAAGCTACATTGGTTGATTTCATATTTTTAAATGTAACGTCTTTTGTATTTTCGTGCTTACCTAGAATACTTAGCTGTATTTCTATATCTACATCATTTTCTTTGTATTCACGATCATGGAAAACCGCAATACTATAACTCGGATGGGCAATACTAATATTTTTCATTTGAATTTCTTGCATTAATACACTCCATAAATCACCTTCGCAATTATACGATGGAATAATCTTTCTAACACTAGCTACAGTTCTTTCTGGAATTTCTTTTATTGAAACATGATAATTCATCTCAACAACATCCTCTCTCATCGTTTTCATTGAGTCTTCGAGGAGACGTAATTGTTTTTGGAGGTTATTCATGTCTTCTTTAATTTGAGCACTACGATTTAAAAATTGCTCTTTTATGCTATCTACATTATCGCATTCTATTATTTCTTTGATGGTAGCAATATTAAACCCCATAGCTTTTAATGTTTGAATTTGATTTACCTTTTTTAATTGGTCAGCTGAATAAAATCGATATCCACTCTGCTCATCGACTTTTACTGGTTGTAATAATTCCACTTTATCGTAGTGTCTCAACATACGTATACTAATGGAAGATAGTTTCGAAAAATCCCCTATTTTAAACATGATTTCCTCCTATAAGTTACATCTACTTTGAAGCTCAACTTCATCATAAACAATGACATTATGTGAGGGTCAACTATTTTTAACGATTTAAATAACAATTTAACATGTTATATTTATATAATTAAAAACCTATATTCCTGTTTTTATGACTACTGCAATTGACAATCCATCACTAGTTATTTTTCTCAAGACATTCATAAACCGCCATCATATCTCGTTTATCCAACTCACGAATACGATTAAAAATTGGTATTTGCCCAACAGCTTCTGTTAATACGCTTTCATTCACAACATCACTTACTTTTCCAGTTAACCACGTTTGTACATCCACGCCCTCGACAACTTCTTTTAACCCTTCGTCATTAATACCACTTGCATTACAAGTTACACATGGAATTGTTAGTTTAAAGACACCATCATGTAGATTATCTTCGGTTATCACTTTCTTACCTTTACAAAATGGACATGGATTACTTTTTTTAATTTTATTAATTTGGGTAAATATTTTTTTGTATCCAAACGCTTCGTATACATACGTAAGTTTTTTATATTTACCATTTGTGAAATACTTATTTATAATGTTTTCTCTCGTTTCATAAACATTAGGGAAATCACAAACAGTTACTTGATTATTAACACTAATGGATTCGATATTTCCTTTTATTTCACCCCAGAATGGTAAAACATTTTGTAACACCATTTCATAGTTTGAAAAGCTTGCTTGTTCTAATTCAAACATTTTCAATGCAACTTGTGCTTTTCTTGGCAATAAAGAAACATCTTCTGTCAATACCATATCGCCACCAACAATAGATTTCAATTTAACAAGTGTCGGTAAATCACCAACTGTTTTCAATACTTCATTAATAGGCTGATTGATTATTTCACGAATATCTACGTTACCAAATTTAAGTGGTTTATGATGATTTAAAACCGTCCCCTCGCAAATTGGACATTTCATCATTTTTTTTGAACTTTTAATTTCTTCTTTAATAGGTGCTTTTGAAATAACAATATATCCACCAATAATTGTATTAAATCCTACCCATGTTCTGCGTGTCTTTCCTTTTTTATCATAAAATGATTTTTCAAAATACCCGTACCAAAACGTATGCTTTTCTTCTTCTGACATATCATTATAGCTCTTTGACAAATCGTGACCAAGCTCATTTTTTATTTCTTCGAATAGAAATTCTATTTTTTCATGCTGATAAAATTTTAATACCTTCATGATTTCTGGATCGAATAGCCCATCCCAAAATGGAACACTTTTATCTTGAATGGCAATATCTTTATCAAAAACTTCAATTTGAAGACGTCCAGAACAAGATGGACAATGATTGTCCTGTGAATAGAAATCAAAACTTCTCGTATCTTTATTAATTGGATGAGCAGCTACAATATGATTAATTAATCCACCAATCTCATATAAGAAACTATATTGACTATATAAATGTCTTTCAAGATCAATAGCAATAACAGGTGCGATTGTATTAGATTCATATTCACCATAAATTAACCTAGCCATTGATGATAAACTTTTTAAAATACCGCCCTTATAAATATTTTCGGCATTTTTAAAATAGTTAATATGATTTTCTTCTAAATAGTGAACCCCTTTTTTCTGCTTAAGCATTGAAGAGATGTGTATTTTCTCTGTGCTATTCACATTACTTTTTTGACGATAGTAATCCTCATGATTGACAACATCCAAATGCTCTATAGATTCATTCTGCCTTTTTCCAAAATCAACTATATAATCAGAGCTTTCTAACATGTAACGATTATGCTCAATCATAATGATCGAAACTGATTCATCTTGCAGAATACCTCTAATACTATCGATAAATTGATTTAAAATATTTTGTGATAAACCTTTTGAAGGCTCATCAAAAATAAATAATGTATGTGGATTTCTAGTGTTTGCAAATAATTCCGAAACTAAATGAACACATTGAAACTCACCTGTCGATAATGTTTGTGTTTTTCTCTCTAATGTTAAATAGCCAAGCCCTAATTTAATTAGTAGGCTCAAACGTTTATAAGCGATATCTTCATTTGGAAGTTCATCAATAATATCCTCAATCGAGCGCTCAAAAATATCATCAATGTCTTCACTATACTTTGTCAGTTTCTTTTTAATATCTAGGAAAGTTGCTACAGTTGATCGACTTGTAATTGATTGATTTCGGTCTTGTCCTACCATAACTAATTTATCTTTTGGATATCGTTTCAAAAAATCTGTAGCTAGACATTCGTTGACAAGTGTAGATTTCCCACATCCTGATTCTCCTGTAACTGTTACAAGCCTGTTTTTAGGAATTTGAAACTCAGCCATTTGGATATTACGGCAATATAAATCATACAATGTATAATATTCTGTTGGTATTTCTTTATTTCGATCCCACAGTATTGACTTTGGTCTTGGTGATTCTTCCACAATTTTCCCGCCATATTTTCCGCTACCAGGTCCAAAGAACAATTGCTCATCAGTTGTAACTAGTACTGTATCTGAATGATCAATAAGCCAAATTTGATTTTTACACCCTAATCGTTTAATCTCTTCTAAAATTTGTAATAAAGTTTCATGATCAAGTCCAACTGAAATCTCATCAATAATAATTACAGCATTTTCACTTACTGCCATGAATTCGGCCAAATAAAGTCGTGTTAACTCTCCACCTGATAACGTACCCATAATTCGATTTAATGTTAAATAACCAATGTTCATATTAATAATATTTTGCAGTATATGCTGTTTTTCTTCACTAATATTTAACTCTTTTGCTAGTGAAAGAATAGATTCAATACTTAAATCATTAATATTTGAGATTGAATGTGGCTTGTCCAACAAATCAATTTCATGTTGTTCAATTTCTTCACTATAACGTTTTCCCTTACATTTTTTACACTCAACATTTTTTGTAGTACCACGGCCTTTACAACCAGTACACCAGCCTAATTGATTATTAAATGAAAAGACCTCTGGAGAAAGATTAAATACCTCAGCAAGTTTTTCCCGAACCTCTGTAAAAACACCAGTTTGAGTACCAATCGTTGAACGCGGATTAGACGAAATCGATGATTTTCCTAGAAAAAGTACTAAAGGTATTTCTTCCATCTTAATGGCACTAAAATTTGTTTCCATAATGTTAGGAAATAAATATTGATATTCAGCCTTTGGCAATAAAGAAACTAATCGTTTTTTTGATTCTTCACCAATTGTTTGGCAAAAAGTTGTTTTACCCGATCCAGATAAACCAGCAATTCCAAACGATTTATTAAACGGTATAGTTGCATCTAATTTATTTATGTTATTAGCAATTAATTGATTTACTTTCATATTAACCTCTATTCTTATTTATTCACAAAAGCATTTTTACAATACAATAATTACATAATGAATATTACCTATTATGCAATTATCCTCTCACTTCATTAATCTTATCCTTGTATATTTCAAACCACTGTTGCCATTCATCTTTAGAAAATTCTTTCTCTTCTCCTTCTAAAACGTAAGAAAAAAGATTTAAACAAATATGCCAACCAGCTATATCTCTCGGTGTATGATCTGTTAATTCATGAATGTACTCTTTTAGGAATAAAAGAGTACCATTTTCCTCTTTATGTATTTCAAATCGGACACGGTCTTTATCCCAAGTAAATTCAAGTACTGAGTTTAGTTGACACTCTAAAATATCAATGTTTATGAATGAACCGTCCATCATGTCGAACTTTATTATTCCACCAGTTTTAAGGCTTTCAATCTGTAAATTGGACATCCATTTTTTCAGCTTACTGTTTTCTGTTAATACAGACCAAACTTCCTCTACCGTACATGGAAATTCGCGTTCAAATTTTACAATATATCCACCAGTTAGTTTCCCAATTTCAGCTATCATTTTAATTGCCTCCTTATATAGAATATATGTTCTCATCTCATTTTACACGAATATAAATATAAAATAAATATTTATGTCAGCGAAGTGTTAATTTAAAGTGAATGGTGCTGAGAAAAACTTAAATATTTTCTAAATCGAGTTATATAATATTGAAAATTAAATATAGATTTGCGTACAAATAAAAAAGCCGCATTTGCGACTTATGAAATCATAGGATTAACTCCTGTTTTGTTGAATGATTAACGCTTAATCGCATCGACAATTAGCGATGGAAAACCAAGTTTATCGCCTTTATTTCTAGAATCATACCTTTTCGAACGGAAAATAACACCGTCGTTTGCATCCCATTCGTTGTAATAAAACCGACCATTTTCATCACAATATTCAAGTAAAACTACCTCGAATCCAGCAGTTTCAAACATTTTCGTTAATGTTATATAATTATGAACGATTTTATGACTTGCTGCTGGATGATCTTTCGGACCGGGTCCCCCTATTTGAACTATATTTTGATATACCTCATCCTGAAAGAATGCATCAGGGACTCCGCACCGAATATGACCAGATGGTTTTAAAAATTCATAACAGATTTCAGCTGCTCTTACACCTTCTTCAAAAGTAAGGTGTTCCCATACATGCTCAGCTAAAATAGCTGAAATAGAGTTGTATTCAAATCTTTCTTCCCACGTAGCTTTATCTAGTAAGTTAAGTTCATCTTCTTGCGTTTGAATCCAGCCTGGATTATTATTAAACACTCCAGCTCCGACAACTACTTTAATTTCGTCTTGTTTTATTGCCACCATGTTCACCTCTTAAACATTTTAATTCATTAATATATTCTATGTTTACTATTATCCTTCCTCCTTCAACAAATGTAGTAACATGAGTCCAGTACAATACCGAACTCATGCCCTAAAAACTCTCTAACGCAACAATCTGTCTAACTCTATAAAATTAGTTCATAATATACGATTTTTCTTACAGAAATATAGCACAGCAAACATTAGCATAATACCAATTACGTAAAAAATTGTTGTTCCGCTCCCACCAGTATTAGGAATTACCCAATTATTCTTCGCATTTTTCACTGTTATTTTTTGTGTCTTTACTGCTTCTGTAATTTCTATTTCTATTGGATCTCTAAGTAACATGTATCCGTTCGGTGCTTTTATTTCTTTAATCGTATACTTTCCAATTGCTAATTGGTTGGAAATTACCTTTCCTTTTTCATCCGTTATTAATCTACTAAGTTCTTTCCCTTCTTTATCTAACACTTGAAATACAGCGCCTTTTAGCTTTAATTCACTATCCTTATCATCAACTTTTTCAATTTCAAATTGCCCAGTCGGATCTGGCAATTTCTTATTTTCTATTTTAATTTCTACTACTGTATCTTTTTCTATTTTTACAGCTATTTTATCTTTTAATAATTCATAACCTTTAGGTGCCTCTATTTCCACTAGGGTATAGTTTCCTATTGGTAAGTCCTTTGATATCATTTCTCCTTTTTCATCTGTTATTAACTCTCCAACTACTTTTCCTTTTGCATCTTCTATATGAAACTTTGCCCCTGCTAGTTTTTTATTTTTATCACTTATGTCTACTTTCACAAGCTTCATTTTTCCCATTGGATCTGGCAATTTCTTATTTCCTATTTTAATTTCTACTTCTGCATCTTTCTCTACTTTTACAGCTATTTTATCTTTTGATAATTCGTAACCTTTAGGTGCTTCTTTTTCCACTAAAGTATAGTTTCCTATTGGTAAGTCTTTTGATATCGCTTCTCCTTCTTCATTTGTTACTAGTTCTCCAACTATTTTCCCATTTAAATCTTCAATTTTAAACTTTGCTCCCACCAATTTTTTATTATCATTATTACTATCAACCTTTTTTATTTTTACTTTTCCTGTACTAGGCTTGTTCCAATGTTTCCAGTTAAATTTGAAATTGTGAAACTCAAATCCACCAGTTTGTTGTACCGCACCAACAAATGCTTGTCCATTAATCGAACCGCCTTTTGTTTCTAATACAGCATTGGGAGCAAACACACTCCCAACTACACCATATCCCTCTGTTGTAATTTTTTTCGCATTTGGAAAAACCCAAATCATTTTCCCATATAGCTCAGTAAACGGGGAATTAGGCGAATATGGTTGTGATGTAGGAACTATATCTGTAGCCTTTCCAATATTGTTCGTGTCATATAGAATAGACCCATTTTTAAATGTAACCTCTATTGCATCTGAATACATTACAATAAAATCTTTGTCCTTAGCATTGGGCAAAAATACATCTCTTATATCTAAATTAATTTTCCCTGTCAATTCTGATGAAACATAAATATTAGGATTGTTTATATCTTTTCCGATTCCATGACTCATATTTGGAATTGGGGTATTCGTTTTATATTGACCTGCATTTTTACTGACTTGGTTCACTATATTGCGAAATTCATTAAATTTCGCGTCAATTTCTAGTTTTTCTTTATAAACGATACGATCATAAGAGGATTGTATGATGCGATCTGGATCACTCTCTTTTGTCATTACGACTATTCCGTTTTGAATGATAAAAGATTCTTCTCTTGATTTCTTAAATTTTCCAGACAATAACAAGGACGGATATCCCTCATCACCCCATTTTTCACCTACTATATTAGATGTTCCCGCTGCAGCACCTACAATTGTATACCCCGATGCATCCATATCACCTTGAACTGCAGTTGCTCCTTCAATGTCGCCACCTATTGCTTTATGGTTACCAAAGACAACTGCATTATAACGCGATATATCACCTAGACCTTCTAAGTTTGTCGTGGATCCATATACTTCTTTTGGTACATATATGACAAAACTTACACTTAACATTAACAAAACAATAAAATGAATACTTACCAGCTTTAATCGTAGCCTCAATTCCTTTGTTCCCACCTTTACCGTATTTTTTCTATAGTCGAATAAAATGACATATTCACCAATGAGGATTTACTTCATCTTTTATATACTTTATATACTTTATATACTTTCTTTACTTATCTCTGAATTTCCGGTCCCACTTCCCATTAATGCAGGATAAATAAATACATTCTATCGAGTTAACCTTTTCTTATAAATTACGACTAGAAACACACATAACAATAGGATTGGAACTATTACAGTCCACTTATTAAATATAAATATCTCTGTACTCACTTTTTGTTTTTCTTTCTCGTTTAACTCCACACGCACACCTCGAACTAGCAACCTATTGGTGTTTACTCCATAAGGCGTACACGTAATTAAAGTTGTATAATCTTTATTTTCTACAATTTGTAGATCGTCCGTTTCGTGTGGTAACACTACTTTAATTTGATCTACTTTATAAGCAAGAACTTTGTCTAAAGAATGAATATAAAAAAGATCTCCTTCACTCAACTTATCTAAATCTGTAAATAAGTTTGCTGATGGTAAACCACGATGCCCTGTTAAAATAGTGTGCGTATTTTCTCCACCTATCGGGAGCGAAGAAAAATCTAAATGACCTATCCCGCGGCTCAATACTTCCTCAGATGTCCCTTGATAGATTGGCAGTTTTATATTAATTTTCGATATTTCAATATACCCCATTACATCTCCTAAATTTAACGCATCAGCATATGCTTGATGATTACTTTTTTTTTCAGAAAATGGATCAGTAAATGTTTTCGTGGAAGTGTGAACTTGTTTATTATATTCAGCTGCTTCTTTTTCCCTACGTTCGACTTCTTTCTTTTGTAATGCTTTGATATTCTTATCGTAAGAGCTAATCTCAGAATAATGTGCACGAGTCGCCAACCAATTACTAATAGTAGGATATAAAAAAACACCTAATCCAAATAAAAAAATACCTCCCAAAACAAGATTTCGTTTCATATTTCCACCTCTGTATATGCTTAAATATCGAAAAGAGGGAAGCATTTTGCTTCTCCCCTTTTCCCATAGTTACATGTTCCTAAAATCTTAATTATTAGCAGACTTTTTTCTAAAGAAAACAAATGCCGCTGTAACCATTAACGTAAGACCTATTACAGTAAAAAGAGTCGTTCCTATGCCACCCGTTACTGGAAGAACCCATCCACTTTTATTATTTTCAATCGTTAATTTAACCGTTTGATTATTTTCGCTAATCTTTACATCAATGGGATCTTTTAATAATTGATAAGAAGCTTTTGTACCATCTTCTTTTGTATATGTTGGAGCTTTCGTTTCGAAAATTTGATAGTCTCCATATGGAATGTTAGACCATTTAATAACACCATTTTCATCTGATACACCTGTTACTTCTTTTCCTGCTACAACAACTATTTTTCCATTTTTATCTTTAAGTACAAACTCTGCACCTTTTAATTTATTCTTATTAGCACCATCAATTTTTGTTAACTCAATTATTCCAGTTGTTGGAACAACAACTACAGGTTTAGATTCCTTTTCTCCAATTACATCATTTTTATTTGTAAAATGTATTTTTGCTGTATTTAAAATTTCCGAACCAGATGGTACTCCTTCTTTTACTTGAGATTTAATTTGCAAATGAAATTCTTTTTTACCATCTAATTTTGTGAAATCTTTTACTGTAGCTGTTATCTTTTGACCTTCTATAGCTACCTCTACAATGCTTGCATTTACTTCTGCTCCATCAATTTTCACGATTGGCTTTCCTTGAATCACTAAACGATTATCCAAAGTATCTGTTACCACATATTTTTTGTATTCCTTAATGTCTTCTGGAATTAATGTTTTAATATCATAATTATAATTAGTTAACGGATTGATTGGTAACGCTTCCAATTTTCCGTTAATCTTTTTATCAATTGTTGGTTCTTCATAGTTTTTCACTTCTAATTTAACTACTGTACCAGAAGTAATAGTTCCATCTTCATTAATTGTTCCGGAGTTCTTAACAAAAAACTCACGTTTAGTTGGATCTATTACATAGCCTTTCGGAGCTTTTGTTTCTTGGAAATAGTATTCTCCATACACCAATCCTTGCACGCGAATATGACCATTAGCATCTGTTACTAACTCTTTTTTCACTTCTGTACCGTCTTTTTTAAATAAAGAGAATACTGCACCTGCTAATGCTTTTTCATTTACACCAGTTTTTATTAAATCCACTGCACCACGTTTAATCTCATTTTTTGGATACATGTGAACATCATAGTTTAGCACCTTACCCTCTTTATTCGTTAATGGAATATCCACTGTATACGTATTGGGATTTAGATTCACATGTGGAGGTCCTGCCACTTCTTTCACCTCATAACGTCCTAGCGGAAGATCTTTTAATACAGCTTGTCCGTTATCATCTGTTACTACTTGATTTGGAGTGGCTCCCATTACAGGTTTCACGTCTTCTTTTACGATTTTCCCATCGTTTGAAATTTTTTCAAAAGAAGCAACCCTTTTTACTTCAAACGTTACACCTTTTAATGGTTTCGCATCTTTTGGCACCTCTTGATTTGCAGAACCGTCACCTTCTAGTCCCTGCGCTCCATCTTTTTCTTGTTCATACTTATGAATCGTTAAAGTACCTTTAGATGGTGAATCCGCCTTTACTAATACACTAGACCATGTAGAAAATGTTAAGAAAAACACTAAAAGCACACTAAATATTCTTTTCATTTCTCTTATCCCCTTTACTACTTCTATCATTTTAAAAATCTCTTTATTACTATTACCTTCTTAAAAGCAATAGTGTGCCAAGTATCAGATTTAAACGAATAACATAAAACATAGTCGTCCAACAATCCATTGTTTACAATCACTTATTCACTTTTCTTATCTTCTATTATTACGTTGTCTCTCCACATGATATATGTAATTTTCTCCCCTAAATTACACTTATATCCCTATTTCAAGAATCATTACATTTGTTACATAATAGCTTTCACTACTAATTTCGACTAGTCACTTACTGTCAATCTATTAATTTCTCACTTCCTATCCCTATTTAAAATCCAATCTTAATCATTTTTTAATACATATAAGTAATAACCAACAAATAAGTGTGACGATTCATATTTTACGCTACTGTCCAAAACTATTACCTGTATATTCAAATAATATGTGCTATTCATGTTAAATTATGGTATTATTCTTAGAAGTTTATAACTTTTATTTATATTTTTTATTAATAAAGGTTTTCCGTTTCTACTTATGAAAAAAGGAATATATGTTTATTTAACTATTACGCATAACTGTAAGGAGGAAGAATATGACTAAAAAGCTCAATCTAGTTGAGATAGAGTACATTTGCAATATGTTTTTCCAATCTTTTGAAATTCCAGTTTGTTTTTTAGATTGTAACAAAAATATTCTTTTAGAATTCACATCAAAAAGTGATTCACATTCGTTGTATACATCAAAAATAGAGCATTTACATGTGCTTTTTCAGAGAAATGATACATATAATTTCCCCATCTTCAGAACTCACGAACATCTAGGGCACTTCATTTTAATTCACATAAAGAGCGATTATATGGTGAACGGTACTGTTATTATTGGGCCCTTGGCACATGTAAATTTTTCTACAAGTAAAACGGATAGTAACCTTAATTTCATTCCAAATTATAAAAGAACAAGAGACCATTATTTTTCATTGTCAGTCAAAGATCAAAATTTTTTTGTAAATATAGCAATATTGTTCTATAACATTTTCTATAAAAAAAATTCAGATGTAAGCACCTTTTCAAATAACAGTGACTCACTTCATATAAGTCATAGCAGAATCTTAAACGAAGATGTATATATTTCAATGCAAAAAGACGAATCCATTTATCATAATTTATATATAGAGCAGCAATTACTTGGTTCTATAGAAAACGGGGATAAAGAAACCGTACTCAAATATTATTACGAATTCCAACAAGAGACTCTTTCATCTTTATCTTCATTCCATCAATTAAGACGTCATAAAAACATTTGTATTTCATCCATCACGCTCGCTACTAGGTATGCGATAAAAGGGGGACTTCCATCTGGGATTGCTTACAAAATTTATGATTTACATATTCAAAGAACAGAAGATTTAAAAGACAAAGAATCTGTTTGGGATTTGTTAAAAAATGCTTTTTGTACCTTTGCAGACCGTGTAAAGGCACAAAAAACACAGCAACATTCACAGACTATCGCTATTTGCAAAAACTACATTTTTAAAAACATTTACAATCCAATATCTGTTAAACAACTTGCTAAATTTGCAAATGTGAATTCAGATTATTTATCTATATTATTTAAAAAAGAAGTCGGTATTTCATTAATTGAGTACATTCAACGTGAACGAATCGAAGAAGCAAAGAAATTATTAACTTTCACCACCCATCCCTTATCAGACATATGCGCTTCGCTTAATTTTAGCGATCAAAGTTATTTCACTAAAATTTTTAAAAAATTCACCAATGAAACACCTGGTAAATACCGAAAATCTCATGTTGTCATTTAGAGTGACACTTCCATTAAAACAAAGTGTTTTCAGTAACTTATCAATGGCAAATTAGAAGTACTCCTATATTCATGAGCTATAGGATTTATGCTATTTTCAAATCAAAAAACACGTTACTATTCTTTTATTTTAATGAGAATAGTAACGTGTTTTATATGTAATATAGTTCTGTAGACAGAATAGTATCCAACTGCAAATTTTTATAAAAGCCAAATGTACCGCTTAACTATTAAAATCTTAATAAGTAAAAAATCCATATTTCGTTTTATTTACTTTCTACTTTATTTCTTTTGAATACTCAACTCTTTTCTTCAAACGAATAATCCCTACTATTATTTTTGTATCTTTCTAGATTTGCGAATCAAAGTGAGTACTGTACCTGCAATAATCATCAATATGCCGATTGCTGCACTGTTAGTTGTACTTACACCCGTCTTTGGCAGCTCCTTATATGTATATTCTTTTTTATCGGTATTACTGTTATTTGAGATATTATTGTTATTTGTCTTATTAGCAAGACCATTAGGTTTGCTAGTTTCTTTATCTTTCACTAATACTTTTTGTATTGTATTTACCTCATTACCCACGGAATCTCTTACACTATATATTATTTCATAAGTACCAGCTTTAGTTGTATCTATAGTTCCTTCATACGCTACTTTAGAAGTAAGGTCACCGTCTTCTTTGTCAGTAGCTGATACTCCTACCAACGGATCAAATTGATCACCCTCAGTAATTGAAGTTGTAGCAGGTACTTTTAGTATTGGTTTATCATTTTTAACTTCTTCTCTAACTTTGACCGTTACAGTTTGCTTCGCCGTTACTTCATGACCTTTAGAATCTGTAACCGTGTACGTTAATATGTAAGTACCGGCTTTAGATGTATCTACTTCACCATCAACTTTGATTTTAGAAGTGAGATTACCGTCTTCTTTATCGATAGCTAATACTTCTGCCATTGAAACAAATGAATCTCCTACATGAATTGTCGCTCCAACAGGCACTGTTAATTTAGGTTCTAAATCTGATGTTTCTCCATTTTTCTCTACAATTACAGTCTGTGTTGCCGTTGCATTCCGCCCTTGAGAATCAACAACCATGTATTCCATAATGTATGTACCTGATTTTGAAGTATCTACATCGCCTTTATGCTTTACTTTATTTGTTAAATCACCATCTTCCTTATCAACAGCTTTTACATTTCTCATTGGATCAAACGTATCTCCTACACGTAGTGTAATGGTAATCGGTACAGTTAACTCTGGAGCTTGGTTTTCTATTGTTTTTTCGTTTTCTTTCACTGTTCCTGTAATTTTTGCCGCATCAAAAGCATTTTGGATTGCTTGAACTTCAATTGAGTTCGTTCCATATTTATTAGTTGCAACTGTAAGGCATGCCAATCTCAATTCAGAGAAATCAGAAGTCATGTTTAATTCATCAGTATTTGCATAATAGAAAATATCAAACATTTTATCTTCACCAATACCATTTACATTTACACCGTTATGAGTACCACCTTGTGCAATTAAATACGCAACTTTATTAATAATACTTGAGTTAAAATGAACGCCTCCATAATCCTCTCCATTTAAATCATTATATTTACTATAATCATCAGGATACGGTAGTCCTTCTGAAAAATTAATTGCAGTTGGATTTTTCATATTACGAAAAGTCGATCCAGTTTGTTCTCCTATTGTCCAGTTAAATTCCCCATTATTTATGTATTTCTCTATAGCCGTTCCCATAATATCAGATAATGCCTCGTTAATCGCCCCAGATTCTCCTGAAAATTCAAGGTTAGATTCGCTTGATGTAACTGCATGTGTAAATTCATGACCCGCTATATCGAATGCTTTTACCATAGGATCTCCATATAAAAGCATACTAATGTTATTAATATTAGTACTAAATGCATTCTCCCAATTTTCAGGATCATTTGTTCCTCCAGAATCCCATGCATGTACAACTGAAACTACTTTTTTTCCTTTATTATCAAAACTATTACGCTTATATTTTTCTTTATAAAAATCGTATACCTTTGTTGCTAAGAAATGAGCGCTTACCGCCTTTGGATCATTAAATGTTGTTGAAACACTAGTTGCTAGTATACCGGGATAATAACTTTCTTCATTTGTAATATCTCTATAATTTACATCATATGTCTCAATTCCTTGTCCTCTTGTGTAATCAGCAAGCGCATAATTCCCACTGGTCTGTTTAGAAATACCAAATGTACGAGTTACGCCTAAATCATCTTTTCCTGTTCCAGTTAATGATGTAAAATTGCTAGTTTTATTTTCCTTAACGGATTCAACATACTCTTCACTTATTTTCAAACTTGATTCTTGTACCATATCTTTTAACATTTCACCATTATGAGCATTCACTAAATAAGTTCCAGATACATAATTTGGTGTTGTAGCAGCAAATGTAACTTGATATGCATTGCTAGCCTGCCCATGATTTTCATCAACAAAAATAACTGCCTTAACTTCTGGCTCAGAAATAAATTTAGTATCGTTTCCGTACTTTTTATAAATATATTGTTTTGCTTCTTCTTTTGATAAATTAATAGGTTTCTTTAAATCTTCTTGTGTTAAATTTTGTGCGCTAGCTCCTGAAATGCTTTTAATAATACCTTTTTTATCTACGTGAGCAGTCAACTGGTGGCCATATACTTCTTTTCCTTCATATATTTGTTGCATGCGCACAAGTGTAGTTCCATCATAAGAACCACGTTTTTGAAGAACCTTGTAATCTACTCCTGTTTCTGCACTAACTTGTTTTGGAGACAAAGCATGCTCCGTATTTTCCTTAAGTGCATCTTTCACTACATTCTCTGGTGCCTTTTTTGATGGTTGTGTCAGATCACCTGTACGGAACGAATCCTCTTGAATTTCAACTTGCATTTGACCAGGTTCCTCTGCATGACCTACTCCATATGGTGTTACACTTGTTAAAACGAATCCTGTTGTTAATGCTACTATAGCTATTTCTTTTTTATTTCCCATGATATTTACCTCGTATAAATTTCTATTATTTATATGAAACTGCTAAAATGTATACAATCTATTCCTAACATAAAAAGATGACTTTTGTAATCTACAAAAGCCACCTCTTCAATATGTAATATCCCTAAAATGTTTTTAATACATAATTTCTATACAAAAAGAAAAAAGCATTCATTAACGAGCATTTTGCAATACTTTTATTAGGTCATTTATATTTTCAACTTTCTGCTGAAACTGATCAAGTCTGCTATGTAGCGATGAAGGATTTTTATCTTCAGTTGAAATAACTTGTTTTAATTCGTTTTCTAATTTATCATACATATCAAAGAAATTATCAAATTCTACACTTACAAGCTCTTCATTTTCGCGATAGAATCTTTTTGCTTCTATATAAGTCATATATGATTTATTTAAAAATCCTAATGAAATTAAATATTTAGAAGTGTTTTCTTGATAAATAGCAATATCACATGCCATTTTAATATCAGAATAAGTCTTTTGAACGAGACAATGCAATTCAAAAATCTTAAACTTTAATCCATTATTCATTTCATCCCCTCCCATCGTATCTATTCTACATAAAATTAGAATATTATACAAAGAAAATTATTAGTATGAAATTGACAATTTAAAAAATAACTTAAGGATAAACAAACTCCCTCGCATTATAAATTATAGTTACGGAGCATTTACCAACATAACAGCAAAATAAAAAGCGAAAAGAATAAATCTTTCCGCTCTTAGAGTAATAAATACATTTCATATTGTGCTAAAGAATTCTTTTCAAATCTACATTTCTTTAAAAAACCCTCCAGTAAATTATTGTTAGGAAACCCAATTGATAAACTTGATAAATGTAATTCTTCTCTTGCTACTTCTAATAATTTCATCCCAACACCAATATTTCTATAATCTTTATCTACGAAAATAAAACTAATTTTACCTTCTTCATTTACACATAGAGAGCCTTTTAAGTCATTAGTGACATATGCACCATAAAATACATTATTTGTTTTTTCGATATAATCAACATCATTTTGCCAATTTATATGGAAGTTTAACCATTTCTGAATTTCATCTTTAAAAGTTGGAAATTCTAATTGTTTTACTTCAATATCCTTACAATCTTTATTCATTATTTTAGTCAAATCATTTAAATTATAATAAGAAAGATCGTACACTTTTTCATAGCCCAACTTATTATAAAAATGAATCGCTCGGTCGTTTCCTACAATGACTTCGAGAAAAAGTTGCTTACATCCATGTTGAATCGCCTCTTCTTTATGCAGTTCAAATAATTTTTGACTCACACCAATACCTCGGTAATTAGGATGAACCGCTAATGTTCCACAGCGCATAGTCTTTATACTTTCATAATCCTTTATACCACCTAATATTACGCCAACTGATTTGTCACCGTCTAAAGCAAGAAAAGAATGTTCTAGCAAATTACCTTCTGGTCCCAAAAAACGGTGTATAAAATCACCTTTTGAAACTTCCATCTTAATAATATAATCGGAAAATCCATCTTTAAAAGCTTCATATACTAAATCAATATTTACTTCACTACATCTTTTATATTGAATCATATAAAATTGCCCTCCAATTGCTTGTATTAACCGCAACATGTACCCATATAATATATTCCATCTATTATAAATTTCAGCTCTTAATTTGAAATGAACGGACATTTCCCTACATATAACCCACTATTAATTTGTTTTATAACAAACTATCTATTATTTACTACATTAATCTCATAAACACGCAAAAAAGCAATTAAATGCTCACATGCTCTTTCGCATGCTAGCATTTTAAAGATTTTTTGTTCTTCTTTCGTTTTATCATTTGCTTGATCTGAAGCAGCTTTTAAACATAGAAATGGTTTTTTATTTATTTGGCATACATAGGCGAAAGCTGCTACTTCTTGATCAACTGCCAATGCTCCATATACGGTATGGAGTAAATATCTCATTTCTGAACTACGAATACGTTGATCTCCGGATAAAAATGTACCGAAATGTATTGGATCATATGATCGTATTTTTTTTATTCTTCTTACAAGTGATTTTGTTGTTTCAATAGGTGCTGTTCTACCGTTATATAAATTAAAAACATCTTCCCCTGAGCCAGCTGCAGTAACATCGTGTTGTATTGCGTTTAGTGCCACTACAATATGACCGTTTTTCACCTTGTTTGATAAACTTCCGCATATTCCTGTCATAAACAACTCATCTGGCTGAAACTCACTAATTAACAATTGTACACAACTAGCGCAGCTTACTTTACCAACACCAGTAACAACTGATATAATTTCCAGCTCATTAATAGTATGAAAATGAAATTCCCAAGCTGCTCTTTTTTCAACACGTTCACTCGGATAATGTTGATGCAAATACGTCAGTTCTGGTTCCCATGCAGATACTATTGCAATACGTTTCATTACACGCTTCACTTCCCCTATTGTCATTTAAATAAGTTATCTATACTTTCTCGTTCATAATCTGGAATCCATTCTTTGTATTTCTTATATAAATCTCGTATTATTTCTTTATTCTTCGCAATTACTTTACATCCTCTATCATCACACATAAACATGACAATATCTTTCGTTGCATTTATGAGAAATACATCTGGATAAGAAATTTCTTTTTTTCGTCCAAATCGAGGATACAGAGCAGAGAAATCCTCGTGATTAGCAGCTTGTATAAGCAATTCATACTTAATATCTTCCGCAAGACATTTTAAAGAAAAATGATATGTACAATATAAATCTGCTTCTTCATCTTCAAATAGAAACGGTAACGTTTCTTGTCTTATATGAAATCTTAAATCTCTTTTCTTAATATATTTATTGTATACATTTATTTTCTGTGGAGTTTTTATGTTTTCCTTTTTAAATCTATAAACATTTGTCACTACAAACACTACATCTTCTTTTGAAAATATGTCTTCAAATAAGAATTTATTATATGTATATAGTTGAGAAAAGTATTCCATATTTAAATCGTTGGTTCCTTCTACAATTTGATATTTATCTTTTCCGAAATCAAAATGTAAATGATTTCCCCACTGAGAATATAAGTAGGGTCCTAATGTAACTCCTGGAAATGTTTGATTCATATATTCTTTTAATTGCATTTCCTTGTCCTTTCTACTGTAAAATTCCTTTTAAATCCCAGTATGCTTCTTCTAGCCACGGATGTATAACTTTCAATGTATCTTTCCTTTCCCACAAATATGAAATATATACAAAAGCTGCTTTTTCCAAAGATTTTTCCAATCCTTTTTTTATTTCTATTAAATATGGTGGTGTCCCGTTTTGATCCCATTCTATTTTATCTGCAACAAATAATACTAAATCCATCTTCGTTGCATGTTTACGCAACGTTGTATGGCAACAAATTGCATTTAAAATTTCTTCATTTTCTACTTTAAATATTTCTTTTGCGATTACTCTCGATAATTTTTGATGAATAATCATAGGAAACTTTTTTTCTGCTTCCACTATCTCTACCCCAAACTCTTCAGCAACTGCAATCCTCTCCTCGTTCGGAAAAATGCCACTAATATCATGTAAATATCCTGCAATTGCTGCTTTTTCTTTATCTACGTGAAACTTTTCTGCAATCTTTTTTACCTCATTTGCCACACGAATTGAATGTTTATATGTAAACTCTTTATTATATTTTAGTAGAAAGGCTTTAATATCATTTTCTATTTTTCCAGTTGGAGTAAATGAATATATATCACTATATAACATAGAAAATCCCCCTTATAACTAACTTACATTATAATGTAGAATCTAAATATCCTTTTTATTTTATATTCGATATTAATCTTTTTACTCCTTTTTAATACGTTACATGAAATTTTATACAAAATCATCGCTACAAGTACATAAATGTTTGATATTATAGTAATGTTGATGATTTGTAAGGAAAGGAACTACACAATGAATAAAAACATATTAATTATTGATGATGATAAAGAAATTGTTGAATTACTTGCTGTTTATTTGCGAAATGAAGGCTATAACATTTATAAAGCTTATGATGGCGATGAAGCATTGCAAAAGGTTTCTACATATGAAGTTGACCTTATGATTTTGGATATTATGATGCCAAAACGAAACGGATTAGAAGTTTGTCAGGAAGTACGTGAAAATAATACTGTACCAATTCTAATGCTTAGTGCAAAAGCAGAAGATATGGATAAAATATTAGGCCTTATGACAGGTGCCGATGATTATATGATCAAACCATTCAATCCATTAGAATTAGTAGCTAGAGTGAAAGCTTTATTACGAAGATCCTCTTTCCAAAATGCTACTTCGCAAAAGAATGAAGATGGTATTATTCGTATTCGCTCTGTTGAAATACACAAACATAATCATACAGTTAAAGTAAATGGAGAGTATATTAAACTAACCTCTATTGAATTCGATATTTTATATTTACTTGCGAGTAATACAGGAAGAGTATTTAGTTCAGAAGAAATTTTCGAACGCGTTTGGAATGAAGATGGTTATGGTTCAAATAAGACGGTAATGGTCCATATTAGCAACTTACGAGATAAACTTGAAACAGTAATGAATGGAGAAAAATTGATTCATACTGTTTGGGGAGTTGGCTATAAAATTGAGAAATGAAGCATTTGATATATTAAAAGATATTCCTAAATGGAAACTTATTTTTTGGCTTTTATTAGCTATCACACTCACTCCTATTACTGAACTAATTATTTATCGCCTCGTTACGAGTGTAATTGAGAGTTCACTTACTCTAACTGAACTCGGTAAAGAATTCATTCGAATTTTTGGTTATGAAAAGTATAAAGGGATTAAAGAGTCTTTATGGATGATGATTGTATCTTATTTGTTTTTATTTTCTATTTTTTCATCCTATCTTTACATTTTTTATCGTCACGAGAAAAAACTTTATTATGAAACTTGTATAAAAAAAATGATAGAAGAAATTCGTTATATTGCAAATGGAAACTTCAATCATAAAGTTTCTATTGTAAATCATAATTATCTAGAAGAATTAGCAATCGGGGTCAATGAAATTGTTGAACAATTAAAAGTCTCAATTGATGAAGAAAGACAAGCGGAACAAGCAAAAAGTGAACTTATTACAAATGTATCACATGACTTACGCACCCCCCTTACTTCTATAGTTGGATACGTAAATTTAATCCATCATGATAATTATAGAGATGAAGTGGAATTGCGATACTATATTCAAGTCATTTACGATAAAGTAACTCGTCTTAATGCATTAATGAATGACTTGTTCGAATATACACGTGTTCAAAATAAAGAATTAAGCTTGTATTCTGTTCCTATTGATATTGTAGAGTTACTTGGACAATTAACTGTTCAATTCCGCATACAGGTTCAAGAAGCTAATATAGAATGTCGGCCTTCTTTCCCGTCTCAAAAGCTTATGGTATTAGCTGATGGTGACAAATTAGTGCGTGTGTTTGAAAATCTTATTATAAACGCTATCGCTTATGGAAGCGAAGGTCGCTATATTGACCTTACTGCTTATGAAAGCAATAATATGATTACAATTGATATAACAAATTACGGACAACCTATTCCTAGTACGGATTTACCTCATATTTTTGAACGTTTTTACCGCGTTGAGAAATCTCGCTCTACAAACACTGGTGGATCTGGACTTGGATTAGCAATTGCAAAAAGTATAGTCGAGTTGCATAAAGGAACAATTGAAGTATATAGTGATGACGAAAAAACAACATTCACTGTAAAACTACTTCCATACAAATGTTAATATTACAAATAAAAAGTTCAATTTCTTATCATATAAGAAATTGAACTTTTTCTATTATTTCCCTAAATTTAATAATCCTTTATAATTATTTAGAAATTCTTTACCTTTTCTTTCTTCCTAATTAAGCATTCCTTTTTACAATACTATTATTGATGTCATAATAGGAGGATCACTTATGCAATTCTTAAAAAAATTCGCTATTTTATTATTATCTTTTTTCATTACTGCACTTATCGTTTTATATTTTTATCTTTATGTAAATGGTCCGATTATTCAGGCTAAATCAGCTATTTTAATAAATGCTAATTCAGGTGAAATTGTTTATAAAAAGAATGAAGAAACCCCAGTACAATCAGCTACTTTATCTAAATTAATGACGGAATATATCGTATTGGAACAACTAAATGATAGAAAAATACAGTTAGATGACTTCGTACAAATAAGTAACGAAGTTTTCCGAGTAGAAACAAGCCCTATACAAGTAACATCGAATGATAAAACAACGGTTCGTGATTTACTTCATGCATTGCTACTGGCAGGGAATAATCGTTCTGCACTCGCTCTAGCAGAACACATTGCTGGAAATGAAGACAACTTTACAATATTAATGAATAAAAAAGCAAAAGAACTACAGTTATTACAACCATCTCCATTTCTAAACTCTACTGGAATTAATCATGATACAAATAAACAATCAACTACAACAGCAATAGACGCAGCTAAACTAGCTGCACGATTAGTAAAAGATTTTCCAGATGTATTGAATATTACGAAACTAACCTCTTACCAATTTACCTTCAAAGATTCCCAGGTTTTCAATACGAATAAAATGATATATTCCCTTAATGAAAACATTAAACTTCAAGGTGTTGATGGCTTACAAACTAGTTTTTCAACTAACGGTAATTATAGTTTTGTCAGTACAGCAAAACTAGGAGATACTAGACTAATTTCAGTAATATTAGATGCAGATGAAGAAAACATCTCATTTATTGAAACAAAAAAGTTGCTACAGTATGGTTTTGATCCTTCCTCGTACTCTGCACTCCAAGCTTTTAAAGACGCCCTTACATCTTGGACAATATTGCTTCAGTTTAAAAATTTAATTATACAAACTATAATGATTTTTTTAATCATTACCACCTTAATGTTTTTACATATACGTCAGAAAAAATCCGAGGATTTCAATTAAGAAATCTTCTTATATATAACCGACTTGCGCTTGAGATGCAAGTCGGTTTTTAATTCTATCATCCTCTTCCAATTAAATTTGCTGAAACAGGTTGCAAGTTTAACTCCCTCGCCCATATAGATAGCTGACCAATATGATGAATTTCATATCCCATTACATGTCTTAAACCTATGTTTTTCGAGGCATACATCCATCTCTGTTTCCTTTCGTTGTATTCGTTTGTTTAGTTTAAATGGGTTAATCTATTAATTCTATTAAATCCAACAATTGAACTATTACACTTTAAAGTTCTATACATATACTATAGTAGATTACTAGAAAGGAGGTTTAACTATGGATAGTTGCGTTGTATTTGTAAACGGACAACCTTTTTTAGTTCTTTCAGTAGCTGGTATTGAAATTGCTAGATTAGAGATTTCCCTTCAAGTAGCATTAGCTCTAAGAGTGCTTGGGATACCAATCTGTGATTAATTACCAAATTAATAAAAAAAGAGGGCATTAGCCCTCTTTTTTTATTTTCTTCTCACCTTTTCTTAACAACAAATAAAATTTAAATTTTATTTGTTATATTGTAATGAAAATCCGAAAAATCAACCCATTTTATTCAATAAAAAAGAGCACCACCCATACCTCATTATCCGTTTCTATAATATTCAAGTTTGATTAATAATAAAATTAAAGTATATGAACGTTACATGAAACACTTGTTAAGATAGCTCTCCTTCACACTATTTATTTCGCTGACGCTATATTATCAAAGCACACAATGATTAACTTTTTATACGGCTTATTTTAAGTGTGCTTGCCAATACTTTTACTTGTATGTTCTATACACTCATTCTCTACGGTATACTGATACCAACTTATATTTTTTGATGAGGGCCCATTTCCCTATATCCCTCTTTATTCCCATGTACTTTTTTTCTCAAATCCAAGCTAAATAATCTAAATTGTTATCTTTTAAAATCAGCTCACTATCTGATTATATTAATAACCTATCACCTGGTAAAATCCTATTACCTAATTTATCTTCAATTGAATGGTCCATCATTTATACTTACGGATTGGCTTTCCCGTATCTATTGTGCATGGATATTGGATTTTCTAGCATCTAGCTCATTTCTTTAAAAATGTCGGATTTTTCGTCTATTATTAAATGAATAATGTTTGGAAGGGGATATAATATGACAGAAATTAAAGTAGGGCTTACACAATTTTTAGACTTCACACTGAAAGGTAGTACAGCTAAAACAACCTTTATAAAAAATCTAAAATCCCAACCTGAATATCAACCAGCTTTTGATTACTGGAAACAATTACGAGAAACTGTTATTAAATTTCATCAAAACAAACTATCTTTTGAATATTTCGAAACATTAGTACAAACGGTTGATCAGAAAAAAAAACAAAACTACATTGATGTCATAAAGCAATACAAAAAATTCATTAAAAATAAAGACATCTCTTGGTTTGATCCAGGTAAATCACATTGGAAATCAGATGATTTAATCGTCCGTTCATCACCTGAACTTGGCTTATTCATTAATAATGAGCCACATCTTATCAAACTGTTTTTCAAAGGAAAAAAAGAGCGAATTGATAAGTACAACATTAACTCGACACTTACACTATTAAATGAATCAACATTTTCAAATGAACGAAACGATGTGAATTATACGGTACTTAACATCCAAAAGAACAGAATGTATACGAATAACTCTATTAATAATAATCATTTAGTAGCGCTTAAATCAGAAGCTAACCAGTTTTGCTATATATGGAATAATCTATAAAGGTTACTATTCATCCCTTTTAATACCTTGTTGATGCATACTTTAGTTACAATTTTTACAGATTCATTCAGTTTCGTTTAATTAGGGCTCACCCTCTTATTCCTCAGAAACAATGCAGGTGGGCCTTTTTCAAAAATGGTTTCTTTGTCAGTTTTAACATACTAGCTCTCCCCCGAAACAGCTGCAATTGAAATTATTTTTGTTTTATTATTCACTATACCCACCAAGCCCCTTTTGTTAACATAATATAATTATAAATTACTATCGTTGCTACTTCTTCCATTCATATTCTAACATACTCATTTCCCATAAATTCCAATACGTTTCTCCTACTCTTTTTGACTCTCTTAATAAGCCTTCTTTTACAAACCCTATTTTTTCGTAACATGAAATGGCCGATATATTAAAATCATACACACCAAGAGTTACTCTATGTAGTTTTAATTCGTCAAAAGCAATATGAAGTACTGCTTTCATCATATGTTTTCCTATAGAACGTCCCCTCATCTTCGTATTACCAACTAATACTTTTCCAATTCTAGCGGACTTATTAATATTATCTATTTGCCCAAGCGAAATATGACCAATAACGTCTGAAGTCTCTTCATCTACCACTTTGAAAGCGAGTGTATTTGCACTTTCTATATACTTCTCTAATTGCTGTTCGTCTAAAGGGAATGTGAATGCATTTCCTGACCATTGTATTAGAAATTCTTCGGAATTAATCCAATTTATTAATTGTTTAAAATCAGATTTTTTAAAGGTTTTTAGTTTAATCACTTCCATGCTCCTTTCGTACATCATACTTTATAACCTCAAACTTATTTCTATATAAAGAATATATTCTCCTTTTATATGAAATTAAAATAAAGCCATTCATGTGAATGGCTTTACAAAAAAGCAGCATAATTATGCCTTGTTTGCTACATCAATACCATTAAAATCAAAGTCAGCAGTAACCGTTGTAACAGGTGGGAAAATTGCTTCAATTTTACAAATGGAAATAATTACTCCAACCGATCCAGGAATAGCCGCAAGCCTAACTACATCACAACTTACAGACGAAACAGTACCTACATAAGTACGTCCCTCTGTATTAATTTGAACTGTTCGATTAATTAATTTCTTAAGTTCATCTCTAATTCCTTGTACACAAGAATTATCACATTTCTCATGCTGTTCTTTTTTACACTCTTCGAATACTTCCCAACAATCATCTTGTTTACATGTACACTTCTTTTTACAATTATTAAATCGAGAACCCAATACCTCACCCCCTAATCCTTTCTATTAGTAAAGTATGTCCACTAGCTTAAAAGGGTACGAGGCAAACACATAAAAAGAAAAAAACAAACAATTGTACCAAACCTTCTTTTCATTATTCATTATAAAAACAGACTTCTCCTAATTAAAATCTTGTTTAATGAGCGGCCGTGAATTTAGTCCTACTCCATTTAATGTTTAGACACCACTTTCTAAAACAAATCTTTTTCTTTTAATAAGACGCCCCTTAAAAACACACTAGATTTTCCCATTAACTCACATATACATAGACTTTATTTGTGGATTTCCCATTTTTCATTGTGAAATATACATTTAAAAAGCGTACTCGAAAATAAGATATTATTTGTAATCAGAACATTTTCTTCAATAAATGTTTATTGAAAAATACCATAACTAGTAGTAGTTCTCTCCACTTTCTCTTAAAAATTAGCATAGTTTGTATGAATTCTATATCGAGTAGAAGACACTCTATCATATAAAGATAAAATAGTAGGTTAATAAACAAGCCATTTTTTTATTAAAACATAGAATAATATGAACACTATTGAAAGGAGGTAGAAATAAATGTCCTGGAAAAATGATTGCTGGAGTTCTCAGAAAAAGCATTGTTGTGATGATTGGTGGAAATCTAAAGAAAAGCATCATTGTGATGATGATTGGAGTTCTCAGAAAAAGCATTGTAATGATGATTGGTGGAAATCTAAAGAAAAGTGTCATTGTGATGACGATTGGAGTTCTCAGGAAAAACATTGTAATGATGATTGGTGGAAATCTAAAGAAAAGTGTCATCGTGATGATGATTGGAGTTCTAAACGAAATAAGTGTCGTTGTAAATGTTTCTTTATTTGTTGCCATTGTAAAAGAAAAAATTGGTAATATTTTCAATGTCAACGTAAAGAAAAAAATATGTCTTTTGGAATCAATCAGGCTTTTCCGGAAAGTTGATCCCTCACCTACTTCCTTGCTTTCGCTGAATTTTTAGGTGGGGGCATTACTGCCCGGCAAATAGCGAGATAAATACTAGGATGTAATATATAAAAAGGTTTAAACCGGCATATAAGCAGTCGCGCTTTGTCATCACCTTGTTGTTGTAAATTAGTATTTCTCCATTGAATAGACATTCCATAATATCGTATTTTGATTAAAACAAAAAACATACTTAACACCAATAGTAGAATTTTTCTTCTTCATCAACTTCACTTCTTCTCTTTTTATAAACATAAAAAAGGATCTCTATTTATATAGAGATCCTTTCTAATTTTATAATTTACTAGACTGTAACCCCTGAATAAACGGAACTACTTCAGGATTTACAAGTGAAGACAAATCACCTAATTCTTTTCCTAAGTAAGCTGCTTTAATAACACGGCGCATTACTTTAGAATTACGTGTTTTCGGTAAATCTTCTACAACGTGGATGTCTTTAGGACACAACGCTTTTCCAATATGAGAGTTTACTAAACTCATTAATTCTTTCTTTAATTCCCCTGTGAATGTTACATGGTCTCTTAACACTACAAAACAATGACAAACTTCACCTTTTACTTCGTCAGGTACACCAATTGCAGCAGCTTCGATTATATCGTTATGTTTCACAAGAATAGATTCATATTCAGCAGGTCCAATACGTTTACCTGCAATATTTAACGTATCGTCTGAACGCCCTGTGATGATATATTGTTCACCATCGTAAATGACCCAGTCACCGTGGACCCATTTATTTTCAAAACGCGACCAATATGTGTTTACGTAACGTTCATCATCTTCCCAGAAGCTTTTCGTCATACCTACCCAAGGTTTCTCTAAGCATAATTCTCCGACTTCATCTCGAATTGGTTTACCTTGATCATCCAGTACGACAGCTGCCATTCCTGGTAAAGATGCGTTAAAACTAATCGGTGCGATTGGCTTAATAAGAACATTGCCGAAAATCCCACCAGAGATTTCAGTTCCACCTGAGTAGTTACAGATTGGAACATTTCCTTTTCCAACTGTTTCAAACAGCCACATCCATGGATCAGGATTCCAAGGTTCTCCTGTTGATGCGAATACTTCCAAACTCTTTAAAGAATGTTTATTGACATACTCATCACCTTTTGCCATTAATGCTCGGATTAACGTTGGCGAAATACCTAGATGAGTAATTTCATATTTATCAACTGTCTCCCATAACCGGTCTGCTTCTGGGAAGTCTGGAACACCTTCGTACATAACCATCGTTGCTCCATTAATGAGTGAACCGAATAATAGAAACGGCCCCATCATCCAGCCCATATCAGTTACCCATAATACACGATCACCTTGTTTAATATTCATTCCAAATCCTGCATCAAAAGCTGCTTTCAAAGGAAATCCTGCATGCGTGTGTACTGTTCCTTTCGGCTTACCAGTCGTTCCTGATGTATAAATGAGCATTAATGGATCATCACTTTGCATTTCCTCGGCATGTATGAATGGTTTTTCTTTTTCTAGCGTACTCCACGAAAAGTCATAGTTATGTGGTGTAAAATCATTTCCTGCATGACGAACGATAACAACTTTTTCAACAGTTGGGCAATGTTCACAAGCTTTATCTACTTCATCTTTTAAAGAAACAATTTTACCGCGGCGTGAAAATCCATCTGCGGTAATAATCATTTTTGAACCTGCCGCTTGCACACGTGTCATAACTGCATCAGACGCAAAGCCTGAGAATATTGGTGAAATAATTGCTCCAATTTTCATTACAGCTAGCATCGCAACAACTGTTTCTGGAATCATCGGCATATAAATTGTTACACGGTCACCTTTTTCAATACCCGCGTGTTTCAAACCATTGGCAACACGGCTTACCCAGTTATCAAGCTCTTCATATGTAAATGATTTTGAAGTTCCATTTTCTCCTTCGTACTGAAGTGCTGGCTGTATTCTTGTCTCTTCATCCGCAAGCCAGCGGGATAAAGCTGATTCTACAACGTTACATGTTCCGCCATTATACCACTGTGCAAACGGTGTACCATTTTCTAAATCTAACACTTCTGTATAAGGTTTCATCCATTGATAGCCAACTGCTTTTTCTGCCTCTCCCCAAAGCCAAGCTGTTTCCTCAATAGATTTATTATAAAAAGTTTCATAGTCTTCATATCCCAATGATTTCATCCAACTATATAAACGTGTTTTTTCCTTGTACTCTTCTGTTGGAAACCAAACTGCTTGTTTCAATGTTTTCCCCTCCTTAACTTTTTGAGCAAGAAAGCCCTAAATAGGGCTTTTAAACTGGATATACAGGATGTTTACGATCCGTGAATACTTGATATTTACTCATATACATTTCGAAACGTCCTTTTAACTCTTCACGTAAATTGTTTGGATGAACAATACCATCAATCACCATCTCTGATGCTAAATGATAAATATCAATATCTTTCTTATACTCTTCACGTTTTTCAGCAATGAAGCTAGCACGCTCTTCTTCTGGTAAAGCTGCAATTTTATTTGCATATACAGCATTAACCGCAGCTTCTGGACCCATTACCGCAATAGAGGCTGTCGGTAATGCCAGGCAGCAATCTGGTTCAAATGCTGGACCTGCCATCGCATATAAACCAGCGCCATATGCTTTACGAACAACGATAGAAATCTTCGGTACAGTCGCTTCACTCATTGCAGAAATCATTTTTGCACCGTGGCGAATAATACCAGCACGCTCTACTTTTGTACCGATCATAAATCCTGGTACATCCGCAAGGAATAATAATGGAATATGATATGCGTCGCATAAATTAATAAACTTAGCAGCTTTATCAGCTGAATCATGGAATAATACGCCGCCCTTCATACGCGGCTGATTTGCAATAATACCAACTGGCTTACCATCAATACGTGCTAAGCCTGTAATTAGCTCTTGAGCAAATAATTTTTTTACTTCATAGAATGAACCTTCATCAATAACTCTATTAATGAGATCTTTCATATTGAAAGGAGCATTTTGATTTTCTGGAATGATTTGTTCTAACGTTTTATCGAATTGTTTCGGTTCTTGGGGTGTAACCAATGGAGTCTTTTCTAAGTAGTTATTTGGAAAATATGAAATGTATTGCCTTGCTTGTGTAATCGCATCTTCTTCTGTCTTACATAAAACATCTCCGCATCCTGATACAGAGCAATGCATACGAGCTCCGCCCATCTCTTCTAAAGTTACCTTCTCACCGATAACCATCTCAGCCATACGAGGAGATCCTAAATACATAGATGCATTTCCTTCTACCATCATTACAACGTCACAAAAGGCTGGAATATACGCACCACCAGCTGCAGAAGGTCCAAATAACAAGCATACTTGAGGAACTTTACCTGATAACTTCACTTGATTATAGAAGATTCTTCCTGCACCGCGGCGCCCTGGGAACATTTCTACTTGATCTGTAATACGTGCTCCAGCAGAGTCGACTAAATAAAATAACGGAACACGTAGTTTTTCAGCTGTTTCTTGAATACGTAAAATCTTTTCAACTGTGCGTGATCCCCATGATCCAGCTTTTACAGTAGAATCATTGGCCATTACACACGCAGTACGACCATGTATTTTACCCGTTGCCGTTACAACGCCATCCGCAGGTAAGCCTGTTTGTTCACAGTTAGCAAATAATGCATCTTCTACATATTCGCCATTATCAAATAGAAGCGCTAAACGATCTCGAACAAATAATTTTCCTTTTGCTTTATTTTGCTCATGATATTTCGGTGCCCCGCCTTGTTTAATTGTTTCAACTCGTTCTTCAAATGAATTAGATTGTTGTTTTTGGTCTAACATATTTACTCCCCCTTATACATCGGTTTGCGTTTTTCTTTGAATGCCTGTAATCCTTCTATTCGATCTTTCGTATGGATTACACCTTCATACGCTTGTTTTTCCATTTGTAATCCGGTATGTAAATCAACTTGAATACCATTTGAAATTGCCTCTTTTGCTAATCGAACAGCAATCGGTCCATTACTAGCAATTTTCTCTGCTATTTCAATCGCTTTCTCTTCAAGTAAATTAGCTGGTACAACAAATTCTACTAAACCGTATTCTTTTGCTTCTTGCGCTGAAATACGTCTACCTGTATAAATTAATTCTTTCGCTCTACCAACACCAATTAATCTCGGTAAGCGCTGTGTACCACCTGCTCCTGGTATAATTGCAAGTGTCGTTTCAGTAAGACCAAGACTTGCAGATTCAGCAGCAATTCTAAAATCACAAGCTAAACTTAATTCCGTACCACCACCAAGTGCAATTCCATTTATAGCAGCAATAACTGGCTGTGGTAATTGTTCAACCATCTCCATAGTAGTGCGAATCATACTAACAGCATGGCGAACTTGTTCTTCGTTCATATCGGCACGCTCTTTTAAATCTGCACCAGCACAAAATGCTTTTTCACCAGCACCAGTCAAAATAACTACACGCACGTTTGAATCTTCACTTATTTGAGTTAATATAGTTTGTAATTCATCTAATAATGCTAAAGATAATGAGTTTGCTTGTCTTTCACGATATAACGAAATCTTTACAACGTGAGGTGTTACATAATCAACTGAAATGTTTTGTAATTGTAGCATCTTCTCACCTACTTATCGTTTTATGTTGAAGCGCTCTATACACATGACTCGGTAATTGGATATTTAATTTACTTTGAATAAATTGACTTGCTCTCAATAACTTCTCTTCATCAATATTCGTTTGGACTCCTAACTTATGGAGCATATGTACTAGGTCATCAGTAGCAACATTACCTGATGCTCCTGGTGCATAAGGGCAGCCCCCGAGTCCACCACAAGAACTATCAAACGTTTTAATACCGTATTCTAATGATTTAACTACATTCGCTAGAGCCATTCCATACGTATTATGAAAATGCATTGCAAACTGCGAAGCATCATACTTCTTTAATAGATGTTCTAATACTTGTTCTACTTGTAATGGATTCGCTACACCGATTGTATCCCCAAGAGAAACTTCATAAATGCCGTATGAAAATAGTTGATTACATAATTCGTCAACTGCTGTGACACTTATATCCCCTTCATAAGGACATCCAAATACAGTAGAAACATAGCCTCTTACCTTTTTCCCTTCGAATAATGCCTGTTTTGTTATATCTTCAATTACAACTAATGCTTCTTTAATCGATTTATTAATATTACTTTTATTATGAGATTCACTTGCTGATAAAAAAACATTCACCTCATCTACATTTTGCAAAAAAGCTCGTTCCAAACCATTTTGATTCGGAACAAGCGCAGCATATGTAACATTTGGGTCCCTTTTCAGCTCAGAAAATACATCATTTGCATCTGCTAATGCAGGGACCCATTTTGGGTGAACGAATGAGGAAACTTCAACATACGACAATCCTGCTTCTGTAAGTAGTTGAATCCATTTTACTTTATCTTTTGTGCCAACAATCTTTTTTTCATTTTGTAAGCCATCACGTGGCCCGACTTCTTTAATGACAGCAAAATTAGGTAGTTTCAATTCGCTTCCCCCTATATCTCCCTATTCAATTTCTAATAATACATCTCCTTCATTTACAAAATCGCCTTCTTGCACATTAATTTTCATAACTGTGCCAGCTTCTTCTGAAATGATTGGAATTTCCATTTTCATAGATTCCAAAATGACGACATCCTGCTCTTCCTCTACTGTATCTCCTACTCCTACAACAATCTTCCAAACGTTTCCTGCCATCGATGCGTATACTTTCGTCATCATTTTTTCCCCCTTAATATTGTTAAATCTTATTTTTTAACGAGTTGTTTCGTTACAAACCCCGTTGTATAAATACCCTCTTTGAACACTTCGTCTTCCAAAACTTGCAGTAGCATTGGCGTGTTCGTTTTAATACCTTCTACTTTTAATTCTTCTAGAGCATCATGTAATTTCGAAATTGCTTCTTCACGAGTCTCGCCATGTGCAATGACTTTCGCAATCATTGGATCATAGAAAGGTGTAATCGTTACATGATTTTCTAAGAAGTGATCAATCCGTACATTTGACGGTAATGTTAAATCTGTAATTTTCCCAGGTGATGGGAAGAATGTTTTCGGATCCTCTGCATAAATACGAGCTTCAATGGCATGACCACTACGTTTTACATCATCCTGAGTAAATGATAGTTTCTCTCCACTTGCGATAAGGAGTTGCTGTTCTACAAGGTCTAATCCCGTAATTTCTTCTGTCACTGGATGCTCTACTTGTAATCTCGTATTCATCTCTAAGAAATAGAAGTTCTTCTGATCATCTACAAGAAACTCAACTGTACCTGCATTTGTATAGCCAAGTGCTTTGGCAGCTTGTACAGCAACTTCTCCCATCGCCTTTCGTGTACCTTCATCTAAAAATGGTGAAGGTGCTTCTTCGATTACTTTTTGATTTCGGCGCTGTACCGAACATTCACGCTCCCATAAATACACTGTGTTACCATGTGTATCTGCTAAAAGCTGAATTTCAATATGATGCGCATCTGCTATATATCGCTCTAAATACATTTCTCCGTTACCAAAGAAGTTTTGCGCTCTTGTTTTATTACTTTCAAACGCTTTGGTGAGCGTTTGCTCAGTTTCCATCAACTGCATACCAATGCCTCCGCCGCCTGCGGATGCCTTAAGCATTAAGGGATAACCAATTTGTTTTGCAATTTCAATTGCTTCTTCAGCAGTTTCAATATTTGTAGTAATACCTGGGACTACTGGGACATCTGCTGCTTGCATTGCGATACGTGATTCGATTTTACTTCCCATCTTCGTAATGATTTCTTCTGAAGGACCGATAAATACGATTCCTTCTTCTTTGCAACGAACCGGAAAAGACGGATTCTCTGATAATAAACCATAACCCGGATGAATCGCTTCTGCATTTGTCTTCTTAGCTATTTCAATAATTTTTTCAAGGTTTAAATAACTTTCTTGAACACGCGGTCCACCTACTAAGTAAGCTTCATTTGCCATCTTCACATGAAGGGCATTTTCATCTGCTTCAGAATAAATAGCAACAGTGCGTATGCCAAGTTTTTGACAAGTTTTCATAATACGAACAGCAATTTCCCCGCGATTCGCAATTAATATTTTTTGAAACATAGTGATTCCTCCCTTTTATCTACATCCTAAATGTCTAGCAATTACGAGACGTTGAATTTCAGAAGTTCCTTCACCAATTTCTAATAGTTTCGCATCACGAATATGTCGTTCAACTTCATATTCACGCATATAACCATATCCACCATGAATCTGTACTGCTTGATTCGCAATACGGCTTGCTGCTTCCGATGCAAATAGTTTTGCCATTGCCGCTTCTTTGCCGAAAGGTTTATCGTTATCTTTTAACCAAGCTGCTTTATGTACTAAATTGCGTGCTAGCTCTACTTCAGTCGCCATATCAGCTAATTTAAATTGAATCGCTTGGAAATTAGAGATTGACTTTCCAAATTGTTGACGTTCTTTCGCATATTGTAATGCACGTTCAAAGGCTGATTGCGCAATACCAACTGCCAATGCAGCGATTGAAATACGCCCTCCATCAAGTGTATATAAAAATTGTTTAAAGCCTTTATTTACATCACCAAGAATATTTTCTTTCGGTACACGAACACCATCAAGTACGATTTCACAAGTATTAGAAGCGCGAACACCCATCTTATCGTAAGGACTTGAAATCGTTAATCCTTCACTCGTAGTAGGCACGATAAATGCAGAAATACGTTTTCTACCATTCTCTTCAATACCGTTGACAGCGGTTACTATAATTGTATTTGCATACTCTGCGTTTGTAATCCAACACTTCTCACCACTGATTACATACTCATCACCATCTAATACCGCTTTCGTTTGAGTACCACCTGCATCTGATCCAGCATTCGGCTCCGTTAATCCGAAGGCACCTAATGTTTTACCTGACGCCATTGGAACTAAATACTTTTGTTTTTGTTCTTCTGTACCGAAATAATAAATTGGAGAAGCACCTAATGAAATTGTTGCAGCATAGCTTAAACCGGTGCCACCACAAGCGCGACCAATTTCTTCAACTGCTAAAGCATACGATACTGTATCGCCACCTGAACCTCCATACTCTTCTGGGAATGGGATGCCTAGTAATCCTAGTTCGCCCATTTTTTGAAATGTTTCATATGGAAACTCTGCAGTTTTGTCATAATATACAGCTTTCGGTGCGATTTCCTTTTCAGCAAAGTCACGTACCATTTCTTTAATCATTTGTTTTTCGCGAGTTAGAGTAAATTCCATTCCGCTACACACCCCTTATCGAATATTGAGTTTCGACAGCGTGCGAGTTTCTACTACAAACATAACAACTTAAAAGACAAGAATATTAGTTAGACAATTGCTATAATTCTGTCATAACTTAATTTTAAAACAGATTCTGTACTAATGCACAAAAAAATTCCTACATTGTTCTACAACAACATAGGAGGTTTTGTGTCGAATTATGTAATTTATTGTTTAATAATCTCTACCTTTTCCGGAATCAGAAATTTCTACTAATGCTTCAGGATATGGTTCGAAATATGTTTGTCTTAATAAATACTTTTCATCAAATCGAATAGCCCATGATTTTAAAATTGTAAGTAAACTACTAAGTGGTATTTTCTTTTCTGCATACTTTTGTAACAGTTCTATAAAATGATCTTTTTCTTGTTTTTTTAACTTTGTTTTAAAATATCCAAAAATGTGCTCGCATACATTTACATTCGATGTATAACGGGGCGCACGCATAAATAATTCATATAAAGTCTTCTCATAGTTTTCAAATACCACTTCAATCTTTTCATTTTTTTGATTTGCAATTATACGACCTAATTCCTTTTGTTTCACCTGATTATATGCCATAAATAAATATTTATTATCCGACTGAAACGATACAAGTTCTTTCATATTTTTATTGTGTTTAATCATTTTGTAATATGCGATTGTAAATAGCCTTGTAAAGAAATGCTCTCTAATAATAAAATTCGACAATCTACCTTCCTCTTCAATAGGAAGATACGAAAAATTTTTTACTACTGCTCCGCCAAATAAGCCAGCTCCTTTTCCCTTTGCTGGCGCTTTTTCAAAACCAGAATAAATTTTCACATCACGCGTACCACAACTTGGTGAACGATTCTTTAAAATAAAACCATCCACATCCGATATCGTTTGTAAAAAGTCATTTGAAAACTGCTCCATTTTTTCAGTTACATCTTCTCGTGTCGACGGTTGCACAAGTCTATTCTCACCATTTTCTTCTACAATTCGTATCGTTTCACGAGGAGTCCCCAATCCAATCTCGACTTCTGGACAAACAGGTATAAATGTAACAAATGGCTGCAAATTTCGTATTGTTACATCTGGAATCATCTCTCCATTATAACGACAAGCATCAAATTCTAAACATTTACTTACGACGATTGTAGGTTTTGCAAATTGTCGCATCTTATTACCTCCTTATTACTAGTCCGTATAATATAAATTGTACTAAGATTAACATTTTAAGCAAAGTTTGATTCAGTTATTTTTATGAGAAATATAAATCCAATGATACATTAACAATCATTCAACTCTATTTTCTATAAATGTGCGCCCTATTAATGAGGGTTTAGATATTGTGAAATGAATAATACACACATGCTTCGGAGAAATTAATGATTAAGAAAGGAGGGATTGTTATGAAAAAGAAATTATCATCTATTTTGAGTGTTTTAACACTATCTATTATGTTTTTAGGTACATCTACGCAAGCTGAATACGATGGAAATAATATGAATAGAGTTAATAACACTGATATTTCAACTCGAGTAAATGACAATAACTTAGACAGAGTTAATAATGATGTAAGAACTCGAAATGTAAATACAACAAATGATTTAAATGATAATCGTGATAAAAATAATAATTGGGCTTGGCTTGGTTTATTAGGACTAGCAGGATTATTAGGTCTTAGAAGAAGAGACAAAGAAACACGCTGATTTAGAATGTTTTTAGTAAACAAGCACTTATTTATCAAAAATATATAATGAAAATAAATCGCCTTTTTAAAGGCGATTTATTTTTACTTAAAAGTAATGTATGTAATTCACACTTCAACGATTAAAATCGTGGAGTTAATCCATACAATATAAATTGAATCGTATTTTCAATTTCCGCTTCATCATTCCATTTTTCTTCAGGCAATAATAAAAATCGTGTTAATAATAAACCTAATACAGCTGATAAAGTAAGACGTAGTACGGAAGATGGTGATATCTCAATAATTTCCCCTTCTTCTTGAAATTTCACAATCAACTTTTTGAAATGTGAAAACAGTTCTGTTTCTACTAATTGCTGTATTTCATTTTTCAGTTCTGGTTGGAATGGCACCTCTTGAATTAATATTTTTATCATAGGAAAGTGTTTTTGAGCAAATTTAAACCTATTATGAATTACAACCCTTAAAAGTCTTTCATATGATTCATACTCCGATTTAAATATTTCTTTTGCAAAGGTTTGTACGAAAAATGGTGCAGCGAACTTAGTTAAAGTTGGCATTACGACCGCTAGTAATAAATCTTTTTTCGTCTTATAGTAGCGGAAGATTGTTCCTTCCGCTACACCAGCCCGTTTTGCAATTTCACTTGTTGAAGTTGAAGCGTATCCTTTTTCTCCAAACATATCAACAGCCGCCTCTAATATTCGCATTTGACGTTCATTTCTTTTATCCGTATTAGTTGCAGCTATTAATTCCTCCAGCCAATCCTTCTGCATTTATAAAGCTCCTTTTTGTCATTATTATATTTTGCGATGTTTCTTTAAAGCAAATACATTTCCTACTGCAAATAATATTGAAAAAAGTAATAATACAGCAAGATCTAATGCAATCTCTGTAAACCCTTGATTCCGAATCATCACTTGTCTCATTGCGTCAGCGCCGTATGTGAGTGGAAATACTTTCCCTAACATTTGTAGCCACTTGTTCATAGATTCCATTGGAAACAATCCAGAAAAGAAGATTTGTGGCACAATAACAAGCGGTATAAATTGAATCATTTGAAATTCATTATTTGCGTATGCCGATAAAAACGTACCTAATGTTAGTGCAGTTAAAGAGAGCATACATGTAATAAGTAGCGTTAGCCATATAGATCCAGCTACGTATAAATCTAAAATATAAACGGAAAAACTTACGATAATAATGGATTGTATAAAGGCAAAGATTCCAAAACCAATAATATAACCTGCGACTATTTCCCATCTTCTTATTGGGGTGGATAATAACCTTTCTAGCGTACCACTTAAACGTTCTCTTACGAAGGATACACCTGATAATATAAATACAAAGAAAAATGTAAAGAAACCAATTAATACAGGACCAAGCCCATCAAACATCGTAAAGTCTTTAGAGCCATGTAAAAAATTTACTTCAGGTTTCATAATCGATACATCATTCTTCTCTGTGCTTTTTTGCAATACTTGAAGTACAGCACGATTTTTTGACGAATCACTACCTTCCAACAGAAGTTTCATTTTTCCATTCTCTATTCGAAGTATTGCATCTACCTTTTGTTTTTCTAACTCAGAAATCGCGTTTTCTTTACTGTATTCATAAATTGACGCTTCTTGATTTTTCATCACTTTTACTATTTGAGCGGGCATATCAACAACAGCAATTTGCGGTATATAGTCTTTTTGTGTAAACACTAGCGATAATAGCCAAAGTAATAACATTGGTGCCCCAAACATCATCGCTAACGAACGCTTATCTCGAAAAAATTGGCGAATAATACGAATGATTACACCAGTAACTCTCATGATGACACCACCTCTTCCAACAAAAAGACATCTTCAATCCGTCCAGATGACACGCGTTTTTTCAATTCTTCAGTTGTTCCAACCGCAACTAGTTTCCCTTCTCTAATTAATCCTAGACGCTCACAAAATTCAGCTTCATCCATAATGTGCGTCGTTACAATAATCGTTGTGCCTTTCTTTTTAAGATCATAAAATTTTTCCCAAATCGTTTTCCTAAGAAGCGGATCTATCCCCACTGTAGGCTCATCTAAAATTAATATTTCTGGTTCATGGAGGAGTGCTATTGCTAATGATAAGCGTTTTTTCATTCCACCTGAAAATTGTTGTACTTGCTTTTTCATATACTGTGACAATTGTACAAGTTCAAAAACCTCTGCAATTCTTGTCTTTTTACTTTTTCCCTTTAATCCATACATCGTTGCTATAAAATCTGCATTTTCATATGCTGACAATTCTTCATATAATGCATCCGCCTGGGCCATATAACCAATTCGTTTCATTTCATTTAAATTAGGCATATTAGTATTATTAACAAGTACTTCACCTTTCGTTGCCTCATTAATACCTGCAATCATTTTAATGAGCGTTGTTTTCCCCGATCCAGAAGGTCCAACAAAACCAAAAATCTCTGCTTTTTCAACTTGCAATGAAAGATTGTGTAACACTTCTTTTTTTCCAAAACTTTTTGATACAGTCCGTAAAATAATTGAAGGTTGTTGCACGTTTCATCCTCCTTTTCCAATAAAAATGAGTGAGTACTCACTTTTATTTTACTCTTGCTTAATTATATGTCAAACTTCGTTGATTAGTATGTATGTTCAATCACCGATATTAAAAAATGAAACAGAGTCGACATTAGAATTTCATTTCCTAAAGTCGACTCTGTTTCATTTAAACTATAAATTTCACTTTACGTTTTTAAATTCATATACTTCCGAATTCTAGCAACGTCTAAAGAATATTCGATAACTAATTGCTGTAACGGTAAAATAACTGTGTCAGGATATAAATGTGCATATTGTAATGTTTCTGCATATTTTTCTAACCTTTTTTCTAAATACTTTATTATTTGATCAGGATGACTTACTAATAAACATTTACAATAATAATGGATTTGTTCCTCAATCGCCGTGTATTCTTCAATTTCATATTCTTTATGCATGTGTACACCCCTTTAAGTTTTTTATATGAATTACTTATCACAATTTTCACTCGACAAATTTTAAGTTTTTTGATTATTTACACTATAACAAACACTGAGGGTCAAATTTTGTTACTTTATGTAACGTAGAAAATTTTTAACAAAATTGTAATGTTTACTCCTGCAAAATACAGAAAGCCCCTTTACTCATTTTTGTATAAAAAAAATCGTACAGCTTAATTTAGCTGCACGACTACAATTTCTGGCCTATTCAAAATCCTTTGCGGAATGATACTATTTCCTAATCCTCTACTCACTACCATTGATGTATTTTGTTCTACATATAAACCCGCTGTATATTTAGGTAAAACACCTTGATTTGGCGCAACTAATCCTCCGATAAATGGCAATCTAACTTGCCCTCCATGAGCATGTCCCGATAAAACCAAATCCAACCTCTCATTCGTATATTCCTTTATAAATTCAGGCCGATGGGATAATAATACATTATATTTATCTGGCTGCATTTCAATTTTCGCTTTTTTAATTTCATCTATTATAATATTTCCTTCATCACGGTTTCCAGTAACAAACTCTGGATCATCAATACCGAGCAAGTTTATTTCTTGCTCACCCTTTCGAATGCCTACATGTTCATTCCTTAAAACATTGACATCATATTTCTTCAACTCTTTTTCTAAATTGTTATACTTTCCAGACCATTGTTCATGGTTTCCTGTCACAAAATATACAGGATATTTCTTTACAATTTCTCGTATTAATTGCATACTAACTTCTGCATCGCATGATTTACTGTCAATTAAATCACCCGTAATCGCAATAATATCTGGGTCTATACTTTTTATTTTTTGAATTAACACATCTTGATTATCGCCAAATTTTTTATTGTGTAAGTCTGAAATTTGTAGAATTTTATACCCTTTAAAAGAGGATGGTATTTTACTAGAGGTTATTTTAACCTCAGTTATACTTATTAAATTGTTCTGTAAATATAAAAAGATACTACAACCTACTAATGTAGCAATAAGTAATATACTTCTTTTAATCTTCTTGCTCATATTCCCTCCTAAAATCTTCATCAATACTACAATTCTCAAAAACATTTCAATAGATTATTCTTTTTATCTAACGGTTCTCTTTTAAAGTGAAATCGATTTAACTACGATAATCAAGTACAAGTTTCTAATTTTAGGAACTGAAGAACTTATATCACTCTGTTGAAGTAAACATGCCCGGTTCTGTTCTAATCGTAACTCTATCATATAACATTAAAGCCGAAATTCCCAAGTTAAGGAATTTCAGCTTTTTGAGTTCGTATGAATATCTTAGTTTTAGTTCTATGTATCTTGCCGTTGTACATCATAGTACATACCAGTTGTCTCTCTATATGTGGTGAGTTTTTTATCTTTTTCAATAATCAACTATGTATAAAACATTTAACTTAGTTAATACCCTTAATGAATATCATGCTTTTTAAAGTTTCCGCCTTGTACTTCCGCAACATCATATACAGTGACAAAGGCATTTTCATCAATTTCATGAATAAGTTCCTTCATTGTTTCTAAATTTTAAAATTATGTAGCGTCATTCCATTCAGACTTCAATATTGAATATTGATATTCATCAATCCACTGCCCTTTTAGCATGTAATTCTGTAATAAATGACCTTCTCTCCTCAACCCCACTCGTTCTAGTACAGAAATAGACTTATTATTTCGAACGTCCGAAAATGCAATCACTTTATGTTTCCGTAATGAATGAAATATGTAATTCAGTAAGGCACAAACAGCTTCAGTTGCATAGCCTTTCCCCTGATATTCTGGAGAAAGAGTAAATCCAATTTCTACGATGCGAGGTTCATTTACAAGTGTGTGAAGTGCACAATCTCCAATTATTTTGTTATTTTCAGCCAAAGCAATTGCGAACTGGAACCAAGTACCTGGTAGATTAGGATTATTTTTAACTTGTTCATTTACAAACGTTTTAGCCTCATGATATTGATAATTAACCCATGACTGAAATCTAGCCACTTCTGGATTAGAACGATAAAAATGAAAGTAGTTAGTGTCATCCATACTAAACCTTCTCAAAACAAGACAATCTGTTCTCCAAAAGACTTGATTGTCATTCTCCATAACTATTCACCCTCTTTTCTACATTAATTATATCTTTATAATACATAGGTATAAATAGTTTACATGCTTATAAAAAAGCGATTCTTTTCACATTAAAAAGAATCGCTTTCCAAGTTCTTATTTTTAATTATATTACATAAAGAATTGAAAGATTATTACTTAAGAGCCTTAACTATAACTTCCGTTGCCTCTGCAATGAGTTGATTATCATAGCTAGCCTCTTTCTCATCTTTACTAGATAAAATTGCGATGATAATTGGTGCTCTATTCGGAGGCCAAACGATAGCAATATCATTTCTTGTTCCGTAACTGCCAGCACCTGATTTATCTCCAACTACCCAGTCAGTTGGTACGCCTGCACGAATAAGTTTGTCCCCAGTAGCATTTCCTTTCATCCACTCTGTAAGAATTTTACGTTTTTCAGCTGGAAGTGCATTTCCGACCGTAAAAGCTTTAAGATTCGTAGCAGTTGCTTTCGCTGTACTAGTGTCACGAATGTCTCCTGGAATAGCTTCGTTTAATTCTGTTTCAAAGCGATCAGACATAGTAACCCGATCCCCCATCTTTCTAAGCGCTTTTTCATATCCTTTAGGTCCGCCTATTTTATTAAATAAAATGTTCCCTGCAGTATTATCACTTGAACGAACAGCAGCCTCAGCAATTTCTCCTAGTTTCATTCCAGTATCTACATGTTTCTCTGTAACAGGTGAATAATCCACTAAGTCTTCTTTCGTAAATGTGATTACTTCATTTAATGTATCAATTGAGTTTTGCTGTAGTAATACTCCTGCTGCTAAAGCCTTGTAGGTTGATGCGAAGGCAAATCTTTCGTTAGATCGATAAGAAATTGTTTGATTTGTACCAGTATCAATCGCATATACACCTACTCGAGCATCAAATTTTTTCTCAAGTTGAGAGAACTCTTTATGCGTCGCCTGATTTTTATGTTTCACTTGTCCAGTCTTTTCTTTCGCTTCAACTTGCAGTGCCCCTCCTGTAAAAGCTTCTAGGCTTGTAATACTTAAACCTAATATACCAACGCATATTCCTATTTTTAGCATCCTCTTATTTTTCAAAATCATCATTCCTTCCAAATTTTTAGCACCTTTTTATACGTACACATAATAGACAATCACCGAACCAAATTTGTTCCATAAACTAAAAAAATTATAGCTAGTATGAGAGTTATTAACAAAATAAGAGATAGTAGCTACGACGCCTCTATCTCCTATTTCATATTTCATATTTTTACTTATAAATGGCTTTATATGAACAGGTTCTTTCCCTGAGAAAAGTACTCTAATTTTGCTTAGAACTACCTGTACTAGTAGCTTCACCATGTATACGTTGCTGTTTCAAATCAAAGTATACATCTAATACTTCCTTTCCGATTATAGAATTAATTCCATTTTTATCATCATGAAGCCATGGAACTACTACGGAAAATGCTACTTCTGGATTATCATATGGAGCATATCCAACTAACGTTAAGTTGTAACATTCCATACGTTCTCCTTTTGCATTTCTACCAATCGGGTCATCTCCACCATATACAGTTTGGGCTGTTCCTGTCTTTCCTGCTGGTTTATATGGCGCGTTTTTGAAATATTTCACGCCAGTTCCATCACCTTCTTGGAATACCCATCTAAACCCTTCTTTTATCCGATCAATATGTTCTTTCTTCATATCAATTCGATTTAATACGACAGGCTCTATGGAACGTATAACTTTGCCAACCTCTTCTTTTATTGATTGTTCTCGTATTTCTTGTACAATTTGAGGTTGCATTCTATAACCACCATTCGCAATCGTTGAAATATATTGCGCTAATTGCAACGGCGTATACGTATCATACTGACCGATAGAAAAATCTAGTAAAAACCCAGGTTGACTATCTACTTTTCTCGTTTGTCCAATTATTTCATTCGGTAAATCAATACCTGTTGGGACACCTAAACCAAATTGCTTGAAATAATAGCGCATCGTATCAAATGCTCCTTGTTTAATATCCAATGAGCCATTTGGTACGTAATTAACTCCCGCAATTTTTAAAGCTGTCTGGAACATGTATACATTCGAAGATACTTGTAAAGCCCGTAAATCATTAATATTACCAAATCCGGATACATTCCACGATTTCTTAGCTTGTGTACCTTTAAATTTCATCGGCGCGTCATAAAATTGATCTCCTGGATGTATTGCGCCTGTCTCATATCCAGTTAATAAAGTAGCACCTTTTACAGCTGACCCTAGCTCATACGAAGTTGTCATGTTTCCTAATGCCAAATCCTCAACTTCTATTTTCCCTTCTTTTTCTACAATCTTTTTGCCTGCCATTGATAAAATTTGTCCGTTATTTGGATTCGTCATGACAACAAAAGCTCGATCGAGCAGTGGCTCTGAACTCTTAAAAGCTCTCAAGTTTTTCTCTATACTTTCTTCCACTTTCTTTTGTAATTCCATATCAATCGTTAATGTTAAACTATTGCCACTTTTTCCTTTAGAGATTATTTCTGTGCTAACAATGTTTCCTGATTTATCAGTAATATTTTTCACTTCTTCTTTTGTGCCGTGTAATACATCTTCATATCGTTGTTCAATATAACTTTTTCCAACACGATCATTACGGTTATATCCACGTACTAAATAAGAATCTAAATTTTCTTTCGGTAATCCTTCTTCACTACTCGTAATATTTCCTAATACAGAACGAAATAAATTACCGTTTACATAATTACGTTCCCAATCAACAGTTGCATCTACTCCTGGAAAATTCGCAAGATTTTCGCTTATCCGCGCATACTCTTCATCTGTTACATCTTTTTTAATGATTTGTGGTGTTAGTTGATAACCTGAACTCATTTTACTTTTAATAACTAACACCTTTAAATCTTGTGCTGTTAATTCTGCTAATTCTACCTCTGTAACACGACCTCGTCTTAAGTCTTCTATTTTTTTATCTAACTCTTTTCCCTCTATACCCTTTTCTTTAAACTTTTCTATATCTTTCTTAGTAATCTTTGTCTCCGCACGTTTCGAATTCAACTGCATCCAAAAATCTTTTTTATCGATATCTGTTAATTTATTTATATCTTGTTCAGGCATTTCAAGTACTTTCGCCAAGTCTTTTGCTGTTTTTAAAATATCTTCACTCGTAATTCCCTTCACCCTTGTATACGTAATTGTGCGAAGAGATTTATTATTAACAACTGTTTTCCCTTCTCGATCTAAAATTTGTCCACGTGGAACTGGAATACTAGTTATTGCATTTTGACTACTTTCCACTTGGTTCTTATAAGCCTCTCCCTCAACGATTTGTACCTTTCCTAGCTGCATAATAATAGCTGAGAATAGTACAAATATGCAAAGGAACATTATATTTAATCGAATAGATATATATGTCTTCTGCTTGTTGCCTTTTTGTTCTTTCATAAATCCTCCATTTAATCCTTTCAGAAATTGCTACAAATACTAAAAGCATTCCTTATATATTAGATACCGATAATCGGTTATAAATATTGCCTCAATTTTTTTGCTTAATCCTTGTAAGCAACCATTTCTTTTCGTTTAGATACGGAATTAATAACTCTCCCTTCCTGTTTTCTCTCTATTTTTTTTGCCACTTGCATGAGAAGTGCTAAACTGTATAATGACTCTTATTAAACTCACATATAAACTTGCTAGTAAATTTTCATGCTAATTATTCCTTTCTTCATGCTGTAATACTTAATAGACAACCTAAACAATAAAGTTGTTCCACATTTACAAAAAAAATAATTAAATATAAGATGAAATAGGCTACATAAGGGAGGGTTATATGTTACATATAAAAAGATGGAGATTTTTTGCGGTTTTTTCTATCGTAGGTTTGATTTTACTAATTTTATTAAAAATCAACTTCATTTCAATTACTATCGCAACTTCTTCAGCTGAAAGAGGAAAGATTTTTGATCAAAATGGTGTAATACTAGCTACAAATAAGAAAGTTAAGTCTCTATATTGCACTTCTAATGACGAAAAGCTATCGAAACAAGATACATCAAACACATTAGCTTTTTTTAATCAATTTTCAAGCGAATTTCAACATGATATTTCTACAGAGAACATAAAATCTCAATTACAACAATCTTGTAAAAAGCAGACTATGAATGATATACCGTTATACTCTGATATAACTGAGAATGAACTTGCATTCATAAACAAAAACAAACCCAATAATGTAATAATTAAAGATGAATGGATTCGATATTATCCTAAACACGAAATTGGTTCACAAGTAATTGGGTATGTAGAAAATGACCTTAATTCAAAGCATTTGGCTGTTGGAAAAAGCGGGATTGAGCTGCAATATGAAAATGATTTAAAAGGAAAACCAGGTAAAACTCTTATTTTTAAATTGAATAATAAAAAGTTCTTATGGAACATTCAAAACGTACAAAAAGGTAAAGATGTACGGCTAGCTTTAGACTCTGAGTTGCAGCAAAAGGCAGAAGAAGCATTAAAATCTCAAATTAAGAAAACACCTGATGCTAAAGCTGGTTATGCTGTAGTGAGCGATGCGAAAACTGGCGCAATTTTAACTATGGCCAACTCGGTAGTTTTTGATCCAAATATATTAAATACACATGTATCTTCTAGAAAAGAAAACATTAAATCTCTTTCGCAAAATAAAGCAATTCAAAAATTAAAGTATGGTGAATCTTATGTAAATATGGCTTCTACTATAAAACCACTTACTATTTTAATTGGATTAAATGAAAAGCTTTTCCAACCCGAAGATACTTATTTAGATAAAGGTACTTTTCAGTATGATAATCAAAATAACATTACGAATGCGCCTGGAACACCAACAGGGGAGATTACACCGAGGCAGGCTATCATTAATTCATCTAACACATTTATGACAGCAAAAGTAGCTCTGCCCCTATTCAACCAAAATAATGGGAATATAGAAAAAGTGGCACATATATGGACAGATTATTTAATGCAATTCGGCCTACGTTCTAAAACCGGGATTGATTTACCCTTTGAAGAAGACGGACAATATGAATTCCATCCATCTAATAAGTTTGAAAATGGAATCTCCGCTTTATTAAACGCCTCTTGGGGAGGAAATGAAGTGCATACCCCTCTTCAACTCGCTCAATATGCAGCAACTTTGGCAAGTAAAGGTGATAAATATAAACCTCAAACTGTAAGTGCAATTATTAGTCCGGACGGTAAGGAAACAAAAAAGTTTAAACCAATTTTAGAAAGTTCAAATCGTTACCCGATGACCTTTTGGAGTGTCGTGCAAGGTGGAATGAGTCAAAATATAGAGGAAATTAAAAAGTTGCCCTTTGACGTCGCAGGTAAAACAGGTATTACAGGTTTTCCGAATGAGCAAGAAAGAATGATAAATCATTCTCTTTTCATTGCATATGCTCCTACCGAAGATCCACAAATTGCCGTTTCTGTCGTTATTCCTGGTAGTAATTCAGAAAAAAACATCGCTGCTCTCGTTACATCAGAAATTTTAGAGTCTTGGCATACACTTCAAAAAGAGAATAAAAACAAAGAGGAAGGTTCATTAAAGTGAACCTTCCTCTTTTACCAAATAGAATCTATATTTATTATTTTCCATTCACCATTATCATTTTTTTCGAACATAAATGAATACTTAATATCAGTTAAAACATACTCTTTTTGTACGTATCCAGTATTGCCATTAATTGTCGATATTTTTATATATCCATCATTTTGCACTTTTTCTGGAATCCAAGCTTTTACCATTTCATTAGATACTTCATATAACACTTGTGATTCTCGTTTTGGTTCAGCTAAAATTTTCGTTTTATTTCCAGTAACCGTTGCATATATAAAATGCGCTTGCTTTGGTTGGTTACTTTCTGTCAATCCACTTGGTACTTTGTATACTTTTTTTGTATCATTTGCAAACTCTCCCCCCATTGTAAGAGCGACTTGCAACTCATGAAAAATATCTTCATCAAACTTCAGTTCATCCTTTTTATAACTCTTCCCTTTAAATAGAACTTCATCATTTAACGCTTTGTACAGGTCATTTTCATTTTTTGAGTTCGTACTTTGATATAGTTCATTCATAAATTGTTTTAATGATGGATCTTGAGCAGACTCATCTTTTGTTTTAGGCTT
>NZ_JBXAHS010000002.1:376501-1056832 GCF_058795355.1 Bacillus sp. GW823-FHT06A11 | reverse complement strand
TCAAGGTAACACAGGTGCTACTGGTGCTACCGGCGCTACTGGACCTCAAGGTGCTCAAGGTAACACAGGTGCTACTGGTGCCACTGGCGCTACTGGACCTCAAGGCGTTCAAGGTAACACAGGTGCTACTGGGGCTACCGGCGCTACTGGACCTCAAGGTGCTCAAGGTAACACAGGTGCTACTGGTGCTACCGGCGCTACTGGACCTCAAGGTGCTCAAGGTAACACAGGTGCTACTGGTGCTACCGGCGCTACTGGTGCTACTGGACCTCAAGGTGTTCAAGGTAACACAGGTGCTACCGGTGCCACTGGCGCTACTGGTGCTACTGGACCTCAAGGTGTTCAAGGTAACACAGGTGCTACCGGTGCCACTGGCGCTACTGGTATAGGAGTTACCGGACCTACCGGACCTTCTGGCGGGCCTCCTGGACCTACTGGACCTCAGGGACCTCAAGGTAACACAGGTGCTACTGGACCTCAAGGTGCTCAAGGACCTGCTGGTGCTACCGGCGCTACTGGACCTCAAGGTGTTCAAGGTAACACAGGTACTACCGGTGCTACTGGACCTCAGGGTGTTCAAGGTAACACAGGTGCTACTGGGGCTACTGGACCTCAAGGTGTTCAAGGTAACACAGGTGCTACTGGACCTCAAGGCGTTCAAGGTAACACAGGTGCTACCGGCGCTACTGGACCTCAGGGTGTTCAAGGTAACACAGGTGCTACTGGACCTCAAGGCATTCAAGGACCAACGGGTGCTACCGGCGCTACTGGTATAGGAGTTACTGGACCTACTGGACCTTCTGGTGGACCTACCGGACCTACTGGGCCAACTGGACCTAGCTTCCCTATAGCAACAATTGTTGTAACAAACAATATTCAGCAAACAGTACTGCAATTTAATAACTTTATTTTTAGTACTGCAATTAACGTAAACAATATTATCTTCAACGGCACAGATACAGTTACTGTTATTAACGGTGGTATTTATGTAATTAGCGTATCCATTTCTACAACTGCGCCAGGATGCGCTCCACTCGGAGTAGGAATTTCAATTAATGGAGCAGTCGCAACTGATAATTTCTCTTCAAATTTAATAGGCGACTCACTTTCATTTACTACAATCGAAACATTAGCAGCTGGTGCAAGAATTTCTGTTCAATCTACTCTTAATGAGATTACGATCCCTGCGACAGGAAATACTAACATCCGCCTTACTGTATTTAGAATCGCTTAAATTTCATCATAGATTGTTTATGACAAATAAAAAAAGAGCGAGGAAACTCGCTCTTTTTTTGTTATGTACAATAATTCATTACTATTCTAATTCAATTGAAACATTTTTTTGTGGTACAAATGTAGAAATTGCATGTTTATAAATAAGCTGTTGCTTACCTTCTGTTTCCAGCAGGACTGTAAAATTATCAAATCCTTTAATTAGTCCACGAAGCTGGAAACCATTTAATAAGTACAGCGTAACAAACGTATTTTCTTTACGGAGTTGATTTAAAAACTGATCTTGAATATTGATTGATTGCTTCATGTCGAATCCTCCTCTTTTTCTCTACTTACTATTATTCGACTTTACTTGTAACTTTCCTTCTATGTATCGTAAAATTTCTGACGTTTTTTCACCGTCTGTAACATCAAACCACGTGACATCCATTTTATTACGGAACCACGTTAATTGACGCTTTGCATAACGACGCGAATTCGTCTTTAATTGTGATACCGCATCTTCTAAAGGGGCTCGATTCTCAAAATAATCATAGATTTCTTTATATCCAATCGCTTGAATAGATTGACAATCTCGTATCCCTCTATTATACAGACCTTCCACTTCCTCTAATAGGCCTTGTTCCATCATCAAATCCACTCGTAAGTTAATGCGATCGTATAGCATTTCTCGATCCATTGTCAAGCCAATTAATGAAACATCATAGAGTAACTCTTTTTCTTGTTTTTCAATTTGGTCACTCATTTTTTCACCCGTCGTGTGGAAAATTTCTAACGCCCGAATGACACGTCGTACATTATTTGCATGAATACGCTCCGCACTTTCCGGATCTACTTCTTGCAATTTTTTATGTACATATTCCACACCGCGTTCTAAAGCTAACTTTTCCATTTGCTCTCGGTATATCACATCACCAGCATCATCTGTAAACTGATAATCGAATAAAACAGATTGTATATAAAGACCGGTCCCACCAACTATAATTGGTAATTTACCACGTTCTGTAATTTCTCGAATATGTTTGCGAACACGTTCTTGAAATTCCGCGACAGAAAATGAATCTTCCGGATTTTTTATATCGACCATATAATGTGGAATTCCGTCCATCTCTGCTTGTGTTACCTTTGCAGTTCCAATATCCATCGTTCGATAGATTTGCATGGAATCACCACTAATAATTTCACCGTTCAACGCTTTGGCAAGATCGATACTTAACTTCGTCTTTCCAACAGCTGTTGGTCCAATGATGACAGCAACTTTTTCACGTTGCACTTCTCCCATAGCATTCAACTCTCTTTATGTAATATACTCCATCTATTGATTATACCCAATCTTACCAATTTTAACGGCATGATTGCAAGTTCTTTCATTTCGGTACATGAAATTACATATAAAAAAGAACATAGTTTGTCCAATTCTGCATATACATGATAAAAATAGTTTCGAGAGGATGAGTTAACTATGAAACAATCCACCATCAATTTTTCATCTTTGACAAAAGACCTCATTTTAGCTACTTCTACAAAAGAACAAAATTGTTCACAAGAGGAATTATACTTCGCCCTAAATTGTTTACTACGGGCTTTTCATTCTACTCTCCATGAAACAACATCACATCCAGAAAATAAAAATACAGAATATATACAAACACAATTTTGCAGTGCATATAAAATTATTACAGGTAAAACTATTTATCCCTTTCAATAATCCATAAAAAGCGGCTGCTTACATAATTTCAAGCAACCGCTTTTTATATTAATATCGATAACCTATTGTATAACTTTCACTTTTACAGATTTGCGCCCCCAGCTATTAGCACTACCATCTGAACCGACTAATACATCAATACGATTTCCTTTAATCGCACCACCAGTGTCTCCAGCAATCGCTTCTCCATATCCTTCTACCCATACTTTTGATCCAAGCGGAATTACTTTCGGATCAACAGCAATTACTTTCATATTTGGATTTGCTGTTAAATCATGCCCCATTGCAGTTAATACACGACCACCATACGAACCATTCTCACTCGGATCTGCTGTATATGCCGTCGCTTCTACTGTAATTTCACGATCACCAGTAGGCGCACTTGTTTCAGTAGATTTCGCAACTGGTTTTGCAGCCGGCTTTTCTTTTACCACAGGTTTACTTGATTCTACATTCTTAATAGAATCGTTACTCTTAACATACTCTTTATTCTTAACTGCTGTATTATTTTTAACCGGCGCTTCTTCTTGAACTACAACCTCTTTCTTTTCAATTACAGGTGCCGTTCCTGTTAAAAATGGCACGTGAACATATCCGACTTTTCCATTGTAGTCGAATTGTAACCATTCATTTTGAACTTGATTCGTCGTTTCAATCACATCATTTTTATTAAGTTTACCTAAAATTTCAGAATCAGTATTCGCTCCAGCACGAACATTTAATACGCCCGCCGTTACATAATATGTGCTCTTTGTAAAATCAGCACTTACAAACGCTTCCTTACCGTTTAACTTAATTTTTGTCCATCCATTCTCTGTATTTATAACATCTAGTGTATTCCCACTTAACACTTTACCTACAAGCTTTGACTCTACATTTGGGTTTTCTCTAACATTTAATACGTCTGTTGTTACAATTGTTTCCGCTTTAGCAGAACCCGCAAAAATCCCAAGACCAAAAACTGCTGCTGTTGCTATACTTAATAATTTTTTCATGAATAGCCTCCATTTGCTTTGTTTTCGTATTTTCATTATAGCAACAGATTTTTAGAATTTTTAGAAATCACACAATTACAAAGCATTCGTAATATACAATTAACGAGTTGTAACATAAATTTCCATATTAATAAAATATATTTCTCATACAATCTCCAGTGGTTTTCATATATTTTTCATATACGAGCACAAGAACTTTTTTCCAGAAAAAATTACAGTGTTACTTTTTTGTTACAAAAAATTCACAATTCGTTACATCTTTTACCAAAAAACATCAATATTCCATTGTTAACTTATTTTTTGTAATAAAAAGAGAGCAGCTACTAAAAGCTACTCTCTTTTTATTTGTTATTGAACTTTCTTTTTCCAAACACCTAGCATAATAGCCGAGACAATCGTTCCAATTAATATAGAGAAAATATATAGTAACGGTTTATTTACTAACGCTATTACAAATAATCCACCATGCGGTGCCGGTAATGTAATTTGGAATAACATAGATAACGCACCTGCAATACTTGAACCAACAACACAACTTACGATTACTCGAACCGGATCTGCAGCTGCAAACGGAATCGCACCTTCTGTAATGAACGATGCTCCCATAATATAATTTGTTAAACCAGATTTACGTTCCGCTTCTGTAAACTTTGATTTAAAGAATGTAGTTGCGAATGCAATCGCAAGTGGCGGTACCATACCACCAGCCATAACTGCTGAGTGCACTCCAAAATTTTGTGCTTCTATTGCAGCAATACCAAACGTAAATGCCGCTTTATTAATTGGACCACCCATATCAATCGCCATCATACCACCTAAAATAAGACCTAGTAATATAGCATTCGTACCATTTAAACCATTTAACCACCCTGTCAACATTTCATTTAATGCTACTACAGGCGGAATTACTACTTTTTGCATTACAACTCCTGTAATCAATAATCCAAAGACTGGATATAACAATACAGGTTTAATTCCTTCTAATTGTACTGGTAGTCCTGAAAATAATCTTTTCAACCCTAAAACAACATATCCAGCTAAGAAACCAGCAATTAATCCACCTAAAAATCCAGCATTCGCATTCGCCGCTAAAAACCCACCTACAACACCAGGCATAAAACCAGGACGATCAGCAATAGAGCTTGCAATAAATCCAGCTAAAATTGGTACAAGGAATAAAAACGCACCTGTTTTTCCTCCACCAATTGACATGAACAATTCAGCTAAAGGACCTTCCGCCTTTATACCACCAAACGAAAATGCTAGCGCTATTAAAATCCCGCCACCAACAACGAATGGAAGCATATTACTTACACCGCTCATTAAATGCTTATAAATTCCTAATCCTTTTTCTCTCTCAATACTTTCTGATTTCCCGTCCTCTTTTACACCTTTAAAGATTGGTGCATCTTGTTTGACAGCTCGATTTAGCAATTTTTCCGTTTTTCGAATCCCATCAGCAACTGGCACTTGAATGACATGTTTACCAGCAAAACGATTCATTTCTACTTGTTTATCTGCCGCAACAATAATAGCTGTTGCACGTTCAATATCCTCTTTCGTTAAACCGTTTTTAATACCTGTTGATCCGTTTGTTTCAACTTTAATCGCTATCCCTAACTCTGCCGCTTTTGCTTTTAAGCTATCCGCCGCCATATATGTGTGAGCGATTCCAGTTGGGCAAGCTGTAACAGCAAGTACGTACGGTTCATTTCCTTCTGGTTGTGCAACTTCAATCTCTTCTTCTTTTTCATTCTCTTTTTCATCAAATAGTTGAAGAAGCTCACTTTCATCCTTCGCTTCTAATAGTTGCTTGCGAAATCCTTCATCCATTAATAATGTCGATAAACGAGACAACGTTTCTAAATGAGTATTATTCGCTCCTTCACTTGCAGCAATCATAAAGAATAAGTATGCCGGTTGTCCATCAAGCGACTCATAATTGATACCGCTTACACTTCTACCAAAACAAATCGATGGTTGTTTAACAGCCTTTGTCTTCGCATGAGGTATTGCAATACCTTCCCCTATTCCAGTCGTACTTTGGGACTCCCGCTTTAAAATAGCTTCTTTAAATTCCGTTTTACTATTTAAACGATTTGCCCCGTTTAATTTCTCAACTAATTCATCTATGACAGCTTCTTTATTTGAAGCTGTCAAATCCATAATGACTGTATCCCTTTTTAATAGTTCTGTAATTTTCATATGTTGCTTCCCCCTATCGCTTAGCTACAATTACTTGCGACAATAATTCTTCTACTTTTTCCTTCTTACATAAATCAGCTGAAAATGCTGTTGCACTCCCTGTTGCAACGCCGTATTGAAATGCCTTTTCAATATCTTTTGTCTGTTCATATTTGCCTACAAACCCTGCAACAAGAGAATCTCCGGCCCCAACTGAATTAATTACAACACCTTTTGGAACAGTCGCTTCATATATACCTTCTGCCGTAAATAATAAAGCTCCCTCTCCAGCCATTGATACGATAACGTGTTTTACACCTTGTTCAATTAATTTTCTTCCATAAGGTAAAATGTCTTCTACTGTTGAAAGCTCCACTCCAAACAACTCACCAAGTTCATGGTGGTTTGGCTTAATTAAAAATGGCTTATTTTTAATTACATGTTGCAGTGCACTTCCACTTGCATCTACTACTACACGAATACCTTTTTCAGCTCCAAACGCAGCGATTGATTCGTAAAAGGTACTTGGAATAGAGATCGGTACACTCCCAGCGAGTACAACACAATCTCCAGGTTGCATACTCTCAATTTTTTTCATTAACTGTTCGAACTGCTCTTTTGTTACAATAGGACCTTGGCCATTTAATTCTGTTTCTTCTTTCCCTTTTATTTTCACATTAATGCGAGTATCTTCATCTACTTGGACGAAGTTTGTTGTTACACCTTCGTCATGTAATACCTCTTTAATAAATTGACCAGTAAATCCACCAGTAAATCCAAGTGCTATATTTTTAACACCTAAACGCTGAAGAACACGAGAAACATTAATTCCTTTTCCTCCAGGAAACTTCATATCTTTCTCCGCTCGATTTATTGTTCCTAAATCAAAAGAAGGAACTTGCACTACATAATCAATAGATGGGTTTAAAGTAACTGTATAGATCATTGTTTATCAGCCTCAATTACATTGGTTTGTTTTTTATATTTTTCTAAATCAATTTCTAAATGGTTTGTAATAATATTTGCATCTTCAACATTTGCAATTTTCGCAAACGCAACTTCTGAAAACTTACTTTCATCAATTAAGAAATATCCTTCGTTTGCTAATGTTAGTGCCATTTGTTTTAGGAGCGCTTCTTCTGGATCTGGCGTTGTAAAGCCAAGCTGTTCATGTACACCATTTGCACCTAAAAAACATTTATCAAAGCGATACTTCTGCATACTTTCCTGTGCCATAGCACCGATTAAAGCTTTCGTCCTACTCTTCATCATTCCGCCTAGTAAATACGCACGAATATTATTTTCAACTAAAGCTTCAATATGCATAAGTCCATTCGTAACGACAGTAACATCTTTATTGATTAAAAATGGAATCATTTCAAATGTTGTACTCCCTGCATCTAAATAAATACAATCACCTTGTTCAACAACGCTAGCCGCATAATTAGCAATTTGTTGTTTTATTTGAATGTTTTTGGATGATTTTTCAACCATCGTTGGTTCTTGCCCTTTTCCTGTTAAAACAGCGGCACCACCATGAACTCTTTTTAATAACCTTTGCTTTTCCAATTGTGCTAAATCACGGCGAATTGTCGACTCAGAGCTTTCTGTTCTTTCAACTAATTGCTGTAATTTTACAACTTTCTGTTCTTTTACAAGTTGCAATATCATTTGATGACGTTCAGGAGTTAACATTTTATTCACCTCTTCTTTGATTACAGTATAATGAAAACGGTCACAAAAATCAACCATAAACAATCAAAAATAATCACAAACATTCATAAACGTTTATAAAAAGCAAAAAAAGAAACCTATTCGATCAAACAATCAAATAGGTTTCTTTTCTAAATTCACTTATAAAGAAGCTTTATATATACTTAGAACATCATCTTTATTTAATTTTTTAAAGTTACCAAATTCACCATACGCCATCGCTTTATTAGCCATTATATCAATTTCATTTTCTCCAATACCGTAATCAGCTAATGTTGCTGGCGCTTCAATTGAAGTCCAAAATTGACGCAGTGCCTCAATTCCTTCTAACGCCACTTCTTTATCTGTTTTTCCATCTGTTTCTATTTCAAATACACGAATAGCGAACTGTTTAAAACGACTTACATTTTCATCTACGACATGCTTCATCCAGTTAGGGAATAGAATTGCTAAGCCGCCTCCATGCGGTATATCATGAACAGCAGAAACTGCATGTTCAATATTATGAGTTGCCCAGTCACCTCTTACTCCCATCGCTAAAATACCATTTAACGCCATCGTTCCGCAATATAAAATTGTTTCCCTATGCTCATAATTTTCTAAATCACTTAAAAGCTTGGGAGCTGTCTCAATTACTGTTTTTAAAACAGATTCACAATAACGATCTTGTAGTTCTGTATTCGTTCCATGATGGAAATATTGTTCTAATACATGTGACATAATATCTACCATACCATAAATCGTTTGATCTCTCGGCACAGATGCAGTATGAACTGGATCTAAAATTGAAAACTGCGGGAATGTAACTGGGCTTCCCCATCCATACTTTTCATTCGTTTCCCAATTTGTAATTACCGAGCCTGCATTCATTTCAGAACCTGTCGCAGCAAGAGTAAGTACAGTACCAAATGGTAATGCCTCACTAGCAAATGCTTTTTTCGTTACAATATCCCATACATCTCCATCATATTTACTACCAGCAGCAATCGCTTTCGTACAGTCGATTACACTTCCTCCACCAACTGCTAAAATAAATTCGACTCCATTATCTTTACAAATTTGAATCCCTTTCTTTACAGTTGATACACGAGGATTCGGTTCAACACCCGTCAATTCAAATACTTCTGCATTAATATCCTTTAAAATAGAAATCACATTATCATAAATACCGTTTCTTTTAATACTGCCTCCTCCATATACGAGAAGAACCTTCTTACCAAACTGTGGAATTTCAGTTTTTAACTGTTCTAATTGATCTTTACCGAAAATAAGTTTCGTTGGATTACGAAATACAAAATTTTGCATATTTCTTTACCATCCCTTCTATTTGAAAAGCAACTATACTTTTGTATACCATATTTTTTTCATTTCACAAAAAGATTTGCTTAACAAAAAAGCCCCAGCCTAATGGCTGAGACTTTTATTGATAATAAGGTGAGATCATTAAGTACACAATAACACCAGATAAACTTACATATAACCAAATTGGCATTGTCCAACGTACAATTTTACGGTGACGTGTTAATTGATTTGTAAAACCAAATACAAGTGCAAACAATGCAAGTGGTACGATAATTGCTGCTAGGATAATATGTGTAATTAAAATGATGAAATACACATATTTAATGAATCCTTCTCCTCCAAAATGTGTTGCCGGTGCTAAGTAATGATACGATAAATACGACACACAAAATAGTAAAGTTGTCGTAAATGCTGCAAGGATGAAACCACGATGCATTTTCACATTCTTTTTAATAATAGAGAATAACGCTGCTAATAAAAATACGAACGTAAAGCTATTAAAAATCGCGTTTAACATTGGTAAAATCGTTACATCAAAATGTACTTCTCCTTCATAGCCAACAGGTCCAAAGAACAAAAATAAAATAATCGCATTTACAATTACAGAAAGCGTTATCACAATAGGAGCATAGCTTTTCTGATTTGTTGATTGATCCACCAAAATGGTCACTCCCTCTTCCTTCAAGTATGTATACGTAACCTCACTATTTTAACATATTATTCACAGTGTAAATGTGACAATAGTTTGACACAGCAAGACAAAACAAAGAAAAAAATCCTTCTTAATAAAACTTCTTAAGAAGGATTTTATCGCTTTATTATTCAAATAGCAACGCGATTAATTTTTGTTAAAAAATGTATCGCTATATGCTTGAAAAATTTCAGACACTTGATATCCCATTAATGAAATTGCTGTTAATGAAAAGAAACCAATCATAAGAAATCGAAACCACATATAAATCTCCTCCTTGTATTTAGCTTAAAAAACGTTAGCTACCTTACAAGTTGCGTGGCACTCTTCATCATCACTTTCCTTCTTCTTTACAATTGCTGTAATAAATCGAATCATAAAGAAAACTACAAAAGGAAATTGTTCGTAATTCACATTGGCATAGTTTAGCAACGGCTCGCGCTGCACATCGAACGGAGATGAGAAGGAATAGAACATACCTTGCTCTTCCATATATACAATTACAATTTTCATGCAAAATACTATTCCTAGAAACGAAACAATATCTTGCCATTCTGTCGTATATAACAGGTTATACAGCTCTAATACGTACTCTTCCATCATCATCCCCCCTTCCTTTTTTACCATTTTGCTCGCCTTCGTATAAAAAGTCAAGAAAAAAGTTTATATCCACTATGACAATAGTAATTACTTGTTTCTATGATTATATATGATTCTTTTATAGCAATGACTGGGTGTAACTCTCTTCGAAAATAAGAAAATTAGAATCGAACAGATTCCTCATTCTTACTTTTAGGATTCAAAACTGTGCTATTTTTATTTCTATTAAAAATAAAATAAGAAAGTATGATAAGAACTGTAACAAACATTGTTAAAAGTGCTTGTGAACGTAAAGTATCAATTGCGAACATCGCAACTAAAACTGCTATAATAGCAGCAATTGTAACATACGTTACATACGGAAAAAGCCACATTTTCACTTTCAAATTTTTTTGTTCTACTTTCCCCATTTTTTTACGCATCTTTAAATGCGAAACTGCAATAACGAGATAAACTAGTAACGCAATCCCGCCAGATGCATTCACTAAAAACAAAAAGACTTTATCTGGAGAAATGTAACTAAAAACAACTCCAATATAAGCGAAGACCGTTCCAAATAAAACCGCTCGAACAGGAACACCACTACTGTTCAATTTTAAAAATGACTTTGGCGCATCTCCTCTTTCTGCCATTGAAAAAAGCATTCTTGAATTTGTATATAAGCCTGAATTTAAGCAAGAAAGTACAGCTGTTAAAACGATAAAATTCATAATTTGTGCTGCCGCTGGTATTCCTATATGTTCAAGTACAGCTACAAATGGACTTTTTAATATGTTAGCTGAATTCCATGGCAGTAGCGTAACAACTACCGCTATAGACCCAATAAAAAATACAAGAATACGCCAAATCACACTGTTTGTTGCTGTTTTTACTGCTTTTACAGGTTCTGCAGATTCACCAGCCGCTACTGCTACAATCTCTGATCCCATAAATGAAAATATAACAACAGTAATTCCAAGCAAGACCGAACTTATACCGTTTGGCATAAACCCACCTTGTCCAATTAAATTCGAAGTGCCGGGTGCTTCTGTTCCTGGAACAAATCCTAAAATAACAGCAAGACCTAGACAAAGGAACAAAACAATACTTATTACTTTAATAAAAGAAAACCAATATTCAAACTCTCCAAATGATTTCACCGAAAAAACGTTCGTCAGCGTTAATAAAATTGTTAATATTAAACTTAATAACCATAGCGGTATTTGTGGAATCCAATATTGGATAATACCAGCACCTGCTGTGGCTTCTATTGCAATAACAATTACCCAGAAAAACCAGTATAACCAGCCTATTGTATAACCCGCCCATGGACCAATTGCTTCTCTTGCATACGTTGCAAATGAACCACTTGTCGGATTTACAGTTGCCATTTCTCCTAGCATTCTCATGACGAAAATGACTAGAAGTCCTGCTAATGCATATGAAACGATAGAACCAGGTCCTGCCGAATGTACAACGGCACCACTTCCAACAAACAAACCAGCCCCTATTACGCCGCCAATTGAGATCATTGTAATGTGGCGTATTTTGAGATCTTTCTTTAGATTTTTATCCAACTCTTGTACATCCCCTTCCAAACTAAATTTTGAAATTTATGTAAGAGTACTGTGCGAAAGATTTTGTTCTATACGTTAAAATATATCAAAATATTCTGAATTTAACAATTGCAATTCAATCTCCTTCAAAAATTATTTCATTAGATTTAATACTTTCCCACACACAATTGTTGAGAAAATTATAGTCCTCTTACAAAAGAAAGAATTTTCAGATATTATTAAATAAACAAGATTATACATCTAGACAACTTTTTGTATAGGAGTGTTGATATGTTAAACAAGTTCAAATTTTTTTGTTGTATTTTCGTACTGTTCTTACTACTACCGCTATCCCCTTTCCAAACACAAGCAGCAAACAATTTAGGTTCAAAATTACTCGTTGGATACTGGCATAACTTTGATAACGGTACTGGCATTATTAAATTAAAAGACGTTTCACCAAAATGGGATGTAATCAATGTATCTTTTGGTGAAACTGGTGGTGATCGTTCCACTGTTGAATTTTCTCCTGTGTATGGTACAGATGCAGACTTCAAATCAGATATTTCTTATTTAAAAAGTAAAGGAAAGAAAGTAGTTCTTTCAATAGGAGGACAAAATGGAGTCGTTTTACTTCCTGACAATGCCGCTAAGCAACGTTTTATTAATTCCATACAATCTCTAATCGATAAATACGGTTTTGATGGAATAGATATTGACCTTGAATCAGGTATTTACTTAAACGGAAATGACATTAATTTCAAAAATCCAACTACTCCCCAAATCGTAAATCTTATATCAGCTATTCGAACAATCTCAGATCATTATGGTCCAGATTTTCTATTAAGCATGGCTCCTGAAACAGCTTATGTTCAAGGCGGTTATAGCGCATACGGAAGTATCTGGGGTGCATATTTACCAATTATTTACGGAGTGAAAGATAAACTAACATACATTCACGTTCAACACTACAACGCTGGCAGCGGGGTTGGAATGGACGGTAATAACTACAATCAAGGTACTGCAGACTACGAAGTCGCTATGGCAGATATGCTCTTACATGGTTTTCCTGTAGGTGGTAATCCAAATAACATTTTCCCAGCTCTTCGCTCAGATCAAGTTATGATTGGGCTTCCAGCAGCACCAGCGGCAGCTCCAAGTGGTGGATACATTTCGCCAACTGAAATGAAAAAAGCTTTAAATTATATCATTAAAGGAGTTCCGTTCGGAGGAAAGTATAAACTTTCTAACCAGAGTGGCTATCCTGCATTCCGCGGCCTAATGTCTTGGTCTATTAATTGGGATGCAAAAAACAACTTTGAATTCTCTAATAATTATAGAACATATTTTGATACTCTTCCCTTGCAAAAATAATAAAAAACAACAATAGGTCCTATAACCTATTGTTGTTTTTTATTTATGAAAATTACTTTGTCACATCTAAAGTTTTAAGAAACTGTTTTCCATCGACCTACATCGCACGTTCCTTGGAATCATATTGTTAAATATTCTAGTTACTATTTTGCTTCAACACAAAAACTGAAAGTTCAGGTACACTCCAAAATCTAACAGGCATCCTAGTAGTCCCAATGCCACGATTTACATATAAATATAACAGCTTACTCTTCCCCTCTACTTCATACATACCTTCAACATAATTCTCAGCTAGTTTGGTAGTAATTAATGGACCTACAAAAGGAATTTGGACTTGTCCTCCGTGACTATGTCCTGACAGTTGAAAATCCATTGGGTAACGATTTATTTTGGTTACAACATCCGGCTCATGTACTAATAACATGTTGAAATCATTTTGTTTCAAGTTTTTTAAAGTTGAATCTATTTGTGGCTTCCCTAATAGAAAATCATCTAAACCTGATATTGTAATATATTTGCCGTTTTCCACTTTAATTTTCTGCACTTCATTTACTAATACAGAAAAACCAGCTTCCTCCATATATTTTTTGTAAAATAAACTACCGCCCCCGCCCCTATCATGATTCCCAAACACAGCATATTTCCCTAAGGGCGCGTAAATTTTCTGCAAAATAGCCTTTGCTTCTTCTCTTTCCGCACTATAAGACCCAAATTTATCTATTAAATCTCCAGTAAAAACTACGATATCTGGATGTATTTCATTCATCTTCTCCACCAAATGTTCAAGTTGCTTCAATGTAAACTCTGGCCCTAAATGTACATCTGAAAACTGCAATATTTTTTTATTATTAAACTCTTTAGGAATTGTAGAAGCTTCTATTTCATTCCACGTAACTGTTACTAGTTTTCGTTCTATTTCTGTCGCATAATAATACAAACTTACTGGTATCATTAATATACTTATAAAACTAATAATAAATATCTTTATGATTGATTTTTTTCGTTCTTTTTTTACATGATTCGTATTCATGTTTTCACCTCTACAAACACTTTAAATCCTTATTGTTACATTCATGTGACAACATGAACAATGTTATCAATTTTTAATTCCCTCTCTATTCACTTTGACAATTTTATACAGAAGTCATAACATATTTTTATAATACATAGATTTTTGAATTTTTTCTATTCATTCCATCATTTTATTACGGAGGGATTATTCATGTCTGTATTTACACCAGAAGAAATTACGGAACTTGCTGCGAATTCAGGAAGGAAAAAAGCTCATTTATCATTGCTCCCTATGCTAATTCTTGGTTTTTTTGGTGGTGCTTTTATCGCATTAGGGTATTTACTCGATATTCATGTTATTGGGACAATGCCAAAATATTGGGGATCATTTTCTAGTTTTCTAGGCGCTGCTGTATTCCCTGTTGGTCTTATTCTCGTTATTCTTGCAGGCGGTGAACTAGTAACTGGTAACATGATGACAGTTTCTATGGCCTGGCTCCAAAAGAAAATTACTTTATTTTATTTCATACGAAATTTAGTTATTGTTACATTTAGCAATTTCATAGGAGCTGTATTCGTAGCCTATTTTTTCGGTCATATCGTCGGCTTAACTGAAGGAGCTTTTTTAGCGAAAACTATTTCTATCGCTCAAGCGAAACTACAAGATACACCATTGCAAGCATTTATTTCTGCAATCGGATGTAATTGGCTCGTTTGTTTAGCTGTTTGGCTCAGTATGGGAAGTAAAGAATTTATCGGAAAGATTATCGGTATTTGGTTCCCAGTTATGACTTTTGTTGCAATTGGATTTCAACACGTTGTAGCCAATATGTTTGTCATCCCAGCTGCAATTTTTGCCGGTCATTTAACTTGGATCGAATATTTTCCAAACTTCATTTTTGTTTTCTTCGGAAATTTAGTAGGAGGTATGTTATTTGTAGCACTACCTTACTTCATATCTTATAATAAGAAACTACCTTCTCATCAAGAGAAGACTGAAATGAAGAACAAATCTCTGTCCGCTTAAATGGAATGTCTATAAAATGTCCTAAAAAATATTACAAATTTCATTTTTTTTGCGAATATATGTACGTACACTTGTTCTCGAATGTTTTATACGTTATAATAACAACTTAAATAGCATTATTTACATATGAGGTGAAAAACATGAACAAAACAGAATTAATTAAAAACGTAGCACAAAATGCTGAGATTTCTCAAAAAGAAGCTACTGTAGTTGTACAAACTGTAGTAGAATCAATCACTAACACTTTAGCTGCTGGTGAAAAAGTACAACTTATCGGATTCGGTACATTCGAAGTTCGTGAAAGAGCTGCTCGTACAGGCCGTAACCCACAAACTGGTGAAGAAATGCAAATCGCAGCTTCTAAAGTACCTGCTTTCAAAGCTGGTAAAGAACTAAAAGAAGCTGTAAAATAATGAAAAATATCCTTCTCATTTATGAGAAGGATATTTTTTTCATAACATAATTAATAAAAATCTGACCATTATGCTGTTTCTTTTGTTCCTTTATGCAAATAAAACCTTTACTTTCAAAGAAAGGTTTTGCTGTAATACTCGCTTCTGTATAGATTTCCCTATGCCCTAGGTTCACTGCTTCTTTTTCTAACTTCTGTAATATGGATGAGGCTATCCTTTTCCCTTGATAATATTTATGTGTAAATAAACGATCTACGTAATGATCCTCATTATAATCTCCAAATCCGACTATCACACCATTATGATCCGCTACATAACTAATATTCTTTTCTAAAGACTTTAACCAGCTTTCTCTATCTAGTCGATCTGGTGCCCATGCCTGTAGCTGTAACTCATTATAATCTTTTGCATTAACCGTATGAACTGTTTCATAGAACAATTGTAATACTTGATTTAAATCTTCTTTCTGAAATGTTCTAATTATAATATCTTTTAACATATATAAGTCTCCTTACCAAACTACCTCTTAACTTTTCTACTACATACGATTCAATAATTCTTCTTTATTATATCGTTTTAATTTCTATACGAACAAAAAAACAATACTTATTCAAAGTATTGTTCTTTAATTCTATTCAATTACTTAATGTAACTTTTTAAGATTTTAATTTAACTCTTTGTAATCGTAATGCATTTAATACAACGGATACAGAACTAAATGCCATCGCTGCTCCAGCAACCCAAGGGGCTAAGAAGCCTAATGCCGCAATTGGAATTCCTAACGCGTTATAAGCTAATGCCCAGAATAAATTTTGTTTAATATTTCTTATCGTCATTTTACTCATAAAGATCGCATCAGCAATACTATTTAAATCACCGCGGATTAACGTTATATCCGCTGCTTCCATCGCTACATCCGTTCCCGTTCCAATTGCCATACCAATGTTCGCTGTAGCAAGAGCAGGAGCATCATTTATCCCATCTCCAACCATCGCTACTTTCTTACCATTTGCTTGCAGTTTTTTCACTTCTTCTGCTTTTCCTTCTGGCAATACTTCTGCAATTACGTGATCAATACCAACTTGCTTTGCAATCGCCTGAGCAGTTTGTGTATTATCTCCTGTAATCATCACAACGTCTAGACCCATTTTTTTCAGTCTTGCGATAGCTGCTTTTGAAGTATCTTTCACAGTATCTGCAACGGCAACTATACCAGCATATTCTTTATCGATTGCAATAAGCATTGCTGTTTTTCCTTCTTGTTCTAGCTCTTCCATTGATTTTGAAACTTCTTCAATATCAATATTGAATTTCTTCATTAATCGACGTGTGCCAATTAATAATTGTTTTCCTTCTACGACTGATTCGATACCGAATCCAGGAATCGCTTCAAACGTCTCTGAACTTGGAATATCAATTTTCTTTTCTTTAATTCCTTCCACAATCGCTTCTGCAAGTGGGTGTTCAGAATTTTTTTCTGCCGCACCTACTAAACGTAGTATTTCTTCTTCATGGAATCCATCTGCTACAATTATATCTGTTAACACAGGCTTTCCGTTTGTCACAGTACCTGTTTTATCTAGAATAACTGTATCTAATCGGTGCGTTGCTTCTAAATGCTCTCCACCTTTAAATAAAATACCATACTCAGCCGATCTTCCTGATCCTGCCATAATAGATGTAGGCGTTGCAAGACCTAATGCACATGGACAAGCGATAACAAGTACTGCTATCATTTTCTCAAGTGCTCCGCCAAAATCACCAGGTGTAACAAATATCATCCATACTGCAAATGTGATAATCGCAATCACAACTACAACCGGTACAAAAATACCTGAAATTTGATCCGCTACCCTTTGAATAGGAGCTTTTGAACCTTGTGCCTCTTCTACTACTTTAATGATTTGAGCTAATGCAGTATCTCTGCCTACTTTAGTTGCTTTCACTTTTAAAAAACCATTTTTATTTATTGTCGAACCTATTACTACATCCCCAATTGACTTATCAACAGGAATACTTTCACCCGTTAACATCGATTCATCAATCGCTGATTTTCCTTCTACAATCTCACCATCTACTGGTATTTTTTCACCAGGCTTTACATAGACGATATCACCAGCTACTACTTCTTCAATCAAAATTTTTATTTCTGTTCCATCTCGCACAACTGTAGCTGTCTTCGCTTGTAAACCCATCAATTTTTTAATTGCTTCTGATGAGCGCCCTTTTGCTTTCGCTTCAAATAGTTTACCTAAAATAATTAATGTAATAAGTACCGCACTCGTTTCAAAATATAAATCTGTCATATGTTCCGAAGAACCAATAGATTGAATACTTAAATATACACTATAGAAGTACGCGGCCGACGTTCCAAGCGCCACGAGAACATCCATATTAGCACTTTTATTGCGTAACGCTTTATAAGCCCCAACATAAAACTGTCCACCAATGATAAATTGAACAGGAGTTGCAAGTGCTAGTTGCACCCAAGGGTTCATTAACATATCCGGTAAATAAATAAATGACGTAAATGAGAAATGACTAACCATTGCCCACAATAATGGGAAAGATAAAATAAACGAAATAATAAACTTCTTCTTTTGTCTTTCAATTTCTTGTAATCGATGATCAGTTGATGCATCTTGATCATCTGGTTTCACTTCTAATTTATATCCTAGCTTCGTAATCGCGCTCTTCATTTCATTTACATTAACTTCATCAGGATTAAAGTCTACTGTGGCTGATTCTAAAGCAAAATTTACTGTCGCCTTGTTCACACCATCTAACTTATTTAAACGCTTTTCAACTCTATTTGCACATGCTGCACATGTCATTCCTGAAACAGTAAATTCAGCTTTATCACTTACAATTCCATATCCTAATGATTCAACTTTTTCTTTAAATTGTTGCGGATTTGTTTTAGTTGGATCGTACATTATTTTTGTTTTTTCAAGCGCAAAATTTACATTTGCCTCATGAACACCTTCTACTTTTTTTAGACCTTTTTCAATTCTATTTGCACATGCCGCACATGTCATTCCTGATATTTGAAGATTGGCCTCTTTTTTTTCATTCATGTCTCTCACCTCTATATACCCTTATGAGGTATAATTATTAGCAAAATAAATCGTACTTCATTTAAAGTACGATTTATTTCCATATCTAAAAATAATTATTGAACATCGTATCCTTGATCTTCGATTACAGCAACGATATCTTTTAATGTTACAGCAGACGAGTCGATAGTAACTTCAACAGTTCCTTCTGCTAATTGAACCTTCACTTGTTCAACACCGTTTAGCTCTTTCACACTGCTTTCGATAGCATTTACACAATGTCCACAAGACATACCTTCAACTTGTAATGTTAACTGTTCCATTTAAAATCCTCCTCTTGTTTATTAATTGTTTGTTAATCACAATTATATTTTACCATACCCCCCTAAGGTAATCAATGGTTTTGTATCATGATTTTTCAATTATTTTCTAAAAGTTTATTTTACACACACTTTTTCACTACAATACACCCAAATCCAATATGAGGGTAAACAAAAAAACAAGCCAGTTAAATACTAGCTTGTTTTTACGCTTTTGAAAAACGTTCAAATACTGTCATTAATTCTTCAATTGCTTCGTCACCATTTCCATTTTTAATAGCTCCTGAAACACAATGACTCGTATGATTTTTGAGAACGCCCATTCCTACTTTTTTCATCGCTGCATTAATCGCTGAAATTTGCACTAAAATATCTACGCAATAACGATCATTTTCAATCATGTTTTGAATACCGCGGACCTGTCCTTCAATTCTCTTTAATCTATTTATAATCTGTTCTTTTTCTTTTTCTGATCTATGTGTTACTGCTTCATGCTCTTTATGATCCATATTATCACCTTCTTAAAGTTTCTCTTCATCCAATAAAACAATTGTTTTTTATGAGTATACCAATTATAGCATTAAATATCTACGCATGATACCCCATAAGAGTATATTTACACTTTATGATTATTCTTAACAACTCATTAGCTTCTTAATCTCAATTTTCAGTATACCCTTTCCTTTTTGTCAAAAAATCATTATATCTCTCATCAAAATTCAATAAAGTGAAACAAGAATAAGCGGGGATTACCCGCCCCCGCTTATTCTTCGTCTATAATGTTTAAATTTAAATTTTCAGATATTTAATCCGAGAATTTTTCTTTCCATATATAATTATTGCTGATCACATACTTTTGTATCATTCACTACTGAAGTTCCTTCAACGGTTACCGTATGAAAACAGTCATTTACTCGAACTGTCACAACATTATCTTGCCGATCAATGATATGATATTCATTAAAATTTTTATTTAGAGCACTGCGAATTTGTTCTCCTTCATAAATTGGAATGCCATGCGATAAAACCCAAATAAGTCCAGCGATAGCAAGAATAGTTTTCATACGATCTACCTCCTTGGGAATATAGTGAACTTTTAATCCATGCTTTTTCAACTCTACGAATCATGATTGAAATAAACCAAGCCTTTTTGGAAATAAGTTCATTTCGTCTATTTTATGTTTATGCTAATTGTGACCGATTTGTGACAACTTTTTGTCTCTTTAGACGAAAAGTTGAAACAAAACTTTCGAAAAGGACAATTCTACATATTAAAAAAGGTTATGGAATGTTTTATCCATAACCTTTTTTCCTATACGTAACTAATAAACCTCAATCCTTTACTTAAAGACGTCGGCACAACAGATGCATGATTCTCCCCTTCAGCTTCATAAAACTTAAATTTAAGTTTATCGTGGTTTACTTGGAGAAGGCGCTCTGATAATTCATTTGCACCTACAACCATATGCTCTCGTTCAAGTGATCCAACTGTAAGGAACACTCCTGTTTCAAACTTAGCATTGTTTAATTCAATTATAAGGTTCTCTTCTTTTTCAAGAACGGATTTATTATTCCACCATATAGATGGACTACTAATAAAATAATTTTGAAAAGCATTCAAGTTTGTAAATAGTATATGCAAAGCGAATAGGCCACCTAAAGAATGCCCAAATAAAGTTTGCTTACCTTTATCAATCTCAAAATTCTTTTCAATTTGTGGTTTCAGTTCTTCTTCAATAAAAGTAAAGAAATTATGTGCTCCTCCTGTTTTAGGCCACGGTTTACCGTCTGGTTTTAAAGGGGCATCTTTTGAAATTACGCTAGGCGTAAAATCATAGCACCTTTCTTCCCCTGAAAATGCGCCTTCAATTGGATAACCCACTCCTACTATAATAGCTGGTGAAACACCGGTTTTTTCCGCTCTTACTGATTGTATTTTAACTGCTTCATGAAATGTTTGAAAAAAGGCATTGCCATCTAATACGTAAATGACAGGATATCCTGAATCCGGTGCTGGTTGCCTCGGCTTTGAAATATGAATTTGATATTCCTTACCTTCTAATTTTGAATACATTTTCCACTGCTCTGTATTAGATGTTATAATCTGCTGTTTTTCAACTGTAGTATTCACCCTATCCCCCCCTTTTTAACTTGTTACATATATTTCGATTTTTTCTTCTTGAGATACAACGCTATCATAACCGAAACAAACAGGAGCCCCGTTATACGGATCAATCATGACACGTGCATCAATATGAAATACTTCTTTTAACACTTCATTTGTAATGATTTCTTCTGGGCTACCAGTTGTAACAATTTCTCCTTCCTTCATTGCAATAATTTCATCTGAAAACCTTGATGCATGGTTAATATCATGTAATACCATAACAACCGTACAATTATGTTCTTTATTTAACTTCTCCACAATTTGTAATACATCTAATTGATGAGACATATCAAGGTATGTAGTTGGCTCATCTAATAGCAACACTTCTGTTTCTTGTGCTAATGCCATCGCTAGCCATACCTTTTGTCTTTGGCCACCTGATAAATTTGCAATTTGTCTCGTTCGAAATTCAGAAGTTTTCGTTATATCTAATGCCCAATCAATCATTTCTTTATCTTTTGTCGTTAACTTATTTACGTTATTTCGATGTGGATAGCGTCCATAAGAAATTAATTCTTCCACTTTAAGTTCACCTGGTGCAATTGGAGTTTGCGGGAGTAAAGCTAACTGCTTCGCAATTTCTTTCGTTGGAATTGTATGTAAATCTTGCCCTTGTAAATATACTTTTCCGCTTTTTTGTTTTAAAATTCTTCCCATTGTTTTTAACAATGTCGATTTACCGCAACCGTTTGGACCTATAATTGTCGTTACTTTTCCTTCTTGTATTTCCACATTTAAATCGCGAAACACTGTAAGCTTTTCATAACTTGTTTCTAAATTTTTTGCACTTAAAATACTCACTTTTATTCCTCCTCTTACGCTTTCGCCTTATAAAGTAAATATAAGAAATATGGTACACCGACAATAGAAATAACGATTCCAACTGGTAGCTCTACAGGTGTGAAAACTGTTTTCGCAATAAAGTCTGAAGCAATTACAAGAAACATTCCGATTACGCCGCACGTAGGAATTATATACTTATGTTGAATACCGACAAGCCTTTTCGCAATATGCGGTGCCATTAAGCCAATAAAACCGATACTCCCTGAAACAGCAACACATGCGCTCACAAGCCCGATACTACTTAATAGTAAAATCGATTTCTCTCTTTCTACTGAAACACCTAAACTTGTAATACTAGTTTCTTCCAATTGAAATAAATCTAATAAATAAGCTTTCTTTTGTATAAGCGGAATTAAGATAATAAGCCATGGTAACATAGCCACAATATACTTCCAGTTCGCACTATATATGCTTCCAGACACCCACACTGCGGCCATTTCAAAATCAGTTGACTTCATTTTGAGTGATAAATACATAGAAAAGGCTCCAAATCCTGATCCAATTGCAATTCCTGTTAATAAAAGTCGCTGCGAATCTAATTTACCGTTTTTCCAAGAAAACAGATAAATGATGATAGCTGCACCTAATCCGCCTACTAAACCAAACATTGGCATCATCATAATAGAAACCCAGTCTGTGCTTTTTAATTGCCCTTGAAAGAAAAACATAAAAATGACGATCGCTGTTCCTGCTCCGGCATTTACTCCTAAAATACCTGGGTCCGCCAATCCATTTCTCGTAATCCCTTGAATAACAGCACCCGCAACACCAAGACCTAATCCTACTAATCCAGCAATTACGATACGCGGAAGACGAAACTCAAAAATAACTAAATCATGTTCTGATACTGGATCAATTCTAAACAGTGTTTTAAATACATCTGTAATAGTAATGTCGAACGTACCATTTGTTAAACTAATATAAATAGCACATAGTATTAAAAATATAATAATCCCCATCGTCATTCCGAAACGTTGACTTGAACTTTTAAGCATGTCTCTCTCCTCCTCTAGTACGGATTAAATAGAGGAAGAAAGGAATTCCAATTAAGGAGGTAACGACTCCAATAGGTGTTTCAAATGGATAGTTTACAAATCTACTCAAAACGTCACATAACGCTAAGAAAACGCCACCAATAACACCTGCACATGGCAAAATCCACTTATAATCTACCCCAATTATAAAGCGGGTAATGTGCGGAATAATTAAACCTACAAAACCAACTTTCCCCACTAAAGCAACTGCTGTTCCTGTTAAGAAAATTACCGATAAAATTGCCATCGCTTTAACTAGTTTTGTACGTTGCCCTAAATTAATAGAAACCTCTTCGCCTAATGAAAGAATGGTAATAGATTTTGATATTAACAGTGCTAAAATTATTCCAATTATCCCAAACGGTATCGTGATTTTAATGATATTAGGATCTACTTGATCTAACTTTGCATTAAACCAAAAACTAACATTTTGAGAAATTTGGAAATACGAAGCCATTGCAGCCGATACACTACTTAAAAATGTTCCAATAACTGTTCCTATAATCGCTAACCTAACTGGTGATAAGCCATTTTGAAGGAGCGAACCAAAACCAAACACGATACCGGCGCCTAGTGCAGAACCAATCATTGAACATAAAACCATACCAATTGATGACATTCCCGGAAGAAAAATCATGCTAAGTGTAATAACAAAGGCAGCGCCATCCGTCACACCCATAATAGAAGGGGATGCAAGATAGTTTCTTGTCATCCCCTGCATAAGTGCTCCTGATATGGCTAGAAATGCTCCGACTAAAAGAGCTGCAACTACCCTTGGTAAACGTGAAGTAATAATAATATTATGGTTTACATCGCTTGAATCAAAATGAAATAATGCGTTCCACACTGTTTCAGCGTCAATACTTTTTGCCCCATACAAAATCGAAAGTATAATTGTAAATAAGATGAGTATGGGTGCTATACATAATATAGTTACTGGTACTGCATTTGTTTTCTGCATATCATTCAACGCACCTTACTTATTGTATTATTTAGATAAATTTTTCACGGCTTCTTTTAAGAATGCTGTTTTACTCCAAGCTGTACCACCTTGTGCCATTGGGTCTACAACATTTACAAATACTTTCTTTTCTTTCGCAGCGTTCATACTTTGCCAAATTGGATTATTTTCAATGTCTTCTAACACTTTCGGTTTATTATTTTCACTTGCCTCGTATTGTAAGAAGATATAATCAGGATTAACTTCAGCTAATTTTTCTAAAGAAATTTTTTCTTGTGCTTTTACCGTTTTAAGTTGTTCTGGAGCAGTTAGTCCAAGATCTTTATAAATTACAGGGTTAAAGTATACTCCTTCTGGGTATAGGAATAAGTCATTTGCTCTTAGTCTAATGACAAGTACTTTTTTATCTTTTAACTTATCTCCTAGTTTTGCTTTTGCTTTTTCAGCGTCCGAATTGTAGTCTTTAATAATTTTTTCTGCTTTATCTTTTTTACCAGTTAATTCTCCCATTAACTTTAAGTTATCTTCCCAATTTGTTGAAACGTGTGATACCGGGAATGTAGGAGCTACTTTCGTAAACTTTTCAGCTGTTTCTGCTGGGAATTTCGTACTTGATGTAATAACGTCTGGTTTTAATTGAAGTAATGTTTCGAAATTTGGTTCCATTTTCTCACCAACAGATTTCGCACCTTCTAAATCTTTCTCAAGATACTTCGGTAATTTACCACCAACAGTAATGGCACCAACTGGTTTAATTCCAAGTACTGCCGCATCTTCCATTGACTCTAAACTAGCTGTCGCAATTTTATCTACTTTTGCTGGCACTGTATATTCTTTACCTAAATATGTAATTTTTCGTTTTTCATCTTTTTTCGTTTCCGTAGCTTTTGTCTGTTGTTTTTGCTCGCCTGAAGTTTTATCCGCACTATTACATGCCGCTAAACCTACACTTAAAACTGTAACCATCCCTAATGTAAATAACTTTTTATTCATCTTTATATATCTCCTCTCGAATTTTCCAAACTATATTCTCAATAAAACTTAACTATATGAAACTTGTCTTACATATATATTTCATTAGATTAATAATTCTATCCAGAACTCATTCTCGTTCACTTCCCCTAAGCTATAATTCTTTTATACCTCATCCATTGATAATATTTTTCATTGATAATGATTATCGTTACTAAGTATATATTTAATATGCAATTATTTCAAGAAAGATTTGAAAAATTTTAACAAACTGAATTAAAAAAGAAGTATCCGCCTAATGTTAGATGGATACTTCTTTTTTTAGAAATTTATATGTAATTCAACTGGACAATGGTCAGATCCCATTACTTCACTATTAATTTTCGCTTCTGTTATTTGGTCTTTCATTCTTTCCGAAACAACAAAATAATCTAAACGCCATCCGATATTTTTCGCTCTCGCGCCCATACGATACGACCACCACGAGTATGCACCTTCTTGATCAGGATAAAGGTAACGATATGTATCAACAAACCCTTCTTCTAAAATACATGAAAATTTCTCTCGTTCCTCATCAGAGAATCCAGGGTTTTTACGATTACTTTTTGGATTTTTCAAATCGATTTCTTTATGAGCAACATTTAAATCTCCACAAAAAATAACTGGTTTTTTCTCATCTAATCGTTTGATATAGGACCTGAAATCATCTTCCCATTTCATTCTGTAATCTAATCGTTCTAATCCACGTTTTGAATTTGGTGTATATAACGTTATCATGTAAAAATCTTCGAATTCTAAAGTAATAAGTCGTCCTTCTTGATCATGCTCTTCAATGCCTAAACCATATGTAACTGAAAGCGGTTCTTTTTTTGAAAAAATAGCCGTTCCTGAATATCCTTTTTTCACAGCATAATTCCAGTATGTATAATATCCCTCTAGATTTAAATCAATTTGCCCTTCTTGTAATTTAATCTCTTGTAGACAAAATATGTCAGCACTTGATTCCTCAAGATATTCCAAAAATCCATCTTTTGCGATAACAGCTCGCAAACCATTTACATTCCATGAAATTAACTTCATTTATAGTCCTCCTCTTGATGTTTATTTCCAAATTTCATGCTATCACAAAATAGAAAACAATCATATTTTCACCTTTGTAATCTTGCTCTTACATTTATGAATACATACATACGCACTTTATTCAGGTTATACTAATTTCAGAGGTGATGTTCTATGCACAAGGAAGGAGTTACATTAACAAATGAGTTTTGGCAAGCAATTATTCATAATGATTCTTCCTATGATAGCAAATTCTTTTATGCTGTGAAATCAACTGGAATCTTTTGCAGACCATCATGCAAATCAAGAATACCGAATAGAAACAATGTACGAATTTTTCATCATGCAGAGCAAGCATTAAGTGAAAACTTTCGCCCGTGCAAACGTTGTAAGCCAAACGGGATCACTTTACCTAATGAAGAGTGGGTAGAACAAATTAAAGACTATATCGAAAAGCATTATGACGAATCCTTAACTCTCGACATGCTTGCGGAAATGTGTCACGGTAGCCCTTTTCATTTACAGCGTACTTTCAAAAGAATAATAGGGCTAACTCCTATAGAATATATACAACAATTGAGGGTTCTTAAAGCAACCGAATACCTTTTACACACAAATCAATCTATTAAAGAAATTAGTACTGCTGTCGGGATAGAAAACCCAGAGTATTTCGCAACTTTATTTAAAAAGAAAACCGGATTTACTCCTACTGAATATCGAAAAAAGAACGAAATGAAAGAGGGATACGATAATGAATTCCTACAAAAATAATTATATATATTGGACGCTACTTACACATGAAAATTGGCGATTTCATATTGCTGCAACTGAAAATGGACTATGCTTCATTGGATCACAAGAAGAAAACTTTGAAGAATTAAATATATGGGCTAGAAAAAAACTGCCCCAACATATATTGATCCATAGTCCAGATTACTTGCTAATATATGCGAAAGAAGTTATCGAGCATTTAGAAAACAAGCGAGAAACTTTCACATTTCCTATCGATGCTTATGGAACTAATTTTCAATTATCTGTTTGGAATGCGGTACGTGAAATTCCTTATGGAAAGACATATTCTTATACAGAAATTGCTGAAAGAATTCAAAAACCTAAAGCTGTGCGCGCCGTTGCTTCTGCTATTGCTGCTAACCCTCTTCTTATTACAATTCCTTGTCACCGCGTTATTGGGAGGAATGGGAAACTAACCGGATTTAGGGGTGGATTAGAAATGAAGAAAAAATTGCTTACATTAGAAAAGGTGCAGGTGGAATTCATATGACAGCAGAATATAATAGCGCATTATCTGTAGCAGTTCCGAAAGAATTTTGTTTTCAAGAAAATTTACGCTATCTATCACGTTCGAACAATGAATGTATGTTCCATATTGAAGACAACAAAATTTATAAAGTTATCCCTGTTCAAGATGTAAATCCTTTAGTTGAAATTAGTGTAAATACAGATGGAAATATTCAAATACGTTGTTTAGAAGAACCATATACATCTGAAAAATCGATACGTGAAGCTGTAGTTAACTATGTAAAAGAATGGTTTGATTTAACTACTGATTTAGCCCCATTTTATACATTAGCTGAACATGATTTACTCCTTCAAGGACCAATTGAACAATATTATGGCCTTCGTACTTTAGGCATTCCAGACTTATTTGAGGCACTTTCCTGGGGAATTATCGGTCAACAAATTAACCTAACATATGCTTATACGCTAAAAAGGAGATTAGTTGAGCAATTTGGAAGTTATGTAGAATGGGACGGTAGAAAACATTGGATATTCCCATCACCTGAAACAATTGCAAATCTACATGTAGAAAATCTTCAACAATTAAAAATGACGACTAGAAAATGTGAATATTTAATCGGTATTGCGAAGCTTATTACAGAGAGAAAATTATCAAAAGAGGATTTACTGCAAACACAAGATGTAAAGGTTGCTGAGAAACAATTAACTGCTATCCATGGTATAGGACCATGGACTGCCAACTATGTTTTAATGCGTTGTTTAAGATTTCCTTCGGCTTTTCCAATTGATGATGTTGGTCTGCATAATGCAATTAAATTTATAACAGGTTCCGAAAATAAACCGACAAAAAATGAAATAAAAGATTTCGCGGCAAACTGGGCTAATTGGGAGTCTTATGCGACTTTTTATTTGTGGCGAGTACTATATTAAAAGAACCAAGTAGCACATTCGTACTACTTGGTTCTTTTTTAAGCTTGCTCCTCAAAACGTCTTGCAATTTCCACAATAACTTGAACGGCTTTTTCCATAGTATCTACCGAAACATACTCAAATTTACCGTGATAGTTTTCACCACCAGTGAAAATATTCGGCGTCGGTAATCCCATATATGATAATTGTGATCCATCTGTGCCTCCGCGAATCGGATGAATATTTGGTTCAATGTCTAAACTTTTCATTGCTTCATATGCAATATCAACAATTTCTCTTACCGGTTCAATTTTTTCAAGCATGTTATAGTATTGATCATTCATTTCTAAAACGACTGCATCTTCGCCATATTTTTCTTGCATAGTCTTCACAATATTTTTAACGTTATTTTTACGTGCCTCAAAATTTTCACGATCAAAGTCTCGAATAATATAATACGCTTTACTTTGCTCAACATCACCATTTAAAGAAAGTAAATGATAGAATCCTTCATAGCCTTCTGTATATTCTGGCGCCTCTTCTACTGGTAAATACCCATTAAACTCCATAGCAAGTTTAGTAGCATTGCGCATTTTATTTTTCGCTGTTCCAGGATGTGTATTCGTTCCGTTAAACGTTAACTTAGCACCTGCAGCATTAAAACTTTCATACTCTAAACCACCTAATGGACCTCCATCCATCGTATAAGCGAATGATGCACCAAACGCTTCTACATCAAAATGCGCTGGCCCACGACCAATTTCTTCATCCGGTGTAAATGCTACTCTTATTTTCCCGTGCTTAATTTGCGGATTATGTATTAAATGGTTCATTGCAACCATAATTTCGGTAAGACCAGCTTTATCATCTGCTCCTAGCAGTGTTGTACCATCAGTTGTAATAATCGTATGTCCTTTATATGATGGTAATTCTGGGAACTGCTCTGGTGTTAACACAACATTTAGCTCTTCATTTAACGTAATTGCATTACCATCAAAATTTTCATGAATTTGTGGTTTGACGTTTTTCCCTGTAAAGTCTGTTGCCGTATCTAAATGGGCTAAAAATCCGATTACAGGAACATCCTTGTCCGTATTAGCTGGAAGTGTTGCCATTACATAGCCATTATCATCCATCGTTACTTCTGTTAAACCAATTTCTTTTAGCTCTTCCACTAATAACTTACCAAACTCAATTTGTCCTGGTGTTGTTGGTACTGTATGACTTTCTTCATTTGATTGCGTATCAATTTTTACATATCTCGTAAATCTTTCAATAAGTTCTTGTTTCAAGTTCATTCACTCCCTTTTATGTTTCTCCCTCCATTATAATCCTTAAAACGAAATATTTTAACTTTTTTGACTGTGAAGATGTATATTTCATTTACATTGTTAACACTTTTAAACGAATGATAAAAAGACATAATATTTGTACATTAAAACTGTAACAGGTAACATACATAATTATAAAATATGGGAGGTTGTAAAGATGAGGCTAACTCTCTTTCGCTATTTTCTTTTTTTCTTAGGATTAATTTTCTTTGGCCTTGGAAACGCTCTTGCAGTCAAAGTTAAATTTCTCGGCTTGCACCCTTGGGAAGTTTTAAATATGGCTCTCTACCAAAAGTTTGGATGGACCATCGGTACGTGGAGTGTCATATGTGGGTTATGTCTCGTTCTAATATCTTTACTAGTAGATCGAAAATATATAAATGTGGGGACATTTTTGAATGCACTACTTATCGGTCCCATTATGGACTTTTTCTTACAATCAAACATGCTTCCAGACGCTAGTAATTATTTATGGATAAACTTACTCATTTTATTTTCTGGTATTGCCATTACAGGTATCGGGGGAGGTATGTACGTTGCGGCTGGGATTGGCGCTGGACCCCGTGATGGATTCATGCTTACTATTTCAGACAAAACAGGACTTTCTATTAGCCGTGCTAGAATCATAGTAGAATGTATTGTACTAGTTATTGGATTTATGCTAGGAGGTCCTGTTTTCATCGTAACTTTTCTGTACACCTTTATTCAAAGTCCAATCTTTCAGCAATCATTTAAGATGTTTCAAACACTTTTACATACTTTACATGGCAAAAAGAAAATTAGCGAACATATTTAAAGTACAGCTTAATACAAATAAATCCACCCTATTTACGACTCTCATCGCAAATAGGGTGTTTCTGTTTTTATCTCGCAATTTAAGAATATATACTACTCATTTACAATAAAAGTATATACATCATCATAAATACAGCCATTTACTTTAATCACATACTTCCCAGGTTTATTAAAACTAATTGTGTATTTATTTAACTGAATTGCTTCTTTATCTCCAGAAAGAATATCAATGCTTCTGCCACTTAATACATACAATTCATTTAGATTCATCGTTACATCAATTGTATTGAAATTTTCCACTTTCACTTGCTGTGCTTCCGCAACGCTTACACTAGGTTCTAAAAACAGTAGTCCACTTAATCCAATCGTCCCCGCTAAAGCAACTCCCGCAAACTTTTTAATCTGTTTCATTACAATGACCTCCTTATAGATTTTGCGTAAAGGTGATGTCCCCCTTACACCACAAAGCCTATATGTAATGAAATGAAAAGTAAACGGGGACTGTAAGACAAAATTCTACATCTTTTTCTCCTATTGAATATAAATCCAACGTTTGCAGTTTTGACACATTTAAAATTGTTTCTCTAAACCAATTCCCCCATAATTTATACAAATACTGAATAATTACTTATTGATTTAACATTCTAAAAATAGTTGATAAAGATGCTTTCTATTCAAAAAAAAGATTTTGCTATAAAAGTAACTTTTACAACAAAATCCATGCAACTAATTTTATTCCGCTTTCCATAATCTCTTTACATTCATTAATTGTTCTTCTTTAAACTCCATCTTATATATATCCGGTTTTGACGTATTCATTAAAAATTCAAAACCATATTGTTTATCAAAATAGTTCATCATTAATGTCATGACAAGCCCATGTGTACCAATTACAATTTTGCATCCTCGAAAATCCATTAAGATTTCTTTTAATACTTTCACTACTCTTCTCTGGCAATCTGCATATGACTCTCCTTCCGTTCGTGCAAAGTCCGGATTAGAGAACATCTTCTGTACAAGTGGATACACCTCTTTGTCTGATATAACCTGATCCTCACTTGAAAACATACACTCTTTAAGATTTTCATATACTACTATTTCTTTTTCATGGAAATTAGCTGACTCCTCTATCGTTAGCATAGCCCGATTATAAGGACTGGAAATAAAAGTATCAATCCTCTCCGATTTTAATATGTCAGTTACTCCACGGGCATCCATATGTCCCCTCTCAGTTAATCCACGCATTCTTTCATTTCCTTCTAGTTTTGGTGATTCACCATGTCTAACCATATAAATATATGTGCTCATAATTTCTCCTTAAAATTTTTTATAAAGTGAAACTTTAATCAGCCCTCACTAATCGGGCTGCCCGGCAAATAGCGAGATAAGTTAATAAATCACGTTCATTTATCCCATTTCAACACTTAGGGGTAATACTAAAATACTTTATAAACTGTGCTAATTTGTTCGTCTAATCCATTCTCCTACTAAACTCTCAAATAATTCAGGCTGCTCAATTTGTAAATTATGCCCTGCCATATCTAACACTGCTAATGTTGCCCTTGGATATTCTTCAATAATTTCTATAATATTTTGATAACCTACTGATATATCTTGTCTTCCAGTCAGTAAAAGAACGGGATTTTCATATTTTTCATGCTGAAAATCCATAGTAAGAGAGTAATTCTTTTGCAACCTTTCAATAAATTCATAATTAGCAACATCTAACCCAGGCTTAATTTCTTCTTTAAATCGCTTATATGTATATTCATTTGCTATTACAGCTAACTCACAAAACTCCTCTCTGTCTGCGGAAGTGAGCGTATTTAAAAATTCCTGATCTTGTACAATTACCTGTTTATCTGGAAGAATCCTTTTTTCTGGCTCCGCTACAACAACAGGACATACTAATAATAATCCGCTAACTCTCTCAAACATCTTTGTAAGTATACCTTTGGCTAAATAGCCTCCATATGATTCTCCTACCAATAAAAATTTTTCAGTACAAATGATTTCCTCAATAAATGTGATAAGCACTTCTACTATACAATCTGAACTATTTATCCAATTTGGAGCATTCGATTTTCCCATTCCGGGTAAATCAATATATATTCGCTTATAACCTTCATATTTCTGAAATACTGATTCCATACATTTCATCATTAACCTATGGTCAGGGGCGCAGCCATGTATGATAATGACCGGTTTACCCTCTCCCACAATTTCATAGTATATTTCTGCATCTTTAATTCGATATATCATAAAAAACCTCCCTATTTAGCGGCAATACTATCCACTCTGTAAGAATACACGTTCTTATTTTATATCCTTTCTCGAAATTTTCACAAATGTTAATTTTCAGATCAAAAATAAAAAGCTCACAAAAAAAAGATACTCATTATTTTATATGCAATTTTGCATCTCCACTTACAAATCACTAAAAAAACTTTACAATTCAAAGGATGACTAAATATACAATTTCTATTTAAAGTCTTGATACAGTCTATACTATCAATCGCAATATTTTTCAACCTTAAGAATACTTACACTCTTTAACACTTTCCTTATAAACATGATTTTTATAAGGAAATCTGATACAATTCTTAAATAATATTATTATGTATAGATATAACGAACATAGTGCATAATTAAAGAAGGTGATTTCATTGAAATTAAATAAAAATTTACAATTATGTATATTAATCGGAACATTAATATGCTATTCAATCTATTTTATGTTTTTCTATCTGTTCCCTACTCATTTTTCAAATTCAGATGTACGCTTCGCTTCACTTGTCGTTGAAGCCATTACATTTGTATCACTAATTTACTCTATATATTCTAAAAAAGTCAGTTCAAATCCGTTTTGGATATGTATTACAATAGCAATTGGTAGTTTTTTATTAGGGAAAATAGTATATACATATCAAGATAGCTTCTTCGAAATTCCAATACATCGTTTTACGGTTTCTGATGTATTTTACATGTTTTTTCTATTTTTCTGTCTTATCGCTTTCTCCTATAAAATCTTAAAGGAATGCAATAAATGGGAAAAAGCGTTCTTTATTTGTGATATATGCATAGTGCTTACTTCCATATTTACATTAGAATGGTATTTATTTAATCAACCAAATTTAAATATATTCGCTCTTTCACTAGGAGATGTTTTCCTTTCATTTTTATATCCAATTGCAGATTTATTATTTCTACTGCTAGGTGTTAGTCTCTTTTTCCGTCCAACAATTTTTAATTCCAAACGGAAAATTTATATATTTATTTTTGTATTAATAAGTTCTGCAACTTTTAACTATATTTATTTTTACTTAAATAACCACTTATCAACAGAAACAATAACATTATTACGTCTTTTATATAGAATACCTATATTACTTATTGCAATAGCTGGCTCTATTTCAGAAGATCATAATAGCCATAAAAATTATTTCATTGTAAACCCTATAATAGGAAAAAAAGCTTTAGTTGTATTTCCCTATCTTGCTGTTGCAATACTAATCGGGTTTACATTAAAAGAACAAACATCATCTTCAACTCTCATTACAGGGAATTGTATTACTTTTATTTTCGTACTCATTCGTCATTCTATCGTACGTATGCAAAACAATTCCTTAACAAAACGTTTGCAGGCATTTAATGCCCAACTAGAAGAAAAAGTTACTGTACGGACGTCTGATTTAGTTCATAAATCAGAGGCTCTTTCTCAAAAACAACAAAAGTTTAAATCATTATATGAATATCATCCTGACCCTATTTTCACCATTGATTTAAATGGAACATTCTTAAATGTAAATAAGGCTGGGAGTGTACTACTTGGGGCACCAACGGATGAGTTACTAGGCGAAACTTGTTTTTCGATCATTTTAGATGAAGATAAGCATAAGCTAGCATTGGCATTAGAAAAAGTGAAACAACAAGAATCGGCATTCTTACAACTTAGTTCTCAATATAAAGATGGCTTTACTTATTTTTTATACGTTACAATCATTCCTATTATAATAGACGGACAAATTTCAGGAAGCTATATTATGGTGAAAGATATTACTGTACTAAAAAAACAGCAAGAAGAAATAAAATATTTAGCATTCCATGACACTGTAACGAAAATTGGGAACCGTGCCTTTTTCCATAAGAAATTAAAGAGAGTTATAAAAAATGCTAAAATAACAGAAAGCGAGTTTGCATTATTATATTTAGATTTAGATCGCTTTAAAGCAATTAACGATACACTTGGACATTCGTCAGGAGATTACATATTAGAAGAAGTAGCAAAGCGATTCCAATCATGTCTTCCATCACATACTCATCTTTCAAGAATCGGTGGCGATGAATTTACAATCATAATTGAAAACTATACTGACGAAGATTACTTATTCCAATTATGTAACCAATTATTTGAATGCATGAAAAAATCATTTATCATACATGAGCATAAATTAACTTTATCACTGAGTATCGGTATCGCTATTTATCCACATTCCGGAATCGATACCGCTACACTTCTGAAAAACGCTAATGTTGCAATGTATGATGCAAAAGCAAAAGAGCTTAATTCTGTATCTATTTATGACGATGTAATCGCTAAAAAAATTGAAAGACGATTACGATTAGAAAAAGATTTACCAAACGCACTACAAAATGAAGAATTGTTCCTTTTGTATCAACCTCAAGTTGATAGTGAATCTAATAAAATTATCGGTGCAGAAGCTTTAATTAGGTGGAATCATCCTGAATTAGGTATTATTTCTCCATACGAGTTTATTCCGATTGCAGAAGAAACACTACAAATTATTTCAATAGGAAAATGGACATTAGAGCAGGCTTGTAAGCAAATGAAACGTTGGCACGCACTCGGATATTCACATTTAAAAATAGGTGTAAATTTATCTGCTAAAGAATTTGAACAAGAGGATTTTGTAAAATCTATTTCTTCTACTTTAACAAATACAGGTTTACCAGCAAGCTCTCTTGATCTTGAATTAACAGAGCGAATTGCAATGATGGATGAGCGAGAAACATTGATAAAACTGCGTACACTAAAAAGTTTAGGGATTCACATTTCTATCGACGATTTTGGTACAGGTTATTCTTCGCTAGCCTACTTACCTTTGTATCCAATTGATACGTTAAAAATCCCGAGAGAATTTATTACAATGTCTGAAACATGTGATGATGGAATGGAAATTATTAAAACGATCATCACATTAGCAAATACATTAGGAATGTCTGTCATTGCTGAAGGTGTAGAAACGAAAGAGCACGTAAATTTCCTTCAAAAAAATAAATGTCAGTTTATTCAAGGTTATTATTACAGTAAACCTATTCATATTCATGCATTTACTGAGCTATTAGAAAACGGCATTCACCCATAGTACATAACTAATTAGAATAAATAATAATGAATTTGAACAAATATAGTAAAAAGGAAAGAAGATACCTTCTTTCCTTTTTACTATTTATATTTCTATTAATTCACCACTCCATTTATTATATCTATTAATTGATGAATCCCCTCATCATTTGTTTTCTTATACCCATTCATGTTTTGAATATATTTCTCCTTATTTATATACAACTTATTTACTGCATGTATAAATGTATTCGTACTTACTCTGTCTTGGAGTATAACTTCCGCATATCCTTGCCGTGAAAAATATTCAGCATTTAAAACTTGATCTCCCCTACTGGAACTGTTAGTTAACGGGATAAGCAACATCGGTTTCTTCAAAAATAACAATTCAGAAATAGCAGTAGAACCCGCTCTAGAAACTACAACACTTGCCATATTTAGTATATGCGGCAACTCGTCGCCTATATATTCAAATTGCATATACCCCTCCATGCCAATAGATGGGTCTACCTTTCCTTTACCACATATATGAATAATATTAAAATTTAATAGTATTGTATCTAAACATTCCCTTACCATATCATTTATCCACTTAGCACCTTGACTCCCACCCATAATTAATAATACTGGTTTATCTTGCTGAAATTCACAATATCTTCTTCCTCGTAATACGTTACCCTTCTCAATTTCTTCCCTTACAATTGGTCCTACATAAACCTTCTTCTCATTACTTACATTTTCTCCTGTCTGAGGAAATGTTGTGCATAGCTTTGTAGCAAAAGGTAATGCTATTTTATTGGCAAGTCCTAATGTGCTATCTGGTTCACGTATAATTATAGGCACACGATTTAACCATGCTCCTATAGCTACAGGAACTGAAACAAATCCTCCTGCTGAAAAGATAACGTCAGGCTTTGTTTTCTTAATTAATTTATAACTTTGTAAACAACCTCGTATAATTTTAAAAGGATCTTTAAAATTTTCCCAATCCCAATATCTCCTAAGCTTGCCCGTTGAAACACTATTGTATTTAACATTTTGCACTAATGATTTTTCAATTCCATTTTTTGATCCAATATACTCGACTCTCCAGCCTTTCTCTATAAATTTAGGAATTAATACAATATTAATCATAACGTGTCCGGCTGTACCGCCCCCAGTAAAAAGAATCGTTTTGCTCATAACTTATACCCACCTTTATTATTAAAAATCTAGCTATCTCTTTACCTTTTAAATGTAAATAAACTTATTATTTTTTATATAAATCTTTAACTCCACCTCTATATCTTGTAAAAGATCTTTAATGAGTTCATAAAAATCATTTCCATACTCACTACACTCGTATTGAGCAAAGATTTGAATCACATATCTAGTTTCCGTCTCTAATGCTGACTTTATTTGATTAACCCTTTTTTCTTCTACATACGCTTGATATTTATGTATTGCCTCATAAAGACGCAATACATGCGCTTCTTCATCTCTCCAATCCAACGTATCAACAATTGAAAGAAATAGCGTATTTTGATTATCTATTATTTCATAATCATTCATATATTTCTTACACCCTTTTTTGTTTTTCATTGCATGGAGATGTCACTACACTTCGCATACTCAAGTACATCTTTTAATGATTGATGAAATTCAATTTCTGGGATCCAACCTAACCTTTTTATCTCCTCTATTGCTAAACTCTCATTTGAGTCGCTCCCATTTTTCTCTGTTTCCTCTATAAAAAAATTTAGCTGTGTTAATTCTTTATATTGTTCTAGTACATTTAATAAAGATCGTTTTACTCCTGATCCGATATTATATTGTTTTCCATTTATTCCATCTCGTAATAACACATGATACGCTTTAATCGCATCACGTACATCTAGAAAATCTCTACTATCTTTCAAACTGTTTACTTCAATAATGGCTTTACTTCTACCTGATTCTATATCTATCATTTTCTTTGCGAGAATCGAACAAATGCCATTCGATTCCCCTGGACCAATTAAGTTTGAGGGCTTTGCAATGATAATATTTGAATCCATTAATCCTCCCCAAGCCTCTGCAATAATGACTTGCATCGTTTTACTTAAACTATATGGATTTGAAATTTTTATTTCGTTCATACTATCTGCTTGCAAAGCAGATCCTATAACTAATGTTCTACAATGTGAGGCTTCTTGCTTAATTGCTTCTAATAAATATAACGTTCCTATTACATTAATCTCTATATATTCAAGAGCAGCTGTCCAAGATTCTATAACCGAATTCCTTCCTGCTAAATGCAATACGTAGTCTGGCTTTATTTGTTTCATTACCTTCATTACTTCGCTCTTATTAGTTAAATTACAAGTAATACCATTTCTAATTTTTTCTCTATGTGCACGATTTTGAAACATAGGAATTACATGAAAGCCCTGCTCTAAAAAATATTGGCAAGCATGGCGTCCTGTGAAACCATTTGCACCAGTTATTAAAAGGCTCGCATTTTTTTTCATCGCAAAAACCCTCCTTTTAATAGCATTTGTTTCACCTCATGTTTTGCAAGCAAGTCTTGTTGAGAACTAAAACTCTTCACATCCACTAGCGGATAGCTAGAATAATATTCTTGAAGTCCTTCGATAGGAATCGTCGGTAGTACCACAAAATAATTTTGATCAAAGCTTATACTTGTGTTACTCTCTACCTCAGATAGAAGCATTTCACTTAATTTTTCACCCGGTCTTATCCCTACCTCTTTCACCTTAATGTTTTCTTTTTTTGAATCTTCAATTAATATTTCTGCTAAATCTGTTATTTTACATGCCGGCATTTTCATAACAAAGATTTCCCCGCCTCTACCTTGATATACTGCTTTAAATAACAATCCAACAGCATCTTCAACTGTTAAGAAAAATCTAGTCATATTCGCATCGGTAATCCCTACTTGTGAAGATCTTTTAATTTGTTGTTTAAAAAGCGGTACTACACTTCCACTCGTTCCTAAAACATTTCCACCACGAACACAAATGAATTTTGTTTTCTTCGTTTGTATATTCGCATGAACCATTAATTTTTCACCAATTGCTTTTGTCATCCCATACGTATTTGATGGATCAGCTGCTTTATCCGTTGAAACATATATAACTTTTTCAACTTGCGTCTGTGTAGAGGCTTCAATTACATTTTGCGTACCATGTATGTTAGTTTTTATAGCTTCATAAGGATAATACTCACATACTGGAACGTGTTTTAAAGCTGCAAGATGGAATACATAATGTACACCTTGGCATGCATAGACTAGTTGATCTTTATCACGAATATCTCCAATAATAAATTTTAGCCTATCATCATTTATAAACTGTTGCTGCATTTCAAACTGGACCGTTTCATTTCTTGAAAAAACTCTAATTTCTTTCGGTGATTTTTCTAATAGTTGTTTTATAAGTTCATGCCCCCACGAACCTGTACCACCAGTAATTAAAATTATTTTATTTAACATTCCTTTTCCTCCTACGAAACATCTCAATTTAAATAATATTTATTGAATTATTTTCAATTGATTCAAATCATAATCGTCGTTTGTTACATTTAATTGACAAAATAAAAAAAACAGAAACTATTAAACTTAGTTTCTGTTTTTCATTTCACCTCACAACAGTAAGATTTTTTATACTGTTTGCATGATAAATAAATTCCTTGTAAAAAAACACCGCTCATTTATTTCTTATACTCGTAATAAAATAAATAGAATGATTCATAGCCAATAATCATGTTTAAATTTATGAAAAAGGGAGGTAACGGAATGGACCGAAACAATTCATATCATACATATAACGGACCTTCCAAAGCACTGCCTCTCTCCCTATTCGATGTAAAAAATGAATTGAAACAAAAAAGCAAACTTATTTCTTCTGATACCATGTATAAATTAACGAAAGAAGAGCAACTCATCATCAACAAAATAAAAATACAAACAGAACAGCTAAATAAAAATAATGTTACAAGAACACGCGCATACTACCAATTTTACATTCAATATCCAGAAATACATTGGGCACTGCTTGGGCATATGGTATCACGTAACGGCGGTTGGAATATGACTGATTTAAAGGGCGATTTATATACGAGAATTTTATCAGAGAAAGATCAATTCATATTTTTTTCTTTTTTAGAAAGAGGGAATTGGCTTATTTTCCAAGATGTATACCCTCAATTTTTACTTTACGAACAAAGTGTAAAGAGATCACAAAAGTTATTTCACCTTCTCCCTCACCTAAATGTTTCTACATTTATGGAAACGATGTGGAACGATTTTTGGAAAACAGGCAACAAAAAAACATTAGCGATTGCAACTATTGTTAATGAACAAAACTACTTAGAAAAAAGAGTGATTCAAAATGTACAATTTAAAAAGACTGTACTAAATAGTATTGGATTTAAACTCTTTGATTTCTTTCAGTTTAATCATATCCTTTTCCCATTCTACGAAAATGATAAAAAACAAAAAGTATTACTATTTGGTGATACAATGAAACATTTCACTTCCTTACATGAACGAATATTAATTGGAAAAAGATTGTATTCATTATTATTTCGAGATACACATGTTTTATCTCAAATAATAAGCTGGGCCCAACATCATCCGCATACAGGATCAAGGAAAGATTACTGGCCCCATTTATTTTCAAGTGTAAATGAATCTTTTTCCCGTGAGTTTTATAAGCGCCGAATAAAGAAATGCCAGTTGCGAAGTGGCGCTTATCGTATATACAGTCCTTCACTCATCTATGCATGGCGAGATATGAAGCATGAAGAAGTTGACAGTGAAGATTGGTTTACCGATTGGCAAGTTGTAAATTACTTAGTTGATAAGGAGGAAAATATAAATGGACAAATTACAGAAGACTACTGCAAAACACTTGAAAAAATTGAACTCGCAATTCTCGCAAAGAAAAATGTCCTCCTCCGAGAAGAAGAATGAGTTTCTAGCATTAGTAGTTACAATCTTTCTCTCTTCTATTATTGGAACTTTTTTAGATGCTTTTTTTGTTCATAAACAAATATATTCCTTTCTAGCTAGGCCCTTCTCATCCACATTTTCGGTTAATATAGCTTTTACATTATTCGTACTGCCGATTTTAACAGTTATCTTTATACACATTTCAAAAAAATTATCTAAAGTTTCTAGAATTCTATTTATTATTTCAATCGGTATTTGCGCTAGCCTTTTTGAACAGATTGCTGAAAGTTTAGGTTTATTTGTACATAGTGCGAATTGGAACCATACATATTCTTTATTTGGTTATATGATTTTTCATTCTTTTATTTGGAACGTATATAATTGGATAAAAAAATAAAGAGACCATTATAGGTCCCTTCTTAAGCATACTCTTCCGTTATTGCTAATGGTGCCAATGTTTGAAGGCTTTTAGAGCGTAAACGATAGGCAACGACTTTCTTCTTATATTGCTTAATGACATCAACATGTTCCTCATAGCTATATAGAGAAAATCTAATCTCTTTATTCCCTTTCTTCGTATCAATGACTATTGGTGTCCCTTCTCCGTGCGGCGGGAAATAATGTTTATCTAAAAACAAAGCCTCATTAAATTCATGAATAACTTGTAGTTTCATTTCTCCCTCTAAATTTTTTCCATCTATCGATATAGAAGTATTTTCCGCCTCAAGCTTTTGATGCAATTCAAATTTACTAATAATTGATTCTACAACAGAAGTGGGCATGCTAGAAACTAATACTTTAATAGCTCCAAAAACAAATAATGTAACTATAAACCATGTTGTCATTGTTATCATCTCCATTACATTTAAAAAATAAATTTCGTTCCATACGGTATTAGAATACTAATGAGTATTCCAGTTACAATCATCGTTACCGAACCAATAGTCGCTTCTTTCTCGCCTTCCTTCACTAAACGGCTCACACCAATAATATGTGATGCACAGCCCATTCCAACTCCTTTTCCAATCGTACTTGTTATACTGAAAAGCTTAAGTACTCTTGGTCCGATAATAGCACCTGTTATTCCTGCAACAACTACAAAACTAGAAGTCATAGATGGCATACCACCAATTTGATCCGCTAATGATAGGGCAATAGGCATCGTTGCTAACTGTGGTAAAGTAGTTAATATAAGTTCCTTATCTATATTTAAAATTCCGCCAATCACTACATTCATACTCGTTACAGCCACTATACCTATCACTACTCCAATAAGTATCGATAAAAAATTTTTCATAAGTATCTTTCGCTCTTTAAATAGAGGTATGGCTAATGCTACAATTGCAGGGCTCAATAAGCTTGAAAGAATGTCTCCTCCATTTTCCCTATACTCATGATGAGAAATACCAAAAATGAAAAATAAACAAATCATAATTGCCGTAACTGTTAACACCGGTAACGTAAATGCAAACGTAAATTTTTTATATAGCTTTGTCGCCAAGAAATAAATTGCTACAGTAATAATAATTAAGACCATTTGAATCGTGCACCTTGTCGATTTTATTTTTTTGTTGTTATTAATAATTGACTTATATACCCTGAAACAATCAAAGTTACTACAGTACTTGCAACTACTAAAAGGAATATAATACTCCCCTTACTTAAAAGAAAAGACCCGTATTCCATCAGCCCTGTTGTCGAAGGGATTAAAAATAACGGTAAAAATACGATTAACTTTTCCGCACCTAACTCAAACCATTTTAACGGTAAAATGCGAGTGGAAAGGAGCAGGAACAGCATTAACATCCCTATTAAACTTCCCGGTATTGATAGATGGAATATTTCCTGAATCCACGTACCCACTAAGCTAAATATATATAGCACGCCTACTTGAAGTAAAAGCATCACGTACTTCATTTCTTTCCCTCATTTCACTATCACACATCCATATTATGAAATTTCATTTAGCGTGTCAGCAAACCGTTTAATTCCAAGTTGAATTTGTTCTATATTCGCTCTACCAAACGTAAATCGTATATATTCATTTTTCGAACCTAAAACACTGCCCGGAACAAATGCGACACCATTCCGTATAGATTCACCTAATAAGTGATATTCATCAAACTTTCCTTTCACTTTACACCATACATGTATTCCACCCTCTGGCACGAAACATTCAACTCGGTCTCCCAATGTTCCTTCAAGCTCTGCAATTAATTCATCTCTTCTTTGCTTCAATTGTCCACGAAGTATCGTAATATGTGTATGAAAATCCTTTGATTCTAAAAATTGATTTGCTACCCACTGCGTAAATACACTATGGCCAAAATCAACTTGTTGCTTTGCATCTGCTAAACGCTCAATTACGCGTGTAGGACCAATTATCCATCCAATACGTAATCCTGATGCAACAATTTTTGATAATGAACTTATATAAAGAACATTTCCATTTTGGTCCATTGATTTTAATGTCGGGTTCACTTCTCCATTAAAAGAAATTAAACTATACGGATCATCTTCTACAATTGGTATACCGAACTCAGAAGACAGTTCTAAAATCTTTTTACGTCTCGCTAATGAAAGCACAGTACCTGTTGGATTTTGATAATCTGGATTCAAAAAGACCATACGAATACGATGCTTTTTGTGCAAATCGATTAAGTCATCTGGATTCATTCCATGCTCATCAACAGGTAAATGAAATATGTTTAAACCGGCCGATTTAAACATTGGAAGTGAAAAACAATATGAAGGATCTTCAATCGCAATCGCATCGCCAGGTTTTAATAAACATTGAACGATAAGATTAAGCGCCTGTTGTGCTCCAGACGTAATAAGAATAGAGCTTGAATCTGCTTCAATTTGTTTATATTGCTGAACATGTGCTGCAATTGTTTTTCTCAACATCTCATTTCCAAGTGGATGGTCATAGCCGAGATTTTCCATAAATGTTTTCTCCGCCAAAATTGTTCGAAATCTATCACTCGGAATTAATTCTGGTGACAGTTCACCACTCGCTAAATTAATTAAATCATCTTTTTGTGTTTCCGTTCGAATTTGTTGAACGAGTGGTACGTTAGGTAAGAACGATCCATCCTCCACGTACCTACCCCAGTTCGGTATTCGTTTATGTGAGACACCCCATATGTCTGTATTAACCCGTGTTCCGCTTCCCTTTTGCCGTTCTACTACTCCAAGTGATTTTAATTCTTCATACGCAGCTACTATTGTACTCCGGTTCACCTGTAATTCCTTTGCCAATATACGCTCAGAAGGTAACTTACTATCAGAAGGAAATTCACCTGAAGAAATGCCTCTTTCAATATAATCAGCAATTTGTTTATATACAGGTGTCTTATCTGCACGATTTGGTTTCCATTCCATCTAGTTTCCTCCTTTCAAAACGAACTATCCTCATTTTTTACTAACAGTATTCACCGTAAAAATAGTATTAATTAGTCACATTTTCTTATCCGTAAATGGATATATCCAAAATGGTTCTCTTTCTGATTACTCAATAGCTTCTGAAATTTCAACTTCATACTCTCATTTCACTTCTTTTACAAACTATTAAATCATTACCGCATACCATGTTACCCCGGCCAGTAGAACAAAAAGAAGAAGAATATAGATTGCAGATAAGTTTTTCACATTTCTTTTTGTAGACTTACCGTAATTCTCCTCCACGTTTCTTGCAACTAGTACAGTCCCAAATAGCGATACAATTACAATAATAACGACTAGTGAAATTGCAAAACTCATTGTCTTTTCACCTCTCTAAGACCCATCTATTTTAATTAAAGAACTTACATAAAAACCTTCCTCTTTAAAACGTTGATAACATACTACCTTTCTTCTCTTATCATAATAGATGTTTGCAAAAAGCGGACCAACCACTTTCGTGTTTTTTTGCTCATCCACTTAAAAAATAAAAAGCAACTGATCACTTAGGACCAGTTGCTTTTTTCACACGATAATTTTTCATTTAAAATTAATTCGATTTAAAAGTTTCGCCTTTTCATAATGAAACATCGACTGAGATAACTCAAAAATTGTTCCATTTACAAGATACACTGTATTTTCAATAAGAAGCGCCGGATCACCTTCATTTAATTCTAAAAGCTGTGTATTTTCTTTATTTACTTTTTCACAACTAATAACTTTATCAGCAAAACCAATATTTAATCGTAAATCTTCAATGAAATAACTGTATACAGAGCTTAATGCTATTTCTTCGTTCAAATATGGAATAATATCCTTTTTGAAATAACTTACTTCAATAGAGAATGGTTTAGCATCTACAATTCTTAAGCGCTTCAAAAAATACAACCTAGTTCCAGCTTCGCATTGCATCCGCTTTGCTATCTCTTCGTCCGCATCTATTACTTCAAGCTCTAACACTTTCGTTTCAATATTTTGTGAAACAAGATTTTTCGTTAATCCACGTAAACTTCCTAAATTAATGTAATCTGTTACAGAAGTTTCGCGTAAAAACATGCCACTACCTTGCACTTGAAAAATATAACCTCTATTCACAAGCTGACTAATTACTTTACGTATCGTATTACGGCTTACTTCAAATCGATTCATCAACGCTTCTTCTGTAGGTAGTTTTTTCGTTTCATTAAAAAGCCCATCTCGAATGTTTTGCTCTAACACATCTGCAATTTGTTTATACTTTGCACTCATACACTTTCTCCTAAAATACTCTTTTATCTGTTATAACTCTTCCCCTCTCGTTTCGATCACACGTTTATACCAATGAAACGAAAGTTTCTTCTTACGTTTTAAGTTATCATTATGATCGACAAAAATAAAGCCATATTGCTTTTTATATCCATTTAACCAACTTAAAAGATCAATCACTGACCATGCATAATAACCTTTTAAGTTAATTCCCTCTTCAATTGCACGCTTCATTACTTTTAAATGCGCTTCAATAAATTTAATTCTCGGAACATCTACAATTTCTCCGTCAATGATTGGATCTTCATCACCAAGTCCATTTTCCGTTACATACATCTTTATGTCACCGTAACGCGCTTTCAACATATGCAATCCCTCTAAGAAACCTTCGGGAGATATTTCCCATCCCCATTTTGTATATGTTTTATCATCCATTTTAACTGTTCGATAAAAACCATCAAAAGAAGGGTTACCTGGAGCAAGCGTTGAGTTTTCTCGAGAATGTTCCTCACTCTTTATATCCATATCGTATCTTTCTACTCGTATTGGTTGATAATAATTCAAGCCAATAAAATCATTTTCTTCTGCATTTTGTTTAATGATTTCTAATTCTTCAACCGTCCAATTAGGAGTCCATCCTTTTTCCTTTAATTGTTGTACAACATAAGACGGATACTCGCCTTTTAAAATTGGATCATAATACCAATACGTTTCATATTCATTCGCATGATTTGCTGCTCGTATATTTTCTTTTTGATTATCCACACTATAAGCGGGTAAGAAAACATGTGTAATCCCAATCTCACCATATTGTTTCAGCTGCTTGTACACCGCAACTGTTTTCGCATGTGCATAAAATACATAATGAGTCACTTGAAAATACTTTGGAACATCATTTTGGATTCCTGGTGGATGTGCACCTTTTAAATAACCTAATCCACAAAACATTACTGTCTCATTAAAAGTAATCCAATGCTTAACTCTGTCACCAAATGCCTTAAAACAAGTTTCTGCATATTTTACGAAAGCCTCTGCTGTTCTTTTATTCGTCCATCCACCATCTTTTTCTAACGGTAATGGTAAATCCCAATGATATAAAGTGACAAACGGCACAATCCCGTATTTTAAACATTCATCAATTAAGTTGTTATAAAATTCAATCCCTTTTTCATTTACCTTTCCATCTCCAGTCGGCAATATTCTCGCCCAAGAAATAGAAAAACGATACGATTCTAATCCCATCTCAGCCATTAAGCGAACATCTTCCTTATATCGATGATAATGATCAACAGCTACATCACCATTTGTTCCATTGTATGTTTTGCCAGGAATTTTTGAAAACTCGTCCCAATTCGTAACACCTTTTCCATCTTCATTCCATGCACCTTCTACTTGATAAGAAGCTGAAGCAGCTCCGAATAAAAAATCATGTGGAAACTTCATAGTATATACCTCCATTTCATTACAACAAATCAAATTCATTCACATATATAAAATTTATAGGTACAAATTTTATATTTATGATTATATCTTATGTTTTTATTTTTTTCTATTATAAAAGTACAATTTCTATTGTTGGTTATTGGAAAAGAAAAAGAAGCGATATATTTTATCGCTTCTTACTCTCATCATCTTTATTCTTTTATTAATGACTTATTCGCTCTTATAACTTCTTGATACAATAATGGTGACCACTTTTCATTTATGTAGTCTTGAATTACCCAGCCTACTCTTGTAGGATTCTTTTGTTTTATATCGTTTGCAATTTCAGGATTTATATAAGAAGCGTAGTAATATGGACTATTCCATGCTGTACCACCAGAAGACAAGCTTGTAAAATTAATATATAGATGATTTAAATCCTCGCTATTGTTCATCGTTTCATCCATCGTATCTTTAATAGATTTTACTTTCTCATCATAATTCACTTTATATTTATCTTGTACTGTTACATTTACATTTTGGTTTACAGTTGTGGTAAACGTCTCATTATCTGGCCAATAAAAATTATTATATCCTCCAGATTCATTACTACCACTATATCTTTTTAGTAGTACAATTTTCCCACGAGCATCTCCAAGTTTTATATTTCCTTCTGTTTTTAAAAAGATAGGATCAACAAAATAATTTTTTTCAAACGTACTACTAAATGAACCTTCTGCCCCTTTCATATCCTCATACTCTTTTTTTAAAGACATAATAATTGTTTCACTCGGGTTATCTTTTAAAAATTGTTTCGCTTCATTTATGAATTCATGCAATGTTACGTAAAGATATAATGGCCCATGATGAAGAACTATCGTATTATCATCTGTTAAACGTCCTCTTATATCAAAAATGCGAGCTCCATGGTCCATTTGATAGCGAAAATCATATTCTTGCGTCATTCCCCACACTTGCTTAATCGGATTTTGCAACTTGAACGTCCCACTATCGTGTGTTCCTGGAATTGAAATTCGTGCTAACGGGATATTATCAGGTATAGGTTGCATCCATTTTGACCAATTTTCAAGCTCATTAACAGAGCTAGCTGCAACTACTCTCTTATCATGTAAAGCAAATACAAATGTGATAAATATTGTACTACATATGAATAATTTCAAAATTAACTTCTTATTGCTCATTATTATCCCTCACTTTTTCTGTTTTTACATCAAACTTATTGAATATAATATAAGCTAGTTCATAAAAAATAAATAACATTTCATCAATATGAAATATTGCATAGAAGTAAAGTTAAAAAATCATTCACATATACTAAATTAGAAAAATTTAAAGGAACTTCATCTGAAGTTCCTTTTGCTTATTTTATGTTCAATACATATAAACCATCTTTATTCTCATATTTATAGACGTATAAATAATATTTCCCTGGCTTTGCATTATAAGTTCCTTTAACTACATTTCCTTCATTTTCACCATATGCTACATAGTTATTTAAATCTGATTCATGATGAAGTACCCATGTCATTCCGATATTTTGTTCATTTAGTAGAGAAATATTAATATTTTCCGGTGAATGAATTTGGAAAGTAAATACATCTACTCTATCACTATTATGTAGCGTTCCTTTCACCGGTGTATGAAAGTTAACTTTATTTGCCTGTCTAGGCTCATTGTTTGGTTCATTTTCTGTTACTTGTAACTCATTCCCACCGTTTGGTTTTCTTTGTTCATAACCTAAGTTTACTAGTATAGACTTCAAATCTGGTAAAACACCAATTTTATCTGCATATGGATCTTTAGATTTTGTTCCTGTGCTCTGGTTGCTTAATATTGCTCTTAGTTCACTTGGTCTATATGGTTGTCCTAAATTTTCTTTAGCAATGCTTTGTACTAAAGTCACTGCCCCAGCAATAATTGGCGAAGCACTAGATGTTCCGCTAAAGCTTGAAGTATAAAGATTTACAGCACTTCTACTTTGCTCGGCTGTAGTTGTATCTACATTTTCTCCCCATCCGTACACATCAATACGGCTTCCATAATTCGAAAACCACATACGTTCATGAGGGAAAGATGAAGAGCCAGCTCCTACCATAATTGCACCCGAATCTTTAAAATCTTTACTATTACGATTTAAGACTTGCTTACCCTTTCTATCTTTGAACTGATCTAAATCATTCCACCCATTTGCTCCAGCCTCTATAATTACAATTCCCTTATCTGTACCAGCACGAATTGCATCAAAAATATCTGGTTGTACTTCAACAGGTAAATATTTATCACCATATCCATCAAAGGATGCTTGCGCCTCTAATAATAAAACATCCCCAGCTTCTAACTGATTTACAGCGCTTAATATTGCATCAGCCGTATTATACTGTCCATTATCTCTTATTTGAGAGATAACCTTTGCTTTCGCTTTTGGCGCAATCCCAATATTCCCGACTTCATTGTCCTCAGAAGATACAATTCCTAGTACAGACGTCCCATGACCGACATGCTGATTTATATTTCTTCCAGACATTAATTCAATATTTTGATGTAATAAATCCTCATGATTTAATAGCCATCCGTATTCCATATCAACAAAAGTAATACCATTTCCATTACCGCCTTGAATTCCCCAGGCGAAAGGCGCATTAATACCGTATGGGGCTGCTTCAAGATAACCTTGTTTTTTAAATCTAGGATTGTTATTAGGATTAAGAGCTACACTTGATGATTGCACTTCAGGTGGCATTATTTTCTCTTGTTTCTTCATATACGCATCTTCTATTAAAGAAGATGCCTTTAACTTATCTACTATTTCTTCTTCATACCCACTATTTTGATTTTGAAGAATATAGTAGTTTAATAGACTTGTAGATACATGATTAGGTGCTTTCACTTCAAGGTTTTGTATTTGTTCCGGGCTTACAGATGTGAATAAACGAGTAAATGTTACATCTGGATATTCTGTCAAAAGATCTTTTATTACTTTATCATTCGTTTGAGATTGTATTTGTTTTTCAATACCATCTTCATATGGCAAATCCAAATCCGCTTTAAATTTTACAATGATTTGCTTATCTGTTTCTTGTTCTATCCCTAATTTACTCTGCTGTTCTATAGAATCAGCATATACACTATTGATAGTGCCTCCTGTTCCTAAAAGTGTTGTAATGATTACAGTTGACGCACACATTTTTTGAAATATTTTCATTACATCAATCCTCCTATTAATAATTATTAATCATTATATTAATCTATAATGATTAATTCTATAACGTATTCCCTTTCTACTAAATAGATTATAGTAATCAGAAATATGAACTTCAATGTATTTTCATATGCAATATTTCATATTCTGACTCTACACTAAACGAATATGAAACTTATAGTGATTATTTATTTTATATGTGCTAATATACTTACATTAATATATTACGCATATACACATTTCAAACTACATTACTTAATCGTTTCACCTTAATTTTTTCTTAGGAGGATTTACAATGAAATTACTAAAAATAAAACATATAATTCCTTTATCTGCGGCCGCAATTACATTCGTATGTAGTCAAAGTACAGCTGAAGCTTCTACCATTCATACAGTAAAAAAGAACGATACACTTTGGGGCATTAGTAAACAATACGGAGTTTCAATACAATCCATTAAACAGGCTAATAATAAAGGAAACGATAAAACCTTTATTGGCGAACAGTTACATATTCCGGGATCCGTGAAATCAAATGAAATCACTGTTCCTCAAAACGCCAAGCCTGCGAACATTTCTGAACAAATTATTTATCAAGTACAACCGGGAGATTCATTAGAAACGATAGCAAAGCGTTACAATGTCACTGTCCAATCTATAAAACAAATTAACAATACAGTCGGAAACAAGCTTTATACAGGACAACATTTAAAAATCAACTCAAGTATTTCACAAAAAGAAAAAGACTTAATGGCACGCTTAGTTACCGCTGAAGCAGGTGGCGAATCCTATAAAGGAAAAGTAGCAGTAGCCAAAGTTATACTAAATCGTGTAAATGCAAAAGGTTTTCCAAATACAATAACAGGCGTTATTTATGAACCTATTAAATACGGATATGCATTTACTCCTGTTACAGATGGAAGAATTAATCAACCTGCAAGTGCAGAAGCAAAAATGGCTGTAGAAGAGGCTATCTCCACAAATGGAGTAGATTCAGACTGGATTTATTTCTACAATCCAAAAACATCAACGGACAGGTGGATTACGACACGTCAAACAGTAGCAGTAATTGGTAATCATGTGTTTGCTAAATAAGATTTAAAATCATTAACAGACCTCTTCACTTAAAAGGTCTGTTTTTTTCTATGTAAGATGTTATTAATCATATGACATAGTTATTTTTTAAACTGTTTCTTCTTTCAAATAAAAATTTTTGTATTTACTCCACCACTCGTAGAAATTAATAAAGCATCAAGTTCAAAAACTCCCACTTTATTAATAAAAGCTATTTCTTAACTTCATAAAATTGTTATACACTAGAAAAATAAAAAACAAACTATTCGTTAGCAGGTGGAAGAATATGTATGATATTACGATTATCGGCGCTGGAGTAAGTAGCATTTTTATGGCTTATTCACTAGCTAAAAGTAACAAAAAAGTTTTAATTCTTGATAAAGGTAAAGCGCTAGAAGATCGCCATTGTCCTTTAGACGAAGGAAAAGTGTGTAATTGTACTACATGTGATAAATATTTCGGGTTTGGTGGTTTAGGCAAATCTGAAGGGAAATTTAATTATACAAACGGATTTGGCGGAGAACTTGAGAAAAAAGTCGGTAAAGAGGGTTTTATACAACTCATGGCTGAAGTAGATGAAATTCTATGTCAGTTTGGTGGAAGTTCGGTTTCAAAATATTCTACTGAAAATTCAAGTCTCACTAAGAGAGCTGAAGCGTGTGGTTTACAAATGCTAACAACAGAAGTAAGACATCTTGGTACTACACTTTCCAGTAACATTTTTCAGCAGCTCTATGAATTTTTACTGACGAAAATAAAGATCCAATTTCATATAGATGTACAACATATTCTGAAACAGGAAGATCATTTTACAATAGATACAAATCAAGGAACAGTTCAAACTAAGCAACTAGTATTTGCAACTGGGCGCTCTGGGGCCGATTGGTTAAAAGAAATGTGCAGTTCCCTAAATATTTCTCAGGAGCAAACACGTGTAGATTTAGGAATTAGAGTAGAAATGAAAGAACATCAATTACGTTCTATATTAAAAGATACTTTTGAAACAAAACTTTCTTATCAAGGTGAGCATTTCACAGCAACTACTTACTGTATGAATCCAAAAGGACGCATCATTCGAAAGTACGAAGAAGGTTTAGTTATGCCTGACGGTCAAAATTTTCGAGAGCAAGGAACTGGCACTTCTAATTTAAATTTCACTTTATTTATTCCTCGCTATTTTCCAACTCTCAAAGAAGCAAATGTATACGCAAGTTCAATTATTAAAGGCATTAACCAAGGACGAGATCGGGTTGTTATACAGCGCTTAGAGGACTTACTAAAGAAACAACCTACAGCGGAAAACAGCATGGAACATAGCCGTATACAGCCTACACTACAGGGGGATTATGGAGATTTGAATCAAGAAATTCCTCAATTATATATTGAAGGGCTCAAAGAATTTTTATTACGTTTAGAACAATTTATACAAGAACCTATTGATCAACATACTTTACTATATGGAATTGATGGAAAGTTCTATGCTCCTACGATAAAAATTAATAATCATTTTGAAACTAGTATACATGGGCTATTTTTAATTGGAGATTGTTCAGGCGTTACGCACTCATTATCTCAAGCAGCTGCAAGTGGTCTGTATGTTGGAAAGTACTTATCTGACATTTAATTTCTATCATTAAGATTCTAGTCAAATATTCCTAATTTCAAAACACTTTACTTATATAGTAAAAATATATTAATAAGCCCTCCTATCCTTCCCGGCTAATGATTAACCGACAAAAAATCGGAATTTTACAAGATACATATGTAATATAACTACATATTTAAAACTGTTGGTATTCAATTCTAATAAATTGAATGTCAACAGTTTTAAAAGTCTCTATCCATTTTCACTTTCATTTGTTCGATATTTTGTAACATCATCATAGTGTTTAATATGGTAGGATGTCTATAAGTCAATTTCACTACAACTATGACTTGTTCTGTCCGTTTCTCAAAAAGAGTTATATTTATGCTACTACGCTTTAAAAATCCCCATTGTATGTATATGAATACTTCAAATTATTCCCTTTAGAAAACAGAGTCTAAATGGTTCATTACACTCTAATAGTTATAAAAACATAATATATAACTTCAGTTAAATAAATTGTATAAAGAAGGTGTAAAAATGAAGAATAAAATAAATTTACAAATGCAAAATATAAGCTTTGTTATAATAATGGCTTTAGCAGTATGGTTAAAAACATATCTTATTACGCGATTCAGTTTTGATTTAAAAATCGAGTCTTCAACGCAAGAGCTTATTTTGTTTATTAGTCCTCTAGCCGCATCATTAGCATTTGTTGGATTAGCATTATTTTCAACTGGTGAAAAGCGAAATTATATAGCGCTATGTATTAATTTCTTATTAACAATCGTACTCGTTGGAAATGTAATGTTCTATGATTTTTATAGTGATTTCGTTACATTACCAGTACTTGGACAAACCTCAAACTTTGGACAATTAGGCGGCAGTATTATAGAAATATTAAACTACAAAATTATACTCGCATTCGTAGACATTGTTTTCTTCTTTATTTTATTAAAAAAGAAATCATTGGTCTTTAAAACCGAACGTGTAACTCATTCTACACGCTTGTTATACTTTCTTTTAACAATTGGTGTATTCTTTGCGAATCTACATCTTGCAGAAAAAGAGCGCCCTGAATTATTAACGAGATCATTCGACCGAGTAATGCTTGTCAAAAATTTAGGCCTATATACTCACCAAGTATATGACTTAACACTGCAAGTAAAAGCCGGTTCACAAAAAGCGCTTGCTGATAGTAGTAAATTACAAGAAACTGAAAACTACGTAAAAGCAAACCAAAGCGAGCCAAACCCTAATATGTTTGGTGCAGCGAAAGGAAAAAATGTAATTGTCGTCACTCTTGAATCCTTGCAAACCTTCTTAATAGGCGCATCAGTCAATGGGCAAGAAGTTACACCATTCCTAAATGAATTCATAAATGAAAGTTATTACTTTGATAACTTTTTCCATCAAACTGGTCAAGGGAAAACATCCGATTCTGAATTTCTAATCGATACGTCGTTGTATCCATTAAATCGAGGGGCTGTATTCTTCACACACGGTAACAATGATTATACTGCAACTCCAGAAATTTTACGTCAGCAAGGTTATTTCACTTCTGTATTCCATGCGAATAACGCAACATTTTGGAATCGTAATATTATGTACTCTGCTCTTGGTTATGATCGTTACTATAATGAGCTTGATTACAAAATTACACCAGAAACAAATTTAAATTGGGGATTAAAAGATATCGAATACTTTGATCAATCAGTAGATATATTAAAAACTGTTAATCAACCATTCTATGCTCGTTTCCTTACTTTAACAAACCATTATCCATTTACGTATGATGAAGATACAAAATTCATTGAACCATACAACTCTGGTAATGGCGTATTTGATCGTTACATCGTAACAGCACGTTACTTAGACGAATCAATTAAAAAATTTATTGAACGTCTAAAGGCCGAGGGGCTTTACGATGATTCTATTATTGTGTTATACGGTGATCATTATGGTATTTCCGAAAAACATAATCGTGCAATGGCACAGTTTTTAGAAAAAGATCAAATAACAGAATTTGATACTTTAAATTTACAACGTACACCTTTATATATTCATATTCCTGGACAAACAGAAGGTCAAACTATTTCAAAGCCTACTGGACAAATCGATATGAAACCTACTATTCTAAATTTATTAGGTGTTGATTCTACGAATGATATTCGTTTTGGCCATGATATGTTTTCAGATGAATATACTGGCTTTGTTGTTTTACGTGATGGTAGCTTCATTACAGATAAGTATGCATACAAAAACAACACTTTCTACGACCGTATAACAGGTGAAATTGTAGATTTACCAAAAAAAGAAGCTCAAGCCCTCATTAAACGTGCACAAAATGAATTACGAATGTCTGACAAAATTATTGAAGGCGATTTATTACGCTTCTCAGAAAGCAATAAAATTAAAACTGGCGAAGTACAAACTAAAATTAAAGAAACAGAAAAATAATCTATATATGAAAAAGGAGCAACTTATTACAGTTGCTCCCTTTTACTTTTATTCTACGCTTGTTTCTAAAGCTACATCCGTATAGGTATTATCATTACCTATATTTAAAATTACTTCACATTGACGCAATCTCAATTCAAAGAGCATGATAGAATCATGATAGATTTCAGGATTTGATTTCATCTTATGTAATATCTCTTGTTTTTCTTGTATTTCTAAATGCGTGTTTTCTACAGCTTGCTTTAAGGAGTTAAATGGATTCCTAAAGAATATATTAATATCTCGCTCTTGTGTGTTTTCAAACAGCTCAAATTGCAAGAAAAATTTCTTCATAATAGAAGCCGTTACCTCAGTATAATCTTCATTTTCTACATACTGTTTGTATTTGTTATATAGCATAGATTTATTTTTAGGAAGAACTCCAAATAATTTACCGGCACTTTTCAGTAAAAATTGTGCTGGCGTAAATCGACGTAAAATATTTACTTCATCCATTTGTATTCTAGTCGTCATCCTGTCAGTATCTCTGCGCCAGTCATCAAGCACTTTAAAGTCACATTCTAACTGTATTCTATTTTCTCCAAATAGTGAATTAAGCCCTTCACTAAGTTCTTCTAAATACGTTTGGCTTTGAAGAAGCTCATTATTAGAAGTTGCAATCCAATTTTGCATAGAAAGAGCAAGATTAGGTAGTACAGTTTGTTCTAAATATTTATGCACTCTTTCATTCATTTCTTTATTTAGTTCCGTATCCATGTGCCCGAAATCACTTTCTTCACTAATTATATTAGAACAACTCTTTAATATCTTCGGGATATTTTCAGTAAGATCATTCGTAATTTCAGTCTTCATTGAACGATATGATTGTGTAATGAAATGAATTTTTTCCCTCTCAAATGCAGTAAGGTTATTAATGCTACCGTTTAGTTTCACTAGCATATCTTCATTCCAATTAATAGCATCCACTAGATTGTTTTCTTTCTCAACACGTTTATCCAAAAGATATGTAATTGTTTTTCGAATGAAATATAATAACTTTTCAGTACGTTCTGCATCGATATGTTTATGATTAAAGTTAAAATGAATAAACTCAGTTAAATCATTTAATTGTTGACTACTTGTATATAACGAAGAATAAGGGAAAATTCTCGCATGTGGGAAATATGTGTTTATTCTCGCTGCCGTATCATGTAATACCCTTTTTACTTCTGCTTCACTGTAAATGTTATCGATTTTATTTAATAAGAAATGAATTTGTAAATTTGGCGTATGTTCTTGAATACTTAATAGAATGTCACGTTCTTTATCAGTAAAAGGTGAATCCGCATTCAATACGAATAGTAATTCGTCTACAGAATTTAAATATTCGAATATCTCATCTCTAGTGTCGTTATTCCTATTAAAGCCAGGTGTCACTACAAATGTAAGTTTATTTTCATTTAAAAATCTGCATGGTAATTTAAATTCAACACACGCTCTATCTCTATATGTTTGATGGTGCTGAGACATCATATTATGGTAATCAGAGACATCTTCCGTTGTTGTAATTGCTGAGTCTGTTATGGCGTTTATTTCTATATGAGCATCATTTTTTAAAACTACTACATTTGAAATTGATTTTTCTAATATATTTTCTCCTAATATAGAGTTAATAAATGTAGTTTTTCCGTTTCCTGAAGTTCCCGTTACTAAAATACGATTTGTTCTTAAATCTGCGAGCTCGTCAACTAGCCATTTAAATCGGTGACCTATTTCTATATTGTGCTTTTGTGCCCATTGTGTAATAGATTCAAAAAGATGTAAGCTGTACTCTAAGCCATTTACATGATTAATAGAATGTGACAGTAAATTTTCCGCATGTTCTATATTTGCTGAATCTATTTTGGAAGGGAAAATCTCATCCCATGCCAATACAGCTGCAGATGGAAATACAGCATAAGATGGATTGACTACCTTTAACCAATTTGCTAACAGATTTGGTATGATATCGTTTAATTGTCTAAGCGTATATTGACCTTGAATTAATGCAAAGTACGTTTCTTCGTAAAGAGCAGAAACTTTGTTCCATATATCGGACGAATGTATTTCAATATGTAAGAAAAATTCATTTATTGTATTAAGCCATAATAAATAATTTTGTTCATCTTTATAACTGTTCCAAAGTGATGAAACCATTTGTGTAAATTGTACTTGATCTACATTATTTAATGTAGCTAATGCATCATAAAAATAGTCTGGTGAAATATGTTTAGTAAACCCTTTATCGATATATCCTTTTAACACCTCAAACCACGGATACGATTCTATTCGAATTAACTCATTCACAGCAAGCTCTACTGCACTATCAAAATCTTGCTGTTCCTCATAAAAGGAACGGGCAATTTTTGTGACATTCGGATAATCAGGATTTAAAGAAACTGCTTCTTTAATAACACCGAAAGCTGAGTCAAAATTATTTTGCTCAATGTAAAGAGAAAGTAATTGTAATCTAATTTCGGTCATCAATATTTTATTATCAGTAGTAACGGAAGTATAAATATTTTCAGCAAATGATAATTGATTAAGTTCGAAATAAGCATCCGCAATATTTTTTTGTGCCCATGGTGCTAATTCATTACTAACCTTCTCCCATTTAAAAATAGCTGCTTCAAAATCTTGATGACGATAATAAAATTCACCTTGTGCAAAACGAATATAAGACCCATCAGAAATCTGATTTTTTTCTTCGTTTACATAAGCTTGTCCAAGTACGTCAAGAGTTGGTTTTGTTTCATTTTCCATTAGGAATGTTTCATAATACACCTTTTTTATTAATTGTTTTTCTAATCTCATCTTTTCCCCCACTATATCTTGAAAATACATTTTTAAGATATGTCAATACTTTTTGTATGTATGCTTTTTATCTTAACAAAGAATATCTTTTGGAAAATTTCATTTTCCTTTCATTTTTCAAGTTAGATTGAATTTTTATGAGAAAAGTTTCAGTTTTTTTTCAATTTCCTTTCAGTTATGAAACAGCATTAAATGTTCCTAATAACCTAATAACACTATAATATCCCACATTATATTATCAGGAAAACCCCATATAAACCATATTATAAAAACAATCTATATTGAATTTATATGCATAATTCACTGTGCTGTCAAACAAAAAAACAACAATAGGAGCTAACAGCTATCCTTACCATTTCTTCTCAAATTGTTTTCCTTTAAAATGTTTCAGTGGTTATGTAATTAAATTCCATTAACCTATATAAATAACTAGTCCAAAAAAAATCTATATGCATATCATGTTATAGTAAAGAATTTAGGAGATCCTAAAAGGAGGCATTTTCATGTTTGAAGATAAATCTAAAATAAATTACCCATATGAATTTACTGAAACTACAACAGTTCCTCTAAAGAACCCCATTGATAAAAAATTCAAGAACGGGACAGGTACACATAACTTTCCAATTAAGAAGCACTATAAAGAGCAAGTTCTATACACTGAAAAAATCAATAATAATAAAAATAAATAATTGTATAGATCCTTATAACAATTAGCCAAATAAGAAGCAACATTTGGCCATGCATAGTTATTTGGTTAGTAATGTAGAAACCTTTATTATACAATTCATGCACCTTTTAAAAAGTGCTGTATACAGCGCTTTTTTATACATAGATAAATTTAAGCTAACGCAACCAAGAAATAAACTGCAAAATTACTCCACCTTATTTTCGTTTAACAATTAAATCTACATATTAAAAGGGAGCAACAGTAAATGTTGCTCCCTTTTGAAAAGTAATTTTATTCACTCTACATAACCCTCTTAAACATCTTCTCCAACTCATAAGTAGAATGATGCACAAGAATCGGTCTTCCGTGTGGGCATGTGTATGGATTTGTTGTTGTACGTAATTCTTCCAGTAAGGCAAATATTTGATCGTTCGTTAAATATTGATTCGCTTTAATGGATGCTTTACAGCTCATCATGATGGCTGCTTCTTCACGTAACTTTTTAATATCAACTTTTTTTAGTTTAACAACTTGCTCCATCATTTCATCGATAATTTCTGTTTCTTGTCCTTTCGGGAACCATGTTGGATGCGAGCGGACGATAAAGGATTGATGGCCGAATTGTTCTAAAAATAGCCCGACTTTTTTTAGTTCTTCTAACTGTTCTTCGACACGTAAAAATTCAGTAAGAGATAGATCAATACGGTACGGTACAAGTAACTCTTGTACTTCTTGCGCTACCCTTCCTACTTTATCACGGAAGTATTCATAATTAATACGTTCCTGCGCGGCATGCTGGTCAATCATATATAAGCCTTTATCATTTTGAGCGAAAATATATGTTCCATGCATTTGTCCAATTGGATAAAGTGGTGGTAAGTCATTCCCGTTCATTTCAATCTCTTTTATTTCCCGAACTTCTTCTTCTAATTCCTCTAGTTCAAAGTCCTCTTCATTACTGTCCCACGATTTCTCTTCTTGAATTGGTTCTTCGATTATCGGTTTAGTAGATGGTTGCCAACTTTGTTCTTCTCTTATGAGCGACTGTGGTGGTTGCCATTCTTGTTTCGGCGGTTGCCACAGTTGTGGTGGCTGTTTCACAGCCTGCGGTTCTTCTTGTTTTGCATCCATTCCAGTTGGTAAAACAATGTCCGGCATAGATGGTTCTTTCGGCTTTGCATGCTCAAACTGGAACTGTTCTTGCACACTTTCGTCTTTTTCTTTTTTCTTCGTTGTTACGCCTGCATCTGGAATGAGCTGTATTTTTTTAAATGCAGCTTGCAATGTTTCTTCGATCAGCTTTAGCAATTCTTGTTCTTTACTAAAACGAACCTCTAACTTCGCTGGATGTACGTTAACGTCAACTAGCATTGGATCCATTTCAATCGATAAGAAGCCAATTGGATACCGGCCGACTGGCAGTAATGTATGGTATCCTTGCTGAATTGCTTTCATTAGTACAAAGTTTCGAACGTAACGACCATTTACGATCGTTGACATATAATTACGAGATGCTCTTGTTACTTCTGGTAATGTTACATAGCCTTTAATTGTAAAGTCTAAAGATTCAGCTTCAATTGGAACAAGCTTCTTCGCAACTTGAATACTGTAAATCGATGCAAGTACTTGCCTTACATCACCGTTACCTGATGTATGAAGCAATTTCTTTTCATTATGAAACAGTTTTAACGATACTTCTGGATGTGACATTGCAATACGATACACGATATCTGTAATATTCCCGAGCTCCGTATGAATGGTTTTCATATATTTAAGACGCGCTGGTGTATTAAAGAATAAGTTTTGTACTGTAATATCTGTTCCTTTTCGGCTCGCAGTTTTCTCTTGTTTTATAATGTCTCCACCTTTAATTATGAGGTGTGTACCAGGCGCATCACCTGTGCTAGTAATTAATTCTAATTCACTAACAGAGGCAATACTCGGCAATGCCTCACCGCGGAAACCGAGTGTTCTTATGCGAAACAGATCGTTTTCATCTTTAATTTTACTCGTCGCATGGCGTTCAAAAGCGACGATACAGTCTTCTTCTGCAATACCATCACCGTTATCAATGATACGAATTTTCGATAACCCAGCTTCTTCTAAGTGGATTTCAATAGATGTACTATTCGCATCGATAGAATTTTCCACAAGTTCTTTTACGACTGAAGCAGGGCGCTCTACTACTTCCCCTGCCGCAATTAAGTTTGAGAGTTGGTCATCGAGTTTGCGAATTTTCCCCATCTACTTACTCATCCTTTCTTTAACTTCTTCTGTAAGCGATACAATTCGTTCATCGCTTCTAAAGGTGTCATATCAAGTAAATCAATTTTTTTAATTTGCGCAAGCACTGCGCTTTCTTTTTGATCAAGCACAGGCTTGTCTTGTTTTTTTGAAGATTGGTCTCCTCCAAAGAAAGATAGTTGTGACTCTTCTTCAGTCTCTTCTTTCTTTTCTTGTATTTCTGCCGGTTCTTCTTTTACAACTACAGGTTCTGGAACAACTTCTTGTACCTTTACTTCTACACGCTTTGGAATAATAATTTCTTCCTGTCCTTCTAGTTGTGCTAACACTTCTTTCGCGCGGGCGATTAAGCTATCTGGAAGCTCTGCAAGTTGCGCAACGTGAATTCCGTAACTTTTATCAGCTGCTCCATCTTGAATTTTATGAAGGAATACTACTTTTCCATTCTCTTCAATTGCTGAAACGTGTACATTTTTCAGTTGATCTAAACTCTCTTCTAACACAGTCAATTCATGATAATGCGTAGAGAATAACGTTTTTGCACCAATTTGGTCATGAATATGTTCAATGATTGCTTGTGCAAGTGCCATACCATCATACGTAGATGTACCTCGTCCAATTTCATCGAATAAAATTAAACTTCTTTCTGATGCGTTTGCAATTGCATTTTTCGCTTCTAACATTTCGACCATAAATGTACTTTGACCTGATATTAAATCATCCGCTGCACCAATTCTCGTAAAGATTTGATCAAATACAGGTAATACTGCTTCTGTTGCTGGTACGAAACAACCGATTTGCGACATAACAGTTACAAGTGCTAATTGTCTCATATACGTACTTTTACCAGACATGTTCGGTCCTGTAATTAAAAAGACATCCATCTTCTCTGGCATAATACAATCATTCGGTACATACAATTTCCCGTTCAATACTTTTTCAACGACAGGATGACGACCATCTTTAATAAAGATTTCACGCTTCGTTGTTAGTACAGGTTTTACAAACTGTTCTTCTTCACTAACTGTCGCAAAACTTTGCAGTACGTCTAATTCACTAATTACTTTTGCTAAATGTTGTAATTTCGGAATAAATACTTTTACTTCTTCACGAAGCGCTGTAAATAAATCGTATTCTAGTTGTACAATTTTTTCTTCTGCTTCTAAAATTAACGTTTCTTTTTCTTTCAGTTCATCTGTAATGAAACGTTCAGCATTAGCAAGCGTTTGTTTTCGTTCGTAGCGGCCTTCTGGAAGTGCTGCAAGATTCGCCTTCGTCACTTCAATGTAGTAGCCGAAAATACGGTTGTACCCGATTTTTAACGATTTAACTCCTGTAATATCACGCTCTCGTTTTTCAAGCTCAGCGATCCACGTTTTTCCGTTTTTACTAACGTAACGATATTGATCAAGCTTGTCATTATAACCGTCTTTAATAATATCTCCATCTTTAATAGAAAGCGGTGGGTTTTCTTGAATACTTCTTCCTAGTAATTCAGTTAAGCTCTCACATGGATCCGCTCCTTGAATTAACCTTGCTGCATAAGCATTATCTAACAAACTAATCGCTTCTAAAATAGCTGGCACTTGAAGTAAAGATCGTCTTAACTGTAATAAGTCCCTTGCATTGACATTACCAAATGCAACTTTTCCTGCTAAACGTTCTAAATCATATACTTCTTTTAATTTTTCTTTTAAATCTTCACGTAAGAAGTAATCATTTACAAATGTTTCAACCATTTCTAAACGCTCTTCAACTTTTTCTTTCTGAATAAGTGGACGTTCCATCCACTGTTTTAACATACGACCACCCATAGCTGTTTTTGTTTTATCCAATAGCCATAATAATGATCCTGTTTTTTCTTTCGTTCGAAGTGTTTCCGTCAGCTCTAAATTTCGCTTTGAATGCACATCAATTTTCATAAATTGATTCGTATAATAAATTTCTACAGGTTGTAAATGATCTAATGAACGTTTTTGCGTTCTTATCACATAGTTAAATAAGCGTCCAATTGCTTTAATTAACTTTGCTTGCGAAACATTTTTCACAAGATGTTCTAATCCTTCAGGAATTGCCGTTGCATCTTCATATGAAATTGTCATTTTTAACGTTTCAGTTAATTTATTTAATTCATCTTTAGAAAATGAAGAATCTACAACAATTTCTTTCGAACCAGTTGCATACACTTCCAATAAAATATCTTCTACTGAACCAGTCAATAACGTTACTGTATTTTGTCCAGTCGTTAAATCATTACAAGCTAAAGCATATGATCCATCTTCAAAATGTGTTAATGCGGCTAAGAAGTTGTTTTCTTTCTCATCAATTGTACGCCCTTCCATCATCGTTCCTGGCGTAATTAGTTGTACTACTTCACGGCGCACTACACCTTTAGCTGTTTTTGGATCTTCCACTTGCTCACAAACAGCAACTTTATATCCTTTTTCAACAAGTTGTTCAATATAATTTTTAGCTGCATGATGGGGTACACCGCACATCGGTATACGATCACTACTGCCACCATCTCGGCTCGTTAATGTAATCTCAAGCTCATGAGCTGCTTTAACGGCATCTTCAAAGAACATTTCATAAAAATCGCCTAATCGGAAAAATAAAAAGGCATCTTGATAGTCTGCCTTAACCTTTAAATATTGCTGTATCATAGGGGTATATTGCGTCATACTTTTCCTCCATAATTCTTACATAGTAATCAATTTTCATATATGTCACATTTCACGGACATCCATATCTCCTATTTCAGGAGTCTATCTTCATTATAACATATTTCATAAAGAATCATGTTCATTCAGCGCCACTTATGTAAAGTAAAAAGCTAGGAAGAACTTCTCCCTAGCTTTCTATTACTCTTCTTCTGCATCAACGATAAAGTTCGGATCTAATTCTTCAAATTCATCATCAGCAATTTGGAAATCATCATCTGATTCTACGCAGCCTTCAGGATTTACACTTACACAAATTTTCGTTTCTCCAACTACTTCTGTTACAAATTCACGTTCTACAGTTACAACAATTTTATTACCGTTTGGTGATACAAGCGCTTCTAAACAATTTGGTGGCTGAATAACACGAGCAATAATTTCTAAATCGTCACCAGAAAAGTTTTTATCACGATAACCAATGCTGACTTCGTCCGTGTAGTTCACGCGTTCTGTTACAACTTCAGTCTTTGTATTTCCATCAAATGAATACCAAGTGTTCACATCATAGAAACCTTCAATTTCCACATGCTTCCCATTCTTTCTTGCTTCGTACGAGTGGTTAATTACCCAGCACCCTAAAATACTTGTTGGTTCATTATTCGATTCACATGTATGCGTTGACTTTGTATACTTACGTCCTTTTCCAACCACTGCTTTTGTAATAATCTCTCTAAATTCGGACATTCGTAACCCTCCTCAATCACTATTCACTTAATCATATGCGTGACAATAGCGGAATGTGTCATTCTTTTTTTGAGAAGAACTTACGTTTAATCAACTAAAAAAAAGAGATGTCAATATGACATCTCTTTAACAACCACAATTTCCTTTTTTACTTTCTACCGCTGCGCCAGTTTCACCCTTAAGTACATCGCCACCAGTTGAAATTAATATTTCATCTGTTACGTTGTTAGAAATTGTACTAGCAACTAACTGTAATAAGTCATTTACATATGTTTGTGAAGATTTAAATTCTTGTACAACTGGAATACTGTCTAACTTATCTTGCAATGCATCAATTTCAGCTTCTACCTTTTTTAAAGCTTCCCATTTCCCGTAATGTTGCAAGTTTACTGCTTGTTTTTGCAGTGCTTTAATTTCATCGATTGCGCGCTTTACATTTTCATTTTTATGAATTTGCGCCTCTGCTTTCTTAAAAAAATCAACCTCTTCTGTTTCAGAAATCATTTTTGCTAATTCTTTCGCTTGTTCAACAATGTCATCTTTCGAATATACTTTCATCTATTATTTCACCTCAATCGGCTCTTCAACTAATTCCCCGTTAAGAGACCAAGTTTTTGCTTCCGTTACTTTTACTTTCACAAGCTGACCAATTAAAGATTTTGAAGCAACGAAGTTTACAAGTTTATTCGTACGAGTATAACCTGCAAGTACTTCCGGATTATTTTTACTTTCCCCATCAACTAACACTTCTACAATTTGACCTTTATAACGACTATTCTTTTCAATTGCCAACGTATTTACTAGTGTATTTAAGCGTTGAAGACGTTCTTTCTTTACTTCCATCGGTACATTATCTTTCATTTTTGCAGCTGGTGTACCTTCGCGAGGAGAATAAATAAATGTAAAGGCAGTATCAAATCCTACTTCACGATATAACGACATCGTTTCTTCAAATTGCTCATCTGTTTCATTTGGGAAACCAACGATAATATCTGTTGTTAATACTGCATCTGGAATTGCTTCTTTAATTTTTCTTACAAGTTCTAAATAATGCTCACGCGAATATTTACGCGCCATAATTTTCAACATATCTGTACTTCCAGATTGAACTGGTAAATGGATATGTTCTACTAGGTTGCCACCTTTGCCAAGTACTTCAATTAAGTGATCATCGAAATCACGTGGATGGCTCGTTGTAAAACGAATACGGGCTATATCAACTTTACGAAGTTCGTCCATTAAATCACCAAGACCGTATTTTACATCTTCAAAATCTTTACCATATGCATTTACGTTCTGTCCAAGTAATGTAATTTCTTTATAACCATTCGCAGCTAAGTGACGAATCTCTTGGATAATATCTTCTGGACGTCTACTTCGCTCTTTTCCTCGTGTATACGGTACAATACAATACGTACAGAACTTATCACAGCCATACATAATATTTACCCAAGCTTTAATATCACCACGACGTACTTTCGGAAGGTTTTCAATTACGTCGCCTTCCTTTGACCAAACTTCAACTACCGTTTCCTTCGAGAACATCGCATCTTTTAGAATGTACGGTAATCTATGAATATTATGCGTTCCAAACACCATATCTACATGCTGATTTTTTTGCATAATTTTATTTACAACAGATTCTTCTTGAGACATACAACCACATACACCAATTAAAAGGTCCGGATTTCTTCGTTTTAGTGACTTTAAATGGCCTAGTTCACCAAACACTTTATTTTCAGCATTTTCACGAATGGCACAAGTGTTTAATAAAACTACATCTGCATCTTCAGTTGAAAAAGTTGGTTCATATCCAAGTGTTGTGAAAATACCTGCCATTACTTCCGTATCATGCTCATTCATTTGACAACCATATGTACGAATATAGAACTTTCGGCCTGTACCAAAATTGCGAAACTCTTCAGGTAAGCCAAAATCCCGCTCAATTTTAACTTCTTCTTTCCCGCGCTTTTTCGCATCCTTTAAGGAAGGTGGTTGATATACACTTTCAAAGTATTTACTATAATCTTTCTCTTCTTTTTTCGTAGAGGAATTTGCTTGTTGACTTGCTAATCGTTGTTGCTCGTTCATCGGTAATCTCCTTTCACCCTTAACTATACACACTCTATAGTCCATTTTAATGCGCTTAGACTCACCTCAAAAATGGTTAGATAGCTTGGAGATAACTTGTCCTTTGAAACTTGAGTAATCAATCTAATCATTCATAAGAATGAAGTCTTCCCCACGCAAATAGACATTCCCTTTTTATCATTTCTTGTTGTCCTACCCAAAAGCATATTGCTTTATCCCTATAAACATTACCATAGTATGACGTGTTTCGCCAATTTTAACAATTCAGAGGCCCTTTAGTATCTTACATTTCATAAGCAATGAACTTGCCATTTTCATACAACGATTTACATATTATTTTACCATTCTGAATTTTCTAAGTAAATAAAACTACCCTATATTTTTTGCACATAAAAAAGGTTGCCAAATCGGCAACCTCCTCTTCTTACATTACATAAATTCAGCAACAAGCTCATCAAACATTTTCTGATCCATATTTAAATCAGATTTCACTAAAGGCTCTTCACTATAGCCTTTAACAAGTTCTTGATATGATGGTTGCTTAGTATTTTGATAAATCAAACCTGTTACTAAACCGTTATTTTCCATTAACGTTTGCATAGCCATCATGCGATTAGATGGATCATATCCCTCTACTGTGCTTAGTTTCGTTAAGTTCTCTTTAAACCAATCGTAAGTATTTACTTTATTGTAAGTAACACATGGGCTAAATACGTTAATTAATGAAAATCCTTTATGGTTAATACCAGCTTCAATAATTTGTGTTAATTCTTTTAAATCACTCGAAAAGCTTTGCGCCACAAATGTCGCACCAGCTGTTAAAGCCATTTCCATTACATTTAGTGATGGTTCAATTGAACCTTGTGGTGTGCTTTTCGTTTTAAATCCCGCTTCACTACGTGGTGAAGTTTGCCCTTTTGTTAACCCGTAAATTTGGTTATCCATTACGATGTACGTAATGTCGATATTACGACGAATAGAATGGATTGTATGTCCCATACCAATCGCAAATCCATCACCGTCACCACCTGAAGCGATAACTGTTAAATCACGATTTGCCATTTTCACACCTTGTGCAATTGGAAGGGCACGACCATGAATACTATGCACACCATATGAATTAATATAACCTGAAATACGGCCTGAACAGCCGATACCAGAAATAACAGCAAGTTCATCTGGATTTAAGCCAACGTTAGCTGCTGCACGTTGAATTGCAGCTTGCACTGAGAAGTCTCCGCAACCTGGGCACCAGTTTGGCTTTACACTGTTACGAAAGTCCTTAAATGTTGCCATTTAATACAACCCCTTTTTTGCATTCGTTGTAAATCTCTTTCGGCAAGAATGGGTTTCCATCATATTTTAAAAGACTAGAAATTTTCTCACCATTACCAAGATTCATTTTCATAATGTTAGCAAGCTGACCTGTTGCATTGTTTTCTACTACTACAACACGCTTCGCCTTTTTCACAAGTGGATCGATTTCAGCTGTTGGGAACGGGTGAATTAAACGCACATGAGCATGGTTTACTTTCATACCCTCTTGTTCTAAACGCGTCATTGCCTCTTCGATCGCACCACGAGTTGAGTTAAATCCAACAAGCAATACATCTGCTTCTTCATGCTTAACATTTTTATAAACAGGGGTATTAAACTTCAAGTTCTCCATTTTACGGAAACGTTTGTCCATTTGATCTTTACGGTTTATTGCTGATTCCGATGGCTTTCCAGTTTCATCATGTTCTACACCTGTAACATGGTGAACACCATTTTTCATACCAGGTAAAACACGCGGCGAAACGCCGTCTTCAGTTACTTCATAACGCTTGAAGTATGCTTTATTTTCACGTTCTGGTAATTCTGCTTCTAAATCAAGCTTACCACGACGGATTTCCACTTTATCTAATTTAAGTGGTTCTACTGTTTGTTTTCCTAACGAAAGCTGTAAATCTGTTAAGAAAATAACAGGAACTTGATATTCTTCAGATAAGTTAAATGCTTCTACAATGTCATAGAAAGCTTCTTCAACTGTACTTGGCGCCATTACGATTTTTGGAATTTCACCATGCGTACCGTAAATCATCGCCATTAAGTCAGACTGTTCTTGTTTCGTTGGTAATCCCGTACTTGGACCACCACGTTGTGTATCAACAATTACTAATGGGGTTTCTGTAATACCTGCTAAACCGATTGCTTCCATCATTAATGACAGACCAGGACCAGCAGATGCAGTTAATGTACGAACACCAGCATAGTTTGCGCCGATTGCCATTGTACAAGCTGCAATTTCATCCTCAGTTTGGATTACTGTTCCGCCGACTTTCGGTAATTTTTTAATTAAGTATTCCATAATTTCTGATGCAGGTGTGATTGGGTATGCTGACATAAAACGAGCACCACCAGCTACCGCACCAAATGCGATTGCATCGTTTCCAATCATAAACATGCGTTTTTTACCATCAGCTTTTTCAAGCTGCATCATGTTTACTTTCTCACCTAGTAATTCTTTCATATATTGAGAGCCGCGTTTAATTGCGTCCATATTCTTTTGAACGACTTGCTCTCCTTTACGACCAAAGATTTCTTCAACAACATCTAAATAAGCTGTTTCGTCTAATCCTAATACTGCACTTGATGCTCCAACAGCAACCATGTTTTTCATTAATGATGTGCCTAATTCTGAAGCAATATCTGTAAACGGTATCACATATAGATTTACATCTGTATTGTCGGGTATTGTTGGATTAAATTTTGCATCCGCAACTACAATTCCACCTGGACGTAGTTCGTGGAAGTTAAAATCAATTGTTTCTTGGTCAAAAGCAATTAAAATATCTAAATCATCTGAGATCGCGCGTACTTCTGTTGTACTTACACGAATTTTATTATTTGTATGGCCGCCTTTTATACGTGATGAGAAGTGGCGGTAACCGTATAGGTAATATCCTAATCGGTTTAATGCAATACAGAAGATTTCTCCTGTACTTTCAATTCCTTCACCTTGTTGGCCTCCAACTTTCCATGAAAGTTGACTAATCATCTCCTACACCCCTTTTGGCTGCATTCATTGTAGTGTATTTTTTTACAGTAATAGTTTAGCATTTTTTATGCAAATAAACTACAACGGACGCAAATTATGCCTCTTCTGATTTCCCTGAATCTTTAGTATAAAGCTATTTTGTTTTTCATTCTAGTATTAGGTCTTAAAAAAAGCAATAAAATCAAATGAATTAATTTTAATTTTTCTGAATTTTAAACCACAAACTTAAAAACTCATATGTTCAACAAAATTATCATATAAAAATCTTTCTACAGTAGATGCAGCATAGTATTTATACAGCTCATTCATGACATTTTCATAATCTCCATAGGCAGATACATTGACAACCGTATCTACAATCCCATCAAAATCTGAACCAAACCCTATATTGTTTTCTCCACCTAGCGAGCAAATATATTCGATATGTTTTATGATATCAGTTATATTTGCTTGCCTTTCACTTGTTAGAAACTGCGGTACAAAAGTGACACCGATCATGCCATTTTTCTTTATAAGAGCTTTAAGTTGTTCATCGTTTAAATTACGTGGGTGCTCGCAAAGTTTCATACAATTTGAGTGGGAAGCAATAGGATTTTTTGCAATCTCTATAACATCCCAAAAACTTCTTTCATTTAGATGAGACACATCAGTCCATACATGTAGCGCATTCAGTTCTTGTACAACCTGTTTACCAAAATTCGTTAAACCCGCCCCACGTGTCTCTAGCGCACCATCAGCTAAGAGATTGGCATAATTCCATGTTAGTCCAAAAGAACGTACTCCTAGGCGATACAACAACCGTAATTTCATTGCTTCTTTTCCAATTGCTTCGCATCCTTCTAGTGTTAATATCGCTCCAACCTCGTCCTGTTTTAACATGTTAATATCATCTTTTGTCTGAATAAACTTTACACCTGGTAGGGATAAAATTTCATTATAAAAAATATCTACCATTTGTAATGCTGCTTCAAATCGGTTTTCATATGCCACTGTTTCTGGTACATATATAGCAAAACATTGTATACTTCCTTTTCTTCTCTTTAACTGTTCAAATGTAATATGTAATTGTGAATCATCGTTAAAATTCCTTTTCCCTTGTGCACTCCATAACTGAAGAAGCACGTCACAATGAGCATCAAAAATTTTCATTTTCATTCCTCCATTATAAAAACAACCTGTTTGCATACTGCAAACAGGTTGTTTAAAACTTAACGAGGTTCTACAATTAATTTTATTGCTGTACGCTCTTCGCCATCAATCATAATATCTGTAAACGCTGGGATACAAATCAGGTCCAAACCACTAGGCGCTACAAATCCTCTTGCGATTGCTACTGCCTTTACCGCTTGGTTCAATGCACCTGCACCAATAGCTTGAATTTCTGCTGTTCCGCGTTCGCGAATAACACCTGCAAGTGCACCAGCTACAGAATTAGGGACCGACGTTGCTTTAACTTTTAATATTTCCATTCCGCGTTTCCTCCTCGTTTCTTTAAAAAGTATTAGCAATTATTTCACTTTAACTTATATTCACGAGGAATGGCGCGTATTCCTGCTAAATTTTCGTAATTTTTCTAAAAAATTAAAATATAATAACTTATCTAAAATTTAACGGAAATTTACTCAAAAAATGGTTGATCGTCATTAATTAAAATACGCTCAATTTTCTTTGCTTTTCCTGTATTTGGATCCACATCAATTAACACTGCACTTAATTGCGTTCTACCACTTGTTACTTCAAATCGTACTGGTAAGTTCGTTAAAAACTTCTTCAATACCGCTTCTCGGTCCATACCTAATATTCCATCATATGGCCCTGTCATCCCAACATCTGTAATATATGCCGTTCCGCTTGGTAAAATACGGTTATCCGCTGTAGGGACATGCGTATGCGTACCTACTACTGCTGTAGCACGTCCATCTACATACCAACCTAGCGCTTGTTTTTCACTTGTAGTCTCCGCATGGAAATCAACAAAGATAATATTCGTACGTTTTTTCGCAATATTAATTAATTCATCCACTTTACGGAATGGACAATCAATCGGAGGAAGGAAAGTACGTCCTTGTAAGTTAATAACTGCAACTTCTGTTCCATTACAGTTCACAAAGATAAGTCCTTTTCCTGGAGTTCCTTCTGGGAAGTTAGCTGGTCTTGCAAGATATTTTGCATCATCGATGAATTCAAATACTTCACGATTATCCCAAGCATGGTTTCCAAGTGTAACTGCTTGCGCCCCACACTCTAAAAAGTTTCGATATATTTTTTCTGTAATCCCACGGCCACCTGCTGCGTTTTCTCCATTAATGATTGTTACTGTAGGTGTATATTTTTTCTTTAATGCCGGTACGTATTGTTGAATCATACCTCTACCAGGAGATCCTACTACATCCCCAACAAATAATATTCTCATATGTCTTACCCTTTCTATGTACTGCATTTTTTATTGCTATAGCATTAAGGAAATTCCTTATAATATGTTTATTATAAGTTTGTTTCACTTTTACGCTATATAACTAACTGTCTTTATTTTATCCAATTCCAACACAAAAAAATAAAGTGGTGTTTCACCACTTTATTTTGCGTATTCCACTGCACGTGTTTCACGAATAACAGTTACTTTAATATGTCCTGGGTAATCCAGTTCATTTTCAATACGTTTTCGGATATCACGAGCTAAACGATGAGCTTCTAAATCATCGATTGTATCTGGTTTTACCAAAATACGAACTTCACGTCCTGCTTGAATTGCAAATGATTTTTCAACGCCTTCATAAGACTCTGAAATCTCTTCTAACTTTTCAAGACGACGAATGTAGTTTTCAAGCGTTTCACTACGAGCTCCCGGTCTTGCAGCTGATAAAGCATCTGCTGCTGCAACTAAAACTGCAATGATAGAAGTTGGTTCTGTGTCACCATGGTGAGATGCGATACTGTTTATAACTACAGGATGCTCTTTATATTTCGTTGCGAGTTCAACACCAATTTCAACGTGGCTACCTTCTACTTCATGGTCAATCGCTTTTCCGATATCATGTAATAGACCAGCACGTCTTGCTAGTTTTTCATCCTCGCCAAGCTCTGCTGCCATAAGTCCAGTTAAATATGCAACTTCCATAGAGTGTTTTAAGACGTTTTGTCCATAACTTGTACGGTATTTTAAACGACCTAAAATTTTAATTAAATCTGGGTGTAATCCATGAACACCCACTTCAAACGTTGTTTGCTCTCCGACTTCGCGAATATACTCGTCCACTTCACGTCTTGATTTTTCGACCATCTCTTCAATACGCGCTGGGTGAATACGTCCGTCCTGTACTAGTTTATCAAGAGCGATACGAGCTGTTTCACGACGAATTGGATCGAATCCAGAAAGGATTACCGCCTCTGGTGTATCATCGATAATTAAGTCAATACCCGTTAACGTTTCTAACGTACGAATATTACGACCTTCACGCCCGATAATACGTCCCTTCATTTCGTCATTTGGAAGATTTACAACCGAAACGGTTGTTTCAGCAACATGATCAGCTGCACATCTTTGCATTGCAAGAGATAAAATCTCTTTTGCTTTCTTATCCGCTTCTTCTTTCGCGCGAACTTCACTTTCTTTTACCATAACAGCGATTTCATGAGAAACTTCATTTTCTACTTTACCAAGAATAATTGCTTTCGCTTGTTCGCGTGTCAGATTGGAAATGCGCTCTAATTCTGTTTGTTGCTTTTGAACTAACTCTCCCACTTTGCTTTCCAACTCTTCAATCTGTTGTTGTCTCGCTACAAGAGAATCCTCTTTCTTCTCTAACTGCTGCTCGCGTTTATCGAGCGTTTCGTCTTTACGATCAAGGTTCTCTTCTTTTTGCATTAAACGATTTTCTTGTTTTTGTAATTCGCTTCTACGGTCACGAATTTCTAATTCAGCTTCTGTACGAAGTGTATGAATTTCATCCTTTGCTTCTAAAAGCGCTTCTTTCTTAAGTGCTTCAGCCTCACGATTCGCTTCGTCTAGAATACGTTTCGCTTCATTAGCCGCACCATTAATCTTCGCTTCAGCAATAGACTTTCGAACAAAAAAGCCAACAACTGCACCGACTGTTGTTGCAAGCAAAATGGAGATGAGTATCCAAACTGTACTACTCATGATTTCACCTCCCCTTGCTATGAATGAAAAAAGACTGTCGGCATGTACATTAAATTACAACATACAGCAAAGACCGTCGTCCCGCTTTTTTAAGGGACTTTCTTCATTTCACAATTAAAATGTCATATTATTATTTCGGTAAGTTTTAAACCTTACTCCGAATATTACTTCTCTTCTTGAGAAGAGTATATCGTATATAAGAAAAAATATACATTCTCATTGTATCTATCGTAATTTTCATTGTCAAGCGTTGTCTACTTTTACTTTCTTTACCTTCAGTCCTGAATGTTATCTGAATTTGAAAAATTGATAGCATATTATCCTGGAAAACCTTAGTAAATACCATTTTATCCCCTTAAAACGCATGAATATTCCTCTTTACACATCCCATTTGAGTCAAAAAAATATTTTAACCACTACGATAGATACCCCTTTAATAGAAGGTAAAAAATAAAAGACACGGGACCCGTGTCTTTTATTTTTTAATCTTGAAGAGTTGAATCTTCCGTGTCTTCCACACCAGAATCTTCACCAATTCCGTGATGATCACGAACAAAGAAGGCAATTTCCTCTCTTAAGTCCGTATTCTCTTTTAAGAATTGCTTCGAATTTTCACGACCTTGTCCTAAACGTTCTTCATTATAAGAATACCAAGCACCGCTCTTTTGAACGATATCAAGCTCAGAAGCCATATCCAAGATTTCACCTTCTCTTGAAATACCTTCTCCGTACATAATATCAACTTCAGCAACACGGAATGGTGGCGCTACTTTATTTTTCACTACTTTTACTTTTGTTTTATTACCAACGATGTCGTTACCTTGCTTTAATTGCTCCGCACGACGCACTTCAAGACGGACAGTTGAATAGAATTTCAACGCACGACCACCTGGAGTTGTTTCTGGGTTTCCGAACATAACCCCAACTTTTTCACGAATTTGGTTAATAAAGATTGCAATTGTTTTTGATTTGTTGATTGCTCCTGAAAGCTTACGAAGTGCTTGTGACATTAAACGTGCTTGTAAACCTACGTGTGAGTCACCCATGTCTCCTTCAATCTCTGCTTTCGGTACAAGAGCTGCTACAGAGTCAATTACGATAATGTCAACCGCACCACTTCGTACAAGTGCTTCTGCGATTTCTAATCCTTGCTCCCCTGTATCAGGCTGTGATAATAGTAATTCATCTATGTTAACGCCTAATTTTTGTGCATATACAGGATCCATTGCGTGCTCCGCATCGATGAATGCTGCTTGTCCACCTTGACGTTGTACTTCTGCAATTGCATGTAATGAAACTGTCGTTTTACCTGAACTTTCAGGTCCGTAAATTTCGATAATACGGCCACGTGGGTATCCGCCTACCCCTAGCGCCACATCAAGTGCTAAAGAACCACTTGAAATTGTAGAAATTCTACGTTCCGCTTGTTCTCCTAATTTCATAATTGAACCTTTACCGAATTGCTTCTCTATTTGTTTTAACGCCATATCTAATGCCGCTTGACGATCACTCATTCAAAATTCCTCCTTAACTGAATTGCTAATCTTATTATACCTATTTTCAATTCAATTTGCCAACAAAAATCGAACATTTATTCGATTTTTTTATTTTCCATCACACAAATACGGAATTTAACTATAAAAAAAGCTAGAAGAAACTTATATCTCTTCTAGCTTTTTATATAAATGATAAAATCCATATTTTGCTGATCGTTCTCTAATTTGTTGACGACTTCCACTTAAATTAAGAGGAAAGACTGCAGTTTGTTCACCTTTAATCGCTAATCCAACAAATACTGTTCCTGGCTCTTTCTGTTCTGAAGCATCTGGCCCTGCTACCCCAGTGAAACTAATTCCGATATCCGCTTTTAATAAATCCTTAACATTTTCAGCAAGATAACGAGCACATTCCTTACTAACTGCACCATCAGTATGCAATACTTCTTCAGGCACACGTAAAACATGTTGCTTCACATCATTATGATAACAAATGACACCGCCCTTAAATACAGAAGAAACACCAGCATTTCCAGTTACTTGATTTCCAAAAAGACCACCTGTTAAACTTTCTGCACATGCTAAAGTTAACCCTTTTCTCTTCAATAACTCGATTGCCTTATAATGCAAAAATTCTTGGTCATATCCGTAGAAAAATTCTCCTACTCTTTCTAAAATCAAATCTTCCACATGTTGAATTAGTTTCTCCGCTTCGCTAACATTTTGATGCTTAGCGGTTAAACGTAATGTCACTTCTCCATCATTTGCTAGCGGGGCAATTGTTGGGTTTGTTTGTCCATCAATTAAATCTTGAACTTTCACCTCTAATTGGGACTCCCCAATACCGAAGAAACGAAGCACACGTGAATAAATGTTTTCTCCTGTTGTAAAATTACGTAAAAAAGGCTCTACGTAACTTACATACATTGGTTTCATTTCTTTTGGCGGCCCTGGTAATAAAATATAAACTTTTCCGTTCTTATTTACCCCCATACCCGGCGCCATACCGTGGTCATTTGCAAATACTGTTGCTCCATTTAAAACGAGCGCTTGCTTTTTATTATTCTCCGTAAATTCACGGCCTGTACGCTTAAAGTAATTACTTATTAAGTCTAATGCCTTTTCATCATACACAAGCTTTTCATCTAAACTAGTCGCTATCGTTTCTTTCGTTAAATCATCTTTTGTCGGTCCTAACCCACCTGTAAAAATAAGGATATCAGCACGTTCTTCCGCAGCTTCAATCGCCTTTTGCAGTCGCTTATTATTATCACCAACAACAGTATGATAGTACACGTTAATTCCAATTGAAGCCAACTTTTCAGATAAAAACTGGGCATTTGTATTTGCAATTTGTCCAAGTAATAATTCAGTTCCAACCGCAATAATCTCAGCATTCATCCCAATTCCCCCATAAACTTCTATTTTGAGTTTACAAAAGCAGCTCTATTTTTCCAGAAATAATCCCATCCTGAAATAACAGTAAAGATTAATGCAATCCATATGAAGATATCCGCAACTGGAATATGGATTAAATTTAAAGGTACATCGTGTAATAAATATGCTGCAATCGCAATAATTTGTGTCCATGTCTTAATTTTCCCTAGCTGATTTGCCGCAACTACTTCCCCTGTTCCAGCAAGTACAAGACGTAAACCTGTTACAGCAAACTCACGACTGATAATTACAATAACAATCCAAGCCGGTACATATCGCATCTCTACCAATGTAATAAGTGCTGCTGAAACCAGTAATTTATCAGCTAACGGATCAAGAAACTTTCCTAAGTTCGTTACAAGATTATACTTCCTTGCGTAATGTCCATCAATCCAATCTGTAGCTGAAGCAACGATAAAGATAAGTGCCCCCACTAAATGTTGAATTGGTAAATCAACATCACCAATTGTGTATGAACCCCAATTAAAGGGCGCTAACATAATTACCATGAAAATTGGAATTAAGAAGATTCTAGATATTGTAATTTTATTTGGTAAATTCACAGCTATTCCTCCATCATATCAAAAACATTTGTTCATTGAAAAAAGTCATCGAAGCGATGACTGTTATTGTGCAGGTTGCCCTATCCCTTGGTTTTTTATCACCAATCTTTGGTGAAGTTCTTTTTCTGGGTCCAATGGGAAAGCAACCACTTGGCCATTCAGTTTAACTTCAACATTCGTTGCATTTCCAATATTAAGTCGTACTTCTTTTAATGTTGATACATCACGTTTTTCTGTTTGACCACCTTGTACTGTAGTGTTTAAAATTTCGTTACCCGCATCATCTTTAACATCTACATAGCTTGTACCCTTCGCTATGATTTCCAATTCTAACGTTTTATTATTATGAATTTCCAAAGTAGATACCTTACCAGTTGTTCCAACTACTTTCACTTCTTGCTGTCCCGTTGGTGGTGCTGGTTGCTCTTCTTTCTTTGGTTCTTCTTTCTTTGGTTCCTCTTTTTTTGGTTCTTCCGCTTTCGCTTCATCTTTCTTCGTATCTAACGGAGAATCTTTTGCTTTTTGAACTTCAATTTTCTCACTTTGAGCACTCGGAACTTTTTCATCATCTTTTCCAGTTAACGCTTGAAACACAAACCAGATTACCACTCCAACTGCGATTACTAACAACGCAACTAAGATTTTCGGCATGTGATCTGCAATTGGCCATGATGAAGATTTTTGCATTGTTTCTTGTGTTTTTTGTCCCGTTGATACTTGTGGAACTTCACGCTTCTCAGATTGTGGTATCGTACTCTGATGTTCTACAAGCAGTTCCTCTCCATTTAATCCAACCGCATCTGCGTATTGTTTAATGAATGCACGCGCATAAAAAGCTCCTGGCAATACATCATAATTGCCTTCTTCAATTGCCACTAAATGGCGTTTTTGAATTTTTGTAATCTCATGCAGCTGATCAATAGTCAAGCCTTTCGCTTCTCTTGCTTCTTTCAGCTTTTGTCCCAATTCCGTCACTACTAACACCTCAATATTTCTTTAAAAGTCAAACATAGAGAAATTATTTTGCGTACCTTGCTCAATTTCATCTACTAAATTATATTGAATTTCTTCATCATAATCGTTGCGCAACTCGATAATATAATCAAAATCATCCAATGTGTATTCTGACTGACTCACAAATACATCAGGATGTTCTACAACTTTTGTTGCAGGCAATCTCATAATTTCACGAACGAGCTGCCAATGTCTTTCGTTAGCACGCTTCGTTGACACAATTCCATCTAGGATGAAAATATTGTCATCGCTATACTCATCTTCAATTAATTGACTACGAACAGTTTGCTTAATAAGAGTAGATGATACAAATAACCACCTTTTATTTGCACAAACACTTGCAGCAACAATGGATTCTGTTTTTCCGACACGAGGCATTCCGCGTATCCCAATTAGTTTATGGCCTTCTTTTTTCATAATTTCTGCCATAAAGTCTACAAGTAAGCCTAATTCATCACGCACAAATCGAAATGTTTTCTTATCATCTGCATCTCGTTGTATGTACCTACCATGCCTAACTGCTAGCTTATCTCTTAGCTTGGGCGGACGATATTTCGTTACCGTTATGTTATCCATCGTATTTAAAATTGATTCAAGTCTAGAGATTTGCTCTTGATTATCACACATAAGAAGTAACCCACGTCGTGCATTATCTACACCATTAATTGTGACAATATTAATGCCGAGCATACCGATTAACGAAGAAACGTCACCAAGCAAGCCAGGTCGGTTTTTATGTATTTCATATTCAAAATACCATTCAATCATCCAAGATCACTCCCCTTGCTTACTTTACACCTACGTACTATATTATATGATTTCACCTTAATAGGGAAGCTAAATGTATAATCTATCCTGTGTAATTATTATACAAAAAAAGTAGAGAGGAGAATCTCCTCTCTACTTTTACTTATGTTGTACAAACTTAACCATTAAGTTTGCAATGGTATGTTGCTCCTGTTCATCAGCAACTTTCCAAAGCTCAGCTAATAATTTCTCTTGGTCATTGCGTCCTTCTACTTCATTAGCAAGGTAGTCGCCAACACGAAATGCCATATCTGATACCGCACCGCCGTCTAAACCTTTTCCTTGCGCTTGCTCTAAACGATCTCCTAAAAAGCTCTTCCACTGATCAAAATTATCTAATACTGACATAATTAAGCACCTCACTATTGAGTAATAAAATCATGCTTAATTTGTGCAACTATTCATTTTTTATGTAAGAAATTTTTAGCAGTGCCAACCACCATTCACTCCGATGATTTGTCCAGTTATGTAAGATGCTCCTGGTGATACGAGGAATGCAACTGTTTTTGCTACTTCTTCTGGTAACCCTATTCTACCTAATGGTATATCTTCAGCAATTCCCATTTTATCTTCTTCAGAAAAAACACTTAACATTTCCGTTTCAATCGCTCCTGGTGCTACCGCATTCACACGTAATCCACTTAAAGACACTTCTTTCGCCAAAGCTTTCACATATGAATTTTGCGCCCCTTTTACCATTGAATAAAGCACTTCACAAGAAGCCCCTATTTGTCCCCATATAGATGAAACAATTACAATATTACCACTTCTCCTCCCAATCATAGGCGGAAGTGCCATTGAAAGTAATTTATATACGTTCTTCACTTGAAGTTCTACCATATAATCCAATTCATCGTTTGTTACATCTGTTACTAGTCCAAAAATACTCTTCCCAGCTGCATATACAATAACATCAATAGGATGTTCAATTTGTCTCCACAATTGCTCTGCTCCATCACTAGAAGCCAAATTCGCTTGCACAGGGATAACTTCCCCCCATGCTTTCTGCAATTCCAATACCTTTCCTTCACTGTTATTGTAATGAACATAAACTGTATATCCATCTTGAATTAATTGTTTCGAAATAGCAGAGCCAATCCCTCCGCTCCCTCCAGTTACTAACGCATACTTTTTCATAAATTCCCTCTCTTATCTCTACAAGTTCACTTTTCACACAACTAAATAATACCCTCATCTTACAATTTTTCAATGATAAGATGAGGGTATCTTTAAAATGTTATTTTTTCGGTAACACCTGACAAACACTCATTTTTTCTTCTGATAACAATAATTTTGCTACTTCTTGTAAGTCTTGAACGGTTAGCCCTTCTAATACAGTCAATGCATCAAATAGACTAGATTCATTAAACGCATATCGTGTAAATTGATTTGCAATATATTCTGGTGAATTCAACGAGCGTAAAAAACCACCAATTTTCTTTTTCTTCACTCGTTCTAATGCCGCCGCATCTAATTGATCATAATCTGTTTTTAATAAAATATCTTTTAAACGATCTGCCAATTCATCAGGTTGTTTCGTATCACCGCCAACCATTGCAAAACCGAAGTTATTTTCTTCTGTATAGTCATACGAGAATGAATCATCAATAAGCCCTTCATTATATAAAGCTTCGTAATGAACAGAACTTTTTCCAAATAAATAATCTAAAAGTAACGTAAGCGCAATTTCTTGTTTTAAAAGCGCTTGCCCTTTTTCTTTTAAATTAGTCGCTTTAATACCAACTAAACATTTCGGTGTTTGCACAGGCATTGAAATAATTTTTTTCTTTTCATTTACCTCATTTGGTTCCTCTTCAAATGAACGCACAATTTCTGGCTGGTTTTTATAATCTTTTTTTGCTTGATTTTCACGTACTAAATCCATTGTTTTCTCTGGATCAATTGCACCCACAACAAATAATAACATATTGCTCGGATGATAAAATGTTTCATAACATTCATATAATAAATCTTTCGTAATTTTACTAATAGATTCGATTGTCCCTGCAATATCAATTTTAATTGGGTGTTTTACAAACAAGCTATCAATTAACCCAAAGTACAAACGCCAATCTGGGTTATCTTGATACATTTGAATTTCTTGCCCAATAATCCCCTTCTCTTTTTCAACTGTTTTTTCAGAGAAATAAGGCTCTTGCACAAAGTTTAGTAATGTATTTAAATTTTGTTCTACGTTTGAAGTACATGAAAAAAGGTAAGCTGTTCGTGTGAAGGATGTAAAAGCATTTGCCGATGCTCCTTGTTTACTAAACAATTGGAAAGCATCGTGATCTTCTTTTTCAAATAATTTATGCTCAAGAAAATGTGCAATCCCATCAGGTACACGAATCATTTCTTCTTTCCCTAATGGTACAAATGTATTATCTACTGAACCATATTTCGTTGTAAACGTCGCAAATGTTTTATTAAATCCTTGTTTCGGTAAAACATATACATCTAATCCATTAGGAAGTTTTTCATAATAGAGTGTTTCTTTTAATTGCTCATAAATAATTTTCTCCATTTACTCTCCCTCCGTTCCTTGTAAAAAGTAAATTGTATCTAGTTCAATATTTTTAGCAACTTTTACAATTTCTTCTTTTGTCACACTTTCTATACCTGTAAGCCATTCTTCAACTGGACGTGTACGATCTGAAATAATACCATGATATAGCATTTCTACAAATCCACGCGGTGTATCAATCGCCTCTAATATTTGATTTTGGATGACACTTTTTGTTTGATGTATTTCTTCTTCAGAAAACTCTCCGTTTTGCATCGCAAGCATTTGTTCTTTAATAATCTCAACTGCTTTTTCATAATTTTTCGCTTCAATTCCTGACATAACAAATAATAAACCTTTATGACTTTCAAAGCGCGATGCTGCATAGTACGCTAAACTATTTTTTTCACGCACATTTACGAATAACTTCGAATGAGAAAAACCACCAAACAATCCATTGAACAATTGCAATGCAAAATAATCTTCATCTTTATATGTGACAAATGTACGATAACCGATGTGTAATTTACTTTGTTTTAATTCTTGTTTTTCAACAACTTCTTTTTCTTCATTATTTCGTCTATGAAGGAGTACATTTCTTTCTCTCACTGGACGAGCTGAAATAGAAAAATACTTACTTACAAGATCAACGGCGTTTTCTGAAATATCACCAATAATATATAGATCCATCTCATCTTCCGCTAACACCTTTTGATAATATTGATACAGACTTTCATTTGTAATAGAAGCAACACTCTCTTTTTTTCCATTTGCACTTAAACGATACGGTTCTACTTTGCACATTTCTTCAATTAAACGCTCGTTTGCATAACGCATTTTATCGTCATAAGTAGCTTCAATTCTCTGTAACAGTGCTCTTTTTTCACTTTCTACGATAGAAGGTAGGAAACCGTTCCCCTCCGTCGCTGGATGTAACACAATATCCGACAACATAGAAAGCGCTTTTTCAAATAACGGTGGTGCATCATGTAAATATACTTCATTTGCAATGTCTACATAAATGGAGATAATATGGTCTTCCCCTTTTTTACTTACATCTACTGCTAAAGAAGACCCGTATAATTCTTCTAAATATTGACGAAGACGAATTACAGAAGGTAATTTTTCTGTCGCACTTTGCAATACGTATGGCAATAGGGCACGCTCTGTCACCGTCTCCTCATTTAAAGGCGCTTTAAAACGAAATACAAAGGTATTCGTTTTATATTTATCAGTCGGAATAATATGTACGCGCAAACCACCTAACTCATGTAGTTGTTGTTCCATTAGTTTCATTTATAGCCCTCCTTTACGTATATAGGAATATTCCTCTTCAATATACAGTTTTTAGAAATAAAAAATCAACTTTTCTTCCTTATTATGCTTACATATGATTCTTTCTAAAAACTTTAATATGTAAGGAACATAGTACAATTCCGTATTAAATATATTCTATGTAAAAAAGCCCACACTAATGTGCGAGCTTTTTTATACTTATAAAATACTTATCGTTTTCCTTTTTCATAAGGAGTTCCTAATGCTTTCGGAGCTTCAGAACGACCTACAAAACCAACAAGCGCTAATATTGTGAATACATATGGTAATATCGTTAATAAAACACTTGGAATTTGATCTAATACAGGAATTGTTCCGCCCGTTACACTAAGAGATTGTGCAAAACCAAAGAATAGAGCTGCACCTAGTGCGCCTAGTGGATTCCACTTTCCAAAAATCATAGCAGCTAAAGCTAAGAAACCTTGTCCTGTAATAGTTGCCCCTGAGAAGTTATTAGAAATTGACATTGCAAAAATCGCTCCACCAATTCCAGCAAACACTCCTGAAATACAGACTCCAATATAGCGCATTTTATATACGTTAATCCCCATCGTATCCGCTGCCATTGGGTGTTCACCAACAGCACGTAGACGAAGACCGAACGGTGTTTTATAAATAACATACCAAACAACGAATGCTAAAATAATGGCAATATACGACGTTATTGGTACGTTCGAGAAAAATATTTTCCCTAAAACCGGAATATCCGAAAGGCCTGGAATATCAATCTTTTCAATACGATACTGAATAAAGTCAGTCTGCCCTTTATCAAAAATCTTCTTAATTGCAAATACCGTTAAACCAAGAGATAAGAAGTTAATTGCTACACCACTTACAACTTGATCTGCTCGGAATGTAATAGAAGCTACCGCATGAAGTAATGCAAATAATCCACTACCAATTGCCGCAAATAATAACGCAATCCACGGAGTCATCGTTCCCCAAGTATCACCCATTAATAAGTTTGTAACAACTCCAATAAATGCACCAAATAGCATTAGTCCTTCTAATCCGATATTTACAACACCCGATCGTTCACTAAATACACCACCTAGTGCTGTGAAAATGATAGGTGCCGATGTATATAACGTACCCGTCACAAGAATGGCTAATATATCTAAAAAGCTCATTTATTTCCCCTCCTTGCTCATGCGTGTAAGCGCCCATCTTAACACATAACTACATGCAACAAAGAAGATGATACATGCAATAATTACATTAATAAGCTCTGATGGTACATCTGCCTCAAAGTTCATTTGAGGGGAAGCACTTTTCAAACCACCAAATAATAAAGCTGAAAGGATTATCCCAAACGGATTATTCCCTCCAAGTAATGCTACAGCAATCCCATCAAATCCTACTCCTGTAAACGAAGACATCGCTGTCATACTCTGGAATGTTCCTAATCCTTCCATCGCTCCACCAATCCCCGCAAATGCACCAGCAATTGTCATGGAGAATACTACATTACGAGAAACTTTCATACCTGCATATTGAGAAGCATGCTGATTAAATCCTACCGACTTTAATTCGTAGCCTAAAGTTGTTCGATCTAATAAGAACCACATTAAAATAGCAATTAATATTGCTACAATAATTCCCCAGTGAAGACGCGAACCATCAGTAATAGAAGCAAGCCAGTCTGAAGATAGTGATGCACTCTCTTTAATGTCATACGTTTTATCATTACCTTCATGTAAAAAGCGCTTAATGATGTCATATGTTACATATAATGCGATATAGTTCATCATAATTGTTACAATAACCTCATTAACTTGAAACTTTCCTTTTAAATATCCAGGAATGAAGCCCCAAATTCCTCCTACCAATGCTGCGAATAAAATAGATAATGGAATATGAAGGAAAGCTGGTAGTGAAACTGCATAACCGAACCAAACCGCTGCAAGCCAACCAACTAGCAATTGACCCTCTACCCCGATATTAAATAAACCTGTACGAAATGCAAACGCCACTGATAAACCAGCAAGAATAAGCGGTATCATTGTACGAAGCGTTTCACCAATCGCACTTGCGCTGCCGAACATCCCTGTCCAAAGTGCACTATAACCCACAATTGGATCATAACCACTAACTAGCATTACAATCGCTCCGACAAGTAAGCCAAAAATAACGGATAGTACTGGGACTAAAATATTTATCGTTCGTTCTGTTAAAAGTTTTTTAGCCATTTGTACCCACCTGCTCCTTCTTTGTTCCTCCAGCCATTAACAATCCAAGCTGTTGTTCATTCGTTTCTTTCGCATCAACTATTGCTACAATTTTCCCTTCATAAATAACAGCAATTCGATCGCTAACATTTAAGATTTCATCTAACTCTAGTGATAAAAGTAATACACCTTTCCCTTTATCCCTTTGCTCTATTAATCTCTTATGAATAAATTCAATTGCTCCTACATCTAAACCACGTGTTGGCTGTGCTGCGATTAATAAATCCGGATCACGGTCTACTTCACGTGCAATAATTGCTTTTTGTTGATTTCCCCCAGATAGAGCGCGTGCTAACGTTTGCTCACTAGGTGTACGTACATCAAACTGTTCAATAAGAGCCTTTGCTTTTTCTGTAATTTTGCTGAAATTTAAAATCCCTTTCTTTGAAAACGGATTCTTATAGTACGTTTGCAGAACTATATTATCTCTAACAGAAAAATCAAGGACGAGTCCGTGTTTATGACGATCTTCTGGAATATGACCAATTCCTTCTTCTGTTATTCTTCTAACAGGCCAATTTGTTATTTCTTTCCCTTTAATTGCAATAGAACCTGACTCAACTTTTCGTAAACCAGTAATTGCTTCTATTAATTCACTTTGTCCGTTTCCATCAATCCCTGCAATCCCAACAATTTCCCCCGCACGAACAGTTAAGTCAAGGCCTTTTACAGCAGGTAGTTGACGTGCATCGTGAACAACAAGGTTTGCAATTGAAAGTACCTCTTCTTTTGGTTTCGCGTCTATTTTTTCTGTTTTAAAATTCACTTGACGTCCGACCATTAATTCTGCAAGTTTATTTTCATCCGTATTTGCAACGTCAACCGTTCCAATTCCTTTTCCTTTACGAATAATCGTACAACGATCGCAAACTTCCATAATTTCTTTCAACTTATGTGTAATAAGAACAATAGATTTTCCTTCTTGCACAAGCTTTTTCATAATTTGAATTAGCTCATGAATTTCTTGCGGTGTTAACACAGCTGTCGGTTCATCAAATATTAAAATTTCTGCACCGCGGTAAAGAGTTTTTAATATCTCAACACGCTGTTGCATACCAACTGAAATATCCTGTATTTTCGCATATGGATCTACAGCTAAACCGTATTGTTCAGACAGTTTTTGAATTTCTTTAGCAGCTTCCTCAACAGCAATTTTCCCTTTTTTCTTCGGTTCATTTCCGAGAATAATATTTTCTGTAACTGTAAAATTATGAACAAGCATAAAGTGCTGATGAACCATTCCAATACCAAGGTCATTTGCCACATTCGGATTGGTAATGTTTACAGACTTTCCTTTAATTTTAATTTCACCTTGTTCTGGTTGGTACAAACCAAATAGTACATTCATCAATGTGGATTTCCCTGCACCATTTTCTCCAAGTAAAGCATGTATCTCACCCTGCTTTACTTGCAGCGTAATATCATCATTCGCTACAATGCCTGGGAATACTTTCGTAATGTTATTCATCTCAATTACGTATTCCATTGTGTTCCTCCTTTTAACAGGGAACATTCCCTATTACACTATTAACTTATTAAGCAATTCGGAAGTTTTATACATACAAAGGTTAGTTCTATGAACTAACCTTTGCTATTTCTCTATTTATTTTTTTAGAGAAGCTTCATATTCTTTATACTCTTTATCTGTAGCTGGTACTTTAATTTCACCGTCTGTAATTTTCTTTTCAAGCTCTTCTACTTTTGTTAAAATTTCAGGGTTAACTTTTTTCACGTTGTCAGTTGTTTTTGCAATACCAACACCGTCATCTTTTAAACCAAACGCTTCTACTTTACCGCCTTTTAACTTACCGTCTTTCGCTTCTTGTGCTACTTTTTCAACAGCGATATCTACACGTTTTACCATTGAAGTTAATGTTACGTTTTCAGGCATACCTTCTTGGTTTTGGTCACGGTCAACACCGATTACCCAAACATTTTCACCTTTTTTCTTACGGTTTTTCGCTTCAGTGAATACACCGTTACCTGTACCACCAGCAGCATGGTAAATTACGTCTACGCCTTGACCGTACATTGCTGATGCAAGAACTGTACCTTTTTCAGGTTTATCGAATGCTTCTGCATATTCAGATACGATTTCAATGTTTGGATTTACTGCTTTTGCACCCGCTTTAAATCCATTTTCGAATTTACTAATTAAATCACTCTTCATCCCACCAACAAATCCTACTTTATTTGATTTTGTTGACATAGCTGCTACCGCACCTACAAGGAATGATCCTTCATGATCTTTAAATGTAATGCTCGTTACGTTTGGTGCATCTACTACAGTATCAACGATTGCAAATTGTTGTTTTGGAGATTCTTTTGCTACTTCTTTAATTGCACCTTCTAATTTATAACCAATTCCGAAAGATAAATCATACTTATCTTTTGAAAATTTCTTTAAGTTTGGAATATAATCCGCTTCTTTTTCAGACTGTAGGTAACGATAATTTGTCTTTTCCTTTAATCCATTATCTTTACCAAACTTTTTTAGTCCTTCCCAAGAAGATTGGTTGAACGATTTGTCATCAACGCCCCCAACATCCGTTACCATACCAACCTTGAAGTCTTTCGTGTCTTTCTTGTCACTGCTTGCCTTATCCGAGTTACCACATGCACCTAAAACTGTACTTGCTACTAATGTTAATGATAATAAAAGACCTGCTTTTTTCTTCATACTAGAAACCCCTCCAAAAATGATATATATTTATTTATTCTTTCGCTGCTGTCCCTTACTTCTTGCTGTCACCTCCCTAAAAAGGAACTTACCTACATACGCTTTCTTAATACGTGGAAGCTAAACTTATCAGCTCTAAAGTAATTGATAGAATATAAGATTGGCTCATCATTTTGATCATAGTGCATTTGTTTTAATACAAGCAGTGCTGTTTCAGGCTCACATTCTAAAATTGGTGAGATTTTAGGGTGATAGCCAATTGGCTCAATGTGAGCAACCGCATATGTTATGCGCTTATGCGTGTTATTATGTATCACCGTTAATAATGATTCCTCATTGTAACCCGATAAATCTGGCAATATTTCTTTTGCAAGTTTATCGATACAATATACAACAGGTTCCCCATCTGCTGTACGCACGCGTTCAATCATCACTGCATTAAAACCATCTTCACTATTAAACTTCTCTTTTTCCTCTTCTGTTAAAGTTGTAGTAGATGATGATAAAAAAATCGTTCCTGGTGTTTTCCCCACACTAGAAATCATATCTGTAATACTAGAAAGTTGTTCTATTCCAGAAGAAAATAATGGCTTTGCATTTACAAATGTCCCTACACCATGTCTACGAATGACAACATTTTCTTCTTCTAAAATACGTAACGCTTCCCTTAAAGTCGCTCTACTTACGCCAAGTTCTTTCGCTAAATCAAACTCTGATGGTAACTTTTGTCGTTCTTTATAAGCCCCATCTTTAATTTTTTCTTTGATGTGATCAATCACCCGTAAATATAGGTGACGACTATCGGATTTTACTGACATAAGACTCCCCCGCATTTCAATTATTCGACCTCTGATGTAAGACTTCTTTTCTCTTTTTTCAACTTACAACATAGTACAAATGACTAACCACTAAAAATAAGCACAATTGTCGAATAAATAATAATAATTTTTTAAAATGAAATTTTCACTCTTTACTGTATAAAAAAAACTTTGCACCATAAACATTCCTCATTTCGAGAAAAAGTTCGGCACAAAGATCCTTTACATCCTTTGTTACACACTTTTCCCCTCATAGTCTAGCAATTCATGGTTGCCAGGTAGAAACTTATGGACCTTATCTCCAAGATTATATGAGGCAGTGATTCTTTTCGAAGTAATCTTACCACTTGCTCTCATACGTGTCAACAAAATCCAACATTTTTCTGTATTAAATATCGAACATTTACATAAAACACACTCAAAGTATTCGTATTCTATAGGGACCTTATAAATGTAAGCCCTTTCTTTGTTGCTGAGTATAGTATATAACAAAAACACTATATAAAAAAGCCTAATTGTAAAAACAATTAGGCTTTTTTTAAGAACTTTTTTCTTGTACATCATTAATGAGTACTTCTCTCGGTTTACTACCTTCATATGGACCTACTACACCATTCATTTCCATTGCATCAATTAGACGAGCAGCTCGCGTATAACCTACTCTAAACCTACGTTGTAGCATAGAAACAGATGCTGTTTGCATTTCCACTACAAGTTGAACCGCTTCATCATATAATTCATCTTCTACTTCCTGCTTCGTATCAGGAACATCTTGCGGAATCATATCTTCTTGATATTGTGCTTTTTGCTGTCCAATAACATATTCTACAACTCTCTCAACTTCATCATCTGATAAAAATGCACCTTGTACACGTACAGGTTTCGATGCACCAATTGGTATAAACAGCATGTCGCCACGACCTAGTAGCTTTTCTGCACCACCACCGTCAAGAATTGTACGAGAATCTGTTTGAGAAGATACAGCGAATGCAATACGTGATGGAATATTTGCTTTAATAACACCCGTAATAACGTCAACTGACGGACGTTGCGTTGCAATAATTAAATGAATACCAGCAGCACGAGCCATTTGCGCTAGACGCATAATCGCATCCTCTACATCAGACGAAGCAACCATCATTAAATCTGCTAACTCGTCCACAATTACTACAATATACGGTAATTCGGGTTGTTTCGCTTCTGATTGACTATTATGTTCTTTTATATAATCATTGTATCCTTCAATGTTACGTGTACCACTATGAGCAAATAATTCATAACGACGTTCCATCTCACTCACAACTTTTTTCAATGCTTGCGATGCTTTTTTCGGATCAGTTACAACTGGCGTTAACAAATGAGGCACACCGTTATATACATTTAACTCTACCATTTTCGGGTCAATCATCATTAATTTTACTTCATGCGGTTTTGCACGCATTAAAATACTAACAATAATACCATTAATACATACACTTTTCCCGCTACCTGTCGCACCAGCTACGAGTAAATGGGGCATTTTATTTAAACGGGCTAATACAGCTTCACCTGTAATATCTCGGCCAAGACCAATTAACAACTTCTCTTCCGGATGATTATTAGCCTTAGAATCAAGAACTTCCCTCAGCGTTACCATCGAAACTTCTGAGTTCGGAACTTCGATCCCTACAGCTGATTTCCCGGGAATTGGCGCCTCAATACGAATGTCCTTTGCAGCTAAAGCAAGGGCTAAATCATCACTTAAACTGACAATTTTGCTTACCTTTACCCCCATATCAGGATACACTTCATATTTTGTAACTGCAGGACCTCTATGCACTTTGGTTACTTTCGCTTTCACTCCGAAACTTTGGAATGTACGTTCTAATTTACGAGCATTCTCATAAATTTCCGCGTTTTCATTTGTAACTTGCTTATTCTTTGGAAATTTTAATATATCAAGTGAAGGAAGCTTGTAATCTTTATTTTCTACATTTGAAAATTGCATAGGAGGTGCTTGCGCTTCACTCTCTAACGATTCAACAATTTTTTCTCCACGCTTTTTCTTTGATTCTTCAATTGGTGGAGTCTCTTCAATAAACGGTGAAGTGATCAAATCTTCTTGCTCTACTTCAATTCGTTTATCCTCTTCTTCATTTACAGGATAATTCTCAGTGAAATTTGAAATAATTGGCGGATCAATTTGGATTTCTTCCATCGGCTCAATAACTTCTTCTTGTTCTGCAGCACGTTTGCTTCTTGTACTTCTTGTTGTTTTTTTCTTTTCTGTTTGTTCAGCCGTTCTTTTGGATCTCCAATCTTTATAATCCCCTTGTATCACTTGAAATTGACTTCTAAGAATTCTACCAACTGGAGCTAACACTTCTCCAATATGTTTATTTGTTATACAGAGTACCCCGAGAATAACTAAAATAATTCCAATGATATAGGCTCCTACTTCGTCGAATAGGAAGTAACATGTCGCGAACATAAGCGCACCAAACATACCACCACCTAAATGAACGCTATCTGGCCCTTTTTTCATTTCAAGAAAGAAGTTATCTTTCGTACTCACAATAACAGAAGTATTTTGCACTGCTCCATCTTTTGTAAGAAGGTTAAATAATGTAATATGACTAAACATTAATATTGCCAATACAATTAAATAAAATCCAATTAACCGTTTATTTAAAAGGTTCGGCCATCCGCGTTTTATAACAAAGGAAACCGATAAAGCTATTACACCTAACACACCAATTATGTACCACTCACCAAAGAAGAAGCGAAAAAATAACACAAACGATTTCCCTACAACGCCTAGCTGTAAAATCGTAATGATCGAAAGTGCAAAAAGAGTTAAACCGACGATTTCATAATACAAAGTTGGCTTTATCGTACGTCTTGCCTTTGCCTTCGTCCCTCTTTGCTTTTGTTTTGCCATTTCTTCACCTCGTGTTCTACATATAAGTAAAGCTCTCCTAAAAACGCTCTATTTATATGTCTGTTTTCTCTATTTTTCAGGTCTTTATATCTTCTATTTTTACACTTCTTGTAAAATGCTAAATAAACAGAAGAAAGCAGCCTACTCATGGCTGCTCAACCGTCTTGTTTTTTATATTATACCATAGCTTCTAAACAAAATCCTTCTTTTTGCTAAAAGGTTATTTTCTGACCTGGCTCAAACTCTAAATAGTGAAGTGGGTCCGTACTTAGCACACGTACAATAGAATAACACCCATGTTCCTCTTCAGAAACCATTAATTCCACACCATTTATATTTACAACTTTTTGACTTTCACATTGTGAATAATCGGCCGGATACACAAGTTGCTCTGGCATAATTGTATATAAAATCATTGTAACATTGTCCCTTCTGCACTACCTTCCGCGCGAACATCGATTAATTCGTTTAATTTTCGAATTGCATTTCCAATACCACCAACATCATCTATAAGACCGTACTTTACTGCATCCCCACCAATTACATTCGTCCCAATATCTCGCGTTAAATTTCCTTTCGCAAACATAAGCTCTTTAAAACGATCTTCTGTTACTTTCGAGTGCTTCGTCACAAAACGAATGACTCTTTCTTGCATCTTATCCAAATACTCAAATGTTTGTGGCACACCTATGACAAGACCTGTTAAACGAATCGGATGAATTGTCATCGTCGCAGTTTCCGCAATAAACGAATAGTCAGTAGAAACAGCAATCGGTACACCAATGGAATGTCCCCCACCTAAAACTAAAGATACTGTTGGCTTTGAAAGTGAAGCTACCATTTCAGAAATTGCTAGTCCAGCTTCAACGTCACCTCCAACCGTATTTAATATTAACAGCAAACCTTCAATTTTTGGATTTTGTTCAATCGCAACAATTTGCGGAATGATATGCTCGTATTTTGTTGTTTTATTTTGCGGCGGTAATTGAACATGACCTTCCACTTGTCCGATAATCGTTAAACAATGAATACGTGATTCATTCATCTGTGGTACATTTGTCTGTCCAAGCTGTTGAATTTTTTCTACTATTGAAGCCTCTTTTCCAGCTTCTTTTGGCTCAGCTTCTTTTTCTTCATTTGTATATCGATCACGTTCTGTCATTTCGCATCCCCTTTCACTCGTATATAACTATTATTTCTTAAGTTATAAATTTCATTCGATAGGGTTAAAAAGAAAAAAAGATCACCCATAAGGGTGATCTTTTTTATACTTCCATAATAATCGGTAAAATCATAGGTTTTCTCTTTGTCTCTTCGTACAAGAACTGTCCTAATAATTCACGAATATTTTGTTTTAACATTGACCATTCAATCGAATATTCTTTAATTGACTGCTCAACAATCATACGTACAATCTCTGTAGATCGTTCAATTAACGCTTCTGATTCACGAACATATACGAAACCACGTGAAATGATTTCTGGACCAGAGATAATTTTCTTTTCATCTTTACCAAGTGTTACAACAACTACTAATATTCCATCTTGAGATAACATCTTTCTATCTCGAAGAACGATATTACCAACGTCACCTACACCTAATCCATCAATTAAAACATTACCAGCTTGTACTTTACCGACTAAGTTCGCTTCATCGTCACCAAAAGCAATTACATCACCTTTTTCTACGATAAAGATATTTTCTCTTGTAATACCTACATCTTCAGCTAAATACGCATGTGCTTTTTGCATACGAAACTCACCATGTACGGGTACAAAGTACTTCGGTTTCATTAAATTTAACATTAATTTTAATTCTTCTTGGCTACCGTGACCTGAAACGTGAACTTTTCTTTCGCCGTAATAAACAACTTCAGCTCCAGCTCTAAATAACAAATCAATAATTTTTGATACAGATATTTCATTACCCGGAATTGGCGAAGCAGCAATGATAACAGTATCACCTTTACGAATTGAAATTTGTTTATGTGCTTGTTTTGCCATTCTAGATAGAGCAGCCATCGGTTCACCTTGACTACCTGTCGTTAAAATAGCTACCTTTTTCTCTGGGAAGTTGTCTACTTCTTGTAATGAAATAACCATACCTTCTGGAACATCTAAATAACCAAGACGTCTTGCAATGTCTACTACTTTCACCATACTACGTCCTACTACCGCTACTTTTCGCCCTGTTTCGGCAGCTGCATCAAATACTTGTTGAATACGATGTACATTCGATGCAAATGAAGCAACGATAATACGACCTTCTGCACCGTAGAACACTTTAGAAATTTCTACACCAACTTCTTTTTCTGAACCTGTATACCCTGGACGCTCTGCATTTGTACTATCAGATAATAGGCAAAGTACACCTTCATTTCCGATTTGCGCCATTTTCCCAAGATCTGCTCCACTATTTCCAATTGGAGTTTGATCGAATTTAAAGTCTCCCGTATATACGATTGCACCTTTTGATGTATGGAAACAAACGCCAACAGAATCCGGAATACTATGTGTCGTTCCGAAGAATGACACTGTTGTAGTGTTAAACTCTACTGTTGAATTTGAATCGATTGTTTTTAGGTCTACACGGCCTAACATGCCCGCTTCACCAAGTTTTTCTTGTATAAGTCCTACTGTTAATTTCGTTGCATAGACTGGAATAGATAATTTACGAAGCACATACACAATTCCACCAATATGATCTTCATGACCGTGAGTAATAAATAAACCTTTTACTCGCTCTTGATTTTCCACTAAATATGTAATATCAGGAATAACGATATCAATTCCAAACATTTCATCTCCCGGGAACATTAACCCCGCATCTACGATAAAGATTTCAGAATCAATTTCAACACAGTACATGTTTTTCCCGATTTCACCTACTCCACCAAGAGCAAATACTTTAACAGACTCATTCTCTTTTCTCTTCATGTTGTTGCCTGGTTTAAAAATCTTGCAAACACTGATTTCACTAAAATTGCAGAGACACCAGGGGAAACTCTACAACCACCATATTTTCACCGTCCAAGACGAATGTCCTTACCGTTATGCGATATCATGTCCTTGTTTATTTTTTAAACCAGGTTTCACCTCTCTTTCATTATATAAATCAAATATCTTATTCGATATGATATGAAAATTTAATTAAATTATAATTTTTCCCAATTTTGCTAAGCATACCCGTACTAAGCTACTTAGCCATATTATACCTGATACAAGAAATAGAACACAAGTTAAATCGTGCGAAAGAAAAAGTAAAAGAAAGGAACAGCACTAAAAGTATATGGCTTATTTCCGCTGCTTTTATACTCCATGTTATTTGAAAAAATAACTTAAACACTTTAAATTACTTTCATTTGATGGATTTCCTAGATTTTTTTCTTGAATTGCACAAAAACACTTATAAAATGAAGCTTTTTTATAGATTACGTCATATTTGAGGCAATTCCTATAAACACATAATCGAAAGTATTTTCTGTACTAGCAACTACTTTTCAACAAAATTAAAGATGTAAGATCCTTTTCTTATAAACATTGCATTACATGACAAAAGGCTATGAATTACAAAATCTAATAGAAATTTAATAAGGTTAAATTTTTAGCAGGATTTGACAGCCATTATCGAGAAAAAGATGTTGGAACCAAATTAATGAAAGAACAATATCATACTTTAACAAGTAGAGAACGCGTAGCGTAATATACTCGTTTTCAACATAAAATGTTTTCTATATTATAGGGTCATATACAGACGAGAAAGGCGATCCTAAAATCATTTTACAAAAGATTCACTTTAAAACAGATTCAAACATTTTCATATCAATAAAAAAATGACCTAGTTTCACACTAGGTCATTTTTATTAACGAGGAATAGATTGCATTACAGATTGTAACGTTACTCTTTCTTCTTCTGTTAATGGAAGAAGTGGTAAACGTACAGAACCTACATCTAATCCAACCATTTGTAACGCTGTTTTTACTGGAGTTGGACTTGGCGCCATAAATAACGAATCAGTTACTCTTACAAGTAATTGATGTAATTTTTGTGCCTTTTTAAACTCTCCTGCTTGAAATGCTGTAATCATTTCTTGCATTTCATTTCCGATAACATGAGATGCTACCGAAACGATACCTTTAGCCCCAACTGCCATAGCCGGTAACGTTAAACCGTCATCACCGCTGTATACCGCAAAGTCGTCCGCTGTTTTTTCAATGATTTCTGTCATTGTCAACACATCGCCGCCGGCATCTTTAATAGCAACAATGTTTTCTATTTCTGATAAACGAACAACTGTATCAACGGAGATTTGTACAATAGATCGTCCTGGAACGTTATATAGCATAACCGGAAGCGGCGTACTTTCAGCAATTGCTTTAAAATGCTGATACATTCCTTCTTGACTCGGCTTATTATAATACGGTGCTACTAGCATTACTGCATCCACACCAACTTCTGTTGCCTTTTTAGTTAAGTCAATAGAAGCATGCGTATTATTGCTACCTGTTCCAGCGATTACGGGCACTCTTTTATCGACAACAGATACGACATGGCGATATAACGCTACCTTCTCTTCTGAAGTTAATGTAGGAGATTCTCCTGTCGTTCCTCCTACCACGATTGCTGTTGTACCGTTATCAATTAAATAATTTACCAATTTCGTTGTCTTTGCAAAATCGATATTCCCGTTTATATCAAACGGTGTTACCATCGCGGTTGCAATTGTCCCAAAATCTATCATGGTCTCACTCCTTATTGTTCCAGTTGCTTTTCTTTTGAAAGCTCAAACGCACTATGTAATGCATTTACAGCCTCCACTAAATCAGTTTCTTTTACAAGAACCCAAATTGTTGTATGACTATCTGCCGATTGCAGGATTTGAATACCTTTTTCCGCTAAAGCTGTAACGATTTTCGCAGTAACCCCTGGGTATCCTGCCATTCCAGCTCCAACGATAGATACTTTCGCACAATGCTCTGTCACAATTGGCTCATATCCAAGGTTCTTTAATAATTTAACTGCATGACTTGATACATTATCACTCACCGTATATGCTACACCAGTAGGTGAAATATTAATTAAATCGACACTTATTCCTTCGTTCGCCATCTCTTTAAACACATGTTGTTGCAAATCATATGCCGTTTCTTTTGCAAGCACTTTAATTTGCGTTACGTTTGATACGTGGGCGATACCTGTAACAGGACGTTCTTCTACATCACGACCTCTTGTAGCACCGTCATATGCTGAAATAAGCGTACCTTCACTATCAGAATACGTAGAACGTACACGAAGTGGCACTTTTGCATGCATCGCAATTTCAACTGCACGTGGATGAACGACTTTCGCACCTTGATAAGCCATGTTACAAATTTCGTTATACGTTACAGTTTGAAGATGACGTGCATCTTTTACAATACGAGGATCCGCAGTCATAACACCTTCTACATCAGTGAATATATCGATGTATTCAGCATGAAGTGCAACACCTAATGCTGAAGCTGAAGTATCACTACCTCCGCGTCCAAGTGTTGTCGTATCACCTTTTTTCGTTTGCCCTTGGAATCCTGTAACGACGATTACATCTACATTTTCTAACTCTTCATGTATACGATCGCAATTCATTTCAATAATCTTTGCATTCGTAAAGTCATCATTCGTTACAAAACCAGCTTGTGCACCATTTAATGCTGCTGCTTTTATACCGTTCTCATTCAACATATTAGAGAAAACAATTGCAGAGATTAACTCTCCGCACGATAATAATAAATCTTGCTCACGTTTAGAAATAGTAGATTCCTCTTGATTTACAAGACTTAATAACGTATCCGTTGCATATGGTTCACCTTTACGACCCATAGCAGATACGACAGTAACTACTTTATAACCAGCAGCTAATGATTTCTTTATATGATGAAGCGCATGCTTACGTCCATTGTCATCACGTACTGATGTGCCACCAAATTTTTGAACAATTATTTTCATATTTTGCACCTTCTCTTAGCCGTTTACACTAATTGTAATTTTACTAAGCGCTCTGCAATTTGAACAGAATTCCATGCAGCGCCTTTTAATAAGTTATCAGATACGACCCAAAGATGGAATCCTTTATCGTTATTTAAATCTTTACGGATTCTTCCAACGAATACTTCGTTTTTACCTACTGCAGTAGCTGGCATTGGATATAACTGCTCTTCTGGATTATCTTGCAGAACAATACCTTCCGCATTTGCAAGTAAGCTCTTTAATTCTGCTACTGTTACGCCTTCTTTTTCTACTTCGATGTAAACAGACTCAGAGTGTCCTGATACAACTGGTAAACGTACACATGTTGCCGCTACTTCTAATTCAGGCATATGCATAATTTTTTTTGTTTCGTTAATCATTTTCATTTCTTCAAATGTAAATCCATTATCTTGGAACTTATCAATCTGTGGAATCGCATTAAAAGCAATTGGGAAATGCTTCTTATCACCTGATACAGGAAGAACATTTGCCTTAACTTCTTCGCCATTTAAGATTGCTTGTGATTGTTCATGAAGTTCTTCAATAGCTGCCGCACCAGCACCTGATACAGCTTGATATGTGGAAACGATTACTCGTTTTAAACCATATTGCTGACGAACTGGCTCAAGAGCTACTACCATTTGAATTGTAGAACAGTTTGGATTTGCAATAATACCATTATGTTCTTTTAAGTCGTTTTCATTTACTTCAGGTACAACAAGTGGCACGTTTTCTGTCATACGGAATGCACTTGTATTATCAACAACAATCGCACCGCGTTTTGCTGCTTCTGGCGCTAATTGTTTCGATACAGATCCACCAGCACTAAATAGTGCGATATCTACTCCTTCAAAGCTTTCAGGAGTTGCCTCTTGAACTGTAAATTCTTCGCCTTTAAATACAAGTTTCTTACCTGCAGATCGTTTAGATGAAAGTAACGTTAATTTCCCGATTGGAAATTCTCGTTTCTCTAAAGTATTTAACATTTGTTCACCAACTGCGCCGGTTGCTCCAACTACAGCGACATGAAAAGTTTTTTGCTTTTCCATCACTATGCCCCTTTCTAGATACCAATCCTTCTATAACTTAGAATCAGAAGGAGTATACAATACCCCTTCTAATCTTAATAACGTTAATTTTATCATATTCTACAGTAAGAATGATGGTTTCATCAAAAATTGTCCGTTTTTTTTCGTTTTTTAATTCATATATCTGAATTTTTCTACGACCACCGGTTGCAATTGCTTTCCTTGCAGCGCTTCTAATACTGTATCTTCCAGTAACTCCATACGAGCTACCATTGAGTTCGGTTTTTTCTCTGGCGCATCTTGACCGAATGGGACGAAATAGATATTTTTTGTGGCCATTAGGCGCATGAGATTTACCCCATTTAATCCTAAAGCATCATTCGTCGAAACTGCCAATACGACAGGCTTGCCATTTCTTAGCGTCGCTTTTGCTGCCATTAGTACTGGAGAATCTGTCATTGCATTTGCAAATTTACTCATAGAATTTCCTGTTAAAGGAGCGATTACCATGCAGTCTAATGGAATTTTAGGTCCAAGTGGCTCTGCTCCAACAATTGAATTAATTGCTTTAAAACCTGTTATTTCTTCAATCTTCTTAATCCACTCTGCTCCTTCTCCAAATCTAGTATTTGTTGATTGAACAGTGTATGAAACAACGGGACGTACTTCTGCCCCTTCAGCAATTAATTTTTCTAAGTGCGGCATAACTTCCTCATACGTACAATGTGAACCCGTAAATCCGAAACCAATTCGTTTCCCCTTCAAACTCATTTCTTTTCCTCCTCCTTTGCAATTGCATCTGCTGCTAATAACTGAGAAAGAACATTTGCTAAAATTTGCCCGGCCGTTTTGGGAGCAACAATACCTGGTAATCCAGGTGCTAGCAACGCTTTGACTCCTCTTTTTTCCGCATATCTAAAGTCAGTACCACCTGGTTTAGAAGCTAAATCAATCACTAACGTATGAGCTGGCATTTTTGCAATAACATTCGCTGTTACAACGAGGTGCGGAATTGTATTGATTACAATATCGATATTCCCTACTTCTTTCTCTATGTCTTGCATATGAAAAGGAGAAAACATCATTTCTGTAATACGTGCAATATGTTCAGATCGTCTTGCTCCAACTTTGACATGGGCTCCTAATGATTGAAATGCTCTCGCAACACTCATTCCTGTTCTACCAAATCCTAGAACCATTACATTGGACCCATGAATTGTATAGTCGGTATGTTGAATTACCATCATTAATGTACCTTCTACAGTTGGAATAGAATTGTATATTGCCACATCATCACGATCAAATAATTTAACAAGTTTTCGGTTCGTAGTAGATACGAGATTTTCCAAGTAAGGTGTACCAATACCCGAATATATAGTAAAGTGTTCTGGTGTATTTTCAATTTGTTCTTTCGTTATTGAAACTTTTTCATTTGAAAAAATAGTATCTACTTCTCCTTTAGCATTTGTACCTGCAACCGGCAAAATGATTGCGTCTACAGAAGTGAAATCTAAATTTTGTATACTTTCTTTTGCTGCCCCTGTGAAACCATGATCTAACTGATCAAACCCTATCAAAGAAAGTTTCGCATCCAATTCAACTAGCTTACGAATTACTTCTAGCTGCCTTGCATCTCCTCCTATGACAGCAATATGCATCTCAGTCAACATTCCCTAATTCACCTTCTTTTTCTGTCATTTATAAGAAAAGTGCCTACTTTTTCTTTTTCCTCCACATCATATGTAATGTACGAGTTTATGGTGATTGAAAATCCAAATGCACATATGATTTATCAGGTTTCTATGTAGATACAAAAAAAGATGACCAAAATGGCCATCCTTCACTCCGAATTTGAACGATCTATACTATCACAAAGAAGCATATCATGTCCGACTTTCTTTATTTGATTCCATGCCACCCTTACTTCTTGTGGTTCCTTTTTAAAACCTCCCCACTTCCCTACAGGTATTATAAGTGTTTGTATTTGTCCGTCTTTCTCATTAATCTCTAAATCCATATAACCTAAGACTCCCATTTTTTCCGCTTTTTCTATATCTACAACCTCTTTACCACTTAATTCACTTAATCGCATACATACTCCACTCCCCTACTGAATTTTTCATTTGCATTGTCTATAATTAGTACCTATTCTATATGTATAAAAAAAATAACCTTCTCTCATTTAAAAAGAGAGAAGGTTATTATCAGATACATCATAAAAATCGATTATAGTTTTATTCCTTTTGGAAGTTTTCCGTCTGGACTAATAAGTGCCGCAGAGAATTCATCAGTAAACATGTTGCGAATTAATCCGTCCACATTTTCTTTTGTTACAGTGTTTACACTTTCAATAATCTCATCAAGTGAACGATGTTTACGAAGAAGCAATTCATTTTTACCGTTACGACTCATACGGCTATTTGTACTTTCTAAACTTAACATTAAGTTTCCTTTTAATTGCTCTTTACTATTCATAAGCTCTTTTTCTGTAATACCTGTATTTTTCAATGTCTCTAATGTTTCTTGCATTGTTTCATACAGTGTATCTAATTGTTGGCTACCTGTTCCACCGTAAAGTGTTAACATACCTGTATCTTCATAAGAAGAGTGGTAAGAAAATACCGAGTAAGCTAATCCACGTTGCTCACGTACTTCTTGGAATAAACGGCTACTCATGCTACCGCCTAAAACATTATTTAATACAATTAAGTTATAAATATCTTCGTGTCCCATTTGTAAGCCTTTATATCCTAGACATAAATGAGCTTGTTCCGTTTCCTTTTTACGGGCTACCTTATTGAAATGGAAAATTGGGCTATGTACTTGTTCACGGTTTGTTGTTCCTTCATAACTACCGAAATATTGCTCCACTGTTTGTAAAAATGCTTCATCAATATTTCCTGCAACTGATACAACTACATTTTCAGGTGTGTAATGATCTTTTATATATTGACGTAACGTATCACCTGTAAACGTATTAAGCGTTTCTTCTGTTCCTAAAATAGGATATCCAAGTGGATGCGTTTCATATGTTGCTTTCGTTAACATATCATGCACAATATCATCTGGCGCATCTTCGTACATTTTAATTTCTTCACATACGACATTCTTCTCTTTTTTCAGTTCTTCCTCATCAAATGTTGAATTAAAGAACATATCTGCTAAAACATCTAAAGCATATTTAGCATGCTCATCTAATACTTTTGCATAGTAACAAGTATATTCTTTTGAAGTAAATGCATTCACTTGACCACCAATGCTATCAAATGATTCTGCAATCTCTCGTGCACTACGTGTTTCTGTCCCTTTAAAGAACATATGCTCTAAAAAGTGAGAAATCCCATTATTTTTTTCATTTTCATTTCTTGATCCCGCATGGATCCAAATACCAATTGCAACCGATCTTACAGTTGGTATATTCTCCATAACTATTCTTACACCATTTTTACAAGTATATTTTTTAATCAAAAACTTTCCTCCTACTGCCAGTTTCTCTAAATAAAACGCTATTATTTAATGATAACAAGTTTAAGGATGAATGTCATGCAAATGTATTTAATCCACACGTTTTTCATCCAGTAATTCAGTTATATTCCCCACTTTATATCTTTGTTCCTTCAATTTTATAATCATTGTTTCTAAAGCCTCTGCTGTAGACGAAGTAGGATGCATTAATATGATAGCACCTGGATGTATTTTTCTCATTACTCTCTGCAATAGTACATCCGGCTCAGGTCGCTTCCAATCGATCGTATCTACAGTCCACATAATCGTTCCCATTTGAAAATCATCTGCAATCTTTACGACTTCATCTCGAAAGCTTCCACTCGGCGGAGCAAACCATCTTACTTTTTGATTCGTTGCTACTTCTATCATTCGATTTGTTTTTTGTAACTGATCTCGTATTTCATCTGAAGATAACGTTTTCATATTAGGGTGTGTGTATGAGTGATTTCCAACTTCTTGTTTTGCATCGACAATCATTTTTGCAAACCGCAAATTTTCTTTCACCCAACGTCCTTCTAAAAAGAAAGTGGCCTTCACATCATGCTTTTTCAAGATTTCTAATATGCGAGGCAAATACTCATTTCCCCATGCCACATTTATTGTTAATCCTACCATCTTTTTATTTGGATGCCCTCTATAAATTGGAGCTGGTGATAAATCTTCCAAATGAACACTCGGTGAGACTTCTTTGAATTCAAGATATTTTTGATCAAATTCCTTTAGCTTCTTCATATTATTATACGATGCTTCAATATCCACTTGTCTTCCATTATATCCAGGTGTTGCCTTCCATATTTTATCAATCATCGCATTTTGAGGTGCAATCTCATACTGTTTTGCATGCTTTTGAATTTCTTCATGCAAGTTATCTTGTGCAAAAACAGAATAAGAGCCTAAACTGACATATAAAGAAAATATACATATGTATGCCAATATACGAACTTTCATATAAACCCTCCCAAATTAACTATATAAAAACATTTTCTTCTTATCTTTGTTAATTTGAGCGTTATAATGAAAACTATACCTATACCGACATAAAAATATATGAACATCATGTTTTTTACATAACAAAAAAAGCCAGTTTAACTGGCTTTTACTTATTGCTGCTCTTGTTTGTTTTCTTCTTTAGCAGCTTCTTTTTCTTGCTCTTCTTTTAGCAATACTTTTCTAGATAGATTTACGCGACCTTGCTTGTCAATCTCGATAACTTTAACTGTAATTACATCACCGATTTTCACAACGTCTTCTACTTTACCTACACGCTCAAGTGCAAGTTCAGAAATATGAACTAATCCATCTTTACCGCTGAATAATTCAACGAAAGCACCAAATTTCTCAACACGTTTCACTTTTCCTTCGTAGATCTCACCTACTTGTACTTCGCGAACGATATCTTCGATAATCTTCTTAGCTTTGTCGTTCATTTCTTGATTTATTGATGAAATGAATACTGTACCATCTTGCTCGATGTCAATTTTAACGCCAGTTTCTTCAATAATTTTATTGATTTGTTTACCGCTTGGTCCAATAACGTCACGGATTTTATCTGGGTTAATTGTCATTGTAATAATCTTTGGAGCGTAAGCTGATAATTCAGTACGTGGCTCTGCAATAACAGATAACATATGATTTAGAATGTGCACACGACCAATTTTCGCTTGTTGTAATGCCTCTTCTAAAATCTCACGTGATAAACCATCGATTTTAATGTCCATTTGTAGCGCAGTTACACCTTGTGCTGTACCTGCTACTTTAAAGTCCATATCACCTAAATGATCTTCCATACCTTGAATATCAGATAAAATTGTGTAATGCTCACCAGATTTAACCAGACCCATTGCAATACCTGCAACTGGAGCTTTAAGTGGAACACCCGCATCCATCATTGCTAAAGTACTACCACAAATACTTGCTTGTGAAGTAGAACCATTTGATTCTAATACTTCAGATACAAGGCGTACTGTGTATGGGAAATCTTTTTCAGATGGAATTACAGGCTCAAGTGCGCGCTCTCCTAGTGCACCGTGACCAATTTCACGACGACCTGGTCCACGCATCGGTCTTGTTTCACCAACACTAAATGATGGGAAATTGTAATGGTGCATAAAGCGTTTTGATTCTTCTACACCAAGACCATCTAAAATTTGCACATCGCCTAATGCACCTAATGTACAAATACTTAATGCTTGTGTTTGTCCACGTGTGAATAAACCAGAACCGTGTGTACGAGATAAAATACCAACCTCTGATGCTAAAGGACGGATTTCGTCACCTTTACGGCCATCTGGGCGAATTTTTTCAACTGTAATAAGACGACGTACTTCTTCTTTTACAATTTTATATAAAATCTCATTTACTTGTCCTAATGTATCAGCGTCAGCTTCCTCAGCTTCGTAATGCTCAATTACACGCTTTTTCACTTCGTTAATTGCATCTTCACGTGCATGTTTCTCATGTACTTGAATTGCAGAATGCATATCCTTCTCAGCCATTTCACGTACAGCTTGATTAAGATCAGCGTCAACTTCATAAAGTTTCACTTCTGATTTCTCTTTACCTACAGCTTGTACAATCTCTTCTTGGAATGCAATTAAACGTTTAATTTCGTCATGACCAAACATAATTGCTTCTAACATTGTTTCTTCAGGTACTTGATCTGCTCCTGCTTCAACCATGTTAATCGCATCTTTCGTACCAGCTACAACTAAGTGGATATCACTTTGTTCTTGCTGTTCTACTGTTGGATTAATAACGAATTCGCCATTAATACGACCAACTGTCGCACCAGCGATTGGACCTTCAAATGGAATATCTGAAATCGATAACGCTAATGAAGAACCAAGCATAGCTGCCATTTCAGAAGAACAATCTTGATCAACACTCATTACAATGCTGACAACTTGTACTTCGTTACGGAAACCATCTGCGAATAGTGGACGAATTGGACGGTCGATTAAACGACTTGCCAAAATTGCTTTTTCACTTGGACGACCTTCACGCTTAATAAAACCGCCAGGAATTTTTCCGACTGCATATAAACGCTCTTCATAGTTTACTGTAAGTGGGAAAAAATCTACATTTTTAGCTTCTTTTGATGCAGTTGCTGTAGATAGAACCGCTGTATCGCCATATCTTACTAATACTGCTCCGTTCGCTTGTTTGGCAAGCTGACCAGTTTCAACTGTTAGCTGGCGACCAGCTAAATCTATCGAGAAGACTTGCTTTTCTTGACTCATTTAAGTACCCCTCTCAATTTAAAGTATTCAATTCTTCTATGTAAATGGATAGTATATCACAATATTCTACCTCTAGTATTGCCTAAAATTAAGTAAGCTATAAAGCGTAGAAGATATATTTTTACCTAACAAAAAAGCGGGAATATTCCCGCTTCTTTGACTATCGACGTAAGCCAAGCTTTGTGATTAATTCACGGTAACGTGTGATATCGCTATTACGAAGGTAAGTTAGTAAATTACGACGTTTACCAACCATCTTTAATAGACCACGACGTGAATGATGATCTTTCTTGTGAGTACGTAAGTGCTCGTTTAGAGTGTTAATTTGCTCCGTTAGGACAGCAATTTGAACCTCTGGAGAACCAGTATCAGTCTCATGAGTTCTAAATTGTGCAATGATTTCATTTTTACGCTCTTGTGTTAAAGCCATCCTATTTCACCTCCTATTAATTAAACCCCCAATTACCTAGCAAGCGTCGGTGAGTCGCAATGCCAAGCAATGGTTGTCATAAAGTACATAACATAGAATACTACTTTTCATTTGAAAAAGCAAGTATATTCTTTTCGCTCGCAAAATATTCTTGTGCTGTTTTCTTATCTTTTGCGATTTGTTCAACTAACTCATCAATGCCATTGAATTTCTTCTCTTCTCTTATACGCATATGCCACTCTACTGTAACATTTTGATCGTATATATCTTTGTTAAATTCAAATAAGTGCACTTCAATTGATAATTGGCGCCCATCTTCTTTAAAAGTCGGTTTATATCCAATATTACATACACCATCGTACCATTCATCGTGAACTTTTAATCTCACTGCATAAACACCTACAGGTGGCAATAAATACTCATCACTTAAACCTACATTAGCTGTTGGAAAACCAATTTGACGCCCACGTTTGTCGCCGTGTATAACTGTTCCCGTTACAGTATAGGCTCTACCTAAAATAGATGGAATTTGTTCCATTTCGCCATTTCGAATTAACTTTCGTAATGCTGTAGAACTTACTTTCTCTTCTTGAAATTCAACTTTTTCAATCACAGTCTGTGTAAACTCCCCTCTTGCATGAAATGGTAAAGTCTCCATCTTTCCTTTTCCTAAACGTCCATATGAATAATCAAACCCTGCTACTACATGCTTTACATTTAAACCAATAATATAATCATCTACAAATTGTTGTGGTAATAACCCTGCAAATGATTCATCAAATTTAATCACATATAATATATCGATTCCTAAGCTTTCGACTATTTTTTCTTTATCACGCATTGGTGTAATATACTCCACATGCGCATCCTTTTTCCCTAAAACAACAGATGGATGAGGATGAAATGTCATAACTGCACTTTTATATCCTCGGTCGTCCGCTATTTTTTTCGCAGTTCGAATTACACATTGATGTCCTAAATGAATGCCATCAAAAAATCCTAATGCCATTACAGTAGGTGGTAATTCTAATTTATTTTGTTCATGTGGATGAGTTAAATGAATAAGTTTCACGCTTGAATTCACCTTTTTCTGTAATAATCCTTCCAATAATTCATTATAGCTTTAGTTCTTGATTATTCACAAGTACTTTCATCGGCTTTAACATGCCAGGATGTTTCGGATGATGTTCATAAATTGCTAAGCAACGATCATTTTTATCAAACACTGTAATAAATGGTGCTGTTATTTCTAATTCATTCTTTAAGAACATACCATTCTTGATTTTCTCTGCTTGCTTTTCATCTACAACCATTTTTGGAAACTTACTTAATGCTTCATCAATTGAAATGAAGATAGACTCTACTGTTCCATTTTGCACGTTTTCTTCAATTTCTTCAAATGATATGCAATCTTCTAATAAAAATTCACCAGATGCCGTTCTTACAAGGTGAGACATATGTGATGGGAAACCAAGTTTCTCCCCGATCATTACCGCTAACGTTCTTACATATGTTCCTTTACTACACGTTACACGGAAACGGAATGAAATATTTTCTCCTTCAAAAACTTCACGGTCATCAAGTAATACGAATTCATGAATCGTAATTGTACGAACTGGACGTTCTACCTCTTGTCCTGCTCTTGCATATTCATATAATTTTTTCCCGTTTACTTTTACAGCTGAGAACATTGGTGGCATTTGTTCAATCGTGCCTGTTAATTCCGCTAGTACCTCTTCTACTTCTTTACGTGTAATAACACGGTTTACATCTTGTTTCTCCACAACTTCACCAGAAGCATCTTCTGTTGTTGTTGAAAACCCTAATGTTACTTCACCTTCATATGTTTTCGTTTCACTTGTTAAAAATTGTGCAATCTTCGTTGCTCTCCCCACACAAAGTGGCAATACTCCCGTTACATCTGGGTCTAATGTTCCCGTATGACCAATTCTCTTTTCTCGCAATATCTTTCTTAATTTAAATACACAATCATGTGATGTCATGCCTTTTGGCTTATGTAATAATACTACACCTTCCATATATGTTCACCTCATCATAATTCTTTCGTAGTAAATATCCAAAACTTATTTTGCATTGAAAAAATGGATAGACAAATGTCTATCCATTATTCTTCACGTTTACCGTCTTTATTAATTTCATGTAAAAGTGTATCAATTCGATGACCATATCCGATAGACTCATCAAACTCAAAGGTAATTTCCGGTGTTTTACGAAGACGAATACGTTGGCCAATTTCTGAACGAATAAAGCCTTTTGCCTTCGCTAAACCTTTTAACGTATTTTCTTTCTGTTCTTCGTCACCTAAAACAGAAATATATACTTTGGCAATTTGCAAATCACCACTCACTTGTACATCTGTTACTGTAACAAATCCGATACGTGGGTCTTTAATTTTACGACTAATGATGTCGCCTAATTCTTTTTTCATTTGCTCGCCTACACGGTTTGCACGTAATTTCATAACTCTTCACCTCATTCAATACCATTCCAATTGTGTTATCGTACGTTCAATTTCAGGAAATGAATCGATGTACTCCAGTACACGATTCATTTCTTTTTCACAGATAACACGATTTGAGGATACGGAAACAACCGCAATTTCTGTACGTTGCCATACATCTTGATGCCCAACTTCAGAAACAGCTACATTATAGCGCTGTTTCACACGAGTTAGCACTCGTTGCAAAATTGCCCGTTTCTCTTTTAAAGAATGCACATCGTAAATCATACACTCGAATGAGAGTGAAGCGACAATCATCGCTTCACTTCTTCCATAACGTATGCTTCAATGATGTCCCCTTCTTTAAGGTCATTATATCTTTCAATTGTAATACCACACTCATAGTTTTGTGCAACTTCTTTTACGTCGTCTTTGAAACGTTTTAACGTATCAAGTTGTCCTTCGAAAATTACGATACCATCGCGGATAATACGAACGCCACTATCGCGTGTAATTTTACCGTCAATTACGTAACAACCTGCGATTGTTCCAACTTTTGTTACCTTGAATGTTTGACGAACTTCCGCTTGACCGATTACTTTTTCTTCGAATTCTGGATCCAGCATACCTTGCATTGCTAATTCAATTTCTTCGATTACTTTGTAGATAATGCGGTGTAAGCGAACATCAACGTTCTCTAATTCAGCTGTACGCTTCGCGTTCACATCCGGACGTACGTTAAATCCAATTACAATTGCATTAGATGCAGAAGCTAAAATGATATCAGATTCTGTAATCGCACCTACACCAGTGTGAATGATTTTAACTTTTACGCCTTCAACATCAATTTTACGAAGTGACGCTGCCATCGCTTCAACAGAACCTTGTACGTCTGCTTTTACGATTAAGTTGATTTCTTTTACATCGCTCTCTTGGATTTGTTGGAATAAATCTTCAAGGCTTAATTTAGATTTCTCACCACGTTGTGCAACTAACGCTTCTTGTGCACGTGATTCACCGATTTGACGAGCTTTCTTCTCATCAGCGAATGCCATGAAACGATCTCCAGCTTGTGGTACTTCATTTAAACCTGTAATTTCAACAGGAGTTGATGGACCAGCAACTTTTACACGACGACCAATATCACTTACCATTGCACGAACACGCCCGAATGAAGTTCCAACAACGATTGGATCTCCAACTCGAAGTGTACCGTTTTGAACTAATAATGTCGCGATAGTTCCTTTACCTTTATCAAGCTGTGCTTCAATTACAGTACCCGTTGCATAACGATTTGGGTTTGCTTTATATTCTTCTACTTCACTTACAAGAAGAATCATCTCTAGCAAGTTGTCAATTCCCTCGCCTTGGATTGCAGAAATTGGTACGAAAATTGTATCTCCGCCCCAAGCTTCTGGAACTAATTCATATTCTGTTAATTCTTGCATTACACGATCAGGATTCGCCGCTGGTTTATCCATTTTATTCACAGCAACAATAATTGGTACTCCAGCTGCTTTTGCATGGCTAATCGCTTCAACTGTTTGAGGCATAACACCGTCATCAGCTGCAACAACAAGGATTGTAATATCAGTTACTTGCGCACCACGAGCACGCATCGTTGTAAATGCCGCGTGACCAGGCGTATCTAAGAATGTAATTTTCTTATCATTTACTTCAACTTGGTATGCACCAATATGCTGAGTAATTCCACCCGCTTCGCCAGCAGTTACTTTTGAATTACGAATTGAGTCAAGTAATGTTGTTTTACCATGGTCAACGTGCCCCATAATCGTAACAACAGCTGGACGCTCTTTTAAGTTTTCTTCATCATCTTGCTCATCAATGAATGTTTCAAACTCAGTTTCACTTACAACTACTTCTTCTTCTACTTCAATACCGTAATCAGTAGCAATTAACTCAATTGTATCTTTATCCAAGTCTTGGTTAATTGTTGCCATAATTCCAAGCATGAAGAGCTTTTTAATAATTTCAGATGGCTCTTTACTTAACTTTTTAGCAAGTTCACCTACTGTAAGGCTTCCAGAGAAAGTAATTTTATCTGGTGTTTCTACTATTTGCGTTTGTTGTCTTCCAGCAAAGTTATCTTGACGTTTGTCTTCATTTCCTTTGCCTTTTTTCTTTTTCTTATTGCTGTTCTTTTTACTGCGAACAACTTTCTCTTCTACTTCAAACTCATCTGCAACAGAAGGTTTTTCCGCTCCAGTGTTATATTCATTATCTAATTTATTTACTACTTCATCTTCTAACATTGTCATATGATTCGAAACCTCGATATTCATCTCTTTAAGTTTTGTCATAAGATCTTTACTTGAGATATTATTTTTTTTTGCATATTCATGTACTCGAATTTTACTCATACCTTCACCCCCGGTAATTTGTATCGAGCATGCTACGTAGCTTTTTCGCAAAGCCTTCATCTAACACAGCTACAACGACTCGCTCGTCTCTCCCAATCGCATGCCCTAATTGTTGTCGATTTTCGACTTTTTTCATTGGTACGTTGTAGTACGTCGTTTTATCAGTGATACGTTTAGTAGTGTTCGCTGACGCATCTTCAGAAAGCAATACGAGCTTTGCTTTACCACTTCGTACTTCTTTTAAAACGAGTTCTTCACCCGAAATGATTTTTCGAGCGCGATTTGCTAGTCCTAAAAACGATTTCCAATCGGACACTTATTTCGACTCCTTCTCAACAAGCTCAAGAAGCTCTTCGTACAGAGAACTGTCGATTTTCGCTTTTAGATGATGTTCCAAAATGTTTTTCTTTTGGGCTTGCATAATGCATTCTTTATCTTTTGACAAATATGCACCTCGTCCTGATTTTTTTCCAGATAAATCAATAGACACTTCGCCCTCTTTGGAACGAACAATGCGAACGAGCTCTCGTTTTGATTTCATCTCTTGCGTCGCGATACATTTTCGTAACGGAACTTTTCGATTGCTCATACTCATCACCTCTATTCGATTTCGTCTTCAACTGAATCGAATCCGAATGCGATTACGCTATCTTCTTCTGTTACAATTCCAAGTTGTTTCGCATCAGACTCACTTTTAATATCAATTTTCCAGCCTGTTAATTTAGCTGCAAGACGCGCATTTTGTCCACGCTTACCGATAGCTAATGATAGCTGGTGGTCTGGAACAACAACAGTTGTTGCTTTTTCATCTTCATCTACAAGTACTTTAACAACTTGTGATGGGCTTAAAGCATTTGCAACATATTCAACTGGATCATTTGACCAGCGAACGATGTCAATCTTTTCACCTTTTAGTTCATCTACAACACGTTGTACACGTTGTCCTTTCGGTCCTACGCAAGAACCAACTGGATCAACATCAATGTTTTCTGCATGCACAGAGATTTTAGAACGATCTCCTGCTTCGCGCGCTACAGAGCGAATTTCTACAGTTCCATCATAAATTTCTGGAACTTCCATTTCGAATAAACGTTTTAAAAGACCAGGATGTGTACGTGATACGTAAATTTGTGGTCCTTTTGTTGTCTTTTCTACTTTTGTAATAAATACGCGAATACGATCATGTGGCTTATATTGCTCATTTGGCATTTGCTCACTTACAGGTAATAAAGCTTCTACTTTACCTAAGCTTACGTAGATGAAACGAGCATCTTGGCGTTGTACAATACCAACCATAATGTCTTCTTCACGATCACTAAATTCTGAGTAAATAACACCACGTTCTGCTTCACGAACTCGTTGTGTTACAACTTGTTTTGCAGTTTGCGCTGCAATACGACCAAAATCTTTTGGCGTTACTTCAATTTCTAGTACGTCGCCATCTTGGTAGTTTGGATTAATTTGTCTTGCCTCTTCTACAGAGATTTCAAGACGTGGATCAAACACATTATCAACAACGTCCTTACGTGCTAAAACTTGAATTGTTCCCACTTCTGGGTTAAAGCTCACACGAACGTTTTGTGCTTGGTTAAAATTGCGTTTATAAGCAGAGATTAACGCTGCTTCAATCGCATCAATAATAATATCTTTACTAATACCTTTTTCTGACTCTAATACGAGCAAAGCATCTAACAACTCAGTGCTCATGAAGATCCCCCTTCTTACTAAAACGTAACAGCAAGTCGCGCATTTGCAACTTTATCCATTGGAATTTGGATTTCTTTTTTACGTGTTTTAATTGTTAATAGTAGTGTAATTGTAGTACCGTCGTAGGAAAGTAACTTTCCTTCAAACATCTTTTCGCCATCAATCGGCTCATATGTTTTAATTGCCACTTGTTTTCCTACCGCTTGCTGGAAGTCTTTCTCTTTCTTTAATGGGCGTTCTGCTCCAGGAGATGATACATCCAAAAAGTAAAGGTGAGGAATTGGATCCTCTTTATCTAAAGCTTCGCTTAAACGTTCACTTACCGCACCGCATTCTTCAATGTCGACTCCCTTTTCAGAATCGATGAATACGCGTAAGAACCAGTCTTGTCCTTCTTTCACATACTCTACATCTACAAGTTCAAGATTTAACTCTTCAACGATTGGCTGCGCAAATGCTTCTACAACTTCTGTGACTTTCTTATCCATAAACAGCCTCCTTCCTGCCGCCATGTACCATTTACAAGAAAAGATCCCGTTCATAAAGACGGTCTATCTTATTCTTTCTCGTTAGCTAACAAAAGCCCCTGCCGTTAAGCAGGGAATATCTGTCTTAGTATTACCAAATTTAAGAAGTAAAACTTGTAACAAAATATGTATATACGACAGAAATGTCTTTACTATCTACATGAATAAAATGTAGATAGTAACACGAAAGAGTGGGTTTCCCCACTCTCTTTTTCACAAAATATACATGACATGGTTATCTCGGTTTATAGTATACCATAGCAAATATTGATTTGCAAAGACTTTTCCTACCTATTAGAACAGTGATAATTGGTTTTGATCCGGCAAATCTCCTAAACAACCTTGGCTATCTAAATACTCAATAATTGTTTTCGAAACCTTACTTCGTTGCTGTAAGTCTTCTTTTGATAAGAAGTCTCCATTTTTGCGCGCTTCCACAATACTTAAGGCTGCGTTCGTACCAAGACCAGGCACTGCATTAAACGGAGGGATTAATGAGTCTCCATCAATAATAAATTCCGTTGCATGCGAACGGTATAAATCAACCTTTTGGAATGAGTATCCACGCTCGCACATTTCAAGCGTCATTTCTAGTACCGTTAATAAACTTTTCTCTTTCGGCGCTGCATCCAATCCTTTTTGAGCTATTTCATCAATTTTCACACGTATGGATGCTGAACCTTTCGCCATCGCCTCTACATCAAAATCATCTGCACGGACTGTAAAATATGCCGCATAGAATAAAAGTGCAAAATGTACTTTAAAGTATGCGATACGCACAGCCATAAGTACGTAAGCAGCCGCATGGGCTTTAGGGAACATATATTTAATCTTCTTACATGAATCAATATACCAACCTGGTACATTATTACCTTTCATGTCATCTTCCCATTCTTCCGGTACACCTTTACCTTTACGAACCGACTCCATGATTTTGAAGGCTAATGATGGATCTAAACCTTGATAGATTAAATATACCATGATGTCATCACGACAACCGATAACTTCACTCAGCGTACATGTACCGTTATAAATTAACTCATTTGCATTACCCAGCCATACGTCAGTACCATGTGACAGCCCAGAAATTTGGACCAATTCTGAGAATGTCGTTGGTTTTGTCTCTTCTAACATCTGTCTTACGAATTTCGTACCGAATTCTGGGATACCAAGTGTACCTGTTTTACAGTTAATTTGTTCTTCCGTTACCCCTAACGTTTCTGGACCAGAGAAAATTTTCATTACCTCTGGATCATCCGTCGGGATTGTTTTCGGATCAATACCACTTAAATCTTGTAACATACGAATAACGGTCGGATCATCGTGTCCTAGTATATCAAGTTTCAATAAATTATCATGAATCGAGTGGAAGTCAAAATGCGTTGTTCTCCACTCAGCACCAATTGAATCAGCAGGAAACTGTATTGGGGAGAAATCAAAGATATCCATGTAATCTGGCACAACGATAATACCACCTGGATGCTGTCCAGTTGTACGTTTTACCCCTGTACATCCCGCTACTAAGCGGTCAATCTCTGCATTCCGAATTGTTAAATTGTGATCATTTGCATAACCTTTTACATATCCATAAGCTGTTTTTTCCGCAACTGTACCAATCGTTCCAGCACGGTATACATAATCTTCACCGAACAGTACTTTCGTATAGTTATGGGCACGTGGTTGGTATTCCCCGGAGAAGTTCAAATCGATATCGGGTACCTTATCTCCTTTGAATCCAAGGAACGTTTCGAATGGGATATCATGTCCATCTTTTACATATGCCACATTACATGTCGGACAATCTTTATCTGGTAAGTCGAAACCAGAGCCTACCGAACCATCATTAAAGAATTCAGATTGCTTGCATTTTGGACAGACATAGTGTGGTGGTAATGGGTTTACTTCTGTAATTTCCATCATCGTTGCAACGAACGATGAACCTACTGAACCACGCGAACCTACTAGATATCCGTCGACTAACGATTTTTTCACAAGCTTATGTGAGATTAAATAAATAACGGCAAATCCATGTCCAATAATACTTTTCAATTCTTTTTCTAAGCGAGCCTCTACAATTTCTGGTAGTTCTTCACCATATATACTGCGTGCCATTTTATAACTCATATCACGTGTTTCATCATCGGCACCCTCAATTTTCGGTGTATATAGATCATCTTTTACCGGACGAACATCACCAATTAATGACGCAACTTTTTGTGTATTCGTTACAACAACTTCTTTCGCTTTGTCCTCACCTAAAAATGAAAAACACTCTAGCATTTCATCAGTTGTACGGAAATGTACTGGCGGTAATGAATGTCGATTTAACGGATTTGCCCCGCCCTGTGAACTAACTAAAATTTTACGATACATTGCATCTTCTGGATCTAAGTAATGCACGTTCCCTGTAGCGACAACTGGTTTATCTAACGTCTCACCTAGTTTTACTAAGTTAGAGATAATTGTTTTTAATTGTCCTTCATCTCGAACGAGTTCACGCTCTACTAAATGACGCAACACCTCTGGAGGCATTACTTCAATGTAATCATAGAACTGTGCAATTTCTTCTACCTCTTCAGGAGCTTTTTGCATCATTGCCTCAAATACTTCACCTTTATCACAAGCCGTTCCTACTAAAATTCCTTCACGGTATTTTTTTAATAGTGACCTCGGTACTCGTGGTACACGGTAAAAGTAATTAAGGTGAGAATATGAAACAAGTTTATATAAATTTTTCAACCCAACATCTGATGTGGCAAGTAACGTCATATGACTTGGACGGCCACGCTTATACGCATCCCCTTGTCCCATGCTATCATTTAATTGATCGTGATATTCAAATCCCTTTTCAATTACATCTTTCAACATTTTCACAAGTAAATATCCCGTCGCTTCTGTATCATAAATCGCACGGTGATGTTGCGTTAATTCAATATCAAGTTTTTTGCACATCGTATTTAATCGATGATTTTTCATTTCTGGGAATAAGAATCGTGCAAGTTCTAACGTATCAATAACGGGGTTATTCGTTTTTTCTAACCCAGCCTTTTTAAAACCTACGTTAATAAAGCCCATATCAAAGCTTGCATTATGGGCAACAAGTGTATGGTCCCCCATCCATTTCTCAAACTTTTTAAACACTTCGTCCACTTCTGGTGCATCAGTTAACATATCATCTGTAATACCTGTTAATTCAATAATCGTCGCTGATAATGGTTGATGTGGATTTGCGAAAGATTCAAAGCGATCAATGATTTCGCCACCCTTTACTTTTACGGCAGCCAACTCAATGACTGTGTCGTATACAGCTGATAAACCTGTCGTCTCAACGTCGAAAACAACATACGTTTCCTCTGCAAGTAAACGATGCGCCTCGTTATACGCTATCGGTACACCATCATTAACTAAATTCGCTTCTACACCGTATATAACTTTAACTCCAGCTTTTTTCCCCGCAGAATATGCCTCCGGGAACGACTGAGCCACAGCATGGTCTGTAACCGCAATAGCTTCATGTCCCCATTTACCAGCTTGGGCAACAAGCCTAGAAACAGGAGTAACAGCATCCATTTGGCTCATCGGAGTGTGAAGATGAAGTTCTACACGCTTTTCGCCTTCTGGCGCTTTATCTTTACGAGACGGCCCTGTTATTTCATTAATATCATTTGCAATCATTACTAAATCTCGAACGAATGTATCGTTTTGAACAGAACCACGCGCTTTCACCCACATTCCTTTTTTCAAGGATTGCAGCATTGGAATATCTTCTTTGTCACGCGAGAACATTTTGATCATAATAGAATCCGTATAATCCGTTATTTTTAAAGTTAATAACGTACGCCCACTACGAAGCTCTTTTGTTTCTACATGGAAGACATATCCTTGAACCGTTTTTCTTCTTTCTTCATCTTGAATTTCTCGCATCGGTGTAATCTCTTCATCCGGCTTAATAAGATACCCGAGTGTAATCGGTCCTTCATGCACAACGCTGCTTTCTTCAGCTTGCTTCTTCGCCATTTCTTCCATAGCTTGTATAACACGCTCGCGGTCTTCTTGCTGCGTTTGCTCACGAAACTTTTGCATTTCTTCTGCATTTTGCTGTATATGTGTGTCTAACTGGAAACGCGGGAATCCAAAAGCTTCGTATTGATCCCCCACTGGTTTCGCAACGTTTTTCTTTAAAGCAGTAGACTCCAGCTCATTATTTACATTTATTAACAACTTCACTCCATTCACCTGCGGAAGTTGCTTCTTTAAGTACGCGAACATGGGTGAAAATGTAATTCGTTCCGTACAAAGTGGCCAATACGCCCTTACTTCTTCTTCTGTAAATTGTTTATTCTCTGTTTCTAATGCAAATGTTGTTCTTGCAATATGAGAAAATGATTGCTTAAGCTTTGTTTCTAGCAATTCATATAATTCTATAGGCAAAATACGTGGCACTTGTAAATCAAAATGCCAACTTTTATTCGCTTTATCAATAACGAGCCTTTCAATACCACCGCCTTGTAAATATTGATTTATAAGGTCGTCTGGTATTTGCAACTGCTGGAGCAAAATTTGAAATCGCTCTTGTTGTTCATTTGTTAAAGACATAAGCACTCTCCTTCCATTTGCTATTATAAATTGAAACGTACTACAAAGAAAGATTTCTTCCTTCTTCTTTTACAAAATACGTTTACAAAGAAAGAGAAGGTACCCCATTACGAGGTACCTCTTCTTATTTTAAAATATTTGCAATATATGTTTGAAGTTCTTCTACTTTTACTTCTTCAGACTCACCTGTAGCACGTACTTTCACTTCTACAATACCTTCGTCTGCTTTTTTACCAACTGTAACGCGAACTGGAAGACCGAATAAATCTGCATCTGCAAACTTAACACCTGCACGTTCTGCACGATCGTCTAATAACACTTCATAGCCTTGTTCTTGTAATGAGTTGTAGATATTTTCACCCATTTCACGTTGTGCATCAGATTTCATATTTACTGGAATTACATGCACATGGAATGGTGCTACAGCTTTTGGCCAAACTAAGCCGTTCTCATCGTTAAACTGCTCTGCAATTGCTGCCACTGTACGAGATACACCGATACCGTAACAACCCATAATAAGTGGTTGTGTTTTTCCGTTTTCATCTAGGAATGTCGCGTTCATTGCTTCACTATAACGAGTTCCTAATTTGAATACATGACCAACTTCAATTCCGCGTGCGAAAAGAATTGTTCCGTTTCCATCTGGAGATTGGTCTCCTTCTTGAATGAAGCGTAAATCTGTATATTGACTTACTTTAAAGTCACGTTCTGGATTTACATTTACATAATGGAATCCTTCTTCGTTCGCTCCTGAACATCCGTTAACAATTGATGCTACAGCGTGATCAGCAATAATTTCAATATCACCTGTTACACCAATCGGCCCTAATGAACCAATTCCACAATTTAATAATTCTTTTACTTCTTCATGAGAAGCAAGCTCAACAACCGAAGCGCCGTATACATTTTTCACTTTCACATCGTTTACTTCGTGATCACCACGAACAAGTACAACTACTAATTTCTCATCTACTTTAAATACCATAGACTTAATGCACTTGTCAGCTGCAATGTTTAAGAATGCAGATACTTCTTCAATTGCTTTTTGGTCTGGTGTTGCTACTTTTTCAAGAGCTTTTTCTGCTTCGTCACTCTTCGTATACGTATCTACAACAGGAGCCATTTCGATGTTTGCTGCATAATCAGATGTGTCAGAGTATGCAATTGTATCTTCACCAACATCAGATAATACCATAAATTCATGTGTATCTTTTCCGCCCATTGCTCCAGAATCAGCAATAACTGCACGGAAATTCAAGCCACAACGAGCAAAAATGTTAGAGTATGCTTTATATAAGCGATCGTATACTTCATCTAAGCTCTCTTGTGTAGCATGGAAAGAGTATGCATCTTTCATTAGAAACTCTCTTCCACGTAATAAACCGAAACGAGGTCTTTGCTCATCACGGAATTTTGTTTGAATTTGGTATAATGTTAACGGTAATTTTTTATATGATTTCACTTCATCACGCACAAGATCCGTAATTACTTCCTCATGTGTCGCTCCTAATGCGAATTCACGAGCGTTACGATCTTTCATACGCATTAATTCAGATCCGTATGAATACCAACGACCTGATTCTTGCCATAATTCTGCAGCTTGCATAGCTGGCATTAATAATTCTACAGCTCCTGCACGCTCCATTTCTTCTCGAACGATACGTTCTACTTTGTGTAATACTTTTAATCCAAATGGTAGAAAACTATAAATACCAGAAGCATTTTGACGCATAAAACCTGCGCGAAGTAATAATTGATGACTCTTAATTTCAGCATCAGCTGGAACTTCACGTAATGTAGGACTGAATACCATACTTTGTTTCATTTATTTGCACCTCTTCATTTTACTCTTACACGCAGTAAAACCCCTCACCTCGAATTAGGTGAGGGATTTTATTCTACGAGCTCTATTTCATTATTAGTTTCATTCTATTTTACAAGAAAAACTTACGAATGTCATTCCATGTTACAACTAACATTAATAACATTAATAATGCAAAACCAATAAAATGAACCATTCCTTCTTTTTGACGGTCAATTGGTTTCCCTCGTAACGCTTCAATTAAGAAGAAGAATAAACGGCCACCATCTAAAGCAGGAACTGGTAATAAATTAAATAAACCAAGATTAATGCTTAGAACTGCCGCTAAACTTAGTACACGCGTAAATCCATAATCTACAACTTGATCTGTTAGATTATAAATTCCTACTGGACCTGACAACTCATTAATAGAAAATTGACCAGTTACTAATTTCACAAGAGATTCAAAAATTAGTTTCGTCCATTGGTACGTTTGTTCAAATCCTGATTTAATAGAACCCATTACTGTTTTCTCTACAGGAGAATAAACACCAATTCTACCAACTTCGTCTTTTCCTTCTTTATCAAGTGTTGGCGTTACTTTCACATTAAACTGTTCATTATCACGCTTTACTTGTAACGTAATTTCTTTATTCGGGTTTTCACGTACAATAGTAACAACATCTTTCCATGTACTTGTGTTTTTCCCATCAATCGCTTGAATTGTATCATTCTCTTTCAGGCCAGCTTGCTGTGCTGCACTATTATCCATCACTTTTCCGACCATTGGTTTGTCAATAGGAACCCCTTGTACAAATCCAAGAATCACAAAAATAACAAATGCTAAAATGAAGTTCATTGCAGGACCCGCAAAGATTGTTAAAGCGCGTTGACCCAATTTTTTAGAGCCAAATTGCCTGTTATATGGAGCAATTTGAATTTCTTCTCCAGCAGTAATGATGCGAGCCTTTTCATTCACTCGGAATGTTTGAAGCTCTTCCTCATACTCTTCATAGCCTGAAATCGTTAGATTATGCTCTAAATCAGCTTGTTCGACTTCAATAACACGAACATTTGGATATTTTTCATATCCATCAAAAACTAATTTCACAGCTTCGTCTTTTTCATTTAGCACAAGGCCAACCTTTTTCCCTGGCTTTAACTCAACTGTGTCTGCATCCTCGCCAGCCATTCTTACATAGCCACCCAGAGGCAGTAATCGAATCGTATACACCGTTTCATTCTTTTCAAATGAGAATATTTTCGGACCAAAACCAATCGCAAACTCGCGGCATAAAATGCCTGCTCTTTTCGCGAAGTATAGATGCCCTAGCTCATGGAAAAATACGAGTGCACCGAAAATTAATATAAAGGCAATCGCTGTATTCAATTCCATAACCACCTTTGCTAAATTTGTTCCATCACAAACCGTCTTGTGGCTGCATCAATTTCCAGAATTTCCTCTAAGCTCGGACGTGCAATGACATTGTGATGGTTCATTGCTTTTTCAATGAGGTCTTCCACTGTTAAGAAACCAATTCTCTTTTGTAAAAAAGCTTCAACAGCTACTTCATTCGCTGCGTTCATTACAGCTGGCATACTTCCACCAGCTTTTCCAGCTTCATACGCAAAACGTAAACAACGGAATCGTTCTTGGTCCATTTTCTCAAAATGCAACGTCCCTATTTCCCATAAGTTTAACTGTTTTGTTTCTGAAAGAGGCAATCTATCAGGATATGTAAGTGCGTATTGAATTGGTACTCGCATATCAGGTGAACCAAGCTGCGCCATTACACTACGATCTTCAAATTCAACCATAGAATGGATAATACTTTCTTTATGTAAAACAACATCGATTTGCTCATAAGGGATACCAAAAAGCCAATGTGCTTCAATTACTTCTAGTCCCTTATTCATCATTGTAGCAGAATCAATTGTAATTTTCGAACCCATTGACCAGTTTGGATGTCGAAGCGCATCTTCTACGGTCACATGATGCAATTCATCTCTCGTTTTATCACGGAAACTTCCACCAGAAGCCGTTATAATAAGACGAGAAATTCTTTTTTCATTTTCACCATTCAAGCATTGAAAAATAGCCGAATGTTCACTATCTACTGGAAGTAACGAAACATTATGTTTTCGCGCTGCTTCCATTACAAGATGTCCTGCAGTTACTAACGTTTCTTTATTTGCAATTCCAATTGTTTTTTTCGCCTCAATCGCACGAAGTGTCGGTAACAACCCTACGCTACCTACAACAGCATTTACTACAATCTCCGCATCTGGATGTAATGCTACTTCTAAAAGTCCTTCACTACCATATACAATTTTTGTATTACCAGAAACAGTTTGTAATTTTAAAACATCTTCCTCTCTTTGCACAGAGACGATTTGCGGAGAAAATTCTTGAATTACCTTTACTGCGTAGTCAATATTTTTCCCTACAGAAAAAGCAACGAGACGGAATTGGTCTGGGTGCGAGCGTAATACATCTAAAGTTTGTGTACCAATTGATCCGCTTGCACCTAATAAACTAATGTTTTTCATGACTCCAACCCCTCGTTCATTTATTAATTGTATTGTAATAAGAAGTAGAGAATTGGTAAAACGAATAACCAACTATCTGTTCGATCTAATATACCACCATGCCCAGGTAAAATTGTACCTGAATCCTTTACGCCATAATGACGTTTAAAAGCAGATTGTACTAAATCACCAATTTGTCCAAAAATAGAAATGATAATTGTCAGCACAATTAAAATTACTACATTCGATTCGACTGGGAAGAACACGTTGTAAACAAGTGCAACAATAATTCCACAAACGATGCCGCCTAATGAACCTTCAATCGTTTTATTTGGACTAATTTCTGGCCACAATTTTCTCTTGCCTAATGCTTTTCCTACGAAATATGCGCCTGAATCAGTAGCCCATATAACAAATAATGCACAAAACACATATTTAATTCCTAATATTCTCGTTTCATTTAAATATAAGAATCCCATTGCCACATATGTCGTTGCCATTAGTAAAAATGAAGCATTATCAAAAGTAAATGTATTCTTAGAAAGGACTGTATATGATAAAAGTAATAAAACAATCACAAATGTGATTTCCAATTTACCTAATCCAATCCATGTAAACAGTTCTGATGCACTACTTGGAATTAAAAGAATCCACAATAATACTGCAGCTAAAACTGTCGGTACTGAAATAAGCGTAAGCTTATTCATACGAATTAATTCATATAAACCTATAGAAGCAAGTGCATACACTAAAACCGTAAAAGGCACGCCACCGTATATTACGATGGGAATGAATAGCGCGGCAGCAACCACTCCAGTAATAATTCTCTGTTTCACTACCAAACCCTCTCTTTCTACACGCCTCCGAATCTGCGCCCTCTATGTTGAAAGTCAGTAATCGCATTTAGCAAATGTTCTTCTTTGAAGTCTGGCCAATACACATCTGTAAACCAAAACTCCGAATATGCAATTTGCCATAACATGAAATTACTAATACGTAGCTCTCCGCTTGTTCGGATTAACAACTCTGGATCGGGTAAAGAACTCGTCATTAAGTAGGAGGAAAGCATTTCTTCACTTACCTCTTCAGAACGAATTTTTCCTTCCTCATTATCTTTCATCATATATTGCACAGCAGAAACGATTTCATCTCGACTTCCATAGTTTAACGCGAAATTAAGAATTAATCCCGTATTCTCTTTCGTATCTTCCATGGCTTTCTCCATCGCTCTGCGTGTATGCGTAGGAAGACGATCTTTTTGCCCTATTACTCGGACTTGTACGTTTTCTTCAATCAATTCTGGTAAAAATGTACCTAGAAATTCTTCTGGAAGCTTCATTAAATAATCAACTTCCTTTTTCGGTCTTTTCCAGTTCTCAGTTGAAAAAGCATAAAGAGTTAACACTTTCACATTAAGTTTACTTGCAAATTTTGTAATTTTCTTTACAACTTGCATACCTTCATGATGTCCCGCAATACGAGGCATTGCTCTCCTCTTTGCCCATCTTCCATTCCCATCCATAATGATGGCAATATGTTCTGGGATATATCCTTTTTTCACTTCTTCAACGAGATGATCAAACGATGTGTCCTTTTTACCTTTAAAAAAAGGAAAGTTTTTAAACATCATTCATACCCTCCAACAAGCAGACGTATGCCTAAAAGTGTAAAAAGACCCCCTTAAGAAGAGGGTCATATTTGCGAAGTTATCGCTATTACACTTCCATGATTTCTTTTTCTTTGTTTTTTGCGATTTCGTCAACTTTTGCAATATATTTATCTGTTTCTTTTTGGATATCTTCAGTATATCCTCTTAAATCATCTTCTGTAATCTCGCCAGCTTTTTCAAGCTTCTTAAGATCATCATTTCCGTCACGACGTACGTTACGAACAGCTACTTTTGCTTCTTCAGCATATTTTTTCACAACTTTAACAAGATCACGACGACGCTCTTCTGTTAATGCAGGGAATGCAATACGAATTACAGTTCCATCATTAGAAGGGTTTAAGCCTAAATCTGCTTTTAAAATTGCTTTTTCGATATCACCGATAGAAGTTTTATCATAAGGTTGAATTACAAGTAAACGTGCTTCTGGAACTGTAATGTTCGCTAATTGCACAACTGGTGTTGGTGCACCATAGTAATCAACTTGTACCTTATCTAATACAGACGAGCTTGCACGACCAGCGCGAACTGTTGCTAATTCACGAGAATAAGCAGCAACTGCTTTTTCCATTTTTTCATTTGAAGACTTCAATACTTGTTGTCCCATATTTATTTCCCCCTTACAACTGTTCCAATATTTTCGCCTAAAACGGCACGTTTAATATTACCTTTTTCCATAACTGAGAATACAATTAATGGAATATCATTATCCATACATAGAGAAGAAGCTGTAGAATCCATTACACCTAAACCTTCTTTTAATACATCTAAGTAAGTAAGCGTTTCGTATTTCGTAGCTGTTGGGTCAATAGATGGATCTGCGCTATATACACCATCCACATTATTTTTTGCCATTAAAATAACGTCTGCTTCGATTTCCGCTGCACGTAATGCTGCTGTTGTATCTGTAGAGAAGTATGGATTACCTGTACCTGCTGCAAAGATAACAACACGTTTTTTCTCTAAGTGACGAACTGCTTTACGGCGAATGTAAGGCTCTGCCACTTGACGCATCTCAATTGAAGTTTGTACACGAGTTTGGATTCCAATATTCTCCAAGCTATCTTGAAGAGCTAATGAATTCATAACTGTAGCTAACATGCCCATGTAATCTGCTCCTGCACGATCCATGCCCATTTCACTTCCAATTTTCCCACGCCAAATGTTACCGCCACCAACAACAACAGCAACCTCTACATCAAGTTCTGCAATTTCTTTTACTTGTTCTGCAACTGACTTAATAACAGTTGGATTAATTCCAAATCCTTGCTCTCCAGCTAAAGCTTCTCCACTTAGCTTTAAAACGACACGATTATATTTCGGTTTACTCATAATGAACCTCCAATTGCTTACATCTTTATTTTAAAAAAGGGAACACAATGTGTTCCCTAATCTGTATTAGTTACTACCTTTTACTTGGTTCATTACTTCTTCAGCAAAGTTGTCTTCGCGTTTTTCGATACCTTCACCAACAGCGTAGCGAACGAATCCTTTTAATGTTCCGCCTTTAGACTCAACGAACTGACGAACTTTCATATCAGGGTTTTTAACGAATGCTTGGTCAAGTAAGCAAATCTCTTCGAAGAATTTGCCTAGACGGCCTTCAACCATTTTTGCAACAATTTTTTCAGGCTTGCCTTCGTTTAATGCTTGTTGTGTTAATACTTGACGCTCATGCTCAACTTCTTCAGCTGTTACAGCATCGCGGTCGATGTATTTAGGGTTAACTGCAGCGATGTGCATTGCAACATCTTTAGCAGCAGCTTCATCAGTAGAACCTTCAAGAACTGTTAATACACCAATGCGTCCACCCATGTGTAGGTAAGCGCCGAATGCATCTGCATCAGTTTTTGATACGATTTCGAAACGACGAAGTGTAAGTTTTTCACCAATTTTAGCGATTGCTTCGTTGATGTGCTCTTCAACGTTTTTACCGTTTTCCATTGTTTGAGCCATAGCTTCTTCAACGTTAGCTGGTTTGTTAGTTAATAAGTGAGCAGCTAATTCTTTAATTAGTGCTTGGAAACCTTCGTTTTTCGCAACGAAATCAGTTTCAGAGTTTAATTCTAAGATTAAAGCGTCGTTACCGTTTGTTTCGATGAAAGTTAAACCTTCAGCAGCAATGCGGTCTGCTTTTTTAGCAGCTTTCGCAATACCTTTTTCGCGTAAGAAGTCAATTGCCTTCTCCATGTCGCCGTTAGTTTCTGTTAAAGCTTTTTTGCAGTCCATCATACCTGCGCCAGTTTTTTCACGTAATTCTTTTACCATTTGAGCAGTGATTGCCATATTTTTCATCCTCCTAAAATATGTATTTATACCTTTTATAAAGGTGTTTATACCTTAAAAAAGGTGATAAAAGGCCGAACCCCTTATCACCTTTCCAACTTTGTTACGCAGTAACAGTTTCTTCACCTTGTTTTGCTTCAAGGATCGCGTCTGCCATTTTAGATGTAAGAAGTTTTACAGCACGAATTGCATCATCGTTTGCTGGGATAACGTGATCGATTTCGTCTGGATCACAGTTTGTATCAACGATACCGATGATTGGAATGTGTAATTTGCGTGCTTCAGCAACTGCAATACGCTCTTTACGAGGGTCTACTACGAATAATGCACTTGGAAGACCTTTCATATCTTTAATACCGCCTAAGAATTTCTCAAGACGCTCTAACTCTTTTTTAAGTTGAACAACTTCTTTCTTAGGAAGTACTTCGAAAGTACCATCTTCTTGCATTCTTTCGATGTCTTTAAGACGCTTGATACGCTTTTGGATTGTTTGGAAGTTTGTTAAAGTTCCGCCTAACCAACGTTGGTTAACGAAGTACATACCAGCACGAGTTGCTTCTTCTTTAATAGCTTCTTGTGCTTGTTTTTTAGTACCTACGAATAAGATGTCTCCACCTTCAGCAGCGATGTCGCGCATCGTTCTGTAAGCTTCCTCAACTTTTTTCACAGTTTTTTGTAAGTCGATGATGTAGATACCGTTACGCTCTGTGAAAATGTAACGCTTCATTTTTGGGTTCCAACGACGAGTTTGATGTCCGAAATGAACACCAGCTTCAAGCAATTGCTTCATAGAAATTACTGACATAATATAGTTCCTCCTAAATGGTTTTTGATATCCTCCGTTTACTTCATCTCTAAGCGAAACTACAAACGTAGCACCAACACTTAAATCAGTAAACGTGTGTACTTTGTACTGACACCACTGCTTACTATATCATACTGAAATATTACAATCAAGTCGAAAATGCGAACAATGTAAAACTTTCTTTGTTCATACTCGAATTCTAGTATTACCAACCTTCATTTCTTTTAAGCAAAAAAGTAAAACACAATTAATAGTTTTTCCAGAAAACACGCTTATGGCACTTTTCACAAGCGCCATCAATCCATTGCACAAAAAAAACTCTCCTCGATCGAGGAGAGTTTTTTATAAATTAGTTTGTTTTTAATTTAGCAAGTTCCTGTAGAAACTTGTCGTTTAGCACTTTAATGTATGTTCCTTTCATACCTAAAGAGCGAGACTCAATTACACCAGCACTTTCTAATTTACGTAGTGCATTTACGATTACAGAACGAGTAATTCCTACACGATCAGCAATTTTACTTGCAACAAGTAAACCTTCTGTTCCATTTAATTCTTCGAAGATATGCTCAATTGCTTCTAACTCACTGTAAGATAATGAGCTGATCGCCATTTGAACAACAGCTTTACTACGTGCTTCCTCTTCGATTTCTTCTGCTTTTTCACGTAAGATTTCCATGCCTACAACAGTTGAGCTGTACTCAGCAAGGATTAAATCGTCATCTAAGAACTCTTGACCAAGACGAGCTAATACTAATGTACCTAGACGCTCACCACCACCAACGATTGGTACGATTGTAGTTAAACCTTGACCAAATAATTCTCTGTTTTCTACCGGGAATGCTGTGTAAGCACTGTTCACATCTAAGTTTGAAGATGTTTCTGTAATGTTGAATAAGCTTTGTGTATATTCTTCTGGGAATTGACGTTCTGCAAGCATTTGCTTCATGCGTTCGTTTTCGATTTGTTGGTGAATTGCATAACCTAGTAATTTACCACGACGACTAACTACGAATACGTTTGCTTCGATTACTTCACACATTGTGTCAGACATTTCTCTAAAGTTTACAGGCTTCCCTGCTGCGCTCTGTAATAACGCATTTAATTTTCTTGTTTTTGCTAATAATTCCATTTCAAAAGTTCCTCCTACATGTTACTCACATATTTTTTCATCACTTGGAAACTAGGGCGAGTCACCTGATGACACTATTACAAAATAAACTGGCTCACATCTTTATTTTTAGCAATTGTTGCTAATTTCTCCTCAACGTATTGAGGGGTTATCGTTATTTTCTCTAACGTAATTTCAGATGCTTCAAACGATAAATCTTCAAGGAGCTTCTCCATAATCGTATGAAGTCTTCTTGCTCCAATATTATCTGTATCCTGATTAACTTGATAAGCAATCTCAGCAATCTTACGAATAGCTTCGTCTGAAAATTCAATTTCTATACCTTCGGTCGCTAATAATGCCATATATTGTTTAATTAACGCATTGTCAGGCTCGATTAATATTTTAACAAAATCGTCTGTCGATAATTTTGTTAATTCTACTCGAATCGGAAATCTCCCTTGCAATTCCGGAATTAAATCCGACGGTTTAGACATATGGAACGCTCCAGCTGCAACGAATAAAATATAATCCGTTTTTACTGATCCGTATTTTGTCGCAACATTCGACCCTTCTACAATAGGCAAAATGTCACGTTGCACACCTTCACGTGATACATCTACGCTATTCGACTGCTTACCAGCAATTTTGTCAATTTCATCAATAAAAATAATCCCGAGCTGTTCAGCACGATAAACAGCCTCTTGTGTAACTTCATCCATATCAATTAAGCGCTGTGCCTCTTCATTTGTCAAGAGTTTTCTTGCTTCTTTTACAGAAAGTTTACGTTTTTTTGTTTTTTTCGGCATAAAACTCCCTAACGCATCTTGGAAATTCATTCCCATTTGCTCCATGCCAGTTCCTTGTAACATATCAAACATTGACGACTGTTGCTCAGTCACTTCAATCGATACAATCTCTTCTTCAAGAAGCCCTGCAGCAAGCTTTCTCTCCACATCTTGACGTTTCTTTTCGATTTCACCATCTTCTTGTGTATCAGACGTTTGACTCGAATTTTGAGCGCCCCCAAAAAGCATCTCTAATGGATTTTTAAATCCAGATTGCTTCTCCGGACTCGGTACTAAAATTTCAACAAGACGTTGATTCGCTTGCTCTTCTGCTTTATCTTGAACTTTCACTACCATTTCTTCTTTTACGATACGAACCGATGTTTCCACAAGGTCACGTACCATCGACTCTACATCTCTACCCACATATCCAACTTCTGTGAATTTTGTAGCCTCAACCTTAATAAAAGGTGCTCCAACGAGTTTCGCCATTCGTCGTGCTACCTCTGTTTTCCCAACACCTGTCGGTCCAATCATCAAAATGTTTTTAGGTGCTATTTCATCACGTAAATTTTCAGCTAATTTACTGCGACGGTATCGATTTCTCAACGCTACAGCAACCGCTTTCTTTGCGTCTTTTTGACCGATGATATATTGATCTAATTTTTCCACAATTTGGCGCGGAGTAAAATGTAAATGCATATAAAATGCCTCCCTTACGATTCTACAATTCTTCAACAATTATGTTGTGATTCGTATAAACACAAATATCACCAGCAATCTCTAAACTCGCTTTCGCAATTTGTTTCGCTGTTAAGTGTTCACTTGCATATTGCTTTAAAGCACGACCTGCAGAAAGCGCATAATTTCCACCAGATCCAATTGCTAAAATACCATCATCCGGTTCAATCACTTCTCCTGTACCTGAAACAAGAAGCATAGTTGTTTTATCCATGACAATGAGCATTGCTTCTAGTTGACGTAACATTTTATCGCCACGCCATTGTTTTGCCATTTCAACAGCAGCACGCTGCAAGTTGCCATTATACTCTTCTAATTTTCCTTCAAACATTTCAAAAAGAGTAAATGCATCAGCAACTGAACCTGCAAAACCAGCTAAAACTTTACCTTGGAAAAGTCTGCGAACTTTACGAGCTGTATGTTTCATTACAACAGCATTTCCCATTGTCACCTGACCATCTCCAGCCATTGCACATTCTCCATTATGATGAACTGCAAATATCGTTGTAGCGTGGAAATTCCCCATAGAAAAAACTCCTTTATTTGTTTTTATAGCTTTTAAAGCAATTTATGCCCGCGGGTGATGCTTCATGTAAACAGAACGCAATCTTTCTTTAGAGACATGCGTATAAATTTGTGTAGTCGACAAATTCTCATGACCTAATAGCTCCTGTACAGTACGTAAATCCGCCCCTTCATCTAACATGTGTGTAGCAAATGTATGCCTTAACATATGGGGACTTATCCGCATTGTCAGTGACGCCTTTTTAATGAGTTCATTTAAAACATAACGTACTCCACGACTTGTTAGCGGTGTACCTTTCGCATTTAAAAATACCATACGAGAGTCTTCGTCAGTCTTATTAACTAACTGTTTTCTCCCATTCTCTATATAAGTAATTAAAGAATCTTGCGCATAGCTTCCGAACGGAATATACCTTTGTTTTTTTCCTTTTCCCATTACTAAAATTGTTCCCACCGCAAAGTCAATATCGGTAAGTTGTAAATTGACACATTCACTCACACGGATTCCAGTCGCATACATCATCTCTAATAAAGCTTGATTCCTTTGGCCTAATGGTGTTCCTGTGTCAGAAACTTCAAATAATTTCTCTAACTCTTCAGCATATAAAAACTTTGGGATTGACAATTCTTTTTTGGGGAGTGACGCAAGTGCAAACGGATTATCTTTTCGATAACCTTCACGCATCAAAAAACGATATAAACTTCGTAAGCTTGATACTTTTCTTGCGACAGATTTACGGGCTAACTTTTCATCGTGCAACGTCGTTAAGTACAAACGAACATCCGCGTATGTAACGTCTAAAAAAGAGGATATGCCTTCTCGCTCCATAAATTGCACAAAATGTTCTAAATCATTTTGATAACTTGCAATTGTATATTTTGAATAATTTCTTTCAATTTGTAAATATCCAACGAATAATTGTAACAATTTCTTCACATTCACACAACTCACCTCAATAAAGGCTACTAAATCGTATCACAACTTAGTAGCCTTTGCAAGAAATTTAACTAAATATTTACAAAATTTTGAATTGTTTCTAAAGCGCGTGTTGCGTATGCTTCATTTCGTTCCGCTTTCTTTTTGATCTTTTTCTCTAACGGTGCAAATAGACCAAAGTTCGCATTCATCGGTTGGAAGTTTTTAGCATTCGTTGCCGTAATGTAATTTGCCATGCTACCCATTGCAGTTACTGACGGTAATACAACTGGCTCTTCACCTTGCACAAGACGTGCAGCATTAATTCCCGCTAATAATCCTGATGCTGCTGATTCAACATATCCCTCTACTCCAGTCATTTGACCAGCGAAGAATAAATCATCACGTTGTTTATATTGATATGTTGGACGAAGCAAATTAGGTGAATTAATAAACGTATTACGATGCATTACACCATAACGTACAATCTCTGCATTTTCCAGTCCCGGAATTAACTGTAGCACTTCTTTTTGTGGTCCCCATTTTAAATGCGTTTGGAAACCTACGATATTGTATAAAGTTCCCGCTGCATCATCTTGACGCAACTGAACAACAGCATATGGCGTTTTTCCTGTTTTTGGATCTTCCAATCCAACAGGTTTCATAGGTCCAAATACTAGCGTCTGTCTCCCTCTACTTGCCATAACTTCTACTGGCATACAACCTTCAAAGAAAATTTCTTTTTCAAACTCTTTTAAAGGCACTGTCTCAGCAGCAATTAAAGCCTCATAAAAACGGTCAAACTCTTCTTCTGTCATTGGGCAATTTAAATATGCAGCTTCACCTTTGTCATAACGCGATTTTAAATATACTTTATTCATGTCAATGCTGTCTTTTTCTACGATTGGTGCTGCCGCATCGTAGAAATAGAAATAATCTTCACCTGTTAGTTCTTTTAATTGTGCAGCAAGATCAGGAGATGTAAGTGGACCTGTTGCAATAATTGTTGGTCCTTCTGGAATTTCAGTAAGCTCTTCGTTCACTACAGTTACATTCGGATGGTTTTTTACGTATTCTGTTACTTTAGCTGCGAACTCATGACGGTCTACAGCTAAAGCACCTCCAGCTGGTACAGAGCACTCGTCTGCCGCACGAATAATTACAGAATCCATTAAACGCATTTCCTCTTTAATAACTCCAACTGCATTTGTTAAAGTGTTTGCACGAAGTGAGTTACTACATACTAATTCAGCAAATTTATCTGTGTGATGAGCTGGTGTTTGCCTTACCGGCCTCATTTCATATAATCTAACTTGGACACCACGTTTTGCAATTTGGTAAGCTGCTTCACTTCCTGCAAGACCTGCGCCAATGACGTTTACTACTTGTGTTGTCATTTATATCACCTTTCCTTTTCTTCCCGAAAAAAATGTGAGCAGTTACGCTCACATTTGTTGTTCTTCTTCATAATCGCACGAAATACATTGTACTTGCACGCCTTTTTTTAACTTTTTCTCTACAAGCATGCCTTCACACTTCGGACATTTACGACCAATTGGCTTATCCCAAGATACAAAGTCACACTCTGGATACGTACCGCATCCATAGAAAAGACGTTTCTTTTTGTTACTGCGACGCTCAATAATTTGTCCTTCTTCACATTTCGGACAAGTTACACCGATTTCTTTCACAATCGCTTTTGTATTACGACAATCAGGGAAATTCGAACAAGCCATAAACTTCCCGTATTTACCCATTTTAAAGACCATTGAATGTCCGCATAATTCACAGTCTTCCCCAGCTGGCTCATCTTTAATTTCCACTTCACGCATTTCTTTTTCCGCTTTTTCTAAGCGCGGTTCAAATCCTACGTAGAAATCATCAACAATTTTCACCCAATTGGCATTTCCTTCTTCTACTTCATCAAGGCTTTGCTCCATATTGGCAGTAAATTCAATGTTAATAATTTCTGGGAAAAACTCTAAAATAAGTTCAATTACTATTTCACCAAGTTCAGTCGGAACGAAGCGTTTATTATCCAAACCTACATATCCACGTTTTTGAATCGTTTCAAGTGTAGGTACATAAGTCGACGGTCTTCCAATTCCAAGTTCTTCAAGTGTTCTTACTAGACGGGCCTCTGTATAGCGCGGAGGAGGTTGTGTAAAATGTTGCTTCGGTTCTAAATCCTTTGAAAATACAGTTTCCCCTACTTCTAAAGGCGGCAACATCTTATCCTTTTCTTCCGCACCATCATCTTTCGACTCTACATACACTTTCATAAATCCTGGGAACTTTACAACCGATCCACTTGCACGGAACTGAACATTGTTATTAATGAGTCTCGCTGTCACAGTATCCATTATAGCAGACGCCATTTGACTTGCAACAAATCGCTCCCAAATCAATTTATATAATCGAAGTTGATCACGACTTAAGAAACTTTTCAGTTCCTCTGGCTTTCTCATTACCGAAGTAGGACGAATTGCCTCATGTGCATCTTGTGCATTTGACTTTTTCGATTCTTTCTTCTTTTCTGTTCCTATGTATTCCGTACCATACGCTTCAGTGATGTAAGTACGTGCCTCTGTTTGAGCTGTTTCTGAGATACGTGTTGAATCAGTTCTCATATACGTAATAAGACCTACAGTTCCTTGTTTTCCAAGATCTATCCCTTCATACAATTGCTGTGCAAGCATCATCGTTTTCTTTGCTCGCATATTTAACTTACGTGCTGCTTCTTGTTGCAAGGAAGATGTTGTAAACGGTAATGCAGGATTACGTTTTCGCTCTTTGCGCGTTACATTTTCAACTGAAAACGCATTGTCTTTCATCTGTTCAATTATTTCATTCACTTGCGTTTCATTCGTTAATTGAACTTTTTCACCATCTACACCGTAAAAACTTGCTTCAAATGTGTCTTTTCCTTTTACAAATTCTGTTTTAATTGTCCAGAATTCTTCAGGTTCAAAGCTTTGAATTTCCTTTTCACGTTCGATGATTAAACGAACTGCTACAGATTGTACACGCCCTGCACTTAATCCTTTTTTTACTTTCTTCCATAATAAAGGACTAATATTGTAACCAACAAGACGATCAAGTATGCGTCTTGCTTGTTGTGCATCTACTAAATCCATATTAATTGCGCGAGGATGTTTAAATGATTCTTTGATTGCATCTTTCGTAATCTCATTAAACACAACCCGACAATCTGATTCAACGTCCACATTTAACGTATTCGCTAAATGCCAAGCAATCGCTTCCCCTTCGCGGTCTGGATCGGCCGCGAGATAAACTTTCTTTGCTTTTTTCGCCGCTGATTTTAAATCCTTTAAGACGGGACCTTTACCACGAATGGTAATATACTTCGGGGTGAAGTTGTTCTTTACTTCTATCCCCATTTGACTTTTTGGCAAATCGCGAACATGTCCCATAGACGCGACAACTTTGTATTTTTTCCCTAAATATTTCTCAATGGTCTTCGCCTTAGAAGGCGACTCCACGATTACGAGGTAATCTGACATGCTAGTGCCTCCTTAAGAGGTGGATTCAAGTCTTCATTAATCTTATTGATTTCTCTTGTTTTTGTCAATCAAGAATGAATATACCATACAGTGCCAATCTACCATTTGTCAATAATTGTTTAATAAAAATTTAAAAATATAAGGTTAATTTAAAATCTCCTCCAAGATATCTTCTGCATTTCTTACTAATTTTGCTCCTTGTTGAATAAGATGATTCGTTCCCGATGCCCCCTCTATAAATATAGGTCCAGGAAGCGCAAACACCTCTCTATTTTGCTCTAACGCAAGGTCTGCAGTAATAAGTGTTCCACTTCTCGATTTGGCTTCTACAACTAAAACACCTTTACTTATACCACTAACAATCCGGTTCCTTTTTGGAAAATACCATTTTTTCGGTGCATAGTGCGGAGGATACTCTGTCAATAACAATATATATTCCTTCCACATTTCATATAAATGTCTATTTTCTTTCGGATACATAAACGACAATCCGTGCCCTAATATCGCAATAGTCGGGCAATGATGCCTTACTGTAATCTCATGAGACATTGTATCTATCCCTTTTGCAAACCCACTGACAATAAGCCACTCTCTTTCTAATAAAGGGTGTAAAATAAACTTCAAACTCTCATGACCATATAATGATGGTTCTCTCGTTCCAACAACTGCTAATTTATTTACTTTATTGAGAAAATCTTTCTCTCCTTTTCCATATAAAACGAAGGGAGGATCTTGTATTTCACGTAATAATTGCGGATAATTTTCATCCCATATCGTTATATAAAAAATACGATTTTTCTCTAAATAAGATATATATTGCGGAAGATTTGAACTTTGAAGAAATTTCACTAGTTCTGAAGATTTTTTCGAGGATATTCCAGTGTAGTATTCCATTTGTTTTTCGTTAAAAGTATATATGTTCTTTAATTCTGGATCGACATATAGTAGCCTCTCCATCGCTTTCCAATAATCTGCTAGCAAGTAATGAAGATGTAATAATCGCTCTCTTTTCATCTCAATTCTCCTTACCCATAATTTTTATTATGTAAACAGAAAAAGTGTAAAAAGACACCCTCAAGTAAGAGGGTGTCTTTTCAACAGATTAATAGTTTTTGCAAGTCTCAAATAAACCTTTTTCTTTTAAAACAGAGATTAGCGTTTCTCCCATAACTGCTGGAGTTTCAGCTACTTTAATGCCACAAGCTTCCATTGTTTTAATCTTTTCAGCAGCAGTTCCTTTACCGCCAGAAATGATTGCACCAGCATGGCCCATACGTTTGCCAGCAGGCGCTGTTTGACCACCAATGAAGCCTACAACAGGTTTTGTCATATTAGCTTTTACCCATTCAGCTGCCTCTTCTTCTGCTGTACCGCCGATTTCACCAATCATAATTACAGCATGTGTTTCTTCATCTTCATTAAATGCTTTTAACGCATCAATAAAGTCTGTACCGTTAACAGGGTCCCCGCCGATACCTACAGCAGTAGATTGTCCAATACCTTCTTGTGTTAACTGATGTACAGCTTCATACGTTAAAGTACCAGAGCGCGATACGATACCTACATGACCTTTTTTATGAATGTATCCTGGCATAATACCGATTTTACATTCATCAGGCGTGATAACACCTGGGCAGTTTGGTCCAAGTAAACGTGTATGTTTACCAGCCATATATCTCTTTACGTTTACCATATCTAATACAGGAATTCCTTCAGTAATACATACTACTAAATCAATTTCTGCATCAACTGCTTCCATAATTGCATCAGCCGCAAAAGCGGGTGGAACGTATACAACTGAAGCGTTTGCGCCTGTTGCTTTCACTGCATCTTCTACAGTATCAAATACTGGTACACCTTCAATATCAGTGCCACCTTTACCTGGCGTTACACCACCGACAATTTTCGTACCGTATTCAATCATTTGTTTTGTATGGAATAAACCTTGAGAACCTGTAATACCTTGAACAATAACTTTTGTATCTTTATTAACTAATACGCTCATTTTTCTCCCCCGCTTTCTATTAGCCCACTAGTGAAACAATTTTTTGTGCACCGTCTGCCATAGATTCTGCTGCAACAATATTTAAGCCAGACTCATTTAAAATTTTCTTACCTAGTTCTACGTTTGTACCTTCAAGACGTACAACTAAAGGTAACTCAAGACCTACCTGTTTCGTTGCTTCAATAACACCTTCTGCAATAACATCACACTTCATAATGCCACCAAAAATGTTAACGAAGATACCTTTTACATTTTTGTCAGAAAGGATAATTTTGAATGCTTCTGTAACTTTTTCAGCAGTTGCACCGCCACCAACATCTAAGAAGTTAGCTGGGTCACCGTGGTAATGTTTAATGATATCCATTGTAGCCATCGCTAAACCTGCACCATTAACCATACAACCGATATTTCCATCTAAAGGAATGTAGTTTAAGTCGTATTTTGAAGCTTCAATTTCTTTTGCATCTTCTTCGTCAAGATCACGAAGCTCTAAAATGTCTTTATGGCGATATAACGCATTGGAATCAAAGTTTAATTTTGCATCTAGTGCCATAACTTTACCTTCACCTGTTGTAACAAGTGGGTTAATCTCAGCGATAGAGCAATCTTTTTCAATAAACGCACGGTATAAGCCCATCATAAACTTCACAGCTTGTCCTACAAGCTCTTTTGGAATATTGATGTTAAATGCAATTCGGCGCGCTTGGAAACCTTGTAAGCCTACTGCCGGATCAATATATTCTTTAAAGATTTTTTCAGGTGTTTTTTCTGCTACTTCTTCAATTTCTGTTCCGCCTTCTTCAGAAGCCATTAAAACAACTTGAGAAGTTGCACGATCTAAAACTAGACCTACATAATATTCTTTTTTAATATCGCAACCTTCTTCGATAAGTAAGCGTTTTACTTCCTTACCTTCAGGACCTGTTTGATGTGTCACAAGTGTAGTTCCTAAAATGCTTTCTGCATATGTACGAACTTCATCTAAATTTTTTGCAACTTTTACTCCGCCAGCTTTGCCGCGTCCACCAGCGTGAATTTGTGCTTTCACTACACATACATCTGTTCCTAATTCTTTCGCTGCTTCTACAGCTTCTTCTACTGTAAATGCAACCTTCCCGTTCGGAACGCTAACCCCATAGCTTCTAAGGACTGCCTTACCTTGATACTCATGGATATTCATGGTCCCATCCTCCCCTGTTTTCCTGTTTTACTCGAAAAGTTTTTTAATGTTTAAAAAACATTACATTGCCATTGTATAAGATGATTGGCACGCTGTCTACAATAAAGTGTCAGAAAACTGAAATCGCTTTATTCTTTTTCGGAAATAGTAATGTTTATATGCCAAAATAAAAAATAAGCTGTATATTTACAGCTTATTTTTGAATCATATCTTTAATTGGCGCGAATGACTTTCGGTGTTCCTCTAATACTCCATGCACTTCAATTGCCTCTAAATGTTGCTTTGTGCCATATCCCATATGTTGCTCAAATCCGTATTCAGGATACTTCTCTCCCAGTTCTTTCATCATACGATCTCTCGTTACTTTTGCGATAATGGATGCAGCTGAAATCGAAACACTTTTCGCATCACCTTTAATAATTGAAGTTTGCGGAATTGGTGTGGGAAGCTTCATCGCATCAATTAATAAATGTTGGGGTGTATAAGATAAATTTGCAACAGCATCTAACATCGCTTGTTTCGTTGCTTGGTAAATATTAATTTCATCAATAACTTGCGGTGATACAATTCCAACTCCAATTGCAATCGCTTGTACTTTTATTTCATCATAAAAACGCTCACGTTTCGCTTCACTCAGCTTTTTTGAGTCATTTAACCCTGGAATATAAAAATCCTCAGGAAGAACGACAGCTGCCGTCACAACAGGCCCAGCCAATGGCCCGCGCCCTACTTCATCAATACCCGCGATATACGTGACCCCTTTTTCACGCAAAGCATTTTCATACTTGGACATTTCAAAAAACTTCTCTTTTTCTTTCTGTTCTAACTCTTTTTGTTTATACCACTTCAAAACGAGCTTTTGAACGCCTTTTCGCTCATCTTTCATTAACAGTTGAAAGCGATCATCTTCTTCATTCATAATTTCTTCCAATACATTTTCCGCTTCTTTTATCGTCATTGTTTGCATTTATACAAGCTCCTTTTTAAACGTATCCAAAAAGAAAAGACGCACAAACGCACGTCTTATACTTCTTCTATTTTTTCCACATCTTCTACTTGCTCTGCAAACTCTTCCGGTGTTTCAAACGTCATTTTTCCAAGTTTGCCACCACGAAGCTCACGAAGTACAAGCTCAGATGTCTTATCATAATCAATCATTCCGCCGCCCATTAAGCAGCCTCTATTTTTTCCAATTGCATCGAATAATTCCACAATATCTTCTGGAATCTCATTTAAATTGTAGCGTTCTTTCAAGCGTTCTGGATAATGTTTCTCCATAAAACGTAATGCGTAAACAGCTACATCTTGTAAATTTAAAATTGAATCTTTAATTGCACCCGTCGTCGCTAAGCGAAGACCCACTAATTGATCTTCAAATTTAGGCCACAGAATACCTGGCGTATCTAACAATTCCATTTCCTTCCCAACTTTAATCCATTGTTGAGCTGTTGTCACACCTGGACGATCTCCTGTTTTAGCAATATTTTTCTTTGCCAATTTATTAATTAATGTAGATTTACCAACATTTGGTATACCTACAATTAATGCGCGAATCGCTCTCGGTCTAATACCTTTTGCAACCATTTTATCAAATTTTTCTTTAACAAGCACTTTACAAGCTGCTGCAATTTCTTTCATACCTTGTCCAGCTTGCGCATTAATCGAAATTGCCATATGGCCTTTTTCTTTAAAATATGCGATCCATTGTTTTGTTAAACGATCATCTGCCATATCCGCTTTATTTAAAACAACAAGCCTCGGCTTATGTGTAATGATTTCATCAATCATTGGGTTTCGAGATGATAATGGTAATCGAGCATCTACAAGCTCAATTACAACATCAATTAATTTTAATTTCTCCGTTACTTGGCGTCTAGCCTTCGCCATATGCCCTGGAAACCATTGAATTACCATGTTGCCACCTTCTTTTTCATTTATTTCACAATACGTGCGTCTTCTAACGGCCAATATAACATATTGGCTTTACCAATTACTTGATCCTTTGAAATCGTACCGATTGAACGGCTATCTTTACTAAAACGACGATTATCACCTAAAACAAATAATTGATCTTTTGGAACAGTTTTCTTGCCTGTCATTTCTTCAAGATTAAAATCATATGTAAGCGGTCCGTCAGCAATTTGCTTTTTCTGCTTGTCTAAATACGGCTCCTCATAAGCCTTTCCGTTAACATACAGTTTATCATTACGATACTCTATTTCATCGCCTGGCAGGCCTATAATGCGCTTAATGTAATCTTTATCTTCTGTTGCTCGAAATACGATAATATCAAAGCGTTTTGGATCTCCAATGTGATAACCAATTTTATTCACAATCATTCGATCACGATCATGTAAAGTAGGTGCCATCGATACCCCGTCTACGAGAATTGGAGCAAAGAAAAACTGTCTAATAACACCAGCTAATACAACAGCAATCAAAATTGCTTTAATCCATTCCCAAAGTGAACTCTTCTCTTTTTTCATGCATTTCCCCTCCACGGTTATGTAAGCTGTTCGTATTATACCAAAATTTCATATAGATTGGAAAAAGGGAGCTTGTGCATTTACAAGCTCCCATACATGTCTTATCGAATTTCTTTAATACGTGCTTTTTTACCGCGAAGGTTACGTAAGTAGTATAGCTTAGCACGACGTACTTTACCACGGCGAAGTACTTCGATTTTCGCGATTCTTGGCGTGTGAACTGGGAATGTACGCTCAACACCTACACCGTAAGAAATCTTACGAACTGTGAATGTTTCACTAATTCCGCCACCACGACGTTTAATTACAACACCTTCGAAAAGCTGAATTCTTTCACGAGTTCCCTCAACAACTTTTACGTGTACACGTAAAGTGTCACCAGGACGGAATGAAGGAAGGTCAGTTTTTAATTGGCCTTTTGTAATTTCTGCGATTAATTGTTGCATATTAAATTCTCTCCTTTAAACAGATGCTCTTATAAAGTCTTAATAAATTACAGCGGAACATCGTTAATACGGCTACTGATTTCAGTAGCACAAATGTTATAATAGCATATTACTAGGCCTGTTGCAATAGCAAATATATGAAGTTATTACTGCTCTCGCTTTATTTCCTCAAGCCATTTTTTCTCTTGTTTAGATAGATCTCTATCATCTAACAAATCAGGTCTACGCGTATACGTACGGCGCAAAGATTCCTTATGTCGCCATTCGTCAATATTTTTATGATTCCCTGACATTAATACATCCGGTACCTTCATACCACGAAAATCAGCCGGACGTGTATAATGAGGATGCTCTAATAAACCTGTACTAAACGAATCCTCCACTTGTGAAGCATGATTTCCTAGCACGCCTGGCAAGAGACGTACAACACTATCAGTAATAACCATAGAAGCTAATTCTCCGCCCGTTAATACATAGTCACCAATAGAAATCTCATCCGTTACGAGATGCTCACGAATTCGTTCGTCATACCCTTCATAATGCCCACATACAAAGATCAAATGTTCTTCCTCTGCAAGCTCTTCCGCTTTCTTCTGCGTAAATCTTTCGCCCTGCGGACACATTAAGACAACTCTCGGCTTACGCTCTGTCTCTTTCGTCAAATCTTCTACAGCATCAAAAATAGGCTGAGGAGTAAGCACCATACCAGCTCCTCCGCCGTAAGGATAATCGTCTACGCTATTATGCTTACTTGTTGTATAATCACGAAAGTTAACAACACGAAGGTTTACCGCTTCTTTTTCTTGCGCCTTCTTTAATATAGAAGATCCAAATACACCGGTAAACATGTCTGGGAACAACGTTAAAATATCAATTTTCATTATAGCAACCCTTCCATTACATGAATGGTTACTAATTTATTTTCAATATTAACTTGAAGTACAACGTCATCAATATAAGGAATTAAAAGATCTTGACCCTTCGGACGTTTAATCACCCAAACATCATTTGCACCAGGAGAGAGAATTTCTTTGATTGTCCCTAGCGCTTCTCCTTCTTCCGTTACAACGCTGCAACCAATAATTTCGTGATAGTAGTATTCACCTTCAGCAAGTTCGCCTAACTGCTCTTCTGGTACTTTTATTAAAGAACCTTTAAACTTCTCTACTTCATCTACATTGTTATATCCTTCAAATGTTAATAAATCGAATGTCTTATGTTGGCGATGAGAAGTTACCTTCACCGGAAGGTAGTCTGTGTCTTTCTCATTCGATATGTATAGTGTGTTTCCTACTTTATATCGCTCTTCTGGAAAATCAGTACGAGAAATAACACGGATTTCTCCTCTTACGCCATGAGTATTTACAATTTTCCCTACGTTAAACCATTTTGTCATAAATAGTATGTCACCCCTGGTTTCTATATAAATTAAGCATCTCCATTTCATATATGGAACATGCAATCTCTATTTAAATGTTAAAAAAGGGAGAGGAATAACTCCTCGCCCTTTTTACGTTTATTGAATTTCCAGTGTTACTTTCTCATCATTATGATGTCCCACTGAATACAAGAGCATTCGAATCGCTTTCGCAACTCTCCCTTGCTTTCCAATGACTTTTCCAACATCCTCAGGATGTACAGTTAATCGATACTTTATCTCTCTGTTGTAAAGTTCCTGTGTAACTTTTACATCTTCAGGATGATCGACAAGAGGCTTGACAATCGTCTCGACTAACTTCTTCATAGTCATTGCCTCAATTACTTACCTTGTTTAGATAAGTGGAATTTCTCCATGATACCTTGGTTAGAGAATAAGTTACGAACTGTATCAGATGGTTTAGCACCATTTCCTAACCATTTTAATGCTGCTTCTTCGTTGATCTTAACTTCAGCTGGTTGAGCAACTGGATTGTAAGTTCCGATTTCCTCAATGAAACGTCCGTCACGAGGAGAACGAGAATCTGCAACAACTACACGATAGAAAGGAGTTTTTTTAGCTCCCATACGTTTTAAACGAATTTTAACTGCCATTTATAAAGCACCTCCGAATTTATTTCACACAGATAATTATATTAGCAAAAAGACTATTGCTTTGTAAAGTATTTTTTCTTAACAGAGCCATCTTTTTTTCCTTACATGAATGGAAACTTCAATCCACCTAGTCCTTTTTTCTTGCCTTTTTGCATTCCAGTCATCGTCTTCATCATTTTTTTCATGTCATCGAATTGTTTGATTAGACGATTGATTTCTTGTACAGTTGTACCGCTACCTTTGGCAATGCGCTTTTTGCGACTAGCATTGATTATTTCCGGTTGTTCTCGTTCTAATTTAGTCATAGAACGAATAATTGCCTCAATATGCCCAATTTGTTTTTCATCAACTTGCGCATTTTTCAGCCCTTTAATTTTATTTGCACCAGGAAGCATTCCTAACAATTCATCAAGCGGCCCAAGTTGACGCACTTGTCCAAGTTGTTCTAGGAAATCGTCAAGCGTAAACGAAAGCGTACGCATTTTTTGCTCAAGTTCTTTTGCTTTCTCTTCATCAACTGTAGCTTGCGCTTTTTCAATCAATGTTAAGACATCGCCCATCCCTAAAATACGGGATGCCATACGCTCTGGATGGAACGCTTCAATTGCATCTAGTTTTTCACCCATACCTGCAAATTTAATCGGTGTGTTTGTTACAGCCTTAATAGATAATGCAGCACCACCGCGCGTATCACCATCTAATTTCGTTAATACAACACCTGTTAAACCTAACTGTTCATGGAAACTTTGTGCAACATTTACCGCGTCTTGTCCCGTCATCGCATCGACAACAAGGAAAATTTCATCCGGTTTCGCAACTTCTTTAACTTTCGCTAATTCATCCATTAGTTCTTCATCAATATGCAGGCGACCCGCTGTATCGATTAAAACATAATCATGATGATCTTCTTTTGCTTTTGCAATCGCTTGTTTCGCAATTTCAACAGGACTTACTTGATCTCCTAAAGAAAATACAGGCATGTCCAATTGCTTCCCTAATGTTTCAAGCTGTTTAATTGCTGCTGGACGGTAAATATCAGCTGCAACAAGCATCGGTTTACGATTATGCTTTTTACGAAGCAAATTCGCAAGCTTACCTGTCGTCGTTGTTTTACCCGCACCTTGCAGACCAACCATCATAATAACAGTCGGTGGCTTATTAGCAACAGCAATTTTGCTTTGCATTCCGCCCATAAGTTCTGTAAGTTCTTCCTGTACAACTTTAATTACTTGTTGTCCAGGTGTCAAACTTTTCATTACATCTTGTCCGACAGCACGTTCAGACACACGCTTCACAAAATCTTTTACTACTTTAAAGTTAACATCTGCTTCTAAAAGAGCTAGACGAACTTCTCTCATCATTTCTTTCACATCGGCTTCAGAAACTTTTCCTTTGCCGCGGATTTTTTGCATTGTCTGTTGAAGTCGGTCGGCTAATCCTTCAAATGCCATATTGCCGCCCTCCTAATCTAATTTTTCGATAGCTTCAACAACTTGTTTCATTTCTTCATTCACATGCTCTTCTTCGCTGATTAGCTGTTTTAGCTTTGCAACAAGTCGCTGTCGCTCTTGAAACTTTTGAAGTAATACTAATTTTTCTTCATATTCTTCAAGCATCGCTTCAGTCCGTTTAATGTTATCATACACGGCTTGGCGACTTACATCAAATTCTTCCGCAATTTCACCAAGAGATAAATCATCTAGATAATAAAGCGACATATAACTTCTTTGTTTTTGCGTTAACAACGATTGATAAAAATCAAATAAATAGTTCATTCTCGTTGTTTTTTCGAGCATGTTGGATCATCCTTTGTTAAGTGATTTCCCTTTACATGAATTAGTTTACATGGAGTCCAAAAGAGTGTCAAGTTTTTTTCTTAACATCATATATTTTTATAGAAAAAGAAGCGGAAATACCGCTTCTTTCGCTTATACTTCTTCTGTTTCTACTAAGTTCGCAAATAAACCATACACATATTGTTCTGGATCAAACTGCTGCAAATCATCCATTTGCTCTCCTAATCCAACAAACTTCACCGGTACATCCATTTCATTACGAATCGCTAATACAATACCACCTTTAGCAGTTCCATCTAACTTCGTTAAAACAATACCAGTTACATTCGTTGCCTCCCGGAATGTTTTCGCTTGGCTTAAACCGTTTTGTCCTGTTGTTGCATCAATAACAAGCAATACTTCATGAGGAGCACCTGGTACTTCACGCTCAATTACACGCTTCACCTTCTCTAACTCTTTCATTAAGTTTACTTTATTTTGCAAGCGCCCTGCTGTGTCACATAGTAATACATCTACCTTACGTGCTTTCGCAGCTTGTACAGCGTCATACATAACCGCCGCTGGATCAGATCCAGATCCTTGTTTAATCACTTCTACACCAACACGATCGCCCCATACTTCTAATTGTTCAATCGCCCCAGCACGGAATGTGTCTCCTGCTGCCAATAGGACTGACTTACCTTCTGATTTAAACTTATGCGCCAGTTTACCAATTGTTGTCGTTTTTCCTACACCGTTAACACCAACAAATAAAACAACCGTTAATTGGTCCTCTTGCATATTAATTTCGTTACTAAAATCGCTGTCACCTTTGTAAATTCCCACTAGTTTTTCTGAAATAACAGCTTGTACTTCTTTTGGATCTTGAATGTTACGACGTTGTACTTCTTCTTTCAATTGATCAATTAATTCCATTACCGTCGCAACGCCAACGTCTGCACCAATTAAGATTTCTTCTAACTCTTCGAAGAAATCTTCGTCCACTTTACGGTAACGATACACTAAATCATTCACTTTATCCGCAAATGAATTTCTAGTTTTTTCTAATCCGTGTTTAAATTTCTCTGTAACTGTATCCGTTTGTTTTGAAATTTTTTCTTTTAGTTTTTTAAAAAAACTCATACTTTCCCATCCTTCCTATTCACTTGCAATAAGTTCTTCTCCGGCATCTAAACGAACCGAAACAAGTTTAGATACCCCTGATTCTTGCATTGTTACACCGTACAACACATCAGACTCTTCCATTGTACCTTTTCTATGTGTAATTACAATAAACTGCGTCTCATCACTAAATTTCTTTAAATACTGTGCAAAACGAGCTACATTCGCTTCATCAAGGGCGGCCTCTACCTCATCTAGTACACAGAACGGTACTGGGCGCACTTTTAAAATACCAAATAAAAGCGCAATTGCCGTTAAAGCACGCTCTCCACCTGAAAGTAAACCTAAGTTCTGCAATTTCTTCCCTGGCGGTTGTGCTACAATATCAATACCCGTATTTAGTAAATCCTCTGGATTAGTCATTACTAAATCCGCTCTACCGCCTCCAAATAATTCAGAGAATACCGATTGAAACTCCATTCTAATGCCTTCAAACGTAGTAGAAAAGCGTTTTTTCATTTCTTCATCCATTTCGGTAATAAGCTGGTGCAATGTCGTTTTCGCTTCTTCTAGATCGTCTCTCTGCTCTAGTAAGAATGTATGACGCTCCGCTACACGTTCATATTCATCAATTGCCCCTAGGTTCACTGTACCTAACTCTTCTATGGATAATTTGATTAATTTTACTTTCTTACGCGCATCTTCTGCAGGCATTGTCATTGTATATTTTAGTTTCGCCGCTTCAAATGAAATCGTATATGTTTCACGTAAATGTTGTAATCTATTTTCCAACTCTACATCAAGTCGGTTTATTCTCACTTCTTGATCTTTCAACATTTCAAGAATATATTTATGTTTACCTGTCGTTTCTTTCAAATTGCGTTCTAAATGTTCTACTCTCTCTTGCAACGATACACGTTGTTCACGACGAGAGCGAATTAATTCTGAAGTTTGATTACGATCATACGCTTTCTTCTCAATCATATTCGTAATTTGCTCTTCACCACTTGAATTAGATGTCATTTCTTGTTTTAAGAATGCTAAATCCTCTTTCGTTTTTACAAGTGTCGCATCCGTTTCTTCTTTTTCCTTCGTCAATCGTTCAACTTTTTCTTTTTGATTAGATAAGCGTTGTTGCTTTTCAGCTGCCAGCACTTTTAATTCAGTCATTTCTTTTTGAACTTTTTCTTTCGAAGAATGTTGCTCACTTTTTTGTTTTGTTAAAGCTACAATTTTACTATCTAACTCAGTGATATCAGCTTGAAGATTCGCTAAAATCCCTTCTAACTCCTCTTTACGCCCTTGCATTTTTACTCGATCTTGTAAAAACCCTTCAATCTCTAAATCATAAATAGACAAGCGGTCATTAATACGATGTTCTTCTAATTCTAAACGATTAATCTCTTCTCTTAATTTCTGCTCTTCTACACGATCCACTTCTACAGTTTGCCTTAGTTCGCGTATTTTCACTTCTTTTTCTTGAATCTCTTGTTTTACTGCTTTAACAAAGTTTTCTAACTTCGTTGTTTTTTCTTCCATATCAGTTAACTTGCGAGTCCACTCTTCCAGTTCACGTTGGCGTCCTAATAAAGAAGATTTCGCTTGTTTTACCGCCCCACCAGTCATAGAACCGCCAGGATTCACTACGTCACCTTCAATTGTTACAATGCGATAACGGTATTGCAGTTGTTTCGCCAACTCATTTGCTCCGCGTAAATTTTTCGCAACAATAACAGTACCTAATAAATTTGAAACTACATTTTCATATTTATTGTTGTACTGCACAAGTTCTGCCGCCACACCTACAAACGATGGGTGTTGATTTGCAATGCGTAATTGCTCAAATGATAACGATCTGCTTTTAATAACAGCTTGCGGTAAAAACGTTGCACGTCCATGTTTATTTTGCTTTAAAAATGCAATCGCATTACGAGCATGCTCCTCTGTTTGTACAACAATATGCTGCATCGCTGCACCTAGAGCGATTTCCATTGCAACTTCGTATTCTTTCGGAACCGTTAACAGTTCCGCAACAGCACCCTCGATACCTTGCAACCTATTTTCTCTAGCTTTCAATACTTCACGTACACCTTGATAGAAGCCAGAATAATCTTCTTGCATCTCTTCAAGCATTTCTTTTCGAGAACGTGCCTGTTGCACAAATTGGTATGCTTGGTATAGTTTTGTTTCATTTTCACTATACTGCGTCTTACATTTCCCAAGTGCCGCCTCTGTCTTCTGTATGTTTGAGAGAATGCCCGCTACTTTTTCTTTCGCTTGTTCGTAACTTTCTACAAGTTTCGTCTTTTTCGCTGTAATTTCCATACGCATTTCTACATATTTCGCATTCTCTTCATCTAGACGCTCGTTTTTAGACGTTTGCTGTTTAGATTGTTCTTCAATCATAGATAATTCATTGCGATGACTAGCTTGTTGATTTAAAAGTTCAATATAGTCACCTTTTAAATTCTCAATCTGTTCCTCTAAATTGTCAGCAAAAGTAGCAAGCAATTGCTCATTATCATGCAATTTTTGCTCCAACTCTTTTACTTCATTCACAAATTGCATTAAAGCTTCTGTACTTGACTCAATCTCACCATCGTAAATTTTAGCTTTCTCTGTTAATTCAACAATTAACTGCTCAAGTTGCACACAATGCGTTGTAGCATTTTGCTTTCTCTCTTTTAACAACTCGCGCTGCCCTTCTAGTTTTTCTAGCTCTTTACTAGAAAGAAGAAGTACCTCTTGCAACGAGTCTACAGACTCATCTACCGCTTGTAATTGTCCTCGTAATTCCTCAAGTTCTTCTTCACTTTTTTGTAAATTCGTTGACATTTTAGCTTCTTCGTTTTTATTATGCCCAAACTGATTTCGAAGTGCTTCCCATTTCTCATGCAATTCTTCAATTTCATGGACAATAAGCGCAGCTTCTACTTTCTCTAATTCTTCTTTATTCTCAAGATAATCTTTCGCAATAGAAGCTTGTCTTTCTAAAGGTTCTACTTGACTACTTAATTCATGAATTATATCTTGTACACGATTTAAGTTTTCTTGTGTTTCTTCTAATTTTCCTTCAGCTTTCTTTTTGCGAAGTTTGTATTTTAGTACGCCTGCCGCTTCTTCAAATACACCTCGACGCTCTTCTGACTTACTACTTAAAATCTCTTCCACTTTCCCCTGGCTAATAATTGAAAAAGCTTCTCTTCCCATACCAGAGTCCATAAATAAATCAATAATATCTTTCAATCTACATGATTGTTTATTAATATAAAAATCACTTTCACCTGAACGAGATACACGACGTGTTACACACACCTCATTGTATTCAATTGGTAAACGTTGATCTTCATTATTTAAAGTTATTGTTACTTCAGCAACATTAACCGCTCTCCTCGTATCACTGCCTGCAAAAATAATATCCTCCATCTTTGCACCACGTAATGATTTTGCAGATTGTTCACCAAGTACCCAGCGAATTGCATCAGTAATATTACTTTTCCCGCTTCCATTAGGTCCTACTACAGAAGTTACACCCGGGACAAAATCAACAGATACACGCTCAGCAAAAGACTTAAACCCTGCTATTTCTAATCTTTTTAAAAACACGAAAGGCCTTCCTCCTATTCTCCGTCGTTATAAATGTTCTCTATACAAAAACAAGCTATTATACGGATTTACCTTCTTTTTATTTACAAACAAAAAGAAAGTTTCATTCTATGCACAAGGAATCCCCCTCATTCAAAGGGGGATTCCTTATAGTTGTTCTTTTAATTTTTTCAATGCTTCTGCAGCAGCTTGTTGCTCTGCTTCTTTTTTCGACTTACCACTACCAAGACCTAAAGCTACGTTATTTAACGTAACACGTGACACAAATTCTCGATTGTGAGCTGGTCCTTTTTCTTGCAAAATTTGATACTCAACATTGCCACTACCATCACGCTGAATCAATTCTTGTAACTGACTCTTATAATCCATCACATGAGAAAAAGCACCCTCATTAATTTTCGGATATACAATTTCTTTTAAGAATTCCCAAACTGTTTCTAACCCTTGATCAAGATAAAGGGCACCAATAAACGCTTCAAAGACATCCGCTAATAAAGCTGGTCGTTCACGTCCACCTGTCATTTCTTCACCTTTTCCTAATAAAACAAGGCTACCAAATGACAATTCGTTCGCAAAACGAACAAGAGATGGCTCACATACAATAGCTGCACGTAGTTTTGTTAACTCTCCTTCGCTCATTGTCGGATATTTTTGAAACAGATACTGCGATACAGTAAGTTCCAATACTGCATCTCCAAGAAATTCAAGACGCTCATTATCTTCATGCGGTTTTTTTCGATGCTCATTCACATACGATGAATGCGTAAATGCTTGAATCAATAATTTTTCATCTGTAAACGTAATACCTATCTTTTCTTGAAACACTTTAAATGCTTCACGATATTTTGTTTCGTATTTTTTTTCTCTATATTTTCGGTACGGCATAGGTCCCTCCAGATATAAGCCAGAAAGCCCCGCTAAAAAACGGGACTTCACTTAAGCATTATAGATGACTCTCTATGTAAGTCACAGCATCGCCAACAGTAGCAATCTTTTCAGCATCTTCATCAGAAATTTCCATTTCGAATTCATCTTCTAATTGCATTACAAGTTCTACTACATCTAGGGAGTCTGCTCCTAAATCTTCCTTGAAGCTTGCAGCTGGTACTACCTCAGTCTCTTCTACTCCTAAACGATCAACGATGATTTTTGTTACGCGTTCTAAAACATCTGCCATTCCATTCACCTCCCCTCAAATATTATATTAAATATTGACCAAAAAAACTAGGTGAAATCGATTCTTTTATTACATTACCATACCGCCATCAACATTTAACGTTTGACCTGTAACATATTTGCTTTGATCAGAAGCAAAAAACGTTACAGCATTCGCGATATCTTGCGCTTCACCAAATTGAGCAGCTGGAATAACTTTTAACATTTCGGCTTTAATATTCTCATCTAGTACATCAGTCATATCAGTCGCAATAAAGCCTGGCGCAATTGCATTCACAGTAATATTTCGACTTGCTAACTCTTTTGCAGATGTTTTTGTTAATCCAATAACACCCGCTTTAGCAGCAACATAATTAGCTTGCCCTGGGTTTCCTATAACACCCACAACAGAAGCGATATTTATAATTCTACCGTGACGTTGACGCATCATATAACGAGATACTGCTTTTGTACATAAGAATACACCTTTTAAGTTTGTATTAATAACTGTATCCCATTCTTCTTCTTTCATACGCATTAATAAATTATCTTTTGTTACACCAGCATTATTTACAAGAATATCAACTTGTCCAAATGTGTCTACTGTTTGTTTCACCATATTTGTAACATCATCAGCATTTGCAACATCTGCTTTTACCGCAATTGCATCAGAACCTAATTTCTTAATTTCATCTACTACTTCATTTGCTTTTTGTTCATTACCTGCATAATTTACTACTACATTTGCCCCTTGTTTCGCTAAATCGATCGCAATCGCGCGACCAATTCCACGTGAAGCGCCAGTTACTAATGCTACCTTCCCTTTTAACATCAGTTTTCTCCTCTCAAATTTGAAATGGTATCTTTTAATGTCTCTTCATCATATATCGCATATGCTTTCACTGATGAATCAATTGACTTCATAAGTCCAGCAAGTACTTTTCCAGGCCCAATTTCAATAAATGTATCTACTCCCTGCTTCACCATACATTCAATAGACGGGTACCATAATACAGGCGAATAAAGCTGTTCGATTAACTTTTCTTGAATGTCGGCACCACGTGTAATAACATCCGCCGTAACATTTGCAATAACAGGAATATTCGTATCATGAATTGTAATTTCATTCAAAACACTTTGGAACTTCTCAGCTGCCGGCTTCATAAGTGAAGAATGGAATGGCCCACTTACTTTTAGTGGAATTGCTCTCTTTGCACCATTTTCTTTCGCTCTTTGAGAAGCAAGCTCTACGCCTTGCTTCGTTCCAGAAATTACAATTTGCTTCGTACTATTCATATTAGCGATTTGCACTGCATATCCTTCACTTGTTACTTCTTCTGTAACTTGTTTCAGCATATGTGGGTCAGCACCTAATATAGCTGCCATTGCACCTTCCCCGCCCGGAACAGCTTCTTCCATATATTCCCCGCGTTTCCTTACAGCATATACCGCATCTTCAAAAGTTAATGCACCAGCTGCTACAAGAGCGCTATATTCACCTAAACTATGACCAGCGACAAAGTCAGGTGTAATGTCATACTCTTTCAAAGCTGTCAAAATAGCAAAACTCGTTGTTAATAATGCAGGCTGAGCATTTGTTGTTAATGTAAGCTTTTCCTGCGGTCCTTCAAAAATCACTTCTGAAAGTGAATCTTGTAACACCTCATCTGCTTTTGCAAACACTTTTGCAACCTCTTTATTATTCTCTGCTAATTGTTTACCCATTCCAACTGCCTGTGAACCTTGGCCCGGAAAAAGAAATGCTATTTTTCCCATTTCAAATCCTCCTCTTATTGGAGTGACTCTTCCTCCATTACGCTTGAAATTGTAGGAATTACTTCTTTCGCTACCATTTCTCTCGTTTGACGAATCGCACTAAATATCGACTGGTCATTAGAAGAACCGTGAGCCTTAATGACAGGTGCTTTCAATCCAAATAATGCAGCTCCCCCATACTCCGAATAATCCATTTTATCTTTTAATACCATAAGTTTTGGCTTTAATACCGCCGCTGCTAATTTGCTCGTAAACGAACTCATTAGTTGTTCTTTCAACATAGAGAATAGCGCAAGTGCTGTTCCTTCTAATGATTTCAACGCTACATTCCCTGTAAAACCATCACATACAACAACATCTGCTACACCTTGCAATAAATCTCTCGATTCAACGTTCCCAACGAAATTAATTGGCGCATCCTTAAGTATTGCAAATACTTGCTTTGAAAGCTCGTTTCCTTTTCCATCCTCTGTTCCAACGTTTAATAGTCCAACACGAGGATTTTCAATTCCTCTTACCTTCTCAGCATAAACAGATCCCATTACTGCATATTGATATAAATGAATTGGTTTTGCATCAACATTTGCTCCAACATCTAACATAACAAAACCTTTTCCATCTACAGTTGGCATTGTAGGCGATAAAGCTGGTCGCTCAATTCCTTCCATACGACCGACAACAAATAATCCAGCTGCCATTAAAGCTCCTGTACTACCTGCGGATATACAAGCGTCTGCTTCTCCATCCTTTACTTGCTGTGCCGCAAGTACCATTGAAGCTTGTTTTTTTCGACGAACCGCTCTTACTGGTTCCTCCGTCGATTCTATTTTTTCGTCTGTATGAAGAATAGTAATTCGTTCATCACTCGTTAAATATTGACGAATTTCCTCTTCTTTCCCTACTAACGTAATATGTAGATCAGAATATTCCTTAATAGCTTTCATTGCCCCTAATACTACAGCCTTTGGAGCGTGATCTCCGCCCATTGCATCTATTGCGATTTTCATAAGTTGTTACCTTCCTCACTATAATTACTAGATCGATACATTTCAAAAGTGCCTGTAAAAACAAGTTCTTCTCCAACGAAGCTACGCACTTTGACAACCGTCCGTCCCTTATCATTCTCTACGTCTTCAACACGCGCTTTTGCAACAACACGCTCTCCTAATTTTACAGGGCGAATGTATCGAATGGTAGACTTTGCAGTTAAAGCTAATTCTTCATCAATAACCGCAACAGCTAGTGAGTTTGCTTGCGCAAACAGATGATGCCCACGGGCAATTTGATTTCTTTTAAATACATGTTCTACCTTTACTTCAAAGATAGAGATTGCATGTCTATCTAATTCAATATCAATAATTTCTCCGACAACCTCTTCTAACGGTAAAGATTTCACATCTTCTTCATGTTGCTTTGTCGCTACATGTTTAATTCTCTCTCTTAATTCAGGAATAGACAATTCCATACGATCCAGTCGTACTGTTTGTATACTCACTTGAAATTTTTCCGCTAAATCTTCATCCGTAATAAAAGGATTTGATTCGATTGTTTGTTGTAATAATTCTTGTCTTTCTTTTTTACTTCTTCTTTTCTTCATACCGCACCATCCATTTTTATGACTAGGTACTAACAGTAGTATATAATCATTAAAAGTAGAATGCAACAAAAATTTTTGTTGACTCCCTTTAATCGAGCTTCTCTCCTTGGAACACACCTGTCCCATCAAGATACGTACGCAAGGCAGCGTACTGATCATTGTGCCAAAATGCTTCTGAATCTACTAGTATCGCCGCATCTTGCCTTGCTGTTTCTAACGCTCGATAATCGTGTACCATGTCAGCAACCTTAAATTCTGGTAAGCCACTTTGCTTACTCCCAAAGAAATCTCCAGGACCTCGTAATTCTAAATCTTTTTCTGACAATACAAATCCATCATTTGTTTCAGTCATTATGCGCATTCTTTCTTTTCCTGTTTCTGATTTAGGGTCTGCTATTAATAAACAATATGATTGTTCACTACCACGCCCGACACGCCCTCTAAGCTGATGAAGCTGCGATAAACCGAAACGTTCTGCATCATAAATAACCATCACAGTCGCATTTGGTACGTTCACACCCACCTCAACAACTGTTGTCGATACAAGAATTTGCACTTTATTTTCACTAAACTGACCCATTATCTCTTCTTTTTCCTGAGACGATAATCTCCCATGCATCAATCCAACTTGGCATTTCCCTTGGTAATGATGCGTCAGCATACTATGTAAGTCGATAGCATTTTGCACATCAAGTTTCTCAGATTCTTCAATTAGAGGACAAATAACGTATGCCTGTCTTCCTTTTTTTATTTCCTTCTCAACAAAACCGAGGACGCGATCTAACATATCATGTTTTGCCCAGTATGTTTCAATCACCTTTCTACCTGCTGGCATCTCATCGATTATCGAAACATCCATCTCTCCAAATGCAGTAATTGCAAGCGTACGCGGAATTGGTGTCGCTGTCATAAATAATACATCTGGACTTTCACCTTTCTCCCGTAAAACTCGGCGCTGCGCTACACCAAATCGATGCTGTTCATCTGTAATAACGAGACCCAACCTATGAAATATAACTTCATCTTGAATTAAAGCGTGCGTTCCAACAAGAATATCTATTTCTCCTTGTTCTAACTTCGCTAAAATTTCTCGGCGTCTTGCACCTTTAACAGAACTTGTTAGCAGTTCCACCTTCATACCAAAATGCGAAAACGTTTCAGCAAGCGACTGATAATGTTGCTCAGCTAAAATTTCTGTAGGAACCATTAAAGCACCTTGATAATGAGCTAATTTCGATGCATAAAGGCCAATCGCAGCAACAACTGTTTTCCCAGAACCAACGTCACCTTGTAATAGTCGGTTCATCCGATAAGGAGATGTCATATCTTTTAAAATTTCATCTACAACTCGGCGCTGCGCACCAGTTAACGGGAACGGCAATGCATCGATAAATTCTTGTAATTCTACTGACGGAATCTCTTTCTTCGTCCCTTTTGAATTTTCCCTCTCCATTTTCCTCAGTGTTTGCATTTTCAGCTGAAATAAGAAAAATTCCTCATATACAAAACGGCGACGCGCTTGCTTTAAATCCTCCTGTCCTACCGGAAAATGCAAAGCCTTAAGTGCTTCATATCTTGGTAATAATTTATACCGGCCTAACAAACCATCCGGTAACACTTCGACTATAGAATCTCCATATTCCTTTAACGCTTGAGCAATAAAACGACGCATCTGTTTTACTGTAAGTTTCCCCTTTACTGAGTAAACAGGCTCCACTTCTTGTTGACGTACAACTGGCCCAAAATGAAGTTCTGATACAGCAATTGTTTGACGATGTTGATCCCATTTACCAGTAATCGTTACCGTTTCATCTAACGTTAATTTTTGCTTATAGTAAGGCCTATTAAAACATACCGCCGTAATTAAATAACGACCGACGAGAACACGAACTGTTAGACGCGATTTCTTCTTACCATAATATTGCAGCAAAGGAGCACTATGGACCTTCCCTTCAACCGTTACACGTTCATCATGCTTTACTTCAGCAAGATCTTTCATCGCATAATCTTCATAACGGTACGGAAAATGTTCTAATAGATGAGAAACTGTATAAATCCCCATCTCATGTAGTAACTCAGATGTTTCTCCTCCGATCCCCTTTACATCCGTAACAGGAACTTGTACAACATCATTCAAGATTCTCACACCCCGTCACATTATTTTCTTTATTGCATTTTATTTGAGTACCAATTAGCATCTGTAATCGCTCTCTTTCACCTTATATATTCTATCATAGGCATTCTAAGAGAAACTACTCAAATCCCTTATATAAAACAAGTAAAAAAGAGCCTCACTATTAGCAGCAAGGCTCTTTTCTCTCTTCAATATGCTAGCCTTTTGAATAAAAACTAGTAATAAACTTCATATTACTACTTCTTATCCATTAGCAAGTAAGTAATCCATTTATTTTCAAAACGAATCTTATCTTATTCTACAGAGAAGATGAAAGAATACACTGGTTGGTTTCCAGCATGCACTTCTACTTCTGCATCTTCAAATTTCTCTTCTACAAATTCAACTAACTCCGCTACTTCTTCGTCAGTTGCATCTTCACCTTGTAGAATCGTTACGATTTCAGAATCTTCATCAATAAGCGCTTCTAGTAATTGCTTCGCAGCTCCTACTTTTTCAGCATTTGTAGATACAATTTTTCCATCTGCAATACACATGAAGTCATCTTTTTGAATTGCTACACCATCAATTTCCGTATCACGTACAGCATACGTAATTTGACCTGTTTTCACATGAGATAAAGCTTCTTGCATGTTTTCTTCATTCTCTTCTAACGTTCCAACTGGGTTAAATGCTAACATTGCTGCCATACCTTGAGGAACTGTTTTCGAACGAACAACAATAACTTCTTGATCTACAACTGATGCCGCTTGTTCTGCTGCCATTACAATATTTCCGTTATTCGGTAAAATAATGATTTTTTCAGCATTCGCTTCTTCAATTGCCTTCACGATATCCTCCGTACTTGGATTCATCGTTTGACCACCTTCGATAACTTTCGTTGCGCCGATGCTCTCAAATAAAGTTTTAATACCAGACCCCATTGCCACAGTTACGATACCATATGGTTGTTTTTCTTTCGATTGAGCTGGTTGTTCAGGAACCATAGCAGGTTCATCTAATAAAGCAGTATGCTGTTCACGCATATTTTCTACTTTAATCTTAATTAAACTACCGTATTTTTGCCCGTAGTTCATAGCGTCTCCAGGATGTTCTGCGTGGATATGAACTTTTACAATTTCATCATCAGACACAACTAGTAGAGAATCACCATATACACTAATATCTTCACGGAATTTTTGTTCAGAGAAATTATGCTCTTTCACCTTTTCAGCCTCTAATTTCACCATAAACTCCGTACAATATCCATACTTAATATCTTCTGTACTCAATTGGCTTTGTACACTACGGTGATGTTCTGCGCGTACCATCTCATTCATAGATGTTTGCGTCGGTGCATCAGAAGAAATCGTTTCTCCTTTTAAGTCAGCTAAAAATCCTTCGTATACTACTACAAGACCTTTACCACCGCTATCTACAACGCCAACTTGTTTTAATACAGGTAATAAATCTGGCGTACGATTTAACGATGCGTTTGCTTCTTTCACAACGTCTTCCATAAACAAAACAAAGTCGCGCTGTTTTTTCGCAACTGTTACTGCATATTTACCCGTTTCTCTTGCAACCGTTAAAATCGTTCCTTCAATCGGTTTCATAACCGCTTTATAAGCCGCCTCTACTCCAGCTTCTAGTGCTGCAGCAAAATCAACTGTTGTTAATTCTTCTTTTTGTTCAATGGATTTAGAGAAACCACGGAACAACTGAGATAGAATAACTCCAGAGTTACCACGAGCTCCCATTAATAATCCTTTGGCTAAACTTACGCCGACTTTACCAGCATGCTGTGAAGGATTTGCTTTCACTTCACGCGCACCTGAAGTCATAGATAAGTTCATGTTTGTACCGGTATCGCCATCTGGAACTGGAAATACGTTTAATGCATCAACAAGCTGAACATTATTTGTTAAATTATTCGCTCCTTGCATGATCATTTGTGATAAACGTTTTCCATCAATTTTTTGAATTGACACAGATTTTCCTCCTTAATGCACATTACAAGTTTATTACTTTAACTCCTTGTACGTAGATGTTTACAGAATCTACTGCTAGTCCTACAGTTTGATCTAATGTATATTTCACTTTCGTCTGCACATTATGTGCCACTTCTGAAATTTTCGTACCATAGCTCACAATAATATACATATCAATATGTACTTCATCTTCATCTTTACGAACAATAACACCTCTAGTGAAGTTTTCTTTTCGTAAAATGTCTGTTAATCCATCTTTTAACTGATTTTTTGATGCCATACCTACGATACCGTAGCAATCTACCGCGGCACCTCCAGCAATTGTTGCAATTACATCTGTACTAATATCAATTTGACCGTACTTCGTTTTAATTTCAATTGACATCTCGTTTCCCCCTTCATAAATGGTGAAAGTGAGCTAGACTACTTTAGTTACTATCATATAATCTTTTTAAAGAAAATTCCATCGTTCTTTCTTTTCACTCTCATATTTTATGTTTTAAATTACACTTTTTTATGATGAGCAAAATAGTCCATTGTTATTATACAACATGTACCACTATAATATGTCAAGCAATTTTTATGGATTTTAACTTTTCTTCATTGACATATAGTGTCAAGTAAATTTTCTTGATTTCTTTTTTCTACGGTGTTGCATTCTCTTTTTAGTTGTGTTAAATTATAGTAGTGTTTTTAGCATCGCATAAAAGACTAACATTGAAAAATTACGTATGGTAAGGTATCAAGGGAGGGAAATATAAATGGCTCGTGTTTGTGCTATTACTGGAAGAAAAGCTCGTTCTGGTAACTCTCGTTCTCACGCAATGAACGCTACAAAACGTAAGTGGGGCGCTAACCTTCAAAAAGTTCGCGTACGCATCGACGGAAAAGTTCAACGTGTTTACGTTTCTGCTAGAGCATTAAAATCTGGCAAAATCGAACGTGTTTAATAATAAAAAAAAGAGCCGATAGGCTCTTTTTTTACTATAACAATGGAAAAAGCACCGGTGATAGGTGCTTTTTTTAATCTTTTTTGAAGGTATTTAACATTGCACGAACAATTCCACCAAGAAATTTAGGTAACTTAATTGTATAAAATCTCATGGTTTCCCTCCTAATCCCCATTACTCCACTTGGTCACTATATGATGTAAGGAGCAAAATTGTTTCTTCAATCAGTGCTTCTTATCAACATTAATATGCCAGAAGTAAATGAAAAAGTACCTTTTTCCTCAACGAGTTCGTTACTAATACAAAGTGTTGATCCCCACTCTATTGTTTTATTAGTAAGAGGGTACTTAAAACCAAACAATGTAATCCCTTCCACTATTTCAGTAACTGGTACAAAAGATACATAAGGAAAATTTTTATTTTCTTCAATTATATGTGTACCCACTTTTTTAACTGTTATTTCATTTTTATTGTCCACAATACACATTTCTATCTCTACTTCTAACCCTTTTAAAAGCATTTGTATATTTGCCAAACCGTGATCAAGTCTTCCACCGGTAGCACCAAAAATACGAATTAGTGCCGGCTTCTGTCCTAATGCCCAGTTGATTGCAATTTCTAAATCCGTTTGATTTTTTTCCCGCGGAACAATATGTAATTCGTTCGTTTGCTGTCCCATCCATACTAATTCTTCTTCAGTAACTGAATCGTAATCTCCAAACGCAACAGCCGGGGTAATCCCTTTCTTTAATAGACGGTATACTCCCCTATCAACCGCAGCCCACACTACTTCCTCATTCTCATATCGAGCAAAATCTGCGCAATATTCCGAAGGTCCTCCTGCTAAAATATGAATAATCATTTTTTCTTCCCCTTCCATTGTAAAAAGGCAATCTGCCATTCGGTAGATTGCCTTTTTACATATTTTTACCCTATCCTATGAATACCTTACTAGGATAAAAGTTCATCACTACCCACGAATTACGCGAATTGCTTCACCGCGGTCTTTTTGATTGTATACTGCTGATCCAGCTACAAGTACATTTGCTCCTGCTTCCACACAAAGTCTTGCTGTTTCAGCATTTACACCACCATCAACTTCAATTTCTACTTCTAGATTGCGCTCTTTCACCATGTCTGCAACTTGTTTAATTTTCGGTAATACAGAATGGATAAACTTCTGTCCACCAAATCCAGGGTTTACTGTCATAAGTAGTACCATATCTATATCTTCTAATACATGCTCAATCACTGAAACTGGCGTATGTGGATTTAATACAACGCCCGCTTTAATACCGTGAGATTTAATTAACTGAATTGTACGATGCAGATGTGGACACGCCTCTACGTGAACAGTAATAATATCCGCTCCCGCTTGTGCGAAAGTCGGGATATAGTTATCAGGATTTTCAATCATTAAATGTACATCTAATGGTAATGATGTAATTGGACGGATAGCTTCTACAATTAATGGTCCAATCGTAATATTTGGTACGAAGTGTCCATCCATTACGTCAACGTGAATGTAATCCGCTCCGCCCTTTTCTACATCTTTAATCTCTTCCCCTAATTTTGAAAAATCTGCTGATAAAATCGATGGTGCAATTTTAATCATAACTAATACCTCGGCTTTCTCTCTCTAATTTCTTCTACGAATTGTTTATAGTTCTTATAGCGATATTCTGTAATCTTCCCTTCTTCAACCGCAGCTTTCACAGCACATTTCGGTTCAGAAAGATGTGTACACCCTCTAAATTTACAGTATTGGCTCGCTTCTTTCAACTCTGGAAAACAATATGTAAGATCTTCTACTTCTATATCAATGAAATCTAGTGAACTAAAACCCGGTGTATCTGCTACTAGTCCACTCCCAATTGCAATTAATTCTACGTGTCTTGTCGTATGCTTCCCGCGCCCTAAATGGGAGGATATATCATTTGTTTTCAGCTCTAATTCTGGACGTAGCACATTAAGCATTGAAGATTTCCCAACACCAGATTGACCCGCAACGACAGAAACACAATTTTCTAAGTATGGTTTTAATATATCAATACTTTCTGACGTATTAATAGAAGTAAATAAAACATCATAACCCATCTCACGATAATCATTCGCATATGCTTCAACAGTTGCTTTCATCTTTTCATCTACTAAATCCATCTTGCTAATACAAATAATTGGCTTAATGTTATGATATTCAATCAGCACTAAAAATCGATCTAACAGTCCAGGATTAAAATCTGGTTCGACTGCAGAGAACACAAGGATCGCTTGATCGACATTAGCAATAGGAGGTCTAACAAGTTCATTTTTTCGATCAAACACTTCAAGCACATAACCTTCAGTTGGATTATCTGCCTGAAAAACAACTTGGTCTCCTACAAGTGGTGTAATTTTATTTTTTCTAAATACACCTCGCCCACGACATTGCGTAACCCCTTCTTCATGCTGCACGTAATAAAACCCACTTAAAGCTTTTATAATTTTTCCTTCTGGCATAGAATTCTCCTTTTTTTGTATAAGGTGATGCTGAATTTAAAAATGAATGGATTTAAATTTTCCAAATAACGATTTCAAAACCTACCATATATACTTTCGCTAATATACATTAAATTTCCCATTAAATGCAAAAAAATAATTACAGCTGCATCACTTTACTAGCTTTTTGAATCATATATTTTTGCCTGCTATACCGTCCACTTTGTAGACAGCATAACAGGCAATAATAATAAGTAGACTTTCACTATTATTGAGTTGGATATGGTACTTCTTTATCAATAATCGTTACTCCATCTCGTACAATTTTATAGTGTCCCTTTGAACCTTCTTGAATTACAAATTCTAAAGAAATAGTCGTTGATTCAGTAATTGTTCTCGTTTCAACCGGTCTATCCATTTTTTGCTGCATGTCTTCTTTATAAATTTCTATTGTTTGCGGCTTTTTTTCACCTGTTACAGCAGGCTCATATGGGATAGAGATATTGTCCACTTTTACCGTTTTAGTCACTTTAGGCTTTTGACCATCAGAGATAATAATAGTTACTTTATCTCCCTCTTTTAATGGTGTACCTGGTTTTGGAAATTGCGAAATTACAAGTCCTTTTTCGACTGAATCTGAATACTCTCGTTTTATATCTGACGTTAGTTTTCTCTCATTCAAATAACCAGTTACACTATTTTCAGTCCACCCCGAAAAGTCACCTGGTCTAATTTGATAAGGACCTTTACTTACCCAGATTTTCAGTTCTTGCTCCGCTTCTATAACCATTTGATCAGGCGTCGGAATTTGCTCTACAATTTCACCTTTCGGCTTATCATTTTCAATATAATTTACTGTAACTTGTTTATATTTTTCTTCTAACTCAGCTTTTACACTCTCAAAGTTTTTCCCTGTGAAATTCGCCATCTTACTTTTCTTTTTTCCACCTGATTGATAGATAGTAATTTTAGCGTTTTCTTTTACGACTCTTCCTGCTACAGGTTCCGTTTTTATTACATCCCCAACTTCAATATCATCTGTATATACAATATTAGGCTCCGTCACCTCAAAGCCTTTTTCTACTAACGTATTTACAGCTGTCGTGTATTTCATACCAGCCACATCAGGAACTTTCACATCTTTCGGAATAAATAATCCTGGAATAACCGTAAGCGCTAATGTTATTCCTATTGCTAAAAATAAAAATGTTGAAATTAAAACTTTAAGCCACTTGTTACTCCGTTTTTTCTTCTTATCTAACTCAGCTGCTTCTGCTCTTATCGGTTCTTCCACCTTACTCCCTTTTAAAACAATCGTTTCATCACTTACATTTTCAAATAATTGTTCTTGTTGAATAATCGGAATCGCTTTCGTCGCTTCCATATCTTCTGGTATGTAAAATGGTTGCTCATTTATCCTCTCTGGATATAGCGCAGTTTCAATATCTCGCTTCATCGCATTGGCAGATTGATATCGATGGAAAGGATCTTTTGCAGTTGCCTTTAATATAATATTTTCAACACTTTGCGGAATATTTTCATTCCATCTTTTTGGTGATGGGATTTCACTTTGTAAATGTTTTAAAGCTATAGCAACAGCAGATTCGCCAGAAAACGGTTGTCTTCCTGTTAACAATTCAAACATAACTATTCCAAGAGAATAAATATCCGATTGTTTATTTGCTATCCCGCCACGTGCCTGTTCTGGTGATAAATAATGGACTGAGCCCAGTACTGAATTTGTATGTGTAATTGTTGTTGCACTTGTAGCTGTCGCAATTCCAAAATCTGTTACTTTTATTATTCCATCAGCTCGAATTAAAATATTGTGCGGCTTTATATCACGATGCACAATTTCAAAATGATGGGCGTGTGCCATGGCGGATGTTAACTGCTCCATAATATCAAGAGCTTCTCCTATAGGTAACATACCTCGCTCAATTATGTATTGCTTCAATGTTTGCCCGGGTACATATTCCATGACAAGATAATATATACCATCTTCTTCTCCGACATCATACATATTCACAATATTTGGATGCGACAACGTTGTAACAGACTGCGCTTCTCGATGGAAACGTTTAATAAACTCTTCGTTATTTGAGTAGTCGAGTCTTAATATTTTTACCGCTACATCTCGGCCAAGTATATCATCATGAGCTAAATATACATTGGCCATTCCGCCACCACCAATCATTTTCAGCAGCTTATAACGGTCATTTAAGCGTTTTCCAATCAGCACGTTGCACTTCACCTACTTTCGTTTGTCGAACCCGCATAATCAATAAGAACAAGTGTGATATTATCTTCTCCACCGCGATCATTCGCCAATTGAATGAGACGCTGCCCTTTACCTTCAAGCTGTTCATTTAACTGTAAAATTTGTTGCATATCATCAATAGAAACTTTGTTTGATAACCCATCAGAGCAAAGAAGTAATTGATCATCTTCCTCAAGCACCAACGTTTTAACATCTAATCCAACTTTTTCTTCTGTTCCTAGCGCTCTTAATAACACATTCTTTTTCGGATGATACTCTGCATCTTCCTTTGAAATTTCACCATGTCTCACAAGCTCATTTACAAGCGAATGATCTTCCGTTACAAGCGTCATTTCTCCTTCTGATACCATATAGCAACGACTATCTCCTATATGCCCTATCGTCACAAAACTTGGTGTACAAACAGCTATTATAAGCGTTGTTCCCATACCATTACATTCTACATTTTGCTGAGCGTATTCATATATGCGCTCATTAATAATCCCAACACTAGTATGTAACCATTGTTCTACTTTTTTCGGTTCATTCATATTATGCGTTTGCTTCCAATAATCATGGAATAATTGAATGGCCATCGAGCTAGCTACATCACCAGCTCGATGACCTCCCATTCCATCTGCTACTACCGCTAAAACATTTCCATCTAAATTGTGAAAAACTCCTGCACTATCTTCATTATGTTGACGAACTTTTCCTTTATCCGATAGAAATACGGCTTTCATCTCGTCACCTCGTCTCTTCTTTGCGCTCCTTCGCACGCAACTGACCGCAGGCTGCGTCAATATCATGACCTTGTTCACGGCGAATCGTTACATTCACTCCACGATCTTTTAACGTTTTCTCGAACAAGAAAATTTGCTCACGTGGTGTACGTACATAATCACGTTCAGGTACGTAGTTTACCGGGATTAAGTTTACATGACATTTTACACCTTTTAAGAGCGCAGCAAGCTCTTCAGCGTGCTCAACTTGGTCATTTTCTCCTCCAAATAATCCATATTCAAAAGTAATACGGCGCCCTGTTCTATTTACATAGTATTTAATAGCTTCCATTAAATCCGGTAATTTATAAGCACGGTTAATCGGCATTAACTTTGAACGTAATTCTGAGTTTGGAGCATGCAATGAAATCGCAAAATTAATTTGTAGTTCTTCTTCAGCAAACTTATAAATTTTCGGGATAATTCCACTCGTCGAAACAGTCATATGTCTAGCACCAATATGAAGTCCTTTTTCATGGTTAGTGATGCGTAAGAATCCCATTAAATTATCGTAGTTATCAAATGGTTCTCCAATTCCCATAACAACAAGAGAACTTACACGTTCTTCTGTTTCATCAAGCGCACGCTGAACTTCTACTACTTGCGCTACGATTTCTCCAGCTTCTAGGTTTCGTTTTAGTCCACCAAGTGTCGAAGCACAGAACGTACATCCAATACGACAACCAACTTGCGTTGTTACACAAATGGAATTTCCATATTCATGTCGCATTAATACCGTTTCAATAGAATATCCGTCATATAATTGGAATAAGAATTTAATCGTTCCATCTGAAGACGTTTGTTTTACTAACGTGTTTAAAGTAGTAATATCAAAGGAATTCGACAATTTATCACGCAATCCTTTAGAAAGGTTTGACATATCCTCATAATTTTTTACACGTTTTTTATATAGCCAGTCAAAAATTTGTCCAGCGCGGAACTTCGGTTCTCCTTGTTCCTTTAACCAATCTTGCATTTCATGAAGTTGTAAAGAGTAAATTGATGGTTTCTTCGTTTCTACATTTTTCTTTTGTTTTCTTACAGTTGTTTCCATGATGCTACACCTTCTTCCTTAAACAAGCAATATAAAAGCCATCCGTTGCAAAATAATGCGGTAAAATTTGTACTTGACCTTCATTAATATACGGACTTAATTTTTCTGGCATACGTTCTTTTATCGTAGTATCCCATTCAAATTCAGGATGTTCTTTTAAAAATTTATCTATTACTTGTTCATTTTCTATTTTCTCAATTGTGCACGTACTATAAACAAGACGACCGCCTTGTTTTAATAATGGTGCTATTTTTTCTAGTATCGCAAGTTGAATCGTCGATAATCTTTCACTATCGCCTTTATCTTTTCCTAACTTAATATCAGGCTTACGTCTAATTACACCAAATCCAGAACACGGTGCATCTACCAATATTTTATCAAACGTTTCATTTGCAAAGTGCTCTTGCACTTTTCTAGCATCTAGCGCTTTTGTTTCGACATTTTCTAGACCAAGTCGCTCTGCTTGCTGTTTAATTAAACGTACTTTGTGTGCATGTAAATCAAGGGACATGACCTTACCAGTTCCCTTTAATCGTTCCGCGATATGCGTTGTTTTTCCGCCTGGAGCAGCACAACTATCAAGAACTGCATCTCCCGTATTCGGTTCTAAAGCGCGTGCTACAAGCATAGAACTTTCATCTTGAATAGAAAGAAATCCTTTTTTAAACGCTTCTGTATGCGCTACATTTCCTCTTTCAATCTGAATTGCATCATCTGACAAGTCACCACGTTTTGCTTCTATACCTTCACTTGCCAACAACTCAATCGCTTCTTCTACCGTTACCTTATCAACATTCACACGTGCTGTTGGTACAGGTGGTAACATGTTTACTTCGCACATTTTCTCTGCAGTTTCTAAGCCATATGCAGAAGTCCACTCTTGTACAAGCCAAACTGGATGACTCGTCGCAATTGCAAGACGTTCTACTGGATCCTTGATTTCATCTACAGAAGGTACACCTTCTCTCTGAATCGAACGTAATACACCGTTCACCATACCAGCAATTCCTTTATGCCCGCGACGCTTTGCAATCTCAACCGCTTCATGAATAGCCGCTCTTTCTGGCACTCGGTCTAAATAAATCATTTGATATAAAGATAAGCGAAGCAATACTCTTACCCACGCCTCAACCTTCTTTTTTAAAAAAGGCTGTAAATAATAATCTAATGTGTCACGACGTTGAATCGTTCCATATACAATTTCAGTTAATAAACCAATATCTTTTCTATCAATTGCACTTTTTTCAATTAGATTATTTAAAAGTAAGTTGCTATATGCACCACTTTTTTCCACTTGAATTAAACCATCAAGAGCTAATTCACGAACATTTTGTCTCATGCATTTTCTCCTAACTTCGTTCCAATTTCAGGTTTTGTTCCACGTAAAAATTGTGAACAACTCATACGCTTTTTACCAGAAGGTTGCAATTCAGTAATTTTAACACCTGTTTCATTACTAGTTGCTACAACAAAACCATCTTCTTCGATTGCAACAATCGTACCTGCTTCAGCCGGTTCAGTTACAGGCACTTTTTCTCCCCACCATACTTTAACAACTTGTCCTGCTAAAGTTGTATAAGCAACTGGCCATGGATTCAATCCGCGAATGTGATTGTATACTTCTTCACCTGTTTTTGTCCAATCAATTTTCTCTTGTTCACGTTTTATATTGTAAGCAAACGTTACTTCTTCTTCATTTTGTTTAATCGGTTCTAACTTACCTTGAATTAATAAAGGTACTGTTTTAGATAGAAGGTGTGCTCCAGCTTCACTTAATTTATCAAATAATGAGCCTGTCGTTTCACGCTCTTCAATTTCCACTTCCACTTGCGTTAAGATATCACCAGCATCCAATTTTTCTACCATATACATAATTGTAATACCAGTTTTTTCTTTACCTTCCATAATTGCATAATGAATTGGTGCACCACCACGAAGTTCAGGAAGTAAAGAAGCGTGGACATTAATACATCCATAGTTCGGTGCTTCTAAAATTTCATTTGGTACAATCTGACCAAATGCAGCTGTTACAATTAAATCTGGCTCTAATGCCAATACTTTTTCATATTCATCTTTTTCACGAATTTTTAACGGCTGTAACACAGGGATACCATGTTTTTCCGCTTCAACTTTAACAGGTGTAGGTGTTAATACTTTTTTTCTACCTACTGGACGATCAGGTTGCGTCACAACACCTACTACCTCATAGCCATCTTCAATAAGACGACGAAGCACCGGCACTGAAAAGTCCGGTGTTCCCATAAACACTACTTTTATCATTTAAAAACCGCTCCTTTTAACACCTATTCTAGTTCGTTTTCTTCATAATATCTTGTCACTTTCGATGTAAATAAAACACCGTGTAAATGATCGATTTCATGTTGAATTGCACGCGCTAAAAATCCTTCCGCTTCTAATAAAAATACTTTCCCACGGCGATTTTGCGCTCTTACTTTAATATAATCGGCACGTTCTACTTCACCATAAAGTCCCGGGAAGCTTAAACAGCCTTCGGGACCTACTTGTTCACCACGTTTTTCTAATATTGATGGATTGATTAACTCGATTTTCCCAGTATCATCATCGACATCAACAACCGCTACTTGCAAGCTTACACCTACTTGAGGCGCAGCTAAACCGACTCCGTCCGCAATTAACATTGTTTCATGCATATCTTTCAACAATTTCACTAACTTTTTATCAAAGTTAATTACTCTTTCACATGGTGTTTCTAACACTTCATTTGGATGCTTTATTATTTCTAAAACTGCCATATTTCCCTCCGCTACATTAACATTGTTGGATTAAAATCAATTGAGATTTGTAGCTCTTTTTGCATTTCTGCTTGATAATGTTCATTTACCATTTTGAGCACGTTCTTTAAGTTTGGTTCCCGTTTGTATTTTATCATGCATTGATAACGATATCTATCTTTTATCCTTGGAATTGCTGAAGCAACTGGTCCTAACACCATTGTTTGCTGTGAGCAATGCGTTCGTAAATACGAGGCAATTTTTTCCGTCACTTGCACCGCTTTTAATAATTCTGGATGAGATACGGTTATGAGTACAACATAGTAATATGGGGGATATTGTCTTGTTCGCCTCATTTGCATTTCTTGGTCAAAAAACACATCATATTGTTGGTTCTTTGCTAACTCTATACTGTAATGTTCTGGCGTATACGTTTGAATCACAACTTCCCCTGGCAATTCATGTCTACCCGCTCGTCCACTTACTTGCGTCAATAACTGATATGTCTTTTCACTTGCCCGAAAATCAGGTAAGTGAAGCATCGTATCTGCAGTTAAAACCCCAACAAGAGTTACTTTCGGAAAATCTAATCCTTTAGCAATCATTTGTGTTCCAAGTAATATATCTGCTTTTTCTTCCCCAAATGCCTTTAATAATTTTTCATGCATTCCTTTTCGACTTGTCGTATCTACATCCATTCGAATGACTCGCGCCTCTGGAAATAGTTTTGTAATTTCTTCTTCTACCTTTTGTGTACCTGTACCAAAGAAACGAATGTATGTACTTTGACAAGCAGGACACTCAGTTGGCATATTTTCTTCATAACTACAATAATGACATTTTAAACGATGATTCATTTTATGATATGTCAATGAAATATCACAATGCGGACATTGTACAACATACCCACAATCACGGCACATAACAAATGTAGAATGACCTCTTCTATTTAAAAATAGTACCATCTGTTCTTTCTTTTCTAATCGATCTGCTATTTTTTCATGCAGCGCCTTAGAAAACATTGATCTATTCCCGTCACGAAGTTCTTCTCGCATGTCAACAATCTCTACCGTTGGTAAAGCTTGTTCATTCATACGTTTTTCCATTGTTAGTAGTTCATAAACACCTTTTTTCGCCCTTGCAAACGATTCAAGTGTTGGTGTCGCACTACCAAGAACGATAGGACATTTATGATATTGCCCTCTCCAGATAGCTACATCTCTTGCATGATACCTCGGATTATCTTCTTGTTTGTAACTTGATTCATGCTCTTCATCAATAATAATAATCCCTAAATTCTCAAAAGGCGCAAAAACGGCTGAACGCGCACCAACTACAACTTTCACTTCTTTTCTTAAAATCTTACGCCACTCGTCATACTTTTCTCCTACAGACAACGCACTATGAAGAACTGCAACTTGCGAGCCAAACCTACCTTTAAAACGATCCACCATTTGGGGCGTTAGTGCAATTTCAGGAACAAGAACGATAGCTTCTTTTCCTTTCTCGAGCACTGCTGCTATAGATTGTAAATATACTTCTGTCTTTCCACTTCCTGTAACACCATATAGTAAAAATGGATTATAAGTTTCATTTGTAATTGATGATAAAATCGGTGTAATAACTTGTTTTTGTTCCTCCGTAAGTGGAAATGGTTTCGTTTGTTCAAAATCATCATCGTCATACGGATTTCGGTATACTTCCACATAATTTTCTGAAATGAAGCCCTTTTTAACAAGTGCTTTTATTGGAGCATCTGTTATTTGTAACTCTTCTGTAATTATTTTCAACGGTACACTTTTATAATTTTCCACAAAATAATAAAGTACATCTTGTTGTTTTTTACTTTTCAGTTCAAATGCCGCTAATTCCAATTTATCTTCTGGCAACTCCGGCTGAACAACTCTTTGCTTCTTCTTTTGTACTTTATCTTTCACTTGATAAACGACTTCAACCGTACCATTTTTAATTTCTTGTTGAATAGTCCGGTATAAATGTGGCTGCTGCTCGATTACTTCAAAATCAATTGCTTCTTTATCCTGAAATAAATATAGTATTTCAGATGCTATTTCTTCCTGCTTACAAATTTGTAGACGTTTTTTATACGTTGCTTTTATCGCAGTTGGAAGCATCACTTGAAAAGCTGAAATCATGTAGCATAACGTTTCACTTGTAAGCCAATATCCAAGCTTTAATAATTCATCATTTAAAACCGGTGTTACATCTAATATTTCATGGATTGTCTTTAACTTCTTACTTTCTACATCCACCGAATCTTTAATCCCAATAATAAAACCTTGTAATTTCCTTGGCCCAAACGGAACTACTACACGCATTCCTGTCTGTACAATATCTTCCCATTTTTCAGGGATAATGTAATCAAATGGTCGATCTGTCTGACGGGCAGGTACATCAACAATTACACTTGCAAATTTCATAAACGATCATCTTCTAACATCATTTCAATTTGCTTTAATATTTCACGAGCTACCTCTTTTTTCAGTAAAAGTGGTAACTCAATAACTTTTCCATCTTTTCTATACATTGTTACAATATTCGTATCCGTGCCAAATCCAGCTCCTTGCGCTTTTACATCATTCGCGACAATCATATCTGCATTTTTCTCACGTAGTTTTTTCGTTGCATATTCCTCTACATTTGTCGTTTCAGCAGCAAAACCGATAAGTAACTGTTTATCCTTTTTCTGACCTAACGTTTTTAAAATATCCACCGTTCTTTCGAGTTCAATGACAGCATCACCATTTTGCTTTTTCATTTTATTATCATGAACATATTTCGGACGATAATCTGCAACTGCTGCTGTTTTAATGACAACGTCTACGTTTTGATAATGTTGAAGAACTGCTTCTAACATATCTTGTGCAGATTCCACTTGCACTGTCGTTACATGTAACGGTGGATTTAATGCTGTCGGTCCTGAAACGAGTATAACATCAGCGCCTAAATTCGCCGCCACTTCTGCAATCGCATACCCCATTTTTCCAGAAGAAAAATTCGTCATAAAACGAACTGGATCAACTTTTTCACGTGTTGGGCCAGCAGTTATTAATATTCTTTTTCCCTGCAATGGTTTGTGTTCTGAGAAAGCTTCCTCTAACCGTGCAATAATCGCTTCAGGTTCTTCTAGTCGTCCCTTCGCTACATATCCACATGCTAAAAAGCCTTCCCCAGGCTCAATAAATGTATATCCTAGCGTTTTCAATGTCATCATATTTTTTTGAACAATTTTATTTTCATACATATGCACATTCATAGCAGGCGCAATCCATACCGGGGCTGTAGTAGCTAACACAGTAGTTGTAATCATATCATCTGCAATACCACCAGCTAACTTTCCAATACAATTGGCAGTAGCAGGTGCGACAAGTACAACATCCGCCCAATCTGCTAAATCAATATGAGCAATAACAGCCGAGTCTTTCTCATCAAACGTATCCGTATATACATCATGGCGAGAAAGCGCTTGGAATGTAAGAGGCGTAACAAACTTCATTGCCGACTCACTCATCATTACTTTTACAATCGCGCCAGATTGTGTCAATTTACTCGTTAACGCAGCTGCTTTAAAAACCGCAATGCCTCCTGTTACACATAGAAGTATCTTTTTCCCTTTTAGCATATGACTCGTCCTCTTTCTTTTTCAAACTTATAATACTGAAATAGAATTCCCAGCTCGTCAGTACCAATATTTCATTCCTTTCGTAAAAAAATAACAACCTACTTGTAAATAGGTTGTTACCGTTACATAGAAAATTATAAAGTCTATGTTTTATTTTGTCGAAGGCAAAGGCTTATTCAGCTACTTTATCTTCACTTGGTACGTAGCTTAATGCTTCTGCATCGATTTCTTCTAATGCTTTACCTACACATTTATGAGAAACAGGTTGCTCTACAACACAGTTATTAGCAAGTTGCATTTCACGTGCGCGTTTTGCAGCCACTGTTACTAATGTGTACTTAGAATCGATTTTTTGTAGTAATGAGTCAATTGATGGATTTAACATAATTATAGACCCTCCGTCATTTCTTTATAATATTTTGCTACCCTTTCGCGGCGGCAATGTTCGCCAACCACAATTGCTTTAATTCTATCACAAGCTAATTCAACTTGATCGTTTTCTACTACATAGTCGTAAGCGTCCATCATCTCGATTTCTTCTTTCGCTACAGTTAAACGATTTTCAATAACATCTTCAGTCTCTGTACCACGTCCGACAATACGGCTCTTTAGTTCAGATAAACTTGGAGGTGCTAAGAAAATAAATACACCTTCTGGGAAAGCTTTCTTAACTTGAATTGCTCCTTGCACTTCAATTTCTAAGAATACATCTTTTCCTTCTTGTAATGTTTTTTCAACATAGTCAATTGGTGTTCCGTAATAATTACCTACGAACTCAGCCCACTCAAGTAATCTTTCATTACGAATCATTTCCTCAAATTCTTCTCTTTCTTTAAAAAAATAATCCACACCATCTACTTCACCTTCACGCGGCTTACGTGTCGTTACTGAAATAGAGTACTGAAAACGTGTATCCTCATGGCTAAACAGCTCTTTACGAACCGTTCCTTTTCCAACCCCAGAAGGCCCTGAAAGAACGATGAGCAATCCTCTTCTACTTCTCATAAATATGTAAAACCTACCCTTCCTCACTTAAATCTTCTTTATTATTCAAACGATGTGCAATCGTCTCTGGTTGAATTGGACTTAATACAACATGCCCATCATCCATAACAATAACCGCCCTTGTTTTTCTCCCATACGTAGCATCAAGCAAAGCATTATGTTCGCGTGCTTCTTGTACTGTTCGTTTAATAGGAGCTGACTCCGGACTTACAATAGCAATAATTCGATGAGCAGATACAATATTTCCGTATCCAATATTTAAAAACCGCATGGCCATAGTTTGCGCCTCCTAGTAAGTCTATCCGATTTCTCCACCACGTATAACTTTATATATTTTTTGAAAGCTACTCAATATTTTGTACTTGTTCACGAATTTTTTCAAGGTTATTTTTCATTTCTACAACATATTTTGAAATTGTTAAGTCATTTGCCTTAGAACCAATCGTATTAATTTCTCTATGCATCTCTTGCACGATGAAATCCATTTTCCTTCCAACAGGCTCTTCAATCTGCAATGTTTCACGAAATTGCTCTAAATGACTTTGCAAACGAACTAACTCTTCATGAATATCACAACGCTCTGCAAAGATTGCGACTTCTGTTAGCAATCTTTGTTCATCTAACTCTTGATTATGTAATTCTTTTAAGCGATTTTCTAATCGTTCACGATATTTTTGTGTAACAATTGGTGCATGTGGAATAATTGCATTTACACAATTGCTAATCTCTTGTAAACGATACGCTATATCTTTATGTAATCGTTCTCCTTCGTCATCTCTCATCGTTTTCAACATATGAGCAGCTTGACGAACAGCCTCATATAAACTGTTCTCAAAATGTTCATTTACATTTTCTATTTCTTCAATTGCTGTTACTTCTGGCATTGCCATTAATTGCTCGAGTGTAATAGAATCTTGTAATTGAAACTTTCCTTTTATATCTTCCATCATCGATTGGTACTGCTCAAGAAGTGACCAATTCACACTTAATTTTCTTTCAACAAGTCCTTCACCTGCTATACTAATAGACACTTCAATGCGTCCACGTCGAACTTGCTGTGCAATTATTTTACGAATTTTGTCCTCAAATACCATCATTTGCTTAGGAAGTCGAATACTCATCTCTAAAAAACGGTGGTTCACCGATTTCATTTCTACTGTAATTTGAAAAGTATCACTTTCTACTTTCGATCTTCCAAACCCTGTCATACTAGAAATCATTTTTATCACATCCAAGCCATAAAATAACTCAATGAAAAAGGTAATAGAGACAAGGCTCTACTACCTTCTGTAAATTATATCACATTTTCATAACATTGACTATTTCAAGTTTAATCCCTTCTTATATAACATTGGCTTTTTCTTTTTCGCCTTTTTCCCTGTTAATAAAGAACCTACTAGTAAGAAAGTCGGAATTGATGACAAACCTCCAATTAATAACCAATCTCTTGCTTGTATCGGCATTGTGCTAAAAATCGGTTGTAACGGTGGATAATATATCACTACTAGCATGAGTAGTAATGAAATGATAACCGCCCCTACTAAATACACGTTCCCAAATGGATTACGATGAAAAACAGAATGCTCACTACGACAATCAAATACATGAATAAGCTGAGCAAGTACCAACGTCGCGAACGCTACAGTTTGTGCATATTTGAGTTCATTTGGATGTTGGTTATACGCAATAATAAACGCTACTAACGTCACTGCCCCAATTAAAAAACCTCGACTTATTATTTTCCACGCAAGCCCTCTAGCGAATACCCCTTCTTTCGGGTGGCGCGGCGTTCTCTTCATCACATCTCCTTCAGCCTTATCCAAACCTAATGCCATCGCTGGTAAACCATCAGTAACTAAGTTCACCCATAAAATTTGAATAGGAACCATCGGCAGGGGTAATGCAAGTAACATCGCAAATAACATAACTAAAATTTCTCCAACATTTGATGCTAATAAATATCGGATGAACTTACGTATGTTCTCGTATATATTTCTTCCTTCTTTAATCGCTGACTTAATTGTAGCAAAATTATCGTCTAGTAAAACAAGTGAAGAGGCTTCTTTTGCAACATCTGTTCCTGTAATCCCCATCGCTATCCCAATATCCGCTGTTTTTATAGCTGGAGCATCGTTCACTCCATCACCTGTCATCGCTACTATATGCCCTTGATTTTGCAGTGCCTTAACAATTTTTAATTTATGTTCAGGTGATACACGAGCGAATACATACGTATCTTCTACAACATTTTCTAATTCCTCCACATCCATATTCGCGAGTTCTACTCCTTCAACAACGCGTCCATCTGGTGGCAAAACTCCTAATTGTTCAGCAATCGCCATTGCTGTCACTTTATGATCACCTGTAATCATTACTGTTCGAATACCAGCTTCTTTACACTCTTTTACCGCCTGCGCCACTTCTGGTCTTGGTGGGTCAATCATACCTTGTATCCCAACCAACATAAAATCTTTTTCAACGTCTCTTTCATGTTCAATAGAATCCGTTATTTTTAAAGGTTTAAACGCAACTGCAATTGTTCGAAGCGCTTGACTACCTAAGCTATGAATAGCCGCCTGTACTTCTTTTCTATATAGCTCACTTAACGGCTGTTGCTTATCCCCCCATAAAATCGTTTGACTCATTTGTAAAAGAACATCCGGTGCTCCCTTCGTAACAATAAACTTTTTCCCCTCTCGATCTCGTACAATAACACTCATCATTTTTCGAGTTGAATCAAATGGAAATTCACGAATAACTTCAAATTTCCCTTTCAATGCCTCACGTGTTATCCCAGCTTTCATTGCTGCAGCTACAAGCGCTCCCTCTGTTGGATCTCCATCTAATACGTACGCCTTTTTCTTTTGAATAATATTTGCATTGTTACATAGTGAACCAAATGTAAGTAGCTGATAAAGTGCTTTTGTCTTAGCTGGATTCACTTCTTTTTCACCTTTCATAAAAGAGCCATTAGGTTCATATCCTTGCCCTGTCACTTTCCACAATTCTCCGCCTGACCACATATGTGTTACCATCATTTTGTTTTGCGTCATTGTTCCCGTTTTATCAGAACATATAACGGAAGCACAACCTAACGTTTCTACGGCTGGTAACTTTCGTACAATTGCTCTCTTTTTTATCATACGCTGTACACCAAGTGATAAAGCTACTGTAACAATTGCTGGCAACCCTTCTGGAATAGCCGCAACAGCCAGAGACACACCAGCTAAAAACATATGATATACTTCATTCCCTTGATACACACCAGCTAATACAACGAGTGCTGTCAAAATAAGAGCCACAATAATTAATATTTTTCCGAGCTGTTCTAACCTTCTTTGCAGTGGTGTTTCAATTTGCTCTGCATTTTGTAACATATTTGCAATTTGCCCCATCGCTGTATTCATACCAGTTGCTACAACGACTCCTGTACCAGATCCTCGCGTAATCATTGTCCCCATAAAAGCCATATTTTTTTGATCACCAATTGCAACATCTTGCCCTTGCAATGCTTCTACCTTCTTTTGTACAGGTACGGACTCCCCTGTCAAAGCAGACTCTTCAATATATAAACTTGATGCTTCAACAAGACGCACATCAGCCCCAATACGATCACCACTGGAAAACTTAATAATATCACCTAAAACAAGTGCTTTAGATGGTGCTTTTACCCACTTTCCATTCCGCATTACAGTAACTTGTGGAGCGGCTAGTTCCTTTAAAGCTTCCAATGATTTTTCAGCTTTTCTTTCTTGAAAAAATCCGAGAATACCATTGATAATAACAATGGCAACAATAGCAATAGAATCAATGTATTCACCTAAAAACGCAGAAACAATTGTTGCTCCAAACAAAACGAGTACCATGAAATCTTTAAACTGTGCTAAAAATACCATTAGTGCAGAAGGCCTTTTTGCTTCTTCTAATTCATTAGTACCAAATTTCTTTACGCGCCCTTCTGCTTCTTTCTCTGTAAGTCCAACCTTTACATTCGTATTCGTTCTTTCTTCCACTTCATGTGCCCGCATTCCATACCAGTTCATCCTGCCATCGACCTCCTGATTCCAGACATACTCTATTGAAAGCTTATTCAGCCTCGTCCAAAAAAATGCTATAATTAACTTTTAGTTAGAAAGGAGTGTTCATTTATGGCATTCGATGGATTATTTACAAGAGCAATTACACATGAAATTGCAAATTCTCTTTACACAGGAAGAATTTCCAAAATATATCAACCTTCAAAGTATGAGATTTTATTACATATTCGAGCAAACGGAAAGAACCAAAAACTAATTCTTTCGTCTCACCCTACATATGCGCGTCTGCACTTAACGAATCAAAACTACGATTCACCAGCAATACCGCCAATGTTTTGTATGCTTCTTCGTAAACATTTAGAAGGTGGGTTTATTGAAAAAATTGAACAAATTGACTTAGAACGTATTATTCAAATTACAGTTCGCAGTCGGAATGAAATTGGAGACGAATCATTAAAAACATTAGTAATCGAAATAATGGGCCGACATAGTAACATTATCTTAGTAGATACGAAAACAAACGTTATTTTAGATAGCTTAAAACACATATCTTTAGCGGTAAACCGCCATCGTACTGTATACGCTGGAGCTGAATATATTGCACCACCAGCACAACATAAAATTAACCCACTTCAGATTGAAACAAATGATGAATTTATTAGACCACTAGACTTTCTATCTGGAAACATGGATAAACAGCTTGTCGGCACCTTTACGGGAATATCCCCGTTATTCGCAAAAGAAGTAGTGAAAAAAGCTGGTATGGTAAATGAAAAAGCATTAGCGGATGCATTTTTCTCCATACAAAAACCATTATTAACTCATACATATTCACCAGCGATGACTACTTCAAATGGGAAAGAATTCTTTTATCTTTTCCCTCTTGCACACTTGCAAGGAGAAGATAAGACGTTCTCATCTGTTAGTGAATTGCTTGATCGTTTCTTTTTCGGAAAAGCAGAGCGCGATCGTGTAAAACAACAAGCTCATGATTTAGAACGCTTTATGCAAAATGAAAAAAATAAAAACGAGAAAAAACTCATTAAACTCGAAAAAACACTGCAAGATGCTGGAAAAGCAGATAAATATCAACTATTTGGAGAGCTACTTACAGCTAATATGTACGCTTTGAAAAAAGGCGATAAAGATATTGAGGTCGTTAATTATTACGATGAAAATGGCGGAACTGTAAAAATCACATTAGATCCTTTAAAAACACCGTCTGAAAATGCACAACGCTATTTCCAAAAGTATCAAAAAGCAAAAAATTCAGTTGTTGTTGTAGAAGAACAAATCGAAAAAACCAATGAAGAAATTCTTTATTTTGATAGCTTACTTCAACAAATGGAAGCTGCTTCTTCAAAAGATATTGAAGAAATTCGTGAGGAATTAGCTGAAGAAGGTTATGTGCGCAATCGCAAAACGAAAAACGCAAAGAAAAAGCCTACTAAGCCAGTATTAGATAAATATTTAGCAAGTGATGGCACAGAGATTTTCGTTGGTAAAAACAATAAACAAAATGATTATTTAACAACGAAGTTTGCCCGCCGTGATGAAATTTGGTTACATACGAAAGACATACCTGGCTCTCACGTTGTCATTCGTTCTTTAGAGCCTGCTGAAGAAACTTTACTAGAAGCTGCCAAAATTGCCGCTTATTACAGTAAAGCGAAAGAGTCTAGCTCTGTACCTGTTGATTTCACTAAAATACGCCATGTGAAAAAACCGAGTGGTGCAAAACTTGGTTTTGTTACGTACGACAATCAGCAAACCGTATATGTAACACCAGATGCTGATATTGTAATGAAATTAAAAGCGTAAATACAAAAATGCGTTGCTTATAAGCAACGCATTTTTTATATTCGTTCACACTAGTTCATATACCCATTTACTAATTCATAACATCTTGCTTTTGTCATCTTATATTTCTCTTCTGAAGCTTCTATACGCCTCATCGTTCCATTATTTGTATCAGTACCAATTGCTTTAACTTTACTTTCTTTTTCTTTAACCCACGCAATTTGTTTCGTTTTTAACGACTGAAACGCATCAGGTGACATCGTACTTTTTAATGTACTGTAAATTTCATTTAGTTTATTATCCCACAGTTCATAATTTCCTTCTATTTCATTTACTATATCATTGGTTGACATAGCATTCGTATGTTTTTCTTGTTTATCTATAGCAGCTAATTCACTTAAAACATTTGCTCTATCTATCTTTGAAGAAGATTCTTTTTGCGATTGTTTCTCTTCTTTTGAGCCTGTATACGCACTCGAATCCTTTCTCTGTACTTGTTCTGTTTCTTGAATATTTCTTTCTTTCGTTACCTTTTCATACCTATTTTTATCTACATTGTATGAAATAAGAGATGTTTTCGCATTTACAGTAATTAATCCGTTACTATCTTTGAATATGTATTTCTTATCGCCACTATTTTCTTCACTTACAAATGACACATTCTTATCGTCTGGCATTTGTAAAATTCTATTTGCTTCTTCTTTTGTAAGTTTTAAATCTTCAGGAAAAACGAATGACCATTTATCCATTAACCATTCCCCTTCTTTATACACCAAATGAAATTCCCAATCTTGGGCCGCATTACCTATTTCATCTTCTAAACTTAATGTATGTACCGTTAAATTTTCTTTATCTTGTGAAGAAGAAAATCTTATTTCAGTTTGAAAATAATTTGGGAATGGTAACATATCAGTCTCTCTCGATCTATTAAAGTTAGCAAGCAATTCAGGAAGCTGATTCTCTACAAACTTTTCTGAAACCAATCCTTTAACTCCTTTTTTAGCTGTCTCTAAATCCCCAGGATTATTTCGGCTCCATCCATTTTCTTTTTCCATCTCACTAAACGCATTTGCTATTCCATCTACACTCTTTCTTACAATCTTTTTTGCTTCTTTTTCTGTCACTTCTGGCGCTTCATCAAGCTGGTCAATCATTTTATTCACTTGAACTTTGTTTTCACTTGTTTCACACCCCGTTATAACAAGCATACTAGCGGCCAAACAAAATGACATTACTTTACTTAATTTCTTCATACATTCACATTCCTTAACCCAATTTTTTCGTTACATCTCTTTACCTACAAAAAAACGTAACAATCCCTTATTATACCAATTTTTTAATTTATTTATACAAAAAATATAATACTTAAATTAAAAAGATTTTGTTTGCAAGTTTACATTATTGTTCATTCACATAAAAACTTACTGTAAAAATTTTATATATATTTATTTTACATCCGTCTAGTTTTTTTGACACACAGCTACCCTCTTCTCTTTTATTCTAAATAAATATATTGGCACAATTCTTGCTTTATTAATGTAAAAAGGAGGAATTAAAATGAATATAAGAATAACTAACATCCAAAAACAACTACATAATTACGGAATCGACGGGTTACTTATTACAAAGAAAGAAAACCGTCAATATGCAACAGGCTTTACAGGTAGCGCTGGCGTCGTCTTAATCTCTGCCGATCAAGCTGTTTTTATCACTGATTTCCGCTATGTAGATCAAGCGAAATCACAAATAAAAGATGCTGAAATTATTATGCATAAAGGAAATTTAGAAAAAGAAATTGCACATCAAGTATCGAAATTAAACATTCAAAAACTTGGAATTGAAGAAAACAACATGACATTGCAACAATATAAAAACTTGCAAAAATACGTACAGGCGGAAATGATTCAAGTGTGCGAAATTATCGAAAATATTCGTATCATTAAAGACACGCCTGAAATAGAAACAATGAAAATTGCAGCTAATATCGCGGACGAAGCATTTCACCACATTCTTACGTTTCTAAAACCAGGAATAAGTGAAAATGCTGTACGAGATGAATTAGAATTTTTCATGCGAAAAAAAGGGGCTACATCTTCTTCATTCCAAATCATTGTAGCCTCAGGCGTTCGTTCTTCACTTCCCCATGGAGTTGCATCAAATAAAATAATCGAACGAGGGGATATCGTTACATTAGACTTCGGTGCACTTTACGACGGATATTGTTCCGATATAACACGTACTGTAGCAATAGGGGAACCATCGGAAGAATTCAAAAAAATATACAATGTTGTACGAGAAGCGTTAAAACGTGGGACTGAAGCGATTAAGCCTGGAGAAACTGCGAAAAGTATCGATGATATAACGAGGGATTACATTACAGAACATGGATACGGTCAATACTTTGGCCACTCTACTGGGCACGGTCTTGGGTTAGAAATACATGAACCTCTTCGCTTATCTCAAGAAAGTACGGCTACTTTAGAAGAAGGTATGGTTGTTACAGTTGAACCTGGTATTTACATTCCGAACTGGGGCGGTTGTAGAATTGAAGATGATATCGTCATTACAAAAGATGGATATGAAGTTATTACAAAATCAAATCGAGAACTAATTGTTATTCCTTGTTGAAATCACGACCTTTTTTAAAGGAGTTTTTCGTTGCACATAGAATTCTTTCTCTGGAGTCATCGTTTAAGAGGGGGAATTTAAATTGAATTTTGTAATTGATAAGATAGATGGGTTACAGCCTGAATTTTCAAATCTTGTTTCCATGATGAATTACGCTCGCTATACAACAATGCAAGGGGTGGAAGGTTTAACAATTGAGGAACTTGATTATTTATATGATAAGGACACAAATTCAATTGGCATGTTATTGTACCATATGGCCGCTATTGAATTTTACTACCAGATTCATACTTTTGAAGACCGTGAACCAACGGAGGCTGAATTAGAACGCTGGTTACCTGGCATTGAATTAGGCGATCTTGGACGTGAGAAAATAAAAGGAAACGCTATAGAATTTTACATAAATACATTACAAGAAGTACGTTCCAAAACAATCGAGACTTTTCAATCGTTACCTGATGAATGGTTATTTAAAACGACAGACTTTTGGTATGACAAACCAGCAAATAACTATTTTAAGTGGTTTCACGTTTTTGAAGATGAAATCAATCATCGTGGACAAATTCGTTTAATTAAAAAGATGCAAAAAGCTCATGCAGTAAAATAAGAAAGTGCCACCATATAAGGTGGCACTTTCTTTTATTCATTTTTTAGGATTAACTGTATTGTAACATCCATTTATCGTTCTCACCATTACAGTACATGAAATTTTTTTCTTTTTCCTATACTCACATACTTTCACTGCTTTCATACAATACACTACACGAATGCCTAAAGGATGTGAATGTTATGGGAGTTGAATTAACGCTATTACACGCTCTCTACATTATTTGTTTACTCACTATTATTACCTTTTTTATTCTCCGAAAAGATACGACTATCATTTGTATCGTTTTTATCTTTTTATTAGCATTAACTGCAACAAGTTCTATCCCTCTTGCCATTAGCGGAATTTTTCAAAGTTTCATTTACGCCATTACTGAGCTATTACCAACTATATTAATCATCTCCATTATCGTATCAATGAGCAATTTACTCGTTCATACTGGCATAAATGATACGATGATTTCACCATTTACAAAAATGATTCGTACACCTACACTCGCCTACTGGATTATCGGCCTTTTAATGATGACCATTTCTTTCTTCTTTTGGCCTTCTCCAGCTGTCGCCTTAATGGGAGCTATTTTATTACCGGTTGCTGTACGTGTCGGCCTTCCTCCAATTGGGGTTGCAATTGCTATGAACTTATTTGGACACGGCATCGCCTTATCTGGAGACTTCGTTATTCAAGGTGCACCGAAATTAACTGCAGACGCGGCTGGTCTCCCTGTTTCCAGCATCGTATCTGCAAGTGTTCCACTCGTTATCGTTATGGGCATTGTGACAACTTCTGTCGCTTTTTTCTTCTTACGAAAAGAGTTTCATACAGGCTTATCTATACAAGAAGCTATTCCATCAACTGAGTCTTCTAAAACGCTCACTTCATTATCTTCTCGCATAAAAAAATGGCTCGCTATTTGTATCCCTATCATATATATCATTGATATCCTTTGCATGATTCAATTTAAATTACAAGGAAGCGACGCAACTGCACTTATCGGCGGAACGACTGTTATTATGATTATCATCATTTCCCTCATCGCCTACAAAGGAAATGGACTGAATAAAACGACCGATTATTTCATAGAAGGGCTCCAATTTGGCTTTAAAATTTTCGGACCAGTTATTCCTATCGCTGCACTCTTTTATTTAGGAGATAGTGGATTTGTAAAAATTATCGGGGACTATTTACCGAAAGGTTCACACGGAATCATTAACGACTTAGGCATCGCTTTATCTCAAACTGTTCCTTTAAATCAATATGTATCGGCAGGGACATTAACCATCGTTGGTGTCATTACCGGCTTAGATGGATCAGGTTTTTCAGGTATATCACTTGCTGGTTCCATTGCCAATCTTTTTGGAACAGCACTTGGCCATGGAACAGCTACATTAACAGCACTCGGGCAAATTGCAGCTATATGGACCGGGGGCGGGACGTTAATTCCTTGGGCACTTATTCCTGCTGCTGCGATTTGTAAAGTCGATCCATTTGAACTTGCACGCCGAAACTTTTTACCGGTTGTTATCGGTTTAATTGTCACCACGATCGTTGCGATGTTTATTCTATAACGTAAGCAAGTGTTCTCTTGCTTACGTTTTTTGCTTGTAAAATTCATCATGAATTATCAGTTTTCAAGAGGGATTCGTTATTACTTAGCGAAATTATATTAGGAGAGTAATTATTTCAAAACGTTTACGAGAAACAGATTACTGCAATTAGAAAAGGGGACATACCTATGAATGAATTGATTTTCGTCTTATTAATTTGTCCATTACTTATCTTTATCGTTTCTGTTATTGGAACGCGCAAGACGAAAACGTATTACGTAATGCCGATTGTAACGTTTGCTAGTTTTTTAATAATAGGTGTTATCGCCTTTACTCCAAAATTTTTCTTTTGGGTTGGCATGTACAGCATCTTCTCATTTATTGTTTCTTATATGACTTTATTGTTTGTAAGAGGATATGAGCTTGCAGAAAGCGCTAAGTAGTTAAGGAGATTGTAATATGATTTTCTTTGATATTGATGGAACTTTACTTGAAGTTTTAACAATGATATAAAAAACGACCGCGTTCCCCCGCGGTCGTCTTTTTTCGTGTTACGCTGTGATCCAAGCTTCGTTAGCTGGATTTTTACGCCACTCTTGTAATTTCTTCGTTTCAGCTTGTCCAATCATACCTTTTTCTGCTGCAACTTCAGTTAATGCACTGTAATCACTTAAAGAATATGATGCTACGTTCGCTGCTTCTAACTTTTCTTTTCCTGCTTCTAGCTCGTATGTGAAGATTGATACGATCCCTAATACTTCACAGCCAGCTTCGCGAAGTGCTTCTACACATGTAATTGCACTACCGCCAGTTGAAATTAGGTCCTCTACTACTACTACTTTTTGACCTTTTTCAGCTTTTCCTTCGATTTGGTTCCCTTTACCGTGACCTTTTGCTTTACTACGTACGTAGCACATTGGTAAATCCATACGATCGCTTACCCATGCAGCGTGCGCAATACCAGCAGTTGCTGTTCCTGCAATAACTTCTACAGTTGGGAAGTGCTCTTTAATCAACTCTTCTAATCCAGCTGCAATCGCTTGACGTACTTTTGGATAAGATAAAGTTAAACGGTTATCACAATAAATTGGTGATTTCATACCTGAAGACCATGTGAATGGATCGTTCGGTTGTAAAAATACTGCTCCAATTTCTAATAAATGCGATGCGATTTCTTTTTTCATACTGTTACACCTTCCCACTGTTGTTTTACTGTTTTATACGCTTCAAGCGGATTTTCTGCTTTTGTAATACTACGTCCAACTACGATGTAGCTTGAGCCAAGTTCCCTCGCACGTTTCGGTGTTGCTACGCGCACCTGGTCATTTACATCATCGCTTGCAAGACGAATCCCCGGTGTTACTGTTACAAATTCATTTCCGCATACTTCACGTAATTTTGGAACTTCAAGTGTTGAACAAACAACGCCATCCAGTCCACTTTCTTTCGTTAGTTTTGCATAATGAGCAACCGCTTCTTCTAACGTTTTCTCAATGCCAATCTCTTTTTTCATCATAGCTTCCGAAGTGCTTGTTAGTTGTGTAACTGCAATACAAATCGGTCTCTCTTTTCCTTCTTGCTTACCTTCCTCTAATCCCTCAATCGCAGCTTTCATCATACTGCTTCCCCCTGCAGCATGAACATTTACCATATCAACATCTAGACTAGCTAGGCTACGCATAGCGCTTTTTACTGTATTCGGAATATCATGAAGTTTTAAATCTAGAAAAATCTTATGTCCTTTTTCTTTTAAGTACGTAATAATCGCAGGGCCTTCTTTGTAAAATAACTCCATACCAACTTTGACAAATAACTCTTCCCCTTCAAAGTGGCGCAAGAATTGTTCTACATCTTGTTTCCCTGGAAAATCTAATGCAACGATTAACGACTGTGACATGTTTGCTTCCAGCTCCTTCCTTGACATTCCGAAATGTGATCAAATCCTAATTCATCTAGTAATGCTGGTAACTCTTCAATAATTGTCGGACATACGAACGGATCGATAAAGTTCGCTGTACCTACTGCAACTGCGCTTGCGCCAGCATAGAAGAATTCAATTACATCTTCCGCTGTCTCAATACCACCCATTCCGATAATCGGAATGTTTACCGCTTGGCTTACTTCATGTACCATACGAATTGCTACTGGCTTAATCGCAGGACCTGATAATCCACCTGTACGGTTTGCTAAAATTGGTTTAGCTGTTTTTAAATCTAGACGCATACCAAGCAATGTATTAATCATCGTTAAACCATCTGCACCTGCATTTTCAATCGCTTTTGCAATTTCCACAATGTTTGCCACGTTCGGTGACAACTTCACGTATACAGGTACTTCAGAAACCTCTTTTACTCGCTTCGTTAAATCAGCAGCAATTTCAGGATTTGTACCAAAGGCGATACCACCTGTTTTTACGTTCGGACAAGAAATATTTAATTCTAGTGCATGGACATTAGGCGCTTTAGAAATTTCCTTCGCAACCGCTACGTAATCCTCAGCTTGTGAGCCTGCAACGTTTGCAATAATTGGAAGGTCAAATTGTTCTAACCATGGTAATTCCGAATTCATTACTTTGTCTAATCCCGGGTTTTGAAGTCCGATTGCATTTAGCATGCCGCCTGGTGTTTCAGCAACACGAGGCGTCGGATTTCCATAACGTGGTTGTTCTGTCGTCGCTTTAATCATGATTGATCCTAATACACTTAAATCGTAAAACTGTGCATATTCACGACCAAACCCAAAGCATCCAGATGCCGGTATAATTGGATTTTTTAATGATAATCCTGGTAATTCAACTTGCAATCTGTTCATAGTACAACCTCCCCGATTGGAAATACTGGTCCGTCGCTACACACCTTCTTGTAAGAATGTCCACTTGGATCTTCTTGTAAGTGGCATACACACGCGAAACAAGCTCCAATACCACAGCCCATACGTTCTTCTAATGAAATATAGGCTTTTTTCTCTTTGTAACGTCCTTCTAATGCACGAAGCATCGCTAACGGACCACATGAATAAAGAATATCAAAGTCAATTCCGTAATTATCAATTACATCTGTGACAAATCCTTTTGTACCGTGTGTACCGTCTACTGTTGCAACGTACGTATCACCAAGTTCTGCAAATTTTTCTTCATAGAAAACTACATCTTTCGTTTGAAAGCCTAAGATGTGAATAACACGTACACCTTTTGCAACGAGGCGCTGTGATAATTCATAAAGTGGTGGTACACCAATTCCCCCGCCTACTAGTAAAGCTGTTTGACCAGCTTCTGCTTCTTCTACAGGAAAACCGTGTCCTAATGGTCCTAGTACATCTACCATTTCACCTTGTTTTCTAGTTGCTAATGTTTTTGTCCCTTGTCCTTCGGCACGATATAGCATTGTAAATTCGTTCTTCTCTTGATCTACATTACAAATACTAATTGGGCGGCGCAGAAGGGGCGCAATGCCCTCTGCTACCTTAATGTGTACAAACTGCCCTGGTTCGTTCATTTGCTGTACTAAAGTTCCTTGAAGCACTAACTCGTAAATGTTTTTTGCGATTTCTTTTTGATTAACGACGATCATATTTTGCTTTTGCATCATGCATGTACCACCTCGTGACGCTTTGTTTGCGTAATTTCTTTCATTGAATGAGCTGAGAATGTCATAGATTCTAATACTCGTAAGATTGCTCTTGTTGTATCAAGTGATGTTAAGCAAGCCACACCATTTTCTACTGATTCACGGCGAATGCGGAAACCATCACGCGCTGGTTGTTTACCTTTTGTTAATGTGTTAATTACAAACTGTGCTTTTCCTTGACGGATAATATCTAGTAAGTTGTAGTCTTCAGAATCAATTTTGTTTACAACTTGTACTGGGATATTTTGCTCTTCTAATGATTGTGCTGTTCCAGCTGTTGCTAATAAGTTATAGCCGATTTCGTGGAAACGTTTTGCAATTTCCATCGCCTCTTCTTTATCTTTATCCGCTACAGTAATGATTACTGATCCGTGCGTTGGGATGTTAATTCCTGAAGCAACTAATCCTTTATATAATGCTTTTTCAAGCGTTAAGTCTTTACCCATTACTTCCCCTGTTGATTTCATTTCAGGTCCTAATGTTGTATCAACTGAACGTAGTTTCGCGAATGAGAATACCGGAGCTTTTACATATACTTCTTTCTCTTCTGGGTGATAGCCCGTTCCGTATCCTTGCTCTACTAGGTCTTGCCCTAAAATAACTTTCGTTGCAACATTCGCCATCGGTACGCCTGTAATTTTACTTAAGAACGGTACTGTACGGCTTGCACGTGGGTTTACTTCAATTACGTACACTTGATCTTTGAATACTACAAACTGGATATTTAGTAATCCAACAATGTTTAATCCTTTTCCAAGTGCAATTGTATGTTCAATGATTTGTTCTTTTAGTTTTTCAGATAAACTTTGTGGTGGATATACTCCAATTGAGTCACCAGAGTGAACTCCAGCGCGTTCAATATGTTCCATAATACCTGGAATGAATACATTCTCACCATCTGAAATTGCATCTACTTCAATTTCTTTACCAACCATGTAACGGTCGATTAATACTGGGTGATCTGCATGAACTTTAACTGCATTTTTCATGTAGTGCAGCAGTTCTTCTTGACGATATACGATTTCCATCGCACGTCCACCTAGTACGTAAGATGGTCTTACTAATACTGGATAACCAATTTCTTCTGCGATTGCTACCGCTTGTTCTACAGTCGTTGCTGTTTTACCAACTGGTTGCGGGATACCAAGTTTTGTTAAAGCAGCTTCAAATTTATCACGATCTTCTGCACGGTCTAAGTCTTCAAGTGATGTTCCTAAGATTTTCACACCGTGAGCCTCTAATTTCGCCGCTAAGTTAATTGCCGTTTGTCCACCGAACTGAACAATAACGCCTTCTGGTTTTTCTAAATCAATGATGTGCATTACATCTTCGATTGTTAATGGTTCAAAGTATAATTTGTCAGAAATACTGAAGTCTGTTGAAACTGTTTCTGGATTGTTATTAACAATGATTGCCTCATATCCAGCTTCTTTAATTGCCCATACAGAGTGAACTGTTGCATAGTCAAACTCAACCCCTTGACCGATACGGATTGGACCAGACCCTAGTACAACAACACTCTTACGATCTGTTATCACCGATTCATTCTCATCACCATATGTGCTGTAGTAGTATGGTGTTGCAGATTCAAACTCTGCCGCACAAGTATCTACCATTTTATAAACAGGAGTTATATTGCTTTCTTTACGCATATCGTAAATTTCACGCTCCGTTTTGTTCCAAGCAGCTGCAATGTAGTGATCACTGAAGCCCATTTCTTTCGCAGCTTGTAGTACTTCCATATTTCCTACATTCGCTTTTACTTCGCGTTCCATATTTACGATGTTTTCAATTTTTTGTAAGAAGAAGAAGTCCATTTCACACCATTCGTTGATTTCTTCTTTCGTTACACCTTGACGAATTGCTTCTGCTACAATAAACAGTCGCTCATCGTCTGCTTTAATAATGCGTTTTTTCATTGTTTCTTTATCAAGTTCTTTTAAGTGGTCTAATTCTAAGTGATAAATGCCAAGCTCTAAAGAACGAACCGCTTTTAATAATGATTGCTCTAAGTTACGTCCGATTGACATAACTTCACCAGTTGCCTTCATTTGTGTACCAAGTGTTCTGTTTGCTGATTCAAACTTATCAAATGGCCAGCGTGGAATTTTTGAAACAACATAGTCTAATGCTGGCTCGAAGCAAGCGTAAGTTTTTTGTGTTACTGGGTTTATGATTTCATCTAATGTTAAGCCGACTGCAATTTTCGCTGCTAATTTTGCAATTGGATATCCAGTCGCTTTAGATGCTAGTGCAGATGAACGACTTACACGTGGGTTTACTTCGATTACATAGTATTGGAAGCTATGTGGATCTAGTGCAAGCTGAACGTTACATCCACCTTCAATTCCTAATGCACGAATAATTCGTAATGAAGTGTTTCGTAACATTTGATATTCACGGTCGCTTAATGTTTGGCTTGGTGCTACTACGATAGAATCACCTGTGTGAACCCCAACTGGATCGATGTTTTCCATGTTACATACTACAATCGCGTTATCATTCGAATCACGCATTACTTCATATTCAATTTCCTTACAACCAGCAATGCTCTTTTCTAATAAACATTGTGTTACTGGACTATGTTTTAATCCACCGGATACGATTTCAATTAGTTCTTCTTCATTACTACAAATTCCGCCACCTGTTCCTCCCATTGTAAATGCTGGGCGAACAATAACTGGATAACCAATTTCTTTTACAAATTCATGTGCTTCTTCCAGCGTATGAATGATCGTACTAGATGGAATTGGTTCATTTAAATCCTGCATTAATGTACGGAATAAATCGCGATCCTCCGCTTGCTCGATAGCTGATAATTTCGTTCCTAAAATTTCAACTCCGCATTCTTCAAGTATGCCTGATTTCGCAAGTTCAACAGCCATATTTAACCCTGTTTGACCACCTAATGTTGGTAAGATTGCATCTGGACGTTCTTTACGAATAATACGGCTTACGAATTCTAATGTTAATGGTTCGATATATACTTTATCTGCTGTTGCAGTATCTGTCATAATTGTTGCTGGGTTAGAGTTAACAAGGATTACTTTGTAACCTTCTTCTCTTAGAGATTGACAAGCTTGTGTACCAGAGTAGTCAAACTCCGCTGCTTGCCCAATTACAATTGGTCCTGATCCGATTACTAAAATTGTGTTAATGTCTAGGCGTTTTGGCATAACTCTTCCCCTTCTTTCTTGAAGTTTTCAATCATTGCTAAGAAATCTTCGAATAAATCATTTGCATCTTCAGGTCCTGCTGAAGCTTCTGGATGGTATTGTACTGTAAATGCTGGGAACTTCTTATGACGAAGACCTTCTACTGTTCCATCATTTAAAGCAACATGTGTAATTTCAAGCTCTGTATTTTCAACTGACTCTTCTTCTACTGCGTAACCATGGTTTTGAGATGTAATTGCTACTTTTCCAGTTGCAAGATTTTTTACTGGATGGTTTAAACCACGGTGACCGAATTTCAACTTACTTGTATTTGCACCAGATGCTAGAGCGAACAATTGATGTCCTAGGCAAATTCCGAATAAAGGAACTTTACCGATAATGTCTTTTAACATTTCAATTGCTTCTGGTACATCTTTTGGATCCCCAGGTCCGTTACTTAACATAATTCCATCTGGGCTAAGGCGTAAAATTTCTTCTGCTGTTGTGTTGTAAGGAACTACAATTACATCACAGTCACGCTTATTTAATTCTCGTAAAATACCATGTTTCATTCCGAAGTCTACAAGTACAACTCGGTGTCCGCGTCCTGGACTTGGGTATGGATCTTTCGTCGATACGCGTTTCACGTGATCTGTAAATACTGTCGCTTTTAATTGGCTCACGATGTATTCTACATCTGCATCCATGTTACAAAGGCGTCCGCGTAATGTACCGTATTGACGAATTTTTCTCGTTAATTTTCTCGTATCAATTCCTGCTAATCCCGGGATGTTTCTTTCTTTTAAGTAATCATTTAACGAAATTTCATTACGGAAGTTTGATGGATGATCACAAATTTCGTTTACGATTAAACCATTTACAGATGGGTGAATCGATTCGAAATCGTCACGGTTAATGCCGTAGTTTCCGATTAATGGGTACGTGAATGTTACGATTTGACCGCAATATGATGGATCAGATAATGTTTCTTGATATCCAGTCATTCCTGTTGTAAATACAACCTCACCTGACTTTTCGATTTCTCCTCCGAAACCTTTTCCAATTAATACTGTTCCATCTTCTAAGATAAGTTGTCTTTTCATACTAATGCACTCTCCTTTTGCCATGCGATCTTACCACCAACGATTGTCATTACCGGCCATCCTTGGCATTTCCAACCTGCGAATGGTGTATTTTTTCCTTTTGATAAGAATGTTGTTGGATCAATCTCTTCTTCTTGTTCTAAATCAATGATTGTAATATCAGCTGTTCTACCTTCTTTCAGGCGACCTGCTTCTAAGCCAAATGTATCAGCTGGCTTTTCTGTTAAATATTGAATTAACTGTTCTAGCGTAATGACTCCTTTTTTCACAAGGTTTGTGTATAGAAGCGGGAATGCTGTTTCAAAACCAGTAATTCCGAATGGTGCTCTTTCAATTCCTTGTGCTTTCTCTTCCGCTGTATGCGGTGCATGGTCAGTTGCGATCATATCGATCGTTCCATCTAATAAACCTTCAATTAATGCTGCATGGTCTTCTTTTCCACGAAGCGGTGGGTTCATTTTAAAATTAGGATCAGCTGATGGGATATCATCTTCACATAACACTAGGTGATGTGGTGTTACTTCTGCTGTTACTTTAATTCCAGCGCGTTTCGCATCACGGATTACACGTACTGAACCTTTCGTACTTACGTGACATACGTGATAGTGACAATCTGCTGCTTCCGCAAGCAATATATCCCTTGCAATATGTACAGATTCACATACTGATGGGATACCGTTTAATCCGTGTTTCTCAGAAAACTTCCCTTCATGTACACAACCTTTATTAATAAGCGTATTCTCTTCACAGTGCGCAACTACTGCCATATCTAATTTTGCTGCACGTTTCATAGCCGCTAACATCATGCTCGCATCTTGTACGCCTACGCCGTCATCTGTGAAAGCAAATGCTCCAAGTTCTTTTAATGTTTCGAAATCTGTCATTTCAGAACCAGCTTGACGTACTGTAATTGCTCCGTATGGTAGTACGTTGACATGTGCTTTTTCTTTAATACGATTTTGCAAGTCTTCCATATGTTCTCTGCAATCTGGTACCGGACGTGTATTTGGCATTGCACAAATTGTAGTGAATCCACCTTTTGCCGCTGCTAGTGTACCTGTTTCAATTGTTTCTTTATGTTCACCACCTGGTTCACGAAGATGTACGTGTACATCTACTAATCCAGGTGCGATTAACTTTCCGTTCACATCGATTACTTCAGCATTATCTGCCGTAATATTTTCTGCTACCTTAGCGATTTTACCGTCTTGTACGAGAAGATCTGTTGCTACAATTTTTCCTTCTTCATTCATATAACGACCATTTTTAAACAAGTAATTCATGTTTCATTCCTCCTAATACATTTGGTAAGGCGCGTTTTAGTACAGCCATTCTTACGTAAACTCCATTTTCCATTTGTTTAAATATGCGTGAACGCTCACACTCAACAAGTTCACTTGCAATTTCAACATCACGGTTTACGGGAGCTGGATGCATAATAATGCTTCCTTCTTTCATACGCTTTTCTCTTTCTACTGTTAATCCGTGTTTCTCATGATATTCTTTCATAATGTCTGTTTCATAATGATCATGACGCTCATGTTGTACACGGAGTAACATCATTACATCCACTTCTGGAACAAGTTCATCTAATGGTTTGTATGTTCCAAATGTGTTGTCTTCACCTTTCCACTCTTCTGGACTTGCAAAGTAAATTGTTGCACCAAGCTTCGTTAATGCTTCTGCATTAGAACGTGCTACTCGGCTATGACGAACATCTCCTACTATTGCAATCTTCAAACCTTCAAATCTTCCAAACTCTTGTTTAATTGTAAGAAGGTCGAGTAGGCACTGCGTTGGGTGGTTTCCACATCCATCTCCAGCGTTTAAGATCGGGATATTCACCTGATCTTTTAGTTCATCGAAGTAGCGATCTTGCTCATGGCGGATGACCACTGCTTTTGTTCCGATTGATTCTAGTGTTCTTATCGTATCGTATAAAGTTTCTCCTTTTTGTACGCTAGATGCATCAGCTGAAAAGTTTAAAACATCTAGTCCTAATCTCTTCTCAGCAACTTCAAAGCTAAATCTCGTTCTCGTACTATTCTCAAAGAACAAGTTTGCAACAAAAGTTTGCTCTGTCGTTTTGCTCTCTTTTCCATTCGCAAAATCTTCTGCGTCTTTTAGGATTTCTGAAATTTCTACTTCCGATAATTCACTCATCGTTAACAAATGGCTCATCGTCATCCCTCATCTTTCTGATTTTTATGTTACCACTTTTGTATTTTTATAACAACCTTTGCATAAAAATACCCTAGTCATGTAAGACTAGGGTGCAAGGAAGAAGCCACCCTTTTCCGTCTCACAGGACTGAATTAAAAGGTTATTTTTATGAAGCAATCTGCTTAGATTGTTTTGTATGTTTTTCTTGTTTTGATTCTGGTAGTAGTAGATTTAACAGTACACCTACAATTGCTGCAAGCGCCATTCCTTCGACTTGAAATGAATCCCCTACGTGAAGTACCGCTCCACCAATACCGATTACTAGTATTACTGATGCAATCATTAAGTTTCGTTTGTCACTTAAATCTGTTTTATCATCTACCATCATGCGTAATCCGCTTGATGCGATTACACCGAATAGTAAGATTGATACCCCGCCCATAACTGGTGTTGGGATCGAATGAATCAGTGCAGAAATCTTACCGATAAATCCGAACATGATTGCGAATACTGCTGAACCGATGAATAAGTATACACTGTATGCTCTCGTAATTGCTAGCACACCGATGTTTTCACCATACGTTGTATTCGGTGGCCCACCGATTAGTGATGCAATTAATGTTGCTACTCCGTCACCGAAGATCGAACGGTGTAAACCTGGTTTTTCAATTAAATCTCTTTTAATAACATTTCCAAGTACAATTTGATGTCCGATATGTTCTGATATTGTTACTAGTGCAACTGGTACCATCAAGAGTACAATCTTCCATGAAAACTCTGGTGTATATGTTACAAATGGTACTGTGAAATCTGGTACAACAAACCATTTTGCCTCAGCTACCGGCTTTAAGTCTACTAGCCCTTGGAAGTAAGCGAAGATATATCCGCCGATAATGCCAAGTAACACTGGTATGATACTGAAAAATCCTCTTCCGAATATCGAGCAAATGATTGTAATTGCTAATGTTACTAATGCTACTGAAAAATGTGTAAAGCTGTATTTGCCATCCGCACCGTTCATCGCCATGTTAACTGCTGTATGTGCTAAAGCTAGACCGATTACCATTACTACTGGACCAACTACGATTGGTGGTAGTAGTTTCATAATCCACTCTGATCCTGATTTCTTAATTCCGAGTGAGATTAAGATGTACACAAGCCCTGCTAGCAAACCACCAAGCATTGCTGCTCCCGGCCCACCTGCCGTTTTCGCTGTTATAATCGGTGCGATAAAGGCGAATGATGATCCTAAATATGCTGGTACTTGACCTTTCGTTATAAGAAGAAACGCTAGCGTTCCTAATCCACTTGATATTAATGCTACTGATGGATTCAATCCTGTTAAAAACGGAACAAGCACTGTTGATCCAAACATCGCGAACAAATGTTGTATACTTAAAAATAACCATTTTCCCGGTTTCGGTACTTCATTAACGTCTAACACTGGCTTTTGTTCCATTGTTACATCCTCCTTCAGTTTAAATCTTTGCAATAAAAAAACTCTTTGTGCCTGTGCACAAAGAGTCCTATACTTTCGTATGCCAAATTTGACATATGAAAGCCAAGACCCTTTGGCAGCCTCACAGGACTACATTTAAAAGGGCTTTACTTATCGTATATGCTTACTCGATCTTGTTGATCTGTCTCTTGCAAATCAACTTCGATACGCTCTTCACTTGATGTTGGAATGTTCTTTCCTACATAATCAGCGCGAATTGGTAATTCACGATGACCTCTATCAACAAGAACCGCCAATTGAATTTGAGATGGTCTACCTAAATCCATAAGAGCATCCATTGCTGCTCGAACTGTTCTTCCTGTATATAATACGTCATCAACGAGGATAACTTTTTTCTTCGTAATATCTACAGGGATATCAGAACCTTTTACAAGTGGTTCTTTATTTTTGGATTGTAGTGTTAAATCATCACGATATAACGTAATGTCTAACTCTCCAACTTCCATTTCTTTTCCTTCAATTTGACCAATTCGTTCTGCCAAACGTTGTGCAATAAAAATTCCACGAGTTTTAATTCCGACAAGAACACAATTATCGACACCTTTATTTCGTTCCACGATTTCATGACTAATTCGTGTTAAAGCGCGGCGAATCATTTGGTCATCTAAAACGACAGCTTTCTCTTGCATGCTCTACACCTCCAAGCTTTTTTTCTTGCGTGAGAGTAATGGTATAAAAAAAGTCCTCTCAGCGTGTGCGAGAGGACTTTTGAAAAAAGGGTACAACATACCCTAAGTATTTCAAACCGTTACCTTCTCAACCTCACGGGGCTGTGTTAAAGGATCATTATTTAACTGTTGTCAGTATCTCAGTTTTCTTATGATTTGTCAATACTATTTTCGTAAAATATTTAATGCGTCTTCAAACACTTCTGGAATCGGTGCCTCAAACTGAATATATTCACCAGTACGAGGATGATCAAAGCCTAAAATACCCGCATGAAGTGCTTGTCCATTCATATCTAATGTTTTCTTCGGACCATACTTCGGATCTCCTGCAAGTGGATAGCCAATATATTTCATATGAACACGAATTTGGTGCGTACGTCCCGTTTCTAAGCGACATTCTACAAGTGTAAAGTCTTTAAAACGTTCTAACACTTGGAAGTGCGTAACAGCGTTCTTACCATTTTCATCAACTGTCATACTTTGACGCTCTTTCTTATCACGACCAATTGGTGCATCGATAGTTCCCTTATCATGCGGAATCACACCGTGTACAATCGCTTTGTAACGTCTCGTTACTGTTTTGGCTACAAGCTGATTTACAAGCGATTCATGTGCCATATCATTTTTAGCAACCATTAATAGTCCAGATGTATCTTTATCAATACGATGCACGATACCTGGACGCATTACACCGTTAATGCCTGATAAGTCTGTACAATGGTGCATAAGGCCGTTTACAAGTGTACCACTTGTATGCCCTGGTGCTGGATGTACAACCATGCCACGTGGCTTATTTACAACAAGCACATCTGCATCTTCATAATAAATTTCTAAATTTAAATCCTCTGGTTGAATATCTAGCGCTTCTGGCTCAGGAATCGTTACTGTAATTTCATCTTCTTCTTTTACTTTATAATTCACTTTTACTGCTTTCCCGTTCACTGTCACAACATCATCTTTAATCCATTGCTGTACTTGTGAACGTGACCATTCGTTATTTATCCCTGTAACGAATTTATCAATTCGCTCGTTTTTTTGCTCTGCTGCAACTGTTACTTGTACTACTTCACTCATTCAATTACTCCTTCGCTTTCTTGCCTTCTAATAATGTTTGAATAATAATTAATACAACACCAATACATAATGCTGAATCAGCTATATTGAATACTGGATAGTTGTACGAGAAAATATACACGTGAATGAAATCCACTACTTCTTGTCTAAATACACGATCAATAAAGTTACCAATTGCCCCGCCCAAAATTAGACCTAACGAAATACCTAGAAGCTTGTCTGTTTTCGCATACTTTTTCATATAAAATACGATAAACACTACAAAAACAACTGTAATAATGTAGAAGAACCACATTTTATTTTCTAAAATACCCCAAGCAGCGCCTCTATTTCGATGTGATGTTATGTATAATACATTGTCGATAATCGGAATACTCGTACCCAATTCCATGTTCTTTACAATTAACCACTTCGATATTTGATCGATAGCAATGACAAATAACGCTATTACATAATATATCATTTTCATTTCCCCCACAAAGACAGTGTACCTCAAAATTTTAGCATAGCTGCTACCTTTTCACAATGAACCTTTATAGAAGAATAAAATAAATTAAAAAAAGGTAATATAATATCGTTGTGCGTATTCATACATTTACCTTTTCATAGAAGAATTCATGAATCGTACGAGCAGTCGGCATTGTCTTCATTTGCTTTGTCGAAATTAATCTCCCCGTCTCTTCACAAATACCGTACATGTCTATTTCCATTTTAAATAATGCGCGTTCTACATCCTTTAAATCCTCTTTTATATCATGTAATAGCAATTTTTTCTTTATCTCTTCCTTAATTTCATATCCAAGCTCTTGGCTGAACTCGACATCATATTTGTGCATTACTTCTTTAGCTAGTCTCTCTTGCAACTCTTTTCTCATCAATTGCAATTCTTCTTTTATTTCCATGTAAATTTCATTCACGTGTACATTCCTCCTAGCTGTAATGTACAGTTAGTGTGTCCGAAATTTATTTGCTTACCTCACACACATTTTTCCTTCACAGGAAAGAGTCTGAAAAGTTTTTTTGATATGCCATCAACAAAAAAAACTGACTGCATGAATAGCAGTCAGTTTTTTATTATTTTACATAGTTTTCTTTAACAACTGTTGCACAACGCTCACATAATGTTTCATGTTCAGCATCTTTACCAATTGTTTCTGAAACTACCCAACAACGTTCACATGTTTCACCAGTTGCTTGCGCAACAACAACCGCTGTATGTTCATACTTCGGTGCATCTGCTGGCGCTTCATCCATCATACCACCAAGTTTATACTCAGAAACGATGAATAATTGCTTTAAGTCTTCGCTAATAGACTCTAACATAGCTTTCATTTCTGCAGTTGGATATAGCGTAATGCTTGCATTTAATGACTTACCGATTACTTTTTCATTACGAGCTACTTCTAGTGCTTTTAACACGTCATCACGTAATGTCATAAATACATCCCATTTTGTTTTTAACGCTTCCGCGTCATCTAATTGTACAGCTTCTGGCATATCAGTTAATTGTACACTTTCTTCTGTTACGCCTGGAATGTATGGCCATACTTCATCAGCTGTATGCGGTAAGATTGGTGTTACAAGTTTTGTTAACGCAACAAGAACATCATATAATACAGTTTGAATTGCACGACGATCTTCGTGATTTGCACCTTCAATGTATAAAATGTCTTTTGCAAAGTCTAAGTAGAATGAACTTAAATCAATTGTACAGAAGTTATGAATTGCATGATACACAGCAGCGAAGTCGTATGTCTCATATGCTTCTTTAACTTTTGTAATTAAGTCATTTAATTTCACTAACATGTAACGATCTACTTCACGAAGTTCAGCTACAGCTACTGCATTTTCACTTGGCTTAAAGTCGTCTAAGTTTCCTAATAAGAAACGGAATGTGTTACGGATTTTACGATACACTTCTGCTACTTGTTTTAAAATATCATCTGAAATACGTACGTCAGATTGATAGTCAACAGAAGATACCCATAAGCGTAAAATGTCTCCGCCTAATTGATCCATAATTTTCTTCGGTACGACGATGTTTCCAATCGACTTACTCATTTTACGTCCTTCACCATCTAATACGAAACCGTGACTTAATACGCCTTTATATGGAGCTTTACCTGTTACAGCAACTGCTGTTGATAATGAAGAGTTAAACCAACCACGATACTGGTCAGATCCTTCTAAATATAAATCAGCTGGACGCTGTAAATCTTCGCGCTCTTCTAATACCGCTTGGTGAGAAGAACCTGAATCGAACCATACATCCATGATGTCTGTTTCTTTACGGAATTCGCCATTTGGGCTACCCGGATGTGTAAATCCTTCTGGTAATAGATCTTTCGCTTCACGCTCGAACCATACGTTAGAACCGTGTTCACGGAATAAATCTGCTACATGGTTAATTGTTTCATCCGTAATAATTGGATCACCATTCTCAGCATAGAATACCGGAATTGGCACACCCCATGCACGCTGACGAGAAATACACCAGTCACCACGGTCACGAACCATATTATGAAGACGAGTTTCTCCCCATGCTGGTACCCATTTCGTTTCCGCTACAGCTTCTATTAATTCTTTACGGAATGCTTCAATAGATGCAAACCACTGTGCTGTCGCACGGAAAATAATTGGTTTTTTCGTTCTCCAATCATGTGGGTATGAATGTGTAATGAATGTTAGTTTCAGTAACGCGCCTACTTCTTCTAATTTTTCTGTAATTGGCTTGTTAGCTTTATCATAGAATAAGCCTTCAAATCCAGGTGCTTCATTTGTTAATACACCTTTATCATCGACTGGGCAAAGTACTTCTAATCCATACTTTTTACCAACAACGAAGTCATCTTCCCCGTGTCCTGGTGCTGTATGAACACAACCTGTACCTGCATCTGTTGTTACGTGATCTCCTAGCATAACTAATGAATCACGATTGTAGAATGGATGTTTTGCAACTGTGTACTCAAGTTCGCTACCTTTTACTGTTTTCACAACTTCAGCATTTTCCCACTCTAACGTTTTTGCAACTGTCTCAAACAGCTCAGAAGCAATGATAAATTTCTCATCATTTACTTTTACAATACTATATTCAAGCTCTGGGTGAACAGAAATACCTAAGTTTGCAGGTAATGTCCAAGGTGTTGTTGTCCAAATGATGTACTTTTCATCACCTTCTAATACATTCTTTCCATCTTTTACAGGGAATGCTACGTAAATAGATGCTGATTTTTTATCTTGATATTCAATTTCAGCTTCTGCTAAAGCAGATTCACTCGTTGGAGACCAGTAAACTGGTTTTTGACCTTTATAGATATAACCTTTTTTCGCCATGTCACCAAACACTTTAATTTGTTGTGCTTCATAAGCTGGCTCTAAAGTAATATATGGATTATCCCAATCTGCACGTACACCTAAACGCTTAAATTGTTCACGTTGACGTTCTACTTGTTCATATGCATACTCTGCACATAACTTACGGAACTCAGCAACTGTCATTTCTTTACGTTTTACGCCTTTATTTGTTAAAGCTTGTTCAATTGGTAAACCGTGCGTATCCCATCCTGGAACATATGGCGCACTAAAACCAGTCATTGATTTATAACGAACAATAAAGTCTTTTAATACTTTATTTAATGCATGTCCCATATGAATGTCACCATTCGCATATGGAGGTCCATCATGCAATACAAATAAAGGACGACCTTTTGTATGTTCTTGTACTTTTTCGTAAATATTCATTTCAGCCCATTTTTCTTGCATTGCAGGCTCACGTTTTGGTAAGTTCCCACGCATTGGGAACTCTGTTTTCGGCATCAGTAATGTATTTTTGTACTCCATGCTCAATTCCTCCTTACATGTATAAAAGAAATACTTAAAAAACGGAATAAAAAAGAGACTTTCTCATCCCAAAAAGGGACGAGAAAGTCTCCCGCGGTACCACCCTAGTAGATCATATACATATGTATAGAATCCTCTTTATATTCTTAACGCGAATACACGCCTACGCTTACTCTATTTATTCAGCGCGGAACTCCAGGGTGATATTCCCACTATCTCCTTATCCTGAGCTTACACCATCCTCAGTTCGCTATATAAGGTTTGAAAAGGTACTTATCCCTATCTTCGTTTTTCTTAATAAATATGTTGTTTAAAATTATATGTAATAATGAGAAAAACGTCAAGCTTACACTGTTTCTTCTTTTTTCAACAGTTCATCTACTTCGTCTTCTAACTCAATTAGTTTATCCCAATCATCGTTGTTTAACATTTCAAGCTGTGTTTCTAATAACATACGGAAACGAGTTCGGAATACTTTCGCTTGTTTCTTTAGCTCTTCAATATCAAAAGCAACTTTTCTTGATTTTACTAATGCTTCGTTAATAATACGATCAGCATTCTTTTCAGCTTCACGCACAATTAATTTCGCTTCTTTTTGCGCATTACGTTTTACTTCTTCCGCTGCTTCTTGCGCAACAACGATAGATTTGTTTAACGTATCTTCAATATTAGAGAAATGATCTAACTTCCCTTCTAACTGCGCAACTTTTTCTTCTAAAGCTTTTTTCTCACGAATGACCAATTCATAATCTTTGATAATTTGATCAAGAAACTCATTTACTTGATCTTCATCATAGCCACGGAATCCGCGACCAAATTCTTTGTTATGAATATCTAATGGTGTTAACGGCACAACGCCACCTCCAAGTAGTTATCTAAATTTCCTCTTTCAATTATATCTTTTCTTCGACAAAATAGGAGGATTTCCTTCTAAAAAACCAATCATTTTAGTATACCATACAAAATTCTCCATTTGTCGCGTTTTGTTCTACCTTCTACAGAAAATAATTTACTTCGGCCATATCCTCTAACAGAAAAAACGTCTCCTGGATAACATTCATAAGAAGTTTGCTCCACTGTTTTCCAATTGACTTTTACTAAACCATTTTTTATGAAAGGTTGTACTTTCTGTCTAGATAAATGTAACATTTCAGCTAACATAACATCTAAACGAAGTGAAGAAACCGTTCCAGATTTCTCCCCCCACGTTTCATGTATTTGTAGAATTTGTTCTCCTTGTACTGCTGATAAGGAGACTTTTACTTTTCCTATTGCTTGTAAGTTCATCTCAATGTACGATACGATTTCTTTCGCAACTACAATTTGGGCACGATTTTCTTGCAGCAAAATATCACCACATTTTTCTCTCGTTAAACCAAGAGACATAAATGTACCTAATATTTGCCTATGTTCTAGCGTATAAAACTTGGAAGGATAGTCAATTTCTAATACTTCTACTTGAAATTCTTCTTCATTTAATTCTAGATAGTCTGGATAAATGAGTGCTCTTTTACGCTCTGCATTAGGCGTTGCACCACCAAATTGCACAGCAACATCTCCTTGTCCAATTGCCATAGAAACAATTTGTTGCTGTCTTGGATCAAGGAAATCTGTTAATTTCACTTGATGGTACTCCGCTGTTCGCTTCCACTCCAGCACTTTATCTACAAAGACCTCTTCATCAGGCCTAAAATGTTCGTAAATGCTCATGTATTTAACCTCTTACTATAAGAAATAGCTGAACAAACTGAACAAACCACTTTTAGCAAGTTTTAACGCAAAAATCGCAACGAGTGGAGAAATATCAATCATACCAAGCGGCGGAATAAATCTGCGGAATGGTTCTAAATACGGTTCACAAATTCGCGCCAAGAACTCTCCAAAAGATGATTCCTTTGCACCAGGAAACCATGATAGGAGAATGTAAATAATCAGTGCCCACGAGTAAATCTCGATAGCAGAACTTAACACCATTAAAACTGTTGTCATGGCGTATTACCACCTCTTTATATTTGTTTCTTCTTCTTCACCGAATAACTCTGAAATTGCACCAACAATATCAACATTTTCAGGTGTACACATAAATGTTTTCGGTCCTATTTTTTGAATGTCCCCGCCTATAGCGTATACAGTACCACTTAAAAAGTCAACGATACGTACCGCTTGATCAGTAGACATTCTCTGCAAATTAATTACAACAGCTCGTCTACCTTTTAAGTGGTCCGCAATCCCTTGTGCTTCCGAATATGTGCGTGGTTCTAATAAAACAACTTTTGAAGATTGTTTTGCTGTTTCAATACTCACAACATTTTGCTTCGGTTGCGCTTTCGGAAACGTAACATCTTGTTGTTCTGGTGGATCTTGCTGCTTTTTCATGTCTGTTTGCTCCTTTTCATAACCATATTGAGCTGCTTCTTTTTCTTCCGGTGTATCAAAAAAGAAGTATTTTACTTTTGACCAACTCATAATAAGATTCTCCTTCCTTTTACGCTTTTCCTACTAAAATCGTTCCCAAACGAATATATGTAGCCCCTTCTTCAATTGCAATCGTGTAATCGTTGGACATTCCCATTGATAATTCTTTACATGGCGCATGTAATAACTCTAGCTCCTGCACCTTTGTTTGCAACATACGTAATTCCTTAAAACAGCGTCTGATTTCTTCCTCTTCTTCTGTAAATGGAGCCATCGTCATTAGTCCAACCACTTCAATTTTATCGAATTCTTGCAAACTTTGAATAAAAGAAACAACCTCTTCTATTGCTAATCCTTGCTTCGATTCTTCAGATGAGGTTTTCACTTGAATAAAGCATTTCACTTTCTTATCAGCACGTTTCTGAATTTCTTTCGCCAGGGAAAGACGATCTAACGAATGTAAATAATCAATTTCATTAATGATTTCTTTTACTTTTCTCGTTTGTAATGAGCCAATAAAGTGCCAATTAACTTTTGAACCGAAATGCTCATATTTCTGTAAGAAACCTTCATTTCTATTTTCACCTAAATCGATAATTCCAGTTTCAATTACTTCGTTTGTTTTTTCAATCCCTACAGTTTTTGTCACTGCAACAAGTTTAATATCTTGCAACGAACGTCCAGCTCGAACGCAAGATTCTTTAATAGCTTCGTTTACAATTACTAAATTTTCTTGTACTGTCACTTGCTTCCTTCCTCCTTAAAACCTATGAAACTCAACATTCTTCCTGTCTTACCTTGATCACGACGATGAGAGAAAAATAGTTGCTCTTCACAGCTTGTACAAAGAGATGACATTACAATATGCTCTTCTTTTATGCCTGCTTGTACACATAATATACGATTAATTTCTTTTAAATTAATTGCGTACTGCCCGTCAGAAATTTTTTGATGAGGAACAGCACCGTTAATTACTTTCTGTGCTGCTGTTAATACACGATCATCCACAACATAACAACAAGATCCAATCGACGGTCCAATTGCAACATGAATTTCATCACTTGAAATACCTTCTGCATTCCACTTTTGAATCATTTCCTTTGCAATCTCTTGTACAGTGCCTTTCCATCCAGCATGCGCAAGTCCTATCATACCATGTGATGGTGCATAAAAATAGAGCGGAACACAATCCGCGTAACAAGACGTTAACAGAACATCTTCATTACTCGTATAAATGCCATCTGTTTTTGAAATGCCGTCCTCATATGAATAAACGCCACTTCCTTTTTCCTGTTGCCCTACTTTTTCAACATGATGATCATGAACTTGTTCAGAGCAAATCCAGTTTTCTAATGGTTTTTGTAACTTATTTGCTAAAATGCGTCTGTTTTCATGAACGTTCTCCACGATATCATTCACATGTAATCCTAAATTCATCGCATGAAAGGAGCCCGTACTTATCCCACCATCTTTTGTCGTAAATCCAGCAGTAATGTTTCCAAGTTCTTTCCACGCTTGTAAATACAGTATACCGTCCACATATTTAAATGGTTCTCTCATAATAAAGCGGCTCCTTTTAATTAAAATAACAGAAAAAAGCATGGTACTTCCTGTCTATTTTACCATACTTTTATTTTTTCATAATCCTAACAGAAAAAAAAGAGGAATTTGTAATATTCTTTATGAAATTGTCGGTGTTTGTATTGATTCTGTTACAGTATTAACAGGATCTACTCTTACAAGTATGACATCCTCCCCAATTTTCACAATTTCCTTCCAAGGAATTACAATCTCAACATCTTTTCCAAAAATACCTAGCATACGTGTCTGTTTGGAAATAATAACAGAACAAACTTGCCCTGTGTTCATATCAATTTCAATATCTCCAATATTCCCAATCCTTTTTCCATCTGAAATATTTATAACATCCTTCATCTGTAACTCTGAAATTCGTATCACCATTTTTACCCTCTCCCCCTTATATGACGAATTGGAAGCTGTTTCTCATATTTACAGGAAGCCACCTATACGAAACACCATGCTAGTTTCATTATATGAACACTAATCCCCTACTATGAGCACAAACCATATTACATATAAAAAGGTCTCACCATAATTGGTGAGACCTTATCCTTGAATCGTTTTATTCATTTGTTTAATGGCTGACTTCTCTAAACGTGATACTTGCGCTTGGGAAATCCCAATTTCTTCTGCAACTTCCATCTGTGTCTTTCCTTGGAAGAAACGTTTTCTAATAATCATTTTCTCTCGATCATTTAAACGCTTCATTCCTTCTTTCAATGCTAGTTCTTCAACCCACTGCTCGTCCTTTTGTTTTTCATCACTTAACTGATCCATAACAAAGATAGGATCTCCTCCATCATTATAAATCGGTTCAAATAATGAAACTGGATCTTGAATCGCATCTAAAGCAAATACTATCTCTTCATGAGTTACTTCTAGCACTTTTGCAATATCCATTGCTGTTGGTTCTTTTGAATTTTCTGCAATTAACTTCTCTCTTACTTGCAAAGCTTTATACGCAATATCTCGCAATGAGCGCGATACGCGAATCGGATTATTATCACGCAAATATCTGCGTATTTCCCCAATAATCATCGGCACAGCATACGTTGAAAATTTTACATTTTGGCCTAAATCAAAATTATCAATTGATTTCATAAGTCCGATGCAACCAACTTGGAATAAATCGTCAACATATTCTCCTCTGTTATTAAATCTTTGGATGACGCTCAGTACAAGACGTAAGTTTCCATTCACTAATTTTTCTCTTGCGCTTATCTCTCCACTTTGCATTTCACGAAATAATTTACGCATCTCTTCATTTTTTAATACTGGAAGTTTAGCTGTATCAACACCGCAAATTTCTACTTTGTTTCTCGTCAAAGTGTTCCCTCCTATCGGGAGTTGCTGTACAGTGTAAAGTATTTCCTTTGAAGGGGATTTTATGCATATGGTTTTTTCACGATTTTTTATTTAAATTATCTTTCCTAATACAACTAAATAGAATAAGACCAGCCTACATAACGGCTGGTCTTATTCTTCACACCATTTTATTAAATTCTTTTCGTAATCTTTTTATAATTCTTTTTTCTAAACGCGAAATGTATGACTGTGAAATCCCAAGCATATCCGCCACATCTTTTTGCGTCTTTTCCTCTCCTCCAGCAAGCCCAAACCGAAGTTCCATAATTTGTTTTTCACGATCATTTAATTGGTGTAATGCTTTCATTAAAAGGTGACGATCTACAGTAGCTTCTAAATCTTTGGTAATAATATCATCATCTGTACCTAACACGTCAGACAACAATAGTTCATTCCCATCCCAATCAATGTTTAGGGGTTCATCAAAAGAAACTTCCGAACGATTTTTGTTATTCCGACGTAAATGCATTAAAATTTCATTTTCTATACAACGCGATGCATATGTTGCTAATTTTATTTTCTTTTCTGGATTAAATGTATTTACCGCTTTAATAAGGCCGATTGTTCCTATACTAATTAAATCTTCAATATTTATCCCTGTATTTTCAAACTTTCTTGCTATATATACAACGAGCCTTAAGTTGCGTTCAATAAGTAATGACCTTGCTGCCTGATCTCCTTTTGGTAATTTATTCAAAAGAACTTCCTCTTCTTCTTTCGTTAACGGTGGTGGCAACGCTTCACTTCCACCAATATAATAAATTTCATCGGTCTTAATTCCTAATTTCAGCAATACTTTATACCAAAGGTATACTAAATAAAATTTTAATTTCATCATATTATCCCGCCTCTCATTATTAAGCGATCACCATTTTTTGTGAAATCAACATTTTTGGATGCACAATACATTGATACTCTCCATTAGTAGACAGTTGTTGTGTATTTAATCCAATTAATACTTTGTTTACAACAATAGAACTACCTTCATGATCAACTTGCACACTGTCAGGCTTAATTGCCCACAAAAATTGACTTTCTACTCCTACTGCACGGAAAGGAATTAAACGTAATTTTGTCGCCCAACCAGAATCATTTTCTGGTATTTGAGGAATTTCTGTTTTGGAATAAATTTGTTCTGTTAACCAAGATGGTAAGCAATGTTCTAATGATGAAACATGCATAATCATAACGGGTGTTTTTGTTAATGGGTCGTAAAGTTGGTTCCCATTGTCAATAAGACCTGCCAGTTCTAGTTCTTCTTCGGCTAATTGAATTTTTACTTTCACAATTTGGTCATAGTGTATTTTCGTGACCTCTACGCTTTCAATACGCTTTTTAGAAAAATAATAAATTACCGGAAAACCAAAAATAACAAATAACCAACTAATTGGATCGCCGTAAGAAATTGACTGAGATTGAACCAATCCATTTACCATTTCATTCGTTTGCAAAAAGAAATGAGTTCCAATTAATCCTCCGCCAACCATAAAGGTTACAAAGTAAAAAGTAAAAACAGTTTGTGCATAATTTCTAAATGTTGTAAACCCAAATGCTGTATACACAATAAGTAACGAGTACAGTAGTTTCATAATTGGATGTGTCATCATAGAAGCAAAAGGAGTAAAGGCAAAAATAACAATAGTTGAACCTATAAATGCCCCTAACACAAGCCTCCATCTCTTGATCTTCTTTTTTAACACGGTAGCTGTTAATAAAAGCAAAAGAAAATCAATGCAGGCGTTTAACAACCAAACAACGTCGGCGTAAACAACCAAACAATTCACCTCTTTTTTCAAGTTGAGACTAGTATAATGCATATCCAATAGGAAAGTGTGTCAATTTGCGGAGGTGTTTTTTTGTTATTTTGTGATTTCTAGACATAATCTGTCGGTAAAAAATAAAAGTACAAATTCATAGAATGATATACTCTTATTTTCACCAACAAAATATATTGAAATATACGAAATAAAAAAAGACCTGCTTAGCAGGTCTTTTCCATTTAAAAAACAAAAAAGGAGCATGAAGGCTCCTTTTTTTATCGTCTACGACGGTTACGTAAAAATGCTGGAATATCGATATCATCTGAATCTGAATGACGCTCATGTACAACTGGCTCTTCACGCTTCATTTCACGTTTTACTTCACGTTGTTTTGAAGGTTGAGCTACTGGTTGTTGCTGTTGTTGCGTGTGGTTCGCATTCGGACGAATAATTGGTTTTGGTGGTTGAGTTGCAATGCTATCATCAAAACCAGTTGCAATTACAGTTACAACGATATCATCTTTTAATCCTTCGTTAATAACAGAACCGAAGATCATATTTACTTCTGGATCTGAAGCTGAAGCTACGATATCTGCCGCTTCTTGTACTTCATATAAGCTTAAGTTAGCGCCACCCGTAATGTTCATGATAACACCTTGAGCTCCATCAATAGATGTTTCTAGTAATGGACTAGAAATCGCTTTTTTCGCAGCTTCTGCAGCACGATTTTCCCCGTTACCAGAACCAATACCCATTAAAGCAGAACCTCTATTAGACATAATTGTCTTTACGTCTGCAAAGTCTAAGTTAATTAAACCTGGTGTTGCAATTAAATCCGAAATACCTTGAACACCTTGACGTAATACGTTATCAGCTTCACGGAATGCTTCTAACATTGGCGTATTTTTATCAACAATCTCTAATAAGCGATCATTTGGAATTACAATAAGAGTATCTACATTTTCTTTAAATGCTGCAATACCAGATGCTGCTTGCGTCGCACGCTTACGTCCTTCAAAAGTAAATGGACGTGTTACAACACCAACTGTTAAAGCACCTAATTCTTTTGCAACTTGAGCAACAACTGGAGCTGCACCAGTTCCAGTTCCACCGCCCATACCGGCAGTTACGAAGACCATATCCGCACCACGAAGTGCTTCTTGGATCTGTTCTTTACTTTCTTCTGCAGCTTTTTTCCCTACTTCAGGGTTTGCGCCTGCACCAAGTCCACGCGTTAATTTTCCACCAATTTGCATTTTCGTTTCAGCTTTTGATAGATTTAATGCTTGTGCATCAGTGTTCACAGCGATAAAGTCTACACCTTGTACACCGTGTTCAATCATACGGTTTACAGCATTGTTTCCGCCACCGCCGACACCGATAACTTTTATATTCGCTAATTGATCTTGAGTAGTATCAAACTCTAACATGTCGAAATCCCCCTAGAACCTCATTTTTCGTGTCCAATTTTAATCCCATAAATAACGGAATACACGTTTTACTTTTGACATCATGCGGTCATCATTTTGATTATTATTGTTTTGATTACGAGTTTTTTGTTTTGCAGGTTGCTGTTGTACCGGCGTTGGTGCTGGTGCTGGTACTGGTTCAAAATGCTCTTGCTTTTCCTGCACATTTTTCCCACGTAATTTAGCTTTTTGATAAGAATGTTTAATTAATCCAACTCCACTTGTATATTGGGGCTCACGCACACCAATATAATCAGGAGTTGCTACACGAACATTTTCATGTAAAATATCATATGCAAGGTCAAGAACACCTGGCATAGAAGCAATTCCACCAGTTAGTACATAACCAGAAGCCACTTGCTTTACTCCTAACTTACGCACTTCATCTTGAACAAACATTAAAATTTCCTCTACACGAGCCTCTATTATATCCGATAATTCCAACTGAGAATATTGTTCTGTTTGATCACTTCCCATAATAGGAACCGTAAACATCTCTTCTTCAGATGCTGTATCATAAAAAGCATGTCCATATTTCAACTTAATTTGATCTGCATTTTCTGTTGAAGTTTTCAACCCAATCGCAATATCCTTCGTTATATGGTCTCCACCTAATGGTAATACGCTCGTCGCTTGTAACTCTCCATCTTTAAAAATAGATAAAGTTGTAGATCCTCCCCCCATATCAACAAGGGCTACTCCTCTATTTTTTTCATCTGAAGATATAGCAACTGTTGCAGCCGCTAAAGGTTGAAGACAAATATCAACAATTTCAAGACCTGCTTTTTCTACACAACGAAGTAGGTTATGTAGTAAAGTTCTCGAGCCTGTAATAAGTGTACCTTCCATTTCTAATCTTACACCGATCATCCCGCGTGGATCGTTAATCTCGTCAAGACCGTCTACGATGAACTGTCGAGGTACCACATCAATAAACTCACGTTCTGGAGCAATTGACACAACTTGTGCTGCATCTAGAACGCGTAAGACATCTTCATTCCCGATTTCACGATCTTCATTTGAAACAGCGACTACTCCGTGACAAGGAAGTAGCTGTACCTGGTTTGCATTGACACCTACTACAACTTGCTCAATGTGGATTCCCACCATGCGCTCAGCTTGTTCAATTGCTTTTTTAATTGATCGAACAGTCTCGTCTATATCAACTATCGATCCCTTCTTTAAACCATTTGATTTTACATTTCCAACACCAATAATGTTTAAGCTGTCATTAACCATTTCACCAATGATGACTTTAACATTGGATGTACCGATGTCAAGACTAACATATATTTCATTGCTGTTCATTCTTTGGCACCTCCTTCTTTATTTATACCATACAACTCAATATATGGAACAACAATCGCAACTTTACTATTTATAAGAAAAATATTCAACGTCTTTATACGTTTCCCTTTTTTAACCCTATATTTTTCTTATTTTTATTTAGCATTCAATTAAGAATATCGCAGTAAACTATGAATAACTGCTTATCTTGAAATAATTCTATTTCGAGTGTAAAGTTTACCGCCAAGTATAAGTCTACACTAAGATGTACTCATAGAAAAGTGAAACTTGTACCAATACTAGTATGAATCTAAGAATTTTTACATATTTTTCATCAAATGAACCATTCTTCTAAATTCGTATACATATAATAGAACATTCGTTTCGTTTTTTCTGCTATAATCAACGAAAACTACCATTCTATTCTTTTTTTTCTTCCGCACCTAATTCTTTCGTATATGCACCTACTTCTAAGTCAATTAATACCTTCTTACCTGGCTCAATTGTTTTTAAAATAAGCGGATAGGCTTCCATACGTTTTGCAAAATTTTGAATCGTAGTGCTCACTTCATAACCTTCATTCATATATAAAGTAAGATGATCTTCATTCGCATTCGTTGGTGAATAGCGAATCTCCGAAATAGATTTTAAAATAGCTGGTGTTAATTTTTCTAGTTCAGCGATTAACTCCTTCATTTTCTCTTCTTTAAAAGGTTCGAAAATCGGTGCTGCAACAGGAAGTTTTCCATTAGGTAGTACGTCAAGCGTTTTTCCATTTTCTAATAACGGTTGTAATTTTCCCTCTTTATTTATATAACCAATCGTTAAATATTCTTCGATATGAATATCAATCTTGTTTGGAAAACGTTTTTTTACATTTACTGCTTTAATTTCTTTTCGCTTCGTTAAGTTTTCTTCAGCTTTATGTGCTGTCACTCGGAAATAACTTGTATCATATGTCACGCCTGAATCCTTCATTACTTGCTCATCCGTCATATAGTGATTTCCAAACACACTAATCTTTTTTATATTACTAAGCGGAGACCGAAAATAAATTAAAAAGAGCACTAATAAAAATAAAATTGATATGTATAAAATCAATCGATGATTAACATTTTTTTTGTTTTTTTTCTTTTGATTTTTCAATTTTGGTACACGATCTTGTAGTTTAATCACTTTACTATTATTCATGTACGATCCCCCTATGTAACATAAAGAACGGCATGTTCCTCATGCCGTTCTTATCTTCTTATTATAACATAAATGATAATGAGCGGAACGAATAACCGTTATCTTCCAATGATTTCTACTTCTGTATGCATATCTACATCAAATTTATCCTTAATTGTATGTTTTATTAATTCAATTAAGGACAATACATCTTGCGCTGAAGCTCCCCCGGTATTAACAATAAAATTGCCATGCATTTCAGAAATTTGAGCTCCACCAATCCTATAACCACGAAGCCCTGCTTTTTCTACTAAATCTCCTGCAAAATGTGGGATTGGATTCCGAAATACACTTCCTGCACACGGGTGATTCCATGGTTGCGTTTCACGGCGGTAATCTTTATTATTTTGCATGCTACGTACAATTTCTTCACGTTTTCCCGCCTGTAATTGAAACTCCGCCTCTAAAACAATACCAGGACGTTTCGTTTGCAATACAGATGCCCGATAAGAAAACTCCAGTTCTTTATTCATTAACCAGTCAATTGTACCGTCTTCAAACAGAATGAGAGCCTTCGATAATACACTCGATATATCCGATTTATGTGCACCTGCATTCATATATACTGCACCACCGACACTTCCTGGAATACCGCTTGCAAACTCCAATCCAGCTAACCCTTGACGACTAAGTAAAGTTGACAATTTAATAAGAGAATATCCACTACCAACTCTTACCTTATGTTTTTCGACCTCTAAGTGATCTAATCCTTCTCCTAAACGAATAACAACACCTTCTATGCCTTGATCAGATACAAGAAGGTTTGAACCGCGCCCAATTACAGTCCACTTCGTTTTGTATTGCTTTACTAACTGTAATGTTTTTTCAATACCGGCTACATGCTTTGGCACAATTAAAATATCCGCTGGTCCACCTATTTTCATAGTTGTATAACGTGCTAACGACTCATTAACTAAAACACGACCAACGTCTGCTTCTATAAGCTCATTTACTAATTGTTCCATAGACAATCTCCCCCATATTAAGTCTCCTTATGACAATAATATGCAGGGCGTTCACCTAACGTTATCCCTCTATTTACGGGCAGTACAGCTCCTAAATCAAAATTCGGCGGTAACAAAGAAGTTAGGCGAGAATCGGGATGCCAGTAAACATCCGATTAGTGAAAGGTAATAATCAACGAGAAAGAATCACTCCCCACTGATTAAAGCCTCACTTTATTTTTTTACAAGCTTATTCATTACTTCATACAGCTTATTTGCTGCATCTGGAATACCTAGTTGCTTAGCAGCTAGCTTCATATTTTGTAATGTTTGTGCATCCAATAAAATCTCATCAATATCACGAATAAGCGTTTCAGCTGTTAAATCTTTTTCAAGTAACATTTTTGCCGCTCCTTTATCAACAACTGAACGTGCATTCTTTTCCTGATGATTATTTGTTACGTACGGACTCGGTATTAACACACTTGGTTTTCCTAACGCTGTTAATTCTGCAAGTGTTGTTGCCCCAGCCCTTGAAACAACAAGGTCTACACCAGTTAGTACCTCTGGCATATTATGAATGAACGGCTTAATAATAACATTGTTCGGGTTCCCTTTTTGCTTCACGGCTTCCATCACTTTGTCATAATGTACTTCACCTGTTACATATAGTATTTCGTAGCTTTTGTTCCCAAACTGTTCAATTGCTTCAACGAAGGCATCGTTAATCGGTCTAGCTCCACGACTTCCACCAAATATAAGTACAGACTTTTTAGGAAGAGAAAGCCCAACTGAACGTTTCCCTTTCATTCCATTTTGATCCATTACCTCTGATGCTCGCGGATTACCTGTCATTACCACTTTTGACTCTGGAAAATGCTCTGTAGCTGCTTCAAAACAAACAGCAACTTTATCAACATAACGACTTAAAAATTTGTTCGTTACACCTGGTACACTATTTTGTTCATGTACAATAGTTGGAATACCTAATTTGGCTGCAGCGTATACAACTGGTCCACATACATATCCACCCGTTCCAATTACGATATCCGGATTAAAACGACGAATATATCGTTTACTATCCTGTACACCTTTTAGAAAACGCATTACTGTTTTCACATTATCTAATGATATTTTTCGTTTAAATCCACTTATAACAATAGATTGAAATGGTATACCTGCTTTTGGAACGATTGTGCTCTCTAGTCCATTTTCCGTACCAATATATAAAAATCTTGCTTCTGGATTTAACTTTTTTATTTCTCTAATTAAAGCAAGAGCTGGATAAATATGACCACCAGTACCCCCACCACTCACTAATACACGCACTACTAACTCCTCCGCTTCTCTTTTCTTATTTCCATTATATTTATTTCTATATACATATTGCATTTTTACACACATACGAAAAACCCTGTCTTATAAACAGGGTTTAGTAGCGAGAATGGCGACTTATATTTAATAATACACCTACTGCCATTAACATTAATGTCAAACTTGATCCACCATAACTTAAAAACGGCAAGGTAATACCCGTAACAGGCATCAGTCCTGTTACAACACCAACATTAATCATTACTTGAATCGCAATCATCGCCACAATACCTACTGCTAAAAACGTACCATATAAATCTGGCGCTCCTAATGCGATACGAATCCCGCGCCATAATAATAGACTAAATAATAATAACACAAATGAACCACCAATAAAACCTAATTCCTCGGATAAGATCGCAAATATAAAGTCAGTTTGTGGTTCAGGTAAATAAAGAAATTTTTGTCTACTTTGTCCAAGTCCAAGCCCAAATAATCCACCAGGTCCAATTGCGAGTAATGATTGGATAATTTGAAATCCACTTCCAAGCGGATCTGACCACGGATCTAAATATGATGTAATGCGTTTCATTCGATACGGTGCTGATGCAATTAACCCTACAAATCCTGCTACACCAATCAAACCAAACATTGCAAAGTGAAAGACCCTCGCTCCCGAAATAAATATCATAATGATACATGTCCCAACCATTACCGTTCCTGTCCCAAGGTCTGGCTGTAACATAATCATCCCAAAAGCAAGAAACACAAAACTAAGAGCCGGTAATAAACCACGTTTAAAAGATGTAATCAATTTTTGCCGTTCCGCTAAAAACTTTGCCAAGAAAATAATCATCGCAAACTTCATAAATTCTGACGGTTGAATCGAAAATGCTCCGATCCCAATCCAACTTCGTGCTCCTCCTCGAACAAGACCTACCCCAGGAATAAGAACGAGAATAAGAAGAATGAAGCAAACTAGCAAAATTACTTTTGAATACGTACGCCACACCCAATAATCAATTTTCATAATAAAAAACATAGCTACTACACCAAGACCCGCAAACAGTAATTGTCTTTTTGCAAAAAAGAATGAGTCCCCCATTTTATAAGAGGCCCAAACTGCACTCGCACTATAAACCATAATCATTCCGATTGTCAACAATGAAAGTGTTACGATGATGAGCATAAAATCAGGCGTTTTCTTCATTACCCACAAACACCACCTCTTTAGGCAGAACCTTTTGCCCTATGTAACAAAACATCAGTAGGTGTTAGCCTACTGATGTTTTGATTTACTTTATATAAGTTTATGCACAGCTTGTATAAAAATGTCTCCTCTTTCTTCAAATGTTTTAAATTGATCCCAGCTTGCACACGCTGGAGAAAGAAGAACAACATCACCTTCTTTAGAATGAGCATAAGCTTTCACCACTGCTTCATCTAAAGTATCGACACTTTCAATTATATCTAATCCCGCTTTTTCTGCCGCTCTTACTAGTTTGGGAGCTGTTTGTCCAAATGTTACAATCGCTTTTACATTTTTGAAATACGGAATTAAATCATCGAATTCATTTCCGCGGTCAAGCCCACCTGCTAGTAACACAATCGGTTGTGTAAACGCAGATAGTGCTTTCTCAGTCGCTAACATATTCGTTGCTTTTGAGTCATTATAAAACTTACGGTTGTTAATCGTTGTTACATATTCTAAACGATGTTTTACACCCGTAAAACGTTTTAACACGACCGTAATTGCTTCATTAGAAGTACCTAATAATTTCGCAATACTCATCGCAGCTAAAATATTTTCTAGATTATGTTGACCAGGTAAAACGATATCGCTTACTTCAACAACTTTTTCACCTTTGAAATAAAGAGCGTTATCTTTTATACACGCGCCATCTTCAATTTCTTTCGTTGTCGAAAACAAGATTTTTTGACCTTTAGTATCCGCAGATAAAGCCATCACATCTGCATCATCCGCGTTTATTACACTATAATCGTTTTCTGTTTGGTTTTTAAAAACATTTGCTTTTGCTAAACCATATTCCTTCTTCGTCCCATGATAATCTAAGTGGGCTTCAAATAAGTTTAAGAACGCTGCAATTTTAGGTTGGAACGATTCTACTCCCATCAATTGGAACGATGAAAGTTCTGTAACTACAACTTCATTTTCTTTTGCATCCTGTGCTACTTCACAAGCTACAGTTCCTATATTCCCTGCAATAACAGGATGCTTTTGTCCTTCTTTTAACATTTCAAATGTCAGCATTGTTGTCGTCGTTTTACCATTAGATCCTGTAATTCCAACAAATGGCGCTTTTGAAATACGATATGCTAATTCAACTTCCGTAACAATTGGAATTTGCTTTTCTTTCGCAGCAACTAATATTGGATTAGAATACGGGATTCCTGGATTTTTAACGACAAGAGAAATATTTCTCTCTAATAATTCTAAAGGATGGCCACCGCATACAACGTCCATTCCTTTTGCTTGTAATTCTGCAGCAAGTACATTGTCTGCTAAAGGCTTTCCGTCATTTACAATGACATTCGCCCCTAACTTTTGTAACAATGTAGCTGCTGCATAACCACTTTTTGCAATGCCTAATACAAGAATATTCTTATTTTGAAATTCAGTTACAGTTTTCAATTACATCCACACCCCGATATAAATTCCTAACACAGCTAATAAAAATCCTGCAGACCAAAACGTCACAACAACACGCCACTCTGACCAACCACATAATTCATAATGATGGTGTAATGGACTCATTTTAAAGACACGTTTTCCTGTTGTTTTAAATGAAATGACCTGAATAATAACCGATAAAGTTTCCATGACGAATACTCCGCCAATAATTACAAGTAGCAATTCTTGTTTTAATAAAATCGCTACAGCTGCAATGGCTCCACCTAAAGCTAATGAACCTGTATCTCCCATAAACACTTTTGCTGGATTCGCATTGAATACTAAAAATCCAAGTACAGCTCCTACCACTGCCATACAGAATATCGCTACTCCAAATTGCTCTTGTGCCACAGCAATAATACTAAATGCTCCAAATGCAATAGCAGCTGTTCCTGATAATAAACCATCTAAACCGTCAGTTAAGTTAACTGCATTTGATCCACCAATAAGCATAAATAGTACAAGTACAAAATACGCCCAACCTAATTCAAACTTAACATCCGTTCCCGGAATCATGATGTATGTGTGGAACGCTTGCCCTTTTCCAATTAAAAAGAATGCAATAGCAATAACAAGCTGCCCTACTAATTTTTGTTTTGATGTTAAACCAAGATTTCTCTTCTTAACTACCTTTATGTAGTCATCTAAAAATCCGATTAATCCGTAACCAAACGTCACTAATAGTAATAACGAAACCTCTGCACCTAAATAATTAAACTTAATCGCCATAATAAGTGAAGTTACCATCATAGATACGTATATGACGATACCACCCATTGTCGGTGTCCCTGATTTTTTTTGATGTGACTTTGGTCCCTCATCACGAATACTCTGTCCGAACTTTAATTTTCTTAAAAATGGAATAAACAATGGCGAAAGGGCAACAGAAATTAAGAATGCTACCCCAGCCGTTACTAATAAACCTTGCTCAAGCACATGTAGTCCTCCTCTCACGTTGTTACTCTTCGTTGTTTAAACGCCCTGTAATTGCTTCTTTCGCAACTTCTCGATCATCAAAATGATGAACTTCTTTACCAATAATTTGATACGTTTCATGACCCTTACCAGCAATAATAATGATATCATCTGCTTTCACTTTAGTGATTGCATGGTGTATCGCTTCTTTTCTATCAATAATCACTTCATAATTATTTCCACTTGCACCATGTACCATATCATCTAAAATAGCCGCTGGATCTTCACTTCTTGGATTATCTGATGTGTAAATTGCATGAGTTGCATATTTTGTTGCAACACTTGCCATTATCGGTCTCTTCGTTCGGTCCCTATCGCCACCACAACCAACGATACAATACACATCACCTTTTGCAAATTGTTTTGCAGTTTTTAATACATTTTCTAAACTATCCGGCGTATGTGCGTAATCAACAATAACTGTATAATTTTGTCCTCCATCAACAACTTCAAAACGCCCTGGAACCCCAGCTAGTTCCTTTATAACAGCAATGATTGTTTCTAATTTCACACCCGAAACAAGCCCTGCTGCTGTTGCTGCAAGTACGTTATATACATTAAATTTACCTATTAATTTCATCGTAACATTTACACTTTCATACGGTGTGACAAGGGTAAATGTAGTTCCGCCACTCGTCATAACGATATTTTTTGCCATAATGTCACTTGTTGTATCAATACCATATGTTACAACAGTTGCTGCAGTACTTCTCATATACTCTTCTGTTACATTATCATCGCTATTCAGCACAGCGTACTTTTCACGATTATGATTATAACTATTGCCAAGCTGTGCAAATAGTAACCCTTTTGCATGTTTATATTCTTCCATCGTTTTATGATAGTCTAAATGATCTTGTGTTAAGTTCGTAAACACCGCTACATCGTAATCACATCCGTGTACACGACCAAGATCTAACGCATGTGACGAAACTTCCATTACCGTGCTGTCCACACCTTGTTCAACCATTTTTGAAAACGTCTGTTGAAGTGTTAGTGCATCTGGTGTTGTATTTTTCACCTCAAATGTTTCATCACCGATTTTCATATTAATCGTTCCAATTAGCCCTGTTTTATGACCATGTGCTCGCATAATCTCATCCATAATATGCGATGTTGTTGTCTTTCCATTTGTACCTGTAATTCCGATTAAATGTAACTTGTGTGTCGGTTGACCATAAAAATAATCAGCTAAAACCGCTAACGAACGAAAAGTATTTTTCACAAGTACAACTGGAACGTCAACATCAATTGGTCTTTCCGCAACAATAGCAGCCGCTCCTTGTGCCGCTGCTTGCTTAGCAAAATCATGGCTATCAACCGTATATCCTTTCATACATACAAATAAGCTTCCTTCTTTCACTTTACGTGAATCAGCTTCTATAGATGTGATTTCTGGATTTTCTTTTGGAACAACTGGAAAATCATGCAAACATGATAAAAGTGTATGCAACTTCATTTCACTAAACCCTCTCTACATTGTTTATTTATCTTTTTTTCAGTAAGCAACACATTACCTCCTATATAAGGAGGTAAGTGCTACTGGCCTATTTATGACTGAGACACTTATTGTCTCAAGTTAAGTAACTGTTCTATAAAGAACTCACTTCCACCAATTGTACCATAAAACGTACTATGTTACCTTTAATTCCCGAAGTAAATTCTAATTTTTGAGCCTTCTTTTACTTTAGCTCCCGCTTCTGGTGATTGCTTAATTACTTTCTCTCCATCTCCACTTATATCAAGCTGCAAATCGACGAGTTGTGTTTGTAAATCTTTCTTTTTCATTCCAATTAAATTCGGAACTTCCACAGTTGGTGTATCGCCCCATTTATATTCTTTTTCAACTTGTTCTTTTCTCGGTTTCACTCCCATAACAGGAAGCGCATCTCGAAGGATATTCCCGACAATTGGAGCTGCTACCACTCCACCAAACTGTGTAACCCCTTTTGGATTATCAACAGCAACATACACAACAATCTCTGGATCATCCGCTGGAGCAAATCCGATAAAAGATACAATATAATTATTCTCTAAATATTTACCATCTTTCACCTTTTGAGCAGTACCCGTTTTTCCACCTACACGATATCCATCAATATAAGCACCTTTACCAGAACCTTTCGCTACAACATTCTCTAATGCATAACGAACTTTTTCTGAAGTTTCCTTGGAAATAACTTTTCTTTTCTCAACAGGTGTCTTTTTACTAACAACTTGATTATTTTTCGGATCAATAAACTCCTTAGCTATATACGGCTGATACAATGTTCCACCATTTACAGCCGCCGCTACAGCTGCTACTTGTTGAATTGGTGTAACAGAAACCCCTTGGCCGAATGAAGTTGTCGCTTGCTCTACTGGACCAACTTTATCTAAATTAAATAAAATCCCACTGCCTTCACCTTGCAAGTCAATCCCAGTCTTCTGCCCAAAACCAAAATTACGAATGTATTTAAATAATCGGTCTTTACCAAGGCGATCACCAAGTTCAATAAATCCCGGGTTACATGAGTTTTGAACGACTTCTAAAAACGTTTGACTGCCATGACCTCCTGCTTTCCAGCATTTCAATCTAGCTCCACCGACTTCAGCTGCTCCATCATCATAAAACGTATCCTTCTCTAAGTCTACTAAATTTTCATTCAATGCTGCAGCTAGTGTAATGATCTTAAATGTTGAACCAGGCTCATACGTACTCCACACAGGTAGATTTCTGTTATACACTTCTGGAGAGACACTTTGAAAATCCGCTGGATCAAAACTCGGCCGACTAGACATACCTAAAATTTCACCATTTTTAGGATTCATTGCAATTGCAATCATACCGTCTGGATTATAAGTTGACTCCGCAATATTCATTTCTCTTTCCATAATCCTTGTAATACGCGCATCGATTGTTAATCCTAAATTCAAACCGGCTTCTGGCTTTTTGAAATCATCACCAACATTAGGCATCCTTTGTCCTTTCGCATCTGCAAAAAAACGAACATGACCTTTGTCCCCATTTAGCTCTTTATCATAATATTTTTCTAGCCCCATAAGACCTTGGTTATCGCTACCTGCAAAACCTAATACATGTGATAAAAAGTTTCCAAATGGATAGTACCGGATAGAATCCTCTGCGATATACACACCCTTCAAACTTAATCCTCGTACTTCTTTCGCTTTGTCATGTGATATTTTCCTTCCGCCTTTATCTAACCTTACAATCGATTCTTTTTTTGTAATTCTTTTATAAATCTCATCTTTTTCCACACCTAATACTGCAGCTAACTTCTCTGCAGTCTCTGCTGGTTTTTCAATTTGCCTCGGTACAACAAAGACAGTTGGAGCACTTTTATTCGTGGCAAGTTCCACACCATTTCGGTCTAAAATTTTCCCACGTTCGGGTTCAAAAGTAATATTACGACTCCATGAATCTTTCGCACGATCCGTTAACATATTCCCAAGAAAAAATTGCACATATCCAAGACGAATATCGATAATAGTGAAAATAAGTATACCTGATATAAGTATAAAAATAAGTCGTTTTCTAACTGTTACATTTGATACACGCATATCGGAACAAGCCTCCCTTACGCCTAGCTTGTTCCAATATATGCTTGTACTTATTTAATTAGAACTTCTTCTCTTTTACCATTACGGCTTTTCTGCTTCTTGTTGTGGTTCGAGTGGCGGTACGAGTGTGACACCTAATTCTGTACCAGGTTGTAATAATGTTCCTTCCGCCACACTTTGCTCTGTTACGTATCCTGTACCAGAAGGCTTCAAGTTAAGCTGTAATGTCTTCGCTAAATTCATAACATCACGCAGTGCCCATCCTTGTATATTTGGCATTGTAGGCTTATCTCCTACCAAGAAGACTCGGTCGCCTTTCAATGTTTGTTCAGTTGCTTTTGGTACTTGTTGCTGTACTTTCCCTTCACCTAGTACGATTGGACGAAGTTTTGCTTTATCAATTGCTTTCCCCGCTTCAGCCATCGTTTTACCAGTTACATCTGGAACAGTAGTTTGTTGTTCTTTCAGATGTTTTTTCGGATCTTTCACTTCATTTGGCTTAATCTTTAAATACTCTAAACTATTTTTTGTTACATATTTAAAAATATCAGCTAAAGGCTGTGCACCGTTCTCATCATCTTTTAATTTCGGCTGTTTAACAGCTACATACACAACAAGTTGTGGGTCGTCCATTGGTGCCATACCTAAGAATGAGAATATATAATTCTGTCTTCCTGTCATATAGCCGCCTTTTCCATCCGGAATTTGCGCTGTCCCTGTTTTACCACCAACTGAATATCCATCAATTTTATAAGCTGTCCCTGTACCTTTCGGAGATGTAACAACACGTTCTAATAACTGTCTTACTTGCGCTGCTGTTTCCTTTGTAACAGGTTTTCCTACTTCTTCTGGCTTATGTTCTAATTTTACTTTGTCTGTTATTGGATCTACAATTTTATCAATTGCATAAGGTTTCATCATTTTCCCATCATTTGCAATGGCCGTTGCAGCTTGTACAAGCTGAATTGGTGTTACAGTGGAACCTTGTCCAAAAGCTGTTGTCACTTGTTGTATTTGCTGATCAAATAAAATTGTATTCGATCCTTCACCTGATAAATCAATGTTCGTTTTTTCATCTAATCCAAAACTATGAATATATTTTCGGAAACGTTCTGGACCAAGTTTTTGATCTCCTAAAATTGCAAACGCTACGTTTGAAGAACGCTCTACCCCTTCATCAAACGTGATAGAGCCCCAACCAGCACCACCGTTATGATCTTTTATTTTCCTATTTCCGACTTGATATGTCCCGGACTGATAATAATCTTGCCCTTTGTACACACCTTCATTAATAGCTGCCGCTAACGTGAAAATTTTCATTGTTGATCCAGGTTCAAATGCATTGGCAATTGCGTCATTGAAGAAATATTTAATTTGACGATCATTAGGGTCATAACTAGGTTTAGTAGACATCGCTAATATTTTTCCGGTTTTTGGATCTGCAACAATCCCTATTAAACTTTCTGGCTCATATTGCTTACTTGCTGCTTTCATCGCGTCTTCTAAATAACTTTGGACACGTTGATCAATTGTTAAATAAGCGTTATCTCCATTTTTAGGTGCCTTTACATTAACTTTTCCACCATCAAGGGATACACCTTTACGATCACCTGTATACGCTACTTCTCCATTAGAAGCACTTAAGTATTTATCCAAGCTTTTTTCTATGCCAAATTGACCTACCGAGGTTCCATTCTCATTTGGTTTTGCATGACCTATAACGTAAGATGCAAAATCACCGTTTGGATACACCCTTGCATTTTCTGTAATAAAAGATATTCCCGGCAATTTCAACGCTTCTATTTGTTCCTTCTTTTCTTTCGTCAAATCCTTGCCTAACGTTCCAAATTCGACTTGACTTCTACCTTCCTTATTTAAAGAAGCTAAAATATCCTCTTCGCCTTTTCCAAGTACTCCTGCAATTTTCTTTGCAGTATCTTCTTTATTCTCAACAGAGTTAGCACCTTTTAGCGCAGCTACTATTTTATAAGAGTTTGCGTCTTGTGCTAACACATGACCGTTTTGATCATAGATGGTCCCTCGGTTCGCTTCAAGAACTCCTTTTTTACTATGCTTTTGTTTAGCAAGTGCATCTAAATCCTGATTATGAACTGTTCCTGTTGATTGTATGTAAAAAAATCGGGCTAATAACAGCAAAAAGAGCAGGAGGAAAAATATCATAAAATAACCTGCTCCCTTATTGGTATGAAATTTAGTCATATTCTTCTTCATCGTTCCTTCACACCTATTGCCTTATTTGAGGCCTTTCACATTATTCGCATTAATTTCTAGCCCATGTTTTTTTGCAACTTCAGCGATTCGTTCATAGCGACTTAACTTCTCTACTTCAGCTTGTAATTCTTGATTTTCTTTTTGCTGCTGTACAATTTTTTCTTCTATCGTCGCTGCTTCTACATTAACTTGATAAAGGCCTGCTTTATTTCCAATAAACGCGACACAGGCATACAATAAAAAGCCAATAAACGCTACATACAACAGTTTTTCGATTCTTGTAATTTTCGCTTTAACCTTCGGCTTAGCCATCTGCTGTGGGGGCGTTTGAATTTGCACCTCTTCTTGCGCTTGTTGTTTGTACTTTACAGCTAAATTAGTCATACCTCTCTCTCCCTTTTATCGTTTTTCAGCGATTCTCAACTTCGCAGAACGCGCACGATTATTTTCTTCTAGCTCTATATCAGAAGGTAAAATCGGTTTTCTTGTAATAAGCTTTAATTTCGGCTTAAATTCATCAGGAATAATCGGTAATCCTGGTGGCAATTGTGGCGTTGTACTATTTCGCTTAAACGTTGTTTTACAAATACGATCTTCCAATGAATGGAATGTTATAACACTAACCCTTCCACCTGGCTTAACCATCTCAATAGCAGATTCCAATGCTTCTTCAAATACTTTTAATTCATCATTTACAGCTATACGAATTGCCTGAAACACCCGCTTAGCAGGATGCCCACCAGTTCTACGAGCAGGAGCCGGAATACCTTCTTTAATTAGCTCTACTAATTCTCCTGTCGTTTCAATAGCTTTATTCTCACGATAAGCTTCAATTTTTCTTGCAATTTGTTTTGAAAATTTCTCTTCACCGTATTGGAAGAAAATCCTTACAAGTTGTTCATATGACCAGCTATTTACAACATCATATGCCGTTAATGGGGCATCTTGATCCATCCGCATATCTAACGGTGCATCATGATGATAACTAAAGCCTCGCTCTGGTGTATCTAATTGTGGGGATGAAACACCTAAATCAAATAAAATACCGTCTACTTCTGTTATACCTATTTCTTGCAGTTTTTCAGCTAAATAACGGAAGTTACTCTTTACTGTTATAAACTGTTCACCGTATGAAGAGAACTTTTCTTTCGCGTTTTGAATCGCTATCTCATCTTGATCAAACGCTATTAATTTTCCACCTTCAGTTAATTGGGATAATAAATAAGAACTATGTCCTCCTCCCCCCAGTGTACAATCTACATATGTACCATCTGGCTTTATATCTAAGCCGTCTACTGTTTCCTTTAAAAGCACTGTTACGTGTTTAAACATTGTTGCACCTACTCTTTTTCCAATTAATTATGTTGAATGTATCCCTTCCTCTAAGCACATATTTCACGCTTAGAGAATGAAATAATACGAAAGAACGACTCATTTAACTTACCAACAAAGGCAACATACTATACAAATCGCTATTTTCTTTTATTATATACTAAATTTTATCATCTTTTGCGGGAATTTAAATAAAAAACTGTCGAAAAAGCGAATAATACGTTTACATTTTGTGCTATTTTGTCATATATTTAAGTATCCAACACAATTACCATATCCAACACTTTTTTTGATTGATAATTCAGAAAAAAATCACTTCACAGTAAATTCAACGGAATAAAAATAAAATCCTGCTCCAAAGAGCAAGATTTTATAGTTTTATAACATGATGTTTTCCGTCCCAAGAAAAAGGGTTTTCCATTACACGATCAACGAAATCCAAACCAAACTGATTTAAATAATAACATACATTCCACACACGTTCTTGCGGCGCACCTAATGGACGAAGTGCGAATTGTATACGGCGGAATTTATTTAGCTCAACCTCATACTTTTTCTCAACATTTCTTTTCAACATTCTTTCCAGCAGTTCAATTTGTTCATTAATTTTCAATTCGTTTTTCCCTGCAAACGCACCTAATCCTGGCTCTATTTTCTTTACAAATTGCTGTAAAGATATATGAATATCGGCAATTTCTTTTTTCGCCTTTTCAAAATGATCATCAATCGGTTCCTCTACTCGATTAGACAACCAGTTTTCACGCAGTTTATCGACATCATTTAAAAACGGATCACTTTCTCTCAATTGCAGATCGAATAAATCTGTCGCTATATCTCTCTCCACATAAGTAATTGTAAGACGAGGAACGACAGGTGGCATTTGAAAACCGACAGTATGGAATACTTGTTGTAATTCACTCCAATAAGCTAATTCCCCTGGACCTCCAATAAATGCGAGCGTAGGAAATACATACTCTTGCATAAGAGGACGCGTTACAACATTATTACTAAAACGTGCCGGATTTCTCTCCATTTCTTCAATCAACTCTTCATATGAAAAGGAATGCGCCCCATCCTTTCCAACAAACTTACCTTGATGCTCTTCAAGCAATACTCGTTCATTATCTATTTCCATGAATATATGCACTGCATGAGACTTCGTTTCAATAATCGGTTTGTATCCTAGTTCTTTAATTACTTCCTGCTGATTACGAAGCCCCTCTTGCACCTCTTTATACTTACTTATAATTCGCTTAAAAAATGGAATTTCTAACTTTCTTAATTCAGGATGATGTGAATCAACAAGGATTAAACCAGAATTAGCAAAGATTTTCGTAATAAGATGAGCAAAGAAATCTACATACGTATTCGATTTTTTCAAAGCATCATCAACAAATTTTAATACATCCTTTGTAAAATTTGTTTCTGGGTATGTTTTAAAAATCTCTTCAATCCAACTTCTACAATCTTCAACAGAAAGTTCAGACTCAGAAGCACTCGCCTTTTTCGGATTACGATCATAAAAAATAGTTTTTTTCATCTTTTTATTTTTCGCTACAAAAGTATGGTTAATCTCATCCATATCATGATCTTCACCCGCAATCCAGAAGACAGGGACAACTTTAACTCCTAAACTTTCTTCCTTTTCCTTTGCAAGCTGTAAAATTGAAATAACTTTATGAATTGTATAAAGCGGTCCAGTTAATAACCCCGCTTGTTGTCCAGCTATAACAACATATGTATTTTCATCTCCAAGCGCTTTTACATTTTGAAGTGTAGATTCTCCCGCTTGTAATTTTGTATTATATTCTAATAAATGCGCTACTAAATCTTGGCGGAAAAACTCCCTTTCACGCAAATCATGTAAACGTTGTTTAAAAGCATCTTCTGTTAACATATAATCAAAACATGACTGTATCTCTTTTTTACCGTTCATATAGTCCGCTACAACACCTTGTTGCGGAACAGAGATTTCTTTTATCTCCATATAATTCTTCCTTTCGTATCCAGTTCTCTCACCAATCCACATTGTAGTCAATGTTTCACTTAAAAGCAAAGAATAACACTTATACTCTTGTTTCTAACCCCTTTATTGCATCGAACAAAAATTGAAGTATCGGAACTGGTCGTTGCTGTTTCTTAGCCTCTTCTAATACATACCCAACAATCGCATTAATTTCCGTCTGTCTATTCGCTCTTACATCCGCTAACATAGAGGATGTATTACGAGACGTTCCTTCACACACATTTCGTACCATTTGCCATACCATTTCTTTTTCTCCTCTAATAAGAAATGCGACCTCCTGAAACACTTGCTCCATCATTTGATAAAAAAAACGATTCGTGATTAATTCACCATTCTTAACTCCCAATAACGCTGTCAACGGATTGATACATACATTTACTACTAATTTTTTGCGCATAATCTCTTCCCAATCTGTTTCTATTTGAACTGGAAAATAAGCAACCGGAAAAGAATGAAATATTTTTTTAAAATGTATAGATTGGCCACAAACCACTCCAAATCTCGTTACACCTACTCCAGTATGATGAACGATGTGCCCTCCCTCTTTTTTCGCACCATGTTCTACAATACCAACAGCTATATTTTCACTCCCTATTTGCAGCATCTTTGGAAGATGCGACATTCCGTTTTGCAAAAAGATTAATGATGATGCACCTTCCACAAACGGTAGTATGTCATCTATATGATATTGCTTCACAGCAATAAATATATAATCTAAATTTTGCGCTACCATACTTTCTATCGGTAAAACAGCTGGATATACTGTTTCACATCTTCCATCTCTAATACAAGTTACACCTGTTTCATTTAACTCTTCAGCTTGCTTAGCTGTTCTTGTAAACAACGTAACATCTTGGTTACTTTTTTGTAAATAAAATGTATACAATAGACCAATAGCACCTGGTCCGACAATTCCAATTTTCATTTTCACACAAGGGATTCACATTAAGCGCCCTTGCCTCCCCCCCTTTTTTATATCTTTTTAAAGTACATAAGCACACCCTATAATTTCGTTGTCCTCTGCCAAACAAATACACTCTCACTTTTCACTATGTATATACTGCCTATTAATACGCTTATACTCTTAGTTTAGCAAATCCTCAAAAAAATAATAAAAGAAATATACTATCTTCTTCATAAAAATAAAAAAATGAGTTATACTATTATTATAAATATTTTTACTTTTCTGCATTCAACGAGATAAGAAAAGGATGTGATGTAATGGGATTCCCAAAAGTTGAGCGCTTGCTCATCAATTATAAAACGTTAGATGAATTCAAAAAATTTAAAGGGTGCGGAGCCCAGGAACTATCTATGCTGGAAGAATTGCAAGCAAACATTATTGAAAACGACAGTGAATCTCCATTTTACGGTATTTATTATGGCGGATCACTAATCGCACGTATGAGTCTATATATGAAAAGAAACGGCGGAGAACCATTCGAAATTACAGGTCCTTACCTAGAACTTTATAAACTTGAAGTATTACCAACTTTTCAAAAACAAGGATTCGGACAAATGCTTGTAAATCATGCGAAACAACTCCAATTTCCTATTAAAACGATAGCGCGTATTCATTCAGCTGGTTTTTGGGATAAATTAAATTTCAGCCCCGTATCAGTAACTGATGGAGATTTTTATATTTGGCATCCAGAAACAAATTTGAATGCGGTTACAAATGAAGAATCGGCTTAAGAAATAAAAAAACAGCTGTATAACAGCTGTTTTTTTATTTCTTAAGCTTCTCTAACTTCTCAGTCGAGCGAGCATTGTTTCTTTCCGCTACCATTACACTTCTTTTTTGATCGATATAATCAAGCAATGTTCTATACTCTTCCTCATATACTGATAATCGCTCCAGAAGACGCTCTCTTTCTGTTTGTAATGATTCAACTTGTTGTTGCAACACCGTTAAAGAGTTTTCATCTTTATAATTTTGCAAGAAATCAATAACATCATTCAACGTAATTGACGTAGGTTCTAACACTTTTGTCTCTTTCACTTCATAATTTTCTACTTTACGAAGTTGCTTCGCTTCCTCAATACGTTCTTTATATTGCTTTCTTACGTAAGAATTCCATCTAAATCCACATGCTGCTGGTGTACGAGATAAATTTTTCCCCACTTCCTTAAAGGCAGAAAGTTGTGTTCCACCTTCTCGAATATGCCGGAGTACTACTTCTGCCAGAAGCAAATCTTCATCATCAGTCCAAGCATCTTGTCTTGTTGTCGCCATTTCTCTAGTCCTCCCTATGCATTTTTTATTAAGCATATGCAGTTACTAGAAAAGATAGAATACAACAACTAAAGATTAAGACAAAAAAAATAAACGCAGAAGATATCTTCTGCGTTTATTTTCCCGCAATTACTTGCTGATTACTTCTTTACCTTTGTAAGTACCGCATGCTTTACATACACGGTGAGCTAATTTCGCTTCACCACAGCTTGGGCACTCTACCATACCAGGTACTGATAATTTGAAATGCGTACGACGCTTTCTTTTTACTGTTTTAGAAGTTCTTCTAAAAGGTACAGCCATTCTTCCCACCTCCTTAAAAGAAATAGTTATTTTCATATGAAGGCCTGAACCAGTCTTCCGATTATTTGTCAAAAAACTTTGCAAGTCCTGCCAATCTTGGATCAACAGTCTTTTCTTTGTCTTCTTCCGAAATCACTTGCCAGTCTTGACCTTGCGTCGGTGCTCCACCAGAAACATCATCACTGAAAATTTGCATTGGAATCTCCAAAAGTATATTTTCCTTGATTACGGGCAGTAAGTCAAGTACTTCTCCTTCTAAACAATGAATTTCAGCTTCAGTTTCAAATTCTTCTTGTGAAGTTTGGAACACCTCAGTTGTTTTAATGTCAAATGGTAATGTCACATCTACTAAAGAGCGAGAACATGGTAAAACCATGCTTCCAGTTATATGTAGATGAAACGTAAACTTACCGGAGCCAAAATCAACTCTTCCCGTTACATGAACAGGATTAATTTCACGAATATCTTTCTCGACCTCTTTTAGCTCACTTACATCTACCATCTCATCCAATGTCAATCCTTTATTTCTCAATTTATTCAATTGATGGATGGACCATTTCATATCATATCACCTCAAGGCAACAAACAAAATTATAGCTAGCCATTTTATATTTGTCAATGTTTTTTCTTTACACTATAATGAAGTCATCATAGTAAATAATATATAGAGTATCACGTTTTTCAAAAAGATGCTACATCGAAAGGAGAGATTACCATAAAAGCTGGTGGTATTGTTGTTGAATATAACCCTTTTCATAACGGTCACCTTTATCATGTGCAACAGACAAAAAAGTTAACACAATCCGATATAATAATTGCCGTTATGAGTGGTCCTTTTTTACAGCGTGGTGAGCCCGCACTCATTTCCAAATGGTATCGCACTAAAATGGCCTTAGCAAACGGCGTAGACCTTGTTGTAGAGCTTCCATACGTCTTTGCAACACAAAAGGCTGAAACCTTCGCAAATGGTGCTATTTCCATTTTAAATGCCCTACATGTTTCTGAAATTTGTTTCGGTAGTGAGGATGGACAAATCGAAAATTTTTATAATACCATCTCCGTACAAAAAAACGAAGAAGAGACTTTTAACTGCCTTGTAAAACAATTCATGGACGCTGGAAATAGTTATGCAAAAGCAACATCGGATGCTTTTTCACACATTTTAACATCCGAAAAAAACATAGATATGTCACAACCAAATAATATTTTAGGCTTCCAATACATTAAAGCAATTCTGTCACAAAATAGCTCTATACAAGCTCAAACTATAAAAAGATTCGCCTCTCATTATCATGATGAAACATTTAATGACCAACATATTGCAAGCGCGACAAGCATTCGGAAACAACTCTTTAGCGAAGAAGGATCATTTACAACAATTGAACCTTTTCTCCCACAGGCAACCACTTCGCTTTTAGCAAATTACAAACAAAACTACGGGATATTACATAATTGGGAACAATACTTTTCATTTTTTAAATATAAACTCATGACAATGTCTTCAGGAGACTTACGACATATATATGAAATAGAAGAAGGTTTAGAGCATCGTATTTTATCAAAAATACAAAACAGTTCCTCCTTCTATTCATTCATGGAAGCATTAAAAACAAAACGTTATACATGGACTAGACTACAAAGAGCTTGTACACACATTTTAACAAACACAACAAAAGAGGAAATACGTAGCGCAAATATAGAACAACATGCACCATATATCCGCCTGCTAGGCATGTCACAAAAAGGACAAACTTATCTTTCAAAAAACAAGAAAAAAATCGAACTTCCAATCCTTACTCATACAAAAACATTTGACCATGCTGCTTTAGATATAGAGAAAAAAGCAAACTCTGTATATTTCTCCATCATGCACGAACCGTTACGCACGCAACTATTAAAACAGGATATAACACACCATCCTATTCGCTATGATGAAACAACTACAAAATTCCTATAAAAAAACCTCTCTATTTCAGAGAGGTTTTTTCCTTATCCATCTTTTCTAAATATGTTAACGCATCATCCAGCGTATCCACTGGTACAATTTTCATTTTTGTTTTAATGTCCTTTGCAGTCTCAAGTGCATTTTTATAGTTCGATTTCTCCGCTCCTTTTTCATTTGGCGCAAAGAACACCTCAGCCCCAGCATCGCTAGCAGCCACCACTTTTTGATTTATACCACCAATCGGGCCAACTTCTCCTTTTTCATTAATTGTACCTGTTCCAGCTATTTCATGTCCTTTTGTTAAGTCTTCTTCCACAAGTTGATTATATATTTCTAATGTGAACATTAAACCTGCGGATGGTCCACCAATTTCATGAGAATTAATTTTCACTTTCGGATCGACCACTAATTCTCTTTCCGTAACGATAGAAACACCTATACCGACACGTCCATTCCCATTAGGAATCGTCTTTACATTTAAATTTTCTTTCAATTGTTTTCCATTTCTCATGTACTCAATACTTACAGCATCGCTTTCTTTTTTCCCAGTCATATATTCAATAAATTGCTCCGTCTTTTCAAATGTTTTTCCATCAACAGCTATAATAACATCACCAAGCTTAAGCTTTCCTTCTGACGGCATTCCTTTTGCCACACCAGCAACTAATACACCTTTATTTTCAAAAGAAACGGAGCGATTTGCACGTTTATATGCATTATAAATTGCTGCATTTTGTGAATCTTTCATCGCATAATTTTGGCGAAATTGATATTCTTCATCACTCTCACCTTTTTGCAATATTTCTTCCGCTTTTGAAATATGTGTATATTTATTAAACTGTGCCGCTATTAAATTCACCACATTTGCTGGTCCCATTGAAACCGTAACAAGCATAAAATCACCAGATTCTTTCGTTCCACCCTCAACTTGAACGTAAGGCTCTAATTTGGCAGCCATTCCTGGTTTTGTTACATAATACGGTAAACGCACGTAAACAAGTAACATCGCCAATATAACCCCTATTAAGATTGCATATATAAACCGAAAACGCTTAAACATTATGTTTCTCCTTCCACTGCTCAATTAATAAATAAATATTTGAAACATGTTTTTCCGCTTCTACTTCTCCAACTCGAATAATGTCTTCAATGTTTGTAAAAGCACGTGAACTAAATTGCTCTACAGCTGGTCGCATCATTAAATCCGATGCAATTTGCCGATTCATTACAAGCTCATGCTGCATAATTTCTATACTTTGCATGATTACGTCATAAATGGACGTAACATCGCCATTCACCTTAATTGGAGACACATCCACAGCGATAACAATATCGGCCCCTAATTCTTTCACAACCGATACTGGGATACGATCAATAACCCCACCATCCACTAATAATCGTCCATCTATTTTTTCTGGTACAAACACTCCAGGAACAGATATGCTAGCCCTCACCGCATCTGCAACTGGTCCACTTGTAAAAACCACTTTTTCCCCCTTCAATATGTCAGTAGCCACAACAGCCGTCGGGATATCTAACTCTTCTAAATTTTTATTATATGTAAACATTTTAATCATATCTTTGACACGTTTTCCAGCAATAAATCCCATTTTCGGTACCGTGAAATCTAAATAATACTTCCGCTTGAAAACAGATGCCAATTTATACAATCTTTCAACGTTACTACTTGCCGCATAAAACGTACCTATTAGCGCCCCCATACTACTTCCTGCAATCATATGAATAGGGATACCAGCTTCCCTTAAAACCTTTATTACACCAATATGAGCAAACCCTTTCGCTCCTCCAGACCCAAGTGCTAAACCAATCTTTGGTTCTTTCATTTTTCTCACCCTTTAATTTTTTTCATTCCTTTTTCATACTTATGGTCTAAATTCACTACGTATCCACGTATACTGAAATGAACGTTTTTTGGGACAAAGGGGGATTTACTTACATGTATGAAAAATGGAAAACCGCTTTCCTTACCATATCAACGCTTTTTTTAACCTTTTCTCTTGTACTCCACCCCCAAGCCGCTTTACAAGCTTCTATTCGCGGGTTAAATATATGGTGGGAAGTTGTATTCCCTTCACTACTACCGTTTTTCATCATTGCGGAACTTCTAATTAGTATCGGTGTTGTAAAATTTATTGGCGTTATATTAGAACCACTCATGCGCCCACTTTTTCGCGTTCCAGGGATAGGTGGATTCGTTTGGGCAATGGGAATGGCTTCAGGTTTCCCTGCAGGCGCCAAACTAAGCGCTAGACTACGAAAAAGCAACCTTTTAACTCAGATTGAAGCGGAGCGCCTCGTTTCTTTCACAAATTCTTCTAATCCACTTTTTATTTTCGGTGCTGTGTCTATCGGTTTTTTTAATAATCCAAAATTAGGGATTATATTAGCGGCTGCCCATTATTTAAGTAACTTTGCTGTCGGATTAATTATGCGTTTTTACGGCCATAATACCGCTTACAAAAATAATACACACACTACAAAAAAACGCCGCTTTCAAAACCCTTTTTTAATTCTTCACGAGACACGCTTACAAGAAAAAAGACCAATCGGTAAATTACTTGGGGATGCTATCGTTTCTTCTATTCAAACATTACTTATGATTGGCGGATTTATTATTTTATTCTCTGTGTTAAATAAAATGATTACTGTATTCCACATTACAGCAGCTCTTTCTTTTATTATGCAACATATTTTATCATTCTTCCAACTAAGTACAGATTTTAGTATACCTATATTATCAGGTGTTTTCGAAATGACACTCGGAAGCCAAATGATTAGTCAAATAAATGAAACACCCCTCTTACAACAAGCTATGGTAACAAGCTTCATTTTAGCATTTAGCGGTCTTTCTATTCAGGCACAAGTTGCTAGCATATTAGCTGAAACAGACATCCGATTTAAACCCTATTTTTTCGCACGAATTATTCAAAGTATTCTTGCCCCTATTTTTACATTTATATTTTGGACACCATTTTATGAGAAAGTAAGTTCTTTCTCACCTATGCAAAAAGATATTCCTGTATTTTTATCCAAGCATCCTTCTATACTACATGAAATTTGGACATCTTTTATACATTACGGACCAATTTTCACATTATTTTGTCTATATTTATATGTTATTTTATTATTTTTTCGCACGTATAAAGAAAAACCCCGTTCACTTTAACGGGGTTTGAAACTTTTCTTTTAAAGCACGCTCTACAATAGGAGGCACAAGATCTACTACACTCCCTCCATACCTCGCAACTTCTTTCACAATACTCGAGCTTAAAAATGAATATTGGTTGTTTGTCATAATAAAAAATGTTTCAATATTTTCATCTAATTTTCGATTCATAGAAGTAATTTGCATCTCATATTCAAAATCAGAAACTGCTCGTAAACCACGTAATATTGCATTTGCATTACGCATTTTTGCATACTCTACTAACAGCCCACTATGCGAATCTACTTTTACATTCGGGATATCCTTTGTCGCTTCTCGAATTAGTTCTAATCGCTCTTCAACTGAAAAGAATGGTTTTTTAGATGAATTGTTTAAAACGACTACGTACACCTCATCAAATACTTTTGCTCCCCTTTTAATAATATCCAGATGCCCAAGGGTAATTGGATCAAAACTTCCTGAAGAAATAGCTATACTTGTCATTCTGTCCCCTCACCTTCATACTTATAAATCGATATTGCAGTAATCCCATAATTCTCAGCTCGTACTTTTACAAGCTTTCCTATTGAATCAGGTAAAACTACATCATTACCATGCTCTGCCATAATTAATCCATCACTATGTAGCAATCCATGTTGATCCATTACACTAATTAAAGATACAATTTTTTGCTCTTTATATGGTGGGTCTATTAATATAAGATCGAATGACATTTCACGTTTTATAAGCGCCTTTACTGCACGTTCCGCATCATTTCGATATACTTCAGCTTGTTCCTGTATTCTACAACTTTCTAAATTTTGATGAATTACTTTTATCGCTTTACTATCCCTATCAACAAAAATCGCTTTATCGATCCCTCTGCTCAAAGCCTCAATTCCAAGGCCACCACTACCACCAAATAAATCAAGGGCGATACCACCATCAAAATAAGGACCTATCATATTAAAAATAGATTCTTTTACTTTATCTGTCGTTGGACGTGTTGTATTACCAGGAACCGCTTTAAGTGGGTGTCCTTTACATTTTCCTGAAACTACTCTCATCTGTTGTCACTACCTTTATTTCAATCTATCGAGCGATTATAGAAAGCCATTCCCACTTTGGTAACCGTTAACAAATTACATTCACCAAAATATTAGAAAACTCAGCATCAAATAACCACTCATTATTTTTATGTATTCATCTCATCATTCACTAATATGAATCCAATATGTATATTAGTTCCACTTTATCTTTTTTATCCTATCACAAAATAAAAAAAAGAAAAATAAAAAGCCTGACATAAAATTTAATTTCATTATGTATATCTTCATTTAGATTGGACATAAATAATTATAACAACATCACCTTCGATGTTGTTGCCAACCGCGGAGAAGACTTACGTTTCCCCATAAGTTCTTCCTCCGGTTTCTCCTCTCCCTTTGCCTTCTTACTAGTACATGCTAGTATAAGAAGGGCCCTGCTATGCAGGGTTTTTTTTCTTTGTGTGCTTTTCATTTAAAAAGTGAAATGGTACAGTAAAAGAAAGAGGAGGAAAAAATATGATTCAACGCTTTATAGAACTCGGAGAAGGCTACTCTGATTTATATGAATTACTTGAAATTGCCAAAACAAATCAAGAACGTATAGCACATATGTTACAATTTGAAACGATAAAAAACGATAAAAAAGTGTGTTCGCTTGTTGTAATATTAAAACCAACTACTACTGGTGATTTCCAACCATTATACATATGTCGTGAAGGCATTCCTGTATTTGAAAATAAAAAAAGTAAACGTGTCATTTTATTTGAAGAAACGGCAGAGCAACTCGGAAAAAAAGTGGCTACTTTTACTGTAAAGCCATCTACAACTTTCCCAGAAAAAGAACTATTTTTTAATCATTTAATTGGTATTTTACGAATGAACAATTTCATTCCTCCGATGAAATAACACTTTATTTCAATTAAAAAATCCCCCGCTAAATTTAGCAGGGGATTTTTTCTATTAGCTATAATCGTATTCTTTTGCTCGATCAGGACGGGAATTTTCAAATTCCGTTTTTAAATACGGGCGATACGACTGTTCTATCTTTTTCACAAAAGGAAGTTTGTTCAACTTATGCATCATATGCTCAATTTGTTCCATGTCACAATATACTACAGCATATTTTAATCGTTTTGATATGTAATGTATATTACCATATTTCCTTAAAATCTTGGCATGTTTCAATGAATGTAAATAAACAATCATACTTTGTCGTTGCCCGAACATAATCTTCTCCATCTTCTCCTTTTAAAAACATATATTTTATATTCTATGAAAACCAATCAGAAATTTATAACATTACAGGACAAACTCTGTATACGTTTTCTTCCAACTTCTAAAAAACGGGGTACATCACCCCGTTTTTTTACAACCACAACCTCCGCCAGTACCACAACCTCCACCACAGCCACCAGCATCAAAGAATGGATTTCCTGTTGGTACTTTAATGGAAGAAGACACTTCCGAACCGATTGCTACACTAACTTCATCTAATAACTTCTGCAAAGCAGTTTCTGCTCTTTTAAAAGCTGCAACCTTATCATGTAAGTCCACAGAACGCTTTAATTCTCTCATTTTCATCGATACGGTAGTGTAGTCAGGATGGTATTTTCCAAAGCGCTGTACTTCCTCATACCGTTCTTTCATCGCTGTAAATTGCTGAATTAACGTCTGAAGTTCTATATCTTCATGTAATTCTCTATAATACTTACGATAATCTTCTGCTATATCTGAACAGATAATCGCTTTTGCAAGCTGCTCTGCCTTATCTAATATTAATACGCTTTCTAGCGTCGCTACAATCATGAGAGACACCTCCGAGTATCCATCATACCACATTTAGATTAGAACTACTAATTGAAGTGACTTACTCAAAAGAAAGATATAATGAAACTATTTTCACACTATATCCGTACACACTTATACATTAATATGTTCCGCTATATTATATTTAAGAACATCCCATTTCCCACTATTTTGTTTCACATAACTAATACACGCATTTTTTAATGGTGTCTTAAATGTAATTTCATCTGGTTCAATGGCATGTAAAATTGCTTTTATCGCGTGTGAGTGAGCAACAATAATAATACGTTTGCCAAAATGAGTTGTTGCAACATCTTCTAAAGCAGCAAAGCAACGAGCTACAATCTCTTCATCTTGCTCCATACCTTCTACTTTACCCTCAGCAATCAACTCTCTAACAGTCGCAACTGGCTTCCCTGAAGCTTCTCCAAAATTCCGTTCAACAAATCGATCATCTAATAAAATCGATTGTAATCCAGCCGCCTTTGCGATTTCATTAGCCGTTTCTTGCGCTCTAATTAACGGGCTACTTATAATGATATCCCACGTTTCTTCTTGTAAAGCAGCTGCACTTTGACTCGCTTGCTTCTTACCAACTTCATTAAGCGGAATATCTTCTCGTCCCTGAATAATTTCTTGAAAATTCCAATCAGTTTGTCCATGTCGTACTAAACAAATTTCCGTCATGCTGCAACTCCTTTTTAAATAATCAATCTCTATTGTAACAAAAGTTCTGCATGACGGACATATTTTTCACTTGTAATTAGGTTGCATTTTGTTGCTTCATATACTGAAACATATCAATCATGATGGAAGCAACAGCCAATTGATTTTGAAATTTTTCCACTTTATCTGGTATTGTTTTTTTGAAATGTTGCATCGCCGCTAACTCAAAAGCCTCTTTTTCTTCAGGATTTCGTGTTAATTTTCTATACCAGTACGGTTGCTCTCTAATATAGCGAGATAAATCCTCATCAGCCTTTATAAACTCCATAATTTCTGCTCTCATCATCTTTCCCCCTAATCCTTTTGAAAGAAAAACGGGTTATTTTCTGAAGTACTTTGTTCTTGCTGCGTACGGTTACCTTGAAATTGCTGAATAACTTGTTGCACGCTCCCAATAGCACTCGTCACATTAGCTAAATGGTTCTGCATTTGTTCCACGTCCAACTTTTTAAAAAAAGAAAGCATTTGCCCCATCACATCAGCAGTTTTTTCCTCTTCAGTTCGATTATCTTCTTCTTTTTTATTTTCTTTTACCGAAGAAAACGCAGGCGCTCCATCCGGTCTATAAGTTGCCCATATTGGATCTTCTTCACCCAGTAAGTACCATTCTTCATAAAATTGTTGCCAAGTTTTGTGACCACTTCTAACCTCATGAACCATTTTAGGGTGATGGTTTACAAATTCTTTAAACTGTTGAACCGATGGATGTAACGGCCCTTTTGTTGTTGGCATAATCCTCACCTCTCCATGTATATCTACTATATAGTAAGAAAAAAAAGGCACATGGTTCGCCTATTTTTAGACGATTCATGCACCTTTTTTTCTGCTATTTGCATACGGTCAGATTCCCACCTACAATTCAGTGAATACGAAGTAACTAATTAGGTGATGTAACACCCCACCGCTTACAGTTTCGCTTTATTTTCGAATAAAGTTTTGTGTATAAAATTTATCGTATACACCAACACCTAATCCTGTAAATTGTTCATTTAATAAATTCTTTCTATGCCCCTCACTATTTAACCAACCTTGCACTGCCGCAATTCCATCACTATGTTGCGCCGCTATGTTCTCACCAGCAAGTTGAAATCCTACTTTCCCGCGCTGCAAACGATCTCCTAGCGTACCTAATGTAGGTGAGTCATGAGAAAAATAATTATTGTCTTTCATATCTTTACTGTGACCAACAGCAACATCTGCCGTTTCCTGATCCCATGTTAATAATGGTAATTTATGACGACTTCGAATGATATTTGTTAAATCAAAAATTTGTTGCATATTCCCATTTTCTACTTGTTTTATCTTTTCTGGAGTCAATGGTTGTTCTGCTATTAATTCACCTGAATAAACGAGCTGATATGGTCTTTGGCGTAATAAAGTTTCATCATCCATATAACGAACACCCACAAGCTCATGTGTAAATTGATCAAAATACAATTGCGCCCATCCATCTTCTACAGGTATTAACGGTTGTTCCATGACTTCGGTATCAGATAGTTCAAATTGATAACTATTTTTCCCTCTTTTTAATGAAATTTCATGCGAAAGCGGACTTTTTTTATATACTTCTTCATATTTTTCATTTATATAATAAGGTGGAACCTTAACTTGTTCACCAGCAGCGTACGCCGTTATAACTTTACGTTCAGAAACTCCGAATTGAACATACTGAGTTAAATCCTGATTGTATACCCACCATTCATATCCGTATGCAGATGGCTCTATTCGAGAGGGTTCTCCCCACTTCGCTAATAAATTTTCAGAGTCTTCACCAATCATATTTAAAACAGTGTCTGAGGAGTCTTCCTTAATTTGCTTTTTCTTTTTCACAATTTTATTTTCTTGCTTTGATTGAGATGGGGTTAATATATATTGTGAAACGAGTAATTTCCCGTATAAATCAACAGCTAAAATTAAAATTGTAATCATTACGATACGCAATAATTTCTTCAAACGATATACCTCCTGAACAAAACATAAAATTGAGATATACACAAATCCTTTTCTTTCTTTTTGTGTGTACCGTACTCTTTTCACTATATCATATTTTTGTGAAAAAAGTCTGGATTATCCCTTTTCTCTCAATATGAATTGCACTTTCTTATTATTCATACTATTATAAAAATAATGGTGTAACATTAAAAAAGGAGGTATTATATGCAATTTACAAATACGAAATTTAATGGAGCCGTCGTTGAATTAACTCTTTTAACTGAAATCATGGAAAACAACCACTTCGTACTTGCTGGACAGTGGGATTATGAACGGGTTACATACGATTATAAATTTGAAATATTAAAGGATGTTTATTATTTGCGAGTGCAAGGCGTTGCTGTTGAAGGTGACATTGGCAGTAGACACGCTGAAGTAAAACTACTCCCTCCCTTATTAGGAAAACATTATTATCCTCACGGCGTTGAATATGGCGATGATGAGACTTTCCCAACGAATGTACTTCAAAAAAGTGAACAACTCCTACAAAATGTCGAAAAAGAGTTAAAGGAACTTCAAATTATTGATTAACAAAAACAAGCGCATCAATATGATGCGCTTGTTTTTTCCCTCCCCTAAGAATGAATCGTTTTTTTTACTGGATATCCATAAATAGATCCATCTTTTACTTTAATCTCATCTTCCCAAGGAACCTTATATTTACCTTCAGCTAAATCTTTTACAAACGTATATGGATTTTCTTTCACCCCACCAGGAGTTGCTACATATCCTCTTGAACCTAGATTATATATATTATTTTCTAATCCCCATCCTAATCTAGCCTGATCTGCTAGTTCTGGATATACTTCAGCAGTAACAATCTCCCAAGGATTTCGATGCCCCTGTACTAAAGTAGTCCCATCAAAATTACATACTTGTCCTTCACCAAAGTAATAAAATACACCATCATAACCCGCTAAGTTTACCGACAATGTATACATTAAATTCTGCCATGCATTTGAACGATTGGTTAGCATCCATTGTTCACTAACTTGTGTGCTATACCCAGAAATACGAATCAAGACATTTGCACCTTTATAGGCCGCTTCACGAGCTACTTCAGGGAACATGCCATCATGACAAATACAAACAGCTAATTTACTTCCTCCAGGTCCATCACAAACAGGTAAACCTAAATCTCCAGCTTTCCAAGGCTCGACTGGCACCCAAGGATTTAGCTTACGATACTTCAAAATCATTTCACCTTGTGGATCAATAATAACTGCTGTATTATATGGCTCTCCACCATCAGGGTTTTTTTCCATTATTGAAAAAACACCATATACTTTAGATTCCTTACATGCCTCAGCAAATAAGTCTGTTTCTGGCCCAGGCACTGTACATAAAAATTCTTCTGTAGTCCATTTTTTTGTATTGAGCCCTTGTGTACTATATTCAGGAAATACTATCAATTCTAATCCAGGGTAACCTGATTTGGTCGAATGAATTGTTTTTATGATTTGTTGAATTTGTTTATCAATGTCTGCACGTGACTCTACTACTGGTACTGGATATTGAATTAGCGCTGTCAAAAAACCACTAATCGGCTTTACCATACTTCCACTACTACCCATTTAAATTCCCCCTTAAAATAGTTCGTGTTTATTAAAGATAACAATATATTTTTGTAACTCTCTAAAAAACTTGCACCACATATGGAATTATTACGCATGAAAGCTAGTAGTAAATTTTATATCCACTTTTAGTACACGCCTACACTAACTTAACATAAATAATTAGAAAATTCAATCTTTCATGAAAAACTAAAACTAAGTAAAAAAAGCGTATGGAATCCCATACACTTTTTTTACTTAGTTTGTAAATACGGCGGCAATTGTTGCAACTGCTCCTTATCCTTTTCACGTTCTCTACGTGCCCATCTAAAGAATACATAGCCTATAATTGTACCGTACACTATTTCCTGGACAATTTTCATTATGATACCACCAGTTTGCTGGTCTTGTACTACTGGCATCCAGTGCAAAAATTCCGGTCCCGTTATATTTAAATCTGATAAAGTGCCCGCTGGTACACATAGTTCCATCGCTTTCATCCAAGCAGCCGGATCCGTATACGTTGCAAATAACGGGGCTGTCGCAAAAATTATTAACGCACAAGCTGGCGTTAATAATATACCATTAGCAAACATGTAACCAAGTTTCTTTATATCACTTAACGTTTGATATTCTGGTAATGGATTTAACATCGGCCACCACATCATGATTGCTGTAAAAAACAATATAGCGAGACAAATAGGATGAGCAATTTGACTTTGTTTTACCGTATCAAAAACAACTGGTAAATGATAAAAAGAAAACAGGCCGTTAAATACAAACAACGCAATAAGTGGTTTAGCAAATACCTTTAATATAATTTGAACGAACTTAAAAGAAGTAATGTAACGATATAACCAAGTTGGTATACCAAGCAACAGTAACGGTGGAACTGCAATATACATGACTGCCATTTCAAACATATGAGCACTAAATATAATATGGCCAATTAAATCAATAGGCCCTCCCTTTACAAAATACAAAAGAACAATACCAGTCGTAAAATAAAAAATTTGCTTCTTACTTACCTTCGTCGCATTTTCAAATCGCATTCTATAAGGTCCAATAATTAAGAAGTACCCAATAAGAATCGAAAGCATAAATAATAAAAAAATTGGACTCCATAAAGCCTGAAAACCAAATATCCACAAGTTACTCATTTTCACACCTACCTTCGTAAGGTTATCCCATAATATGAAGAGGGAGCTGTGACAACACAAGCTCCCTTATATTTCACTTTTCAAATCCACACAATTGTCATAAAAGCTAAAATTGTAATTAACCCTATTAGCAGGCCAGAGTAAAGAAAGAAACTTGCTGCTTCATGTCCTTTATGGCTCATATGCATAAAATAATACAATTGAAAAATTACTTGTACCACTGCTAATAGTAAAATAAATGGCACAGAGAAAGTCGGACTAAAAGTTTTTGGATACGCCACTGCTACAAATGCAACTAATGTTAAAAAAATCATTAATGCAAACGTAATAACTTGATGCTTCATTTCCTCCGCACTTTTTCTCTTCCGATAAACAAGATCAACTTTAGGATTATTTGTTTGCTTTATCGCCATTGTTTATCCCACCATTCCCATTAAATATACTACAGTGAAAATAAACACCCAAACTACGTCAATAAAGTGCCAATAAATTGATGCAACATAAAACTTCGGTGCATTGTATAAATTTAGACCTCTCTTCGCATTTCTAAAGATTAATGTTAAAATCCAACACAACCCAAACAATACGTGGAGTCCATGTGTACCAACAAGAGCATAAAACGCAGAGCCAAACGCACTACTTCTCATAGTATGCTTAAATTCATGTGTATAATGATAAAACTCATATATCTCAAACCCTAAAAATCCTAAACCTAGCAATACAGTTACTAGTAACCAAAGTTGCATTTTCTTAAAGTTAAAGTTTTTCATGTGATACATCGCATATACACTTGTTAAGCTACTCGTTAATAAAAGCATCGTCATAATGAAAACGAGTGGCATTTGGAACATTTCTTGAGATGTTGGTCCACCATTTGTAGAATTCTTTAATGCTAAATATGTTCCGAATAAGGAAGCGAACAACACTGTTTCGCCTCCAAGAAATAACCAAAAACCGACAAACTTATTTTTCCCTTCAAGGGTTGCTTTTTCAGGCTCTGCTGGAAATGTTTCATTCGTTAATTTTTCATCTACATGCATTATGCCTTGCCCCCCTTATCATCTAAATCTTCCTTATGAATATGGTATCCATGATCATCGATTACTGAACGTAGGAACATTGCGCCAAATGTAATGATTAAACCAACAATTGCTACTAATAACCAGAACTTATCTTTTCCGCCCTGCATATACATTGCACCAAATGCCGCTATAAACAATCCGAAAGAAATGACAAATGGTGAAAACGAAGGATTTGGCATATGAATATCACCAACTGGTTCCGCTGCTGTCATCTCTTTATTACCTTCACGTTTTTCAATCCAAAACGGATCTAATCCGCGAACAAATGGTAGTTGTTTAAAGTTATATTCTGGTGTCGGTGCCGGCATCGTCCATTCTAATGTACGTGCATCCCACGGATCACGACCAGCTTTTTCTTTTGATACTGTCGTTTTAATTACATTGAATAGAAGAACAATCGTCCCAAGAGCCATAAACACCGCTCCGATAGAACTAATCATATTCCCCATTTCCAACCCTTGCCCTTCAAGATATGTGTAGTAACGGCGCGGCATACCAATCAAGCCAAGGAAATGCTGAATAAAGAACGTTAAATGGAAACCGATAAAGAATAGCCAAAACGTTATCTTTCCTAATGTTTCATTTAATACTTTATTAAACATCAGTGGCCAATAATAATGAGCTCCTGCAAGTAAACCAAATACAACACCGCCAACGATTACATAATGAAAATGTGCTACTACGAAATAATTATCATGAAATTGATAATCAGCTGGTGCAGATGCTAGCATAACCCCTGTAACTCCACCCATGACGAATGATGGAATGAAAGCTACTGCCCACATCATCGGTGTCGTAAAACGAATATTTCCGCCCCACATTGTAAAGAGCCAGTTGAATATTTTGATACCAGTCGGAACCGCAATCGCCATTGTTGCAACTGAGAAAATAGCATTAGCAACTGGACCAAGTCCAACAGTAAACATATGATGCGCCCATACCATAAATCCTAAAAATCCAATTAATACAGTCGCAAACACCATCGATGAATAACCAAACAATCGTTTTTTCGAAAATGTCGCGAAGATTTCTGAGAATATTCCGAAAGCTGGGAGTATAAGAATGTATACTTCTGGATGACCGAAAATCCAGAATAAATGCTCCCATATAATTGTATTCCCACCCAATGCTGGATTAAAGAAACTTGTTCCAAATAAACGATCTAACATTAAAAGTCCTAATCCTACAGTTAACGGTGGAAAAGCGAATAATATAAGCGAAGATGTTACAAATGTCGTCCATGTAAACATCGGCATACGCATATACGTCATTCCTGGCGCACGCATATTAATAATGGTGACAAGGAAGTTAATCCCTCCAATTAATGTACCAATACCTGAGATTTGCAAACCGAGTACATAGAAATCAACACCATGACCTTTAGAGGCTAAAGCTAAAGATGCATAAGATGTCCATCCTGCATCAGGTGCTCCACCTAAAAACCAACTTAAATTTAAAAATACTCCACCAAAGAAAAATAACCAAAATCCGAGTGAATTCAAAAACGGGAACGCTACATCACGTGCACCAATTTGAAGTGGTACAGCGGCGTTCATAAATGCAAACACGAGTGGCATAGCTGCGAGGAAAATCATTGTTGTACCGTGCATCGTCAATACTTGATTATAAGCATCCCCAACAAGAAAAGCGTTGTTAGGAATCGCTAATTGAAGGCGAATAAATAGAGCTTCTATTCCGCCTATTACAAAAAACAATCCACCTGCAATTAAATAGAGAATGGCAATCTTTTTATGGTCTACTGTCGTTAAATAATCCCATATGACAGCACCCATCCCCTGTTTTTTTGCTACAGAACTCACGTTTTCAACCTCCCCTTCGCGAATAATCCCTCTTTACTTTTCAACTTTTAACGTTTGTAAGTATGCATTTAATGCATCAATTTGATCATCCGTTAAGTTGCCATATTTGCCAGTCATTTTGTTTCCTGGCTTCATATTTTCAGGATCTTTCAGCCATTTTTTTAAGTTTTCTTCATTGTTTTCGGCAATACCGGCAACCATATCGCGATCCGCAAAGTTTGCTAAGTTTGGTGCGATACGAGCGGAAGGTGGTCTACTATCATTAGATCCAACTGCGTGACAACCAATACAGCTTTTATTAAATATTTCTTGGCCCTCTTGCGCCTTTGTTGAAGCTACTTCTTTCTTCCCATCAATCTTCTTCATATCAGCAAGCCAATTTTTGTACTCGCTTTCATCTAAAGCTTTCACTTTAAATTGCATTAAAGAATGTGATGGGCCGCAAAATTCTGTACAAAAACCATTATAAGTGCCCGATTTATCTGCCTTTAACCACATTTTGTTCACATTGTCTGTATTTGTATCCATTTTCCCAGCTAAAGATGGAACCCAAAATGAGTGTTTAATATCGGCACCCTTCAAATTTAAATACACTTTCTTACCTGTGGGGATGACTAAATCTTGCGAAGTTACTATCTTTTCTGATTTATAAGAAAATTCCCACCAATAAAGATTCGCTGTTACATCAACAACGATAGTATCTTTATCAATATTCTTTTTCTCCATCGCACTTACATCAGCAAGTTTGAATGTATATGTAACCGTTGGAACAGCTAAGATTAGTAAAAGAATAATCGGAATAACTGTCCATATAATTTCTAGCTTGTGATTTCCTTCAACTTGCTCTGGAATATAATCTTCCTGACCTTTCTTTTGTCGGAAACGCACAATTACATACAAGAAAATAATAGTAACTACTAGTACTACTCCTACCATGATTGCACTCGCCAGTAGAAGTAAATCATATTGCATTTTTGCTACTTCTCCTTGCGGAATTAAAGTAGATTGAAAGGCTTTACCGCATCCCCCTAACAGTAAAGCCAGCAGTGAAACGAACGAAAGCAGTCGCCACTGTTTCTTCATACAAACAACCCCCACTTTCCTTGTGAATTAGATTGTACTTTATAGTTAAGTAAAGTAAATCTCAACGTAAAGAAATCCAATTATGTCGTTGTCTTAGAAGAATGTAACTACAATCATTGATACAAATAAGATTGTTAAATAATTTAGGGAATAAACAAACATTTGCACGGACCATTTTATGTCATCTTTCTTACGGAATCCATAAAATCCTAAAGCGATCCATCCGATGTTAAGCAGTGTTGCAATTACCATAAATGTTATCCCTAGTCCACTCATATAAAATGGTAGTGGTAATAAACATACTGTCCAAATCATAATTTGGCGTTTCGTAATTTCAAATCCATGAACTACAGGAAGCATTGGAATTCCTGCATTTCGATATTCATCAACACGTTTCATCGCTAATGCAAGGAAATGTGGGATTTGCCAAATAAACATAATTAAAAATAACATCCAAGCAATTGGATGACCTAAAGATGGATCGATTGCTGCCCATCCAATTAAAGGTGGAACTGCACCAGATATACTACCTACAACAGTATTTAGTGTATACTTTCTCTTTGTCCATAAACTATATAGAACAACATATGTGAAAGCACCAATAAATCCCATTAAGACTGCCATTGGTGTTGTTAATAATAAAAATACAAAACCAAGAAGTAATATGACTAGTCCAAATGTAAGTGCAAATCCTGGTTTATACTTTCCAGTAACCGTTGGACGGGTCTTTGTTCTTTCCATTAATGGATCGATGTCTCGATCAATGTAGTTGTTTAAACAACATACCCCTGCCATAACTAATCCAGAACCAACGATTGTAAAGAATAACTTATCCAGATTGTCCATTACACTTAATCCATTAAAGTGTAGTGCCAACCAAAATCCTGTAAATACAGTAAGTGTATTTGAGTTTACAATCCCCATTTTAACGAGTGCTTTTAAATCTTGTATCCGAGTTGTTTCCGGTACACTTGTAACAGCGGACTCATCATGCAGCTCACTTGTTGCATGGTTCATCACTCTAACCCCCTCTTAAAACTTTCATCTTTCTTTTTGCGCCTATTTCAAATGAAATAATTCGCTTCTATATAGCAATATTATTACAGTAGAAACATTGTTAACCCATTCTACTACTAATCTACGCCCATACTCCAATATATTAAATCATATTTCCTGAACATTTTGTGAAGAAAACATGAACTTTTTGTGTCGAATATAAAAAACTTCATTCTGACTTGTCCTTATCATAACATGATGTTACCTTCTATAATAAACTATTTTATCCTATTTAACACGTATTCTCCCCATTTCTTTTCAAAATAGCCTATTTTTCACCTAAATTTTTCCTTAGGAACCCTGTTTTTACACCTATTTTCTCCCCCTTTCCTTTCCCCTCCATTTCTTTGCTATTTTATTATTTTTTATATATCATAGGAACTAGCGCGTTTTATTCTATACATAATGGAATGAAAATATTTCGCAATAACTTCATAGCAGAAAGATGGTGAAAGAGATTGCAACGCTTTATTAAATGGTTAGCAGTCATTACAAGCCTTGATTTATTAATAGTTTTATTAGGAGGCGCTTTAGTTACAAAAACAGGTTCTGGTCAAGGTTGTGGTAAATCATGGCCACTTTGTAACGGTGAATTTGTTCCATCTAATTTATCAATGGAAACTATTATTGAACTTAGCCACCGATTAACATCAGGATCAGCTGGAATTCTTGTCACTCTCCTTTGTATTTTGTCCTGGAAATATTATAAACATGTGCGTGAAACAAAAACGTTAGCAATTTTATCCTTCGTATTTTTAGTTGCACAAGCATTAATGGGAGCAGCAGCAGTTGTTTGGGGACAAATGCCAGCTGTACTTGCTATCCATTTCGGTATTTCCTTAATTTCATTTGCTTCTGTCATTTTATTAACGTGTCTTATCTTTGAAATTGACCAAAAATTTGATGCACGTTCTCTTATTATGGACAAAAAAATGAAATTTCATATTTATGGTGTAACAATTTACAGTTATATCGTTGTCTACACAGGTGCTTTAGTACGTCACGAACGAGCTAGCTTAGCCTGTCCAGACTTTCCTTTATGTAGCAAAAACAGACCTATGCCAACTCAACTACATGAATGGGTTCAAATGGGCCATAGAGTTGCAGCAATGTTAATTTTCGCTTGGATACTTTACGCGATGATTCTCGCTATTCGTCATTACAAACAGCAACCTGTAGTATATTGGGGATGGATCATTTCATTTATCCTTGTTACACTTCAAGCTGTAGTAGGGATTTTAGTTGTATTTACAAACGCTAGTTTAGCAATGGCATTGTTACATTCTCTATTCATTTCTTGCTTGTTTGCCGTACTATGCTATTTAGTTATGTTAGGAACAAGAAGTAAAGTGAATGCAAAAGAAGCCGGATCAACTTCTAAACAAACAAAATAATTTAAAACTAAAATCCCTTGCCAATTCGGCAAGGGATTTTTTGCAATAAAGAAAAGAGCTGTATATTTACACAGCTCTTTTTTTTATTTTAGTGATCTAATTCAATAAGTAAATCACCCGTTTGAATTGCATCACCATCGTTAACATATACTTTTTTCACTTTACCATTGAACGGCGCTTGAACTGTCGTTTCCATTTTCATCGCTTCTGTAATTGCCATAGAATCGCCTTTTTTCACTTCATCGCCTTCTTTTACAACTACTTTAATTACCGTTCCTGGCATTGTTGCACTAATGTGATTTGGATTTTCACGGTTTCCTTTCACACGTTGTGCAACTGTTGCTTTCACACTCTCGTCTTTCACGACAATTTCACGTGGTTGACCATTAAATTCCAAGTAAAGGACACGATTTCCATCCGGCTGTGGTTCTCCAATTGATACAAGTTTAACCATCAATGTCTTACCTTGTTCAATTTCCACATCAATTTCTTCACCTAGTCTCATACCATAGAAGAATGTCGGTGTATCAAGTACAGATACATTTCCATAAAGCTCAGCAACTTTTTCATAGTCCATAAATACTTTTGGATATAATGCATATGCAACTACATCAAAAATTGTTACTTCGCGTCCAAGTTTATGGAATAATTCTTCTTTTAACGCGTCGAAATCTACTGGCTCTAGTAGTTCACCTGGTCTTACTGTTAACGGCTCTTTCCCTTTTAAAATAATCTTTTGCAATTCTTTCGGGAAACCACCGTACGGTTGACCTAAATCACCAGAGAACATTTCAACAACAGATCCAGGGAAGTCCAAAGCATGTCCACGCTCTAAAACATCTTGTTCTGTCAGGTGGTTTTGAACCATAAATAACGCCATATCGCCAACAACTTTTGATGATGGTGTTACTTTTACAATATCTCCAAACATGTCATTCACACGACGGTACATTACTTTCACTTCATCAAAGCGATCTCCTAAACCAACCGCCTTCGCTTGTTGCTGAAGATTACTATACTGTCCACCTGGCATTTCATGCATATATACCTCTGTGTGAGGTGCATTCATACCACTTTCAAACGGTGCATAGTATTTGCGTACATCTTCCCAATAATGAGATAGCTTTTCTAAAGAATCGATATTAACATCTGGTTGTCTTTCATTTCCACCTAGTGCATAGAATAATGTGTTCGCACTCGGTTGTGACGTTTGACCAGCCATAGAACTCACTGCTACATCGACAATATCAACACCTGCTTCAATTGCCTTCGTATACGTTAATATACCATTTCCACTCGTATCGTGCGTATGCAGGTGAATCGGAATCGATACCGTCTCTTTTAATGCTGAAACTAAATCATATGCTGCGTTTGGTTTTAGTAAGCCAGCCATATCTTTAATACCTAAAATGTGAGCTCCCGATGCTTCCAACTCTTTTGCTAAGTTTTTATAATAATTCAAATCATATTTACTACGTAATGGATCATGAATATCTCCTGTGTAGCACATTGTTGCTTCTGCAATTTTACCAGTATCTCGTACAGCATCAATTGCAACTCTCATACCTTCTATCCAGTTTAAACTATCAAAAATACGGAACACATCAATGCCTGCTTGAGCAGAACACTCCACAAATTTTTGAATTAAATTATCTGGATAGTTTTTGTAGCCAACTGCGTTTGACGAACGTAGTAACATTTGAAATAAAACGTTCGGCATTTTTTCACGAAGATCTAGTAATCGTTCCCATGGATCTTCTTTTAAGAAACGATACGCGACATCAAACGTTGCACCGCCCCACATTTCAGCTGAGAATAGGTTTGGTAACATTCTCGCTGTTGGCTCTGCAATTTGATGTAAATCTTTTGTACGAATACGAGTTGCAAGTAATGACTGATGTGCATCACGGAATGTTGTATCCGTTAAAAGTACACGGTTTTGATCCTGTACCCATTTTACTAATCCATCTGCTCCACGCTCGTCCAAAATTTGTTTCGTTCCATTTTGGATTGGCTCTGAATGTTTTAAACATGGAATACGAGCATCTGGGAATATTGGCTTTTCTTTTTTCCCTACTCCTGGGAAGCCATTTACTGTTACTGAACCAATATAATTTAACATTTTCGTTCCGCGGTCTTTACGTTTCGGGAATAAGAATAGTTCAGGTGACACATCAATAAACGAAGTATCATATTCTCCTGATAAGAAGTTTTTATGTTTTACTACATTCTCTAGGAATGGAATATTTGTTTTAATACCACGAATACGGAATTCTTTTAAGTTACGTTCCATTTTTGCAGCAGCTTGCTCAAAAGTAAGTGCCCAAGTTGTAACTTTTACAAGTAAAGAATCGTAGTATGGTGTAATAACTGCACCTTGGAAGCTATTTCCTGTATCAAGACGCACACCAAAACCACCGCCTGATCGATACGCCATAATTTTTCCAGTATCCGGCATAAAATTATTTAGTGGGTCTTCAGTTGTTACACGAGATTGGATTGCAAATCCGTGTACAACCACTTCCTCTTGCTTCGGAACACCTACTATTTTACTATGTAATGCATGTCCATCAGCTATTAAAATTTGCGATTGAACGATATCGACTCCTGTGATCATCTCTGTAATCGTATGTTCTACTTGAACACGTGGATTTACTTCAATAAAGTAAAACTCATCATCTTTTACAAGGAATTCTACTGTTCCTGCATTTAAATAGTTTACATTTTTCGTTAACTTCACAGCAGCATCACAAATACGCTGACGCAGATCATCTGAAAGTGATACACTCGGTGCTATTTCTACAACTTTTTGATGACGACGTTGTACAGAACAGTCACGCTCGTATAAATGAACAACATTGCCTTCTTCATCTGCTAAAATTTGTACTTCTATATGTTTAGGTTTTTCAACGAATTTTTCGACGTAAACTTCATCATTACCAAAGGCTGCTTTCGCTTCTGATTTTGCTCGATTATATGATTCTCCTAATTCCTCACTAGTACGCACAATACGCATACCACGACCGCCACCACCAAGGGACGCTTTAATAATAATCGGGTAATCATACTTTTCAGCAAATTTTTCGACTTCTTCTAATGAATCTACTGGACCATCACTACCAGGTATAACTGGAATTTGTGCTAGCTGCGCTTGTGTTCTTGCTTTCACTTTATCTCCAAACATATCTAAATGCTTACTTTTCGGACCGATAAAGATAATTCCTTCTTCTTCGCAACGTTTCGCGAATTGAATATTTTCTGACAAGAAACCATATCCAGGGTGGATTGCATCTACATGATTACTTTTTGCAATCTCAATAATGCCTTCAATATCTAGATAAGCATCAATTGGTTTTTTTCCTTCCCCAACTAAATAGGACTCATCGGCTTTATAGCGATGATAAGAACCACTATCCTCTTTCGAATAGATTGCAACTGTTTTTAATCCAAGTTCCGAACAAGCTCGAAACACACGAATTGCAATCTCTCCACGGTTAGCTACCAATACTTTTTGAATACGTTGCAGCTTTGTCATGATTTTCCCCCTCTACTTTCCTACCACTCTAGAGATAAAATATATACACACCTTAAAAAGCGTGAAGTTCTTCACTTTCCACATTATATTATACTTAGAAAGCTTCACTTTATTTTTATCCATCATACCTTATTTTTTAACAAATGATAAGTTTTCTGTGCAATTTGTTTCACAAAAATAGTATAGCATACCTCTTCCTTTTCTAACAACTCAATTGTATATCACATTTAAACAAATGTGATATATCTTTTAACTGAAAGAGAAATTAATACATCATATTTAAAACTACTTGAAAATAAAAAACACATCCTGCTCTAAAGCACGATGTGTTTTTTATTTTACAACTACAAGATGTGGTCCATTTTGTTCTCTTTCTTTTATTACACTATTCTGTTGTTTTTCTTCTCGTTTTACATGACTAGCAATATTAAGTAGTATTCCCATCGCAAGTAGATTAGCTATTAAGGAACTCCCGCCATAACTAATAAACGGTAAAGGTACTCCCGTAAGCGGTATTAATCCAGACATACCACCAACATTAACAAAAGTTTGCACTCCCATTAAACTTGCAATTCCGATTGCAATTAAACTTCCAAACGGATCTTTACATTTTTGAGCAATCCTGAATGAACGAATAATAATAAGTAGCAAGCAAATTAAAATAATAGCTACACCAATAAAACCTAACTCTTCAGATATAATAGCCATAATAAAATCTGTTTGCGGTTCTGGTAAATATCCATATTTTTGCACACTATTTCCTAATCCCCGACCATTTAGCCCTCCTGAAGCAATTCCAATAAAAGAATTTACCAATTGGAATCCATCATTCTGAGGATCATTGAATGGATCAAGGAAAACTGAAAAACGTGCCTTTTGGTAACCACTTAATTTATAATTAGCCAGAAAATATAGCGCCGGAATCCATACTATAGAAGTTAAAACAATTCGTTTAATCCATAAGTTAATCCGTACCCCTGAACAAAGAAACATAATCCCGACTGTTCCTGCAATTAACAAATCGGTACCTAAATCATTTTGCTTTAAAATTAAAAACATTGCCATTCCAACAAAACCAAGTGTAAGTCCCGATCCTTTAAAAACAGGTGTATTTGTCTCTTGTCTTCTTGCAAAAAAGCGAGCTAATATAATAATAATTGATAATTTAACAAATTCAGCCGGCTGTATACCTAATATCCAACCTTTTGCACCATTTATTTCCTTACCAAAAATCAAGGCTGCTGCTAGTAAAGCAATACTTCCTAGCCCCATTGCCGATAAAATTATTCGTTTCCTCCAAAACTTATAAGGTAATGAAGCCACAATTGCTAACAATACCGTTCCAATAGCTAAAGTTATTAATTGTTTTTTAAAAAAGTAATTTGCTGGCCAGTTATGCCTCGAAATCGCAACAATGGAACTCGAACTATATACCATTATAACTCCCAGCACACATAAGATAACAAGAGGAAGTAACAATGAATAATCCATTGATTTCCATACTTTTTTCATTTCATTTCCTCTTTCTGTTTCAATTTAATTATTGTTGTATTCCATATGTACATTGATTCTTCCTGCTTTATTATACAAATAAAAAGCTCAAACTAATTTAGTTTGAGCCCCCTTATTTGAACCCGTTATTGTTGTTTGTTTGTAAACGCTTCATGAAGTGCAGATAACTCACGTTCGAGCTCACCTAACATTGCTTTCCCTTGTTCTTCTGCAATAAGACCAAGGCGAACTGCAAAATCGACCTCGCGGGATAGTCCAAACATTTGTGTGTCTAACACTTCTTCATATAATGGACATTGCGGCATTGTAAGATGGTCCATTTGCACCTTAATAAGTCTTAAAATCTTCTCTGCATCCGCTTGTAGAAGGGCTAGTGCCTTTTCCTGATGATTTGCTACTGTCTCAGACGCCAAATTGATTCCCTCCGTTTCCGTCCTACTCTCCTCTATCCTATCTATTAATATTAGCGATAGTTTTAATAAATTGCAATAGAAACATTTTTTGTGACAACAGTGTCTAATGCTATTATACTGAAAAGTGGGAGTATAACACAAATGGGGGAACAACAATGAGCGAAATTTTATTTATTAACGGAAAAGTACGTTTTCCAATCACTATTGATCCAACTGTTTGGATCTTTGATGATCGAAAAGTAGATTTGACAACTTACTTTGATGAAACTAGAGAAAACACGTCTGAACTAGAAACTTATTTAAAAAACACTTCAGAACATTGGGATCGTGAAATTCGTGATGGTGCTGCCTTCCCGCCGATACAACAAAGTGTAAAGAAATATAAAAAAGAACAACTAATTACTGGAACATTTGGTATACCATTCCATCCATTCCTTGCTAACGCTGAAATTTTAGAGGACGCTACGCAAGTTGAAATTGAAACGGTAGATCATACAATGACACTTCCATTAGAAACTGTCAAAAATGCTATACTAGGCTTTTCAAAAGAAGGAAAGCCATTAAAAGAAGACGGACCTGTTCATCTCTATTTCAATGATGGATCTAATCGACAAAATCCAATCCGGAACATCCGTAAATTTACAATTATTTAAAGAAAAGGAGTGAGCTTAAGCTCACTCCTTTTTACAATAAATCTGCTGCTAGTTGAGCTAAATTAGATCGCTCCCCTTTAACAAACTTCACATGACCACTAATGCGCTGTTCTTTAAACTTCTCTACAACATACGTTAGGCCATTATTATATTCATCTAAATATGGGTGATCAATTTGCTGAGGATCTCCCATCAATACAATCTTACTCTTTTCCCCTACCCTAGTTAGTATCGTTTTCACTTCATGCTTTGTTAAATTTTGTGCTTCGTCAATGATAATGAACTGATCTGGAATACTTCTCCCCCGTATATAAGTAAGGGCTTCTACTTCAATCGAACCCATTCCAGCTAAAATAGCATCTAACTCTCCTGGCTTTTTCGTATTAAATAAATACTCTAGGTTATCAAAAATTGGTTGCATCCATGGTCTTAACTTTTCTTCTTTTTCTCCTGGTAAATAACCGATATCTTTTCCGACTGGGACAATTGGTCTTGCAACGAGTAATTTTTTATATAACCCTAAATCTTCTGTTTGCATAAGTCCCGAAGCTAACGCAAGTAACGTTTTTCCTGTGCCGGCTTTCCCCGTTAATGTTACAAGCGGAATATCTTCACGAAGCAACAATTCTAATCCCATAATTTGCTGCACGTTTCGTGGTCGTATCCCCCATACTTGTTCATTGTGAAAAATAAGTTTCTTTACCTTCTTACCTAAGTGATCCACAATGCCAAGCGCCGAACTAGAGCCCCCTAATGCATCTTTCATTACTACAAATTGATTTGGGTAAAAAGGATGATTCGCAATTTCAGATAGAGGCAATTCACCTTTCTCATAAAAATAATCCAATTGTTCTTTTGATATATATCCTTCTAAAAAGCCAGAATATATATTTTCTACTTCAATTACGCGATCACTTAAATAATCTTCAGCCTTCAAACCAATTGCATCAGCTTTTACCCTTACGAGTACATCTTTACTTACTAAAATAACAGACTTCCCGTCCTCTTTTTCCTGTTCTTCTAAAGATAGATTTTTTGCTACAGCTAAAATTCGATTATCATTTGTTTTTTCTACAAAAATATCTTGTAGTTGCACAAATGAACGATGGTTTAATTCAATACGAAATGTTCCGCCATTTTCTAGCGGGATACTTTCATGCAGCTTTCCTATTTCACGAAATTTATCTATTAACTTAGATACATAACGAGCATTTCGTCCTACTTCATCCATATAACGTTTTTTCGAATCAACCTCTTCTAATACAACTGCTGGAATCACTACTTCATTGGTTTCAAATGAAAAAATAGATAAAGGATCCTGCAAAAGTACATTCGTATCTAACACATAAATTTTATCCAACCTGTTACCCCCTGACTCCACTTTTAAATTTGTAGAACAAGGGTTTCATCCATAAAATATGGACGAACCATTGTTATAATTATATGTACCGTGTAAACGAGGTAGAATCGAAAATCATAGTCATTAAACCTTTTATTTATTCTTTATTCATTTCTATTCAATATATTACTTTTTATTATAATTATTAACGTTAAATCACAATAACCGATTACAAAAGTGAATAAACGAATTTCTTATTTAGCACATTTATAATTCTCTTATTCCTACTAGTACTTCGTTATCCAGCTTTTTGGCCGCCCGAAGATCGTATGTTTTTTCATATGTTGGTTCAATTGCAAGTTTCGCTCCATAAAACATAACATCACGTACTTCTTGCACATTAACTTCTATTACAGTTAATTTCAAAGAAATACCTTCCATTCTATCTGTCAAAATTTCACCTGCACCACTTATGGAAAATACGGATTCATTCGCCATTATAGTCAATACTACACCTGTATTATGCCTTATATTTTCCACAATACGTGAACGTTGATCTACTGCAAATCGAATACTAGTTTTGCTCACTGCATACACCCAAGAAATAGCACTTACGTTAGGAACTTGTTTTTCGAAATCTGTCGTTGCTATCATCACAATACACTCTTTACGCAACGTTTGTACTAAACCCTCTGTTAAAGTAGGCTCTACTACATTCGCCATATTTTCACCTCCAAACATACTTGGTATATCCTTATCATAACTTATTTTTCGAATTGCGAAAATATTATTTTTTCCCACTATTATTCAAAAACATTATACTTCCATGATATACTTATACTGATAGAATTCGTATTGAGGTGACGAAATGAGAGTCAAATGTATGATTTGTGATAAAAAAGATATGTTAGATGATGAAAATCCTACGGCAAAAAAACTGCGTAATCGCCCTATTCATACATATATGTGCATGGAATGTTCGGAACGAATTGCAGAGCGTACAATGGAACGTCATGCAAGTGGTAATTTCCGATTATATCGTGATAAAAAAGTCGAAGACGATTGGTAAAATGTAAATAAGTCCTTACTCATATAGATAAGGACTTATTTATATTTTTCTGGCTCGCGGTTCATCTGATCCAAGAAACAATCAATGGCTTCTAGCGGAAACCTTGCAGATCTCCTTTCCCCATTCATTTCATATGTAATTAAATACATTTCCTCGTTCTTTTTAACTTCCACATCTTTTAATTTATGTTCTTCATATATCATATTTTGAAATAACAAATACGTTTCTTTTGCAGCACTATCATCCGGACGTGCTTCCGCAACTGTTTTAATTGTTAACCAATTATATAGTGCATCTTGTACTGAACGCATAAAACTTCGCCCCCTCACCCTGCTTTTTGTTGTTTCGCTTGACGCAAACGCAATCTATAAATTCCAAGTACAATTGCCGCTACAACAAGCCCTTCTCCAACAGGTAAAAATACAGCAAAAAAGGTTAATACTGTACATCCAATTGCTAATGATATGTATATTACTATATTTTTTAGTACAGACAACTTTCTAGCAAATCCTAAATTATAGACGAGAGCACTTAATATAATAATCGTCCCATAAAGTAACCACATTCCTAACTCTGGATTTTCATCAACTTTACATAATTTCGCAAAAAAAGACATTCTTTCTAACACTATTTATCCCCCCTTCTCATAAAAAACAAAATTTCTTTATGTACTTAATACAAGAGTAACCTGCGAAAAAAATACTGTCCACTAAAAAGAGTAAATATTCTAAAAAAATAAACATAAAAAATAAAACAGCTACCTTAAAGGTAGCTGTTTTATTTTTTATGCTTCTACAGATTTCTTTTTCTTAGCAGCTCTTTCACGTTCGCTCTTATCAAGAATCTTTTTACGTAAACGAATTGATTCTGGAGTTACTTCACAGAACTCGTCATCGTTTAAGTACTCTAATGACTCTTCTAGAGTCATTAAGCGTGGTTTTTTCATTGTTGAAGTTTGATCTTTCGTTGCAGAACGAATGTTAGTTTGTTGTTTCATTTTCACAACGTTAACTGTTAAGTCGTTCTCACGAGTATGTTCTCCTACGATCATACCAGCATATACTTCTGTACCTGGTTCAACGAAGATTACACCACGGTCTTCAACTTGCATAATGCCGTATTGTGATGCTTTTCCTGTTTCAAGTGAAACTAGAACACCTTGGCGACGTCCACCCACTTGTCCAGCATGTACTGGTTGGTAGCAATCGAATGTATGGTTTAAAATACCGTAACCACGAGTTAATGTTAGGAATTCTGTTGTGTAACCAATTAAACCACGTGCCGGAACCATGAAAGTAAGGCGAACTTGACCGTTTCCGTTATTCACCATATCTAACATTTCACCTTTACGTGCACCCATTGATTCCATAATAGAACCAGTGTATTCTTCAGGAACATCGATTTGTACGCGCTCTACAGGTTCACATCTTACGCCATCGATATCTTTAATAATTACTTCAGGCTTAGATACTTGTAGTTCATAACCTTCACGACGCATGTTTTCAATTAAGATAGATAAATGCAATTCCCCGCGTCCAGATACGATCCATGCATCAGGAGAATCTGTATTATCTACACGTAAACTTACATCTGTTTCTAATTGTGAACGAAGACGCTCTTCAATTTTACGAGATGTAATAAATTTACCTTCACGACCTGCAAATGGGCTGTTATTTACAAGGAATGTCATTTGTAGCGTTGGCTCATCAATACGTAATAATGGTAAAGCCTCTTCATGCTCAACCGGACATACCGTTTCACCTACGTTGATGTCTTCCATACCTGAAACAGCTACTAAATCTCCAGCTTTTGCTTCTTCAATTTCTTGACGTTTTAATCCAATGTAACCGAATAATTTCGTTACGCGGAATTGTTTTACACTTCCGTCAACTTTCATTAAAGCAACTTGTTGTCCAACCTTCATTGTACCGCGGAATACGCGTCCAACTCCAATACGTCCAACGTAGTCGTTGTAATCAAGAAGTGCTACTTGGAATTGAAGTGGCTCTTCGCTGTTATCAACTGGTGCTGGAATATGTTCGATAATTGTATCGAATAATGATTTCATATTCTCTTCTTGATTTGCCGGATTTGAATCCAAGCTTGCTGTTCCGTTCATTGCTGATGCAAATACAACTGGGAACTCTAATTGATCTTCGTTTGCACCAAGTTCGATGAATAAGTCAACTACTTCATCAACTACTTCATCAGGACGAGCGAAGTCACGGTCAATTTTGTTTACAACAACGATTGGAGTTAAGTTTTGCTCAAGAGCTTTCTTTAAAACAAATCGTGTTTGTGGCATACAACCTTCATATGCATCAACAACAAGTAGAACACCATCAACCATTTTCATGATACGTTCTACTTCTCCACCGAAGTCAGCGTGACCTGGTGTATCTAAAATGTTAATTCTTTTATCTTCATAGTGAATCGCTGTATTCTTCGCTAAAATTGTAATACCGCGTTCTCTTTCTAGATCATTTGAATCCATTGCGCGTTCTTCAATATGTTCATTCGCACGGAATGTCCCCGCTTGACGTAATAACTGGTCAACAAGTGTTGTTTTACCATGGTCAACGTGGGCAATAATTGCTATATTACGTAAATCTTGTCGTTTTTTCAACATGTCCAACTCCTAATGTCTTTTTAATCCTTCTCTATTATAAGAGCGAAGGGGATACAATAGCAATTAAAATAAAAGCAAGAATGAAAATATAGTTGTATTCTTACTTTTGTGAAAGTAAAATGAGATTGGAGGGTGAAGAAATGGAACACATTCAATATCGCTTTTTATTAACCGCAATTATCGGTGTTATTTTCTTAATCGGTATCGGCATTATGATTGCTGAAAATAGTCCAATCGGTATTATTATTTGCATTATCGGTACATTTGTTGCAGTTGGATACGGTTTTGTAACAAAAAAAAAAATGCGCAAATCACAATAACGCTAAAAAGTAAGAAGCTTATACATAGCCTCTTACTTTTTTTGTGGCTCTGATATAAAAGATAACACTTCTTCATACACTCCTGGTTTTGCAACTAGCACACTGCTCTTCTCTATGATAGAAAGTGACGCTCCAGAGAATGTCGTTACCTTCCCTCCAACTTCTTCTACAATTATCTGTCCTCCGCCAAAATCCCATGGTGATAATCTCGGCGTTACATATGCATCTATTCTTCCTGTTGCAACGTACACCATCTCTAACGCTGCACAACCATACGATCTCGTGCCCCTTGCTTTCTTAACAAGTGCCATCATACTTTCCATATTAAGCAATGGATTATCTGTAAGCCATATCGCATTTAAAGCTACAATACCTTGCTCTACAGTTCCTTTTTCCAATGGAGGAATTGATATATCATTACAAAAAGCTCCAGATCCCTTGACTGCATGATATAGTTCATCATGTACTGGATCATAAATAAGTCCAATCTTTCCGATACCGTTCTCATAAATCCCAATTGAAATTGCAAAATTTCTTTTTTGATGAACAAAGTTCATCGTGCCGTCAATTGGATCAATTAACCAAACAACCCCGTCAGAAGACGTTATCTCGTCTCCATAACCTTCTTCTCCTAAAATATTATGATTCGGGAATGTTTCTTTAATTTTCCCAATTAAAAACTGTTCTATCTCTCGGTCCATATTTGTAACTAAGTCAGCTGCATTGGATTTTGTTTCTATAATAAGTGCTTTTTTCATGGATGCTATTAAATGCTCTCCTGCATCCCGAATCCACCGTTTGGCGTGTGCATCGATGTCTTTCCATACTTCTTGCATGTTTAAACACTCCGATCTTTACTGTTCACAGAAAAAACGAACCCTTTATAAGGTTCGCACCAACTAATTTTTTATACATATACTATTATTACGCTTCTAAACGAATCATTTCAAGTCTTAACACTTCTAACTTTTGTACACACTCTTCTTTTTTCTGTTTATCATCTTCCATCATCGCATCATATAAAGTTGCTAATTCATAATCTAGCTCCAAACGTAGCACCGGTATTCTCTTTTCGGCATCTGTTCTCTTTAACGCATTAATCACCTGTCTCATATTATTTGCCTCCTCCCAATATTCGTCTGCCCTCGGACTAGAATTAATTAAATTTTCTGATTTTTTGTTTTATACTATACTATGTTGGATAAATCATCTATGCAACAAAATTATATTTTTTTATTTAAATTTTTTTGTGCTGTTTTTTTTATGAATAGTACAAGCTATGCTAAAATAAAAGCAAAATAGGAGTTGGAGGAACAATCATGACAATACAAACATTCAAGTCAACTGATTTTGATGTCTTTACAGTTGATGGTCTCGAAGAACGAATGAGTGCAATTAAAACGAACATTCATCCTAAGCTAGAAGCTTTAGGGGAACAATTTGCAGAATACTTATCCCAACACACTGATGAGAACTTTTTTTATCATGTTGCAAAACACGCACGTCGCAAAGTCAATCCACCAAACGATACTTGGGTTGCTTTTTCAACAAATAAACGAGGATATAAAATGCTACCGCATTTCCAAATCGGCTTATGGGGTACTCATGCCTTCATATACTTTGGTTTAATCTATGAGTGTCCACAAAAAGTTGAGACGGCTCATGCCTTCTTAGAACATTTAAATGATTTAAAAACAAATATTCCAAATGACTTCGTTTGGTCCATTGACCATACTAAACCAAGTGTGAAATTACATAAAACACTTGAAACCGAAGACTTACAAAAGATGATTGAACGACTAGCTACTGTAAAAAAAGCAGAATTATTAGTTGGTATTCATATATCACCAGAGGAGTTTTCAGCAATGACCAACGAACAATTCCTTGCTAAGATTGAATCTACGATGCAATCACTCCTTCCTTTATATGCACTTTGTAATCGATAGTAGAAAACGGACAATTTATATTGTCCGTTTTTAGTTGTTATCACATTATATCACTTCAGTTTTTATTTTTCAAAATATTTTTTACATTTTTACAAGCTTTTGTTCTTCGACTTCCTTTGCTCTTTGAATAGCACGATATATAGAGTATCCACTTACTTCTTGAAACTCTTTATCAATTTTCTTTTCTTCTGCTTTCGATGGAACAATCTCTTTAAAACGACGATATAAACCCATTAATTCTTCTCTTATAATTCCTTTTTCATAAGCTTTCTCAATTGCTTCATAAAACTTCACAATAATAACCATTTCCTCATTTGACCAATCATAATCTAACGGATATTGATATTCCATTTCGCACCTCATTTATCATTTCTTCTTGTTTCATTATGCTATCTTAAAGAGAATATTTTATTCTTCATTATAGCCACTCTGCATTATACACTATTTATTCATTTTAATGGAATTGTCTTCCTCTATTCATTAGTTGAGGCTAACTATTAAACATACTCACCTTAAAAATATTTTTTTCTATACATCTATAATTATTGGTGATATAATGCTTTTGTTTTATAGAAAATAAAGTGAAGCTACCATCTCAAAACCGATTTTTTGAATGGCAGAAAAACAAGCCTCATTCTAAAAAAAGAACTTACCTTTTTTAGAGCAGGATTATATAAAACAAATTATACTAAATATTATGAAGAAGAAGGGGTGTATAGATTGTCCCAATACGAAACACCATTGTTTACCGCTTTAGTTGAGCACAGTAAGCGAAATCCAATTCAATTCCATATTCCTGGTCATAAAAAAGGACAGGGCATGGATCCTACATTTCGCGAATTTATTGGGCATAATGCATTAGCAATTGATTTAATTAATATTGCGCCACTCGATGATTTACATCATCCAAAAGGTATGATTAAAGAAGCACAGGATTTAGCAGCCGCTGCATTCGGTGCAGATCATACTTTCTTTTCTATTCAAGGTACAAGTGGCGCTATTATGACAATGGTGATGAGCGTTTGCGGTCCTGGTGACAAAATCCTAGTACCACGAAACGTGCATAAATCAGTAATGTCAGCTATTATTTTCTCAGGTGCAAAACCGATTTTCATGCATCCTGAAATCGATCCGAAACTCGGTATTTCTCATGGAATCACAATTCAATCTGTCAAAAAAGCACTTGAAGAGCACTCAGATGCAAAGGGCTTACTTGTTATTAACCCAACGTACTTTGGATTTGCTGCAGACTTAGAACAGATTGTACAATTAGCACATTCTTATGACATCCCTGTACTAGTCGACGAGGCTCATGGTGTTCATATTCATTTTCACGATGAATTGCCGATGTCAGCGATGCAAGCTGGTGCAGACATGGCAGCAACAAGTGTTCACAAATTAGGAGGCTCTTTAACTCAAAGTTCTATTCTTAATGTGAAAGAAGGCTTGGTGAATGTAAAACATGTCCAATCTATTATTAGCATGCTTACAACTACATCAACTTCTTACATCTTGTTAGCATCACTTGATGTTGCGAGAAAACGTCTTGCTACAGAAGGAACAGCACTCATAGAACAAACAATACAATTAGCTGAACATGTTCGTGATGCTATAAATTCTATTGAGCATCTTTACTGTCCTGGAAAAGAAATGTTAGGTACAGATGCTACCTTTAACTATGATCCTACAAAGATAATTGTATCTGTAAAAGATTTAGGTATTACCGGCCACCAAGCTGAAGTATGGCTTAGAGAGCAATATAACATTGAAGTAGAACTCTCAGATCTATACAACATACTATGTCTTATCACTTTAGGAGACACAGAAAGTGATACAAATACACTTATTGCAGCATTACAAGATTTAGCAGCAACATTTAGAAATAGGGCAGATAAAGGTGTTCAAGTACAAGTAGAGATTCCAGAAATTCCAGTGCTAGCACTTTCTCCTCGAGATGCTTTTTATTCGGAAACAGAAGTCATTCCATTTGAAAATGCAGCGGGTCGTATTATAGCTGATTTTGTTATGGTTTATCCGCCAGGGATTCCAATCTTTACTCCGGGGGAAATTATTACACAAGAAAACTTAGAGTATATTCGTAAAAACTTAGAAGCAGGTTTACCTGTACAAGGTCCTGAAGATATGACATTACAAACATTACGTGTTATTAAAGAGTACAAGCCTATCAGTTGATAGGCTTTTTTTTCACCTTTTTTCCTTTTCTTCATACGATACTAAAGAATGTAACGTATAGGTGGGGATACTATTATGATTGTAATAGGCCGTTCTATTGTACATCCTTATATTACAAATGAATATGAGCCATTTGCAGCAGAGAAACAACAAATTTTATCAATAATGGCAGGAAATCAAGAAGTTTATTCCTTCCGAACAGCTGATGAACTCAGCTTTGATCTCAATTTACGAGTTAATATTATTATCTCTGCACTAGAACTTTTTCAAAGTGGATTTCAGTTTCGCACATTTCAACAATCCTTTTGCAACCCCCAGTATTGGAAAAGAACATCCCTTGGAGGATTCGAGCTTCTTCCAAACATACCACCTTCTATTGCCATACAAGATATTTTCAAAAACGGAAAACTATATGGAACTGAATGCGCAACCGCTATGATCATTATTTTTTATAAAGCTTTATTATCATTGTATGAGGAAGAAACTTTCAATCGTCTATTTGCAAACCTTTTACTTTATACATGGGACTACGATCAAGATCTAAGACTCATAACAAAAAACGGTGGCGATCTTGTTCCAGGTGACCTCGTTTACTTTAAAAACCCACAAGTGAATCCAGCTACGATTGAGTGGCAAGGAGAAAACACAATCTATTTAGGAAATTTCTTTTTTTACGGACATGGCGTAGGTGTAAAAACAAAAGAAGAAATTATTTATTCATTAAATGAACGACGAGTCCCTTACGCTTTTATTTCAGCTTTCTTGACCGATACTATTACCCGTATAGATAGCCGTATAATGAGCCAATACGCTTCTTCTAGTACACCACAGACATCCATAAGCTTTATTCCAATTAGAGATGATGCAATCGTTGCAACAGTTGGCCATACAACTACAATTTATTAAAAAAGCGCCTACACATGTAGGCGCTTTTTCTTATTATTAAGCTTTTGTATGTTCTTTATGGTCACATTCGCAATGAGATCCACATTTCCCGTATAGTACTGTTGATTTTTCATCTTCAAAATGTCCAATTGTTCCTTCACATACTTGGCATACGATTGTTCCCATTTTCATTTCCCCCTGAGTTTTAATAGTAATCTATTTATCTATCATTAAGCTTTCGCATTATCTTTTCTAGCACAGTCACAATTTGTTCCACATTTTCCGTAAAGTACTGTCGTTTTCTCATCTTCAAAATGTCCGATTGTTCCTTCACATACCTGGCATACGATTGTTCCCATTTTTCATTTCCCCCTAAGTTTATGGTCCTAAAAACTTTTAGCTGTCCATTTCCTATCAATTATTGGGCTTTTGTATGCTCTGTGTGATCACATCCGCAAGATCCACATTTCCCGTAAAGTACCGTTACTTTCTCATCTTCGAAGTGTGCAATTGTACCTTCACAATCTTGACATACGATTGTTCCCATTTTTCATTTCCCCCTAAGTTTATAATCCCAAAAACTTTTTTGTAACCGCTTAACTTTCTGTCTTTATTTTAATATGTTATACTTTTTACGTCAATAGGTTTTTAGTATAACACATTAAATATTTTAAATTTTAATTAGTATGCGATATTCAAATAAAAAACAGCCATATTTATAAGTACGACTGTTTCACATTAATTATTCTTCATATTCCGCATGTAAAGAAGTTGACGGAACTAGAAATTTGAAAAACTGAGCTAACTCCTTCGCTTCCTCTTCTGATCCTAATTTAAAAATCTCCTGTATATATTGAACATTCTCTACATCATCTCTTCCGAGTAAAGTAGACCTTCCTGTTTGCATACAAACAATGAGCGGTTTTCCAAAAAACATATTTGTATAAATAACACCAAAATCATAACGTGTATCATGTGTCATAAACCCTAAAAATCGTACCTTCACACTTTCATGCTCATCATACAATTTTTCAAACATTGGTTTCCACCTTTCTACATCACGTTTCATTAATAGTATATTAAACAAAACATGTAATACTCCTTTTAATTGTCAAAAAATTCAGTAGGATGTAGAATGATAGTATTCTACTAAGTTAGGGGGAACTTATATGCAACACGCCTTTATTACGCTTGTACCAAAATCCAACCAACAATCTGTTTCAATAGATGATATAAAACAACTTTTTCATTATTATAAAACAGTTACTTCTAAAACTGGTGCCCAAATTAATTACACGTATACAAATACCGCTTTTCCTTATGAAATTTTAGATACATCTACAACAACATTAAAACTTCAATCTAATCACGACCGGTATGACTCAATTTATATTGGTGTTGGTATAGAAAATGAACAATTTTTCATCCAAGTTTCTTTACCACCTAATGCAACATATGGTGACAAAGGGAAAGCAAATGAATTTTGCCGTTTTTTAGCGAAGAAATTAGAAGGAGAGTTACAATTATTTAATGGAAGAACAATGTATTTTTATAAACGTTAATTTAAAAAATAAATAATACGATTAAAAATAGTATACAATTCGAACATGTAAGAAATAACGCTTGCTTTCTTACGTGTAATACAAAATACGCTATTACATAGGCTAAATACAGGAATACGAAAAAAAGAATAACTTTATAATGAAACTTATCACCATTCGATAATGTTAATACAGTGGAAAAGCCACTCCATAGTAGTAAATGATAAAATATAACATGTAATATTTTCATGGAACCTTCTCCTTTGACATGCTCTATTTTATTAATATATGGGGTTAAGTTTGAATCAATTACATATTATAGGATGATATATATTACCTTTGAAGTAAGTTACGCCTAAATCATTTGTTAAAGTATTATATATTCATTCGACAAGTACATTTAAAGACCTTGCAAGTCATTTGATGAAAATAAAAATAGCCCCTCTCTTACAATAAGAGAGGGGCTATTTACATTACTTAAATTATTTTACAATGTGAATTGGCATTCCAAGAGCAACTTCAGCTGCTTCCATTGTGATTTCACCTAATGTTGGGTGAGCATGGATTGTTTGAGCGATATCTTCAGCTGTCATTCCAGCTTCGATAGCTAAACCAATCTCAGAGATAATATCAGAAGCACCTGCACCTGCAACTTGAGCACCTACAAGAAGACCATCTTCTTTACGTGTTACAAGTTGTAGGAAACCGTCAGTGCTGTTTAATGATAATGCACGACCGTTAGCAGCGAATGGGAACTTAGATACAGTTACAGTCATTCCAGCTTCTTCAGCTTGTTTTTTAGTGTAACCAACAGATGCTAATTCTGGATCAGTGAAGCATACTGCAGGAATTCCGATGTAATCGATAGCTGATGCATGGCCACTAATTGCTTCTACAGCTACTTTACCTTCGTAAGAAGCTTTGTGAGCTAATGGTGGTCCAGGAACGATATCACCGATTGCATAGATGTTTGGTACATTTGTACGACATTGCTCATCGATTTCGATGATGCCGCGGTCAGTCATTTTAACTCCAACTTGCTCAAGACCGATTTCTTGAGTGTTTGGACGACGACCTACAGTTACTAATACGTAATCTGCTTCTACAGTTTGGATTTCACCTTTAACTTCAAAGCTAACTTTTACGCCAGTTTCTGTTTCTTCAACGCCTTTAGCCATAGCTTTTGTATGGATATTTACGTTACCTTTTTTCTGTAGAGCACGTTTAACAACAGAGCTCATAGCTTTTTCGAAACCAGCTAAGATTTCGTCGCCAGCTTCTACTACAGTAACTTCTGTACCGAAGTTAGCATATGCAGTACCTAATTCCATACCGATGTAACCGCCGCCGATTACAACAAGTTTTTTAGGAATTTCAGGTAAGCTTAAAGCACCTGTAGAGTTGATAACACGTTTAGAGTATTTGAATCCTGGAATTTCGATTGGTGTAGAACCAGTTGCAAGAACAGCATTTTTAAACGTATAAGTTTGAGCTGCATCTTCAGTCATAACGCGTAATGTATTAGCATCTACGAAGTAAGCTTCACCGCGAATGATTTCAACTTTGTTACCTTTAAGAAGGCCTTCAACACCGCCAGTTAATTTCTTAACTACGCCGTTTTTCCATTCTTGAACTTTTGTAAAGTCAACTTTTACGTTCTCTGCAGTGATACCCATGTCATCAGAATGCATTGCATTCTCATAACGATGACCTGCATTGATTAACGCTTTTGAAGGAATACATCCAACGTTTAAGCATACGCCACCAAGGTTAGCTTTTTCAATGATTGCTACCTTTTGACCTAATTGTGCTGCACGAATTGCCGCAACGTATCCACCAGGACCTGCACCAACAACGACTGTATCTAATTCAATTGGGAAATCTCCTACTACCATTGTTATTACGCCTCCATTACTAATAATTGTGGGTCATTCAATAGACGTTTAATTTGGTTTAACGCTTTTTGAGCAGTTGCGCCGTCAATTAAACGATGGTCAAAGCTTAGAGATAATGCTAATACTGGAGCTGCAACGATCTCACCATTTTTCACAACTGGTTTTTCAGCGATACGGCCGATACCAAGGATTGCTACTTCTGGGTGATTGATAACTGGAGTGAACCATTGTCCACCTGCAGAACCAATGTTTGTAATTGTGCAAGAAGCACCTTTCATTTCAGTTGGAGCTAGACGACCTTCACGTGCTTTACCAGCAAGATCATTGATCTCGTTAGAAATAGTGAAGATAGACTTACGGTCTGTATCTTTAACAACTGGTACTAATAGACCTTTGTCTGTATCAGCTGCGATACCGATGTTGAAGTAATGTTTATGAACTACTTCTTGAGATGCATCGTCTAAAGAAGTGTTTAACATTGGGTATTCACGTAATGCAGATGTTAAAGCTTTAACAACGTATGGAAGGTAAGTTAATTTAATACCTTTGTCAGCTGCTACTGCTTTGAACTTCTTACGGTGAGCAACAAGCTCAGTTACATCAACTTCATCCATTAATGTTACGTGAGGAGCTGTGTGTTTAGAGTTAACCATTGCTTTCGCAATCGCTTTACGGATACCACTCATTTTCTCACGAGTTTCTGGATATTCACCAGCTGGAATTGGTTGTGCTTTTGGTGCTTCTTCTTTCGCTGCTGCTGGAGTAGCTTCTACTGCTGCTGGAGCCTCAGTTGCTGCTACAGTTTGTCCACCATTTGCAAATGCATCGATGTCAGCTTTTACGATACGGCCGTTCTTACCAGTACCAGCTACTTTATGAATGTCTACACCTTTTTCACGAGCGTATTTACGAACAGATGGCATAGCGATTACGCGCTCATTTACTACTTCTGCAGTTGCTGCTGGAGTAGCTTCCGCTGCTGGAGCTTCTACTGCTGCTTCTTCAGCTTTTGGAGCTTCATCATGATCGTCACCTTTAAATTTAAGGTTTTCGTATCCAGGAGCATCAAATTTAATTAATGTATCTCCTACGATTGCAACTGTTCCTTCTTCTACAAGTACTTCAAGTACTTTACCTTTAACAGGAGAAGGGATTTCTACTACTGCTTTATCATTTTGTACTTCAAGAAGTACATCGTCTTCATTTACTTCATCGCCTGGTTTAATAAACCATTTTACGATTTCACCTTCGTGGATACCTTCACCGATATCTGGTAGTTTAAATTCAAATGCCACGGAATTCAGCCCCCTGATTCATTTCATTATTATGGAATATGTACAAAAGAAACCAGCATGTGCTGATTTCTTTTGCACATGAAAAACTAAAAATTAGAAGTTCATTACTTTGTTTACAGCTTCAACAATATCCTTGTGGTTTGGTAACCATACGCTCTCTGCTTGAGAGAATGGGAATACTGTATCAGCAGCTGCAACACGTACAACTGGAGCTTCTAAGTTTAAGATTGCACGGTCGTTAATTTCCGCTACAACGTTAGCTGCAATACCAGCTTGTTTTTGAGCTTCTTGAACTACAACTACGCGACCTGTTTTTTCAACAGAAGCGATGATTGTTTCGATATCTAATGGTTGAACTGTACGTAAGTCAACAACCTCTAAAGAGATACCTTCTTTTTCAAGTTCTTCAGCAGCTTTTAATGCAGCGTGAACCATAGCACCGTAAGCGATAACAGATACATCTGTACCTTCACGTTTGATATCAGCTTTACCTAAATCAATTGTGTATTCGCCTTCTGGTACATCTTGACGGAATGAACGGTACAATTTCATATGCTCTAAGTAGATAACTGGATCGTTGTCACGAATCGCAGAGATTAAAAGACCTTTAGCATCGTATGGAGTAGATGGAATAACAACTTTTAGACCAGGTTGTTGAGCCACTAATCCTTCTAAGCTATCAGCATGTAGTTCAGGAGTATGAACACCACCACCGAATGGAGAACGAACTGTTACTGGAGCAGTCCAACGTCCACCAGAACGGTAACGCATACGAGCCAATTGACCAGAAATTGAATCCATTACTTCAAAAACGAAACCGAAGAATTGGATTTCTGGAACTGGACGGAATCCTTCAAGTGCAAGACCAACTGCAAGTCCACCAATACCAGACTCTGCAAGTGGAGTATCCATTACACGATCTTCACCAAATTCAGCTTGTAAACCTTCAGTAGCACGGAATACACCACCGTTTACACCAACGTCTTCACCAAATACAAGTACGTTAGGATCATTTTTCATTTCAACGCGTAAAGCATCAGTGATTGCTTGAATCATTGTCATTTGAGCCATGGCTTACTTCGACTCCTTTTCTTTGTAAATTTCATATTGTTCAGCTAAGTTGTAAGGCATTTTTTCGTACATGATTTCCATTAAATCAGTTACTTTTTGTTTTGGAGCTTGGTCAGCCTTAGCAATTGCTTGTTTGATATCTTCTTTTGCTTCTTCGATTACTGTCTCTTCAACTTCTTGAGACCATAGGCCTTTAGCTTCTAAGAACTTACGGAAGCGTACGATTGGGTCTTTTTGTTCCCATTCGTTTTCGATATCTTTTGTACGGTAACGAGTTGGGTCATCACCAGCCATTGTATGTGGACCGTAACGGAATGTTAAAGTCTCGATTAAAGTAGGGCCTTCGCCATTTACTGCGCGCTCACGAGCGAAAGCAGTTGCTGCGTATACAGCTAATGGATCCATACCGTCTACTTGAATTCCGTAAATACCTGCTGCTACTGCTTTTTGTGCTACAGTTTTAGCTGCAGATTGCTTTTCTACTGGAGTAGAAATTGCATAACGGTTGTTTTGAACAACGAAGATTGCTGGAGCTTTGAATGCACCTGCAAAGTTCATACCTTCGTAGAAGTCACCTTGTGAAGCACCACCGTCACCAGTGTAAGTAATTGCAACAGATTTTTTACCACGTAGTTTCATACCTAACGCAACACCAGCAGTTTGGATGATTTGCGCACCGATAATGATTTGTGGAGCTAATGCATTTACATTCTCAGGCATTTGGTTACCCATAAAGTGTCCACGAGAGAATAAGAATGCTTGGTATAATGGTAATCCGTGCCATACTAATTGTGGTACATCACGGTACCCTGGTAAGATGAAGTCTTCTGCTTCAAGTGCGAAATGACTCGCTAATTGAGAAGCTTCTTGTCCAGCTGTAGGTGCGTAGAAACCTAAACGTCCTTGACGGTTTAAAGAAATAGAACGTTGATCTAATACGCGTGTATACACCATACGACGCATTAATTCTTTTAATTGATCATCAGATAATTCAGGCATAGCTGCTTCATTCACAACTTCACCGTTTTCATTTAAAATTTGTAATGTTTCAAATTGAGCTGCGATAGCTTTCATTTGCTCATCAACATTAAATAGGGTCTTTTTTGTTTTAGTACCCATTCCGTTCACCTCTTCCTCTCTTGAACCATATTCTGAAACGCTTTCACTGGCTATTTTCCAGTTTAAAAAGCGCAACGATGTAAACCAACATGTTTGTCTGTCGGTTGAGAATAATTTTGTGTACCTAACAATCTGTACTAATGTTTTTTCAGAAACATATTAATACAATCTTGATCACGTTTTTTAGTTTACAACTATTCTAATTACGATGTCAATTACTTTGAATACGTTTTTTTATAAATAATATGCAGGTTTCTACTACACAAACGTGTTTTTATTTTTTACATCTGTATTAGTAAGCATTGACCTACTGTTATATTATTCCCTTTTTCACTTATTTTTTCTCTTAGAATAATATGTAAACGATTTAATTCTCTTTAGTTTTTCTCTCTTCGTAACAAAAATATACAAACTACTCTTCCTTTTTTAGGTAAATACCTATACATTTCCACCCCCTCTTCCATACATTATAGTAACCGCAGTATTAGCGGGAAATGATAAAGGAGGTCATCTCATGTACGGATACTCATATTGCTATCCAACTTGTTCATATCCTTCCTACGGTTATGGCGGTTCTTGTGGCGGGTCTGGACGCGGCTTCGCCTTAATCGTTGTGTTGTTTATTCTTTTAATTATCGTTGGTGCTGCTTGCATTCGCTAATGTAAAACGAAACAACTATGGAAAGAAAAAGACGGCTTTGCCGTCTTTTTCTGTTTATCACATACATAACTACTCTATAATAGAACGATTTCCAAAATGCCTACCCTTTCTTGCCGATGACTTTTTCCCTCTCCTTTGGTAGACTAAAGAGGAAAGGAGAGATTACATATGCTTACAATGAAAGATGTTATTCGCGAAGGAGATCCTATTTTGCGCGACGTTGCAGAAGAGGTGTCATTACCGGCAAGCGAAGAAGATACAACTACCTTAAAAGAAATGATTGAATTCGTAATAAATAGCCAAGATCCTGAAATGGCTGAAAAATATAGTTTACGCCCTGGAATCGGATTAGCGGCTCCGCAAATCGGTGTTTCCAAAAAAATGATTGCAGTTCATGTAACCGATGCGGATGGTACATTATATAGCCATGCATTATTCAATCCAAAAATCATTAGCCATTCTGTTGAACGTACATATTTACAGGGTGGTGAAGGCTGTCTATCTGTAGACCGCGAAGTACCTGGTTATGTTCCTCGTTATACAAGAATTACAGTAAAAGCAACTTCTATTAACGGCGAAGAAGTAAAATTGCGTTTAAAAGGTTTACCAGCAATCGTATTCCAACACGAGATTGACCATTTAAATGGCGTTATGTTCTATGACCATATCAATAAAGAAAATCCTTTTGCCGCTCCTGATGATTCCAAACCTCTAGAGCGATAATAATAAAGAGGCGGAAGATTAACTTCCGCCTCTTTATTATGAAATGGGTTCCATATTCACTTATAGCAATCCAGCCCACTTTAGTCCATGATATATACCGTCTTCACTAACATCCTTTGTCACATGATTTGCAAGTTTTTTCAAGTCTTCATGGCCATTTCCCATCACAATACCTGTGCCAACGGCTTCAATCATTTCTAAATCATTTAAACCATCTCCAAATGCATACACTTGATCACGATTAAAACCTAACTTTTCAATGTATTTCTCAATTCCTTTTGCCTTAGAACCACCATTCGGAATGATATCCATTGAATATGCATGCCAACGAATAAAATGAAAATCTGGATAATGATTAATAAACTTTTCCTCTTCATTTACTTCACAAAAAAGTAGTGTTTGATAAATATTACGTTCCTCATAAAAATTAGGCTCATATGCTGGATGCTCAAAGTTTAAGCTTCCAAAGCCTTCTTTCACATAATCATGATATTCCACTGATGCTCTCATATCTTGATGGTCAAGATATACAAGTGGATATCCTTCTTGTTTTGCAAACTGAGTAAACTTATGTAAAGCATCTGGATGTAACGGATTATTAAATATTACCTCATCTTCAAAGACAACGTATTGTCCATTAAAACTAACATAATTATGTATATCAAGTTCCTTACGAATATCTTCGAACATAAATGGCGCGCGCCCTGTCGCAATTGCTACATGTACACCTTTTTCTTGTAACTGTTTTACTGCATCTCGTGTAGATTGTGGAATTTTTTTATCATGATCTAATAATGTTCCATCAATATCAAAAAAGACAATTTTATCATTCATTTGTCAAAATCCTTTCTGGCACTCTATATTCCTATTTTGAATATCACTTTTCAAATTCTAAAAAAAAGTATAACATATTAAACATCTGTGAAGAAAGCGTTCCCTTTCTGACCTTATTTGTAAACTTTGCATATATATATTAGTAAAACATGTGGATACTTGTTCAGATGAATTTTCTTTTCCATTCTTCCTCATACTATACCTATAACTAACGGCTACTAATCGTTACTATAGAATAACTTTCACTGTATGGGAAAGGACAAGACTCACCATTCACTTTTGTCCTATCTCTTATATCAGAGATAGAATTCTCACTAGTAATATGCATGTTTAAAATAAGGAAAGGAAGGAGTAATCATGCTGAAGAAGCTGAAGAAAAAGCTCAAGCGTTATTTAAACGGTCTAGTCCGTAAAAAGACAATCGCTTAAATTGTGCCCATTTCGGGCTTTTTCTTCATTCTCATTCGAAAAAACATGAAAATCGTGACTGTTTGCTTTATAATAAGTAACAGATAATGCAAAACATAGACAAGGAGAGGTTTTCCAAATGATTTTTAAAGTATTTTATCAAGAAAAATTAACTGAGGTTCCAGTACGTGAAAATACAAAAGTTTTATATTTAGAGGCTACGTCTGAAAAGGATGTTCGTACAAAATTAAATAAGTTCGCATATAATATCGAGTTTGTTCAGTCTGTTACTGGCGCTCATCTTGAATATGAAAAAGAAAACGCTGATTTAACATTAGCGGAAATCGTATAGCGATATGAAATTTCTAAAAAACGACCAAGTTGCTGTATTTGCTCTCGGTGGGCTTGGTGAAATCGGTAAAAATACATACGCTGTTCAATTTCAAGATGAAATTATTATAATTGATGCTGGAATTAAATTTCCAGAGGACGAACTTCTCGGAATCGATTATGTAATACCAGACTACACTTATTTTGTGCGAAACGAAGATAAAATTAAAGGGTTATTCATTACACATGGTCACGAAGATCATATCGGCGGAATCCCTTACCTATTACGTCAAGTGAACATCCCGATTTACGGCGGAAAATTAGCAATTGCACTCATCAAAAACAAATTGGAAGAACACGGCTTACTTCGTAAAGCAAAACTTTACGAAATTCAAGAAGATGACGTTATTAAATTCAAAAAAACGTCTGTATCCTTCTTCCGTACAACTCACAGTATTCCAGATTCGTACGGCGTTGTTGTGAAAACACCTCAAGGTCAAGTTGTTCATACAGGTGATTTCAAATTTGATTTCACACCAGTTGGTGAACCAGCTGATTTAACAAAAATGGCTGAAATCGGTAAAGATGGCGTGCTATGTCTATTATCTGATAGTACGAACAGTGAAGTTCCAAACTTTACTATGTCTGAGCGTCGCGTTGGTGATAGCATTCAAGACATTTTCCGTAAAGTAGACGGACGGATTATATTCGCAACCTTTGCATCAAATATTCACCGCTTACAACAAGTTATTGAAGCTGCTGTTGAAAACAACCGTAAAGTAGCTGTGTTTGGTCGAAGTATGGAAGCAGCGATTGAAATCGGACAAAACCTTGGTTATATTCGTTGCCCGAAAGATACATTCATAGATGCATCTCAACTAAACCGCTTACCAGCTAATAAAGTTGTTATTTTATGTACAGGTAGTCAAGGTGAACCGATGGCAGCACTTTCACGTATTGCAAACGGTACACACCGCCAAATTCAAATTATTCCTGGAGATACAGTTGTTTTCTCTTCTTCACCAATTCCAGGAAATACAATTAGCGTAAGTCGTACAATTAACATGTTGTACCGCGCTGGCGCTGATGTAATTCACGGGAAACTTTCAAATATCCATACAAGTGGACACGGTGGACAAGAAGAACAAAAGTTAATGTTACGTCTAATTAAACCGAAGTACTTCATGCCAATTCATGGTGAATATCGTATGCAGCGTATGCACATGAACATAGCAAATGATTGTGGTATCCCTGAAGAAAATTGCTTCATTATGGATAATGGCGATGTTCTTGCTTTACGTTCTGATGAAGCTAGCGTAGCTGGAAAAATCCCATCTGGTTCGGTCTACATTGATGGAAACGGTATTGGGGATATCGGCAATATCGTATTACGAGATCGTCGTATCCTTTCTGAAGAAGGACTTGTAATTGTAGTTGTAAGCATTGATATGAAAGAATTTAAAGTTGCAGCAGGACCTGATATCATCTCACGCGGTTTCGTTTACATGCGTGAAAGCAGCGATTTAATCAATGATGCACAAACATTAATTACAACTCATTTAGAAAAAGTAATGGAGCGTAAAACAACACAATGGTCTGAAATTAAAAATGAAATTACAGACACATTAGCTCCATTCCTATATGAGAAAACGAAACGCCGTCCAATGATTTTACCAATCATTATGGAAATATAAGAAAAAGGACAATGCTATGAAGGCATTGTCCTTTTCTCTTATCTTAAAAAGTGTTTAAATCGATCCACTTCATCGTCATGACCAATGACAATTAATATATCTCCTGCTTGAATATTCTCCGTAGCCCGAGGGGATACGATAACTTCTTTACCTCGTTTAATTGCTACAATATTCAATCCAAACTTCGCACGAATATCTAATTCAATTAAAGAGTGCCCATCAATTTTTTTATTCGCAATAATCTCTACAATACTATGCTCATCTGAAAGCTCAAGGTAGTCTAACACATTGCTTGATGCAATATTATTAGCAATCCTTTTTCCCATATCACGTTCTGGATGCACAATATGATCTGCACCTATTTTACTTAACACTTTTTCATGATAATCATTTTGAGCTTTTACAGTAATATTTTTTACACCCAATTCTTTCAAAATCAAAGTAGTTAGAATACTTGAATTTAAATTATCTCCAATAGCAACGACTACGTGATCAAAATTTCGAATACCAAGGCTTTTTAATACCATCTCATCTGTTGAATCTGCAATTACAGCATGCGAAGCTATATTTGCAAATTCATTAATTTTATCCTCATCTGAGTCGATTGCCATTACTTCCATACCTAATTGAGCTAGTTCTCGGCAAATACTTCCACCAAAGCGACCAAGTCCAATGACAGCAAATTCTTTTTCTTTCTCACCCACAGGAATTCCTCCAATAACTTCAAGTACTATTTATTTTCAGTGTAACACACTTTATATGCGTCACAAAAACTGTAATTAGCTCTTATTTTTGTTTTTGTATATAAAAATATTGTTGCAAGTAAAAAGCGATACCAACAAGTAACATAGCAAATACAAATATATTTCCAAACGAACTAAATGTTTCAAAAACGAATAATAATGTTTCTTGACCAAAAAAGGCAAATAGAAGCTGTATGAATGCAAATAACAACGCCCATATGTAATGATGTTGATGGAATAAATAATGCGTTGCACCTAAAAAAGCAATAAACGAAAAGATAAAGATCCACCAATTTTCTAAAAATAGTTGCCAACTAGAAAATTGATATCCATTTACTAATATCGCAATAAGCGCGATAACTGCCATCGTCGGCACACTCCAAAATAATGCCCGTCCTCTAAAGAAACGAGTGCCTTTAACATCACCTTTTTCATGTGCAATATATGTTAGTACTACTGTGCTTATATACAAAACAGAAAGAATTGTTAAAACGATAATAAGCCAAAAATGTAATTGATAATATTCATGTTCTATATTTGTCACGATTGCAGCTAACATGCATGGAATTAACATTCCCGTCCAACCATCTACTTTTCTTTCATTCCAAAAGACCGTATTACCAATCCTTATTCCTAACAACATAAAAATAATGATACCTAATACAAATAACGTAGTTTTATTCCCTACTAAACTCGTTGAGAAAGCAATTAATCCAATAAATAAAAAGAGCACAAACCCATTCATAATTTCTAGTACAGGTGATAAATATCTCTTCACCCATTTGTATGTTTCGTCATATTCATTATTATCGACTAAACGATAGGCATAAAAACTTATCCCAAAATAAACCGCCGCAATAATAACATACGCATATAAGACGAAACATAAAATCGCACTGCTAATTTGCACGTAATTCCCCACCCTTTTTTCTATGTTTCACATTGATTTTACACACTTTTCATACTAAAAGTAAACATATATAAGTTAGTCAAATAATTAATAATGAGCAGTGGCTAAAAACCCCCTGCTCATTATTAAAACAGTCCAATTAACTTTATTCTTTCATTTGTATGTAAATGTCTAAAATCACTCTATACGAGCGTTACTTACACCTCATAACAAAAAGTTTTTTGGAACCTTCAATAAAGCGGAAGTTTTATTTTCTATTCCCTTTCCACTTTACATATTGGCTTAAAAATGTAATTGCCTTTTCAATCACTTCTTCGTCTGGTTTTAATTTTGCATGATGTAAACCATATTCTGAATTTACTCCAAGCCAAAACATAAATCCAGGGATTTCTCGAAGCATATAACCAAAATCTTCACCTGTCATTGCCTCAGTACATGTAATAACATTCATATCTGTTTGTTTATGTACAAATTGCATAAACTCTCTTGTTAACTCTTCATGGTTATATACTTGATGATACATTGCTCCGTAATCTATAATCGCCTCACACTGGAAAGAAGCTTCGATACCTGCAACAATTGCCTCAATTCTGCTTTTCACACGCTTCATTGATTCCACTGATAATGTTCGAATCGTTCCTTCTAAACGAGATTTTTCTGCAATAATATTTTGAACCGTACCACCTGTAATTTTCCCGATTGTAATTACTGCACTATCAAGAGGATTTACATTGCGACTAATAACGGATTGAAGCTGTGTAACAAGATGGCTCGCTGCAACAATCATATCATTTGCAGTATGCGGATAGGCAGCATGGCCACCTTTCCCTTTTAAATCAATATATAATTCTGAAGTATTAGCAAATAACAGTCCTTCTTTCGTTGCAATTGTCCCTACAGCGTATTCTGGTGCAATATGAAGACCAAGAATTATATTTGGTTTCCATTCTTTTAACTCTTCACTTTCTAACATAGGAAGAGCACCGCCTGGTCCTTCTTCTGCTGGCTGGAATAGAAATACAAGGTCATCATCTATTCTTTCGCTCACAGCTTTCGTTAGAAGGCCTAAACCGATTGTTGTATGTACATCGTGGCCACATGCATGCATCATTCCTTCATGAATAGAAGCAAACTCATATCCAGTTTCCTCTGTAATTGGCAGACCATCTATATCTGCACGATAACCTATTATTTTTTCTGGATTTTTTCCATTTACTTTAACGATTACACCCGTTTTCCATGTCTTCACTTCCACAAATTCATGAGAAAGTGTTCCTATATAATCTAAAATATACTGTTGTGTTTTCCATTCCTTAAATCCGATTTCTGGAATTCTATGTAGATCTCTACGAATTTGGACAAATTTGCTTACTGTCATTTTTGCACCTCTATCTATAAAAAGCGTAAGAGCCCATTTACGCTCTTACGCTTTTTTACTTTTTATTTCTCTGGGTTTAATTGACGAAGCTCTTGTTTAATTTCTGTTTTTGCTTTTGTCTTCTCATCAATTTCTTTAATTACACGTGCTGGAGTACCTGCAACAACTGTGTATGGAGGCACATCTTCTGTTACAACAGCTCCTGCTGCTACAACTGCACCTTTACCTACTGTAACACCCTCTAAAACAACTACGTTTGCACCGATTACTACATCATCTTCAACGATAACTGGTTTTGCAGAAGGTGGCTCAATAACACCTGCAAGTACAGCACCTGCACCTACGTGACAGTTTTTACCGACTGTTGCACGTCCACCAAGTACTGCGTTCATGTCGATCATAGAACCTTCACCAATTACAGCACCAATGTTAATTGTTGCATTCATCATAATTACAGCGTTGTCACCAATTTCAACATGGTCACGAATAATAGCACCTGGCTCGATGCGAGCTTTAATACCTTTTAAATCAAGCATTGGAATTGCAGAATTACGACGATCGTTTTCTACAACGTAGTCAACGATGTGCTTATTATTCTCATCAAGAATTGTCTTAATTTCAGACCATTCTCCGAATAATACACCTGATTTTTTATTCACAAATGCTTGTACTGTTTCAGGGAATGTTACTTCTTTTAAATCCCCTTTTATGTATACCTTTACAGGAGTTTTCTTTTCACTTTTTTGAATAAACGAAATAATTTCGTTAGCGTCCATCATTTTCATTCTTGTTGCCTCCTAAATCCATTTATAATGTTACTCTACCAAACGAAAGAGCGAGTAGCAAGATAATAATCTTATTTTTCCCTTTGAATTTCTTCTATAATTTCTAAAAATGCTTGTACTTGCTTCAACTGCCTTGCCGAGTCACTTGTTAACAACCATGTTTCTCTCGTCAGTTGAACAGGTGTTTTATACATATTTTCCTGTACTTCCTTTAAAACAGTAGAAGGTAAAAGGGCGTAACCTATACCATTTAAAACAAGTTGTTTGCATGTTTCAATTTGGTCAACTACAATCGTTCGCTTAGGCGGATTAGAAAATAAACCATACCACCAATTTTGTATTTGTCCATAATAAGTTGAGTCACTTTTAAATTGAATGAACGGTCTATTTGTTTCTTTTAGCATCGAAATATCTTTTATTTCTTTATCAACTAAATACAGTTCATCTTCAAATAATTGTTGCTTTTGACCTTTATATTCTTGTGTTCCCCTCAGTATAGCAACATGAACGTCTCCTTCATAAAACTGCTTTTGCACTTCACTACTCCATCCAGTAAACAGCGATATCTTTACAGAAGGATATTTATGCACAAACTTTTTCAAAACAGGAGGGAGCCAATATTGACCAATAACTGATGCAACAGCTATTTTTAAAGTTCCATGAGTTTCCGTTCTAAAAACAGCTAGCTCACTTTTTATATCCTCTTCCTTTTGCAACATTTCTTTGGCATAATTTGCAACTTTTTCCCCTTCAGGTGTAATTGTCAATCCTTTTTGTGAGCGAATAAAAAACTTCATTCCCCATTGTTTCTCCATAGATTGTAATCGTTGACTCAGCGCAGGTTGTGAAACAAATAAACGTTCCGCCGCTTTTCTCATATTTGATTCCTGAGCTAACACAACCATCATTTGAAAATCATCAATTTGCAACTTTCTCCCTCTTTCCTTAGCTTCCATACACCTTATTCCATTAAGCTTTCATTCAGAAAATACAATTTTTCAGCGCAAACTTCCCTTATGTTTTATGTCTTTTTTAATATAATACATACACAAGTGATATGCACGAAAAAAAAGTGACTTCTTCGTTTCTATGAAGTCACTTTTCTCACGTTATCGATTATGTTGCCTTACTTTCTTATTCAACAATTTTAAAATAGCCCGACGTGTTAAAATCCCCTCAAAATAGCCTTCTTCATTAACAGCGCAAATAAAAGGATGATCAATTGTCATTTCTAAAGCTTTTGCAAATGAATCTTCTAATTTAAGAAAAGGTATATCTTCCTTCATCACCTGCTCTACTTTCATATCATCAAGTCTTTCAAACTCAATACGCTCTAATCCTAACATACCATCTAATATCATGGCCGTACTAATCAAACCATGTAATTTATACATTGGATCTAAGACAGGTATCGCCGAATATCCAGATTTCACAAGAACGAGTAAAGCATGTTCTAAACCATTTCCAATTTGGACATGAGCTACTTTTTCCGATGAAATCATTAAATCCTTCACAAGAATTTGTTGAAATTCGTCTTTCGGAATACTAATCATATTACATCCCCCATTTTCCCTTTTTCCTGCTTATGTTCATAACTCTATTCACATTTTATGACAGCGTTTTCATATTATTATTTTGTCCTAAATTTATTTCAATAAAAATACAATCACACAGCTATTTTAGCATACAGCACAAAAAAAAGACTACCATTCCGGTAGCGCTTAATACCCTTTATTTTTTAATCTGTAAAATAACCTTGTGATTTTTTTATATTGCATCACATCTGTCTGTTTCAAACCATTCTCAATGTCCGTAAGTTCCACAGCTAAAATTTCACTTGCATAATTTTGCTGAAATAAAATATCTAGTAGTAAACTTTCTTCTTCCTTCGTTAAAACAACTTCCCTTTGCATATACCCCTCTCCTTACACTCGCATCGTTACTCACTCTTATTATATAAAAAATTTAACCTATTTAATAGATGTAATATTCAGTTTTTACCAAAAGATATGTAGCAATTATAAACATACAAAAAATCATTTCGTATATCGATTTGCATAACTAAACGCCGCATAAGCATCCGGCTTAATTTTTGCAGTTAATCCCATCGCTCGAATTTTTTCTGTCATATCTAAAATAAATTCTCTTGTTAAACCATCATTCCCAATGTCTAAATGAATTTCCATTATGAATCCAGCCCCATCTTGAGCATAAGGATGCAATAACTCCCATATTGTTTGTATATGAGTAGGCGTAAATAGACATGCGATTTCTTGACTAAACTGCGTTTCTAAATATATTTTCTCACGTAAGGTCGCTGGCTTATCTTTTACTGATCTATGGTGTAAACAACCCCAGGCACCTTTTCCAACACGATGAATATGGATTGCTGTAATAAACCTCGTATCCTTTTGATGCGCTTGCGAGTCTGTCCCAATGGATAATCGATACAAATTTCGCGGATCCTTTTCAATGAAACTACAAATACGGTTAAAGACCATATCAAAATTTAAATGTCTCTCTGAAACATTGTAAAATTTATGTGCACCGTCCACAGAGTCACGTCCTTTCAATTAGACAGACTTTTCGTATTCTCATTGTATGGGACAAAAACTAAAATTATAACTTCCTATCCTTTATTCGTTTCAATATTTCGAATTACAAAGTGACAAACTTGACACGTATAAATTACATTTTGATTAGATTGAGCCGTTAATACATGAATAATCTCAGCAGAACTTTGACAATTAGGACAAATCACAACTGGTAAACGTTCCATACGATAACCTCCTAGTTATATTTCTCCCGCTATTTGCAGAACCCAGCAATTGTGAGAAGTTTAGCTTCACATATTCACCCGGTTGACGGGACTACTTATCCACATGGATAAGCAAACTTGCACGGATTAAATTTTCATTTTAATACCATTGTAGGAAAAATAAAAAACTTCTATACATTACGCTGGAAAGTAATAGAACTAAAAAAGGTACTGCCATATGGCAGTACCTTTTTTATATGTATCAAGAAATGATATCGTAAATCTCAATTGCAACCATGTCGATATTATCGAATTGGTACACTTGAGGTTTTTCACCTTGTTGATACACTTCTAACTCATACATTTCACTTTTATCGAAAAATTTCACGCTACATTTGCGCTCACCGTTCACTTCAAAATAGCGTTGTGCTACTTCACCGCTTTCAGCTTGTTCTTGTAGACTAACAAGTCGAGTTAAAATTCCTTGGAGTAGAGACATGAAATCTCTCCTTTCTCTGATCTTCCTACCAATAGGTTTTACAGCTATACTCATTCTATCCGTCATAACAGAAAAAATGTTCCACACTCTAGGATAAAGGTTATTAGCCAGAAACTCAACTAAAATTTGTCGAAATGCGAAGGAAAAAACAGAAAGAACATATTTCCTCTTCTTTATTGCGGTTTTCATACTGGAAGAATATAATAAAAAACAGAAAAAGGGAGGAATTACAATGAAAAAAATTGAGGTTTATACACAACCTGATTGTCCGCCATGTGTTATTGTGAAAGAATTTTTGAAGCATAATAACGTTGCATATGAAGAATTTGACGTAAAAAAAGACGCTGCTGCTCGCAACCGTCTTTTAAACGACTATGATTCCTATTCAACTCCAACAGTCGTAATTGATGGCGAAGTAGTTGCAGGTTTTCAAATTGAAAAGTTACAACAACTACTCAATATAGAATAGGAATAGGTAAATACCTATTCCTATTCTTATCCCGCTGTTTGTAGGTAGTAAAACTCCCACTAATTAAAAGTTTCACTTTATAATTGTTGCAACCTTTTTATTTCAGTTAAAAGTTCCTGACTTTCATGATATCCTGCTAACTTCCATTTATCTTGATCCCTTTTCAATGTTACAATTTGATATTGTCCACTTTTTGTCCGCTCATATACATATAAATTTTTATGCTCTTGATCATACGACATTTTCGTTTCTGAATTAAAAGAAAACGGTGCTTCTTTTGCCGGAAGTAAATATTCACCACTTTGTTTATCACTTCTGCTATTTTCATCTGTAAATACTTGAAGGAAATTATCTGTAAAATACGGTGATAACGTCTCTATCATCTTATTCATCGGCAAATGCTTCCCACGAATTGAAAACTGGGTTTCATAGCCTTTTTGTATCGTTGTAAATACTTCTTTCCGATCCACTTCCACTTCCTCTTTCCCTAAAACAGTCGTAACACTATAACCAACTAGAAAGGCAACACATACAAATAGAACAAGCCATATTCCATATTTCCTCATTTTTTCACCTTCCTTTTAAAAGAACTTGTCTTTGTAGTATTCATTGTAACAATGATTATGCAAAGAAAGGACAGATTTCGTTCGTAAAATCTTTACAACGATAGACAGCATTTTCATCACCATTTTCACTATTACCAATTTATGATAAAAACAAACAAAAAATGCACGAATCTCTTCGTGCATTAAAATAAAACATCTTCTTCATATAAATATTCATATGATAAATCTATAAATAAAAAGTTGTCATCATCTATTGGGAAAGAAAATGTTCGTACCATTTCGCCCGTTTCGATATCTGCATATAAATCTGAAAGCCTTGCCTTATTCTCAAAACGCATTTTCATGATATTCTCGAGAAAATACGGGCGCCAACTCCAGTTCTTCATATAATAATCCGGCATCACAATCCATTCTCCATCTTTTTTCATAACATTTCCTGATTGTTGGAAACCATCTTCATTACAAATAAATATGCGAAAACTATACTGTGATACACTTTGACTAAATTGTAATAACCAATCATTGATATCTTCATTCTTTTTTTGTTTTGATAAAACATCGCCAATGCGATCGCGTAACATCTCTGTTAAATTATAAATTTTTTGTAACTTCTTCTTTTCATGTTGAATAAACTGATGACATTCATTACCAAGTCGCTCTTTCAAAACATTCGTTTCAATAAAATCAGGTAAACATTCTTTCAAATAATTACCTTGATAATATCTTCCGCCGTTCTTCCAAGCATATTGCAGTTGATAAAAAGCATCTATTTCTTCATATAACAAAGTTGCACCAATTCTTCTAGCAAGTAATGATAAAGAATATAAAATATCTTGATAAGATTGTAAAAGTGCTGTTTGCCTTAAGTTCGTTAAATCTACTTTTAAAATATCAGGTGCTAACACGCTAATACGCTCTAAATTACTTGTGCCCGTTCCGACTTTATTAATCGAAATTTGAATACCATATGTACGATAATACATAAGCAAATGATTAAATTGCTCTATATCTTCTTTACATTCATGCTCTGTAATCTCTAAAACAATTTGTTTTAAATTTAAACCTTGTTCTTCATACCTCAATAAAAGTTGAAGCAAGCTTTCATCATCATCATTCATTAATACATTAGCATTCCGATGTATAAATAATAATAATTTTTGATCGCTTTCTAAATAACGATTTAAAGCTTTTTCTACTATAATATTATCCGCTTCCAGTTGAAATTCACTTGGAATCGAATCATCGTGAAAGAAAGAAGCTAAACTTTGTATGCCCTCTTCTGTTTGAATACGTCCTACTACTTCGTATCCAATTACAGTATGCTCATCAGCACTAAAAATAGCTTGATAATAAGGAAGGACTTTATCCAAGTTACTCATTACATCTAATGCATCTATCAACGTGCTTCCCTCCCTTTACTTTTCAAAAATTATAACATGATATTTACGGAAAAATAATAAAAAATCCCTTCAGTTTTCCTGAAGGGATTAGAGGGGTAAAATGCTAAGGGGAATTAGCAATTCTACTATGAAGAAAAAAGAGGTCTTAAATATAACGTATATATGACCTCTTGTAAACACTTTTCTTTCATATGTCACAATTCCGTCACATTTAACCATAAAAAATGAATCAAACATTCATTTTTTTATCCCTTTTAAAATGGATATTGATGTAAATGTTGGCCTCCATCCATTGTCATGCAAGTTCCATTTATGTACGCAGCTTCATCTGAACATAAATAATAAGCTAGACCAGCGATTTCTTCTGGCGTACCCAGCCTTCCAAGCGGAACACTTTGTATCGTACGTTTAGCCATTTCTTCTGAAATCCATAATTTATCAGCACCGCCCGTACGTTCAATTGGTCCTGGCGCGATAGCGTTAACTCGTATTCCATATTTACGTCCCCACTCAACAGCGAGCGTCTTCGTCATCGCTAATACTCCTGCCTTCGCTGCAGCCGAATGAATAACTCCTGGACCAGCATCCCATGCATATGTTGCTACCATGTTAATGATATTCCCTTTTATACCTTTTTCAATCCAATATTTTCCGACAGCATGACTACAGTAAAACGTACCGTTTAACACAATATTAATGACTGAATTCCAGCCATTCACAGATAAATCTTCTGCTGGACAAATAAAGTTTCCAGCTGCATTATTTATTAAAACATCAATTCTACCAAACTTCTCATCAATCTGTTCAATCATTTTCTGAATGTCATCCGTATTTCTTACATCCATTTGTACAGGTAACACTTGCCCTGGAAATTGTTCAATTTCCAACTTTGTTTCCTCTAGTTTTTCCTTTGTACGTCCTGTAATAACAACTCGTGCCCCTTCTTTTGCAAAACGAGTCGCCATTCCTTTTCCCATTCCACTCGATCCACCTGTTATAATAACTACCTTTTCTTTCACATACATCCCCTCCAAAAAATGAATACATATTCATTTTATCACTTTATTTAATAGAAATCTTTATATTTTTAAACTTTTCTGATATTTTAACGTAAAGAACTTTCTTTTTATTCATTTTTTTTCGTAATCTATACTACTTTTTTATTATGTAAAGTATATTTTAAATAAACTGAAAGGAGATTTGAGTAGCCTATAAATGGAATAAAAACATTGAGGTATACTCATATTTTTATGAAGCACATTACAAGAAGAAATTTTTTAAAAATTGGTATGCGTACTTGTCTCTATTCATTTATAACCAGCAACATCGGATACTACTATGCTAAATATATAGAGCCCCATTTCATTTCTTTTACACAGCACACATTAAAATCACAACTCATCCCAAAAAGTTTTCATGGTATGAAAATTCTTCAATTCAGCGATTTACATCTCGGATACTATTTCTCGCTTCAACATTTATCTAAAGTTGTTTCTAAAATTAATGCTGTAAATCCAGATATTGTCCTTTTTACCGGAGATCTCATTGATAATTATCAAACGTATACTGACACTCCTTTCGTTGCATCCATTTTAAAAAATATACAAGCCCCCTTCGGTAAATTCGCTATTTATGGTAACCATGATCACGGTGGATATGGAACTGAATACTATGAGCACATCATGCGTGAATCAGGATTTGAGCTATTGCTAAATAGTGAAAAAAGAATTCGTCTAATGGATAATAGTGAAATTTCTATTTTCGGTCTCGATGATATACTACTAGGCAAACCAAAAATAGAGAAAACATTAGCGCATGCACGGCAAAGTACTTATAACATTGTTCTTGTTCACGAACCAGATATCGCGCCCCAAGTTTCTAGATATCCAATCAACTTGCAACTTTCTGGTCATAGTCACGGCGGACAAGTACAAATTCCTTTTTTAGGAGCTATTATTACACCTTCACTCGCCAAAGACTATATTGAAGGCTTCTATACAATTCAGGATTTAACTCTCTATGTCAATCGAGGCCTGGGAAGAACACGTGTCCCATTTCGTTTTATGTCAAAACCTGAAATCACAATTTTTACACTCCAACATTCGTAATGATTCGCCTATTTTCTTACATATCCTTTCTTGTACGCGCTCATCCATGTTTCGTTTACCATATGATAAAAATGAGTCCAATAAAGGAGGTATGTTCATGTATCCATATTATCAACCAATTCCAGTCCGTTCAGCACCTATTGGTCCAGTAGGCGACTCACGCTTCTTCCCGTTTTTTGGCGTTCCCTTTCTAGCTGGAATTGCTGGTGGATTGCTCGGCGGAGCATTAGCTTTCGGCCCTCGACCATTTTATCCACCTTATCCACCACCTTTTCCGCCGCCAGCACCTTATCCTTGTTACGGTGGACCATGTCAGCAACCATACTATTACTAAGTTAAAATAAAGATTCTTTCAAATATTATTCTCTCAACGAGCCATCTCATTACACGCTTATAATAAAACTATTGTTTCTACTCATCCTTCCATTTTTGGAGCATATGAGTAGAAAAAAGTAAAAACCTCTTATTGACATAAGAGGTTTTTACTTTTTTTATTATTCAGCGTCTGTATTTTGATACGCCATCTTAAACAACTTCACTTGGCTATCAATTTCTTCTGTACTACCATTAATAACATAATAGTAATCACCATCTTTATTTTGTTCACGTGTTTTCACATTATCAGCTAATGTAAGCTGTAAAATCGCCTTAATTCGTGCCTTCATTTCAATATCTAATATCGGGAAAGATATTTCCACTCGCTTCTCCATATTTCGCGTCATCAAATCAGCTGAAGATAAATATATTTTCTCCTCCCCATTATGATGGAAATAATAAATACGGCTATGTTCTAAATATCTTCCAACAACACTAACTACACGAATATTTTCACTTACATTTGGAATACCAGGTCGTAGGCAACATGTCCCTCGAACAATGAGCTCTACCTTTACTCCAGCTTGTGATGCTTCGTACATTTTTTTTATTAATGGTTTATCTGTTAATGAATTCATCTTAGCGATAATATATCCATTGCCATATTGCCTATGATAACGGATTTCTTCATCTATTAAATCTATAAATTGCTCTCTTATATCAAATGGTGCAACCGATAAATGATGAAACTGTGGCTTTGTTGTATAACCACTTAAATAATTAAAGAAATTGGTTGCATCAACCCCAAAGTCTTTTCTTGATGTAATATATCCAAAATCAGTATATAACTTCGCTGTTGCATCATTATAGTTTCCAGTTCCAAGATGTACGAACCTTTCAATTTTTCCGTTTTTTCTTCTTACAACTAACGTAATTTTACTATGTGTTTTCAAGTGACTTACACCGTAAATAACATGACAGCCTGCCTGTTCCAATTCTTTAGCCCAATGAACGTTGTTTTCTTCATCAAACCTTGCCTTTAATTCAACTAATACCGTCACTTGTTTTCCCTTTTCAGCCGCTATCTTTAACGCCTGAATAATTGGTGAATCCCCACTTACACGATATAACGTTTGTTTAATCGCAAGTACATTCGGATCGTCTGCCGCATCACGAACAAAATCAACTACCGGCTGAAATGATTCAAAAGGATGATGTAATAAAATATCATGCTCAATTGCTTTTTCAAATACATCTTCTTCATCACCTAAATCTTGAGGTGGTTGCGGAATAAGAGCCGGATATACAAGATGTTCATATAAAGGAGCTAGTTTTTTATATAAAGAAAACAAACATGTTAAATCTAATGGACCATCCATTATGTATACATCTTCATCTTTTACTTCCAGAACCTCATATAATAACGCTAATACTCTTTCATCAATGTGTTCTTTCCCAACTTCTAAACGAACAGCAGCCCCCCACTTACGCTTTTTTAATTCTTTTTCAATTACCTTTAATAAATCTCTCGCACCTTCTTCATGAATCGTTAAATCTGCATTGCGTGTAATACGGAAACGAGTAACAGATGATACTGTATATCCCGTAAATAATTTATGAGTAAAGCTACTAATTACGTCTTCTAATAAAATAAATTTATGCTTTTGCCCTTCGCTCGGTAAAATTATGAAGCGCTCAAGTAATGAAGGAACTTGCACAATTCCTAACTTCGTCCTGTTTTCTTCTTCCGCTTGCTTCTCATCATATAAAAGAGTAGCCAAATTCAAACTTTTATTTAATAACATTGGAAATGGGCGATATGCATCAATAGCTACAGGAGTTAACACCGGAAAAATTTGCTCATCAAAATACTCTTCTATAAATTCTCGCTGCTCTTTCGTCAAATCATTGAATGTTAAACGTTCAATTCCCTCTAACTCAAGCGCTGGTAATACATAATTTTTAAATGTATCATATTGTACTGTCATTAGTGCATGTGCTTTTATCGCAATTTTATTTAATTGCTTTTTTGGTGTTAAGCCAGCTTTATTTTCTGGCTGGTTAAATCCAGCACTCACTTGATCCTTTAATCCCGCTACACGTACCATAAAAAATTCATCTAAATTCGAACTAAAAATACTAATAAATTTCAATCTTTCCAAAAGTGGATTATTTGCATCTTGCGCTTCTTGTAAGACACGTTCATTAAATGCTAACCAACTTAACTCTCGATTATTGTAATAAGCTGTATCATTTAAATTTACTGCATTCCCCTTCAATAATTCCATTCTCTTCACACTTCCCCTTGAAACTTTTTTACTATAATTTAGTTACTTTTATTTTAGCAAATTACAATATTATAAAGTGTAAATTTTTTGTAAAGACATCCGTACAACCTAATGTTTTAGTTCAAATAACAAGTTAATATTCGTTTTTAATACTCTTTCTAACTGTTTTTTTTGTTTTTCAGCTTGCACTTTTTCCGCTAATGCTGATTGTTCGCATAAAACTTTAAACGTTAACCCTTCTTCGTTTTCTGTTATAGATATGGTATCAACAAGCGATCGTTGCCTTACATTTAAAGTAGCTGAAAATTGTAAAACAGCTCCTAACAGGCGGATTTTTTTTTGTTCGCTTTTATCAAACCAACCTTCAAATGGTGATAAATGTTGTTTAAATAACATTTTTGATTTATACGATGCAATAAGTGCTAGCCTTACTCGATCTTTATGCATCATGCCATCAATTGTCTTATTCGCTAATAAATAAAACGTATGTAAACGGCTCGCTTCTTCGTCTATATATTTGCCTATATTAAATACTTTCGCTGCTTGATGGAACACTTCCCAGTCTTTTATTGACATAGAAATAAGCCCTATTTCCTCAAGTTGTTTGCAAATTAGTCTTCCATGTTTAATAAGTTGAATTACAAATTCCATATCCATTTCGTATTCATGTGATAGTAAATGCAAACTTTCTTCAACTACGTTCGGATAATATGAAACCCCCAAATCTTTTGTCAACTCTTCATAGAAAACACCTTCTCTTAACCCTTTTCTACTTAATACAAATGCCGGTGCCTCTATAACATGAACAAGTGTATGAAATACTTCAACCGCTGGAATAATCGTATCCGCTCGATCTTTTGCCAATCCTTCCAATTTCTGAAGTTCTATGAACGACAATTTTTCTAATTCATCTTTTACATTTTCAATATCTTCTTCTTTCATCTTGTATAAATGTAATCCTGCTATAGGATAACATATTAAATTTTGATGGATTTTTACTAAGTTCCTCGCACTACCACCAATTGCAATAAGAGGCAATTTCTTATTGCTTAACCATGGTAACGTTCGAAATTGAAACTCTAAATACCGTTGCATTCCTTCTAACTCATCTTTAGTAGGAATATCACCTTTAATAAATTGTTGCTTTAAAGAAAGTGCCCCAAAAGGAAAACTATGGTACTCTAAAATCTCTCTATTTCTAAAGTATGTAACTTCCGTACTTCCCCCACCAATATCTACCGTTATTCCTTCTGAAAACGATGTAGAATTCATAACCGCCAAGTATCCGTAACGCGCTTCCTCATACTCTGATAATACCCTAAGAGTAAAGTCCGTTTGTCCTTCAATAAGCTTTTTAATTTCCTCTTGATTCTCAGACTGTCTAATTGTTGCTGTTGCAACACAAAGTACATGATGCAACTGATGGAACCTTGTACTTTCTTGAAATTGAAATAATGTCTGTAATAATACTTCTAGTCCCTCTTCATTCAACACACCATCAATTAAGTAATTCCTTAACCTAGCAACCACTTTCGTATTTTCAATCTCTTTATAAAAACCTCCATTTTGCTTTTCATAAATAACTAAACGCATTGTATTAGATCCAATATCTATAATGGCATACTGTTGTTTTAATATTTCTTTCAAACTTCTCACTCTTTCATTATCAAATTTCAAAAACATATTCTATTACTATTATACAAAATAGTTGTTTTTTGTAACAATATTGCTTTAATATTGAAAATATATACAATCACTTTTTGCATATAATAAAAACCTCTTTTATTTATGGTATAATAATGAAAAATTGAAAGGAGATTCAATATGAAACCTTCACAACCACAATCTCAATTACAAAACCAACATTCTATTAATCGACTAGCTCAATCTATTTTCGTTGTGAATCGTCATGCTAAAGCAGCTACTAATCCTAAATATTTATACTGGTTAAAAAAGACAGCTTTAGAACGTTTGATTGCTGAAAAAAAAGCAATTAAAGAAGGATTACATTTTTCTAGAAACCCACGTTTTAGCCAACAACAATCTGATGTCCTTATACGTTTAGGCGATTATTTTTTCCACATCCCTCCTACGAAAGAAGATTTTCGAATTCTACCGCATCTTGGTCATCTTGAATCCTCCTATCGAAATCCGAAAACAACCTTATCTTTAACAGTAGCAAAAAAAACACTTCAAGATTATATTGGTCCTGAAGCATTGAAACAAGAAAAAAAATTAAGTGAACCTGTTCCATGGTATAGTCGTACTTATACAAAAAAATAAAACAGTTTGGCCAAGTGTAGGCCAAACTGTTTTATTTTTTCTCTTCTTTAATTTTAATATTTGCTTGTTTATAAAAAGCTACTTTTTCTGTATTATAAGACTTTGTGAATTCATTAAATTTATCTTTTTCTGACTCAATATCCTTATAAGATTGATTTACTACTTTTACTTTTTCACTAATATCTTTTAATTTAGTACCTTTATCTTGTAACATTGTGTATAACTCTTTTTCTTGTTTTAAAGATTTATTATAGCTGTCATACATTTTATTAAATGAATCGTGTCGTTTCTCATAGGTGCTTTTCACTTTATCAGCTTGATCTTTCAACTTATTATCTTCAATTTTCTTCACATACTTATCAGCTGACTTCACTTCTTCTTGCGCTTTATTTAAAGCCTCTTTTTCTTTTGTAAGTACTTTTTCTCGTTCAGTTGTATTCTTTGCTGCTTGATTCAATTTTTCTTTAACAGTTTGATTATTATCTTTTCCTTCTTGCACAATCTGGTTATATAATTCTTGTCCTTCTTTCTCTAAAGCCTCAAGTTTTTTTGCATCTTCAAACATTGTTTTTTCTTGTTTAGCAGCGTTTTCAAACGCTACATATAATTCTTCTTCTGGTTTCGGTCCAAAACAACCGGCTAATAAAGTCATTGATAATGCAGTTATAATTGCTAATTTACTATATTTCAACATCTCTTCCTCCTATTTATAAACGACCATCGTGTAATATAAAAAAGTTATAAAATATGTAATTGTTCTATACACTCGCATCTTTTTTACGAAGATCATTAATATTGTTTGTACGAATTATTACTTAATATTACATTATTCTTTTTGAAGTATTTAGCAGTTCCATATCCATCTTTAAGTATAGTTCTTCGTGTTTTTTAAAACCTGTTCACACTATGTATTACCTTAATGGCCACAGAATTTCACCTCAGTCTTAATAAGACTATAATAGTTCACCTGATAAAAGGTGATCGTTCCGCTCTCACGTCTATCATTCCCTTTCCAGCTTTCTATCAAATAATCTCTTTGTTCATTTTACACAGTACAATCGATATCTCGCAACAACTTACAAATATTCTTTTCATTTCCTAAAAAGGAAAAGTGTAGAGCTTGCTTTCCTCTACACTTTTAAAATAAAACACATTGTGCAAATTGTATTGGCACTACCATCATAATTATATGCTTATTTCATATATTTTTAAAGACTTTTATTACAAACGCAACGTTTTTTGTAATAAAAGTCAAAAAAATGTTACAAATAAAACTTCTTCCTATCATATATCTTCAAATCAAAGCTTCACTCATTTTCTTGCAAATTTCTATACTGATACAATTGATTTTGCGACTTTCTCAACAGTTCTTCAAACGTTTTTCCTTCTACTGGATAGCTAGCTGCTCCAAATAAAAGAGTGACACTGAGTAAATCACCTTCTATTTCACTTTCAATATTTTTCATTAATCTGTTTGTTATTGTTGATGTTTCATGACCATTATCAATTGCTACAATAACATACTTATTTTCATCCCACTTTGTAACAACATCTCCCTTCCGAATTGTCTTTACAATGGTACTCTCTAATTTTTGTACTAACACTCCCAATTTTTTTTCTTGTAACGTGTCTTTTAATCCTTCCCATTCTTTTACAGAAAGAATGTAAACCGTAATATTACGGGAATCTCTTTCAGATAAAGCGGCTACTTTCCCAAAAAAATCAACAACAAAATCGTTGCTTGCCATTCCTCCTCCTTCCACATTCATACGCTTGTTCGCTCTTTTATCATACCAATGTCCAAAATAATAACTTAGTATCATTTGCAATATATAAATAATAAAGACGGTATAAAATGATCGTGAATCCAGTTTTGCAATTACATCCTGAAGTGCAATCCATTCTGTAACTGCCACTGTATTTCCAAGTAATAATCCACTAATTTTCCCTTTATGTTTCATACTTCTCCCCCTTTTATACCAATATATGTTTCTATATCAATAATGTTTTTCTACAAAATAAAAAATGTACATATGCAATGTACATTTCTGCTTAAGCTTGTATACCTTTCCTACTCTATTTCATATATATAATATATAACTTTTATAGAAAGGAGTAATCTATATGCTACAAAAAGAGAATCTATCAGATGCTATGCGTTTACTAGCTGGTTTTCTATTATCATTAAAATTATTATTTACCTCTTTCGGCATACACTTTATTACAAACGATCAAATCGACGCTATTGTTAATGTTGTTTCATTTTTATTTATTCTATACTTTGGCTACAAAAATAACTATGTAGGAAAAAAAGGAATAGAGCAAAAGAAAATACTCAAAAAACACAACCTTCACTAAAAAAGGAACCTTTTGTACAGGTTCCTTTTTATCATTGCCGCACAACAACTTCATTTGTTTGCAGTGGACCATATGATATCTCTTTATCTTGAAATGTATATGTAGCCTGAAAGAATGCTTGTTTAAGAGCTTTATCTTTATTAGCTTTTATTTTGCAACGTAGTTCCACCTTTTCATTCGGTAACAAATCATCAATTCGCCACCTTACAAGCTGGAATAAAAACTCACTTATCCCCTTATCAACTTTTAAAGAATTAGGAATATAAGCAAAGTAATCTCGAATCATATGACTTACAACAACTCTCGAAATCATTTCTACCCCTTTATTTTCCACTTCAATTCGCATAATAAGTATGTCGTTTACATCGTAGGTCAATTCATACGAAAATTGTTCTGTATACATACTACCAATTTGCAATGTAACGGCTACTTGAGGAAATTCATTTTCCTTTTTCGATCCGTCAATCCACAATACTGGTTGTAGCGGTATTGAATACTTTCCTGTATCCGAAATTCGTCCCCATATTTTCATAATATATATTCACCTCATTTCAGATGTACCATACACACAATGAATTCCCCAACTTACTAAAGCTTGCTACAAGTAATGTTTAATATTTCTCTTCCTTTTATCCTATTCGACAATATGAAGAAAAAACCATTTTTCATCTATTAACAGAAGGTGTTCTTTATGAAATTTTTTTACAATTTACTTCATTTCCTTTATAGCAATATTCGTATCGCTCACTCGTTCTCTACTCATATGAAAGAATATTTTGACGGAAGAAAAAATTTGCCTTATAGTCAAATTTGACTATAATATTCTTTATGGCATATTAGTGCACTTATGGAAAAGAAATTAAAATCAACTATACATTTAAATTTTTTATCCACTGCACTCAAAACTTAATATAGTTTACTTATTTCTAAAGGAGGGTTATATTTGGAAATTCAACCATTAAAAAAAGACACCAACAAGACAAAATTTGTTGTTGCTGGTTTGCTGCTTGGTATATTAATGGCCGCAATGGATAATACAATCGTTGCAACCGCAATGGCAACAATCGTTGGAGACCTAGGAGGCTTTGATAAGTTTGTTTGGGTCACATCAGCTTATATGGTAGCAACAATGGCAGGGATGCCTATCTTTGGGAAACTTTCTGATATGTACGGGCGGAAACGTTTTTATATTGGGGGCCTCATTCTTTTCTTATTCGGTTCTGCGCTTTGCGGAACAGCTTCAAGTATTGAGCAATTAAGTATTTATAGAGCTATTCAAGGTATCGGTGGTGGTGCCCTTATGCCTATCGCCTTTACAATTATGTATGATATCTTCCCACCAGAAAAACGCGGGAAGATGACAGGGCTATTCGGTGCTGTTTTCGGGACATCTAGTGTATTCGGTCCTTTATTAGGTGCTTATATTACAGACTATATAAGTTGGCATTGGGTCTTCTATATCAATATTCCATTAGGACTTATCTCCTTTTTCTTCATTACTAAATACTACAGTGAGTCTCTAGAATTTAGAAAACAAAAAATTGATTGGGCTGGTGCTATTACACTTGTCATAAGTATCGTTTGCTTAATGTTCGCATTAGAACTTGGTGGTAAGGAATATGCCTGGAATTCCACTGTAATTATTGGCTTATTTACAACAGTAGTTATTGCGCTTATTATTTTCTTCTTTGTAGAAAGAAAAGCAACCGAGCCTATTATTTCGTTCCATCTATTTAAAAAACCTTTATTCGCAGCTAGTCAAGGAGTTGCCTTTTTCTATGGTGCTGCTTTTATTATCTGTACAGTTTATATTCCAATCTTCATTCAAGGCGTTCTTGGAGGTTCGGCCTCTAATGCTGGATTAATTTTAACACCAATGATGGTTGGTTCTGTAATTGGAAGTCAAACAGGAGGACAATTAGCTTCTCGAACAAGCTATCGTAACATTATGATGGTATCTGGTGTCTTCTTCGTTCTTGGTATTTATTCATTAAGTACTTTAACAATGGACACACCTCGTTTACTCGTAACACTATTTATGATTCTCGCTGGGCTTGGTGTTGGCTTCTCATTCTCAGTATTAAGTATGTCTTCTATTCACAAGTTAGAAATGCGAGACCGCGGTTCGGCGACATCAACAAACTCATTCTTCCGATCACTCGGTATGACTCTTGGTGTAACGATTTTCGGTACAATTCAAAATCATATTTTTACAGATAAACTAAACTCTGTGTTCTCCCCTGAACTAGCAAAATTAGCTCCAAAAGGCGGAGACACAAGTTTCTTATTATCACCAGGCGCTACCGCAAAAATTCCTGTTGAAATATTAGCGGGTATTAAAGAAGCTCTCGCTACATCTATTGCGAACACATTCTTCTGGGCACTCATCCCGGCTGTACTAAGTGTTATTTGTATTTTACTAATGGGAAATGAACGCCTCTTTACAGGCCCTAAAAAGAAAGAAAAACAAAAGCAAGTCAGTTAATATAAAAAAGAAGCGGCATATCCCTTTATGAAAAAGGATATGCCGTTTATAATATGTATAAAGTTTTTATATACAGGAGTTGAGACAGCATGAGCATGAAATTAGTCATTCTCGGCTTGCTACTCGAAGGAGATAAACATCCATATGAAGTGCAGCATATTATGAAAGAACGACAAATGGATTGTTATATTAAATATGCTAAAGGATCACTTTATTACGCTTTCGAGCAATTAGAAAAGCAAGGCGCAATTCACATTACAAATGTAATTAGAGATACAAACCGACCTGACAAAACGATTTTTCATATAACAGAAGAAGGCAAAAAACTATTCCACACTTTACTATTAAAACAATTCGAAGCAAAAAACCAAATATATAAACCTATTTATTCAGCCCTATCTTTCGCTCACTTTAGCAATGATCATGAATTAGTTCCTATTTTAGAAAAAAAGAAAAATGATACTCTTCAATATTTACATACTATGCAAACGATATATGATTGTAATAAAGGAAAGGTTCCACGTGCACAACTATATATCTTGCAAAGTGTAATTGAGCATATTACAGTTGAATTACAATGGCTAAACACCCTCCTTAAAGATGCTATAGCAGGCCGACTTTCAGAAGTTGCTATAGATGAAAATTGAGCTATGAAAGAAGACATCCCTACTTCTTTCATAGCTCAATTTCTCTTTTTATACTGTAATATTATTAGTTACTTCAGAATAAAAAGTCAGAATAATAAGAAATAAAAACTTTGGAATTTTCTTATTTTAAAACAGTAGACAAAATTCCAAAAATTGTGTTAGAATTTGTTTCAATATCATATCGCTTGTTAAATTCCTTTCAAAAGGAAAATAGGTACACGAACATTTCGTTTCGTGTTTAAAAGGGAAGCTTGGTGAAACTCCAACACGGTCCCGCCACTGTAAATGCTGAGATTTCTTTTTGGTGCCACTGTGAAAACGGGAAGGTGAAAGAAATTATATGAAGCATAAGTCAGGAGACCTGCCTGTTTTAACAACACTGATAGATTCACGGATGATGATGAGGTGTTAAAACAAAAAGGAAGGCTTATTTTCTATGTCTTTGCACTTTTTGTTATAAGTATTTCCTAGTAAACGGAAATGCTTACTTTCAATTAGGGAGGAATTTAAAATGGCAATTCAAACAAGTAACTTAGGTTATCCACGTATCGGACTACAACGAGAGTGGAAAAAAACATTGGAAGCTTTTTGGTCCAATAAAATTGATGAAGAACAATTTTTAACAACAATGAAAGAAATTCGCCTTCAACACGTAAAAGTACAGCAAGAAAAAGGGATTGAACTCATTCCAATTGGCGACTTTACATATTATGATCACGTTTTGGATACTGCCTATATGCTAGGATTTATCCCATCACGTTTTTCTGAGTTTACATCTTACCTTGATGTATATTTCGCAATGGCGCGTGGCTCTAAAAATCACGTAGCTTCCGAAATGACAAAATGGTTTAACACAAACTATCACTATATCGTTCCTGAATATGAAGAGGGATTACAAATCTCTTTAAAAGATAATCGTCCACTTCGCTTATACGAAGAGGCAAAACAAGAATTAGGAGTAGATGGAAAGCCTGTTATTTTAGGTCCATATACTTTCTTAAAATTAGCTAAAGGCTATACACAAGAACAATTTCCTTCCATTTTAAAACAGTTAGTTGCACCTTACGTACAACTGCTTTCAGAACTACATGCAGCTGGTGCACAAGCCATTCAAGTTGATGAACCAATTTTCGCTTCTTTAACGAAAGAAGAAGTTCAACAAGCAAAAGAAATTTATGAAGCTATTCGTAAAGAAGTTCCAAATGCGACTCTTCTTTTACAAACATATTTTGATAGCGTGGAAGAAAACTATGAAGAAATTATTACATTCCCGGTATCCGGTATTGGATTAGATTTCATTCATGGTAAAGAAGGTAATTTAAATGCTATTTCAAAATATGGATTCCCAGCTGATAAAACTTTAGCTGTCGGTTGTATAGATGGCCGTAACATTTGGAGAGCTGACCTTGATGAAGTTCTTGAGTTATTTACAACGTTACAAAAACAAGTCCAAACGAAAGATTTCATCGTTCAGCCTTCTTGTAGCTTATTGCATACACCGATCGATAAAACAGAAGAAACTCACTTATCGACTGAGCTATTTGATGCATTAGCATTTGCAAATCAAAAATTAGAAGAGTTAGTTCTTATTCATTCCGCTCTCACTCAAGGTACAGAAAGCATTAGTACTGAGCTGGAAACATATCGAAACGTACATCATACAATTCGCTCATCTGCTGCACGTAACCGAGAAGATGTCAAAGCAGCACGAACAGCACTAAAAGAAGAAGATTTTTCACGTCCTCTTCCATTTGAAAAACGATACGAATTGCAACAAGTTGCCCTGGAGTTACCACTATTACCAACAACGACTATTGGTAGCTTCCCGCAAACAACTGAAGTTCGTCAAACGCGAAAAGAATGGCGTAACGGTGTTATTTCAAATGAACAATATGAACAATTTATTGAAAAAGAGACAGAAAAATGGATTCGTTACCAAGAAGAAATTGGGCTTGATGTCCTTGTACATGGTGAATTTGAAAGAACTGACATGGTCGAATATTTTGGTGAGCGCCTTGCTGGTTTCTCATTCACTAAAAACGGTTGGGTACAATCATACGGTTCCCGCTGCGTAAAACCGCCTGTTATTTATGGTGATGTAGCCTTTATTAACGGAATGACTATTAAGGAAACAATTTATGCACAAAGCTTAACGGAGAAAGTTGTAAAAGGAATGTTAACTGGACCTGTTACGATTTTAAATTGGTCCTTCGTTCGAAATGACATTCCAAGAAAAGAAGTTTCGTATCAAATTGCACTAGCTCTTCGTCACGAAATTGAACTACTTGAATCTTCCGGAATTAGAGTAATCCAAGTCGATGAACCAGCACTTCGTGAAGGAATGCCACTAAAAGAAAAAGATTGGGATGCTTATATTACATGGGCAGTACAATCCTTCCTTTTAGCAACTTCTTCTGTAGCAAATGAAACACAAATTCATACTCATATGTGTTACAGTAACTTCGAAGATATTGTTGACGCGATTCGCGCATTAGATGCAGATGTAATTTCTATCGAAACATCAAGAAGTCACGGAGAATTTATTGATACATTAAAACATACAACATATGAAAAAGGCATCGGTCTAGGTGTATATGATATTCATAGCCCACGTGTACCGAGTAAAGATGAAATGTATAAAATCGTAGAACAATCTTTAGAAGTATGCGATCCTAAATATTTCTGGATTAATCCTGATTGTGGTTTAAAAACGAGAAGAACAGAAGAAGTTATTCCAGCTTTAGAACATATGGTTCAAGCAGCGAAAGATGCTCGTTCCCTTTTAAAAACAAACGCATAACAAAAATGGGTTATCCTTTTCTCAGGATAACCCATTTTTTATTCTTTACTTTCAAAGAAGAATTCGTATTGTATTTTATATAATTCATCATCCGTTGGCTCTTCAAGAGGAATTGCTTGTAAGACAACTGTATACTCACCATTTGGAATAGATATTTGAAATTTGTTTGAAAGAATACTCGTTATAACGATACTTTCATTTTCAACCGTAAAAGGAACCGTAATCGTTCTAACCACTTCTTCTTTTTCAATATGTTTCCCTGGGGTCACTTTCACTTCACAAGTATAATCAGAAAGTGCTTCAAAAATAACAGTTCCCTCTGCCTCAGCATAACCTCTTTCAAAATCTTCATCCGTCCAGTCTACATAAGGCTGCTCACCGTCATAGTTCATCAACATTAATTGCGAATAAGAAATTGTTAACTCCATAGTTCCTCTTCTCCTTCATTATGAAATGTACAAATACTACTTCACTTCAAATTTCACACGCGTACCATCTGGATATTTATCTAACTTATTCCCTACCCAAGAGCCTGCTCCCCGGTTATCCGCCGGACTTATATATTCAATATGTGCTCCTTTTCCGCCTTCCTTGCACATCGCCATTGGCCATTCATCACGATCATACCCTTTTTTTGATGGATACGGTGCTAACGACAATTTCCTTCTATTTGCAGCACCACCACGATCGATTGTACAAACTTCTGAATGCCCTTCTTTTATAGCATCCGTAATATGTTTTCCTGTCTCTGGATAACGTTCTTTCGGAAATTCTAACACTTGATCATACGTATTCGTTTTCTTTACACTTGTTTCCTCTGGCACAAGTACTTCATAAACTGCTACTAAAATAGACAGAATTGCAATAATTGAAATGATAATACCTTTTAATTGCTTCATGTATACCTCCATGTTTCTACCAGTTTCTTTTCCTCAGTTATTATAACAAACTTCTCCTGTATATGTTTTCAGACATTATTTTAGTTATTCCTTGCCATTCCGCCAAAAAATTTCATTTTTTCACTAATGCTGTAGAAAACTAATAGCCTTCCGACATTCTTTTTCAAAGGAAGTCCTCATAAAAGATTGAAATGATATATACGATACTTTTTGGGGAGGAAATATCATGGAAGCTACCTATAAAACGAAAGATGTCACGAATAAAACAGGCATCCCAAAACATATAGTCCGCAAATATAGTCAACTGTTAGAGGAACATGGTTATATGATTTCTAAAACAGCTGATGCTCGTATTTATAAACTTGATGATTTAAAACTATTGAAATCTATACATGAAAGAGCTGCCACATTACAAGAAGATATTTCAGAAACGATACCGATTATTTTAAAAGAAAAAGAGGCCCCACCTGTACCAGTTATACAAGATAAGCAAGAGATACAACCGAAAGAAAAAGAAGATGGGCGTAACTTTGAGGAGTTCATGTTGAAACTTGAAATGCTAGCTCAATTAAATGAAGCAATTATTCATCAAAATTCTACTCTAATTACACAAAATCGTTTAAAGGATGAAAAACTAGATGAATTGATGCAACAAGTGTATGTAAAAGAAGGCTCTCAAGAAAAAATGCTTCAAGAATTAGTCGAGCACGCCGCTCAAACAGATGCATTGCAAAAAGAAAAAATGGACTTATTAATGAATCATATGTATAAACGAGAATCCAAACAAGAAGAAAAAATGAATAAACTTGTTAGTCAAATTTATAACAAGGACAGTAATCGTGATGCACAGCTTATGCAAGTTATTCGAGAAATTCAAGAAACAAAAAGAATGGTCGCTGCCTCAAAAGAGCAAAGCTTCTTTCAATCATTTAAAAGTTTATTTAGCCGAGCAAAACAAGAAAAAACAAATGAATAAACAATATAAAATAAAAAGTTACCTTCCATCGGTAACTTTTATTCCTTATTTTGTACAGCTGGTAATATAATAATTGCTTCAGTGCCTTTTCCACTTTCACTCTTATATTCCAATGTACCATTATGCGCTTGTAAAATACTAAATGTTACCATAAGCCCTAATCCTGTCCCTTTTTCTTTTAAAGAATAATATGGTTGCCCCAGCCTTGCTAACTGTTCTTTCGTCATACCAACACCACTATCTTTAACTCTTATTATGATTGTTTCGTCTTTTTGAATAGCTGTTACTTTTAAATATCCTTTATTTCCTTGAATTGCTTCAATACCATTTTTAACAACATTCATAATAGCTTGCTTCAATTTTGTCTTATCACCAATCGTATAAAGACTTTCTGAAATTTCAACTTGTAAATATACACCTTGCATCGCTGCAAATGACGACATAAGAGTGGTCATTTCTATTAATTGGGCTGATAAACAAATGTGTTCTTTTTTCTCAATTTGCGGCCTTGCTAAATTCAAGTAATCTGAAATAATTTGTTCCGCCCGATCCAATTCAGCTAATACGAGACGCATATAATCCTTATTCTTCACATCTTCCGTACTTTCTAGCAATTGGATAAATCCACGAACAACAGTAAGTGGATTTCGAACTTCATGTGCCACACTTGCTGCTAACTCACTTACAATATTAAGCTTTTCTGATTTTTGCATCTCTGTACGTAGCAATGCATTTTCGTTTAAATATTCAGTTAAATACACCTGAAATACCATTGTCATGACCATGATAAGCGAGGCAAATATAAATCCGCTATATATTTGCGAAATATACGGTGTAAATCCTGTTTCCAAAAGAACATTAATCATGCCTAATACTAAAGAAACAAGCACATAAAATGATGAAATCATAAATGCTAAAATTAATTTCTTATCTCTTGAAAAAAGAGACCATTTCTTTGATAAAAATAGCGGAACTATCAATAGAAATGTTACTTCTAAAACTGGAAGAAAGCTCATTCCCTTTAGTAACCATTCATATGCAACAAAAATAACCGCTGGGATTAAACCAACAATCCCACCATATAAAAAACCACTGACAATTGGAATTGGGTGAAAGTTATACCCACACACATTGCCAAAACAAATAGAGTATGTCATGGAGAGAACGAGCGTAACGCTAGATAAAAACATAATAAAGTAACGATTTGGCTTCGGAGGCATTTCTTGATAGCGATTTAAACGAATCGCTTCATATAAAAATAGTGGTAAAATTATGATGGCAATTTGAATCAACAAATCACGGATAAGCTCCATAACCTCTCATCCCCTATATGTATTTTGATATGATTATATCATTTTATAGGTTTATTTGTTTTAAAATTTTGATTTTTCTTAACATATTTGTTAATTCTTTGTTAACAACTCATAATAATTGTTACAGATTTTCGAAATGATTGTAAACCCTGTACCAAATTTCCTTCGTGCAGTATACAATGAATACGGATTACAAAGAAAATGTAAAAATACTTTTTTAGACGGACAACTATAGCAAAATACAGCATATAATCCATACTATCTATGTTTACAAATAAGTGATCATTACTTTAGTAGGAGGAAGATAAATATGGCGGGTACTACGCTTGTTTTAAAAGAAGAAAATTTGGTTGTTCTAGAAAATGTTGAAAAATCAGTATATGAAGAGTTACAGCATAAAGCAGGAGATGAAGATTGCACATGTGCTGTGAACGAATCAGTTGTTCACCTTGGCAAGGTATCCTCTGTACTCTGGAATGAAGATGAAATAGATTGGGAATACGGATATTAAAAAGTCGCTTATAGCGGCTTTTTTTCTCTTTTCTCTCTCTTTCTAAATTACATATACAAAGCGCAATCATAGAAAATATGATAAAATGAACTTAATTTTCAAACGGAAGAAAGGGAGATACAATGGAACAATTCATTAACCCTAGAGTGAAGGATATCCAAATTTCTGGAATCCGTCAATTCTCTAACATGATTCAACACTATGATAATTTGATTTCTTTAACAATCGGACAACCCGATTTCCCTACACCTTCTCTCGTAAAAGAAGCGGCAAAACGGGCTATTACAGAAAACTATACAAGCTATACACATAACGCTGGTTTACTAGAATTACGTAAGGCAGCTTGTAACTTCGTAAAAGATAACTACGATTTACATTACTCACCTGAAAACGAAACCATCGTTACAATTGGTGCTAGCGAAGCAATTGATGTTGCATTCCGAACGATTTTAGAGCCAGGAACAGAAGTAATTTTACCTGCTCCTATTTATCCAGGTTACGAACCTATTATTCGATTATGCGGTGCAACGCCCATTTTTGTAGATGTTCGTGAAACTGGATTCCGTTTAACAGCTGACGCGCTAAAAAATGCTATTACAGAAAAAACAAGATGTATCGTACTACCATATCCTTCTAACCCAACTGGTGTAACTTTATCCACAGAAGAATTAAAAGATATTGTAGATGTTTTAAAAGATAAAAATATTTTCGTCCTTTCAGATGAAATTTATAGCGAGCTTGTGTATGAACAAAAGCATACATCTATCGCTCATTTCCCAGAAATGCGTGAAAAGACAATTGTCATTAACGGTTTATCTAAATCACATTCTATGACTGGCTGGCGTGTTGGACTTTTATTCGCACCAAGCTATTTAGCAGGACACATATTAAAAGTTCATCAATACAATGTAACGTGTGCTACTTCAATCGCTCAATACGCTGCGATTGAAGCATTAACAGCTGCTAAAGACGCACCCAAAATGATGCGCCACCAATATAAAAAACGCCGTGATTACGTATATAATAGACTCACTCAAATGGGATTAGCAGTTGAAAAGCCAACAGGTGCATTTTACTTATTCCCATATGTTGGTCATTTGACATCTTCATCATTTGATTTTGCACTTGATCTTGTCAAAGAAGCTGGACTAGCTGTAGTTCCTGGAACAGCATTCTCTGAATACGGTGAAGGCTACCTTCGCTTGTCCTATGCGTATAGTATCGAAACTTTAAAAGAAGGCTGCGACCGATTAGAAGCCTTTCTAAAGAAAAAAGCTAAGAGTTAAACTCTTAGCTTTTTTCTGCATAATGATCACAAGTTTGACGTTTTAGTAATTTATGAGGAATAATGATACACTTTGCAGTGGATTCTGCATTCTCTACTTTATCAACTAAAGCTTTCGCTGCCTCATATCCTAGCTGATAAATATTCACATCAACTGTCGAAAGTGGAGGGCTCGCAATTTCTGATAATAAAGCATTATTAAAGCTTACAATAGAAACATCCTTCGGTACAACGAATCCTTTTTTAGAAAGAGCACTTAACACACCAAGTCCAATTAAGTCATCCGTTGCCATAATTGCCGTCGGCGGTTGCTGCAGTCCCATTAATTCCTCAACGGCTTGTTGACCACTTTCCCTCGAAAAATCAAAATGTAAAATATATTCTTTTGGTAATACAATGTCTGCTAATTTCAAGGCATCACTCATACCAGCTAAACGATCTCTCGTTACAAGTAAATCTGATCCACCACCAATGAACGCGATTTGCTTATGCCCTAATGAAATTAAATATTCTGCCACTTCTCTTGCAGCTGTATAATTGTCATTATCTACATATGTAATTTCATCTTTTCGATCATATGGTTTTCCTATTAAAACAAACGGGAAATTCTGTTCATGTAAATATTGAATAATCCGATCATTCTCCCTTGAATATAAAAGAACAATGCCACCAATTTGGCGTCCCTGTACCATCTTTACGACACCATTAAAAATTTCTTCTTCCGTTTCACCTGTCGACATGTAAAGCGCATAACCTTCTACGTGTGCAAATGAACTAATCCCTCTTATAACTTCTGGGAAAAATGGATTTTGAAAAGCTTTACTTGCAGAACTTGGCATAACAAGACCAAGTGTTTTCGTCGTTTGGTTCGCAAGATTTCTCGCATTTAAATTGGGATGATACCCTAATTCACTCATCACTTTCCTAACACGGCGCTTTGTCTTTTCACTTATACTTGGATTATCAGCAATTACACGAGAAACTGTTGATGGTGCAACATTCGCTTGCTTCGCCACATCTTTAATTGTAACTGTCATAAAAATCCCCCTCCTCTCATTTCTCTGTCATTTTTCATATATTTTATCTCGCATTCATTGCAAGTCATAAACTTTCATTTCTTATATCTTGCAAAACTAATCCTATTCTCCCTCTTCATGTATTGTAAGGGATATAGCTATTTTTTCCTATACTATAATATACTATTTATTTCACTTCTTTTCACATGTGATGTCAAATCTCTTTTCATCTCCCTATAAAGTTATTTATAGGGAGATGAAAAGAAAAATGGGACATAATGTCCCATTTTTCATCCTTTTGTACCTCCAGCTGTTAAACCGGAAACAAAATATTTTTGTAGTGATAGGAATAAAATTGAAATCGGGATCGCAATTAACACTGAACCCGCTGCAAACGTTGTAAATTCATTACCGAATTTTTTCGCAACCATTTCATATAATCCAACTGCTAAAGTATAATTTTCTGGTGTTCGCAAAATAATACTCGCTAAAATGAAATCTGTAAATGGACCAATGAAAGTAAATAATGCTACAACCGCTACGATTGGCTTTGCAAGTGGCATAATGATTTGCCAGAAAATACGGAAATGCCCTGCTCCATCCATTCGAGCTGATTCATCCAACTCTTTCGGAATCGTATCAAAATACCCTTTCATAAGCCATGTATTCATCGGAATTGCTCCGCCCACATAAATTAAAATTAATGCAAGGTGTGTATCAAGTAATCCTGTTAACTGAGCTAATATATATAGTGCGATTAACGCTGCAAAATTCGGGATCATTTGCAGAATTAAAAATGTTAATAAACCATTCTTTCTTCCAACAAAACGATATCTCGAAAATGCATAAGCAGTAAAACTAATGGCTAGTACAGAGAAAATCATCGTCATTACGCTAACTTTCAAAGTATTTTTATACCAAAGTAAGTAATTACTTGAATCGAGATCAAGTAGCTTGCGATAATGATCTAATGTGGCATTTTTCGGAATAATACTTGACCCAGATAAACTATCACCTGGATTAAACGATGAGCCAATTATCCATAGTAATGGATAGAAAACAATCGCACACATTATGAAGATAACTAAATAACTTAATGAAAGACGTAGCATCTTTTGTCGTTTAATATTCATTTACATCATATCCTCTTCTTGGAATGATTTTGTTCTCTTAAATTGCCATAACGCAACTGTAATAACGATTAACGATAAAATCATTGTAAGAGCTGCTGCTTTGCCGTATTGAGCCGAAGTCATCGTTAACTTATAGATCCATGAAATTAAAATATCCGTTCCACCTGCATTTTGTCCAGACACAGCAGGTCCCCCGTTATTAAATAGATAAATAATACTAAAATTATTAAAGTTAAACGTATATTGCGTAATTAATATTGGCGCTGTTGCATATAACACAAGTGGCAATGTAATTTTGCGGAACTGTTGCCAAGCAGTTGCTCCGTCTACTGTAGCCGCTTCATATAATTCTCCTGGAATCGATTGCAGTATACCTGTTGTCATCGCAAAGACGAACGGGAAACCAAGCCACGTTTGAATCATAATTAAAGCAATCTTTGACCAAAACGGGTCTGTCATCCAAGCAATCTTTTCAATCCCGAATAAAGCTAATACTTGGTTATTAATTGCTCCAAATGTTTCATTAAACATACCAGCAAATACAAGAATAGATACGAATGCTGGAACAGCCCACGGTAAAATAAAGATTGTTCGAATAATTGCCTTACCTTTAATACCAGGCTGATTTACGATAATCGCTAAAAAAATACCAAGTGCAACTTGTAATGTTGTTGCAACGAATGTCCAAATGACAGTCCAAGAAAATACACTTAAAAATGTATCTCTCCACATCGGTAATGTGAAAATATCAATAAAGTTTTTAAAGCCCACCCAATCTACTAATTTAGCTGGAGGAGAATGATATAAATCATAGTTTGTAAATCCAATTAAAATTACGAAGATGATTGGAAATACGACAACAAAGATAAGTAGTAGAAAACCTGGTGAAACCATTAAATAAGGAAAGCCTTGATCTAACAAATTACGGTATTGCTCTTTTACAGAATTTAACGGTGTTCCAATATCACGTTTCTTCCCATTTTGATATGCATCATATAAGTTAAATGCATATATGCCAAGCCCAAAAGCGATAACGATAAGTGCCAAGATCCCTTCTACTAATAGAAAGACGGAATGGTCACGTGGAACTTCTGTACCGAGCGTTACAATGCCCCATAATCCCATATTTAATAAATCAGCAAAGGCTACAATAAATGAACCTGTTAATACTAGAAAAATAAGACCTTTTACAAATTGTTTATTATACATTTGGCCCACGCCTGGAATGATTGATAACATGGTTGCCACTTTCCTATGCTTTGAATCATTTAACCCCTTTGCAGGTTCCATAGATGTTTGCATGTTCCTTCCCCCTTTTTTCTTCCTACATGGAAGGGAGAGAATTCGTGCCCCTCATATTAGAGGCACGAATTTCACCTTATTTTTTCTTACTATGATTTGCCTCAATATTACCTTTAATTTGTTTCACTGCACTATCAAGTGCGGATTTTGGTGCTTCTTTATCTGATACAACTAATTGAAGCGCATCTCCAGCTGGTTTCCAAACTTCTTGCATTTCTGGAATGTTTGGCATTGGAATTCCATTTTCAGATTGTGTCGCAACCGCTTTTGCAGCCTCATTTTCTTTAATGATTGGATCTTCCATTACTGATTTTACTGGTGGAATTTCTTTCGTTTTCTCAAAGCGAATTTTAGCATTTTCTTCATTTGTAACCCACTCAGTAAATTTTGTAGCTAAATCATTTTGTTTAGAGAAGCTTGTTACATGCCATCCTTTTACGCCAACGAACGTTTTCATCGGTTGACCATTTGGTAATTTCGGCATTGGAGCAACACCATAGTCTATTCCAGCCTTTTCCATCGCTTGGAATGCCCATGGACCATTCATAATAGATGCTGCTTTTCCTTCATTAAATAATCCATCTGCAGCTGAACCACCAGATTCACCGATAATACCTTTCGGGAATAACTTTTCTTTATACCATTTTTGAATATATTCAGCACCTTGTACCGCACCGCTATTATTTAATCCAATATCATTTGCATTTGGCTTTCCATCTTTTTCACCAAATACATAACCACCCATACCTGCCATAAATGCATTAGCAAAGTAGAAGTTATCTCCTAGTGCTAAAAATCCGTATTTTCCATCTTTCGTAAAGTCTTTTGAGAAGTTAAACAGTTCATCCATCGTTTCCGGCGCTTTTTGCATCATTTTTTTATTATAAATAAAGATTGGTGTTTCAATCGCTTTTGGTAAACCATATATTTTTCCGTTATATGTTTGTGCTTCTATTGATAAATCTGTAAATTTACTTTTTACTGTATCATCTACTTTCACTTCTGAAAGTAGCCCTTCTGTTACCGCATTACCAATATGATCATGTGGCAATGTTACAACATCTGGCCCTGTGCCAGCTGGACCGTCGAGACGAAGTTTTTCTATTTGTTTCGTCATCTGAACCTCTTCAACTTTTACTTTCACATTATATTTCTTTTCAAAACTTTTCACCGCTGGCTCTAGACCCACACCTTTTTTCTCATCTTCCCAAACAAGAAGATCATAATCTTTTTTCGCTTTACTTTCCTCTTTTTTCCCTGAATCTTTCGGTCCACATGCAGATAACATACCAATAGATAATGCTGAAACCGTTAATAATGATAATGCTTTCTTCATCCCAAAAACCTCCCTAAATTGTCTATGTACCTTAGTAACTGAAAACGTTTGCATTTAATAGTTTAATTGAAGCGCAAACAATATCTCAAGTCTATGAAAACGTTTGCGCTATTTGTCTATCATTATACATTCTTTTATTCATTTTGCAAATATTAATTTAAAAATTATGTCATTATACTCTTTATACATTGACTTTATATTAAATGAATACTACTCTTATAAGCAATATTAAAGCTATAAAAAAGGCAATCGTTTGCAATATAGGCTTTATTATTACACTTAAGGGAATACTATGTATAGAGATATTGAAGGGGGATTTTCTATATGTTTAAAGAAGCCATTTATCATAGGCCGAAAGATAATTATGCATACGCTTACGATGAACAAACAATTCACATCCGAATACGTACTAAGAGAGATGATGTTCAAAGCGCCGATCTTATTTACGGTGATCCTTACGAATGGAAAGATGGGAAATGGATATCAGCAAGTACACCAATGAAAAAAACGGGTTCTACTGCATTATTTGATTATTGGTCCATTGCAATCGAACCAAAATTTAAGCGCTTACGTTATGGGTTTGAATTAAAATCTGAAACAGACACTCTTATTTATACAGAGCGAGGATTCTTTTCTAACATTCCAAATAATGATGTTGGTAACTTTTTTTGTTTTCCATTTATTCATGCAGATGATGTATTCAAAGCACCATCTTGGATTAAAGACACCATTTGGTATCAGATTTTCCCTGAACGATTCGCTAATGGCGATAGTACGCTGAATCCAGAAAACACCCTTCCTTGGGGAAGTGCGAATCCTACTCCAACTAATTTTTTCGGTGGGGATTTTGCTGGTGTTATTCAAAACCTTGATTACCTTGTTAAGCTTGGCATTTCCGGAATATATTTCACACCTATTTTCAAAGCTCATTCAAACCATAAATATGACACAATTGACTATATGGAAATTGATCCACAATTTGGGACGAAAGAAACTTTTAAAGAGCTCGTTGAAGAATGTCATAAGCACGGTATAAAAGTCATGCTCGATGCTGTGTTTAATCATAGTGGATACTTTTTCGAGAAATTTCAAGACGTACTAGAGAATGGTGAGAAGTCCGCATATAAAGAGTGGTTCCACATTCATGATTTCCCGATTATAACCGAACCACTTCCAAATTATGATACTTTCGCCTTTACACCGTATATGCCTAAATTAAATACAGCTCATCCAGATGTAAAAGAGTACTTACTTGAAGTAGGACGTTATTGGGTACGAGAATTCAATATAGATGGCTGGCGCCTTGATGTCGCAAATGAAGTCGATCACAACTTTTGGAGAGAATTCCGAACTGAAATAAAAACATTAAATCCTGAAGTATATATTTTGGGAGAAATTTGGCACGATGCCCTTCCGTGGCTACAAGGTGATCAATTTGATGCTGTCATGAGCTATCCTGTTACAAACGCTCTACTTTCTTACTTTGCTAACGATTCCATTAAAGCAAGTGAATTCATGAAGCAAATTACAGAATCTCTACATTCCTACTCTATGAATGTAAATGAAGCAGCCTTTCATTTATTAGATAGCCATGATACTCCAAGAATTTTAACAACATGCAATGGAGATAAAAATAAGTTGAAATTGCTCTATGTATTCCATCTTTCTTTCATCGGCTCTCCATGTATTTATTACGGAGATGAAATCGGCATGGATGGTGGTATGGACCCCAATTGCCGTAAATGTATGATTTGGGATACTAAAGAACAAGATCATGCATTATTTACACATATACAAACATTGATTTCATTACGAAAACAACATGCAGCTTTTGGAGGACATGGTACTTTTCAATTCATCGAAGCAAATGATGAACATAATTATATTTCTTATACGAAAACATATGAGGATGAAACTATCTTTTTCGTTTTAAACCCTACTAATAGTGAAGTTACAGTTTCACTCCCTCTTCATGTTACTGGTAAGAAAATAATTAACATTTATACAAATGAAGAATTTTCAGCAGAAGCAAGTGTATTACAAGTTACACTTCCTCCATATGGATTCTCCATATTAAAATGGTAATCAAAAAAGCCTTATGCCAAGGTGGCATAAGGCTTTTTCTTATTTCAATTTGAATACCATCGCTTCATACGGACGTAATGTAATGTTATCTATCGATCCGATTTCTACATCGTAATTGTGTATGAATAATTCTGATTCACTATAACTAATATCCTCAGGCATTTCAAATACACTTTCATCCGCAGTAAAGTTTGCAATAACAAGTAGTTTTTCGTCTCCATATGTTCTTACATAAGCAAAAATAGAAGGATTATTCTCTAATATTAAATCATATGATCCATATACAACTATTTCATTATTTTTGCGTAGCTCAATTAATTTCTTATAGTAATAAAAAATTGAACCTTCATCTTGGATTGCTTGTTTCACATTAATCTCTTTATAGTTAGGATTTACAGTAATCCAAGGCTCACCCGTTGTAAATCCAGCGTGATTCTGATCATCCCACTGCATTGGAGTTCTAGCATTATCACGACCCTTTATATAAATAGATTCCATTACTTTTTCTATATTTTCACCATGGTCTATCACTTTTTCTTTATACATATTTAACGTTTCAATATCTCTATATTCATCAATTGATTGGAATCGAACGTTCGTCATTCCGATTTCTTCACCTTGATAAATATATGGCGTCCCCTTCATCATATGAAGAACTGTCGCTAACATTTTTGCAGATTCAATGCGATACATTCCATCGTTACCAAAACGAGATACAACGCGAGGCTGATCATGGTTATTCCAATAAAGGCTATTCCATCCGGTATGCTCTAATGCTTTTTGCCACTTTGTTAAATTCTCTTTTAAAGTAAGAAGTGAGCATGGTTTTACATCCCACTTTCCACCTTCTCCTGAATCTAAATCCATATGTTCAAATTGGAATACCATTTGCAACTCTTTTCGTTCTTCTCCAGTATACAATTTGGCTTCTTCTGTCGTTACACCTGGCATTTCACCAACCGTCATAATATCATAATTCGATAATACTTCCTCATTCATTTCATGCAAATATTTATGAATGTTTGGACCGTTCATAAAATGTTTATGACCTGAAACATAACCATCTTCATCTGTTTCAACTGTTGGTAACCCTTCTTCTTTAGAAATAAAATTGATAACATCCATGCGGAATCCATCAATTCCTTTTTCTAACCAAAACTTCATCATCTCATAAACATCTTGTCTTACCTTTTCATTATCCCAGTTTAAATCCGGTTGTTTTTTAGAAAACAGATGTAAATAATATTCATCCGTCATTTCATCATACTTCCATGCAGATCCACTAAAAGCAGCTCCCCAGTTGTTTGGTTCTTTCCCTTCTTTTCCAGGACGCCATATATAGTAATCTCTATATTTATTATCTTTTGATTTACGTGATTCAATAAACCAATTATGTTCATCAGATGTATGATTAACAACTAAATCCATCATCAATTTCATATTACGTTCATGCATTTCATGTAATAGTTCATCCCAATCTTCCATTGTTCCGAACTCGTTCATAATTTTACAATAATCACTTATATCGTAACCATTATCATCATTTGGAGATTCATAGACTGGTGATAACCAAATCACATCAATCCCTAACTCTTTTAAGTAATCTAGCTTTGAAATAATCCCTTGAAGATCTCCTATACCATCACCATTACTATCCATAAAGCTACGAGGATAAATTTGATATACTACGCTTTCTTTCCACCATTGTTTTTCCATTATGCTACCCCATTTCATTCATAATTCATTTTTCTCTTTTTTAAGGCGCAAACGTTTTCATTAATGAATGATAACAGATTCTATCTCAATTTAAAATAGCGCTTACAATTTTTATTGTTCTTTTTCTAAGAAAACATGCGAAAATCACTAATAATTCTCCAATATATGAAAACGTTTTATTTTTTTATTTATTTTTTGAATCTATTCGTTTATAATGAACTCAAAGAAAACGTTTGCATAATTATTTCTAGGGGGAAATACCATGGCAGAACTTAAATTAGAAAACATTTATAAGATATATGATAATAACGTAACAGCTGTAACTGATTTTAATTTACACATTCAAGATAAAGAATTTATCGTATTTGTCGGTCCTTCTGGATGCGGAAAATCTACAACATTACGAATGGTAGCTGGACTCGAAGATATTTCAAAAGGCGAGTTTTCAATTGATGGTAAACTAATGAATGATGTTCCTCCAAAAGATCGAGATATCGCAATGGTCTTCCAAAACTACGCTCTTTATCCACATATGAGTGTATATGATAATATGGCATTTGGATTAAAACTTCGAAAAATACCAAAAGATGAAATCGATCGTCGTGTAAAAGATGCAGCAAAAATTTTAGGACTTGAACAATATTTAGATAGAAAACCGAAAGCATTATCAGGTGGACAGCGCCAACGTGTTGCGCTAGGTAGAGCAATCGTTCGAGATGCAAAAGTTTTCTTAATGGACGAGCCATTATCAAACTTAGATGCTAAACTCCGTGTTGCAATGCGCTCAGAAATTTCTAAGCTACATCATCGCCTTGGAACAACAACAATTTATGTAACACACGACCAAACAGAAGCAATGACTATGGCTTCGCGTCTTGTCGTTATGAAGGATGGAAAGATTCAACAAATTGGAACACCAAAAGAAGTATATGAAACACCAGAAAACATTTTCGTGGGTGGATTTATCGGGTCACCAGCGATGAACTTCTTCCGTGGTAAATTGACTGAAACCGATTTCGTTATAGATAATACTATAAAAATCAAAGTATCTGAAGGAAAAATGAAGATGCTACGTGAACAAGGCTATGTAAATAAGGAAATTGTTTTAGGTATTCGCCCGGAGGACATTCATGATGAACTACTATTTTTAGAAGCTTCAGAATCTACTACTTTCACAACAAAAATTGAAGTTGCTGAATTGTTAGGTGCTGAATCTATTTTATATATGAAACTTGGAAATCAAGATTTTGCAGCACGTGTTGATGCAAGACATATATTCTCACCTGGAGACCAAATTAAATTGGCATTTGATTTAAATAAAGCGCATTTCTTTGACAGCCAAACAGAACAACGTATTCGCTAAAAAAATTTCCTTCTATATAACATACAAAAAAACCGTCCACATATATCGAGGGCGGTTTTCATTATTATACTAGGGCTTCTACTGTATGAAATGATTGTCCTTTCGTGCCAATAATACCGAAAATCGGTAAATCACTAAGCACCACTTCTTCTTGCTGTTTCATAAAAGATGACGTTAATTGTTTTATCTCTATCCAAACGTCATTAATACAAAGTACATTGGAATCGTTCTCTTGTTGGCGAGAAAAAATCGAATCTATTTTATATAAACCAGCATTTTGAAAAAGCATGTCAATGCGACTGAATGCATTCAAAGTAATGCTAATAACGCGTTGCCAATCTCCTTGCTTTTCCATATCATAGAATACAAAAAGGGCTTCTCCGCCTAGATTCGTAATTTCCTCCACTGTTGCTTGTCCACTTTCTTGATCAATGTCCGTCACAATTACTTTTGCGCCTTGTTTAGCCAACAAAAGAGCTGTATTACGTGCAATACCGATGCCACCGCCAGTTACGATAGCAACTTTTCCTGCAAGCTTCATTTTCATTACCCCTTCTATAAGTCTTACCGTCATTCAGTATACTCCTTTATGAGATTATTCTGCAAGCAAGAAAAATTGCTATTCGATTTGTAAACGTTTACTTTTTATCCTTCTTTTTTCTTACTCTTACGCTGATCAAGAACTAGACCGATAAAAATGAGAATGCCCCAAAAAATTATGCTACCTCCTGTCATCTCAACTTCCCCCTTATTATATAAAGTAAAACTTTAATCAGCCCCGAATGGTGAGATAAAGATATTATTTTTAATTATTATACCATTATCTTAATTTTCAATCTATTATAAATAGAAATGACACATTTTAGCTTTTCCTTACTGTAAATATTCACAATATACTTATAAAATAAAAAAAAGACCCTTTTTATATATAAAAAGGGTCTTTTTTTATTTTATTATACAAGACTTATTATTTTCGTCTTTGTAATTAAGTCCTGAAAACCGCAATTGTCTTTGCGGAACAACATCATATATACGTTACATATTAATGGAATTCCTAATAGCAATACGTTCGGTAATAACACTACAAAAAATCTTATAATTAATGTTTGCAACGTTAGCTTTTCACTCTTCAATGAAATTAATTTTATTCTCGTTACCTTTTTTCCAAGTGTAACACCGTTCCAGATAAAGGGTAACACAATAAAATATATCGCCATTAATATAAAAACTACTGCGAAATCATATCTAAAATCACCTAAACTTATATTAAAGCGCTTAAACATAGCACTATAGTTTCCGGTCATAACAGCTACTACTGCACCATACATAACCGAGATTAAAAACATGTCAATTAGGGAAGCACCTATGCGATTCATTACAAGCGCTGGACGATGCATCTTTAACTTCATTTTATGTCGACTCCTTCATATCCTTCTTTACCCGTCTCATCGTACCACTTCTAAAAAACATTGTAAACTAGCGTTTCTCTTACTTTTCTTGTACAATTTGTTACAATAGCATTATAAAGGAGGTTCCCATATTGAAAAAATGGATAATCCTATTCGTCGCCTTCCTATTAACTGGTTGTGCAGGAAACACAGGTCACTTAACTTATACGGTTAACGATGAATACGAACTCATACGTACTTCTGGAAATGCATTTGAACTTTTCCCCTCGCAAGATGCTGTATATGCCACACAATACATCCCTGCAAAAATTACAGACATTGCTTGGGATGATAAATACATTATTGCAAAACAAACCGAGGAAAAATCAGATCCGAATAACCCTGACGCAGCAATTGCAAATAAAAAAAGTGAACATTATTGGATTATTGACGTAAAGCACAATAAACGTTTCGGTCCCTACAATGAAAAGCAATTTAATGAACAAAAAGATGCGTTTAAAATTAAGGTGCCTTTTCAAAATGTAGATTCATACATAAAAGAAATAAAAAAACAGTCAACATAATCTTTTGAGTGCTGACTGTTTTTTCTTACATTATTTTAAAAACACATTACTCCGAAAGTGAGATGTTAAACGTTTGTGGCTCTTTTACAACATCTTGTGTTTCTGAATCTCCTGCAAGTAAATCATCAGTTGTAAACTGAATATCCTTTACCTTGTCTTTTCCATCGTCAAGTATTAAACCAATAATACCATCTCTTGTTTCACCAGGCTTATAGTCTTCTCTTGATACATTTTTTGTACCAACTAACGTATCTTCGTCATATAAAAAGTTTTGAGTGGCTACTTTAAAATGTTGCTTACCATTAATCATAACATCATTCATAGAGAAAAATTGCATATTTTTATTTCCGGTATTCTCCACTTTATATGTAATCTCAACGTAACGAATTGTATTACTAATCTCTGTTCCACTTAGCGATGCATATAATTCTGCATCTTCTTGGCTTACTTTATCCCCTAATCTCCGTTTTACTTCTTCAGGAGTTAGTGCCGTGTATACTTTCAATGTTTTTTTTGCCTTTTCACTCATCTGTGATAAAGAAATTACTTTCACATCTTGTACGTGAATTTTCATTGGTGCTACTTCAAATGTTTGATTCACAGAATGCATCTGCTCTAACTTGAAAGTACCCCATCCTGTTTCTTTCACTTTTTGTCCTACTTTTTTCAGCTCACGCCCACCATATTCTTTTGTTTCAGGAATAGATTCTTTCTTCTTCGGTTCAGCTTTCTTTTCTTCTTGATGGAAGCAACCACTTAACATAAGAAGAAAACTACATAAAACAAAAATACTTTTCCATGCTTTCATCATTTCATTTCTCCTAACGCTATCATTCATGAATATAAAATTAGTCCCTGGCTTTGTAAACTATAGAAACAATGACAAGTCCACAAAATGAACTTGTCAGTCCAGATACTATTATACCTCCAATTTGGAAAATATGAAAATAGGGATCTAGGAACGCGTGCACGATAAATATAATAGTTGCTACAACAATTACTGAAACCCAATACTTTCTTTTTTCCGAAGCTAAAATAAGATCTTTACCCATTTCATTTCTATACTTCCATAAAACGTATACTAATAATAGAAAACCAATACATGTACTTCCATGTTGCATATATTTATAAACAGAGATACCGTACCATTCTCTTTGTAATAATGGTATTTTCATAACAAAATAGCCTGTCTTATGAGTGAATGCATCCCAAACAACATGCGTTAACATACCGAATAATGCTGAATAACAAAATACAAAAAGATTCTTCCATCTATGAAGCTCCCACCGCTTGTCTACTACATATGTATAATACCCAGCAAACGGTTTAGGTAAATGCGTTATAAAAGGCTTTTTTAAAATGTAATGATATATGTATGCTAACAAGAAGACCAGTGGTAAATTCAAATATAAGAATCCAAGCCACGTATGCCCAATTACACCATACGGTCTAAAGTGTAAAAAATATTCAAAGTCAGGCGCCATACTACCTAATATAAGAGCCGTTACTGAAATATGTTTAGAATGCTTTTTCGCAAAAGGAAGAACTGCTGCTGGATGTGCAAATGTAAACGGCATACTTTAACTCCTTCTCACATTTTCAATAGAATACCATATATCATAACGAGAGAATGGATCTTCATGCAATATTTATTTTCACATTGGAATATGATAGTTTAAATGATATAATCCACATAAAATATTCAGAAAATAAGGTAGGGATTCAGGTGTCATTAACACTTGTATTTGCCGCCTTTTTAGAATCAAAATCCGTTATGAATTGAGGTTTATATATTGATTGACGTACCCTTTTTACAAAATGTCACATTAAAAAAAGAAAATATCCCTAGTTTTTCCGCATATCCTTACTGCTTACCTGCTATCCGAACATTACAATCACTAGTTTTTCATCCAAATGTAACATTCATTATTGGAGAAAATGGAACGGGTAAATCAACATTACTTGAAGGAATTGCAATTGCGTTAGGCTTTAATGCAGAAGGTGGAACGAAGAATTTCCGCTTTAGCACTAACGATTCACATTCATCTTTACATGAATACCTTCGAATTTCCAAAAGTTTCAATACACCAAACGACGGTTTCTTTCTTCGCGCTGAATCATTTTATAACGTTGCTTCTTATATTGATGAAATAGATGCTATAAAATCTTACGGCGGCGTTTCACTACACGAACAATCTCACGGCGAATCATTCTTTTCCTTATTTATGAACCGTTTTTCAGGACAAGGTTTATACATTTTAGATGAGCCTGAGGCAGCTTTATCACCAATGAGACAACTTTCCATGCTTATTCGAATGCATGAGCTAGCGGAACAAGGTTCACAATTTGTTATTGCGACGCATTCTCCTATTTTAATGGCCTACCCTGAATCCACTATATATTCTTTAACACAAGAAGGGATTCACGAATCCACATTAGAAGAAACTGAGCATTATCAAACGACGAAACTTTTCTTTGAAAATCGCGATCGATTATTCCATCATCTATTTGAGTCATAAAAAAAGAAGCAGCAATAGCTGCTTCTTTTTTATAGTGCTTCTATAAATAAGGCAACCCCGATACCGCCACCGACGCATAAAGAGGCAATTCCTTTTTCTAACCCACGTCTTTTTAATTCGTGAATTAAACTTACCGTAATACGAGCCCCTGTACAACCAATTGGATGCCCAAGTCCTACGCCACTACCGTTTACGTTCACTTTTTCACGGTCTAAACCTAACTCTTTCTCTACAGCTAAATATTGAGCCGCGAAAGCTTCATTAATTTCAAGTAAATCTGCATCTTCTAATGACCAATCCACTTTTTCTAAACCTTTACGAATTGCTGGTGCTGGTCCAATACCCATAATTTTCGGGTCTACTCCAGCTACTGAATATCCAACAATTCTAGCTAACGGTTGTAAGCCTTTTTCTTTCGCTTTTTCTTCGCTCATTAATACTAGAACTGCACTTCCGTCATTCAGGCCAGATGCATTACCTGCAGTTACAGACCCATCTTTACGGAATGCTGGTTTTAACCCTGCTAATTTTTCCGCTGTAATATCTGCACGTGGATGCTCATCCTTCGAAAATACTACTTCTTTTCTACGTTCTTTTATTGTAATAGGAACAATTTGATCGTCAAAGTGTCCAGACTCGATTGCCTTCAGTGCCAATGTATGACTGCGAAGAGCAACTTCATCTTGTTCCTCTCTTGTAATTTCATATTGTTCAACTAAATTTTCCGCTGTTTCACCCATCATAATATGGTGAATCGGATCTTCTAACACTTCCCACACCGTATCACGAATTTCTCCGTGCTGTAGACGTTGTCCCCAGCGGTGCTGTTTCAATGCATAAGGGCTCGAACTCATCGCTTCTACTCCACCTGCAACAACAACATCACTTACACCTAATTGGATTTGCATTGCAGCTGACATAATTGCTTGCATACCTGAAGAACATTGACGTTGGATTGTATATCCCGTAACTGTGTCAGGAAATCCTGCCGCTAATGCAGCTGTTCTCGCTGTATTTGCTTCATCAGTTCTTTGAATACAATGACCTAAAATTACTTCATCAACTTCATGTGGTTCTACCCCGCCTCGTTTTACAGCTTCCTGAAGTACAGGAACAGCTAATTCTACTGGCGTTACATTTTTTAGCGCTCCTCCAAAAGTTCCAATTGGCGAACGAACTGCAGCTGTAATAACAACATTATGCATTTTGTACTTGCCCCTCTCTTATGTACCCTAGTAAGTTTTTAGGTGAAATTCCATAAGATGTATATCTATAACTATCATACTATAAACATACTAAAAAATCAAAATATTTAATATAATAAAAATAGAAGGAATTAACCTTCTATTCTGTCAGTGCATATAAAAACTTTTGCAAAATTTTCTCTGTCGTTTCATTCAATTTTGGCAACTTATCTACTGGAAAATATTGAAGTTTCAACCCTTCATGATCGAGCTTTAATTCCCCGCTCACATGATGTGCCTGATACAGATGAATGACATTGAAAATTTCATCGCCATTCGGATAACGGAAATATACTTCTTTTCCTGATAGAACACCAAGAAATTGCATTATTTTTGCAGTTAACCCCGTTTCCTCAAATAACTCTCTACGTGCCGTTTCTTCTGTCGTTTCACCCAGTTCCATCGCCCCGCCAGGTACACCCCAATCATATGTATCTGAACGATATTGAAGCAATACTTCTTGTTTATCATTTAATATAATGATTGCTGATCCTACGAGAATAAGCGGTCTTGTACCAACGACTTTTCGTAACTCTTCAATATACCCCATATGTAAATTCCCCTTTCCCTAACCTCCCTTATCATAACAAAATTTCTCTCTTTTTGTTCATGTAATTTTAAAGAAAAAAAGGAAGCTTTCGCCTCCGTTTTTTCATCTTTATTTCTTAAAACTTTCATATTTTACAGCTTCAAAAGCTTCCTCAATTTCATCATTACGATAATGGACATATGTAAAACGACCCAATTCTACTAATCTTGCTATTTCCTGTAACGCTTTATGCTGCTCATATGTTTCTTTCAGCTTAATATGTACATAAAACTTCATTAAAGGATGTTCATATAAAGGTTCTCCCACCTCTACATATACATCTTCAACCCCTTGTACAACTCTTACATAACTCGCAAATTGATAAAGTGCTTCTCTGTCTGAAACGATTTTTAATGTATACATATATTCTCCCCCTTTCCTTTACTATATCAAAAAGACGGCCACACAATGTTATAGAACTATGAAATTTTTTCGACTTGTCATCTATATATTCAATAAAGAAGGCGTTTATCCATACATGACATCTTTTTCCCACATATATTATAGGAAGAACTTTTTTCATTTGAGGTGTTCCTTATGGATCCATACGTCAATATATGTATTTGTATTACTCCCGGTGCCGATATTTCTGATGACCGCATCGCAAAAGATTTAGCTGTTGCAGAATCAATTTGGCACCCCATTACATTTCAAATTCAAGAAGTAATTGTATTAAATGAACTTTTCCGTTTTTTTGACCGTGAAATCAGTTATAAAAATTCCATTCAAAGTCAAGAAAAGTTGGCATCCTTTTTCCAAACATGTGTAAATGAAGCTCCTGAATGCGACCTTTATATTTGTTATATTGGCAGTGATTATTTCAAAGAAACAGCAGTAATTGCCTGCGCTTATTCTTTAGCAAAACAACAGCAACTTACTGGCTATATCGTTTTAACAAATTCGGCTGCCCCTATGAAAAATATATATACGCTCGCTCACGAAATCGGTCATATTTTATTTACAAGACGTATTCATGGAAAACTTACTCATGCAGATCCTCATTCTCCAACCGGCTCGGAGCACCACCCTTCTCCAACAAATCTTATGTATCCGATAGTCCCTCGTCCAGAAAACGTTCATATTCATTCCTTATTAACAACAGAACAAAAAGCGCTCTCTTTACAAAGCTCTTTACTACAAAGAAAAAAACAGTAACCCTCATGTTACTGTTTAAAACAACTTGTTCCAATCAACAAACCAAATTCCGGCTGCTAGAAATAAAAATAGACAACTAAATGTAAATGTAATCCCTCTAAAAATCCCTATATAATATTTCTTTGGAAATAATTTTTTGCATATCCAGAGCAGCCGCTTTTTATTGAATTTCTAGTTCCCAATTTTTCTTTCTTCAATTTTTAAAGACCATCTCATTAATCCATATATACTTCCATACATAAGTAAGATCTTTGCAATTCCCCAAAATACATTTCTTTCTTCTAAGTCTTTAAATAAGAACATAATCGCAAGAGGAACAATTAGTACCACAACACCCATCCAACCAAGAACATATACTTCACCAATAAGAAGTAATAAAAATATAGTTACTGCTAATATATATGTCTGTATTGTCGACAATTGTAAAATTGGTGTCCCATACCATTTATTCATAAATATTAATAACACTAATAATAAAATAGGTATCATCACTACTACATAAATAATTCCAAACTCTACTAATTTACTTTTAAAAGAAGACATTCTAAACGCAACAATCGTTCCAATAATCGTAATGATTAAAACGATAGGATAACCGATTAACTGTACATTCGTTAACGTAAATTGTTGATTCGGATTTCCAAATAAAATATTTGTAAGTAACCAATATCCTCCTATTCCAATTATCATTCCTAAAATAGTCTTTATACTCCCGCTTTTATCCTTCTCCATCTCTTTCGCTAATTCTTCCGCATACTCTTTTGGTGAGTCACCAAATATGTCCCTTACCGTCTTCCCCTTTTTTTCACCTTCTATTAAATGAAGCTCTGCATCTTCTAGAAAGGCGTCCACCTCTTCTTCTTTAATCCCTTTTGTTATTAAATATACTTTCGTATCAATTAAAAACTTTTCTCCTTCTTTAGAAACATTCATTATAACCCCTCCCTTATTTAACCATTTCTCTTCTATTCGTCTTCATCATAATTTCAAGGAAAATTAAAATAAACAAACTTCCATATAAACATATAATTTGAAATAACATTGGCATGAGATCTTCAGATGTAAATGTTTTAAACATTAACATAATAGAAAGCGGAATGATTAAATATAAGTTTTTAAACCATCCTTCAAAATATATATTTATAGCTACTGTTATCATAAAAATCCCACCAGCTACTATATAACTTTGGACTTCGGTGAATGTGAGCATTTTTGTAGGATATATCACATCTAATATCGTAACAGCTCCTAATAAAAACAATGGAGCAATCATAACTAAAGACCACATGGAAAACCATGTTTTTGTAAAGCTTGTGACGAAGGTCATTTTGCGAAGTAGAAAATTAGGACCTATAACAACTAAAATCAATGAAAAACTGTAACCGATACACTGAATAAGTGAAATCTGTAACATTCCATTATTCACTATTAAGATAGAAGCAATAATCCAAAAAGATACGATATTCATTACTGTAAAACCAATTTGCTTCCACGTTTCCTGTCTATCTCTTTCCATCACTTTTACAAGTTCATTTGCATATTCTTTCGGTGAGCTTCCGAAAATATCTTCTACACTCTTCCCCTCACTCTCACCTTCTATTAAATGAAGTTCTGCGTCTTCTAAAAAGTTTTCAATATCACTTTCTTTCACACTCTTTGCCGTCAAAAATAATCTCATATCTAACAAAAACTTTCGTGCTTCACTTGATAACATTATTTTCTCCTTCCCTTCCCTTCAAGTAGACGTTCTACACTACTTTGCATCGCTTCCCAGCGATCCATAAATTCATCAAGTGCTTCCTCGCCTTTTTCTGTTAATGTGTAATATTTTCTCTTTGGACCAGATGGAGATTCCTTCATTACGCTTGTTATTAGTCCTTCTTTTTGCATTCGTATTAATAACGGATAAATACTTCCCTCACTCGCCATTGTAAAACCATACTTTGCTAGCTTCTCACTCATTTCATAACCGTATATTTCGCCTTCAGAAATAATAGCAAGTAAGCATCCTTCTAAGATCCCTTTCAGCATTTGACTTGTCGACATAATTCAAATCCTCCTACTATCTTGTTTTACAAGATAGATAAACGTAAGTATCTTGCTTTACAAAATAGTATAGCAAAGACTATTTTGCAAAACAAGATAGCTAACGATATTTTTTCCAAATGTTTGCAGGATTTTCATTATAACCTCTCTAAATAGAGCACTATGAAAACTTTATTATGAAGGGATGTTTTTCATCATGGTTACAAATCGAGTTGTCTTTTTAACAGGTGCTGCGAGTGGTATTGGATATGAAATGGGAAGTGCTTTTGCAAAAGAAGGTGCAAAAGTTGTGATTACTGATCGTCTTGAAGAACGTGCGAAAGAAGCTGCTGAGCAATTACAAAGTGAAGGTTTTCAAGCTATCGGTTTAAAATGTGACGTTACATCTGAAGAGGAAATTACAGCATCAATTTCTCAAACAGTTAGTCATTTCGGTTCATTAGATATATTAATTAACAACGCAGGAATGCAACACGTTTCACCCATTGAAGACTTTCCAACGGAAAAGTTTGAGCTACTAATTCAAATTATGCAAATTGCTCCGTTTATCGCAATTAAGCATGCCTTTCCGATTATGAAACAACAAAAATATGGTCGTATTATTAATGTCGCTTCTATTAACGGCCTTGTCGGGTTTGCTGGAAAAGCTGCCTACAATAGTGCAAAACATGGCGTAATTGGATTAACAAAAGTTGCCGCTTTAGAAGGTGCTACGCATGGTATTACTGTTAATGCCCTTTGCCCTGGTTATGTCGATACCCCTCTTGTACGTAATCAACTACAAGACTTAGCTACTACACGAAATGTACCACTTGAAAATGTTTTAGAAGATGTTATTTATCCACTCGTCCCACAAAAGCGCTTATTACAAGTACAAGAAATCGCTGATTATGCTATGTTTTTAGCGAGTGAAAAAGCTAAAGGTATTACTGGTCAAGCTGTCGTTATCGATGGTGGCTATACTGCTCAATAAAAAATAAAGTTTGCTCAAGAAGAGCAAACTTTATTTTTTATTGCGAGGATCTTCGTACTTTAGTAATTGCCGCGGGAGCTTCTCAATTGCAACAATTACCCCCTCTAATTTACTTTCAATACGGTGGAGTAAATATAATGTTACAACAATTGGAAACCCTACATTACCTATCATCTTGATCCACTCTTCCATCCTCTTCTCCTCCTTTCATTATATAAGTAAGAGAAAACAATGCATTTAGGCATAAAAAAACAAGCTATTATGTATTAGCCTGTTTTTCAAATAATGATGCAATTTCTCGTTTATAATCCCCGCTTATAATACCTTTCTCAGTAATAATTCCTGTAATTAATTCGTTCGGTGTTACGTCAAATGCAGGGTTATAAACATTCGTTCCAATTGGTGCTACTTGTTTTCCAAAGATTTTCGTAACTTCTGTTTCATCTCTTTCTTCAATAATTATTTCGGCTCCAGTTTCTTTCGTAACATCAAATGTTGACAGTGGCGCAGCAACATAAAATGGGATATCAAAGTGCTTTGCTAAAATAGCTAAATTCATTGTCCCTATTTTATTTGCCGTATCTCCATTTGCGACAATTCGATCCGCCCCTACAATAATTGCATTTATTTCTTTCGTTTGAATAGCATGAGCTGCAGTATTATCTGTAATAAGGGTCACATCAATATTTGCTTGCTTCAATTCCCAGGTCGTTAAGCGACCACCTTGTAAAACTGGTCTCGTTTCACACGCATATACATGTAGACGCACACCTTTCTCTTTTCCAATATAAAAGGGAGCTAATGCAGTTCCATATCTGGCAGTTGCGATACTTCCAGCGTTACAGATTGTTAAAATATTATCGCCATCTTTAAAACATGTTAACGCATATTCCCCAATATTTCGGCACACCTCTTCATCTTCCTGCTGAATGCGAAGCGCTTCTTCTTCTAATGTTTTTTGTGCTTCTTTTATTGTAGTAATCTCTCGAATAGATTCTCTCATACGATCAATTGCCCAAAATAAATTTACTGCTGTCGGGCGTGACGTTCCTAAATAATTACAATCTCTATTAAACTTCTTTTGAAATTCTTCAATATGTACAGTGTTATATTTTTTTGATGCAAGCGCCAAGCCAAATGCAGCTACAATTCCAATTGCAGGCGCTCCTCGTACTTCTAACATTACGATACTTTTCCAAACCTCTTCAATAGTCGTCAATGTTTTGTATTCTGTGCTATGCGGCAATTTCGTTTGATTTAATACCGCAATTGCATCACCTTTCCAGCTTACAGATCTCGGAACAGTAACAATTGTACTCACGCTTTTACGCCCCCTGAAACTGTCTGTTGAAATAATGTTCGAAACAGTTGAATATCAGCACTTTTAGATTCATATTTTATTAGTTCTTTACCTAAGGATAGCGCTTGTTTCTTAGCTTGAATTCTTGTTTCTTTATTTTCTATTTCATCTAAATCTGCTACATGAGCTAAACCAATTGTTCTACGAATCAGTTCACATCCGGCAAATCCAACTGCATCAGTAAAGATATTTTGCAAAATAATTGGTAACCATTGTTTTTCTTTCGTATATGCTTCTACACCTTCTCCAATCCATAATTTTGTAAAATTTTCTACAAAATAACTCCACGTCTTTTCTATATGGAAAAATAGTACACTTCTTTTTTCTTCTTCTCTAGATAAAGCATTTAGTAATAGATTTGCAATAAATTGACCTATGTCAAATCCAAATGGGCCATATGTCGCAAATTCTGGATCAATCACTTTCGTTTCAGAAGGTGACGAAAAAATACTACCAGTATGTAAATCACCATGAATAAGAGTTTCTTTTCTTGTTAAGAACTTATATTTATATTGTGCTACTTTTAGTTTTAAAGTTTTATCACTCCAAAGTTCATCAACCACTAGCTGTAAATCTGGCTCATAATCATTTGTATCATAATGTCCAAACGGATCTGTAAACACTAATTCCTCTGTAATTTTACAAAGGTCCGGATTTACAAAGGTACCTTCTAGTACCCTCTTCTCTTCTGATTGTAAACCAAAATCTGAAGTGTAAAATAAAACATGTGCTAGAAAACGGCCGATATGCTGGGATAAAAGCGGATATTCTTCTCCGTCTATTAATCCTTTTCTTGTAATTGTTAGTCTTGATAAGTCTTCTATTACCGTTATCGCTAACTCTTCATCATGACTGTACACTACTGGAACATAATCCGGTACATACTGTGCAAAAATTTGTAATGCCTTGCTTTCAATCGTTGCTCTTTTTATAGACAATGGCCAGCTTTCACCAACTACTTTCGCATAAGGCAGTGCTTGTTTTATTATAATTGATTTCTCTCCATCATCTAATTTGAACACGTAATTTAAGTTTCCGTCTCCAATTTCATGACAAACGACATTTGCCTTTGCTTCAAAATAGCCATGATCTTTCGCATATTGTACAGCTGTTATTTCTGTTAATGAATAATATCCCATCGTCTTCTCCCCCTTTTTAAATTCAGAGGTTTTTCTAACATAGAAAAACCTCTTTCCACTAAGAAAGAGGTTTGAAGTTTATCTTCTCCCCTCTTATCTGCCAGAAAGTTTTACTTTCTGCTGGAATTAGCACCGTGCCTTTTGGCGTAATAAACGCCCCATTTCACAATGGTATTACGGTCGGTTGCTGGGCTTCATCGGGCCAAATCCCTCCACCTGCTCTTGATAAGAGTTGTATAATTTTTTGAATTTTTAACTTTATGTTGAAGACTATACCAAGAATAAAAATCACTTGTCAACATTTTATTTGTATAATTCTGGACGGCGATCCGCAAAAACTGGAATTCCTTTACGTACTTCTTTAATTTTCTCGAATTCAAGCTCTCCAAATAAAATTGATTCCTCTTCATTCGCCTCTACTACAACTTCACCCCAAGGGTCCACAATTAAAGAATGACCCGCAAATACATTATTTGGATCCTTTCCCGCTCTATTACATGCAACAACATAACACTGATTTTCAACTGCTCTTGCTTGCAATAGCAAACGCCAATGTGCTAAACGAACTAATGGCCATTCAGCTACAACAAATAATACTTTTGCCCCTTTAGCAGTATGGACACGCATCCACTCTGGAAAACGAATATCATAACAAATTGTTCCAGCGCATTCAACATCATCCAGCTTAAATTCGCCCGTACCATTACCGGCTATTAAATATTTATGTTCATCCATAAGCTGAAATAAATGTACTTTACTATATTCGTTGACTAGCTGTCCTTCATTATTTACAACATACATCGTATTTGTAACGCCTTGCTCTGTTTGCTTTGCTATAGAACCACCAACAATATGTACATCATATTGCTTCGCCCATTCTATTAACTTTTCTTTCGTTTCCACTCCATCCCTATCTGCAATTTCAGAAAGTCTCGTTAAATCATATCCTGTTGTCCATAGTTCTGGTAAGACGATAACATCTGGCCTTTCCTTCATAGCTTCGCTTATTTTATTTTTAGCATTCTCAATATTTTTTTCTACATCTCCAAAAACAATATCCATTTGAATACATGCGACTTTCATTTTTTCAGCCCCATTCTTATTTTTTTCTTTACAAAATACTGGAAAGATTATATCATTTGTCACTAGAATTGTAACAACTTTCAAAAGAGGTGGAAAGTATGAAATTATTTCAACCTTCTGAGATAGTAACATCATTGCCAACACAATTTTTCGCTTCACTTGTTGCAAAAGTTAACAAAGTCGTTGCAGCTGGTCACGATGTTATTAATCTAGGTCAAGGTAATCCAGATCAACCAACACCGCAGCATATCGTAAAAGCTTTACAAGATGCTGCCGAAAAGACCATTCATCATAAATATCCGCCATTTCGCGGACATGAAAGCTTAAAGGAAGCCGTGACTACATTCTATAAACGTGAATACGGCGTCGAATTAAACCCAAAAACTGAAGTTGCTATTTTGTTTGGTGGGAAGGCTGGACTAGTAGAATTACCAATTTGTTTTACAAATCCTGGTGATACAATTCTCGTTCCGGATCCAGGCTATCCAGATTATTTATCTGGGGTTGCCTTAGCAAAGGCACACTTTGAAACCATGCCGCTTATTGCAGAAAATCATTTTTTACCGGATTATAAAAAAATTGACGACTCTATCGCTGAACGGGCAAAGTTAATGTTTTTAAACTATCCAAATAACCCTACAGGTGCTACTGCATCAAAAGATTTTTTTGATACAACCATTCATTTTGCTAATAAACATAATATATTAGTTGTTCACGATTTCGCTTACGGTGCTATCGGATTTGATGGTCAAAAACCTGTTAGTTTCTTGCAAGCAGATGGTTCGAAAGATATAGGAATTGAAATTTACACGTTATCAAAAACTTTCAATATGGCTGGCTGGCGTATTGCTTTTGCAGTTGGAAATGAAAGTGTCATCGAAACCATTAACCTATTGCAAGATCATATGTATGTTAGTATTTTTGGTGCAATTCAAGATGCTGCTCGCGAAGCACTATTAAGTTCACAGTCTTGTGTAGTAGATCTTGTAAATAGTTACGAATCTCGGAGAAACGCTCTTATTTCAGCTTGTCACTCAATTGGTTGGAATGTAGACATTCCAACCGGATCATTCTTTGCATGGCTTCCTGTACCAGAAGGTTATACATCCGAGCAATTTTCTGATATTTTACTAGAAAAAGCACACGTTGCAGTTGCTCCTGGTGTTGGATTTGGTGAACATGGCGAAGGGTATGTCCGTGTTGGTCTCTTGCATACAGAAGATAGATTACGAGAAGCCATTAATCGAATTGATAAATTAAATTTTTTCAAAAAGTAATTGACAACATGAAAAATATCTGACAAAATTCAGTTATCTTAAAAATTTAAACATTTCTAAATACTTCTTATCAAGAGCAGGTGGAGGGACGAGCCCGACGAAACCCGGCAACCGATCTACAATCGTAGACACGGTGCTAATTCTCGCAGCATTATGCTGACAGATAAGGAGCTGGTTGTAAAAAAACCTCTCCTTAGCTGAGAGGTTTTTTTATTTAACTAGGAGGTTATAACAATGAGCGGAATTATAGCGACGTATTTAATCCATGATGATTCACATAACTTAGAAAAAAAAGCTGAGCAAATTGCTCTTGGTTTAACAATTGGCTCTTGGACTCATTTGCCACAATTATTGCAAGAACAATTAAAGCAACATAAAGGCAACGTCATTCATATTGAGGAATTAGCTGAACATGAACATACGAATTCGTATTTACGTAAAAAAGTAGAACGCGGAATTATTAAAATCGAATATCCGTTATTAAACTTCAGTCCAGATTTACCAGCAATTTTAACGACTACATTTGGAAAGCTATCCCTTGATGGCGAAGTAAAATTAATTGACTTAACTTTTTCAGAAGAATTGAAAGAACATTTTCCTGGTCCAAAATTCGGGATAGATGGGATTCGAAACCTTTTACAAGTGCATGATCGTCCCCTTTTAATGAGTATTTTTAAAGGAATGATTGGACGAAATATTGGGTATTTAAAAACGCAATTACGTGATCAAGCAAGTGGTGGTGTAGATATAGTAAAAGATGATGAAATATTATTTGAAAATGCATTAACACCACTTACGAAACGCATTGTATCTGGAAAAGAAGTTTTACAATCCGTATATGAAACATACGGACATAAAACGTTATATGCCGTAAATTTAACAGGACGAACTTTTGATTTAAAAGAAAATGCGAAACGTGCAGTGCAAGCTGGAGCTGATATTCTATTATTTAACGTATTTGCTTACGGACTAGATGTACTGCAATCACTTGCAGAAGATGATGAAATCCCAGTTCCTATTATGGCACACCCTGCTGTAAGTGGTGCTTATTCAGCATCTAAGTTATATGGAATTTCATCTCCATTATTACTCGGAAAGCTACTACGCTATGCTGGGGCTGACTTTTCATTATTCCCATCTCCATACGGAAGTGTTGCGCTAGAAAAAGAGGAAGCTCTTGCTATCTCAAAATATTTAACTGAAGACGATGCATTTTTCAAGAAGAGCTTTTCTGTTCCATCTGCTGGTATTCACCCTGGTTTCGTTCCCTTTATTGTACGAGATTTCGGTAAAGATGTTGTTATTAATGCTGGCGGCGGGATACATGGACATCCAAATGGAGCGCAAGGCGGTGGTAAAGCTTTCCGTACTGCAATTGATGCTACTTTGCAAAATAAACCACTCCATGAAGTAGATGACATAAATTTGCATAGTGCACTACAAATATGGGGAAATCCCTCTCATGAGGTGAAATTATGAGTATTCAAGTATTTTGTGATTTCGATGGCACGATTACAAATAATGATAACATTATGTCCATTATGGAAAAATTCGCACCACCAGAAGCTGAAGAAGTAAAGAATAGAATTTTATCACAAGAGCTATCTATTCAAGAAGGTGTTTCTCAATTATTTCGATTAATACCTACTCATCTGCACGATGAAATTATTCAATTTTTAATAGAAACTGCTGAAATTCGTAATGGTTTTCATGAATTTATACAATTTGTAAATGAAAATAACATTTCTTTTTACGTTATATCAGGTGGAATGGATTTCTTCGTCTATCCACTCTTACAAGGACTCATTCCAAAAGAGCAAATTTACTGTAATGAAACAGATTTTTCAAATGAATACATTACGGTGAATTGGCCTCATCCTTGTGATCATCATTGTCAAAATCATTGCGGATTATGTAAATCATCACTCATCCGTAAATTGAGTGATACGAATGACTTCCATATTGTGATTGGAGATTCAATTACTGATTTACAAGCTGCGAAACAAGCAGATAAAGTATTTGCTCGTGACTTCCTTATTACAAAGTGTGAAGAGAATTATATTGCTTATACACCGTTTGAAACATTCCATGATATTCAAAATGAATTAAAACATTTGTTGGAGGTGAAATCATGAAACAACTTTTTCGTCAATGGTATGACTTAAGCGAGATAAAAAAAGAATTAACAACTCGAAATTGGTTCCCAGCAACAAGTGGTAATATTTCTATAAAAGTTAGTCATGAGCCACTTACTTTTCTCATTACAGCAAGCGGTAAAGATAAAACAAAAACCACTCCAGATGATTTTCTATTAGTAGATCATGTAGGAGTTCCCGTTTTAGAGACTGAATTACGCCCTTCAGCAGAAACAATATTGCATACACATATTTATAACAATACGAATGCCGGGTGCGTACTTCATGTTCATACAACTGATAATAATGTCATCACAAATTTATATAGTGATGCAGTTACCCTTCAAAATCAAGAAATTATTAAAGCTCTCGATATTTGGGAAGAAGGGGCAACAATTCACATTCCTATTATCGAAAACCATGCCCATATCCCAACGCTTGGAGAAAACTTCCGAAAGCATATACAAGGTGATTCGGGAGCGGTATTAATCCGTAACCACGGTATTACCGTATGGGGCCGAGATAGCTTTGATGCAAAGAAGAGATTAGAAGCTTATGAGTTTTTATTCCAATTTCATATAAAACTATTATCAATTCAAGGAGGCGTTTCTAATGGCGCAAATTCGTATTCATGAAGTAAATACTCGTATTGAAAATGAAGTGGAAGTATCTAAATTTCTACAAGAGGAAGGCGTTTTATATGAGAAATGGAATATTTCTAAACTTCCTACTCATTTAAATGAAAATTATTCTTTAACAGATGAAAACAAAGCTGAAATATTAGCTGTTTTTTCAAAAGAAATCGCTGATGTTTCAGCACGTCGAGGTTATAAAGCACATGATGTAATTTCACTTTCAAATAGCACACCTAACCTTGACGAATTATTAATTAATTTCCAAAAAGAACATCATCATACAGACGACGAAGTCCGCTTTATCGTCAGTGGTCATGGCATTTTCGCTATTGAAGGCAAAGATGGGAAATTCTTTGATGTTGAACTTGAGCCAGGCGATCTAATATCTGTTCCAGAAAATGCAAGACATTATTTTACCTTGCAAGATGATCGTCAAGTTGTAGCTATTCGTATTTTTGTAACAACTGAAGGCTGGGTTCCAATCTATTAAGGTAGTTAGTTGAATAAAAGGACTTGGATCCCCTTTTCCAAACTTTTATTCACTCTACATATATACATCCTCCTATGGAACAGGCTTATTTCACTTTTGAAATAAGCCTGATTTTTTATTTACTCAAAAGTACCATTTCATCACAAATTTAACGCCTTGATTTTTCAAGTGTATTTTTTGAACATTTATTGAACATTTATTGAAATCTTTCTGAAAATTCTGTTTTAAATGTGATATACTACAATTAACTAAGAAGGAAAATAATATCGCAAACAGAGGGGGATAATCATGAGCTTACTTATCGCACTTATACTTGGAGTTACATGTGGAGCATTTCCTGTTATTTTAGGAGCTATTATGGAAGAGTTAGAAATTGGTGTTTTAGGATTTGTCGCATCTTGTGTAAGCGCTTTATTATTTGGTTTATTCGGCGCTATTCCTGTTTCAATTCTGTGTGCTTTTTATATAATACGCCATGCTCGTACAAAACAATTTGGTCCTAATCACATCGCACAAATTATCCCATTCCCGGTTGAACGATGTCGCCGCGCTTCTAACTTATAATGACTAAATAAATAAAAGTCCTCAAATGAGGACTTTTATTTATTTTCTTCTAGAAATTGAAACAATTCTTGTAGATGTAGGGCATCTTCACCATAGCTAACAGATACATGAAATATACCGTCAATCTCAGCTTGCATATAAAGATCCACTCCATCACGATCATATTTCAATGCCAAATAAAACTCCATTTCTTCTAACATCTTTTTAGAGGTTCGAATTACATAATGCCCCTTCTCATCTCTTCCATATTCAAAGTCTGGTTCAAAATCATATTTTTGTTTAAAAGCTTCTTTTTGTTTTTCATTAATTTGCATACAAGTAGCTCGCTGTACAGTATCAATCATCTCATCAAACTTTTGAAGGTCCACCTCGTTTACCCCCTTATATATTTTTTATATAATACTTGTGTTCCACTATTTTCTTCGCCATCCTTAATTAACTCTTCATACAATTCTTTCGCCAAACTTAAGCCTGGGACTGGTAATTGTAATTTCTCTGCTTCCTCTAAAGCAATTTTCATATCTTTCATAAAATGCTTTACATAAAATCCTGGCTCAAAGTCTCCTTTTAACATTCGAGGAGCTAAATTACTTAATGACCAACTACCTGCTGCCCCTGTTGAAATACTCTCTAACACTTTATCTGGATTCAATCCAGCCTTCTTCGCGTAAGCAACAGCCTCACATACTCCAATCATATTGGAAGCAATCGCAATTTGATTGCACATTTTTGTATGTTGTCCACTCCCAGCTGGTCCTTGTAATTGAATGTTTGTTCCTAACTTTTCAAGTAAAGGTAAGCATCTATCATATATTTCTTTCTCTCCACCTACCATAATTGCGAGTTTTGCTTCTTTCGCACCAACATCTCCTCCTGAGACAGGTGCATCTAACGTATATATATTTTTGCTTTTTGCAACTTCATTAATACGTTTTGCTAAAGTAGGTGTAGATGTCGTAAAGTCAATTGCTATCGTACCTTCTTTTGCATGTTCTATAATTCCTTCTATACCAAAATACACTTCTTCTACATCATGTGGATATCCAACCATTGTCATTACAATATCAACTTGCTTCACTAACTCTTTTGGCGTATCACACCATTGTGCACCATCTTGCACTAAAGAATCTGTTTTTGCTTTCGTTCTATTATATACATATACTTTATGACCATCTTGCATTAAGTGATAAACCATACTTTTTCCCATTACGCCAATACCAATGAAACCTATTGATAAAGTTTTATGTTCCATTTTCTCATCCCCTTTGTTCTAATAAATCATTTACCATCTTTCGGAACTCTTTATTAAAGTCATCATCCATACTATTTTTTACATTTGAAAATAACATAACAAAAATTCCTTTTTCTTTATTAAAATTATTGAAAGTGTTCCAACCAGATAATACACCATGATTATGAAAATAATCTGGATATATATAAAAACTAAATGCATATTTCCGTTCTGCTGAAGGCGAAAACATTGCTTGTATACTTTGTTCAGAAAGAAGTTTTCCATTTATAATTGCTTCGTCTAACTTCTTCATATCTCCAACTGTCGTATACATCTCACCACAACCATATAGCCAATCCATGCCTAACTTCTGCGCTGGTACAAGCTCTTGATTTTTTTTCACATAACCCTTTGTAAAATTTTTATCTCCAGGTACCATATTTCCCATACCGGATTCATGCATATCTGCTTTTACAAATATGTTTTCTTTTATGTAATCTCCTAAAGGTTTTTTCGAGATATGTTCTATTATATAAGCAAGAACCATATAATTATAATCTGTATATCTCCAACCTGTTCCTGCAGGAAATTCTAAATTTTGACGTCCAATCCAATTAATTAACTGTAAACGGGAAGCAGCATTCACATTTCCTTTCGCATGTTCAGGTAAACCAGAGGTATGGGTTAATAAATGATATAGCGTAATATTTTTATTCTCCGGAAATGAAGGAATATATTTATTTACATTATCTTGAATATTCAATTTACCTTGTTCTTGCAACTGTAAAATAGATGTGGCAACAACTGTTTTCGTAATAGAACCAATACGATATTTTGTTTGAGGCGTATTTTCTATTTTATTTTGAACATCAGCATACCCATATCCTTTATTCAATATAACACGCTCTTTATCTGTTACCAAAACTGTTCCATTAAATTGCTTTCCGACTAAATATTGATCTAATTTTTGAGATATGCTAGCATAATCAATTTGTTGCTCTTCTTTTTCTTCTATATTCCCTTGTACTTCTGATTCAATAGTAGGATTCACTTTAGTTGTTAATACAGTGTTTTCCTTTATATTGGGGCTAACAAGAAAATAGTATACTCCGCCGCCAACTATAGCAGACAGTGAAGCCATCACCATTACTTTTTTTATCATATTGATCCTCCATAATTCCTTCGCTAAAAATTGTCCCCCTATTCTATTATCAAACAATAAAAAAAAATCGCAACAATTTGTTGCGAAAAATTACATTTTTTCTTTTCTATACACACATACTTGATTCTTCCCATTTTTTTTCGCTTCATATAATGCAATGTCCGCTCGTTGCATTAATTCTTCTCTTGTAGTTCCTTGTTCATATAACGCAACTCCAAAGCTAGCTGTTAGCTTCGAAATTCCAGTGAATTGCTTTGTTTCAATGAAGAATCGTAATGACTCCGCAACTTGAAATGCTTCCTTTTCTACTGTATTTGTCACTAATATAATGAATTCTTCTCCTCCCCATCTTGCAAATACATGTTGTTGCTCCACTTTAGATTTCATAAGCTCTGCAAGTTGTATTAATGCCAAATCACCAAAATCATGACCATATGTGTCATTAACCGTTTTAAAATTATCTATATCAAATAAAATGATAGCTATTTTCTCATCACTACGTATTACCTTTTCCCACTCTACCTCTAGTATTTGTTGAAACTTTAAACGATTATAAATCTCTGTCAATGAATCTACCATAGCAAGTCTTTCTTGCTCTTGATAGATTTCATCTAATTCTGTAATTTCCGTGCACTTTACAATAAATCTTGATAAATCTTCTGGCAATGGTGTCGCACGTAATAAAAAAGTGGATACTACCCCTTCATAATTTAGCATCTTAATTCTTCTACCACTTGATAAAGTATCGTCTAACCATGTTATATCATGCGTCGTCGAATAGTATCCACTTTCTCTAATAAAATGTTCAGCAAATACTAAATGTTGCTCACGATAGGCAAACAGATTTTCATATCCAAAAAAAGCTAAAAAATTTGTATTACAATCAACAATCTCATCATCTTCTACTATAAATAATAGATCATTTTGAAAATCAAACATCGTTTGAAGCAATTCCTGCTGCAAACCGACTTGCCTTACTAAAGAAAGTTGATACAAACTCTTATTCACTTCCTCTAACACTGCTTGCGGAGTTACAGGAGCTATTACAATATTACGTATTCCTAATGCAAGTACATCTGTGAATTCTTTTGTTATTTGTTGATCCCAAATGACAATGAATGTACTGTGCGGAGTATACATATTCTTTATATATTTTATTTGAGAATAATCTGTTACATACGTAATGATAATGTGTGGTTTCGTTCTTTGAAATAATAGTTCGCCCTCTTCAAAACTATTTGCTATAAACATACATTTTGGATGGATATTTTCTACCGTTTGTTGATGCTTACATCCATTTTCTATATAAAGGACATTTAACTGCAGATCTTGTAACACATTTTGGAAAACCGTATTCTCTAATAAAAAATGTAGTATGTTCATCACTAGTCTTCACTCACTTCATATATCTTGTTCTACTGAATTCCTCACAAACTTTTTTAAAAGACTGTTCTCCAATAAACTTTAATTTGTGAGAGATACATATTAACAAGCTAATTGAGAATGTTATCTTCGCTTTTCACTCTATAAATTCCTTTTTTAGTGTATGATTGTAGGAATTGTATCGTTTGTATGAATGCCCTAGCTTATTTTTAAAACTTGACAATTAAAATAAAGATATTATATTCTTAAATTCGATAACTTACAAAATGTAAGTAGTGTATATTATTTTTTTGAAAATAATTCGATATACAATTTGGAGGATATACAATGACAAACGACAACTTTTTTAACGTTCTATATGAACGCACATCTACACGTGCATTCAACCCAAATAAAGAAATCTCATCTACAGAATTACATGAGATTTTAAAAGCCGCAGCACAAGCACCTTCCGCTTGGAACTTGCAACACTGGAAATTCCTCGTTTTTCAAGGTGAAGATGTACAAAAACGATTACACCCAATAGCTTATAACCAACAACAAATTCTTGATGCTTCTGCAGTAGTCGCTATTTTAGGTGATTTAGAAGCTTATAAAAATGTTGAGCCAGTATATGGTCCAATTGTAGAACAAGGATTTATGAAAGAAGAAGCAAAAGAACGCTTAGCTAAAAATATTGAATCTGCATATGCTCGTGAACAATTCCCAAGAGATGCTGCCTTTTCAAATGCATCTTTAGCAGCAATGCAACTTATGCTTGCAGCTAAAGCAACTGGTTGGGATACTTGTGCTATTGGTGGCTTCAATCCACAAGCACTGACAGACGAATTTAACGTTTCATCTCGTTACGTTCCAATTATGCTTATTACAATTGGTGAATCAACTTTAAAAGGCCACCCTGCACCTCGTATGAGCGTAGAGCAAGTGAGTGAGTGGGCAAAATAATAAAAAACGAAGGTAACTACATTGCCTTCGTTTTTTTATTTCCTGTCATACTTTTGTAATATTACTACAAATCATTCGACATTTATACTTATGGAAAAGTATATTCTATTCCCTTATCATAAATAAACTTGACGTTTTGTGTCGAATTTTGTTTAGGTGTTGAAATATACCCGTGTATTTTTGTTACAATTATGATACAATGATAACAAATAGATAACAAGAGAGGGATTTTCATTGAGTTCATACGGAAGCTTTATCGCACTTTTATGTTACATAGTAACTGTACTGCTTCTATATTTTATTGGTGATGCCGCAAACATCTCCATTTTACAATTCCCAAAAGAAGAAGCATTCCAATTAGAATCAGAAAAACATACTGCACGATCCATTGTACCACTACTCCTAGCTCTTCCTGTATATATCATCGTTTTATATAAAAGTAAAAAAGTGTAAAGGCTACCTATTTCATTTATTTCGGTGGTTTTTACATTTTTTGTTATATTTCCCCTATTTTAAACATCATTCCATACTAAACACCCAGCTAGTCATTTAAAATGAGAAAATCCCCTAGAAAAAATTCCACTCTCTGTCCAGTCACTCACTACCGAACTTACATAGATTATAAGTGTGAAGGGGGTGATGAGGATTATGTTTGGATCATTTGGATGCTGTGATAACTTTAGAGACTGTCATCATCATGAAAGAGAGTGCAGACATCATGAGAAAGAGAAAGAGAGAGAAGTAGTTAGACCACAACAACCAGCTGTATGTAACGTACTTGCTAGCATTTCAGTTGGAACAGAACTTTCTCTTTTAAGCATTAGAGGTAATGGCACTTTCAACAATGTAATTTTTGAAGGTTTCGCTAACGGTGTTGCTCTTTTCTCTGCTTTAGCTCGTAATAACAAAGACGACAAAGATAACAATAAAGACGATAAGAACAATCAAAATCGAAATACTTTTACTGGTATTTTACGTGTATGCCCAACTGATATCGTTGCTATCGCTATCTAATTCCGTTCCTTATCCTCTATAGTAAGAAAATAAGATTTATTTTTCTCATAGAAAAAACCTGAGACCGATTTCAAATCGACTCAGGTTTTTTTATTGGTTATATGCTTTTAACTAGTTCAACAACTTCTTCAGCAGTTGACATCATTAATGCTTTTTCTGCTAATGTTTCCATTTCTGCTTTTGACAACTTGCTTAGTTGTGTTCTTGCAGGAAGAATAGATGTTGCACTCATACTGAACTCATCTAAACCTAATCCTAATAATAATGGGATAGCAAGTGAATCGCCTGCCATCTCACCACACATACCAGCCCATTTGCCTTCTTTATGAGCAGCATCGATAACCATTTTTACAAGACGTAAAATAGATGGGTTATATGGTTGGTATAAGTATGATACTTGTTCGTTCATACGGTCTGCAGCCATTGTGTATTGGATTAAATCATTTGTTCCGATAGAGAAGAAGTCAACTTCTTTCGCGAATTGATCTGCTAATACAGCTGAAGCTGGGATTTCAACCATCATACCAACTTCAATAGAATCAGAAACAGTTGTACCCGCTTCTACAAGTTTCGCTTTCTCTTCTAATAAAATTGCTTTTGCTTGACGGAACTCATCAAGAGTTGCAATCATTGGGAACATAATTTTTAAGTTACCGTATACGCTAGCACGAAGTAATGCACGAAGTTGTGTACGGAACACATCTTGCTCATCAAGACATAAGCGAATTGCACGGTATCCTAAGAATGGGTTCATTTCTTTTGGTAAATGTAAGTATGGAAGCTCTTTATCTCCACCGATGTCAAGTGTACGAACAACGACTGGTTGACCTTCTTTTACACCTTCAAGAACTGCTTTATACGCTTCGAACTGCTCTTCTTCTGTTGGAAGATTGTCACGACCCATGTATAAGAATTCTGTACGGTATAAGCCAACGCCTTCTCCGCCATTATCGATAATACCTTGTACATCATTTGGTGTTCCGATATTTGCAACAAGCTCAACGTGATGTCCATCACTTGTTACAGTAGCTTGGTCTTTTAATTTTGCCCATTCAGTTTTTTGCTCTTCAAATTTCGCTTTCTTTTCTTCAAACGAACGAAGAGTTTCTTCTGATGGGTTTACAATTACTTCTCCATCTAAACCGTCAATGATAACGATATCGCCGTTTTGGATTTTCTCCATAACAACTTTCGTACCAACAACAGCTGGAATTTCCATAGAACGAGCCATAATTGCAGAGTGAGATGTACGTCCACCGATATCAGTAGTGAAACCTTTTGCATACTTACGGTTTAACTGAGCTGTATCAGATGGTGTTAAATCTTCAGCAATAATGATTACCTCTTCAGAAATTGTACCAGGATTTGAGAAGTTAATTCCTAGTAAATGTGCAAGAACGCGTTTTGTTACGTCACGAATGTCCGCAGCACGTTCTTTCATATATTCATTATCCATGTTTTCAAACATAGAAATAAACATTGATGCAACTTCATCCATTGCAAATTCAGCATTTACTTTTTCGCTATTTACTTTATCTTTTACTGGGTTTACTAGTTCTGGATCATTTAACACTAATAAATGTGCTTCAAAGATCGCAGCTTTGTCAGCACCTAGTTCAGCAAATGCGTGGTCCTTAATAGCTTCTAATTCAGTTTTTGCTTTCTCAAGCGCAGCGTCTAAGCGTGCAATTTCTGCAGCTTCGTTTGTAATTGATTTCTTTTCGATGTTAAATTCAGGATTTTCAAGTCTGAAAGCCTTTGCAATAGCAATCCCACTTGATGCAGCGATCCCTTGAATGTTAAGAGTCATTATTCTCCTAATCCTTCGTTTTTCATAGTTTCTTCGATAGCTGCTAGTGCTTGAGCTGCATCATCACCATTTGCAGTGATTTTAATTTCTGCGTTTTGTTGAATGCCTAAAGACATAACGCCCATGATTGATTTTAAGTTAACGTTCTTTCCGTTATACTCTAAGTTAATGTCAGAACCGAATTTGCTTGCAGTGTTTACAAGTAGAGTTGCTGGACGAGCATGAATTCCTGAGTCGCTAGTTACTTTAAAGATCTTTTCCATGATTATTTATCTCCTTTAAATTACAGTTTTTTTTAGTTGTATAGACGTGAGTACTACATCATCTATTGTATATAATAGGCGATGTTCGGTCAACCACATCGCCTATTATAATTATAAACATTTTGCGTCAAATTCCTACTGAATGTCAATAATAGCGGTTTCGCCCTTCTTAACATTTCCATCTTTTTTCAATTCGACTTGTTGCCCTTGTTGTAAGTTTGTAAATACAATTGGTGTAATGATAGATGGTGCATTTTCTTTTACAAATGCAAGATCTACTTTTAATAATGGTTGGCCTTGCTTCACTTTATCACCTTGTGCTACAAGTGCCTCGAATCCTTCACCATTTAATTTTACAGTATCAATACCAAAGTGGATTAAAATTTCTTTTCCGCCTTCAGATTGAATACCAATCGCATGTTTTGTAGGGAATACATTGACAATTTCACCGTTAACTGGAGAAACTACTGTTCCTTCAGTTGGCTCAATTGCAAATCCGTCTCCCATCATTTTTCCTGAGAATACTTGGTCAGGCACTTCTGTAATTGGTAAGATTTTCCCTTCGATTGGTGATACAATTGTTTCATTTTCATCAACTTTTTGAGGAGTTTCTTCCACTTTTACAGGTTCTTCTTTTTCAACATGAGGTGTACGACCTGACATTATATCATGAATTTGTGATTTTAACGTGTCAGATTTCGGTCCGAAAATAGCTTGAATGTTATTTCCAACTTCAAGTACACCAGCTGCTCCAAGTTCTTTTAAGCGGTCTTTGTTTACATTCTTTTGTTCGTTAACTTGAACACGTAAACGAGTAATACAAGCATCTAAAGAAGCAATGTTTTCTTTACCACCAAGTGCTACTAATACTTCACGAGGAAGTTCGCCTGCTTCTGTTTTTCCTGCACCGTCATTCGCATTTGCCTCTTCACGACCAGGTGTTTTTAGATTCCATTTACGGATTGCAAAGCGGAATCCGAAGTAGTAAATAACTGCTAGTACAAGACCAACAATAATTACCCACCACCATGCTGTACGGCCTGGTAATACACCGAATAATAGGAAGTCAATTAAACCACCAGAGAATGTCATACCAATTTTAACACCTAAAATTTGCATTGTCATAAATGATAGACCAGCAAATACAGCGTGAATTCCGAATAATACTGGCGCTACGAATAAGAATGAAAATTCAAGTGGCTCTGTAATACCTGTTAAGAAAGATGTTAATGCTGCAGAACCTAAAATACCTGCTGCTAATTTTTTATTTTCTGGACGTGCTTCATGGTACATTGCTAAAGCTGCTGCTGGAAGACCGAACATCATGAACGGATACTTACCAGTTGTAAATGTACCTGCTGTTAATTCTACACCGTCTTTTAACTGTGCCATAAAGATTTTTTGGTCACCACGGATTAATTCGCCAGCTGCATTTGTATACTGACCGAATTCGAACCAGAACGGTGAATAGAAAATGTGATGTAGTCCAAATGGAATTAATGAACGTTCAATTAAACCGAATATAAATGCTGCGATTGTTCTATTTGCATCAATCATTTGATGTGAGAACGTGTTTAAGCCACCTTGAATGTATGGCCAAACGAAGCACATGATAATACCTACGATTAAAGAGAATGTTGCAGTTGCGATCGGTACGAAACGCTTACCTGCAAAGAAACCTAAGTATGATGGTAATTCAATGTTGAAGTATTTATTATAGCAATATGCCGCTACTATACCGACGATAATACCACCAAATACCCCTGTTTGTAGCGTTGGAATACCTAATACGTTTGCATACGCTGGATCTGCAAATCCAATTTTTACTGGGTCTGCTCCAGAACTTGTTACTTTCACTAGCTTATCTACTTCTAAGAACACACTCATCGTTTTGTTCATAATTAAGTAGCCGACGAATGCTGCTAAACCAGCTACTCCATCTCCACCAGCTAAACCAATTGCTACCCCAACTGCGAATAATAATGCAAGGTTAGCGAAAATAATATCACCAGATTGTTCCATAATTTTTGCAACCATTACGAACCAATCTGCTTTTAAAGCAGGAATAACATTTGTTAACTGTGGATTTTGAAATGCATTACCAAATCCAAGTAAAATACCTGCTGCCGGTAAAATCGCTACTGGAAGCATTAACGCTTTTCCGACTTTTTGAAGAACACCAAAGATCTTCTTAAACATGGAAACCCTTCCTCTCTTATCTATATTGATACCTTCCGACAAACGCCAAAAAGACATGAGGAAAAAAAGATAGAACGATAGCTATACAAAGGGTAGTATATCCCTTTCTCTAGCTTACATTCCTTACTTTTCTCCACTCATGCCTGATCGAATCAGTAACACGTGTCAAAAATAGGTTTACGTATAAGTTCACTATAATTAAGGCAAACGTTTTCGTTACTCACCTTAATGTGTTTGTCGAAATTTGTATAACTTTGCAATAGTTATTATACATAACTATTGTAAGCGATTCAATCATTTTTTTTAACGTTTTCATTTTAGACAAAAATATATGACTTATTACACATGCTCTGCCTTGACTAAGCGTTGCAAGTGCATCGTCAAATAAATACTTTCAGCTTCATATACAGGTAGTTGCAACTCTTTTTGCATGACTTTAACTAGCTTCCAAGCTACGTTATAGCAAACTGGATACTCCGCCTTTAATAAATCAGCAAAACTTTGCGATTCTTCTACTTTTTCTCCTTTTTTCACCCTCTCAATAGCATATTGAAGATGACGAATAAGGCGTAAATAATGAATGCTCTCTTGATCTAATGTAATTTCTAAGTTTGTCTCAATTAAAGATACAAGTTGTGCAATGAGACGGGAGTTTTGATTAACTGAAGATAAATCAGAATTTGTAAGCGAACTGTAAATGTGAAGTGCAATAAAACCAATTTCTCCTTCTGGCAATGTAATTTGCAAACGAGAATTTAAAAGTTCTACAACACCTTCCGCAATTTCATATTCCTCTGGATAGAGCATTTTTGTTTCAACTAAAAAAGGATTATCAATTGTAAGTCCTTGTTTTAACCTTTTAATTGCAAATGAAATATGATCTGTTAACGCAATATGAATATGTTCATTTAGTGGAGATTTCGCTTTTTCTTGAATGTACAGCATAATATCGTTCATCAATTCAATTAATTTTTCACTAACATGCGGCACTAATAATTTATATTGTTCACGATCACGTTCATTTTTTAAGACAAACATTTTTTCGATTTGTTCTTGCTCCAATACATCTTTCGCTTTTTTCCCAAATCCAATTCCTTTACCAATCACTACTACTTCCTCGTGTTCAGGATGGCTAGCAATGATGACATTATTATTTAAAACTTTTTTAATTTCTAGATAATTATTCATATAACACCACCCTCGTACTTAAATAGCCTACTTTTATGTTACAGAATATTCTTCTTTGTCGTCAATGTAAAACATCTGCCATTTAATAAAAATTCATTTTTTAGACATGTTTATATATGATGCGTATAATGTAAGAGCAACTGTACATAGAAAGGAGATAACAGCATGATTAAAATGTTTGTAAGTGATATCGATGGTACAATGATGCAACACGGAGGTCTTATTGATGAACAAGATGTTACGGCACTACGCAGCCTCGCCGAGCAAAATGTTATTCTTTGCTTCGCTTCCGGAAGACTTGATAATGAAATTGCAGACTTAATGAAAGCTGTAAATACAAATTTTCATCGTATTAGTGTAAATGGTGTTTTTGTATATACACATGAAAATAAACAACTATTATCTGCAACTTTTGATTCCAGCATACTTCCCGATTTGTTAGCTATGACGAATGAAAATCCTTATTTCCGTTATGTAAGTGATGAGCATAATTATTACATTGAAGAGAAAACACCTTTTATTCAAGAACTTGAACAACAAGTAACAATGACTTCTGTTGAAGAACCAAACTTACTACAGAAGATTGATGATACAATTTTCCCAAATAAAATTTCTGTCGGTGGAACAAAGGAGAGCTTACAACTCCTTCAAAAAAAAATTGATGAAAAATTCCACGGGAAAGTTAGTACTTTCATCTCAGCAGAACAATGTTTAGATGTAATGCCACCGAATGTTAGTAAAGGCTCTGCCATTTCTGTTTTATTAAATGAGTTTCAAATAAAACCTGAGGAAATTGCTTGTATAGGGGATTCTTACAATGATATTCCTATGTTTTCTTTAACTCCTCACAGTTTTGCTATGTCGCAAGCAGATGATGCAGTAAAAAAACACGCTCACTATGTAGTAAATCACGTCAAAGATGCTGTTAACCACGTAATTGCTCATAATAAAAATACGACTCATTCCTTATAAGGATGAGTCGTATTTTTATTTCTTTACATGTTATCCATTTTCATTTCGACTGTACTTCACAAACTGAAATATACTATTTGTTACGTGCGATATTCGTAATAAATTTATAACGATCTCCACGATAAATACATTTCACGTACTCTAGCGGTATCTCACCTTCTGAATATGACCATTGACGCATTACAAGTACAGGCGCCTTTTTAGGAATATGCAGATGTTCAGCTTCATTTTCCGTCGCAACAGAAGCTTCAATTGACTGAGTAGCGCTAACAAGTTTAAAGCCCAGTTTTTTCTCTAAATGTTCATATAAAGATTGTTGCAATATCTCTTCGTTAATATCTTTTACAAGAGCTGGCGACAAATATGTCGTCTCAAAAGCAATCGGTTCATCATCAGCTAAGCGAATACGCCTCACTTCATAAACCGATTCCCCCTCCTGTATTCTCAACCGGTCTGCTATTTTAGCAGTAGCTGGAACTAGGCGGAAACTAAGTAATTGACTACTTGGGTTCATTCCACGAGAAATCATATCTTCTGTGAATCCCGTCATTCCTTGCAATTTTTGTTCCACTTTCGGAAGTTGGACAAATGTTCCAATTCCACGCTTCCGATATAAATAGCCTTGTTCCACTAAATTATTAATCGCCTGTCTGATTGTCATACGACTCACTTCGAACTTATCACAAAGTTCATTCTCAGATGGGATTTTATCTCCCGGCTTCCATTCGCCGTCCTCAATTAGCTGTTTCACCCACTCTTGAATCTGATAATAGATCGGAAATGGTGAATACTTGTCGATGTTCATCAGCAATCGCCTCACTGCATAAAGATAGAGCTTCTTGATCTGCGATTACGGTTACATTCGGATGACGTTGTAAAACTGTAGCCGGACACTCTTCACTATATTCACCTTGCAATAATTCTTTAACAGCTTCTGCCTTTTTAGAACCCATAGCAACAAGTAGAACTTGTTTCGCTTTCATAATGCTTCCAATTCCCATTGTAATCGCATGAGTTGGCACATCTTCTTCTTTTTCGAAGAAGCGAAGGTTTGCTTGGCGTGTAGATTCTGTTAATTCAACAATGTTCGTTGGAGAATTAAACGGTGTTCCTGGCTCATTAAATCCGATGTGACCGTTTTCACCGATTCCAAGAATCTGTAGGTCAACTGGGTTAGCAGTTAGAATGCCCTCGTAACGTTTGCACTCTTCCTCTAAATCACTTGCCATCCCGTTTGGTACATAAGTTTGTTTAAATGGAAGATGATCAAACAACTGTTCTTGCATGAAATAGTGATAGCTGTTTTTATCTTCATGTGGTAAATTTACGTACTCATCTAAGTTTACAGTGGTTACACGGCTTGTATCAAGTTTATTTTTTCGCATTTCTGCATAAATACCTAATGGAGAGCTTCCTGTAGCCATTCCTAATGTTGGATTTTCTTTTGTTTTTACAACTTCTTCAATTAATTTATAACCTGCTTCGGCTAGTTCTTCTGGAGTTTTTACAACAAGAATATTCATTTAATTACTTCCCTTCCTTCATATGAATTCCTAAACGAACCGTATCATATACATGTAAATCTTCATTCATCACAACAAAGTCTGCATCTTTTCCTACTGCTAATGCACCTTTATTATTTAATCCAAACTCTTCTGCTTGGTTAACTGATGTCATCAGTACTGCATCTTCGATTGAACAACCCGTAAATTCAATTACATTTCGGAAAGCTTGATCCATTTTTAGAATACTACCAGCTAACGTTCCATCTTCTAATCGAGCACTACCATCTTTTACATGTACTGGCTGTCCGCCAAGCTCATATAATCCATCTTCAAGACCTTTTGCGCGCATTGCGTCAGTAATAACACTTACTTTTTTCGGTCCTTTTAACTTATATGCTAATTTCACCATATCAGGGTGAATATGAATACCATCTGTAATTACTTCAACCATTACATCTGGATTTAATAACACATGACCAACAACTCCTGGTTCACGGTGATGTAATCCACGCATTTGATTGTATAAATGTGTCGCATGTGTAATCTTTCTATTTTTTAGTTGCGCATCAATTGCATCTGTATGCCCCATTGTGCCCACTACACCAGTTTCAGCAAGATATTGTTCAAACTCTAATGCTCCCTCTTCTTCTGGTGCATATGTTACTAATTTAATTAAATTCCCACTTGCTTCTTGCCATTGTTTAAATTGCTCAATATTTGCAGGAACGATATGTTCAAGTGGTTGTGCACCTGCACGTTTCTTTGAAACATAAGGTCCTTCTAAGTGAATATATTCGAAATGCGCTCCTTTTTCTTTTGCTTCTTTCGCAGCAGTTAGCGCTGCTTCAATTGCCTCTGGAGCTTGTGTCATTGTTGTCGGGAAGTAAGTTGTAACCCCTTCTTTTAACATTTCTTTACCTAGAGTTACTAACCCATCGCTATTTGCATCCATCGCATCAATATCGTATCCACCATGAATATGAACATCGATCATACCTGGAATTACAATCTTCCCTGTAGCATCAAAAACAGTTTCATTTTCTTGTGGTACATATTGAGCCATCAAACCAATTTCTTTAATGGTTTCTGCGTAACGGATAAATCCGTTTTCCACTATTTCTTGACCTGTGTAAATTTTGGCATTGATGACAATTTGCGTTTTCATTTTCATCGATCCTTTCCCATGAAATACCTACTTGTTATTATTACCTTATTCGCCTAGTTCCATCTTAATATATGCACGAGTAGTTGTCTATACATTCTAATGAAATTTCCTTTTTATTCAACAAAAAAGGAAATTTCTTACGTCCCTTATAATTATAATATATATTATTCATTTTTCCAAAAAGGGACAGTATCCACCCCTAATATAGAAATCACTTCAACAATGGCATTAACCCGCTAGACTCTAACATAACATGTTCACCATCTGTTTCTATTTCTACTGTACGTTTATTCGTTCTATATACCATTATACCGTGCCTTTTTAAGCGTTTTACTACACTTTGATGAGGATGTCCATACGGATTACTACTCCCGTAAGACAGAATAGCAAACTGCGGTTCCACTTTTTTTATAAACGTTTCACTTGTTGAAGTATACGAGCCGTGATGCCCCACTTTTAAAACATCTGCATGTACATCAAATTGTTTTAATATTTCATGTTCTGTCCGTACATCCGCGTCACCCATTAATAAAAAATCCGCTTTTCCATATCGCACCTTTAAAACAATTGAGGATTCATTATTTTCATCTTTTGATTTCCCATTGTTTAATACTTGTATAGAAACATGTGGATCCAGCGGTATATATTGCCCTTCCTTTACTGAAACGAAAGGTATCCCTCTTTTTTTAATATTATTCCGATATGTATGATAAGTAAGAGAACTATATGTTTTTCCGCTATCTAATATAAGCGATACCGGCATTTGCTCTACAATTGGAATTAGCCCCCCTATATGATCCATATCAGGATGGGTACTGACAATTACATCTAAATGATTAATCCCTTTCTCAATTAATTTCTGAATAATAACCTCTCCTGCTTCATAAGGTCCTCCATCAATTAACATTGTTTGTCCGTTTGGCATTATGATAAGTGTTGCATCACCTTGCCCCACTTTTAAAAAGCTCACTTTCATTTTACTAAGATGTTGCCGATGCATATGTAAAGGAGACGTAGTATGAATAGACATCATATACCTTTTAGCTGATGCGCTATTTAAAGAAAAACATAATAAAACAGAAACTAATAATAGAATAATCCGCATACCTCTCATAACTCGTCTCCTTTTTTCATTTAGTATGGCACTGTAAATAATTGATATACAAAAAAAGCTTAGCAAAATGCTAAGCTTTTATTTCGATATCTCTTGTAAGGAACCGAAGAATAAATCCGCTTCATTCATTTGTTCATTCTCTTCAGAAAGCGGCGGTAAATCATCTAATGTTTTCAATCCAAATGTGTCCAAAAATTCTTTTGTTGTTCCGTATAAAATAGGACGCCCTGGTCCTTCTGCTCTTCCCATTTCTTTTATAAGTAAATGTGAAACCAACGTTTGTAACGCCTTATCGGTTTTAACTCCTCTAATCTCTTCCATTTCAGTCCTTGTGATTGGTTGACGATATGCAACAATCGCTAACGTTTCAAGGGCAGCTTGTGAGAGTGAAGCAGCTGTTGGTGTATCTATTAATTTTTGATAATATGAAGCATGTTCTTTCTTTGTAGCAAAACGATATACTTTTGCATACTGTACAATTTGCAAACCACGGTTTGTACCTTCACATTCTTGTTGCATTTCTTCTAAAATATTAATTACTTCATTCATTTCAATTTCAAGAACTTTCGCTATTTGTTCTGGATAAATCCCTTCATCACCAGAAACAAATAAAAGGCCTTCAATAATTGACTTTTGTTCTTTCCTATCCATTTCACGAGCTCCTTCCTTCTATTTTCCCATAAAAATACACATCAAAAAACCGAATCACAATCAATGCGTTCGGTTCAATATTTCTTCTCTTGTTCCAAACGATACATTAAAACATAACATGAGATAAAGTGTTTCTATCCCAATTTCATATACTTGCTCTATGCAGATTTATTAGAGCTTGATACGAAAATTTCATCAAAATTATGTTCTTGCTCAATTATGATTTGTTGATTTTTCATAAGTTCCAGAACTGCTAAAAATGTTACAACCATTATTTCACGTTCATCATCAACAAACAAATCATGAAAACTTTGGCGACCACCCTTTATTTTTAACTGCTTTAAAATATCAGTCATTCGCTGTTCAATTGGTATTTCTTGACGAGTAATACGTGTTGTTACAGGTTTTTTTGCCTTTTTACGGCGCATTAATTTTTGAAATGCCGCTAGCATATCATATAACGTAACATCAAGAGGCAAGCTTGTCTCTTCTTCTTGTTGCAACGATGTAAAGTCAATTGGTGGACGTGTATATAGCTGTGCTCTTTCTTGTTCTCTTTCTTTTAACTCAGTAGCAACTTGCTTATATTTCTTATATTCAATTAACCTCTCCATCAATTCTTGACGAGGATCATCTATAAAATCATCACCGTTATCAAGTACATCTTCTTCATGTTTCGGCAACAACATTTTACTTTTAATTTGTAATAACGTTGCGGCCATTACTAAATACTCACTTGCAACATCTAATTGCAGTTCTTTCATCGTATGCACATAAGATAAATATTGCTCTGTAATATCTGCTACAGGAATATTATATATATCAATTTCATAACGATGTATTAAATGTAACAATAGATCTAAAGGCCCTTCAAAAGCCTCTACTTTAAAATTATATTGCACAAAGCATCCCACCACATTTTTTCTATAACAACATAAGTATAGAGCATACTCATGTTCTATCCAACCTTTTTAAGAAATTTAATTAAAAATAGACCGATGCCTATGTCATCATGCCCACCACTTCATATGATAACAGTGTAGTAAGAACAATGTAGGAGGTCAAAAAACTATGGGTCACGTTGATTGTGGTTTTAGCGGTGGGTTCGCATTACTTGTTGTACTGTTTATTTTGCTAATTATTGTAGGAGCAGCTTGCTTCTGCTAATATGAACAATAACGGCTAGGGGGAAATCTCCTAGTCGTTTATTGTTCATATTTCTATGATACACTTATATGTATAACCGTTAGATAGGGGCGAGAAAACATGTATCCTACCGAATACATACAATTTTTAATTCATTTCCAAGGAGATTACGACTATTTTGAATGCCACGAAATACTAGAAGAGTACTGGAAGACAAAACCAAGAGGAAATCGTGATCATTACTTAGTTGGTCTCATTCAAATTGCAGTTTCTTTATACCACCAAAGACGTGCTAACTGGAATGGTTCCACAAAAATGATGAAAAGCGCAATCACAATTTTAGAAAAAAGCGGTGTGTCTTTACAACGTTTAGGAATTAATCAAGTACAACTTCTTTCCTTGCTCAATGAAAGATTGCAATCTATCCATAAAAAAGAACGTTTTGTACCTTTATTTTTACCCTTATCAGATCCATTGTTAGAGAAGCAGTGCATAGAGTTATGCAAAAAACAAAACCTCTCTTGGAAAGACTTGAATGCTATTCCAAGTGAATATATTATACACAAGCACACTTTGCGTGATCGCACAGAGGTCATTACTGAACGAAACGAACAATTACAAAAAAGAAAGCAGAGATAATAAACTACTTATCCCTGCTTTCACGAATGTATATTTTGTTCTAGCCCTTTACATTTTTCGCAAAAACTTGCTGTTTGCTCATTTCCGCAAATTGTAAACTCAAGAAATTTACTCTTTAACTCTTGAACCATCTTCGTTCCAATCCCCACATGACGGTGGGACGGATTTACACTTAAATGCTGGATTTCTAATACTTGATTCTCTTTTTTTACAATCCCCATTATTCCAACAAAATCTTCATTTTCTTTCCACAAATACAATTGCCAATCATCTTTTGCTTCATATTCTTTCATTGTCAATTGTAATGTTTTCACATCTTTTTCAGTTGGCATAAACGAAAGAAGCCCCATTGCAATTTTTTCATAACTTTTTTTAAAACGAATTAACATAACCCTTATCCCTTCTCACAAAAGTTACAAACTAGTAATCCCCTCAATCACTCTTTTCATATCACATTCATTTTACAATATTTTCAACAGAGTGAGAAGAGTCTAAAACAACTTGATAATCATACAAAGCGAAAAGAAGAAAGTCAAATCTATGTTTCAGCACTATTCCTTTAATAAATAGAGTGAAAAAAATAAAATTTTATATGGAATGAAAAGAAACATATCATTCAACATCACTTCGTTAATAGTTCCCCTAAAACAGCACAATTCTAGCAAAATTAATATAACAAAAAATATTTGTTGAAACATATAATGTAATGTATTCTATGTAATTTGTTAAAGCTTTGTTCTCACAAGCAATATATTTTAGCAACAATACTACTTGTATGATGAGCTATAGAAGAAGTACTCAATCTCATTAAAAATAAAAAAGAGAGCAAAAGCTCTCTTTTTCCTTACCTTATTCTTCCCAAACTTTAACTTCTTTCATTACATCGCCTTGACGCATTTTTAATACTGTTTCAATACCGCTTGTTGCTTTACCAAATACAGTATGAACGCCATCTAAATGTGGCTGTGGCTCATGAACAACAAAGAATTGGCTACCGCCTGTGTTACGGCCAGCGTGAGCCATAGAAAGTGATCCTACAAGGTGTCTATGAGGGTTTCCATCAGTTTCACATGGAATAGAGTAACCTGGACCACCAGCACCTGTACCTGTTGGGTCTCCTCCTTGGCTTACGAAGCCAGGAATAACACGGTGGAATGTAACACCGTCATAAAATCCTTGCTCTGCTAATTTTTTAAAATTTTCTACTGTTTTTGGCGCTTCTTCTGGGAAAAATTCCAATTCGATTTTTTCACCGTTTTCCATTAATATGTATCCTAAAGTTTTCATATGTATATGTCTCCTTTCAACTATCTCAGCACTATATTACCACATTCATGACTAGAAACAAAAAGAATCCGACAATCTAGATACTTCTTTTTTGAAATGTGGAAAAAGCTAGGTGACAAATAAGAAATATATACTATAATAACTTTGTTGCCCGAAAATTTTAGAAAGAGAAAGGGAGCGGTTTTTCGTGAAAACGAAATTATTAGCTCTGCTATTAGCTGTAACGGTATTTATAATGCCAACAGCTTCATTTGCAGACATCATCGAGGGAGAATCAATTGTTACACTAGGAGAGAACTTATCCGAACAACAAAAACAAGATCTGTTAAAAGAAATGAAAGCACCGAAAGATGCTACAATTATCACTGTATCTAATGCGGAAGAACATAAATTTCTAGAAGGCATTGTTCCAAAAGCACAAATTGGTACGAGAGCAATTTCTTCTTCTATGATTACATACACAAAACCAGGATCTGGTCTTATTGTACGATCAAAGAACATTAACTGGGTAACAGATGCAATGTACACTAACGCTTTGATTACAGCAGGTGTAAAAGATGCAGAAATTCAAATTACTGCACCTTTTAAAGTTTCAGGAACTGCAGCTTTAACTGGATTAATGAAAGCATATGAAACTGCGTCCAATAAACCAATTCCGGAAGAAGTTAAAAAAGTAGCGAATGAAGAAATGGTACAAACAGCCCAGCTTGGTGATAAAATTGGTGAAGAAAAAGCAGTTCAACTTGTTGCAAAAATTAAAGAAGAAATTGCAAAAGAACAGCCAAAAACAACAGAAGATTTACGTTCATTAATTAAAAAAATTGCTGATCAACTCGGCATTACATTAACAGATGAACAGTTAGATAACCTAGTAGCGTTATTTGATAAAATGAAGAATCTTAATATCGATTGGAATCAAGTTGGTAGTCAATTAAACAAAGCAAAAGAACACGTTTCTGCCTTTTTAGGATCTGAAGAAGGACAAAGTTTTCTAGATAAAGTGAAAGATTTCTTCTCAAGTATCATTGATTTTGTTAAATCTTTATTCAAGTAAAAAAGAAGCCCGCCAGTGACGGGCTTCTTTTTTATACAAGTAACGGTAATTTCATAACAGCCTCTTCAACCGAACGCACTATATGATTTGCTTTCTCCTTTACATATGGATGGGCATGATGAAGAGTAAATGAATGCGGGGTTACTTCAAACATAGAAATATCATTGAAGGAATCTCCAATACAAGCAACTTCATTTGCTTCAATTTGCAAATGGTCCATTAGTCGCTTTAGAGCACTCCCCTTACTCACGCCTCTTGGCATAATATCAACATAGCGTTTACCTGATATAAAAACTTCCGCTTCGCCTTGAAACATATCTCGTAGCTCTTGATCTAACGTCACAATTTTCTCTTCTTCTCCAAAAACAAACAATTTTGCAGGGTGTACAGTCTTACCAAACTCTTCTTCTAACGCTTCAATTTCAGCGATATGCACGCCCATATACGCTTCAAAATTATGGTGATGTTCATTTTTCCTTTTTGTATATCGTTGCTCATTTGCACAAACAATATCCGCTAGTCCTTTTTTATGTATATATCGATATATTTCCTGGGCAACCGTATTTTCAAAACTCGATTCATGAAATAAATTCCCATCTGGAAGTAACATTGTCGCTCCATTTAAGCCAGTTGTGTAATATGGGAATGAAAACCTTTTTACAACTTCATCAATTCTGTGTGTAAAGCGGCCAGAGGCAAAACAAATATTTGTCCCTTTCTCAGCTAACCAACACAGCGCACGTTCATCTTCTTTTTGCATATGATTCACATCGTAAACGAGCGTGTCATCTAAATCACTTACAAATAATTTAATCATGTCCTCTTCCCCTTCCATACACAATATCTACTCTAAGTGTACACAAAAAATGTTTGATTTTTGTTAAAAAACAATAAATTTTTACTAAAAAAAATAAACGGGTGTATAATCCCGTTTATTTTTGTCTTTTTACATTTTGAGGTCTTACAATACTTGGTCGTACTTTTAAACTAGACATCGTTGGACGGAGTAAAATTTTTGTTAACGCGCCCCAATCAAATGGTAAAAACGGCCATAAATAAGGTGTTTGTAAACTTTTTATAGACGTTAAAAATAAAATTAATATCGTCATACCAATTACAAATCCCATCTCATGGAAGAGACCTGTTAAAATAATAACAAACAATTTCCCAACCTTATTTCCTAATCCTAATTCATAACTCGGTGTTGCATATGCACCAATCATCGAAACCGCTACATACAAAATTACTTCTGGCACAAACAAACCTACATCAATTGCAATTTGACCAATTAATATGGCGGAAATCAACCCTGCTGCAGACGATAATGGGGTTGGAGTATGAATAGCAGCCATCCTTAAAAACTCAAGTCCGACCTCTGCCATTAACACCTGTAATAGGATTGGTAAATGCGTCATCTTAGTCGGTCCAATAAAAGCAAGATTTGCTGGTAAAAGAGTTGGATCAAATACAAACACTAACCAAAATGGTAATAAAAATAACGAGAATATAACACCTAAAAAGCGCACCCAGCGTAAAAATGTACCGACAGCTGGATTTTGTCTAAACTCTTCTGCATGCTGTAAATGGTGAAAATATGTTGTCGGTGTAATCATAGCACTTGGCGATGTGTCAACAAGTACTAACACATGTCCTTCTAGTAGATGATTTGCTGCTACATCTGGCCTTTCTGTATATCGAATAAGCGGGAATGGGTTATAGCTTTGCTTTACAACAAATTCTTCTACTGTTTTATCCGCCATCGTAATTCCATCTACATCAATGTTATTTAATTCTTGTTTTATAATCTTTACTAAATCTGGATTTGCAACATCTTGAACGTATGTAATACAAATATCCGTTTGTGATCTATCTCCTACTCGAACCATTTCATTTCGAAGTCGTGGATCTCGAATTCTCCTACGAATTAACGCTGTATTTACAACGATATTTTCAACAAATCCATCCCTCGCACCGCGTACTACCTTTTCGGTATCTGGTTCTGTCGGTGTTCGCCCTGGATAACTACGAACATCAATCGCGAACGCTTCCGTTTCACCTTCCACAAATATCACAATGAGCCCTGATAATACTTGGAGCATTACCTCATCCATCGTTTTCACTTTGCTTACTTGTTGATGGATTAAGCGATTCTCTAAAAGCTTCACTGTATCTTCTTCTACATCCCTTATCTCATTTGTATCCACCGCTTCTTCTAAAATAGGGATAATATAATTTGTATCACAAAGTCCGTTTACAAATAACACACCGATTTCTTTATTCAAAATTTGAAATTTACGAATGCCAACATCGTATGTAACGCCTAGTCCAACTGTCTGCTTTAAATAATTTTCATTATCACTTATGAAAGTTGATATAGGGATATCCACTTTTTTAGGCTTCGTCATAAAAACCACTCCTTTCCAAAATTAATTGAATCGCTTTTCTAGTAATAGGTGATCCCCTCTCCCATTCATCATTCCCGCACATCTTACCAATGTCACCGACTCCAACGATGACAGGAACATTCAAGTCATCTAAACAATAAATTGTATCTCCGCTAATTCTGCCAATTTCACCATCTGGAAGTCCAAATTTATCAACACCGTATTCGGTTAAATTTCCGTTCCGATCTACACTTACATCTACACGTGCCCATTCCCAATGATGCGTATTAGACGCTACCGCTAAAATACCGAGCACATCAATTTGTTTATGGGTAGCTACATATTTTAAAGCCTTTTCACCAGATCCTTCTCCAATAAATCCACTGTCATCAAACATGACAAATACAGGGTCATATGGCGTTTGCATAATAAGCTCAACAACTTTTTTCCCTGTCAATTTGGTTGGATTACTTTGTGATGCTGAAATACACCTTCCCCCAAATCCCTTTGTTAAAAGCTCAATTGTCCGCTTTGCATATTCATCTCCATCTGTGACCAAAACAACCCTTCGTCTCATTTGATTTATCCTTTCGGTTTACATATAAGTGCTATAAAAAACGAAAACAATATCGCTGCGGAAATGCCCGCAGACGTTAAACTAAACATGCCAATACCAATTCCTAAATATCCATGTTTTTCTGCTGCATGCATTGCTCCGTGCAATAGTGAATGTCCAAAACTTGTAATAGGGACTGTTGCTCCAGCACCTGCAAACTTTATTAGTTTATCGTACAATCCAAATCCATCTAAAATTGCTCCGATGACTACAAAAGTTGCCATTAAATGAGCTGGTGTTAACTTTGCGAAATCTAACAATAGTTGCCCAATTACACAAATAGCTCCACCTACAAGAAATGCATATATAAAATCCACAATTCACTCTCCTTTAACTCTCTCAAATACGACACCATGTGCAATTGTTGGAATCGTTTCTTTCTGTTGCATCATTATCGGGCTTAATAATGCGCCAGTGGCAACGACAAAAATTCGTTGTAAATTCCCTTTTTGCATCTCGTGTAATAAATGGCCATATGTGACAACTGCTGAACAAGCGCAACCACTACCACCTGCAAACACTTCTTCTTGACTTGATTCATAAATCATTAATCCGCAATCATTGTATATATGTCCAAGATCGTAACCTTCCTCAAGTAAAAGTTGTTTTGCAATCGGTGTCCCAACAGCTGATAAATCACCCGTAACAATCAAATCATAGTCATCGGCACTTCTTCTTAAATCTTCAAAATGCTGTTGAATTGTATGAGCTGCTGCTGGAGCCATCGCTGCCCCCATATCCAAAGGATTTGTGATTCCTAAATCTTGCACTTTTCCGATTGTAGCCGCCGTAATTTTAATTGCACTTTTTTCATTGCTAATTAATATAGATCCTGCACCAGTCACAGTTGAATTTGCTGTCCCTGGTTTTTGCCCACCGTACTCTGTTGGATAGCGAAATTGTCTTTCAGCCGTTGCATTATGACTACTTACTGTAGCTAAGACACGATTTGCAAATCCACCGTCTATAAAAGCTGAGCCAACTGCTAAAGTCTCCATAGACGTCGCACAGGCGCTAAACATTCCTAAAAAAGGAATGCCCCACTGACGCGCAACATAATTTGCTGTCACTGTTTGATTTAATAAATCTCCCGCTAAAAAGAAATCAATTTGCGATGTTTTTATATTCCCTTTTTGCACTGCTTGTTGAATTGAGTCTGACATTAATCTTCGTTCGGCGAGCTCCCAATTTTCCTCTCCACAATGCAAGTCATCATATGAAATATCAAAATCTTTTCCAAGAGGGCCCTCAGCTTCTTTCGGACCGACAGCAGTACCCGTTGCATTCACATATATATCGTTTTGAAATACCCACGTTTGTTTTCCGGTCAACCTCATACTAGCCCCTCCTTTAAGACATAAAAATTTTAAAGGTATACCTTATTAACCCAATGATATATGCACCAACAACCCCAAATACAATCACACTTCCTGCCAGTTTAAACATATTTGTCGCAATCCCTAGAACAATCCCTTCACTCTTATGTTCTAAAGCAGCGCTTGCCATAGAATTTGCAAATCCTGTTACCGGTACCGCTGATCCTGCTCCAGCAAATTGACCGATTTTATCATATACACCACACCCCGTTAAAATCGCGGATAATAAAACAAGCGTTGCAACAGTTGGGTTTCCTGCCTCTTGTTCACTGAAGTGAAAATAATGTATATAAAATTTCATCAATACTTCTCCAACTGTACAAATGAGTCCACCTACAAGAAATGCTTTGATACAATTTAGTAAATAGTTTGGCTTTGGATGATACTCCTTCACTTTATTTATGTAATCATCCTTCAACTTCTGACTTGTCATTTATATATTGCCTCCTACTTTACGAAATAAATCCAGTGAAACAACGATCCTATTACTTTCCCAAGTACAAGAGCAACGAGTAAAACAATAATCTTCCCCTCTACCCCTACTCGTTTAGCTAAAATAGGTAGAACATTTAACACCTCTGTTAATGCCGCAGCGAGCATTCCAATGAACGTACCACAAAATAGCCCTAATATAACGAGCCAATATTGCGACGTTTGAAGTGTAATGTTTTTCAAACTGCACCAAGCCCCTGTTAAAGTACCTGCAATGACTGCCCACTCAAAATATTGAATATGCTTTCCACTTCTCGTTAATTGGGCTAAACGGGGGATTATACCAAGTACAGCTAAAAATGCGACATATCCGCTACCTACCGCTATCCCTCCAGCTAAACCAATTAAAATAACAAACCCAGACTCAATCATCGGCAAGTTGTTTCATATTATCCTTGTTTTCATTAACGATTACATACTGATCAAGTGACTGTTGGTATTGAAACATCTCAACTTCTAACGGACTCGGCTCTTCATTAATTCGTTTTTGAAATACATGATTAAAGAATAGAACCATCCCTAAACCAAGACCTAAAGAATAAGGAATTTGAAATAAAAGTGGTTGTGCATTGAATTCTCCAGTAATCATGTAATATAACCGTTGATGTACTTGTTGCATACTTACATCCTCATGGAAATAAATGATTGCAAGAGCTGCTCCAATGAAAAGTAAAAGCCATACAAGCCCGAAAAAAATTGGGTGTGCCTTCTTTTTTTCGTATATAATTTCAACAAGAGTTTGTCCGGAACCGAGTAAATTAATTTGTACGTGAGATGCTTTCTGTTGAATAATCTCAATTACTTTCATAACATCAATTACAACATGCGTCTTATCATGCGCTGTTATTTTGTAAACTATCTCATTTTGTAACAACTCAACTACGGAAGAATCTCCGGCAAGTTGAGCAACATCGCCCAGCTTTACTTCATAAGTAGGAGAAACTTTTAAACGATTGCGCATTTTAATATAAATCGTTTGTTCCAACTTTCATTCACCCCTTCACTCTTCCTCGTAGTTGTAGTATGGTTATTGAATTTTTTTCTAATACAATTTTTTCATAAAAAAACATCTGCACCATTTTGGTACAGATGTTTTTTACTTATGCCTTTTTCTTAAATAAGTTTGCAATACTTAATGCAAGCCCTCCCCAAATGACTACTATTCCAATAACCATCATCATAATCGCTGATCCACTCATTATGAAACACCTCGATCTTTCCATTCTTTTTCAAGCTTGGCAGAATCCGAATGAATTTGTGCATCCCATTTTTTCAGGCCAATGATTATTGCAACTATGAGGAATGCTGCTGCTATCGACCAACCATACGTTACAACAAACTCAGTCGGATAATCTCCGTAGTTCTTTTTAATATTTTGGATTGTACCATCAATTAGCATATAGCCTAACATAAGCGGAGTAATAACGAGTAAACTCACTCTCCAAAACGTTCCTAATTTAATATCAGATACAAAGTTTGCATGATTTTGATAAACTGGTAAACGGCGTAAAATGAGCCCTATCGTAACTACTTCCGCAAGCGCAATTGTAATTAATCCGAAATTATTAGCGAAATAGTCGACAACATCTAAGAACATAAGTCCACCACGTGTTGCAAAAACAAGAGAAACTAACACGAGAAGGGTTCCCATAATTCCAATAGTTTTTTCCCGACTTAAACTGAATTTTTCAGATACAGCGGCAAAGCATACTTCCGCGAGTGAAATAAGTGATGTAATTCCAGCAACCGTTAACGATAAGAAAAATAAAACACCAAACAACGGTGACATCGGCAATTCATTAATAATTTGGGGAAATACTACGAACGCAAGCCCAACGCCAGCACTTGCTACTTTATCAACCGGTACTCCCATATTATTTGCCATAAATCCAAGAGCTGCAAAGACCCCAATACCTGCTAATAATTCAAATCCTGAGTTTGCAAATCCAGTAATAAAGGCATTATTTGTTGTATCCGAGTTTTTCGGTAAATAACTAGAATACGTAATCATAATTCCAAATGCTAAAGATAAACTAAAGAATATTTGACCGTAAGCAGCAAGCCATACTTTCCCATCAAAAATACGACTCCAATCTGGTTTAAAGAATGCATCTAGTCCTTGCATAGCACCTTCCATCGTCACTGCACGAACAACGATAATAAGGAACATAACAACTAATAAAGGAATAAATATACGGTTAACAACTTCGATTCCTTTTTTAACTCCTTTAAATGCAACGCCAAGCACAATAATCCAAACGAGAGCTAACGGAATTAATACTTCTGGTACAAGTCCTCCAAATTGTCCTGGCTTATCTGCAACATGTAAGTACTCTTTAAATAAAAATGATTGCGTGTCTTTTCCCCATGCTCCAGTAATTGCAAAGTATGTATACGATATAGACCAAGCAATAATCACTGCATAATATGTTGAAACGATAAATGTTACGCACATTTGCCACCATCCAATAAATTCTGCACGCGGGCTAATACGGAAAAATGTAAGTGGTGCTGAGCCACGATGACGATGACCAAGGGCAAACTCAAACGCTAACAATGAAATACCAGTCGTTAATAATGCAAATAAATACGGTAAAAAGAATGCTCCTCCTCCATTTTCATACGCTGTATAAGGAAAACGCCATATGTTTCCTAATCCAACGGCAGATCCGACCGCTGCGAAAATAAATCCAGCCCTCGTTCCCCATTGTTGCCTCGTTTCCATGTTTCCTTCCCCCTTTATGACAAGTTCATACTTGGATTATATTTTGAATTGACTAAATTATCAATAAATTCTGTTAATTTTTGCAAAAATTAACATCTCTCTCCTATTAACGGCATAAAAAGATCGAATAGACAATTATTCGTCTATTCGATCTTTCATCTGTTTTAATATTTTCTTTTCAAGTCTTGAAACTTGTACTTGCGAAATGCCTATGCGCTCGGCTACTTCTGACTGTGTTTGATCTTTATAGTAACGCAAGTATACAATTAAGCGCTCTCGTTCATCTAGTTCTCTGATCGCTTCTTTTAAAGCAATTTTATCGAACCATTTCGTTTCAGATTGATCTGCAATTTGATCTAAAATAGTGATTGGATCTCCATCGTTTTCATATACAGTTTCATGTATAGATGAAGGGGCCCGGCTCGCTTCTTGTGCTAGAACAACTTCCTCTGGCGTTAGTTCTAGTGCCTCTGCCACTTCATTAATCGTTGGAGCCCTTCCGAATTCTTTCGAAAGCTCATCTCTCATCTTTCGAATTTTGTTTCCTGTTTCTTTTAAAGACCTACTAACTTTCACTGATCCATCATCGCGTAAGAAACGTTGTATTTCACCAATAATCATTGGAACTGCATATGTTGAAAATTTCACGTCGAAAGATAAATCAAATTTATCTACCGATTTCAAGAGCCCAATACATCCAATTTGAAATAGGTCGTCTGGTTCGTATCCTCGATTAAGAAACCGCTGTACAACCGACCAAACGAGGCGCATATTACTTTGAACGATTGTATCTCTCGCTTGTTGATCTCCATCTTGACTTTTTTGAATTAACGCTTTTAGCTCGTGGTCCTTTAACTGAGGTTTCTTCTTCTCATTTTTGACCTCTATGTCCATAGGCTATTCTCCTTAATTGCATAGAGCGTTACTATTTGATAAGTATTTTGTCAAATGGATTGTTGTCCCGAAAGATTCGTTTGAAATAACTTCTACTTCATCCATAAAATTTTCCATGATAGTAAATCCCATTCCGGAACGCTCTAATTCAGGTTTAGTTGTAAAAAGGGGTTGTCTCGCTTCATCTAAGTTAAAGATTCCAATCCCTTCATCTCGAATCGTGAGTTTCACCATTGCTTCTTCCAAAATTACAGAAATATAAACAATACCTTCTGCATTTCCTTCGTATCCATGAATAATTGCATTTGTAACCGCTTCTGACACAACTGTTTTAATCTCCGTTAATTCTTCCATCGTTGGATCTAGTTGTGCAATGAAAGCCGCCACTGTAACGCGAGCGAATGATTCATTTTGACTTAATGCTGAAAATTGAAGGTTCATTTCATTTCTCATCTATGCCACCCCCAACGTCGCGAGCGCGTGCGCTTCACTTTCTTCTAAGCGAACGATTTTGAATAAGCCAGACATTTCAAATAAACGCTTAACAGGCGGTGAAATTGCACAAACAACCATTTCTCCACCTAATCCCTTTACGTGTTTATATCGGCCTAATATAACACCTAGACCAGAACTATCCATAAACGATAAGTTCTCTAGGCTCAAAACAATATGATGAACACCATGTGTCTCAATCATATCTGTTACTTTCGTTCGCAACTCTTCAGCCGTATGATGATCTAATTCACCCTCTAGTCTCACACATAGGACGTCACGTTTTACTTCTAATTGCATGGAAAGACTCACACGATTTCCTCCTTATGCTCAAACTTTACTTATTCACATACATAAAGATTTTCGTGATATAAAATAAGAATCCTTCCTGCTGACAAAAGAAGAACTATTTCGTCATAAAGTGAAACCTTTCAGCATTATTCACTTACATACGAATAGAAAAGCGGCAAAATATTTGCCGCTATTTTGATGTTGAAAACATCCCAAAACTTCTTTTAAATAACTCCCACCAGCTCGCTGCAGCAACATCTTCTTTTGCTATAATTGTTTGTTTTAATAAAACATCTTTATCTTTTTTTATAACAAGGGTGCCAAGCGCGTCACCTTTTTTAATCGGTGCTTTTACTTTCTTTTCAGCAATTACTTCTTGTTTTACCTTGTCCATATTCTCGCCCTTCTTCATAAGAAGAGAAACATTATCTGACGCAACTAAATCTACTTTTTCTTTTTTCCCTTTTCCTACTTGAACTGTCTTAATTTTTTCGCCGCGCGTATACAATTTCTTTGTCATATATTGTCCAAATGCATAGTCAAGAAGCTTTGTCACTTGGTTGTTCCGTTCTTTTGATGTTGGTGCTCCCATGACAACTGAAATGACACGCATACCATTTTTTTCAGCCGATGCTGTTAAACAATATTTCGCTTCTGTCGTAAAACCTGTTTTTACTCCATCTACGCCAGGATAAAAACGTACTAGTTTATTCGTATTAACGAGCCAAAACTTTTTATCCGTATCTTCACGTAAATAATCTTCGTACTTACCTGTGTATTTACGAATAAGTGGATACTTCATCAATTCTCTCGCCATTATAGCCATATCATTTGCTGTCGAATAATGGTCTTTGGCCGGAAGACCTGTTGGATTTTGAAAATGTGTATTTTTCAGCCCTAAATCTTTCGCCTTTTTGTTCATCATATTTACAAATCCTTCTTCTGAACCTGCGATGTGCTCGGCTACTGCAACAGATGCGTCATTTCCAGATGCAATTGCAATACCCTTTAACATCTCATTTACAGTCATCTCTTCCCCAGGTTCTAAAAAGATTTGCGATCCACCCATTGAAGCTGCATGTTCGCTTGCTCTAACTTTATCGGTCAGTTTTAGTTTTCCTTTTTCAACTTGTTCCATAATTAAAAGCATTGTCATAATCTTTGTCATACTAGCAGGTGGTAATTTTTCATTTGGGTTTTTATCAAATAAAACTTTACCTGTATCTTGCTCAATTACGATTGCTGACGACGCTTGTTCCGCTAACTTCGGCGTTGTTTCTTCTGTTTTCTCCTGCTTCGTTTTTTCAGATTGCGCAAAACTCACTGAAGTTCCAGAAAGCAATAACATGAAACAAACAAGTATTCCAAAAACTCGCTTCATGACTAACCCTCCATTCTATATCAGACCTATTTTTTCCAATTCTCCTTTTTTTAATACCAATTTTTTCTATTATTTTCAGTTGACAAATACATTCGTCCCCTATATTGTATTAAGTGTATTACACATAGTAGTACACTTAATACACATGAGGAAGGAGACATTGCTCTTGCATATTCAACTTGACCCAAGAAGCAACACTCCGATATGGGAACAAATTGTTCAAAATATAAAAGAACTCGTATTGAAAAACATGTTGGCTCCAAGTGATAAACTTCCTTCTGTACGCGAACTCGCTTCTTTACTCGTTATAAATCCAAATACAGTGAGTAAAGCGTATCAAGAGTTAGAGCGACAAGGAATTATTGAAACGTTACGAGGAAAAGGAACATTTGTATCCCAATCGATTACCCCAACATTAGACGAAAGGAAAATCGCTATGGTTGAAAAGCAATTTCATCAATTACTATTAGAAGCCTCTTATCTTGGTATTACGAAAGATAAAATTCATGATTGGATAGATTCATACTATAAAGAGATTGGAGGGAATACGGATGTTGAAAGTGACAAGCTTGAAGAAAACAATTGATAATCAAACAATTTTAGACGATGTTTCTTTCACATTACAAAAAGGTAGTATCGTCGGATTACTTGGAAGAAATGGTGTGGGGAAAACAACTTTATTACGAACGATAGTCGGCATTTTAGACCCAGATGAGGGAACTGTTACATATGAGGATATCGACATTCATAAAAATCCTGAAACGAAACAAAAAATCGTATATGTCCCGGATTCTACTAACATACTGAACGGTTATACAGTAAAAGAAATCGTGAAGTTTTATAAAGCAGTTTATACCGCATTTGATGAACCATATTTCTACGAACTACTAGAACGTTTCAACTTACCAAACAAACGAATTCGTAGTTATTCAAAAGGAATGAAGGCACTGCTTGCCATCATTTTAGCTGTTGCTGCACAGGCAGAATATATTATTTTAGATGAACCAACAAACGGACTTGATCCTATCGTTAAAAGACAGATTTTACAGTTTCTCGTTGGAGAAGTTGCAGAAAAAGAGATTACCATTTTCATATCTACCCATCATTTAGATGAAGTTGAACAAATTGCAGATACAATCATCATATTAAAAGGACATACCGTATCTTCTATTACATCACTAGACGATGCAAAATCACAATTTGCTAAAATTCAAGTTGCTTATGAACGATCATTACCTCAAAAACTAGAAAACTTAAGCAATATTAAAATATTAAATCAAACGGGAAAAGTATATACGATTTTAATTGAAGGAAATGTAGCTGTAACGCTTGAGAAGTTTTATAAAGAGCAACCTATACTCATTGAAGAATTAACAATGTCACTTGAAGATATTTTTATCACTACATTTGAGGAGGATTCACATGTTTCATAAAGCTTTATGGATGAGGCAATGGAAGCAAGGAAAATATATAATTCTATTATTTTGGTTAACTAGTTTATATCAACTACCTTATAAATATTATCAAGAAGCGCAAATGCAACTAAAGCTATCAAAAATGAAGTTTGGTGACTATGCATATTACTACTCCTACTATTTTCAGACATCTGATGGTGCCGTCTTCTTTCAAGGAGCTACTCTAATTGCACTCGCTTGTCTTTTAATTGGATGGGAACGTAATAATCAATCAACTGATTTTCTATTCTCGATGCCTTTTAAACGAAAGGATATTTTTTTAACAAAATGGTGGCTTGGTGTTTTGAATATTATTATAGTACAAATTGTTTGCTGGATTAGCATGTACGGAATAAAGAACATGTCGTTTCACAATGAGTATCAAACCTTTGCTCCGTTCTATAGTTACTTTCTATATGCTACCGTTGTACTTATCGCTATTTATACATTCACCTTATTTATCGGGACTTTTACTGGACATATATTTTCTCAAAGTATTTTAACTATCATTCTATTATTTTTACCATACGGTTTTGGATGGTTAATTTCCGGATTCATTTATTCACACGCACAATGGTCTGTAGATGCAATCGGAGAAATAGAGCTCCATACTCATGAGTACTTACAACATATAGGTATCATTTCACCATTAGAATATTTTTCTATTACTTATGATTACCACCCGATAGAAACATTTGATGACTATGGCAATAAACTTCCCAGTGTATCACAAGACAATCCTACGGAGCGTATTTCTGTACCTTCTCCTTGGACACTATTAACACCATTTTCTTACATCATTACCTTTTTATCAATAGCAACCTTTCTATATACACGTACACCGAACGAACAAAGTGGAAAAATACTATTGTTTCCTAACTTGCAAAAATGGTTCATAATTTGCACTGTTCTATGCTTCGGACTACTTGGTGGTAGAATATTAGGCGGACGAGATGCACTTCTGTCTTATTATGTTGGATTTTTCCTATTCGCTACCATAAGTTACTTCATTTTTACACGTCTATTAAAATTGAAGTTTGCTTTTGTAGGGAAATAAATATGCATTAAGGTGGTGGATACATGTTTCCAAAAGCATCTTAGATGTGAAACTATAAACACGGAACAATGACATTAAATAGAAGCTGACGAAAAAGGTATATAATGACAAAAGAAGTATGTTATGAATTATTTAACTCTTATATGAACTAAATAAAAAAGGCATTGCACAAGAGCAATGCTTTTTTATTATATATCCCGATCTAAATAAAGAGGTTATTTCACATTCTCTCTCCTATCCCCATACACCATCTCTTCTTTCATCCCAAATCCATCACCATTTTGCACAATTTGCTCTGTCGGTGCAACTACACTTTCGGCAATTTTCCATTCCCCACGCTCTTTTACGAATACTTGTAGAAAATAGTTCATGCCATCTAATTGATATGCATTTTCTTTTTTCACATTATAGTGAATCGCAATGTAGTACACTTGAATGTTTTCTTTCCCTATTTTTGATACGTATTGCGATAGTCTCGGTATATAAAGTGCTGCTTTCTGAAAAGATAGTTGCTTCGCTTTAACAAGCGATGAACTTGTTACATTACGTAATGTGTCCCGATTACGAATATTATCGCTATGGTGGAATAATACTGCGTTTTGCATAGAACGAACCCATAATTTTGAATATAAGACTGTATTATCGTTTTCGATGTACTTCACTTCTTTTCGCACCACTTGGATAGGCGTATCTGCGTACGTGAATGTTTGAAAACAGAAAAAACTACCAAATAAAATGGTAAGTGCAGCAATATATTTCATAATCTTTCCTCCGATCTTTTAATTAAAGTATCGGAGTTTCAAAATATTTTTATTCAAAAGAAAAAGGATAGGAGTGCTTTCGCTTCCTATCCTCATTTATTATAATACGCGGCCAAATAGTTCTAAGACCATTTCTATTTCTTGGTCGCTCCAACCTTTAAATCTCTCTTTATAATATTCTTTACGCACAGCTTCAAGTTTTTCAGTTACTTCTCTTCCGTGCTCTGTAATTTCTAAGTACACGATTCGACGATCTGAATTAGAACGTTTTCTTTCTACTAATCCTTTTCGTACGAGACGATCTGTAACAGCTGTAATATGACTGGAGGTTACGTTTACTTCACTCGCAATTTGCGAAGCCATCTGTGGACTGTTTAAAAATAACGCACGTAATACAGAAAATTCATTATATGGCATATGTTCTGCAAAACGTGTATTAATATCATTTTGTAATAAACGTATCATTTTTCGAAATGATGCAGATAAATCTAAAATCAGCGTTTCTCTTTTTTCGTTCAATAGCCTCGTCCCTTTTTTATCATATTTACACATATTATAATCTATAAATACCTATGTTGTATATGCTTTCTTTCCTCAACATTCTCATTTATGTAACTTTTTTCATATAAATTTCTTTTTTGTTCACACATATACATATAAAAAGGATGGTGATGGAAAATGCAGGGTGGAATGAATCCTTATTTACACAACGTACGCACTGCTAATACTGGTAAAGAAGCTACTATTACTGTACAAGGAGAAGGTGTTGTAAAAGCAAAACCGAATGTTGTTATATTAACACTCGGCATTCGAACAGATGATAAAAATGTAAAACAGGCTCAAGAAGAAAATGCAGTGCAATCCAAACAATTGCTGGATGCACTTAAACAGCTTGGTATTGCCGATAAAGATATAGAGACGATTTCTTATACAATTACTCCTCAATACGAATATGTAAATGATAAAGCATTGCTACAAGGATACCGTGTAGAGCATTTGTATGAAATTACCGTTTTAAATGTACAAAAAGCTGGGGAAGTATATGATATAGCCGTTTCAAATGGCGCAAATGTAGCAAAAGGGTTACGTTTCCGAGTATCTCATCCAAATAAATATTATGAGCAAGCTCTCATTCAAGCTCTGCACCAGGCAGTAGAAAAAGCTCGTGCTATTGCGAGTACATATAATTTAAATATTAATCCTGTTCCCCTCTCATTCGTTGAAGAATCTGCCCAATTACCAAGGGAGGTTACGTCTTATGCTACTTTACATGCGCAAGCAGCTCCACCTATTCAATCGGGAGAATTAGAAATTATTTCAACAATACGGGCAATTTTTACGTATTTATAAATAATTTCATTTATAAGTAAACGTTATCATTTTCCTTGTTGTAAAAACATGATGTTCTGATATAATAAAGGACGGTGAGCTCTTACGAAAGAGATATCACGGGTGGGAGAGGGATATGAAAAAGAAGGTTTAACATGAAAGGAATACTTGAAAGAACATTTAAATTAGGTTTACACGAAACATCACCAAAACAAGAAGTTTTAGCTGGAGTTACGTCATTTTTCACGATCGTATATATTATGATTGTAAATGCGTCAATTTTATCCGATGCTGGCATTCCTCTTGAAGCTGGAATTTTAGCAACTGTTTTCAGTTCATTTGTCGGATGTCTACTCATGGCATTTTGGGCAAATGCACCTGCTATTCTTGTCCCTGGTATGGGTGTAAATGCATTCTTCACGTACACAGCTGTGCATACGCTTGGACTAACTTGGCAAGAAGCATTAGCTGCTGTCTTTATCTCTGGTATTATTTTTGCAATTGCCGCTTTTACACCAATCGCTCGCGTGCTATCAGTATCAATTCCAAAGTCATTAAAAGAAGCAATTACTGTCGGCATCGGATTATTTTTAGCGTTTATCGGATTGCAAAAAGGTGGTTTAGTCGTTTCGAACCCAAATACTGCTGTTGCAATGGGTAAATTAAGTAACCCTGTCGTTCTTGCGACCGTGCTTACTCTTATCGTTGCACTTGTACTATTTATTCGTAACGTACGTGGAAACTTTTTATGGACGATTGCAATAGGAACTGGTATTGCATGGCTATTTGGCCTTGTTGATACAAGTCAAATCGGAAATAGTTCATTCTCATTCGCTAATTACGGCGATGTGTTTGGAGCTATGTCATTTGGCAAACTTTCTTCCTTACCGTTTTGGATTGCAACATTCTCCTTAAGCATGGTGCTTATTTTTGAGAACATGGGACTTCTGCACGGTTTATTAGAAGATGACCGTAAATTCCCACGTGCTTACCAAGCCAATGCAATTTCAGCAATGACATGTGGTCTATTTGGCACAAGCCCTACCGTATCAACAGTAGAGAGTGCCGCAGGTATTACTGCAGGCGGAAAGACAGGTCTGACGTCTATCGTTACGGGGTTGTTATTCTTTGCATCATTGTTTGCACTTCCGTTTGTCAAACTAATTCCTAATAGTGCCATTGCACCAATCTTAATTATTATTGGCGGCCTGATGATTACAAGCATTCAGCAAATTCCTCTGAACGATTTTTCAGAAGGATTTCCAGCGTTCTTAATTATCGTCATGATCCCGCTCACATATAGTATCGCTGATGGCATTGCGTTCGGATTTATTGCTTACCCTATCTTAAAAGTTGCTCTTGGAAAGCGTAAAGAAGTCGCACCATCTATGTATATCATTACATGCTTATTCTTAGCTATGTTTGTATTACATGCTATTGGTTAAGAAAAAACACCGGGGAAATCCTCGGTGTTTTTTTACTTAAACCATCCTTTTTTATAAAACCAGGCCATCATTCCGCCGCCAATTAATGCCATTAGAAGAAGACAAATAAAATAACTATATTGTCCACCAAGCTCTGGCATATGCGTAAAGTTCATTCCATATACTCCCGCAATAAATGTTAATGGCATGAAAATAGTCGAGAATACAGTTAATGTTTTCATAATGTTATTCATATGATGTGAGTTTAATGAAAAATAACTATCCCGAATATCCGCCGTTAACTCTCGACTTGCCTCAATCATTTCCGTAAGTTTAAGTAAATGATCATGTATATCTTTAAAATAAATCTCATGATCACTTATACCGTAAAAACGAGTGGAATTCAAAATACGATACAATAAATCACGCATTGGAATAATTGTACGTCTTAACTTAGATAAATCTGCCCTAATATCAAATACTTCTTCTAGCACGGCTCCTGCTGTCTCACCTGTTAAATTATCATCAATCGCATTTAAATGATCTTCAATGTAATATACAGGTGCGAAATAATCATCTACAATTTGATCAGTGATCGTATGTGCTACATGTAAAGGCCCTTTCTTAATCCGCCTCTTCTCACCAAGTGTTTTCCATACTCTTTCAATTGCATTATTATGAGAAAAATGGAAAGAAACAATATAGCGATCACTAACAAACAAATCAATTTCATGTGGTTCTAGCCCATCTTCTCCAAACGCGTGAAGAACTAAAAAGTTATATCCATCATAAAAATCAACTTTTGGCCTCTGTACATATTCTAGACAGTCTTCAATTGCAAGGGGATGGAACTTAAAATGGTCTTGCAGAATATATGTATACTCTTCTTTCGTTGGCTTATATAAATCTAGCCAATACCATACAATATGGTCTTTCTTTGTTTCTTCTAGAGAAACATCATATAATACTTCATCAGTTTTTGTTACTGCACAAATTCTAATCATAATTTCACCCATTATTATTATAAACAAAAAATAGTAAAAAAAGCCAAGGAGAAATCTCCTCAGCTTTTTTTTATTACTTCGTTACGATACCGTGTACTAAAGTTGGTGCATCTACGTGTTCTTTAGAGATCTTCATGTTCTCATAAATTTTCGCTTTTACATCTTCAACATTTTCGCGGTTTGCGTAAATTGTAACAAGGGATTCACCTTGCTTCACGCTATCGCCTACTTTTTTGCGCAGCATTAGACCAACTGCTAAATCAATTTCAGACTCTTTCGTTGCACGTCCTGCTCCTAAAAGCATTGCTGCTGTTCCGATTTCGTCTGCAACGATTTCTGATACATATCCGTCTTCTTTCGCTTCCACTTCAATTTTAAATTGTGCTTGTGGCAATTTAGAAGGGTCATCAACAACAGATGCGTCGCCGCCTTGCGCTGATAGGAACGTTTTAAATGATTCTAGTGCTTTTCCGTTGTTCATTACTTCAATTAGCTTTTCACGTGCATCTTCTAAAGATGAAGCTTGTCCAGCAAGGTACACCATTTGACTTCCAAGTGTTAAACATAGCTCTTCTAAATCTTTCGGCCCTTTACCTTGTAATGTATCAATTGCTTCTTGTACTTCTAATGCGTTACCGATAGCTTCACCGAGTGGTTGACTCATATCAGAAATAACTGCCATCGTATTACGACCAACGTTATTACCGATGCGTACCATTGCTTCTGCTAAACGTTTTGCATCTTCATCCGTTTTCATAAATGCACCTGCTCCAGTTTTTACATCAAGAACAATTGCATCTGCACCAGCAGCAATTTTTTTACTCATAATCGAACTTGCAATAAGCGGAATTGAGTTTACTGTTGCTGTTACATCACGAAGTGCATATAACTTTTTATCAGCAGGTGTTAAGTTACCACTTTGGCCGATAACAGCGATTTTGTTTTCATTTACAAGACGCATGAATTCATCGTTTTCAATTTCCACATGGAATCCTGGAACTGCTTCTAATTTATCAATTGTACCACCAGTATGTCCTAAACCGCGTCCAGACATTTTCGCTACTGGTACACCTAAAGCAGCTACTAATGGACCTAATACAAGTGTCGTTGTATCACCAACACCACCTGTCGAATGCTTATCTACTTTTACACCTTCAATAGCTGATAAGTCGATTGTATCACCGCTATTTACCATTGCCATCGTTAAATCAGCACGCTCTTGATCGTTCATATCTTGGAAGAAAATTGCCATTGCAAGTGAACTTACTTGATAATCAGGAATATCACCATTTGTATATCCTTCAACAATAAAGTTAATTTCTTCTGTCGTTAATGCATGTCCGTCACGTTTTTTTGCAATTAGGTCCACCATTCTCATTGTGAAGTCACCCCTTCATTTGTTTTACGATTGCTTTTACTAATGCTAAGAAGTTAGCTTTAACACGTTCTGTCGTTTCAATTACTTCATCGTGGTGAAGTGGCTGATCTAAAATACCAGCTGCCATATTTGAAATACAAGAAATACCTAATACTTTCATACCAGCATGACGCGCTACAATTACTTCAGGTACTGTTGACATACCAACTGCATCTCCGCCAAGTGTACGAAGCATACGAATTTCAGCAGGTGTTTCATATACAGGACCTGTCATTCCTACGTATACACCTTCTTGTACTTTAATATTTAAGTCTGCTGCAACTTGTTTCGCCATTTCGCGAAGTTCTACTGTATATGATGTAGACATATCAGGGAAACGTACGCCCATTTCAGAATCATTCGGTCCGATTAATGGATTCGTACCCATGAAGTTAATGTGGTCTGAAATTAACATAAGATCGCCTGGCTCAAATGATGTATTTACACCACCAGCTGCGTTTGTTACAACTACTGTTTCTACACCTAGTTCTTTCATAACACGAACTGGGAATGTTACTTTTTGCATGTCGTATCCTTCATAGAAGTGGAAACGTCCTTGCATTGCTACTACTGTTACACCTTGAAGTGTACCAAATACTAGTTGACCTGCATGGCCTTCTACAGTTGATACTGGGAATTCAGGGATTTCACTGTAAGGTACTGTTACTGCGTTCTCAATTTCGTCTGCTAATACACCTAGTCCTGATCCAAGGATTAGTCCTACTTGTGGTGTCTCTTGAAATTTCTCTTTTAAGTATGAAGCTGATTTTGTAATAAGTTCACGATTCATTTGTTTATCCCCCTATTTCTTTAGCTCGTTTAAGAAGCTTGTTCCGTATTCTGGCATTTTCACACCGAAGTTTTCTGCTACTGTTGCACCAATATCAGCAAATGTTTGACGAAGTGGTAACTCTTGTCCGCCTTCTTTCATGCTTGGGCTATATGCTAATAATGGTACATATTCACGTGTATGGTCAGTACCAGGGTGAATTGGATCATTACCGTGGTCTGCTGTAATTAATAATAGATCATCTTCTTTTAGTTTTGCGAATACTTCTGGAAGACGTGCATCATATTCTTGCAGAGCTTCTCCGTATCCTTGTGGATCACGGCGGTGGCCGAATAATGCATCAAAGTCAACTAAGTTTAAAAAGCTAAGACCTGTAAAGTCCATATTTAATGTATCTACAAGCTTATCCATTCCATCCATGTTAGACTTCGTACGAAGTGATTCAGTTACCCCTTCGCCATCATAAATATCAGAGATTTTACCGATAGCAATTACATCGTAGTCACTATCTTTTAATTCATTCATTACTGTACGACCGAATGGTTTTAATGCATAGTCATGACGGTTTGGTGTACGTGTAAAGTTTCCAGGTTCACCAACGAATGGACGAGCAATAACACGACCTACCATGTATTTCTCATCTAATGTTAATTCACGTGCAATTTTACAAATTTTATATAATTCATCAAGTGGCACTACTTCTTCGTGTGCTGCAATTTGCAATACGCTATCAGCAGAAGTATAAACGATTAAAGAGCCTGTTTCCATTTGCTCTTGACCAAGTTCATCAAGAATCTCAGTTCCAGAAGCTGGCTTATTACCGATAATTTTACGGCCTGTTTTTTCTTCTAATTCATCAAGTAATTCTTTCGGGAATCCTTCTGGGAACACTTGGAATGGTGTATCAATGTAAAGGCCCATGATTTCCCAGTGACCTGTCATTGTATCTTTACCAGTAGATTTCTCTTGCATTTTTGTGTAATATCCAAGTGGTTTCTCTACTTTAGAGATACCTTTCATTTCTCGAATGTTACCAAGACCTAATTTCACCATGTTAGGCATTTGTAACCCATTCATATGTTCAGCAATGTGACCAATTGTGTCAGATCCTAGATCACCAAATTGCTCAGCATCTGGTGCTTCACCGATTCCCACAGAGTCCATTACGACTAGGAATATACGTTTATATTTATTCATAACTGCGACCTCCTATAAGTTCAGTTCTACTTCTTGTAGTATGTTCAAAACGCTATAAAGTGAAACTGTTATCCAAAAGAATTCTCATTGTCAAACAGTACTTCTTTAAATCATTTTCTAACCTATTTCGTTTACTTGAAACGATTCAAAAACATTTCTAGTTTTTTCTAAGTCAGATGTCAGACATCTGATACTGATATCATAACATGTTTACGCTTTCTTTTTAATACATTTTCGTAGAATTTCTCATTTTCTTCACACTTCTATTGTAATCCATTCTGCAACGAAGTGCTAATTTTTTTATGATTTATTTCTTCATATTAAAAATAAAAAGTAGCTCTAAAGAGCTACTTTTTATTTTACTTCTATTGTTTCTTCTTTATGTTCATGCAATTCGCCTTTTCTTACATGTACTTTCACTTTGTAAGCACCGTTCTCTTTGAAAGTATGTTTTGTTTCATACTCTCCTTTATTTCCTTCTTTCGCTGGAATAAATTCGTGTTTTTCAACACCATCTTTCCAAATCTCTAGTTGTACTTCAGCACCAGTTAATGCTTCTTCTTTTTGCTTTAAATGAACTTTCATTGTAGATTCAGCATTTGCCTTTATGTCTCCAGCCATAAGATGGATCATTGTGTCACTTTTATGATCTCCATGTCCTGCACTGTGATCACTATTTTCTTTTTTCGCATCTTCTACTTTCGCATTTCCTACAGCAACTTTCACTTCTGGCATAACGTGCATTTCACGTGCATTTGTGTGAGCAATAATATGGTATACTCCATCCGTTTCGAATGTTTTCTCTACTGCATAAACACCTTTTCCTTTATGCTTACCATCTAACATCTCATGCTTTTCGTCGCCATCTTTCCAAATTTCAAACTTTACATCATCGGCATCCGTTACTTTTTCTTTCCCTTGTGTAACAAGTGCTTGTACTTCTGTTTTTTCACCTGGTTTAATTTCTTTCGGATTTGTTTGGACTGCTACTTTTACAGCTTCAAGTTTCTGTTCTTTTTTCGGTTCTTCTTTGTTTGTATTACAGCCAGCCAACGCTAGCATCGCGATAAATAAAGTTATAATCAGTTTTTTCATCATCATTTCCTCCTTTATACTTTATTTAGTATAGAGGAAATACATTGTAATATTCCAGTCTTCTGCTGAAAACAATATACGAAATGTTTGTGAAGTTTCTGTGAAACGGTCTTCCCCTCTTAATCTATGAAAAAAAGAGCATAGTAACTATGCTCTCGGATGAAACTGTTTATATACATCTTTTAATCTAGTTTTTGAAACGTGCGTATAGATTTGCGTAGTTGAAATATCTGCATGTCCAAGCATTTCTTGTACAGCACGTAAATCTGCTCCATTTTCTAATAAGTGCGTAGCAAACGAGTGACGCAACGTATGAGGTGTAAGTTCTTTTTCAATATTTGCCTCTTTCGCTAATCGTTTTAATATTTTCCAAAATCCTTGTCTTGATAATCGATTACCATGATGGTTTAAAAAGAGTGCATCTACTACTTTTTTCCCCATTAATTCTCTTCTTCCTTTTTCAATATACTTTTGAATCGCTTCCGTTGCTAAACTTCCTAGTGGAATAATTCTTTCTTTATTCCCTTTCCCTATGCAACGAACAAATCCCATCGTTAAATGTACATCTTCTAAATTGAGTGCAATCAATTCTGAAACACGAAGTCCTGTCGCATACAGTAACTCTAGCATCGCCTTATCACGAATCCCAAAAGCACTTGTCATTTTTGGTGTTTGAAGTAACGCCTCTACTTCATCAACTGATAATACCTTTGGTAATTTCCGTTCCCCTTGTGGCGTTTCAATATGTACGGATGGATCGTGTTCTACCGCTCGTTCACGAAGTAAAAATTGGTGGAACGAACGAATTGATGCGATATGACGCGCCAATGTTTTCGAAGATTTTCCGTTCTCTTTTAAATACTGCAAAAAGTTAACAATGTGTAAACGGGTCACTTCATGAAAAGTTTTCGTCTGTTCCACATTTTGCAAATACTTTACGTAGCTTTTTAAATCCCGTTCATAAGATACTACTGTATTCTTTGCTAATCCTTTTTCGACAACCATATAATGAATAAAATCTTTTAATTGATCTTCCACTCTACACTACTCCCCATTTTCATAGAAAAACATCATTCTATTTACGAAAGCATCCTTTGCCGGTTCTTCATTCCCTGATACTTTTTCTACAGTCTCTTCTTTAGGTTTTTCATAACGATGATAGCTTTCATATTCTTCATTTATCCATAGTATAGCGAAATAAAACAAAATCGTACAACTTGTAAATAATAAAAATACTTTTATTCCATCAAAAGTTAATTTTAAAGCTCGGCGCATTGTAAATTCCTCCAAAATATAAGTTATTACAACATATGCCAAGCTTTCACCAATTTATACCTTATTCAAATAAAAAACCTCTTCCTAGATAAATAGGAAAAGGTTATTTTTCATCCGTTTCATTTTCTTGACAGTTTTTACAAATCCCATGGAATGTTAAACGATGATCTTTCACCTTAAAGCTCCAGTCTCGTTCTACTTTCCTTTCCACTTCACCAAGTAAATCTTCTTGTATTTCTTGTACAGCACCACATTGTGTACAAATCAAATGATGGTGGAAACGCTGCGCACCTTCTTGGCGTAAGTCATAGCGTGAAACACCGTCTCCGAAGTTAATCTTATCGACAACTTTTAACTCAGATAATAGTTCTAAAGTTCGATAGACGGTTGCTAATCCGATCTCTGGCGACTTTTCTTTTACAAGGAGGTAAACATCTTCTGCGCTTAAATGATCTTCTTCATTTTCTAGCAGCACACGAACTGTTGCTTCACGTTGCGGTGTTAATTTGTAGCTCGCTGCATGTAATTGCTTCTTAATTCGTTCAATTCTTTCTTCCATTCGGTACTACTCCCTCCTCGCCACTCTTACACCATTATATCAGAAGAAGGGCTTCTGTCAAAAGAAAAAACAATAAAAACAAATTGATAATTATTCTCAAAAAGTATTTATTTTTTATTAATAGCCTCAACGACTTCTTTCATTAAAACTGGTGATGCGTAAGCCTCCACACTAGAAGCAAGTGCTAACACCACTCCAATTACGAGAAAGAAGCATGTATAACGGATTAATAATGGTAATAGTGGCTCGGTTATTTTTCTAATAAATTGATGCCTAATCATCCGTAAAGAAAAACTTGCAGCAATAGTTGTCATAACGAGAAAGACTGGAATGATAATTAAATTTTGTGGCAAAACAGATACAAATGCTAATAATAGTCCATTCCATCCATGCTGACTTACTAAAAAACCAACTGTAAATCCAACGACAACTCCTTTTACAAATAATAAAATAAAAATAAGTGGTAATCCAATAATTGAAATCCCTAAAATCCAAATAAATCCGATGTATTTTAATTGCGAAAAGTAACTTTCTCGAAACATTTCGCCTGCAATGGCAAATTCTCCTTTAGAGACTTGTCCAAAAAAACGTTGTAAATAAAATGATAAATCTTGTTTTTGATTGATTTGTAAACTATTCACCAGAATGGCTCCGAATATTACTCCCATCAATAATAAAACGGCGTTAAATATATATAATGAAGAGTTTTCCTGTATGTGAGACATTACACGGTCTTGCCAATTTTTTCGCCACATTTTTCTTCCCTCCGTTCACACTCTTATTAAAAATGTATGAAAGAAAGAAAAAAGTATGACGAATTAACATTGAAATTCCGCTCTACTTTGCTAAACTAAAAAGTAGAGAATAGGAGGGATTTCTCTTGAAACCATTATTATTAGATTTTCCAACATTATTTCAAACTGAACGCTTGCAAGTTCGTAAACCATTTCCAGGTGATGGTGCAGAAGTATATGAAGCAATCCAAGCTTCTCTAGAAGACTTAGTACCGTGGATACCAATTAACGCTGAAACAGAAGAAAGTGCTGAAGAAATTGTTCGCGAAGCTCACGGACAGTTTTTACTTCGTGAAACACTTGATTTTCACTTATACGATAAAGTATCTGGTACATTCATCGGAGCAATTACACTAAAGCCTGAAAACTGGGATATTCCAAAGTTTTCACTTCACTTCTGGCTACATAGTGCCTATACAAAACAAGGCTATATGACCGAAGCTGTTAAAGGTGCAATTCAGTTCGCCTTTGATAAACTAGGCGCTAGAAGAATCGAAATTCGTACTGATGCAACAAATATAAATGCATGTAGCTTAGCAGAACGTCTAGAATTCATTCTAGAAGGTACAATGGAAAATGATTTCCTAGCACCAGATGGTAGCTTACGTGATGCACGTGTATATGCAAAAATCAATTAAAAAACACTCGCCTTTGGCGAGTGTTTATTTTTGTAATTGTAAATATTGTACTGCAAACATCGTCTTCGCATCATGAATACGAAGATCTTTCATAAGAGTAATCGCTTCTTCTAACGATACTTCCATCAATTCCACAAACTCATCTTCATCTAACTCAGCTTTATTTTCTTTTTTTGTCAAACCTGTCGCTTTATATACATATAAAATTTCATCTGCGAATCCTGGAGATGTATAGAAAGAAGTAATGAGCTCCATATTTTCACATACATATCCTGTTTCCTCTTCTAATTCACGAACTGCTGTCACCTCTGGTTTTTCACCGGGTTCTAACTTGCCGGCTGGAATTTCTATAATTGCCTTTTCAAGCGCTTTACGATACTGCTCAACAAGCACAATTTTCCCCTCATCCGTAATAGCAATAATCGCAACTGCACCAGGGTGATTTACAATTTCACGTTTACTCATTTCTCCATTTGGTAATACTACATCATCAACACGAACTTTTATAACTCTACCATCAAAAATCGGCTCAGTTTTTACTGTTCTCTCTGTAAGATTACTCATACTACTTCATCTCCCTGTTCTATTTCCTATTCTTTCTTCATACATTTTACCACATTGAAAGGAGCGTGATAGAAATGAAAGTTTATATTTTACCAAATCGCATCACGTTAGTCGGAAAAGCATGGCAAATTCGCCATAAGCTAAAGCAATATAGCAAAGAGTATACAACTGTACAAGAGTGGATTACAGCAAATAAAGTGAAACATTAATCATGCTTTTACGGGCAGTTAATGCGAAGCGAAAAGTAAACGTTTGTCAACCTCTTTTCCCTCTCGTACAATAAAGGTAAGGAGGTTGACCTATGAAAAAACGTCAATTAGGAAACTCAGATTTGTTTGTTACAGAAATGGGCCTTGGCTGTATGTCTCTCGGTACATCTGAAACAGAAGCTATGCGTATTATCGATGAAGCGATCGATTTAGGAATTAATTTTTTTGATACAGCAGATTTATATGATTACGGATTAAATGAAGAATTTGTTGGAAAAGTCTTGAAGAGAAGAAGAGACCAAATTGTTCTTACAACGAAAGTTGGAAATCGTTGGACAGAAGAAAAAAACGGTTGGTCCTGGGATCCTTCTAAAGCTTACATAAAAACTGAAGTAAAGGAAAGTTTACGTAGACTTCAAACTGATTACATTGATCTTTACCAACTTCACGGCGGAACGATTGAAGATCCTATAGATGAAACAATTGAAGCCTTTGAAGAATTGAAAAAGGAAGGTATTATTCGCCATTACGGTATTTCTTCTATACGCCCAAATGTCGTTCGTGAGTATGCAAAACGCTCAAACATCGTTAGTGTACTAATGGAATATAGCCTTTTAAATCGTCGTCCAGAAGAATGGTTCCCCCTTCTGAATGAACACCAAATTAGCGTCATTGCCCGCGGGCCACTTGCAAAAGGAATTTTAACTGACAACAATGCAAGAAAAATAGAAAGAGTAAAGGAAAAGGATTATCTCTCTTATTCTTACGATGAATTACATACAACTCTAGCGAGTGTAAAAGAAACAATTGGAGAACGCTCTTTAACAGGAACAGCTATTCAATATTGCTTACATAATAAGACTGTTGCAGCTGTTATACCTGGTGCAAGCTCTCTTCAACAATTACAGGAAAATATACGAGCTAGTCAGCAGTTACCTTTAACGAAAGAAGAATATATACAACTTCAAAAGATTGTTAAATATGACACATATGCTTTGCATCGTTAAAAATATCGAATTACCGATAAAACAAAAGACTGTCTCCAGTATTAAGAGACAGTCTTTTTTATAACGTATCATATTTATCAGGATTCGTTCCTACATGTAAATCACGATTCAACGTGTTAATTTGACGTATCTCTTCTTCAGTTAGTACAAAATCAAAAATAGTAAAGTTTTCTTTAATGCGAGATGGTGTAACAGATTTAGGAATTGTAACAATCCCGCTTTGAATATCCCACCTTAATATAACTTGTGCAGGTGTTTTTTCATATTTGTTAGCAATAGCCTGAATGATTGGATGCTGGAATACTTCTCCGCCCCTCATTAACGGACTCCATGCTTCCATTTGAATTTGCTCATCTTGACAATAATTGCACAACTCAAATTGCGTCAACATCGGATGAAGTTCCACTTGGTTTACCATCGGCTTCACTTTGCAATTTGGTAATAATAGTTCTAAATGATGTTTATGAAAATTAGAAACACCAATCGCACGCACTTTACCTTCTTCATACAATTTCTCTAAAGCTCGGTACGTATCAACATACTTCCCTCTTACCGGCCAATGTATTAAATATAAATCTACATAGTCCATTTGTAATTTTTTTAAACTCTTTTCAAACGCCTCTAGTGTCTCCTCATATCCTTGATCGTCGTTCCATACTTTTGTTGTAATAAATATATCTTCTCTTGGAATTCCTGATTCACGTATCGCCTCTCCGACACCGCTTTCATTTTCATATACAGTCGCTGTATCAATCGAACGGTATCCAACCTCTAACGCTGTTTTTACTGCTTGTTTTACTTCGTCTCCTTCTTTCGCTTTATATACGCCTAGACCAATCATCGGCATTTTCACGCCATTATGAAGTGTAGTTGTTGGAATATGCACAGTCGTCTCCCTTTCATTGTTACATTATTTATAAGCCATAACTTTATTTCAACAATATTCATCCAAAAAGTCAAAACATACGTACAGTTTACATAACACTTTTATATAGCTAAAAAATAACGTGAACTCATTCATTCACGTTATTTTCTCTCCATTCTTTCGCTTTTTTATCCACATTGCGCACAAACTCATTTTTCCCTTCCGTATATAACGTGCCATCATATGTATACTTTTCGGCTAATTCTTTCTTTAAGGTTGCATATGCCTCTGCTTCTTCACAATGAGCCATCATATAATCACGAAACGCTAAATGCCTTACTATCTCTGGATTTCCTTTTTCAAACACGTGTAAATGATACGAACGTTTTTCCTCAGTTCCATGAATAAAATATCGGCGTCTTGAAATACCATTTTCCCCTTTTACGATGTAACCAAGCTCTATAAATCGTTCATTCCACCCATCTACTCTTTCGATATTTTCTACTTCCATGATCATATCAATAATAGGTTTAGCTGCCAGTCCGGGCACTGACGTACTTCCAATATGATGCATTTTCACCGTTTCTGGCATCGCTGATTTTAATCTTTCAGCCTCCATTTGAAATTTTTCAATCCAATGGTTTTCATGTGGAACAACGACAATTTTTCTCATTCTAACTCCCCTTTTCTTACAAGCTCGTCAAAAAATGATCAGTGGTATTTCACTGATCATTTTTTTATTATTTAAAGTCTTTCCAAGTAAGGTTACTTTCACTTAGCAGTTCTTCAAATGATTTATTCTTTTCACGTTCTTTTTGTTCTTGGCGCTTTCTTTCCAGTTCAGCTGCCTCTTTTTCCTCTTCTCTCACTTGCAACTCTTTCTTCTTACTCTTTAATTGTTGCATGAGTGAATCATTTAATTGATCGCCTAATGTAAGTGTTTCTTTCTTTGGTTGATTCACTTGCGATTGTCTTTGCATTTGTCTTTGTTTCTTTTTCTTCATGCTACTCACCTTTTACTTTTTTCTCCATTATAGTAGATACACGATGAAATCGACAATAAAAAAGGGTCTTTACTCTATTATTCACCTTTTGTAAATATGTTAATTTTTCGAAAAGACTAAATTTTTATGTAGCTATAATCCTATGAATCTATTAAAATTATGTCGTATGATGTCAGATTATAAAAAGAGGAGAATTATATTATGTGGAAAAAAATTATTCCTGCCGTTGCTGTTTTAAGCACTATTACTTTTTCAAGCGTATTTGCCGCTCCCCCATCTCAGAATCCAGCTGAACAAAACCGCTACATAGACGTACAAATGCTTGGTATTAATGATCTCCATGGACAACTAGATACTGTTAAAAAAATCAATAATAAAGAAGTTGGTGGCGCTGATTACTTAGCTACTTATTTAAAAGAACGTAAAAAACAAAACCCTAATACACTTCTCGTACATGCTGGTGATATCGTCGGAGCTAGTCCACCAGTTTCAGCATTATTACAAGATGAACCGACGATTGAATTTTTAAATGATTTAAAATTTGATGTTGGTACAATCGGAAACCATGAATTTGATGAAGGCATTGATGAAATGAAACGCCTCATTTACGGTGGATATCATGAAAAAACAGGGAATTTCAAAGGGGCTAACTTCCCCTATGTAGCTGCTAACTTCTATAACAAATCAACTGGTCGCTTATTTTTACCACCATTTACTGTAAAAATGGTAGATGGTGTTCCTGTTGGATTCATTGGTGTTGTTACGACTGATACACCAAATGTTGTTATGCCTACGATGCTTAAAAATGTACAAATTACTGATGAAGTAGAAGCAATTAATAAATCAACACAACAATTAAAACGCCTCGGCGTTAAATCGATCGTCGTTCTTGCTCATGTCGGTGGAACAACCGATGAGTCTGGGGTAACAAATGGCGATCTTACTCGAATTGCAAATGAAACAGACCCAGAAGTTGATGTTATTTTCGGTGGACATAGTCATACGTATGTAAATGGTACAGTAAATAATAAACTAATTGTCCAAGCAAATTCATACGGAACGGCTTTCTCAGACGTGGATGTAACAATTGATCGTAAAACAAAGGATATTGTAAAGAAAAAAGCTGAAGTTGTTACAACGTATCATGAAGGTGTAGAACCTGATAAACAAGTAAAGAAAAAACTAGATCAATATAAAGAAAAAATCGCACCACTTGTAAATGAAGTGGTCGGAAAATCTACAGCACCTATCGACCGTAAACAAAATGATGCTGGTGAGTCCACTCTTGGAAATTTAGTTGCCGATGCTCAGCGTCAAACGATGCAAACTCAAATCGCCCTCATGAATCCTGGTGGCATTCGTAATGACTTAGATGCTGGTGATATTACGTGGGGTGAGTTATACGGCATTCAACCTTTTGGAAATCAATTGATTAAAGTAGATTTAACAGGTCAAGACATTCGCGATATTTTAAATCAGCAATGGCAAAAAGGAACAACAAGAATGCTTCAAATTTCAGGTATTCAATATACGTGGGATGCAAATAAAACAAACGGTGAAAAAGTTACAAATATACGTTTAACAAACGGAGAAGAATTATCTCCATCTAAAACGTATAGCGTAGTTGCAAATGCCTTCTTAGCTTCTGGCGGTGACGGATTCGTATCATTTAAAAATGGTAAAAATGCAGAAACTGGTCCAAACGACTTTGAAGCGTTAGTCGATTACGTAAAACAATTAAAAGAACCAATTCAGCCAGTTATTGATGGAAGAATTCAAAAAGTAAATTAAGTGTTTCTCTAATAATAAATTTTATTTTTCACGCCATAAAGGATTTGTACTGATCCTCTATTTTATACGTAATATACATCATAAAAAGGATACTCGTTCTTCCAATGAACATAGTATCCTTTTCTTTAGTTATCAAAATGTGATGTTTTGTCAACTTCATATTGCTGTAAAAATTGTTGCAACGCCTCTTCTACAAGTTTAGACTTTTGAATTCCTTTCGATTCTGATATAAGGTCCAATCTTGCTAATATTTCTGTATTAATAGAAAAGGTTCGTCTCTTTTTCTCTGTACTCTTACTCATAATTGGTGCAATTACTTCGCCTCTTTTTCTTAGTAACTCATAAATGCTTTGTAATTGCTCGTAAATTAATAATTGATAATCTGTTTTCTCATATTGAAGGGCGGTCGCTTCTTGGAGTTGTAAGTGACGTGGTTCTTCTCCATCTCCTACAAAAATACGTTTCTTCTGCTCTCCATCATATTCGTATCCAATCAATCTTAATTTCTTCGATAATGTATACGGGCTTATTTCAAGACGTTTTGCTATAATAGCGATGGATTCACGTCTGTTTAAACCATCTATAATTTCTCCAATCGTCACAATTTCCCTCCTCCCGTGTTGAAATGACACTAGTATGGTATGTTACAATGATTTTCTAACAGTATATGCAAAATGAATAGCCTGTGCGATTCATACGATTTCACAAAAGGAGGTTTTCAATATGCTTTTTCGTAGCTACACCCCTCAGTTCTATAACGAAAACAAACAACTCATTCCTAATAGTATCGCTACGATAGAAAGCGTTATGATAAATAATCGAAAACAAACTCTCCTTATGCGTGGACAAAACGTAGAGCAACCTATTTTATTATGCTGTCACGGCGGACCTGGGATGGCACAAATCGGATTTATTCGCCATTTTCAAAAAGAATTAGAGAAGCAATTTATTGTTATTAATTGGGATCAGCGCGGGGCTGGTAAATCCTTTTCAATGAAAGATTTCGGAGCAAATTTCACAATTGAACAATTCGTTTCCGATGCAAAAGAAGTGATTCAATATGTACTTAAAAGGTTCAACAAACAAAAACTATTTCTCGCTGGTCATTCTTGGGGAAGTATTATTGGGCTTAACATAGCACATCAATATCCAAAGTATATCGAGGCTTACATCGGTATTGGGCAAATTGTACATATGAAACAAAATGAAGAATTGCTATATCAACATTTAATTCATTCTGCAAAAAAACATGATCATAAAAAAGCATTAGCTTCCCTTTTAAAATTAGGCAAACCACCATTTTTAGATACGAGACGTCTCATTATTCAAAGAAAGTGGCTTGGCACATTTGGAGGCGCAATCCAAAACGGATCTTCCTTTTCTTTCATACGAAAAGGGTTCTTTTCTCCTGAGTATACGCTATTAGATTGGTTCAAGTTTCTCGTAGGAAATTTAAAATCTGGAATTTTATGGGAAGAAATGCTGACAATCGATTTCTTTTCTTCTATCTCAAGTTTATCTATTCCAGTTTATTTTTGTTCTGGTCGCTATGATTATCAAACTCCTTATGCACTCGTTCAGGAATATTGCGATCTTATTGAAGCGCCTATAAAAAAGATGATTTGGTTCCCAAATTCAGCACATTCTCCTGATTTAGAAGAACCAGAATTATTCGCTAATTCTTTGCAATCAATTAAACAAGAGCTAGCTTTTCAGCATTAGTAACAAAAGGCTCTTTTACATTTCATAGAAAACATTTTATAATAATATGTCGCAAGTATGTATAAACATCGCAAAATGTTTCATATTTACTTGTCTTAACAGAATAAAAATTTAGGGAGATTACATTTATTATGAACGCTGTACTCGTCGCAGTAGCAATTATGCTATTGCTTAGTTTGTTACGTGTCCAGGTCATTGTCGCCATCATTGTTGGAGCTTTAACAGGCGGAATTATCGGCGGACTCGGTATTTCAGAAACGATTAACACTTTTACAACTGGTCTTGGAAACAGTGCTCCAATCGCTTTAAGTTATGCAATGCTTGGTGGTTTCGCTATTTCCCTTTCCAAAACAGGACTTCCAGATGCTATGATTCAAACTGCATTAAAATGGATTGGCAATGAACAAGACACGAAAAAACAAGTTTATTCTAAAATACTTATTTTATTCATTATTTTAACGATGGCTTGTTTCTCACAAAATGTGATTCCTGTTCACATTGCTTTCATCCCCATCTTAATTCCAGCACTTTTAAAAGTATTAAATGAGCTGAAAGTGGATCGCAGACTTGTCACATGTATTATTACATTTGGATTGATTACTCCTTATATGTGGATCCCTGCAGGATTCGGAAAAATTTATCATGACGTATTACAAACCAACGCTGCGCAAAGCGGCCTTACATTTGATGTCACACTTATTCCAAAAGCAATGACTATTCCAGCAATTGGTATGATTATTGGATTATGTGTAGCGGTATTCATTACGTACCGAAAACCTCGTACGTATGAAACAGAACAAATTCATACTACCGAAAATGAAATCGTTCCCTATACAAAACGTAGCATTACTTTCGGGTTATTATCTATCATTGCTACATTAACTGTTCAATTAACAACAGAATCAATGATTTTTGGTGCTTTAGCAGGTATTATCGTCTTATCGGTTAGCGGCAGTCTACCACTTAAAGAAGCAGATGCGATATTAACAAGCGGAATGCGTATGATGTCCTTTATTGGCTTTGTTATGATTGCTGCCGCTGGATTCGGCGCTGTTCTTCGAAAAACAGGACATGTTGAATCTCTGGTGCAAACGAGTGCACATATAATCGGAAATAATAAACCACTCGCTGCATTTCTTATGCTCGTTATTGGACTTCTCGTTACGATGGGAATTGGTTCATCCTTTTCAACCATCCCTATCTTAACAACCATTTTTGTACCTCTTTGCATTCAGCTTGGATTTAGTCCAATGGCCACAATTGCTATTATCGGTACAGCCGGAGCGCTAGGTGACGCAGGATCTCCAGCATCGGATAGTACCCTTGGACCAACATCCGGTTTAAATGCTGATGGTCAGCACCATCATATATGGGATACATGTGTACCCACTTTTCTACATTACAATATACCGTTACTTATATTTGGTTTTATTGCCGCAATTACATTATAAAAAGGTGCGTATAAAACGCACCTTTTACTTTTTTATTTTTCCTTTTAATTGTTGAAAAGCTAATTTTCCATTATCTTTGACATAGCTTTCAATTGCCGGTAGTGATGAACCTATCCATTCACACTCTATGCTCCCATTAGGTCCAACAATTTTTAATTTATCTGGTATATGTATATTTAGAAATCTCGCTGACCGAATTAACTCAATAGCAATCTGATCACTTGAGGTTACAATTCCATCTATATACGGATTGTTTTGCAATAATGTAATAAATTGTTTATTTGTATACCCTTGTACACATTCTTCTCGATAAGAGATTCCTTCATCCCAAACAGCGTCTAAAAACCCTGCTATATAATCTTCCATTTCTTCACTTTCTTCTCCCTCACCGAAATATGCAAGAAAGTGACACCCTTTCTCTTTTAATAAAGAAACAGCTCTCTGTCCACTTTCATAATAATTTCCATGTGATTGTTGCTCATCGATCACAACAAACGGAAATGGAATTTCTCCTACACTTTTAAAAACTGCTCTCGTCAAAATAACACCTGCAATGTTATTTTGCTTCAGCATATGTATGTATCTATCTTTATTCTCTATATTACAAATAATGATTTGATAGCCTTCTTTATATGCTATTTCCTCAATACAATGTAGCAAAGTGATGTTTGATTGGTTACATAAATTATCTACAAGTAATGCAATTATCGTTGAATTCTCTTTAAATAGTGGCTTCGCTGCACTGTTTGGCCTATAACGTAATTCTTCAATTGCTTCCTTTACTTGTTTTACTGTGTCCTCATGAACGTATCCTTTTTCATTAATAACTCGTGAAACGGTTGCGACTGAAACACCTGCCAATTTTGCAACATCACGTATAGTTGCCACATCGTCACCCCTTAATATGGTAATAGATTACAATTTTACGGTAACCTAAATTACAATATCCGTCAAGATTAATAACTCATATTTCTGAAAATTGTTACATCATTTGACTAAATGATACTCCAACTGAATTTCATGTAAAATTGGGATATTATCATATCCAATACGTGGAATTTCTTTCTTTATTTTTCGTGCCTCCTCTACCGCATTCACATATAAATTAGTCATTACAAAATTACGTTTTTGGTAAAATCGTAACGCATTCATATTATCATTTGTTGTAATAAGCCAAACCTCTCTGCACCGCTCTTCTTCTGCAACTTGTAATACACAATCCACAAGTTTCGTCCCTATTCCTTTTCTTTCTTCAAAGCTATCTAGCGATACAATTTCACACATATTTCCGGTCACTTCATAAGTTATAATTCCGATTATTCTGTCATCTGAGAGCGCAACAAATCCTGGCAACTCTTCTAACTGATGTCCCTTACCACGTGAAACCATCAATGAACTTCCCCAGTTCTTACACATGAACATTCGGATTGTTTCTTTCATCGCTGGCGTAATTTTTTGTATATGCAGCATTTCCTATTTCTCCCCTTTTATATCATTGTGATACAATATAAGTGTATCACATGTAACGGTATTTGGAGGATGAGGTAAAGTATGAAACGTTTTTTTGCAGCATTGTTTACTATACTAGGTGCAATAACTGCCCTTGGGATTTTCTTTACAAATAAAGTGATGTACTTAAAGAAAAAAACAGAGGAAGAAGTACTCGAAAGAGAAACGAAAAAACATTTTCGTATAGAGGATTTTGATGCTCTTCATAAAGAAGAAATTCATATCCCTTCACAATTCGGATACGACCTTCACGGATATTACATTCCTGCTGGTCATTCCAATAAGTTTATGGTTTTTTGCCACGGTGTAACTGTAAATAAAATAAACTCTGTAAAATATGCAAACTTATTCTTAAAAAGGGGATATAATGTCCTCATTTACGATCATCGTCGTCATGGTAAAACTGGCGGAAAAACAACAAGCTATGGATACTATGAAAAGCATGATTTGAAATCCGTAGTTGACTGGCTAAAAAACCGTTTTGGAACCAATATTACACTTGGTATTCATGGTGAATCTATGGGAGCCGCAACAATTCTTCAATACGCAGGACTTGTAGAAGATGGCGCTGATTTCTATATTGCAGATTGTCCTTTCTCTGATTTTCACGGACAATTACAGCACCGTTTAAAGGTTGAATTCCATTTACCAAAATGGCCTTTATTACCTTTAGCAAACGCATTTTTAAAAGTTCGTGACGGTTATACAATTCGTGAAGTTTCACCAATCGACTGTATAAAAAACATTAACAATCCCGTTCTCTTTATTCATAGTAAAGATGACGACTATATTTTAGCTGATATGACAAAAGCGTTATATGAAGCGAAAGAAAATAATAAGCAACTTTATATTGCAGAACACGGTGCACACGCTTGCTCTTATAACGAAAATAAAGAAGAGTACGAAGCAGCCATCGATCAATTTTTAAACACATATGTGAAAGAAACAAAAAACAGGCTTGCATAAGCCTGTTTTTTTATTGCGCTAAAACGTCTGTAACTTGTTCCATATTTTCAGAAATCCATTGCATTGCATCATCTAACGTTGGAAATTCTGTCGTTTGAAATGTTACTTCATCTTGAAGTAACCAAACATCCTTTACCTCTTGCCCTACACCTGCAATGGACCAATGTAACAAACTATATGGATGATTATCATTCAAAAATGATGCCCACGTGCGCTCATTTGCAATGTTTCGTAATGTATGTAATTGTTTATCCATCTCTCGTCACCTTACTCTAGTCAGTTATGAAAACTATTATAACACTCTCTTCTTTCTCAAACAAAGTGCTCTTTTTTCCCCGCTATTTGCGGGCAGTAAAACTCCCACCTCAAAATTCGGCTGAAACAGAGAAGTTAGGTGGGAGATTAACTGCCCCTAAAAGCCCGATTGGTTCAACTAATAATTAGTGGAGGATGCCTCCCCCACTAATTAAAGTTTCACTTTATATTGCCAAGCACTTCCCTTGATTATATGATGAAATTAAGCGTTTGGGAAGGAGGGATAACGTTGGCAAAAGTACAAATTAAAGTAAATGATAATGGCTCTTTTCGCGTTACAGGGGACGTGGAATTAGTCGACTCACAAGGGAATGTATTCCCAGCAAAACCGGCATTTTCTTTATGCCGTTGTGGTTTATCAAAAAATATGCCTTATTGCGACGCTTCGCATAAAGGTAAATTCGAGTCTGTTGTTAGAGCACCAGAGGCAGAATAATTTTACATGTGACATGCACATTTTTTTGTGCATGTTTTTTCTTTTTAGCAACTCCGTTATATCCCTTCTCCTTACAACATTTCTAATACTTTTATTTCCATTCCAGCCTGCATATATTTTCACACAATTCTTCACATTCGAATATTTTTTACTAGCCTTTTATTTTTTTTGTGCTATAATTTGAGCAAACAGCATCCTTCGGGGTCGGGTGAAATTCCCAACCGGCGGTGATGAAGTGAAAACTTCTAAGTCCGTGACCCGTTTTCAACTCGAAAACGGTGGATCTAGTGAAACTCTAGGGCCGACAGTATAGTCTGGATGGGAGAAGGATATGTTTCTAGTTTTTTATATAGTGAATACACTTTTATTTCAGTATGCATATTTTTAAAGATTCATTTTGATTCTTTATATATGTTTAATTTTCTATACTTATTTTTTATACTGAAATAAAAAGAGACAACTAGCGTTTAAAAATTCGATATTTTGCTAGGTTTTTTCCTTATGCAGAAATATCAATTATCGTTAGGTTTCTTTCCTATGCTTTCGTATTCAAACTATATTTCTAGAAATCACGTCTCCCAAACCCCAAGGATATTAAATCCTTGGGGTTTTTTGATTTTTTTAGGAGAGGTGAAGAAAATGACAGATCAAGAATATATGAGGATTGCCCTGCTGTTAGCAGAAGGAACATCAGGACAAACAAGTCCAAATCCTATGGTTGGTGCTGTTATTGTAAAAGATGGAAACATCGTTGGTATGGGAGCTCATTTACGAGCTGGTGAAGAACACGCAGAAGTTCATGCCCTTCAAATGGCTGGTCAGAACGCCAAAGACGCTACCGTTTATGTAACACTGGAACCGTGTAGCCACTTTGGAAAAACACCACCTTGTTGTGAATTGCTCATCGAAAAAGGAGTTAAGCGTGTTGTAATTGCTACTCTCGATTGTAATCCGCTCGTTTCTGGTAACGGAAAAAGAAGATTAGAGGAAGCTAGAATTGAAGTAACTACCGGTGTTCTTGAAGCAGAAGCAGTTTTATTAAATCGCTACTTTTTTCACTACATGAAAACGAAACGCCCTTTTGTAACAATCAAAACAGCGATGAGCTTAGATGGAAAAACAGCAACTGTAACTGGTGAAAGTAAGTGGATTACAGGTGAAGAAGCACGTGCTGATGTTCACCAATATCGCCATATACATGATGCAATTCTTGTTGGAGTGAATACAGTTATAGCTGATAATCCTCATTTAACAACAAGAATTCCAAATGGTGGGAAACATCCTATTCGCGTTGTTTTAGATACCCATTTACGAACACCACCATCTTCTCATGTTATAACAGATGGTTTAGCACCGACATGGATTATTGTCGGTAAGGATGTAAAGAAAGAGAAGATATCTTCTTATGAATCTAAAAATATAGCTATATTCCAAATGGAAACGAAGCATATAGAAATTGAGGACCTTCTTTCCTTTCTTGGAGAAAAACAAATTCTTTCTCTATTCGTTGAAGGTGGCCAATCGATTCATGCAAGTTTCTTAAAAACAAACAATTTTAATGAAATTGTAACCTATATAAGCCCGAAATTAATTGGTGGGAAAGATGCTCCTACTTTATTTGGAGGAAATGGTTTTTCAAAATTACAAGATGCACTTTCCTTGAAAATTCAAGAGATGAAACAAATTGGTGATGATATAAAAATTGTTGCGAATGCCCGAAACGAGGTGACGGAATGTTTACAGGAATTGTAGACGAATTAGGAACGATAGCAAACATGCAACAAAGCGGAGAAGCGATGAAATTAACGATTCATGCAAAGAAAATTTTATCAGATGTTCACTTAGGTGATAGTATCGCGGTGAACGGTATTTGCTTAACTGTAACAAGCTTTACAACTAATTCATTTACAGTTGATGCAATGCCTGAAACGATGCAGTCGACATCACTTCGCATGCTTAAACCGCACTCTAAAGTAAATTTAGAGCGAGCAATGGCTGCAAACGGACGATTCGGTGGACATTTCGTTTCAGGACATATTGATGGCATCGGAACGATTTTAAATAAAAAACAACATTACAATGCCGTCTATTACAAAATAGCAATTTCTGATGAACTGCTGCGCTATTGTTTGCATAAAGGATCCATTGCTGTTGATGGAACGAGTTTAACGATATTTGATATAGACGAATCTTCCATAACGATTTCACTCATTCCGCACACAGTAAGCGAATCTGTCATTGGAGAAAAAAATGCCGGAGATATCGTAAACATTGAGTGTGACATGATTGGTAAATATATCGAACGCTTTATTACTAAACCTACAAAACGAGTAGGTTCAATGACTGAAAGCTTTTTACAAGAAAACGGATTTCTATAAGGGGGAAGCATAATGTTTCATCGTATTGAAGAAGCTCTAGAAGATTTAAAACAAGGTAAAGTCGTTATCGTATGTGATGATGAAAACCGAGAAAATGAAGGCGATTTTATTGCTTTAGCAGAGTACATTACACCAGAAACAATTAATTTTATGATTACACATGGCCGTGGTCTCGTTTGTGTACCGATTACAGCAGGGTACGCAGAACGTCTACAATTAGAACCAATGGTATCTCATAATACAGATTCACATCATACTGCGTTTACAGTGAGCATTGACCATGTTTCTACAACAACAGGGATTAGCGCTCACGAACGTGCAACTACGATACAAGAATTGTTAAACCCCGCATCAAAAGGCGCTGATTTCAATCGACCTGGACATATCTTTCCATTAATTGCGAAAGAAGGCGGTGTCCTGCGTCGTGCAGGTCATACAGAAGCTGCTGTTGATTTAGCGAAGCTATGCGGTGCCGAACCAGCTGGAGTTATTTGCGAGATTATAAATGAGGACGGCACGATGGCACGTGTACCTGATTTAATAGAATGCGCAAAACAATTTGATATAAAAATGATTACAATAGAAGATTTAATTGCTTACCGCCGCCATCATGAAACACTTGTGACGAGAGAGGTGGAAATTACATTACCTACAGATTTCGGTACTTTCCACGCAATTGGCTATTCTAACTCATTAGATACGAAAGAACATATCGCACTTGTAAAAGGTGATATTTCAATAGGTGAACCGGTACTTGTGCGTGTTCATTCTGAATGCTTAACAGGAGATGTATTCGGTTCACATCGCTGCGATTGCGGACCACAACTCCATGCAGCACTTGCTCAAATTGAGCGTGAAGGAAAAGGTGTTCTTCTTTATATGAGACAAGAAGGAAGAGGCATTGGGCTTCTTAATAAGCTTCGTGCTTATAAATTGCAAGAAGAAGGATTCGATACTGTAGAAGCAAATGAAAAACTCGGCTTCCCTGCTGATCTTCGTGATTACGGTATCGGAGCACAAATATTAAAAGATTTAGGTTTACAAAGTTTACGATTATTAACGAATAACCCAAGAAAAATTGCTGGCTTACAAGGTTACGATTTAGAAGTAGTCGAGCGTGTACCGTTGCAAATGCCAGCAAAAGAAGAGAATAAATCGTATTTACAAACGAAAGTAAACAAATTAGGACACTTACTAAACTTATAATTAAAGGAGAGATTTATTATGGTATTCGAAGGTCATTTAGTTGGTACAGGATTAAAAGTTGGAGTTGTTGTTGGACGTTTTAACGAATTTATTACAAGCAAGTTACTTGGCGGCGCTTTAGACGGATTAAAGCGTCACGGTGTAGAAGAAAATGATATTGATGTTGCTTGGGTTCCTGGTGCATTTGAAATTCCTTTAATCGCTAAAAAGATGGCTAGTAGCGGAAAGTATGATGCTGTTATTACATTAGGTACTGTAATCCGAGGTGCTACAACTCACTACGATTACGTTTGTAATGAAGTAGCAAAAGGTGTTGCGTCTTTATCACTACAAATGGACATCCCAGTTATTTTCGGCGTATTAACGACAGAAACAATTGAACAAGCGATTGAACGCGCAGGTACGAAAGCTGGTAATAAAGGATATGAATCAGCTGTTGCTGCAATTGAAATGGCTCACTTATCAAAACAATGGGCATAAAAAAAGAGGCTTCGGCCTCTTTTTATTTTTTCACCTTTTTTTGTACATCTTTTATTAATTCATTCATCGTTTTTCCTTCTGTTTTTATATGAAGAGCTTGTGCTGTTCTCCATACATTCTCTCTTTTTTTCGCTTCTTCTATAATAGTAATTTCTTTTCTAACTTCCTTTAAATCTTTTCCTTCCGTTTTCAATCCAAAATGTTCAGCTTTCGTTCGAAAGTGTTGTTCGATTCTTTGTTGCATCTCTTTTTGTTCAGGATTTTCAGCAGCCTTAACTGGATCAGAACTTATTGCTTTTATTAAAATTAAACAAGTCATAATCGCTAATATGTATTTGTACATGTAAAATCCTCCAACCCAATATAAATTACATATTTACTATGTACAACTAGGGCTTGGAAAATTCGTCCACAAAAATTCTTTTTTCCGCTCAAAAACCAATAATATCAAGCGTTCACAACTATTTATTACATTTTATTTACAAAAAAAGCAAAACCTTTTACAAGTTTGCTTTTTCATCTATCTTATAATGCACACTCTTCAATCTCAAATCCTAAATCTGCAATCATACCCCAGTCTGCAGTCGGCTCTTGTCCAGCTGTCGTTAAGTAGTCCCCGACAAAAATAGAATTTGCTGCAAATAAACCGATTGGCTGTACAGAACGTAAATTGATTTCACGTCCTCCTGAAATACGAATTTCTTTTGTCGGGTTTACAAAACGCATCATTGCCAGTACTTTTAAACATTCTACTGGCGTTAACTCTTTTTGCCCTTCAAGAGGTGTTCCCTTTACAGCAACAAGGAAATTACAAGGGATAGAATCTGCATCTATACGTTGTAATTCAAATGCAATTTCAGCACGCTCTTCAATTGTTTCTCCCATGCCAAAAATCGCTCCAGAGCATGGAGAAATGCCCGCTTGTTTCGCTTTTTGAACTGTATCAACACGATCATCATACGTATGAGTTGAACAAATACTATCGTAATTATTTTCATGTGTATTTAAGTTGTGGTTATAACGATGCACGCCCGCTTCCGCTAAACGTCCTGCTTGATCTTCATTTAAGAAACCTAAACAACAACAAATCTTCAAGTCTGTCGTTTCACGAATTTCCTTAACTGCTCCAATTACGTGATTTACCTCTTTATCCGTCGGACGACGACCAGACGCTACAATACAATATGTACCTGCTTTACGGCGTATTGCTTCATGTGCCCCTTCTACAATCTTCTCCTGCGTTAACCATGCATATTTATCAATCGGTGCTTCTGAAATAATAGACTGTGAGCAATATCCACAATCTTCAGGACATAATCCAGATTTCGTATTAATAATCATATTCAATTTTACTTTCTTACCAAAGTGATGATGACGAATGATGTAAGCTGCATTCATAATTTCTAGAACTTCTGTATCATCAGCTTCTAATATCGCTATTGCATCTTCTTTCGTAATCATCTTCTCTTCCACTACGTCGTATGCAAGTTTTTTCCAATCCCTTTTTGTTTGTACTTGTTTCATTTCATCTCTTCCCCTCTTTTGTTATATGCATAAATAAAGCATGATACGTTGCCATTATCCCTTCATTTCCCGTGAAGTCTCTTTCGTATATGCGCAGCATCGCACGAAAGAGTGAGGGACTTTGACAATATGATCCTTCATTGCTATTAGTCGCTCCTACTTTTCGAATAGAATGTAGAAATTCCTTAACTTCTGTAAAACTCTCTATGTAACATGTTTCAGAAACATGCACATCCCCTGTTTCTATCTTGCATATATGAAGCAACTGATCTTTCGAATAAAAACGTTGACCAATCGATGTTTCATTTTTTATATTTCTTTCTTCTTTCGCACGTTGGAACGAAGCATGCAATTCTTGAAATGTTTCATGTCCAAACGTTGAAAAGAGTAATATCCCATCTATAGACAAATGTTGAAATAAATTTCTTAACACTTGTTGTAAATTATTTAACCATTGAAATGTAGCATTTGAAATAATGACATCATATGATTCTTCTAATCGTAATCGCTCAATATCTTCACAGTGAAACGTTACATTTTTTACATTTTGTCTAGTTTGCGCAATTGCAATCATACTTTCAGCAAAATCAACTGCTGTAATATGTGCTTTCGGAAATAACTTTGATAATTGCTCTGTTACATACCCCGTCCCGCACCCCAGTTCTAAAATACGTATTGATGCCGTTTCACTATATCGTTCCTTTAAGATTGAAAGTAATGAATGTGCCATCTTTTTTTGTACATTTGCATATCGATCGTAAGATACGGCTGCCCCATTAAACCGTTTTTGTAGTAACGTTTTGTTGATCATGTCGTATCCCCTCTATAAATTGAATTATCTCATTTGCGCAATATTCAAAATTCGTTACACATAACGCATGCCCTGCATCACTTACTACTTTCAGCTCGCTGCTGCTATTCTCCGTCATACTACGTGCCGCAGACAATGGGCATATTACATCCTGTTCTCCGTGAATAAGTAGTATAGGTACTTTAATTTCTTTTAGTTCTTCTCTCATATCTGTTTCTATTAAATAATCCAAACCTAGTTGTAAAGACTGAATAGAATCACCTTTAAAACGGTCTACAATGTCTTCAAAGTTTTTATTCTCTTTTAGCTCATCTTTCGTAAACATATTTTCATAAAACCGCTTGAGCGTATCTTCTTTCCTTCTCGCCAAATTCCTTTTCAGCCGTTCTACATGCAAAGCATTCCATCCGTTACTGTAGTCGCTCGTATTTGTAAATTTAGCAGTACCACCAATTAATACGATGCCTTTTGCCTGAATCTTTTTATAAGCTTCAACTGCTGCTAACGCTCCTAGTGACCATCCAACTAAAATTACGTTGTCATTATGCGCTACATCTACAATTCGTTCCGCAAATTCACTTCGTTCTTTCACATTACGCCAATCTATGCTTTGAACAGGGTATCCTTTAAAATACGGAAATACTAAATCCCAAATATTCTCTTCCATTCCCCATCCTGGGATAAAAATAATCTTTAGCTCGTTCATACGAAAATCTCCTCTTCTTTCGCAATGTGAATAATTCGATCAATAGCCCATTTTAAATCATCTATTGTATGTTGCGATGTAACTGCAAAGCGAATTCGAGAGCTATGAACCGGCACAGTTGGCGGACGAATTGCAATAGCCGCAATCCCTGCCTCTTGCAACCTTTTACTAAATCGTAAAGCATGTTCATTTGAACCGACTACAATCGGTACAATATGAGTTGAACTATTCCCAATATCAAAACCAGCATCCCTTAATTTAGTTCTGAAGTATTCTCCGTTTGCTATAAGGTTCTCTCTTCTTTCGTTATCTTCTTTTACAATTTCAATTGCTTTTTGCACTGCTCCTAACGTACTTGGTGGTAAAGCTGTAGTAAAAATAAAGCTTCTCATCATATTTTGTAAATACTCTATATAAATTTCATCACCTGTCAAATACGCACCATAACACCCTAAAGCCTTGCTAAACGTCCCCATATGTATATCAATTTTTTGAGCAAGATTTTTTTCTATATGAGATAACCCAGCTCCGCCGATTCCATATATTCCACTCGCATGTGCTTCATCGACTATAATGATTGCCCCGTATTTCTCTTTCAGCTGTACTAAATCTCTCAAATAAGCAGTATCACCATCCATACTAAAAATGGTATCAGTTACGATTAATTTCCGCTTTTCAGGTGACGCTGTTTTCAACAGCTTCTCTAAATGATCCAAATCATTATGACGATACCTTTTATGCTCTGCCCCGCTTAATATGATTCCATCAACAATACTTGCGTGATTTAACTTATCACTAAAAACAATATCGTGCCGAGAGGCTAAAGAAGATATGGCACCTATATTTGCCGTATACCCACTATTTACAATTAAAGCTCTTTCAGTACCTTTCCAGTCACATATGCTTCTCTCAACCTCTTCATATAATGGATGATTTCCTACAACGAGACGAGAGGCAGTCGCTCCAGTTCCACATCTTTTTGTACAGGCAATAGCAGCTTCTTTTAACCTTTCATCTCCAGCTAACCCTAAATAATTATTTGACGCTAAATTTAACATCCTTTTTTTATCTCGAATAAGCCAAGTCTCTTCTGCCTTCTCTGTTACATATAAATTTCGATACTGCCCTTGCTCATGTAATTGTTGTAATTTAGATTGAAGATGCGCCCGCCACGTTTGATTCATTTTGGATAAACTCCTCTAATTTTGAAATCATAATATATTCTTTTGCAGATTCCAATACTTCTTCTTTCGTAAACTCACCTTCAAAGAATGGTAATAATCCTAAAACTGGTACCCCGCTCAGCTCTTCAATCATCTCTTTATTTTCTTGCACTCTTTCCATTTCACATTCTTTGCAACCTGATAAAATGACACCCGCTACGGTTAAGCCATGCGCCTTTGCGTAAGCAATCGTTAACACTGTATGATTTACTGTTCCTAATGTAGGACGAGCTACTACAATAAGAGGCAACTGTAATTCTGTTGCAAAATCTATTACTAAAGCATCTTCTGTATATGGGACAGCAAGCCCACCTGCTCCTTCTACAAATAAGCTATTAAACTCTTTTAATAGTTCATTATAGTAATCAGTAATTTCTTTTAACTTTACTACTCTTCCAGCTCTTTTCATGGCAAGTCTCGGAGCAAGTGGTTCTTCAATAGAATAAGGGCAAATTTCATTTTCTTGTGTCGGTACACCTGATAGTACTTTTAACCTTGCCGCATCTCCCTCAGGGTTTGATGCAACATGCCCACTTTGTAACGGTTTATATACCCCTACGTTATATCCTAATTCTCTAAATACACCTGCTATAGCACCTGCAACTACTGTTTTTCCAACTTCAGTATCAGTTGCTGTTATGAAAAAACCACTCATTATTCTCCCTCCGTAACATCTGAGATTGCCTTATATAAAATGCGTAACATATCATCAATCTCTTCAAAAGTAGAAGCAAGTGGTGGCATAAATACAATCGTGTTACCTAGCGGTCGTAAAATCATACCCAGCTCTCTTGAGCGTTTACATACTTGAACACCGACTCTTTCTGTCCAGTCAAACGCTTCTTTCGTTTCCTTATTCTTCACAAGCTCAATACCAACCATTAATCCGCACTGACGAATATCACCTACATGTTTATACGCAAAGAGCTTTTCTAATTGCGCTGTCACATAATCCGTTTTACGTGCCACTTCTTCTATTAAATTTGTTTTTTCATATAGTTCTAGATTCGCGATTGCTACGGCACACCCTAACGGATTACCTGTGTAGCTATGTCCATGGAAAAATGTTTTTTGTTCTTCATATTCTCCTAAGAAGGCATTATATATTTCATCTGTCGTTACCGTAACTGCAATTGGTAAATATCCACCTGTTAAACCTTTCCCAGCAGTTAAAATGTCTGGCGTCACATTTTCATGTTCACACGCAAACATTTTCCCTGTACGCCCAAATCCAGTCGCTACCTCATCTGTAATAAATAATACATTGTACTTTGTACATAAATCGCGCAGTCCTTTTAAATATCCTTTTGGCATTGTAATCATTCCGCCAGCACCTTGCATTAATGGCTCTACAATGATGGCAGCTACTTCTTCATGCTTTTCTTTCAACAATTCTTCCATTTCTTCTAAATGGCTTTTTACAATTTCCTCCTTATTATTTCCGTAAGGAGAACGATATGTATATGGATACGGCATTTTAATCGCATCAAATAAGAGCGACCTATACACTTGGTGAAACAAGTCTATTGCTCCTACTGAAACAGCTCCAATTGTATCACCGTGATATGCTTCTTTTAATGTAACGAATCTTTGTTTCTTTGGTTTCCCTTTATGCTGCCAATATTGGAAAGCCATCTTAATTGCAATTTCAACAGCGGTAGAACCTGAATCAGAATAGAATACCTTCTTCAATCCATCTGGTACAACCTCAATAATTTTTTCTGCTAATAAAATAGATGGAACGTTAGCAAGTCCTAACATAGTAGAATGAGCAATTTTATTTAATTGCTCACGAATTGCTTCATCTAATTCCGGTACTTGATGTCCGTGAACATTTAACCATATAGATGAAACACCATCCCAATATTCATTACCATTTACATCGTATAGTTTTCTTCCCTCTCCACGTTCAATAATGACAGGATCTTCTTCTAAATAATCTTTCATTTGTGTAAATGGGTGCCATACGTAAGCTTTATTTTTCTCTGCTAATTCTTCATATGTATAAGATGATTTTTCAATCGTTCTACTATTTATTGTCACAACTGTCACCCCTAATGTTAACTTGTTTATAAATATAGTTAACATTAAATCCGAATGACTGTCAATTATTTTAAAATCAAATAGTTCTTAAAAAAGAACAACTTATCATACGATAAGTTGTTCTACTTTCCATGCTGTATCTTTCCAATTTCTAAAATAATTTCTTCATCTTTTTTCCCCTCTGTATCAATTCCAAGTTGCTTAGCGTGCTCAATTAATAAATCATGACGCTTCTCAAATCTAGCGGTATTTACTTCTTTCGTAACCTCTTCTTTTGTTTTCCCCTCAGTAGAAACTCCTAGTTTTTCTGCTGCTTTTTCCATTGATTTCTTCTCTTCTATTTCTTTTACTTTCTTCGCTTCTGACTGTTGTATTTGCTTTTGTTTCAACTGCTCTGATTCAGCCGCAAAAGCTGTGTAAATTCCAGCACTTCCTCCAATAACTAATAAAGTGGTAAAAAGAATTATTTTTTTCTTCACTCTTTCCTCCCCCTTTCAAATTCATTATAACGTACATTTTTACAGCTTTAAAAACAATTATCCTTTATTTCCCTAAAAAAACATTTAATATTTTTATTGACATGTAAGATGAAAATATGATAAAAATTTAACTAACATCATATGAATCGGCGTTGATAGGATTTAGTAGTATTTCGATTTCTGATTTCAGAGAGCTGGTGGTCGGTGCGAACCAGTACAGAGCGAATTATGAATTACCCCCTGGAGCTTCTTTTACGAAACGTGAGGAGTAGTGAAAGACGGTTATAGACCGTTATGTCTAAAGAGTGGTGAAACGACACTGTTTCACAATTTAGGGTGGTACCGCGAATTTTTCGTCCCTGCATATATTGCAGGGGCGTTTTTTATTTTATAAGCGCATATCATATGACCCTTTATTTTGTGACGCATTCATTTCACAAGCTAGGGTGGTACCGCGATTTCTTCGTCCCTGCATAATTATATGCAGGGACGTTTTTTTATCCAATCATTTCCGTATCATATAGAAGGACTAACAATTACCGATAATTTGTCATAAAATTCTAAATTTTAGAAGGAAATATACAATATTGGCGAATTTTATATAAAAAAGAGCTATTTTACATTACTTAGGAGGGGAAAACAATGGTTTCAAAAATTGAGTCTGTTCTTTTAACAATTTTTATCTTTTTCTGTATTGGTTTTAGTGTTATTCAATTAGAAGTTTCACCACACATCCCAATTTTATTTGGTATCGTTCTTTTATTAGCATTTGGATTCCTGAAGAGAATCTCTTGGTCTACTATGGAGAAAGGGATGATTAGTAGTATTTCAGCTGGTATTCCATCTATATTTATTTTCTTACTTGTAGGCGTATTAATTAGCGTTTGGATCGCAGCTGGAACTATTCCGACTTTAATGGTATACGGCTTCCAGCTTGTATCTCCAAAAATTTTCGTTCCAACTGTTTTTGTTGTTTGTGCAATTGTTGGAACGAGTATCGGTAGTGCTTTTACAACTGCTGCAACTGTAGGACTTGCTTTTATGGGAATGGGTACTGCCCTTGGATACGATCCAGCTCTTATTGCTGGTGCAATTATTTCTGGTGCATTCTTCGGAGATAAAATGTCTCCTTTATCTGATACAACAAACTTAGCGCCTGCTGTAACAGGTGTAGATTTATTTGAACATATTCGTAACATGCTTTGGACAACAGTGCCAGCTTTCATTATTGCATTTATCGCATTTTTCATTTTAGGAAGCGGATCTGGTGGAAACGTTGATTTCTCAGCATTTATTAACACACTAGAAAAAAATGCAACGATTTCTATCGTTACACTGATTCCTATTTTATTACTGTTCCTATTCGCATTTAAAAAGGTACCCGCAGTTCCAACATTACTTGCAGGAATTGTGGTAGGGATTATTATTCTCTTTATTTTTAAACCTAGCACTTCTTTAGCTGATTTAATAAAAATTATGCAAGACGGTTACGTTTCTAAAACTGGTATCAAAGACATTGACAGCTTATTATCTCGCGGTGGCCTGCAAAGTATGATGATGTCAATTGCTCTTATTTTCCTAGCTCTTTGTATGGGAGGATTATTACAAGGAATGGGTATTATAGCGCAGCTGATGAATATTATCTCTAGCTTCGTAAAAACTAGTACACGCTTAATTATTTCTACTGCTTCAACTGCAATTGGTGTAAACTTCTTACTTGGTGAGCAGTACTTATCCATCGTTTTAACAGGACAAGCATTCGCTAATAAATACGATGAAGTCGGTTTAGAACGTCGTAATTTATCACGAGTATTAGAAGATGCTGGTACAGTAATTAATCCACTCGTACCATGGGGTGTCAGTGGCGTATTCTTAACAAACGTTCTTAGCGTTCCAACATTCGATTACTTGCCATACGCAATCTTCTGTTTAGCGTGTCCAGTCGTAACCATTATCGTCGGCTTTACTGGATTCGGCCTTTCATGGAAAAAAGAAAAAGCAGTACCAGTTTCATAATATAACAAAAAGGATTACCAAATCGGTAATCCTTTTTATATTTCTCGACTATCTATTCGCTTTCTTTCTTCTAAATAACATAAGTAATCCCGCTCCAACAAACGCAAGACCAGCTCCAATTGTAGAAGCAATACTTGCACCTGTTTTCGGTAAATCACGTTCATCTTTTTCAGCTTCTTTATTTTCACTTACAGTTGTTGTTGTTTCTTTTGTATTTTGATCATCTGTTGTAGTTTGTCCAGATCCGGTATTATTTCCATCTTGCTTTGGTTCATTACCATTATTACCTTCTTCTGTTGGTGGTGTTGGGTTTTCTCCATTACCTGTTGGCGGTGTCGTCGGATTTTCTCCACCACCTGTTGGCGGTGTCGTTGGATTTCCTTCACCAGTTTCTTTATCATCATTCTTCTTCGTTATATCAATTGCATATTTCGCAAATTCATTTTCAGATGGTCCAACATATGAAATCTTTCCATCTTTCTTTATATACTTTTGTGCATTTGGTGAAGAATCAAATGTTGTATTTAATTTATCTGCAACAATCGGTTTAAATGTCCAATTTTGATCAGCTGCTGGATCAATATCTTTTATTTTTTGCATATACTTCACAATGATTTGACGTGTTTCATCTTGTGATTGGTATACAACTTCCCCTTTACTTACACCTGGGAACGTTTGGCTACTTCCACGATAGTTATTTGTAGCGACGATAAACTCTTGCTTGTCAGCTACTAGCTTACCTTCATATGTCATATTTACAATACGATTAGCATTTGCATTTACAACTTTTCCATCTTTATCGTATTTCGCCGGTTGTGTTACATCAATTTCGTATTTTAAGCCATCTAAAATATCGAAGTTATATGTAGGATAGCCTATATTTACTAACGGCTGTTCTTCTGTTTTCTTTGGATCAATTTGATTAAACTGACCTGCAGACATTTCAAGCCATTCTTTCACTTGTGCCCCATTTACTTTTACAGCATATAACGTATTTGGATACACGTATAAATCTGCAACGTTTTTAATTGCTAACGTTCCAGCTGGAATATCAGTATAATATGTCGCACCGTTTCGGCCACCTGCTTTAAATGGTGCTCCTGCAGATAAAACTGGAATATCTTTAATCTTTTCGTATTCTGGTTTTTTAAGTTCTTGTTCTACATACCATTTTTGCGCATTTGTCACAATTTGTACGGAAGGATCATCTTGTACTAATGAAAAATAACTATTAATTGGTGCTTTCGTTTCACCTACATGTGTATTTACATATTCGATTGTCTTTTCATGTTCATCTTTAATTTCATTAACTAATTTTTGATCAGATTCTACTAATGGATTACCTTTACTATCAGCAATCGGACGAAGTTGCGGCTTAGACTGATCTTTTTGCACTTCCCATTTTCCGTTTACCTTTTTCAATTGCATATCAATAATACCTAAGTTACTACCAAAAACACCCGGCATTACAACTGGAACACCATTAAATACATCCTTCACTTCAGTATGTGAATGTCCCATTAATACTGCATTTACGCCAGGAACTTCTGTCGCTAAATAAAACGATGAATTTTCCATTCCTTCGTTGTATCCACTCTTATCAACACCTGAATGCGCTAGTGCAACTATAATATCCGCACCTTGCGCCTTCATTTCCGGAACTAATTTTTTCGCTGTTTGCACAATATCTTTTGCTTTTACTTGTCCTTCTAAATTCGCTTTATCCCAATTCATAATTTGTGGTGGAACAAATCCCATTACACCAATTTTCACTATTTGTTTTTGGCCTGCTTCATCCACTACTTCTTTCTCTAAAATATGATATGGTCTATCAAAGTAATGCTCGTCATTCTCATCATTACCATCATGGTCATCTCTGTAGACATTCGAGTTAATAACCGGAATTTTTGTTTTACTAGTCACTTGCTTTAAATAATCTAAACCGTAGTTAAATTCATGATTCCCAAGAGAGATGACGTCATACTTCATTAAATTCATTACACGATATAATGGATGTGTATAACTAGGATCCACACGATTCTTCGGATCTTTTATTTTATTCGCTACGTAATCCCCAAGCGGTGTCCCTTGTAATGCATCCCCATCATCAAATAGGACAGAGTTCTTCACTTCTTCACGTGCTTTATTAACGAGTGTTGCCGTTTGTACGAGACCTACTTTATTATCTGTTTTCGTTTGATAATAATCGTAATTCATTAAGTTAACGTGAATATCTGATGTTTCTAGAATTCGTAATTTAACTGTACTCTCCCCAGTGTTCTCATCTGCATGAGCTGTTGCTGGCATTACTTGCGGTGCTATAACACCAATCGCAAGAGTTGCTCCAGCTAGCATTTTTTTTGACTTTTTCACAAAAAATCCCCCTTATACAATTACCAGAAATAATGAAATGAATCCCTATCTGTCTCTAACCACATACCTTTTTTCTTCTATTAGAGACACAATTTTCATTTCACCCTGCGCTAACGAGTAGTCCCCTTAAACGCCCGATTGATGAAGACTAACAATTAATAGGAAATAAAGCTCCCACTAATTAAAGTTTCACCTTATCTGACATTATCATATATAAAGTTCTTTCCTATCGTCAATATTTTTTGACAAACTTCAACAAATTTTCTGTAAAGTTATTATAAACTTTTCATAAACATATAATATGCCCTTACATTGCTAATACTGCTGAATATGATACAATTACCAATTACAAGGAGGATGAATTTATGAAAAAAGTCATCTTAACAATTGTTTGTCTCCTCCTTCTGATCATTTCTTATTCTTATTTTGAAAAGAACGACGAGACAAAACAAAATGAACCCGAAGAAAAAACAGAAAAAACATCTACTCCAAGTTGGATTGATAAGCAAACAAACGATTCCTTTTATCATCTCGTACTAGGTGATTCGCTCGCCAAAGGATATGGATCAACACAAGGTGGATTTGCTGAATTAGCCTCTAAACAAATAGAAGCACAAATTCATAAACCAATTACTGTAGAAAACCTTGGGATAAACGGTCTTACAACAGATCGTCTCGCTAAAAAAGTTCAATCAGAAGATGTAAAGCAAAAAATTAGAGCAGCAAATATCATTACAATTAATATTGGGGGAAATAATTTATTTCGCTTAAATCGTGATGTCGGTGTTATAGACGGTATTAAAATGTTAAATAAAGAAAAAGCTCATTTTGAAGCGGATGTAAAAAATATTGTAAAGACAGTCCGAGATCAAAATCCTGATGCTTTACTCATTCTTTCTGAACTCTATAACCCGTTACAACTCGATGACTCCATCGCAAGTTATGCAGATATGTTTTTAGACGGCTGGAATGAATCCGTTTATTCCATTGCAAAAGTGAATCAACCATCTATCGTTTTGCCAATTCGTAAATTAATATCGAATGATAAAAAAGAATTGCTCTTTGACCAAGTACACCCAAATGATAAAGGCTATACGATTATTGCCGATTCATTTACAAAAAAAGTATTGGCCTACAAATATTAAAATTCCCATGAAACAATTCTATTTTTATAACATGTCTTTTTTGTTACAATGATAGTGGAAGGGGGCCTTTATATGGAATCACGCGAGTGGGAACGTATTGTTGATCATCTTCTTTCGCTAGTGCCTCTTTTTTATCGCAAATTTATGCTTCCTGGAGAATTTTCTTCTCAAAGACATATGCCGCCATCACATACACAAGTATTACTGCTTTTGCATGAAAACGGCACATTAGCAGTTTCCGAAATCGGCAAGCGGCTAGCGATTTCACGGCCTAACATGACACCTCTATTAAACAAACTTATTCAAGAAGAACTAATAGAGCGTCATTATAGCGAAAAAGATCGACGGGTCATTTTAATTTCCCTAACAGCTGAAGGGAAATTATTAGTAAATCAGTATCAGCAATTCATTTTAGACAAACTAAAAGAAAATTTCCAAACATTATCTGAGGAAGAGCGCGAAAAGCTCATTCATTCTCTTCAAACCATTCAAAATTTAATTTTGAAAACAAACGTATAAAGCTGCTTCTAAATAGAAGCAGCTTTATGATTCGTAATAGTTACCATAGTACACATTGGAATATGGCCATGTTGTTAAATATGGTTTTTTTTCCTGTGTAGGCTGTTGTTGTGGTAATTGTGGTATTTGTGATAATTGCTGTAATTGTTGTTGCCGATATAATTCGTATTGTCTACTCGTATCATAAACCGGATAATAATTTACATATGGATATACTTGAGGTACGTAATAATAATACATTATCCTCTCCTCCTTTTTCTTAAACATATTCAAAGGAGAAAATGGATGTGACATTGTTTATAATTGTACAAGTGGTTCTCTCACTCGTTTCTTCCTTTTCTTCAAGCGTAACTTACGGTTCTTTTCGTATAAATAATGCACAACGAAATACGAAATGAGACCAAACACAACTCCTAAAATCGTCATTCCAATTAATACATACACTTCACTTTGTAATAAGCTCTTTAATATCGTAAAAATGTGACTTGAAAACAAGTCCGATATCGTAAATGGTTCATGATGAATTTTCTGTACATGGAATGGATAAATCATTTTTCCTAGCGCATACGCAAGCGGAAATAAAAATACTGGGAGAAACGATATTTTCCCAATAATATTGCCAATAACTGCCGCAGGAAAAGATCCCTTTGCTAACCTGACGATTGGATAAAATATTACATATACGAGCGATGCCGTATAAATGACTAACATTTCTAAGCCGAATCCTATAGCAAACCCTAACGATACTTTCTTTGCGCCTTCTGGCGATCGAAGCAACTTATAATATTGAAACTTTAATATTCTCCACATCCGCTGAAAAAACGAATATGTTTTCTTAGTTGTTTTCACCCTCATCATCTCTTTAACTATATTTTTATATGTAGTATGTCCTTACACACTCTGAAAAACAAATTTAGTTTTCTCTTTTATTATAAATGATATCGAAATGGTTAACCAAATATACATCCGACATTTTAATATAAAAAAACCTCCCTTTTAGGAAGGCTCTTCTACATTTCTAAATAAACTCACTAATAACGCTTTTTGAGCATGCAATCGATTACCAGCTTGCTCAAATACGATAGACTGTGGTCCATCTATAATTTCGCCTGTTACTTCTTCTTCACGATGGGCAGGTAAACAGTGTAAGAAACGATATGTTTGTTTCGCATGCTTAACAAGTTCGTTATTGATTTGGTAAGGTTGAAATAAAGAATATTTCTCTTCTTCGCCCTCTTGCCCCATGCTCATCCAAACGTCAGTATAAATGAAATCTGCTTCATTCACCGCTAATTCAGGATCATGCAAAACTTCAATTTCAGCTCCTGTTTCCTTGGCAATCGCTAACGCTTTTTTTACAATCTCCTCATTCGGTTCATACCCTATAGGCGTTGCAACAGTCATATGCATTCCAACTTTTGCACTAGCTAACAACAATGAATGACATACATTATTTCCGTCACCTACGTAAGCTAATTTTATTCCTTTAAATGTATTTGTTTCTTCATATATCGTCATGAGGTCTGCCAATGCTTGACAAGGATGATGGTCATCCGTTAATCCATTAATAACAGGAATACTCGATTCTTTTGCAAGCTCTTCTACATCCGCGTGTGAGAATGTACGTATCATGATCCCGTCAATATACTGCGATAATACTTTCGCAGTATCTGAAACGGTTTCTCCTCTTCCCATTTGCATCTCTTTCCCACTTAAAAACATACCATGTCCCCCGAGTTGTACCATTCCCGCTTCAAAAGATACACGAGTACGAGTTGAATGCTTATCAAAAATAAGCCCTAATATTTTGCCTTGTAATAAAGGCTCTTGCTTATTCTTTTTTAAATATATAGCGAACTCAATTAAAGAAATAACTTCTTCTTTCGTTAATTCTTCTAGTGTTAAAAGATCTTTCGTATTTAATTTCGGTACTTGTAAAGTTGACATGAAACTTCCCCCTTATATGATTGATACGTTTTTTGTACAAACTACTTTTTTTATTATATATACTGCCTGTTCTAACTCTTCATTCGTGACAATGAGTGGCGGTAATAGTCTTATAACATTAGGGCCTGCTTGTAATACGAGAAGTCCTTCGTTTTCTAGTTGTTCTATAAAACTTGCAACTTCATGCTTACACTCAATCCCAATCATAAGCCCCTTACCACGTATATTTTGAATACATTCGACATGCTGTAATTCCTCTTGCAACTTCTCTAATACATACTCGCCTTTTTCTTGTACTTCTTTTAAAAACAATGGTCTTTTACTTACTTGCAATACTTCTTTCGCTGCAGCCATCGCGATGTAATTCCCGCCAAAAGTTGAACCGTGTGATCCTGCAGTAAACGACGTTCCGAGCTCTTTCCGGCCAATCATTGCTCCGACAGGAATCCCATTCCCAAGTGCTTTTGCAACGGTAACGATATCAGGCTCTATTCGCACTTGTTCATAAGCGAATAGTGTTCCAGTTCTTCCTATCCCCGTTTGTACTTCGTCTATAATAAATAAGGAACCGAACTTATTACATAATGTTTCAATCTCTTTCAAAAAAGATAGATCAGCAGGTATTACTCCTCCCTCTCCTTGAACTACTTCTACCATTACCGCCGCAACTTCTTCATTCATTACTTCCTCTAATGCTTTAATATCGTTAAAAGGGATATGTAAAAAAGATGGAAGTAATGGACCAAATCCTTCTTTTACCTTATCTTGGCCTGTTGCACTCATCGTTCCAAATGTTCTACCGTGAAAAGACTGCTGGCATGTTACGACGAGAGATTTTCCAGTATGCTTACGTGCTAACTTTAAAGCCGCTTCATTTGCCTCTGCCCCACTATTACAGAAAAACACATAATCTAATGCTCTATTTTCTGTTAATAATGACGCAACTTCTTCTTGTAAGCTGTTTGTAAACAGGTTAGATATATGCCATATATCATCAAGTTGCTCTTGTACACCTTTGAGAACAGTAGGGTGACAATGTCCTAAATTACATACGCCAATTCCTGATGTAAAATCTAAATATTGCTTACCTTTATTATCAATAACTTTCGTTCCAGTTCCCTTTACAAACTCAATAGTTCTTCTGCCATACGTTTGAAAAAGATGACTCGTCATGCAATACTCACACCTTTCGTTACCGTCGTTCCAATACACTCTCCCGTAACCTCAGTAAAATCTTTTGTACCATTCACAATACTTATCTTTTGCACTCCCATTTTTAATGATGCTAGTGCCGCCTGTACTTTCGGAATCATCCCACCTGTAATAACACCTGTTTCTATAAAAATTGCAATTTCAGATTCATCCGTTTCCTTTACCAAATTCCCTTCATGTAATATTCCATCTACATCCGTAATAAAAATAAGCTCTTTTGCCCCTAACGCGGCCGCAATCCCAGCTGCAGCATTGTCCGCATTTATGTTATAAATTTCATTACCATTTATCCCGATTGGAGCAATAACAGGAATATAATTCATATTCATTAGCCCTTTTAATAAGGACGTTTCGACATAACTTACTTCTCCCACATATCCTATCTCCTCGCTGACAGGTTGAACTTGAAGTAAATTGCCGTCACACCCTGAACAACCTACAGCAAGTAAATTATGCTTTTGTAAATTCATTACGAGTTTTTTATTCGTACTTCCGCATAGCACCATTTGAACAACATCCATAACTTCTTTTGGTGTTACGCGTAATCCATCTCTTTTTTCTACGTTGATGTTACAATCTTTTAATTTGGCATCAATTTCTGGCCCACCACCATGGACAATCACTACTTTATACTTCTGCTGTAATTTCTTTATACAATCAAAAAACACATCATTTAATTGATTCAACATACTACCGCCGCATTTCACTACAATATAATCGCTCATCTTCTCTCTCCTTATGTACGATAACAAGCATTTATTTTCACATATTCATAGCTTAAGTCACAGCCCCAAGCTGATCCTGTCTCTTCCCCTAAATGTAAGTACACATTAATCACTATTTCATCTTCTTGTAATCTCTCTTTCATTTCTTCTTCAGAAAATATTTGAGGCTCACTATTTTTTAATACCGATATAGATTGAAGAGTAATGTCAATTGTGTTCGGATTAATAACTACTTCACTTTGTCCAATACTGCTAATAATTCGCCCCCAGTTTGGGTCTTCACCATGTATTGCTGTTTTCACAAGACTCGAACCGACTATTTGCTTTGCAATTTTTTTTGCCTCTTCATTCGTTTGAGCTCCTAGCACATTTACTTCTATTAACTTCGTAGCGCCTTCACCATCTTGCGCAATTTTTTTCGCTAAATCTTCACATACCTTCTGTAAAGCACCTACGAAAGTTTCCCAATCTGTATGTTCCATATTTATCGGCCTTGTTTCTGATAATCCACTTGCCATAACGATGACCATATCATTCGTAGAAGTATCTCCATCTACCGTAATTTGATTAAATGTATGATTCGTTATTTGTGATAACGCTGTTTGCAATACGTCATGCTCTATATGAGCATCTGTCGTAATAAAACTAAGCATCGTTGCCATATTCGGATGAATCATCCCTGAACCTTTTGCAACACCCGCAATCGCCACTTTCTTCCCATCAATAATCATTTCATAGCAAGTTTCTTTCGTTATAAGATCCGTCGTTAAAATTGCTTCAGAAAAACAATATGCTTCACTTTCTTCCTTCGTCGGTATAAGAGTTGCAACTCCCTTTCGGATTATATCCATCGGCAGTGGAACACCAATTACACCTGTTGAAGCTACTGCAACGTAATTTTCTTTCATCCCAAAATGTTCCGCCCCTAATGCGCGCATCTCGTATGCGTCTTGTAATCCTTTCATTCCAGTACAAGCATTTGCATTTCCACTATTAACGATAATTGCTTGTAACTTCCCTTCTGCCGTTATACTATCCTTCGTTACTTGCAAAGGAGCTGCTTGTATTTGATTCGTTGTATACACAGCGGCACATGATGCTGGTACATCACAAACGATGGCACCTAAATCCTTTTTCTCCTTTTTTAAACCATTTGCAGTACCAATTGCCGAAAAGCCTTTCGGCGTTACAATTGAACCATTTTCTAATTTTGTAATAGACGCTACTTTAATCATCATGTCCCCCTTATACATAAAGCGGCATATGTTGTAAACCTGTTGTCTCTTCTAGTCCCGCTATTATGTTTGCATTTTGAATCGCTTGCCCAGCCGCGCCTTTCATCATATTGTCTATAACAGAAACGACCGTAACTCTTTCAGCTCTTTCATCGTAAGCTATGCCAATATCACAATAATTTGAGCCTCTCACTTCTTTTGGACTTGGAAATTTCCCTTGCGTACAAATTCGGATGAAAGGCGATTGTTCATACGTTTCTTCATACAATTTTTGAAGTTGCTTTATTTCCATCTTTTGTTTTACTTTTGCATAAAGTGTAATCATGATTCCTCGTGATATCGGTATTAAATGTGTGCTAAATGTAATTGGCTGTGATCCACTATTCCATTCTGTAAGCATTTGCTCAATCTCTGGAACGTGCTGATGCTCATTCACTTTATAAATGTGCAAGTTATCATATAGCTCAGGAAAGTGAGTCATTGTTGTTGGTGTTTTACCTGCTCCTGATACCCCTGATTTCGCATCAATAATAATCGAATCTTCTTCAATCATGCCGCTACGTACTAACGGCGCTATCGCTAGCAATGTGGCTGTAGCAAAACATCCTGGGTTTGCAATTAAATTTGCCTTTTGAATCCCAGTCCTTTTCCATTCACTTAACCCATACACTGCTTTTCTAAGAATTTCTTCTTTCGCTGCTGGCCTTTTATACCACAGTTCATATGACGAAGGATCTATCATACGAAAGTCTCCAGATAGGTCAATTACTTTTAAACCTTCTGCTAATAACTTGGGAGTTAACTCCGCCGATACTCCTGCTGGGGTTGCTAGAAATACGATTTCTGCTTCTTTTCCTATCGTCTCCACATCAATTTCTTGTAACGTATGAAAAAGGACATTTCGAAGATGCGGATATACATTTGTTATACACTCACCAACTTGTGAAAAAGAATGGAGAGATGCTATCGAAAAATATGGATGTTGTTCTAATAAACGAATTAACTCAATGCCCCCATATCCAGTGGCTCCAATAATTGCGACTTTCATAAGTTCCTCCTCATATCGATTCTTTAAATTAAGTATGATTATAATATTGTATATTTATAGAGTCAATTAAATATTTATAAATTTTTAATTCTAAAAAAACTTAATTTTATTAGAAAAATAATATACTCAACCGGATTTTTATACAAAAATAGTGCATAGTAGTTTTTTTATTTCACTTCAAGTACAATAGAACAATACATACGTACATACAGGCGGGGAAAAATATGAACGAAAAATTAATTGAGAAAATGATTATAAAAAGTTTTCAACAATATCAATGCAGTCCAATATCAAAAGAAGATCAGGAAATGCTAGTGAAACATATTCAAACGGTGACTCATTCAAATATTGAAATTGATTTATACGAGGAAATTGAGGATATTGTTTATGATTATGTAACTGGAAAATAATAAAAAATAGGAGATTTCCATATGGAAATCTCCTATTTTTTACTTAATGATTTACCTGCTACACGTTCAAATAAACCTGGGAATAAAGCATAAAGTTTCGGGCCAATTCCCATCCACTTCGGTAAGTTTACTTCACGTTTTTTCGTGTGCATCGACTTTACGATTTGTTCTGCTACGTATGTTGGTTTTAACATGTAACGTCCCATATTCTTTACATATGTACCAGATTGATCCGCTATTTCAAAAAAGTTTGTATCTATCGGACCTGGATTAATTGCTGTAACATAAATATCTGTATTCGCTAATTCCATGCGTAAACTATTCGTAAATCCTAATACGGCATGTTTCGTTGCTGCATAAGCACTCGATTTCGGAGTTGCAATTTTTCCAGCAAGTGAAGCAATATTAATAATATGTCCTTCATTCTTGTTTACCATATAAGGTAGTACCGCTTTCGTACATGCTACTAATCCAAATACATTTACTTGGAACATATCTTTTACTTCACCCATTGACGCATCTTCAAACGTTTTAAAAATACCAAATCCCGCATTGTTTACTAATATATCAATACGTCCCACTTCTTGTAATACCTTTGAAAAAACAGACTGTACTTCCATCTCTTCACTTACATCTAATACATAATAATAGCAAGGCGTATTATAAGTTTCTTTAATTTTGTCTACTAACGCTTGTAGTTTCTCTTCTGTTCGAGCCATTAATACTGGAGTCGCTCCCTGTGCTGCAACTTGCATTGCAACTTGCTCACCAATCCCACTAGAAGCACCTGTAATGACGATTACTTTATTTTGTAAACGTCCTGTCATTGCTGTCACCTACTTTGCATAATAAATCAATTGTTGCGATGACTCATCAATCATCACTTGTTGATTATATGCTAAATAGTCCAATTGTCCAACCGTTTCTGAAATAGTAAGTGGTAATTGTTCTTTATATAATACCGGAAATAGTTTTACACATACTTCAAATGCTGTCATTGGTTTTTCCTTTAATAACTCAAGTACTTTAAAAGCACGTGTTTCTTGCTTTTGTAATCTCGTTTCAATAAGTTGTTTCACATTTAGAACATCTTCCCCATGCCCTGATAAAATGCGTGAAATATTCATTTCGCTTAAACGCTGTAATGTTTGATTATATTGTAGTAATGGGCGTGCCCGTTCTGTTTGCCCTTCATATGGTGGTTCTAGTATTGGATTCGAAGAAATATGACTAATGAGAGCATCTCCACCAATTAATATTCCATCAGATTCTCTATATAAAGAAATATGAGTAGAAGCATGACCTGGTGTTTCAAGCACTGTAAATCCAGGCAAAGAATTAATACGATCTCCTTCTCTCACAGTATGCGTTAACGATCTATTACAAGAATATTTAAGTGTCCTCGTCGTCAATAACGAATCGTCTTTCAAAAATGCTGCTGGCACACCAAACTGTAAGGCCGTCTCTCTAAAAAATTCATGATACCGCTTTAAAAACTCTGGATTTTGTGTGATCCAAGGCTCATTCCAAGGATGTCCAATAATATTCGTCTTCTCAGAAAATATATTTAAAAGTCCACAATGATCTGCATGATGATGCGTAATGACTACTGTTTCAATATCTTCTATCGTATGTCCTAATGTACCTAATTGACTTTCTAACGCATTTCTTGCCTCTTCTGTATTCGTCCCTGTATCAATTAATGTTAATGTCTCCCCCTCAACTAAAAACACATTCACAGTTTCCACTGCAAATGGTACAGGAATCTCCATTCGGTGAATCGCCGTCATGCTTAGCCCCCCTGTCTCTTTCCGGTTCAAAAATGAATACTTCTTCAGTTTACAACTTCTATATATATTTGTCATTATTTTCAGATAAAAAGAGGTGTTTCCTATAAAAAAACGAATGTATGTACATTTATAAGAATTTCTAACCAAAATTAAAGGAGGAACATCATGTCTATTCAAAACATTTCCTTTCTCGGTGCAGGCTCTATTGCTGAAGCTATTATTGGTGGCTTGTTACATGCAAATGTTGTTAAATGTGAACAAATTACTGTAAGTAATCGTTCTAACGAGACAAGATTACAAGAGCTACATAAAAAATACGGTGTCAAAGGTACTCATAATAAAAAAGAATTACTTACTGATGCAAATATTCTTTTTCTAGCAATGAAACCAAAGGATGTTGCAGAGGCGCTTATCCCTTTTAAAGAATACATAAATAATAACGTGCTTATTATTTCATTACTAGCAGGTGTTTCTACTCACTCAATTAGAAAACTACTTCAAAAAGACGTTCCAATTATTCGTGCAATGCCAAATACATCCGCAGCCATTTTAAAATCAGCTACCGCTATCTCCCCTTCGAAACATGCAACAGCGGAACATATTCGCACTGCAACATCTTTATTTGAAACGATTGGTCTCGTCTCTGTTGTAGAGGAAGAAGATATGCATGCTGTCACTGCATTATCCGGAAGTGGACCTGCTTATATTTATTACGTAGTGGAAGCTATGGAAGAAGCTGCAAAAAAAATTGGTTTAAAAGAAGATGTTGCAAAATCACTTATTCTTCAAACGATGATTGGTGCTGCTGAAATGCTAAAAGCAAGCGAAAAACACCCTTCTGTTTTGCGAAAGGAAATTACTTCGCCTGGCGGAACGACCGAGGCAGGCATTGAAGTATTACAAGAACATAAATTTCAACAAGCACTTATTTCTTGTATTACACAGGCAACGGAACGATCACATAATCTTGGAAAAACATTAGAACAACTAACAAAAGAAAAATAAAAAAAGGAGCTCAAGTTTATTTGAGCTCCTTTTTCTATAATTACACTTAGTTATTGTTCTTCCCAAAAATCTCTTCTTGCAGGCGACGACCAGTCGGCGTTGCTGCAAGTCCACCTTCAGCTGTTTCACGAAGTGCTACTGGCATCGTTTGTCCGATTCTAAACATTGCCTCAATTACTTCATCACATGGAATTGTACTCGTTACACCAGCTAATGCTAAATCTGCTGAAATCATCGCATTTGCAGCTCCTGCTGCATTACGTTTTACACAAGGTACTTCTACAAGTCCTGCAACAGGATCACATACTAAACCAAGCATATTCTTTAATGAAATCGCCATCGCTGTAGCTGCTTGATCTTGCGTTCCACCAGCCATCTCAACTGCAGCTGCTGCTGCCATTCCACTTGCTGAACCTACTTCAGCTTGGCAACCTCCTGCCGCGCCGGAAATACAAGCATTATTCGCAACAACCATACCGAAAGCTCCTGCTGTAAATAAAAATTCAATCATCTCTTCGCGTGTCGGTTTTAATTTTTCTTGCAGTGCAAACAGTACACCTGGCACTGTTCCAGCAGACCCTGCTGTTGGTGTTGCACAAATAATTCCCATCGCCGCGTTTACTTCATTTGTTGCAACAGCTTTACTCACCGCGTCCAAAATCGTATCTCCAGATAAGCCTTTTCCGCTATTCATATACGCCTGAACTTTTACAGCATCTCCGCCAGTTAAACCAGTTGGTGATTTCACTCCGCGAATACCACGTTCTACTGCTTGCTCCATTACGACTAAGTTCTTTTCCATACCAGCAATTACTTCTTCACGTGAAATACTTCTTGTTTCCATTTCACATTGAATCATAATTTCTGCGATTTTTACATTTTGTTCTTTAGCTTGCGCCACTAGTTCCGCTGCGTTCCGAAACATGGTGTGTCCCCCCTGCAATTATTCCATAATAGTTACTTGACAAATATTTTGTTGCGCGTTTATTTCTTCAATCACTTCATCTGCTAATAATTCATCTGTTTCGATGACCATAAGCGCTCTTCTTCCTTTTTCTTTACGAGAAACACTCATTGTACTAATGTTAATTTCATGTTTCGCAAGGATTGAAGCTACTGCTGCAATAGCACCGAAGCGATCGTTATTTACAATAAGTAGTGCTGGACTTGTGCCTGATAATTGAAGATCGAATCCGTTTAATTCTACAACTTCAATTTTACCGCCACCAATTGAGCAAGCAACAACTTCAATTTCTTCTTCACCTTTATACAAACGAATTTTCGCTGTATTTGGGTGAGGTGCATTGGCATCTTCTTCAATGAATTCCACTTCAATTCCGCGCTCTTTTGCTATTTCTAGCGCCTCTGGAATACGTAAGTCATCTGTTTCAAATCCTAATATTCCACCGATTAGTGCTACATCCGTACCATGCCCTCGATACGTCTTTGCAAATGATCCATATAACGAAATGCTTACTCTTTCTGGTTCATGACGAAACAGCTGGCGAGCAACTTGCCCCATTCTTGCCGCGCCTGCTGTATGTGAACTTGATGGTCCAATCATAACTGGACCGATAATATCAAATACTGAGCGATACTTCATCATAACTCCCCCTAAACCTCTATGCAAAAATTTATTCTACTATTCTATTAACCTGCTACATCTGTCGCTTTTCCAGTTGTACCACGAATTTGTTCTGCTGTATGAATTGGATAATTTTTAAATAAAAGTAATCCAATATAACCTGAAATAATACCAGTTATAATAATACATAAGAATCTTAGCATTATTTTCATTAAAAAATGATATAAGATAATCCACAATAAAGTCTGGTAGCAATCCAAAGTTTAACACAGAAGCCATTGCAAGGATAGCATAAACAAGCGATATCTTTCCTATTATAATTCTCATGTTACTCTCTCATGGTTTAGTCAACTTCACTTGTTACGATAATAACTAAAAAGCATGTGACTTATCATAAATTATAATCTGCCCTCATTATAGCTTGTTTTTTATAAAACGCTTACTTTTGTTGAATTTTAAAAGTTCTGAATAAAAGTCCATTCCTGCTATTTGTATCACTTGTATGTCATCTGACTTATATAACAGTTTTTCTAAATAATCATTATTTCGTATTTTTATCGTATATATTCAAACCATTCTAATTTTCTGTATCATCCAAGTATAAGTATAAAATAATAACAGTTTTATTTTTAAATTTTTTTAGACATAAAAAAATGGTAACCCACCGTTACCATTTTTTACAAAATTATTATTTTTCTACTGGGAATGATTTCAAATCTGTCGCTATTTCTGTATTAGAAAACAACTCTCTTGCCTCTTTCAATAATTCCTTATATGTATCTCCTTGATAGCGAGAACTAATGTGAGTTAAGATTAATCGCTTCGCATTTGCCTGAAGTGCAATGCTCGCAGCTTGCTTAGATGTGGAATGAAAATAATCATGCGCTTGTTGCTCATCTTCTGCTGCGAAAGTCGCTTCATGGACAAGTACATCTGCATCTTGCGCAAGCTCCCTACTTGCTTCGCAATATCGCGTATCACCTAAGATAGTAATAATTCTTCCTTTTTGAGGTGGGCCGATAAACTCATTTCCATTTAATATCGTGCCATCCTCTAATTCAACTACTTCTCCATCCTTTAAACGTTTAAAGATTGGACCTGGTTTCACACCCATCTCAAGCAACTTATCAACTAAAAGAGCACCTTGTATATCTTTCTCTACAATACGATATCCAAAACATTCTATACCGTGTGACAATCTTTTCGTTTCTACATAAAATTCATTATCTTCAAATACGGTACCTTCTTCTGTTATCTCCACAACTTCAAGTGGATATTTCACATGTGTCGTACTTACCGATAATGCCACTTCAATAAATTGTTTAATTCCTTTCGGTCCATACACCGTTAAAGGCGTAGTTCCTCCTTGAAATGAACGGCTACCTAATAAACCAGGCAATCCAAAAATATGATCGCCATGTAAATGCGTAATAAATATTTTTTCAATGCGGCGCGGACGTACAGATGTATGTAATATTTGATGTTGCGTGGCCTCGCCACAATCAAATAACCAAGTTTGTCCTCGTTCTTCTAACAATTGTAAAGCAATTGCTGAAACGTTCCTTCCTTTTGAAGGAACACCTGCACCAGTTCCTAAAAATACAAATTCCACTTTCTTTCCTCCAGCTCTAAATATACTCTATCTCTCATCTTACGGAATGTTATTTCAAATGGCAAATTGAATTTACATAACCAATCATCTAGACAACTATATAACACGAACGTTATACTTAAAAAATTTAGCAATCGTTCGTGTTTTGTGTTAAAATGATTATACTACATTTTAAGGGAGCGTTTTATTATGAAAGAAGTATTTCGTTTACAAACTGATTTTTCATCTTCATTTGATCGCTGGGTAAGTTCTTTCGTGTCTGATCACCCAGCACAATTAGAATGGACAACTTTAAAGGAATTAATCCATGAATATACAACATCACATACAAATGATACGTTACCAGCATATATTTCTTCAGCTTTAACATATTACGCCCAACGCGTTTCAACTACAAACAGTTCAGAGATTGTTATTTTTGAAAACCCTACAATCTCGTAATCTATAATAAAAAAGCACTGGTTACAGTGCTTTTTTATTTATACTTATTTAGCAAATGATTATATTCCGTCCACAAGTCTGTATACATACTTTGATCAAACTCATCTAAAATTATCTTTTCACTTGATTTATTGAATAATTCTTTTGCTTGTAGCGCAAAAGAAACAATTTGTTTTCTATATTCATTTTCATTTACTTCTATATGAAGCCCTTCATAGTATATAGCCTTTTGATCAGTAGAAATAACTTTGACAAAATCCTTTAAAACCACATTTTCACCTATATGGTTTATAGTCCAATGAATTAAAATTGGGCATCCTAACATGAGCATAGTGCCACATCCGTGCAAAATAAGCCCCTCTTCATTTTCAATATCACAAATATATTCTTTATCTAAAGTTCGTAACAGAGCTAGAGCTGATTCACTTATTCCCCATTCCTCATCCATACCTGTTTGTGTAATAATCGTTCCATCCACATTTAAATAAATTTCCCCGTGAGAACATAAATCTTCCTGCTCATTAAACAACCACTTTTGATTCTCAATATTTATAATAAAATTTTGTGGTACCATTACAAATTCCCCTTTTATAAAAATATTTATTTTCCACATTATTTATAATTAATATCATGTATTTCATCCCATATATCTATTATAAATCCATTTAATATTTTAAAAACACAGATAAAAAAGATATTGACACTACGATTTTACAGTGCTAACATTCAACATGTAATTGAATATGGTCTCTGTTAGGTGAGGCTCCTGTATAGAGAAACGCTGCTGCCCAAAAATGTCGAGAGACGCCAATGGGTCAACAGGAAAGGTCGGAATGAAGGCCTTTTTTAACGTAGCTGGTTTCAGTACCTATGCTATACAGTGCTAAAACTCAACGAGGGAGAGGTGCATGTATTTTGTCATACACAAAAACTGTTTTTATTTATGTCTACTAGCAGTCTTTGTTGTGGACTCTTTTAACTGCGAATTCAGACCTTTACTCGTTTTGAGTAAAGGTCTTTTTACGTCTATATGCACCTTACTATGAAACAAACATAGCATATTCAGAAACTACTAAATTGTACGGAGGTGAGGAACAGTTGGCAATTGATGATTCGGCCCAGATACCCATACGTTTTACATTCATATTTCATCATGTAGGTAGGAAAGAAACTGTTCCTCACCATTTCAAATAGTTAGTTAGGTAACAGATTGTTTCCTCCTTCATGACAGAGGAGGAACTACCGATGTTTAATTTACAAAGACAAGAAACAAAGCATGCTTATGAGCAAGATAGCATGAAAACAAATAACGAATTATTAGTGGAGGTTGCAACACAAGATGTAATCTCTGCGTTAAAACTTCTAGAAACAACACAAGATGGATTATCTAAACAAGAAGTGGCTCGTAGACTTTCTTTTTACGGTCCGAACGAAATAGCTCATAATAAAATGGCGCCGTGGTACATTCAATTTCTGCTGGCATTTAAAAATCCATTTATTTTCGTTTTATTAGCTCTTGGAGCACTCTCCTTTTTCACAGATGACATACAAGGAACAATTGTCGTATCTGCAATGGTACTACTTAGTGCAACGATTCGGTTTTCCCAAGAATTTCGTTCTCAAAAAGCTGCCGATAAGTTAAAGGCTATGGTTCGAACAACTGCGAGCGTATTTAGAATAAATGGATTTGTACATGAAACAAAAAATGTAACGAATTTAAATCGAAATTACACAACAGAAATTCCAATTGAAGAGCTTGTACCTGGCGATATTATTTCCCTTTCAGCTGGTGATATCGTTCCAGCTGATGTGCGTGTTGTATCCGCTAAAGATTTATTTGTTAATCAATCTTCTTTGACAGGGGAAGCACTTCCTATAGAAAAATACGAACACTGCTACCATACAGAAAATAAGCATATCTTACCGAAAAACATGAAAAAAAATTACAATCCACTCGATATGGAAAACCTTTGCTTCATGGGAACAAATATTGTAAGTGGTAGCGCAAAAGCTGTTGTCATCTCAACAAGTACCGATACGTATTTCGGCTCTTTAGCAAATAAGGTAATCGGAAAGCGTGTAGAAACAAGCTTTGATAAAGGTGTAAACAAAGTAAGCTGGCTCTTAATTACATTCATGCTTATTATGGCGCCTATCGTCCTTCTCATTAACGGATTCACAAAGGGAGATTGGCAAGAAGCTTTCTTCTTCGCTATTGCCGTTGCTGTTGGTCTTACACCTGAAATGTTACCAATGATTGTAACTGCTAATTTAGCTAAAGGTGCCGTTAACATGTCTAAACAAAAAGTAATTGTAAAACAGCTAAATTCTATTCAAAACTTAGGTGCTATGAACATTCTTTGTACAGATAAAACCGGAACTTTAACAGAAGATAAAGTTGTCCTTGTTCGTCACTTAGATTCTAGTGGAAATAAATGCAATCGTGTCTTGCAATTTGCCTATTTAAATAGTTTCTATCAAACTGGATTGAAAAACTTAATAGATAAAGCTGTTATTAAGCATACAGAGGAAAACAATACATTTGACCCATCAGCTTTTCAAAAGCTAGATGAAATTCCATTCGATTTCGCCCGCCGGCGTATGTCAGTCATCGTAAAAGATATTTCAGGTGAACATACAATGGTTTGTAAAGGTGCCGTAGAAGAAATTTTATCAATTTGCAACTACACTGAAGTGGATAAAAAAATCGTTACACTCACTGAGGAAATACGCTCAAATGTCAAAAAACTAAGCGAGACATTGAATAGTGAAGGTATGCGGGTTATTGCTGTGGCTTATAAAAAAGATAGAAACATAAATGATAAAGAGTACGCAGTAAAAGACGAAACTGATATGATTCTCGCTGGATATATCGGCTTTTTAGATCCACCGAAACCATCTGCAGCAGCTGCAATTCAAGCATTACAAAAGCATGGTGTACAAGTAAAAATTTTAACTGGCGATAACGAAATTGTTACACGAAAAGTTTGTAAAGAAGTTGGATTAGATATCGGCGAACCAATCCTCGGTTACGAGATTGATTCTTTACCAGATAAAGCATTAGCAAAACTTGCTGAAGAAACGACTGTATTTGCGAAGCTTAATCCAATGCAAAAATCTCGCATTATACACGCATTACAAGGAAACAGACACACTGTAGGTTACATGGGAGACGGCATTAACGATGCTGTAGCATTACGTGAAGCTGATGTCGGAATATCTGTTGATACTGCTACTGATATTGCGAAAGAAGCTTCTGATATTATTCTACTCGAAAAAAGTTTAACTATATTAGAAGCCGGGATTGTAGAAGGACGTACTACATTCGGAAATATTTTAAAATATATTAAGATGACAGCTAGCTCTAACTTCGGTAATGTGTTTAGCGTGTTAGTAGCAAGTGCTTTCATTCCTTTTTTACCGATGCTTGCCATTCATCTTTTAATTCAAAACTTACTTTATGATATTTCACAACTTTCTATTCCATGGGACAAAATGGATAAAGAGTTTCTAGAAAAACCCCGAAAATGGGATACTGCAAACTTACGAAACTTCATTATTTGTATCGGCCCAATTAGTTCCATATTTGATATTATCACATACGTAGTCATGTGGAATGTATTTGGCGCAAATACACCGAGCGAGCAATCATTATTCCAGTCCGGTTGGTTTGTGGTTGGATTGTTAACTCAAACTTTAATTGTTCACATGATACGAACACAGAAGATTCCATTTATTCAAAGCACTGCATCAACACCCGTCGTTTTATTAACCGCTCTTATTATGGCAATAGGGATTTATATTCCATTCTCACCACTTGGTGCAGCCGTTGGTTTACAAGCATTGCCACTTAGCTACTTCCCTTGGTTAGTAGGAATACTATTAGGCTACGCTTTTTTAACACAATTCCTGAAAAAGCTTTATATTAAAAAGTTTCATAGCTGGTTGTAAAAATAAGAATGAGTGGGTATTCCCCGCTCATTCTAAAAGACATAACACATATTTATATATGGAGGTGACCATGATGGTATGGTACGACATTATATTCAGATTAGTTATAGCAATTATTGTAGGAGCTTGCATCGGAATGGAAAGACAATGGAGACATCGAATGGCTGGGTTACGGACAAATGCTCTCGTATCACTTGGTGCCTGTATATTTGTTTTATTATCCGTCATGCTTGATCATGATGCTAGCCCCTCACGCATTGCTGCTCAAGTCGTTAGTGGCATTGGTTTTTTAGGGGGTGGCGTTATTATCCGCGATGGTTTTAGTATTAGAGGGCTAAATACGGCAGCTACTTTATGGTGTGCAGCTGCTGTCGGTACTCTTACAGGCGCCGGTTTCCTCGTTGCAGCTATATTAGGTGCAGCCGGCGTGTTACTAGCAAATATACTTCTTCGCCCAATTGCTCTTTTTATGAATAAAAAATCAAAAGAAGAATCACCTGAACAAACGAACTACTTACTTTCCCTTACTTGTTCAGAAGAAACTGAAGCACATATTCGTTTTTTACTTATGCATATGGTAAGTACAGAAGGGCTCAGTTTAAAAGAGTTGTATAGTGAAGATGTAGATTCTAATCAAAAAGTTTGTATACAGGCTATATTACATTGCAAGACAAATGCAGCTATCTTAATTGAAAAAATAGTAAGTAGAATGCTATTAGAATCTGGCGTTACTGGAGCTGGATGGAAGACTTCTTTAGATTTAGAAGCGAGTTAAATAGGAAAGGTGTCATGATTTTTACTACTTCATGACACCTTCTACATAAATTTATTTTCTAACTTTTGTTGAAACGACTTCTCTTGCTTACGTAGTAGTTGACTACCTCGTTGTAAAAGCAGTGTTCCATACTTATCATTAATTTGATCAATGACAGCAAGTAGCGGTTCTTTTTTTGCATCCTCTTCAAATGAAAACAAATCTAATTGTTTCACCGATTCTGTCTTCCACTCTATTTCAGTAGCTGTAACACCTAGTAAACGAATGGAATCACCATCCCAATGTTGCTTCCATAAACGGGATGCTGCTTGAAAAATATCGCGTTCTTCCCAAATCGCATTTTTCAATTGCTTACTCCGTGTTACTGTTCGTCTATCATGGTATTTAATCATAATTTGAATATTATAGCTGACAAGGGTTCGCTTTTGTAACCTTTTACTCACTGACTTTGATAAACGTTCTAACATATCAAGTAATTCTTTCTCTTCATCCATATCCTTTGAAAAAGTCATCGAGTTACCGACACTTTTATGCTGTCCCATTTGACTCGGATCCACTTCCCTATCATCCATACCTTTTGCACGCCTTTGCAAATCAACAACGTGCTTGCCAATTTTAGCGCGAATGATATGCTCGTCTCCCTTTGCCAACTGTTCAATTGTCTGTATATGAATACCATTTAATTTTTCAGCTGTTTTCTCACCAATTCCATGCATTGCTCCAACTGGACGTGGCCAAATCAGTTCTGGAATATCGCGTTTTCGAAGCACGGTAATACCAAGTGGTTTTTTCATATCTGAAGCGGTCTTTGCTAGGAAAAGATTTGGAGCGATTCCAATACTACACGGAAGCTGCAACTCTGTTAATAGTGCTTGTTGAATCATCTTTGCTATTTCAACAGGAGAACCAAGTGCGTAGCAATCTGTAATATCTAAATATCCTTCATCTATTGAGACTGGTTGTATCTTTTCTGTAAAACGGGAAAGGACTTGAAACATTTGAAATGAAGCTTCGCGATATAATGTGAAATTAGGACGCCTTACAACTAATTGCGGGCATAACCTTTTCGCTTCCCAAAGGGGCATCGTCGTACGTATTCCGTATTCTCTCGCCTCATAACTACATGTTATGATAATTCCTTTTCTCTCTTTTTCATTTCCAGCAACCGCTAATGGCTTTCCTTGTAATGATGGATCATGAGCAATTTCAACAGATGCGAAAAAGCAATTCATATCTACATGTAAAATTACACGACCATTTTTCGGATACATTTCTCGCATAGTACTCACTCCCTAATCAGAACGTTCGTTCTTTTATTATATCAAATTTTGCACAATAGTTATAATAATTACTTGTTCTTTTTTATAATCCATATAAAGAGGATACACATGTGAAAGAGGCTGATTATGGTGAAATTAACTATATGTTCCTTGTAGTTATATTAATCATCATAATTATTTACTCCTTCCAATTTTCAACATGAATACGTTTGAATTTTTCTCTCGTCTAATATTATATACTGCTATGATTTTTCTTGTATTGGCTTATACGCCTTGTAAAAACAATCGAATCAAAATAAAAAGCGTGTAAATCACAATTGATTTACACGCTTTTTCTATTCTATTACTTCGCTACTTCTTCAATAATTGCAACAACTAATTCTGCTGTTTTTGCTAACTCTTCAACAGGAATCTTCTCGTTTGTTGTATGAATTTCTTCATAACCAACTGCCAAGTTAACTGTTGGGATACCGTGTCCTGCAATTACATTTGCATCACTTCCGCCACCACTTTGGTGAAGAGAAGGTGTACGACCAATTTTTTCAGCTGCACGTTTTGCAACTTCTACAACGTGATCGCCATCAGCAAATTTAAATCCTGGGTACATAACGTTTACTTCAACGTCTGCATGACCACCCATTTCTTTTGCAGTTGTTTCAAATGCTTCTTTCATTTTCGCAACTTGTGCTTCCATTTTCTCATTGATTAAAGAACGAGCTTCTGCAAAGATTTGTACATGATCGCAAACGATATTCGTTTGTGTACCACCTTCAAAACGTCCAATGTTTGCAGTCGTTTCAGAGTCAATGCGACCAAGTGGCATCTTCGCAATTGCTTTCGCTGCGATAGTAATTGCAGATACACCTTTCTCCGGTGCTACACCAGCGTGAGCTGTTTTCCCGCGAATAATTGCGTTCACTTTCGCTTGTGTTGGAGCTGCAACAACGATTTCACCAACTTTTCCATCGCTATCTAATGCGTAGCCATACTTCGCTGTAATACGCTCACGATCTAAAGCTTTTGCACCAACAAGACCTGATTCTTCTCCGACTGTAATAATAAATTCAATTTTACCGTGAGAGATATTTTTCTCTTTTAAAACACGGATTGCTTCGAACATTGATGCTAATCCAGCTTTATCATCCGCGCCCAAAATTGTTGTACCATCTGATACGATATATCCATCTTTAATAGAAGGCTTAATTCCATTACCAGGAACTACTGTATCCATATGAGAAGTAAAGTAGATTGTATCAACACCATCTTTTGTTGCTGGTAAAGTACAAATTAAGTTACCTGCACCATGACCAGTTACAGCCATTGTGTCATCTTCAAATACTTCTACACCTAAATCTGTAAATTTCTTCGTTAATACTTTGCAGATTTCTGCTTCAAATTTCGTTTCAGAATCTACTTGTACTAATTCCATAAATTCATTTACTAAACGTTCTTGATTAATCATAAGACTGCGCCTCCTGCACTACCATTATGTATGTAACACTATTAATTATAACAGAATTTCGCAAAAGTTTCGAAATACAAGACAAAAAACAGATGGTTTACATGTCTAGATAACCATCTGCTTTCTATTACTCATTTAACAATACCCAGCGCATATGATCCTCCCACACGCCATTTACCATTAACATCTTCCTAGACACGCCTTCATATTGAAAGCCTATCTTCGTCACTACTTGTATAGATGCTAAATTACGAGGCATAATCGGAGCTTCTATACGATGTAACTGAAATCCCTCAAAAGCAACTTGAATTGCTTTTCTAAGCGCTTCTGTCGTATACCCTTTGTTTAACTCTGCTTTATCTAATTTATAACCGAGTACACAAGATTGATAAATGCCACGAACGATTAAATTAAATGAAATACACCCAATTATTTTCGTATCATCACCCTTTTTAAAAATCCATAGTCTGATGATTTTCCCTTCTTCGAACTCTTTTCTATCCTTTTGCAACTTTTTCTTTTGATAATCTAGCGTAAAAAAATCATCCGGTCTATACTCTTCCCAAGCTTTTAAAAACTCACGATTTCTGTCGTAATATTGAAGAACTGTTTCAGCATACGACTCATCAATTTCCTTTAAATATAAACGATCTGTTTCGTATATTTTCATCATCGTATCTCCATTCTTCAGCTTGCCCAACTAAAAATTAACAATATACCCTTTTACTATATTCTCTACACACACTCAAATTTCCTGTTATATTTTGCAACCCCTTCCCGAATTTTGTCCTTACTCTCCCCTTGTCCATAATTTCATTTCTCGTTACAATGAAATTGTACTGATTTGCAAGGAGGTATAACGATGCATAAAAAAGCTCAAAAAATTATGGTTTATGTGATGCTAATTTCTATGCTTGTAACAACATTACTTGCTGGCGCGAGTATGTTTTGGTAAAAAGGGCGATGTGTTCGTCCTTTTTTTACTTTTTACACATGACAAAATAAACCATCTCGACATCGAGATGGTTTATTTTATATAAAACACAATCGCTACAATACTAAAGGAAAATGACATTACAAGTGCTATTACAAAACTTGTATATTGTTTCTGCTGAAATGCCCCAATAACAAAAGTGAGATTAAGTAATGCCATACATACAATCGCTACAAGATAAGAACATATATTAAAAGTTGCCAATATGAATGTAATAACAAATAGAAATCCCATAAAAAACTGCATATACGAAAGTTTTGGATTCAAGTACATATAAGCAACCCCTTTATCTAATTTTATCTTTCTATACTTTCATTAACGCATGGTTATGTACACATGTCAAGACAACTTATTACAATAGAAAAAGCCAACCTTTTCGTTGGCTTCTTCATATGCAACGGCTCCTTTTTCTTTTGCCAATTGCTGAAATGATTTTTTCGATTTCACAATCCATACTTTGGTTCCAATTGGAATACGATCAAACAAATATTCCACATCGTTTTTCTTCATTCTTATACATCCTTGTGAAATATACTTTCCAATTGAACTCGGTTGGTTTGTTCCATGTATTCCATATTTACTTCCATCAGTTCCTCTTGCATTAAATCCAATCCACCTGGATCCAAGTGGATTTTTTGGCGATCCACCTGGAATATCCTTCGCAATGTAATACGGATCCTTCGCTTTCATTACAACATCAAAAGTTCCTTCTGGAGTTAATTCATTCGTTTTCCCTGTCGCTACTGGAAAAACCTTTTGAATCTTTCCATCGTCAATGTAAGCTAATTTATTCGTTGCTTTATTTACAATAATAAAAGGATCTCCGGCACGTGGATTATCCCCAAGAGGCCAAATCGGTGATAAAGAAAGACATAATATGATAGAGAGAAGATACGGCATAGATAATTCCTACCTTCTATATAAGTTCTTTTATATTATCCTTTCCCTTAAAGCGACTTTTAATGAGTAAATATTGTTCCATTTCATACACAAGTTGAACAAGTTTCGCACGTATCTCAAATTCTTCGCGTGTAGCTGGCAATGGCATGTCTCTAAATAATTCCCTCATTTCTTGAAGCTGCCTTAAGGAAATAACGCCTGTACTCTCAGGGCTAATAGCATTACCAATGTTTTCAACAACATCTGCAATCATGTCAGCTTGTTCATACGTCCACGATAAAGAAGCTGCTAATGGTATCATTCGCTCTAAAATTTCGAATTGTTGCATACGCATATTAAAATAACGATAGTAATAATCATCTTCTCGCATAAATGCATTCTCAAGTTTTTTAAACGATAAATCTCTTGCTTCATTTAACATATTCTCGGTTTCAATGAGTTCTGTTCCACTCCAACTACTTTCTCGATTTCGTAAATACACAACCATTTCAAACAAAATCGTTTTAAAATTACTCTCTATTTTATCCTGATACTCTTTTAGCTTATTTTCACTACTCGGCATATACATATTTACTAATAACGCCACGCTAATTCCTATTGTTAATATAGCAATTTCATTTCCAACTATAAGCCATGTAATTTGCTTCAATGAATATAGATGCATAACAATAACTGAACTCGTGACAATACCTTCTTGAATTTTAAGCATTACTGCAGTCGGAATAAATGTAAGTAACAATATACTAATTGCAAGTGGTGTATAGCCGATCGTTTCAAAAATACAAAACGCGAATACCATTGATAATACACACGCTAGAAAACGATGTAACGACACTTGAAGCGATTTGCGCTTCGTATTTTGTACACATAAAATAACTAAAATACCTGCTGAACTATAAAATTCTAATCCTAATAACTGAGCAATAAAAACTGCCGCGCCTGTCCCTATTGCTGTTTTTACTGTACGGTATCCAATTTTGAACATATCATTGCTCCTATATGTATAAACGTATTTACAGCTAGTATAAAAAAAGGATGACACAATGTCATCCTTTTCTACTTATTATTCACATAACCTTTTCATATTACAATATTTTTTGTAAAAATTGTTGCGCACGTTCACTTTTCGGCGCTGCAAAAAATTCTTCTGGCGCACTATCTTCTACAAGCTTTCCTCCGTCCAAGAAAAGAACACGATCTGCCACTTCTTTTGCAAAGCCCATTTCATGTGTAACGATAGCCATCGTCATTCCTGTCGTAACTAACGATTTCATAACTTCTAACACTTCTTTCACCATCTCTGGATCTAGCGCCGATGTCGGTTCATCAAATAACATAACTTCCGGTTCCATCGCTAACGCTCTTGCAATTGCTACACGTTGCTTTTGTCCTCCCGACAAACGATTCGGATACGTATTTTTTTTATCTACTAATCCAACCTTTTCTAAAAGTTTCTCAGCTTTCTTTTCAGCTTCTTGCTTCGTTACCCCTTTTACATTGATAGGAGCATACGTAATATTTTCTAATACAGTCATATGAGGAAATAAGTGAAAATGCTGAAATACCATACCGACATTTTCACGAACATGCATAACATTCGTTTTCGGATTCGTTACTTCTTCCGTTCCAATCCAAATGTGACCATCCGTTGGTGCTTCTAACATATTCATACAACGTAAAAATGTTGATTTTCCTGATCCAGAAGGTCCTATAATTGCAACTACTTCCCCTTTTTCAATCGTTGTTGTAATTCCTTTTAATACTTCGTTTTTACCAAATGATTTATGAAGGTTTTCAATTTTAATCACTTTTCTTCATTCTCCCTTCAATTGCCTTCCCGACTAATGTAAGAATAATGACTAACATATAATAAATCAGTCCAACAAAAAGTAATGGTTCAAGATATTTAAATGTCTCACCGCCTACGATGTAAGCACGACGCATTAAATCAGTCGCGCCTATTACTGTTACTACAGCTGATTCTTTCGTAAGTGTCGCAAATTCGTTCACAAGCGCTGGTAATATATTTTTTAATGCTTGAGGGAAAATAATATTTCTCATCATTTTTCCGTATGGTATCCCTAAAGCCATTGCTGCTTCTGTTTGTCCTTTATCAACTGCTTGAATACCAGCACGAATTACTTCTGACATGTATGCACCTGAATTCAAGCTAAATGCAAGTACAGCTGCTAAGAATGCTGGTATTTCATAACCAATTATTTGCGGGACACCGAAATAAATAATCATTAATTGCAATACAAGTGGTGTACCACGAAAAATTGATGTATAAAAATCTGCTGCTATATTTAATGCTCGTATTCTAGCAATTTTACAAAGTGCTAATAACGTTCCTAAAATAAATCCTGCTAAAGCTGATACCGCTACAATTTTCAAAGTAACTTCTAAACCTTTTAGTATATATGGTATCGAAGGCGTAATCGCCGAAAAATCTAAGTTCATTCTTTTCATTCCCCTCACAGAAAAGTGAAAGGCAGCTTATTTTCCGCTGCCAAACCATTTCTTCACTAATTTATCCATTTCTCCATTTTCTTGCATTTTTTTAATTACTTTATTAAATTCAGCTGTTTTATCACTGTTTTTCGGAAGGGCAATTGCTGCTCCAACTTCTTCTGGCGCTTCTTTAATTTCAATTCCTTGTAAATCTTTCATTTTCTCTAAATAATTTTTAGCAACTGTGTCTTCTATAATTGCAGCGTCAAAACGACCAGCTTTAATTTCTTGTACGATTTCTGGTATACGGTCACGTCCCTCAACTTGGAAATCTACTTGTTTTTTTAATTCTGCCGCTTTCTCTTCTTGAATAGATCCTGTTTGTACCCCTACTTTTTTCCCTTTTAAATCCTCTACAGATTTAATGTTAGAATCCTTTTTAGAAACAACCATATTTTTCGCAACAAAATAAATATCTGTAAAATCAACATTATTTTTACGCTCTGCAGTTGGCGTCATGCCTGCCATTACGAAATCAACTTTTCCTGAACTAAGAGATGCTAATAAACCACCAAAATCCATATCTTTCACTTTCACTTCATACCCAAGTTCTTTTCCGATATATTTAGCAACATCAACATCAAAACCAATAATTTCATCACTTTTTGAAGCTTCCACGTATTCATATGGTTTATAATCTGCTGAAGTCCCCATTACGAGTACTTTCTTATTTCCTTTTGTTTCTTTCGATTCCCCATTACTACAAGCGCTGAATATACTTACAATTAAAATAAGTGCAAACGATATTGATACTAACTTCTTCATCTTTCTTCCCCCTAATAATGTATATTTAAAAGTTTAATAGAATATTTATTCGATGTTTGTATTGTATCAGCACTTTTATTTTTATGCAATATATAAAATAAAAATAAATAATAAAACAATATATACGCTATTTTTTATGTATAAAATAATGCATAAAACAACATAACTATGCATATCTCTGAAATTTTAATAATAAATAAAAAAGGCGGCACATCCACTTGATTGTGGATGTGCCGCCTTTTCTCTTATTTTTTATAGTTCTTCACAATTCTCTTCAAAATATGATTGTAGTTTCGCAATAACTTGCATCGGTTCATGACCTTCAATTTCATGACGCTCTACCATCGTTACAATTTTTCCATCTTTTAATAAAGCAAATGATGGAGAAGAAGGTGGGTACCCTTCGAAATATTCACGCGCTCTTGCTGTCGCTTCTTTATCTTGACCTGCAAACACCGTTACAAGGTGGTTAGGACGTTTATCATAATGTACGGAATGCGCAGCAGCAGGACGAGCAATACCACCTGCACAACCACATACAGAGTTTACCATTACAAGTGTTGTTCCATTTCTTTTAAACGCTTCTTCTACCGCTTCTGGCGTCGTCAATTCTGTATATCCAGCAGAGACAATCTCTTCACGCGCTTGGCGGACAACATCATTCATAAAAAAGTTAAAATTAATCACTCTTTTCCCTCCTCTAAAACTACCTATTTGTATCTTACCAGTTAATGTTTATGAAATACAAGTAAGTTTACTTGTATTTCAGTATAGAAAAGGTGTTAGAGCAATTGCTCTAACACCTTTTCTTTAATGACCACGATGTTTTTGCTTTGCTTTTTGTACTTTAATTAAACGTCTTCTTTCTTTTTCAGCTTCTCGCTTCTCCTTAGACTGCACTTTCTTTTCTTGTTTATGCAATTCATAAGATAAACTAATCGCCTCTTGCGCCTTAGTAAAACGTTTAACATTTGTTTCTTTTGCTGCTTGTCGTATGATACGCTTTATGTTTTTAGGACGCTGTTTTTCTTTAACTTCTACACCACATTTTGCAAAATGCTGAAAATGCTCTAAAAGTGAACCATTCACAAACATAAGCACTTCTTCATCTGACGGTTCCGCTCCAAAAATATACCTCGCTCCATACAATTTCCCTTGTTCTTTGCATGTAATAATTCCAACAAAAAATTGGCCATCGTGATATACTGTCAAATCCATTGACAGCCCCTCCTTTAAAAGATTAGAAATACGGGACATCCCGGAGGGGAAGGTTACTGACATGAAATCATGCGTCTGGACTACCAACCAGAACTGTGTTTTTGTATTTCTTTCACTATTATTATATCTTTTTTTCCATAATCTTCATATATTCAGCAATCATTTTTTTATGCGATCCTACAATATAGTCAGGTAGTTCTGTTACTGAAAAGAATTTAAGCTGAACTGCTTCTTCTTTATTCATAACAAAATCCCCTTCGTATTCATCCGTATAATAGGCGGTTGTTACAGATTGAAATTCATCACCGTTTGCTAATTTTGTAAAGTAGTTCGCTCCAGAAAATACATTGATTAGTCGCAAGTTCTTCACTTTTATTCCTGTCTCTTCATATACTTCACGATAAGCTGTTTCTTCTGGTGATTCACTAAGCTCCATTAGCCCGCCAGGTAGCCCCCATTTTCCGTACGGCTCTGTCCGCTGCTGCAATAAAACATATCCATTTTCATTTATAACGAGTACAACAGCACCAACTAAAATTAAAGGGCGATGACCAACTATTTTTCGTAATTCTTCTACATATCCCACCGTATCGCCTCCTTTTTCGTTGTCCACACTATTGTATCATATGTACGAAACGACAAAATGCGTATATTTTTCATTTTTTTAACAAAATATTTATTTTATGTGATTCATCTACTGTAGCTAACATAATGGATTCGACTTCTGTACTCTCCTCTAGAAATTCTCTCGCCCACGCTTCTGTTTTTCCTAATAATGCAAGAACATCTTTCTGAATCCTCCCATCCTTTACTAATACAAAAGAAACTGGAGATTTTCTTCCCGCCACTTTAAGATCAAGCCGCGAAACTGCTTCATATTCTGGATACCGAAATATAGAAACGACACCGTTCGCTTCCCATAATGCTAATTTAATCGTTTGAATATCGCTCACATTTCGCATGCGAAGTTCCGAAAACAAATATTCCACGGTAATTCTCGCCTTTTTCAAATTGCTAAAATCAATGGAACCATTATGTATAAGAATGATAGGTGCTGGCTCTAAAAAGCGTCTCCATCTATCCCATTTCAGCATTAAAACTGAGCTTATAATATGAAGTACAACGAGTATGAACGTTGTAATCATCGAGCCCAGTAACCCTACTTTTTCATCAGACAATGCGTTAGAAATATTCCCACCAAGCAATAACACTAATACAACATCTAAAAAACGAAGTTGTGCGATAGACCTTTGCCCCATTGCTTTCGCAACTAATATTAAAAATATGTATGCTATAATAGCCCGAATAACCCATTCACTATTAGAAAGATGCCGTGCTCCTTCAAAAATATGCATATGCATCACTTTGCACTCCTTACCCGTCTCAAACTGCTATCCTGTTTTAGTTTGCAACGTTTATGAGCATATATGTAAAAAAAGCTGGTTCGTTTAAAAACGAACCAGCTTTTTTTACTTAACTGAAAACATATATTTTTTATAAGTTTTCCGTACCGATAGTATGAGCCCCATCATAATCATATTCGAGAATAAGGAACTTCCCCCATACGATAAGAAAGGTAATGCAATACCTTTTACAGGCATTAATCCAACGATCATACCGATGTTTTGGAATATTTGAACTGTTAATATACCGATCGATCCAGCGCATAATAATGTACCAAATAAATTATCAGCGGAATAACCAATAATAATTGTTCGATATAGTAGTAATAGGAACAAGAAGACAACTAACGCTGCTACGATAAATCCACCTTCTTCGGCAATTGTAGCGAAAATAAAGTCAGTATGCTTCTCTGGGATATAGACGCTTCCTCCCCCAAACCCTTTACCTTCCATTCCTCCACTACCTACAGCTAAAATCGATTGTTGCGTTTGATAACCTTGATCTGCATTTTCAAATGGATTTAACCAACCTACAATACGCGACTGTTGGTGAGGTTTTAGTAAAGTAACTAAATTATTATAGAAAAAATCTTGATACTTAAAGAAAATAAATATTAAAGCAGATAATATGGTCAACGGAATAACTGTACATAATGCTATCAATTTCTTTTGAATACCTGACATAAATAAAATACATGCAATAGCAGCAGCATATAAGAACACCATACCTGTATCAGGTTGACTATATACAACCGCCATAGGTGGAAGTGACACTAGCATAATTTTACCTACTAGCTTTAAATCTGTTTGGAATGTCCTTGCCATATACTGTGCATTATGTTTTACTGCTATACTCGCTACTACAAGTAGCAATGCAATTTTGAAAAACTCAGACGGCTGAATTTGTCCAAATACTGGGAAAACAAACCATCTTTTTGCACCTAATTTTTCAGGTGTAAAACCTGATGGTGGTAATACTTTCAAAAGAATAAGTGAAGCAAACCCAGCAATATAAAGCGGCCAAGATAATTTTTGTAACTGATCTAAATCAATGCTTGCAACAAGAAGTAACAATACAACCCCAATTATGTAGTTAACACCTTGTTTCATAGCAAAGTTTGCAGCTCCATACTGTCCCGTTTGCTGACTGCTATATATAGCAGCTATACTCGTCACACATAGTGCACACAAAATTAAAATTAATTTTACATCTAAACTTTTTAGAAACTCGGTACTTCTTTTCATGACATCCTCCTGAAACATTGTTACGGCAAAAATAAAAAACCAGGAGTCAACATTCTTCATGTTTTGACGACTGATTACACATTATCTATAAAACACTTATATAGAATAACTCTCTTTTTCATACAATACAATATATTATACTACAGTTTCATCAGTAAGATTTGCCAAAAAAATTATTCTTTTCTTATTTTATATCCATATACCATATATCAGCAATGTATTTTCGTAAATTCCTAATACATAATCGTTTATTGTAAGATTACTGGGAAAGGTATTTATACATATAGTAGGATGTAGATGAAGAAATAAGATAATAAAAAGCTCGCATAAGCGAGCTTTTTATTAATATACAGATGTATTATTTTCTGACATGTTTTCCAAAATTTCTTTAACACGTCCTAAGAACTTACCACAAATTAAACCATCAAGTACGCGGTGATCAAGTGATAAACATAAGTTAACCATGTCACGAGCACCGAACATACCGTTATCCATAATTACTGGGCGTTTTACAATTGATTCAACTTGTAAAATAGCCGCTTGTGGGTAATTAATAATACCCATAGATTGAACAGAACCGAATGATCCTGTGTTATTAATTGTAAATGTTCCACCTTGCATTTCGTCTGCTTTTAACGATTTCGTGCGTACTTTTCCTGCAAGTTCTGTAATTTCACGAGCGATACCTTTAATTGTTTTCTCGTCCGCTTGCTTAATTACTGGTACAAATAGTTCTTCCTCTGTTGCAACAGCGATAGAAAGGTTAATATCTTTCTTCTGAACAATTTTATCGCCAGCCCACATTGAATTAATTTGAGGATACTCTTTTAACGCTTGTGCCACTGCTTTTACGAAGAAAGCAAAGAACGTTAAGTTAAAGCCTTCACGCTTCTTAAAGTCACCTTTAATTGAGTTACGGTATGACACAAGGTTTGTCACATCTACTTCAATCATCATCCAAGCATGTGGTGCTTCGTGTTTACTACGTAACATGTTTGCTGCGATTGCTTTACGCACACCTGTGACTGGAATTTCGATATCTCCAGGCATTGTAGGTACAGAAACTGGTTTCGCAGCTTCTACTTTTTGCGCTACTGGTGCTGCTTTTGGTGCTTCTGGGCGAGCTTCTACTACCGCCGCTACAGCTTCATCTTTCTTCGCCGCACCTGCTTGCGGAATATTTCCAGATTCCACTAGCTTTAAAATATCTTTACGAGTGATACGGCCGTTTGCTCCCGTACCCTCTACTAGATCTAAATCAACGTTATGCTCACCCGCAAGTTTTAACACAGCTGGTGAAAAACGTGGTTTTCCATCAGTTGGTTGTTTTACTTTCGGTGCTTTTTCAGGCGTAATTGCTGCTGCCTTTGGTTCTTCTTTCGTTTTTTCCTCAACAGCTGTTGCTGCTACTTCGTCTGCGCCTTCTACTTGAATCACACAAACTACTTCACCTACAGCTAACGTATCACCTTCACCAGCGATTAACTCTTTCACAATACCAGTGAAAGAAGATGGTACTTCAGCATTTACTTTATCAGTCATTACTTCTGCAAGCGGATCATACTTGTTTACGTGATCGCCAACATTAACGAGCCATTTACTAATTGTGCCCTCTGTAACGCTCTCCCCGAGCTGAGGCATTGTAATATTTTCTACAGCCATGTATAGTCCCCCCGATTAAAATTCCGCAAGTTCACGCATTGCTTTTTCAACTTTATCTGGATTTACCATAAAGAATTTTTCCATTGTTGGTGCATATGGCATTGCTGGAACGTCTGGACCTGCAAGACGTGCGATTGGCGCATCTAAATCAAATAGACAGTTTTCAGCAATAATTGCTGCCACTTCACTCATAATGCTTCCTTCTTTATTGTCTTCTGTTACAAGAAGAACTTTACCTGTTTTAGAAGCTGCTTCAATGATTGCTTCTTTATCTAATGGATATACAGTACGTAAATCAAGAATGTGTGCAGAGATGCCATCTTGTGCTAACTTTTCAGCTGCTTGAAGAGCAAAATGAACACATAATCCGTACGTGATAACTGTAATATCATCACCTTCACGTTTTACATCTGCTTTTCCGATTGGTAATACGTAGTCATCCTCCGGCACTTCACCTTTAATTAAACGATATGCACGTTTATGTTCGAAGAATAATACTGGATCTTCATCACGAATGGCTGCTTTTAATAAGCCTTTTGCATCATATGGTGTAGAAGGGATAACGATTTTTAAACCTGGCTGGTTTGCAAACATCGCTTCTACAGATTGTGAATGATACAATGCACCGTGAACCCCCCCGCCAAACGGTGCACGGATTGTAACTGGACAAGTCCAATCATTATTAGAACGATAACGAATTTTTGCTGCCTCAGAAACAATTTGGTTTACTGCTGGCATGATGAAATCAGCAAACTGCATTTCAGCGATTGGACGCATACCATACATTGCTGCACCAATTGCTACCCCAGCAATTGCAGATTCTGCAAGCGGTGCATCAAGCGCACGATCTTCACCAAATTGATCATACAAACCGTGTGTCGCTTTAAACACGCCACCTTTTTTACCAACATCTTCTCCTAAAACGAATACTTTCTCATCGCGTTCCATTTCTTCGCGCATTGCTAATGTAATAGCATCAATATAAGACATTACAGCCATGAAACGTTCCCCCCTATTCTGCGTATACGTGCTTCAATGCATCTTCAGGTGCTGCATACGGAGCATTTTCTGCATATTCTGTTGCTTCATTTACGATATGCATAATTTCGTCTAACATTTGTTTTTCCGATTCCTCAGTTAACACACCAGCTTCTTTTAAATAAGCCGCGAATGTTATAATTGAATCTTTTTTCTTTGCTTCTTCTACTTCTTCTTTATCACGATAAACACGATCATCATCGTCACTAGAATGTGCTGTTAAACGATATGATACTGTTTCAATTAAAGTTGGGCCTTCACCACGACGACCGCGATCTGCTGCTTCTTTTACAGCTTTATATACTGCAAGCGGATCGTTTCCGTCTATTGTATATCCAGGCATACCATAACCAATTGCACGATCTGATACGTTTTTACATGCTAATTGTTTTTCAACCGGAATAGAGATTGCATATTTGTTATTTTCACACATAAAAATAACAGGTAGTTTGTGTACACCAGCAAAGTTTGCCCCTTCATGGAAGTCACCTTGGTTTGAAGAACCTTCTCCAAATGTAACGAACGTTACTAAATCTTTCTTCTCCATTTTTCCAGCTAGTGCAATACCAACTGCATGTGGTACTTGCGTTGTTACTGGAGATGAACCTGTAACAATACGATTTTTCTTTTGACCGAAGTGACCAGGCATTTGACGACCACCAGAGTTTGGATCTCCAGCTTTCGCGAAAGCAGACAACATAAGCTCTTTAGCTGTCATACCAAATGCTAGTACAACACCCATATCACGATAGTATGGTAATGCATAATCTTTCTCTCTATCAAGAGCGAACGCCGCTCCAACTTGTGCAGCCTCTTGTCCTTGACAAGAAATTACGAATGGAATTTTACCAGCGCGGTTTAATAACCACATACGTTCGTCGATTTTACGTGCAAGTAACATCGTACGGAACATTTCTAATACTTGCTCATCACTTAAGCCAAGCTCTTCATGGCGCTTTTCTTTTACTTCTGCCATTTTTCATAACCTCCTAAATCCACATTTTTATGCGTGTAACGCTCTTCCATCTACAGCAAGTGCTGCTTCACCAATCGCCTCAGATAATGATGGATGCGGATGAATTGTATGTGCTACTTCCCAAGGTGTTGCATCAAGTACTCTTGCAAGACCAGCTTCAGAAATCATATCTGTTACATGTGGTCCAATCATATGAACACCAAGAATGTCATTTGTCTCTTCATCAACTACAAGTTTTACGAAACCATCTGATTCTCCGTATACAAGTGCTTTTCCGATTGCGCGGAATGAGAACTTACCTACTTTTAACTTATAGCCTTTTTCTTTCGCTTCTTGTTCTGTTAAGCCAACAGAAGCAACTTCTGGACTGCTATATACGCATTTTGATACCATAGAGTAATCAATTGGTGTAACTTCTTTCCCTGCAATATGTTCTACTGCAGCAATTCCTTCATGAGAAGCAACGTGAGCAAGTTGCAGGCCACCGATTACATCTCCAATTGCGTAAATATGCGATTCTTTCGTTTGATAAAACTCATTTGTTTGAATGTATCCTTTTTCCACAACGATATCTGTGTTCTCTAAGCCAATATTTTGCGTATTCGCTTGTCTTCCTACAGATACAAGCATTTTTTCTGCTTTAAATTCTTTATTTTCACCGTTGTGTTCAGCTTGGATTGTTACTCCATTATCTTTTACCAATGTTTCTGGTAATACTTTTGCACCAGTTACCACTTTAATACCTTTTTTCTTGAATAGACGTTGCATTTCTTTTGAAACGTCTTGATCTTCTAGTGGTAATATCGTTTTTGCATACTCTAATACTGTAACTTCTACACCGAAGTCAGCAAGCATAGATGCCCACTCAATACCGATTACACCGCCACCAACGATAATAATCGAACTAGGAAGCGTTTCCATTTTTAGAGCATGATCCGAAGACATTACGTATTCTCCATCTAATTCTAAACCTGGTAATGAATTTGGACGAGAACCTGTTGCAACAAGTACATTTTTTGGAATTAACATTTCATTCTCTTCTCCACTTGCAAGTTCAACTGAAATTGTCCCTGGCATAGGAGAGAAAATAGACGGGCCAAGAATACGACCAATACCTTCAAACACATCAATTTTACCTTGTTTCATTAAATGTTGAACGCCTTTATGAAGCTGCGTTACAATCTTCTCTTTACGCTCTTGTACTTTCGCAAAGTTTAGTTCTACATTGCTTGCAATAACTCCGAACTCTTCGCTTTTTTTAGCAGTTGCATATACTTCCGCACTACGTAAAAGAGCTTTACTAGGAATACATCCTTTGTGTAAACAAGTACCACCAAGATTTTCTTTTTCGACTAGTGCTGTTTTTAACCCTAATTGTGATGCACGAATTGCAGCAACATATCCACCAGTACCGCCGCCAACGATGACTAAATCATATTCTTTTGCCATTATCTCAACCCCTAGCTACCGTTTCTTTTTCACGTACAACGTATTCTTTTGGAGCTTCTTCTTCACGTAATACACGAAGTGCTCCTTCTGCTAACGCTTCTAACTCATCTTCGCCTGGATGTACGATAACATCTGCAATCCAGTCCACTCGCTCTTTTATTTCATCGACAAGAATTTTACTGTATGCCAGTCCACCAGTTAATACGATTGCATCGATTTTCCCGTGAAGTACAGCGCTAGCTCCGCCAATCTCTTTTGCAACTTGATATGCCATTGCTTTATAAATAAGAGTTGCTTCAGGATCACCTTTTTCAACCATTTGCTCTACTTTAATCGCATCATTTGTACCGATTAAACTTACAAGTCCACCTTGTCCGACAAGTTTTTTAATCATTTCATCACGGTAATACTCACCAGAGAAACACATTTCTACTAGTTGCCCTACTGGTACTGTACCAGCGCGCTCTGGACTAAATGGTCCTTCTCCGTTTAAACCGTTATTCACATCGATTACTCTTCCTTTTTTATGAGCACCAACTGTAATACCGCCACCCATATGTGTAACTAATAAATTTAAATCCTCGTATTTGTGATTTAACTGTTCAGCTACTTTACGAGCAACTGCTTTTTGATTTAATGCATGGAAGATACTTTTGCGTTCCATACCAGCAATACCACTTATACGAGCAACCGGCTCCATCTCATCTACAACGACAGGATCCACAATGAATGCAGGAATGTTTAATCCAGAAGCAATTTCATATGCTAAAATGCCTCCAAGGTTTGAAGCGTGATGACCGCTAAAGCCATTTTTCAAATCTTCTAACATCGCATCGTTTACTGTATACGTACCGCCTTCGATTGGACGAAGTAATCCACCACGCCCACAAACAGCGTTTAATTTTGAAATGTTAATACCATGAGAATGTAGAACTTCTAAAATCGTTTCTTTTCGAAACTCATATTGGTCGATAATTCTCTTATATTTTCCAATCTGTTCTACGTCATGACGAATCGTTTCTTCTAGAACGGGTCTTTCATTATCAAAAACACCAATTTTTGTGGATGTACTACCTGGGTTAATAACAAGAATTCGATTTACAGACAATGTTGCTACCTCCACTAATAAATTCAAAAGGAAGCGGAAACCTCATAAGAGGTAACCACACCTTTTGTAAAAGTTATATATGAATGATTAGCGACGGCTAATAATATCGTGACCGTTGCGTAAGTAAGTGCTACGAGAATTTTTCAAGCTTGCAATGCGCTCTTCAGCTAGACGATCTGCCGCTACATAAGTTGCTATGCCATCGCGTTTTGAAATTTCGATTACTTTTGCAATCGTGTCATAAATAGACTCAACACGTTTTAGTGCACGTTCTCTATTGTATCCATATAATTCGTCTGCTACGTTAATTACGCCACCTGCATTAATTACATAATCTGGTGCGTATACAATACCCATTTCATGAATGATGTCACCGTGACGATCTTCTTTTAATTGGTTATTTGCAGAACCTGCGATTACTTTTGCTTTAAGTTGTGGAATAGTTTCATCATTAACTGTTGCGCCTAATGCACATGGTGCGTAAATATCGCATTCAACACCGTAAATTTCATTTGGTTCAACTGCTGATGCACCGAATTCTTCTACAGCACGTTGTACAGCTTCTTTATTAATATCTGTAACGATTAATTTTGCTCCTTCAGCGTGTAAATGTTTGCATAGATGATATGCTACGTTACCAACGCCTTGAACAGCAATTACTTTTCCTTCTAAATTGTCAGTACCGAAAGCTTCTTTTGCAGCTGCTTTCATACCACGATAAACACCGTATGCAGTTACTGGAGATGGGTTACCAGAAGAACCGAATGATGGTGAGATACCTGTTACAAAGTCAGTTTCTTCGTGGATAATATCCATATCATCTACTGTTGTACCAACATCTTCAGCTGTAATGTATCGTCCGTTTAGTCCTTGGATATAACGTCCTAGTGCACGGAACATTGCTTCGCTCTTATCTTTACGAGGATCACCGATAATTACTGTTTTCGCACCACCTAAGTTTAAACCAGCTGCTGCGTTTTTGTATGTCATCCCTTTTGCAAGACGCAATGCATCTTCAATCGCCGCTTCTTCAGAATCATATGTCCACATTCTTGTTCCACCAAGAGCCGGTCCAAGTGTTGTATCATGAATTGCAATAATTGCTTTTAAACCAGATTCTTTATCTTGACAAAATACCACTTGCTCATAATCATATTTTTCTAAGTATTCGAAGATTTCTAATGTCATTGTCGTTTCCCCCTAATGTTTTACCCTTTTTGGTTTATTTTGAAGCAGTCGCAACTGCCAATGCTAATGAATATACTTTTGTTTCTGCTGAATCAGCACGAGATGTTAAAACAATCGGTGCTTTTGCGCCAGCAATCATTGCTCCTACTTTTGCATCCGCAAAGTATACGAGTGATTTATATAGCACATTTCCAGCTTCAATCGTTGGGACGAGTAAAATATCTGCCTTACCTGCTACATCACTTACTATGCCTTTATGCTCTGCTGCAATTTGTGATACTGCATTATCTAAAGCAAGTGGTCCATCAACGATACAATCTTTAATTTGTCCGCGGCGATTCATTTGTGTTAACATCGCTGCATCAATTGTCGCCTGCATCGCTGGATTCACAACTTCTACTGCTGCAATTGGTGCCACTTTTGGCAAGTCGATTCCTATTGCCCGGGCAACTTCTACAGTATTTTGTATAATAGCAGCTTTTTGTGTTACATCAGGTGCGATGTTCATCGCTGCATCTGTAACGAAAATAAGACGATCATAATTTGGAACTTCAAATGCTGCTACATGTGAAAGTACGCTACCTTTACGTAGGCCCCACTCTTTGTTTAACACAGCCTTCAAAATATTCGCTGTTGGGATGTTCCCCTTCATAAGCACGTCTGCCTCACCATTTCTCACAGCTTTAACAGAAAGTTCTGCAGCCTCTGCATTAGACATTGCTGCAATCACTTCAACATGTTCTGAAGTTTGTAAACCATGTTCTTGTAGCATCCCCATTATTTTTTCTTGATTTCCATATAGACGAAATTGAGCTAGCTGTAATTTAATTGCTTTCGCTACAGCTTCAATTACTTCATGATCTTCAGCTACTGCTACAGCTACAGTTTTTTTAGGCTGTCCCGCTGCTTGATCAATTAAGTATTCTAACTTCATATTTTGTAATCAACCCTTTCCGTCGTCCCTCGTCTATTTATAAAGCAAATACCGTGCCAACTTTTAAAAGTGGTCTTACCAATAATGAAAACGCATTCAAAATGCAGTAAAATCAATACTTTGGAAAATAACAAAAGATTCTGTCTTATTTTGTCGCTTTTTGTATACCATGCAATAAATTGCACGGTACGCAATTTATTGCATGCTATTTTTTGCATGGTCATACTTTTCTAGCTTATAATATAAATTTCGAACGGAAATTCCTAACGCTTTTGCAGTTTGTGTTTTATTCCCATCAAATCTCTCCAAATATTCATGAATAATATTCCCTTCAAACTCTGTTACTAAATGTTCAAGTGGCTTTTCTTCTAATTCAGGTAATAAATGAGATTGCTTTGACTCCACCTGCTCTTCATTATGTAATGGTGGTAAATGTTGTACATCAATATAGATCTCGTTATAATTCATAAAAATAATCGCTCGTCCTAAAATATTTTCAAGTTCTCTCACATTTCCTGGCCATTCGTATGATTGTAAATATAAAATAGCTGAATCAGTGAGCCCTTCTACATTACGACCATAATCTTGATTAATTTTTTGAATCAACCTGTCCGCAATTTTCGGTATATCTCCTTTACGTTGACGAAGAGATGGAATTTGAATTGGAATTTTATTTAATCGATAATATAAATCCTCCCTAAACTTCCCTTCTAGAATAGCCTTTTCTAAATTCACATGTGTCGCTGCAATTACTCGAACATTAATGGGTATCGCTTTCGTCCCACCAACTTTTACAATTTCTTTTTCCTGCAATACACGAAGGAGTTTCGCTTGTGTATTTGCAGATAACTCCCCTATTTCATCTAAAAAAATACTACCGTTATTCGCTTCCTCAAAGAACCCACGTTTCCCGCCTCTTTTCGCTCCAGAAAACGCCCCTTCCTCATAACCAAATAATTCACTTTCTAACAACGTCTCCGAAATGGCCGCACAGTTTACACGGACGAATTTATTGTATTTTCGATTACTTCCATTATGGATTGCATGTGCAAACAATTCTTTACCAGTCCCAGATTCACCGCGTAACAGTACCGTTGCTGGTGTATTCGCTCCTAGCTTCGCCTGTTCGATAGCTGCCGTTGTTTCATCTGAATTTCCGACAATATCATCAAATGAATATTTTGCTTCTAATGTGCGAATAATTTGCCTTGCTCTATTCAATTCATTTGTTAACTTTTGAATTTCCGACACGTCACGGATAACGCCAACGCTTCCTTTCAATATTCCATCCACAATAACTGGCGCTACGTTTACAATTACATCGCGCTTTTTTTGCCCAATCTTCATATGTATTCCGCGCACCGCACGACGCGTTCGAAGTACTTTCATATGCATACTTTCGCCTTCTACAATATCAGTTGTAGCAGGCTTCCCAATAATATCTTCTTCTGTTAGACCCGTTAATTTCGTATATGCCGGGTTAATGACTAAACCTCTTCCTTTTTCATCCACAACCGAAATCGCTTCTTCAGATGAGTTGATAATTGCCTCTAATAGTGTTTGAATTTCTTTTAAGTCTGTAACTTCTTCCGCTAAATCTACAACTTCTGTTATATCTTTAAAAATTGCAAATGCCCCTTGTACCTCTCCGCCCTCTTTTAATATCGGTATACGCGTTGTAATAATTTTCTTTCCATTCTCTAATGTTAGTTCATAATTTACTTCTATTTGTTTCGTACGTATAATGCGAAGTAATTTACTAGTGGGAATGACTTCTAAAATATATTTTCCTATCGCCTCTTCTTTTTTATATCCGATAATACGCTCTGCACTTTTATTAAAAAGACGAACTTGTCCCTCTCGATCAATTACGATCATGCCGTCATGCGTAGAATTTAAAATTAATTCTCCTTGTTGCGTCTGTTCCTCTAACCGCCCAATTAACCCTTCCTTCTCATGCGCTAATCCTGTAACAATTTTTGCAATATCACCTGGTATAAGAAGAGTGTCTTTTTTCTTTTTTTTCAATAAAATTTTATGGACATCATCTTCACCTGTCATATCAAATATTACATCGATATGCATAGAAAGAAATGGAGTTACACTTTCTCCAATTGAAATTCCATATTCCTTAGCAATTTGTAATCCTTTTGCCAATGGATTTATATCAATAATCCCTATAATTTGAAATATATTCGAACTTTGTAACAGATTCAGCAGTGCGCTCCCGCCTTCACCTGCACCAACAATTAATACTTTTTGTTTCATATATTACACTTCCTCTCGAAGTAACTCTGCAAATTTTTTCACACCCTTATCTTACTCGTTCAGCACCCTCTTGACAAACCCCCTTTCCGTATAACATCATTAAAATATACGAAATAATCTGAAAAGGAGAGTTATGTATGCAGCGTTACGTTGCTCTACTATTAGCACTCATCCCTATTTCATTAGCTGTGTTTGGTATAAAGTTAATGAGAGATACTGTATTCGGGATTCTATTTCCACCAATCTCTATACTGTGGTTACAATTTTTAATCGGCGCTCTCTGCTTCGGGCTCGGGTTTTATATCTTCGGTGGCTTCGTCTTGCACCGAGACCGTAAACGAAATAAAGTACAAGCTCGCTTTAGAAGATAGGAATGCCCCACTATTTATAAATAAAAAAATGAGACCGTTACACGCGGTCTCATTTTTTTATTGGCAACAACGTTCTTGCCGTTTCAGGGTAATCAGTAATAATCGCCGATATATTCATATCAAAATATTTACGCATAAGCGTTTCTTCATTAATTGTATAAGGGCGAACCTCTACACCACTTTCCATCGTTAGTTCGGCAATAGCATCTTGAAGATAACGATAATTCGGATGTACTGCTGTAGCTCCCATTTTTTTCGCGTATGCCCACGGACTATGCAAACCTTCGCGATATAAAATAGCTGTTTGAATATCAGGAGCCATCATATGGCACCGTTTCATACTGTAGTGATTAAACGAAGAAAATACAACACGATCCTCTAAACTAAATTTCCGTACAAGCGTTATAACTTCTTCCTCTAAACCTCTGTATGGAATTTTATTATTTTTAAGTTCAATATTAAGTAGCAAACTCGTTTGTTCAAGCCATTCTAATACCTCTTCTAAAAGTGGTATTTTACAAAACCCTACTTTATCACCAAATTTATAACTTGCATCTAACTTGCATAAATCCTCATATACATAATTCCGAACCGCACCTTTTCCATTTGTTGTTCGGTCCACCGTTTCATCATGAATGACGACAACTTTCCCATCTTTCGTTAATTGAACATCAAGTTCAATTCCATCCGCTCTAAAAGACTCAGCCGCTTCAAATGAAATCATTGTATTTTCTGGGTACGTTCCAGCCGCACCACGATGTGCAAATATAAGAGTCATCCTCACTCCCCCAATCTTATGCTATACTATACGAAAAAGGAGGTACTTCTATGAGACCATTACAAATTTCTCCAGATACTGCAGTCCGCTTATCAAAAGCACTAGGTGTTCCACTTGAACAACTCATGCATATGCCGCAGCACATTTTAATTCAAAAGCTAGTTGAATTAGAAAAACAAAATAAAGACGAAGAGTAATACAGTCCCGTTTTGCAGGGCTTTTTATATTTTCTATTATATCACGGATGACTTCCTTGCTAAAATCCCTTACCGGATATACTATGATCCCATTTAATCTTTTCTTCAAACATTTAAATGAAGCCCCCTCTTTTAACAAAAGAGGGGGCTTCTCATTACTCGTTTTAGTTACTCAAATTATGCGTTTTTCTTTTCTTTGTTAAAAATCATAAACACTTTATACAATCCTAAAGAAGCTGGAATATTCATAAATGCAAATGCTTCATACGTATAATGAGGAGCTGTTTCCCATAGTAACAAGAAAGTAAATACCCCTAATGCACTAATCATCGCAATTCGTATAACTTCCGATTCATTTTCATCTTTCTTTTTATAAAGAATAACAGCCGCCAAAACAGCTATATAAACAAATAATTTGATAATATACGAATATATAGTAACGATTTTATAATTCGTTGTACTATAATTCGATACGTAATTAGTTACCATGTCATTCTTCTGTTCAAACCATTGCCCAATACGGTACATGGAGAACTGACTTGATACCCATTCTCTAGTTATTTTTTCATTCAAATGTTGCACATAACCCATTACACCAAGTTCACTGAAACGTTGCACTATAACTTCTTGATTGTGCTCATTCAAATCTTTCGTATTCTTTATGTTTTCATCATCAATATAATCTGCATCTGCCTGATTCCACACACCATACGTATCTTTGTTCAGGCCCATTTTCACCCAATGAGTGAATGGAATTTTTTCAATTTCATTATCGGTACTGAGATTTAGCTTTGTCGTTATACCTTTAAAACTTACAATAAGGATTAAACAAAATAAAACACTACTTAACACCTTTACAGAGTATTCCTTACGAAACTTAAAAATATTTTCAATTAAAATCGCTAACGCTACGGTTAATGCTGTCGGTCTTATAATATAAGTACAAGCTGCGAAAACCCCTAATAAAATCCATAAAATAATCTTCATTCTTTTTGTTTCCGCCGTTTTCAAGCACAAATATGTATACATTGTTGCTGAAATAAAAAATATTACCAATGTATGAGTATAGAAAACTGGTGCCTGCCAATATATAAAAATATTTAGCACAGATAACACAATCGATATGTGAGCAACTTTAAAGTTTGTAATTTTCCTTACAATCAATACATTTAAAATAATACTGCCTGTTATACAAGCTATTGGTAATATTTTTATCGCTAAATCTACGCTCCCTATCAATTTAGCAAAATATCCTCCTATTAATACAACATGTGTATTATATGGATAAAATAAAAGCTGTCCCATTTCTAAAAATTGATTATCTCCATTAAACACAGAGACAATTCCTTGTTTAAGGATAGCATAATCCCCAACAACAGGGTTAAATGCTATGGAAGTAATAATTATTTCCATCGTCAAAATGATTATGATACCTAAAGCAATCATAATATTTGTATACGTTCTTTTCATTTTATTAATAACCAATTTATAATACATAAAGAAGAGCACAAATAAAAGCAACGTCAACGCTATAACAGCAGCGACTTTTTTGGGAGTATACTCCTCAGTCGGATAAGGAAATTCACCACTCATCAAAATTGTTTTTGGGATAAAAAATTTACTTACTATCATTGAAAATATAGATAAAAACACCGTCATGACAATGATTGGGTACGCTCGATTTACTATTTTTTTTAAAGTCATTCATCCATTCTCCTATATCTCTAACTTTTCCAAATCAATGATACGTTATAGAGATTATGATGTCAAATCCACTTATTTTCTGTACATATCCGTATTTTCACTGCATTTTTCTATATAAATATGTATTCCTTCAAAATCCTTAAATCGAGGTAAATAAAAAACTCATTGATTTTAAATTTACTATCGAGTATAAATTGCAAGAATTATTAAGCTTTACTATAACTTCAATCCCTTACTGTTCCTACTCTCAGCTTATCCGCAACCATTGCGATAAATTCAGAATTCGTAGGTTTTCTTTTGACATGGATACTGTATAACCATCGCTATATCAAGGCATTGTATATTTCATAACTATCATTAAATGATTCTATTTATTGGTGCCCATCCTCAAATTGATAGGTCAACTTAATAAGAGTTCATCATTTTCTTCTATTTAGATGCTTTGCATCGCAATGAAGTAAAAAGTTTTCTACATTCATCTGAAAGTTATTCATACAACAAAAAACCTCCTAGCTATTGGAATCAAAATTTCAATCCAATAAATAGAAGGTTTTTAAATTAACCGCCAATTACCTATGTACTTTATTGCCTACATACGTAATTCGTTGGTTATTAAATTTTATTATGAAATACGCTTAACACCTTGATACTACAGCGTTTACGAAGCCTTATGTTCAAGTCTCAGCTTATCCGCAACCATTGCGATAAACTCAGAGTTCGTAGGTTTTGCTTTTGACATGGATACTGTATAACCGAATAAGGACGAAATAGAATCAATATTCCCACGGCTCCAAGCTACTTCAATCGCGTGACGAATTGCTCGCTCCACACGGCTTGCTGTGGTATTATATTTCTTTGCGATATCTGGATACAATACTTTCGTAATCGATCCTAATAATTCGATATCGTTGTATACCATGGAGATTGCTTCTCGTAAATACATATATCCTTTAATATGAGCGGGTACACCAATTTCATGAATGATACTCGTAATACTCGCATCTAAATTTTTCGGTTTTCCATCTACTGTTGTTGCTGATCGGAATGATGGTAGTGGACGTTTAATCATAGCATTTGCTTTACCACTCACTTGACGAATATGACTCGTTAAATTCTCCATATCAAATGGTTTTAATATGAAATATGAGGCACCTAAGTCAACTGCTTTTTTCGTCACATCTTCTTGCCCGAATGCTGTCAACATAATTACGCTAGGCTGTTTTAACCTTTCAATATTTCGCATTTTTTCCAATACAGCTAAACCATCTAAGTGTGGCATAATAATGTCTAAAACGAGTACATCAGGTTGCTTATCTGTTAATAAGTTTAAACACTCTTGACCATTATAAGCAGTACCAATTACTTCCATATCATCTTGAGCAGCTACATAGCTCTCTAACATTGATACTAGTTCTTTATTATCATCCACAAGACATACTTTAATTTTCTCCACAGCTTTTCCTCCCTTACCGAATCGATTCTCCGACATGTGTATCCTTCTAGGCTACATGAATTGTTCGACAATTGTGTGAAAATTCCCTTTTAAAGTTTCTTACTTTCCGATAAAATCACAAAAAAATATGTTTATCGTTCATTTATTCCCTTTCGCAACACATTCCATCATAGAAATACAACGAAACGTTCAACCCTTTTCTTTTATTTTACAACAAAAAACACCTCTTGCGGAGCTTTTACAAAATTTCAACGAATTTTTCAACAGAAAAAGCGAGCTAATATGTATTAGCTCGCTTTTTTCTCTTGATCATAAATATTAATTCCAGCTTGATGTAACATCCATTCAATATGAACACCATATCCTGATGTTGGATCATTTACAAATACATGTGTAACAGCACCAATTACTTTTCCATTTTGTACAATTGGACTTCCACTCATTCCTTGTACGATACCGCCCGTTTTCTCTAATAGACGTTTATCTGTTACTTTTATTACCATACCCTTTGTAGCTGGGAATTTTTGCTGCACTGTACTAACGACTTCAATATCAAACGCTTCTACTTTATCTTGATCAATAACTGTTAATATTTTTGCCGGTCCTTCTTTTACTTGATGAGATAATGCGATAGGCATTGCTTTATCCATTATACCGTTTTTCATATTCGTATTTAATTTTCCAAAAATACCATATGGACTATTAATTGTAATATTGCCAATCACTTCACGATCTGGTGAAAATCTTGCTAATTTCTCGCCTGGATTCCCATGACTGCCTCTTTCAATTGATGTAACTGTCGAGCGCATAATTTGTCCATCTTCGACTTGAATCGGCTTTTTTGTATCATTATCAGAAATAACATGACCAAGCGCCCCGTATTTCATAGAATCCGGATGAACAAATGTCATCGTTCCAATTCCAGCTGCCGAATCACGGATATACAAGCCAATTCGATAAGACGCTTCACCATTGTCTTTTTGCGGCGTTAGCTTCGTGCGAATATATTTTCCATCTCTTAGCAATACAAGATTAAGCGGTTCACCTGTTTCTCCACTATTATGAATAAACGGTGCTACATCACTCATTCTTTCAATGGTTTTACCATTAATTTCAGTAATCATATCTCCAATTTGTACACCTGCTGTTTCACCAGGAGATATTTTACCTTTTTCAGTTTGAATTAAATGATGGCCTACAACAAGTACACCTTTTGTATTTAATTTCACACCAATTGATTGTCCACCTGGAATCACTTTAAAATCTTTTAACACTTTCACATTTACTTTTTTCACTGGAAAACCCGCAAGCTGAAATACCATATCAGCTTCACCATTTTGATGAGAATTTACCATAAGTCCTTGTTTTTGTTCATTCGAACTCACTGTAAATACATGACGATTTGTGGATGAAGCTTTGAAAACTGGTAATGATGTTATTTCTGATTGTTGTCCTTCAAAAACAACAAGTTGTTTCGGTGATGAAATAAACGTTCGAAGCGGTTTAAAACATCCAATAAAAACTAAAGAAACAAGGAGACAAAGACCTATTATTTTTCGAAATTTTTCTAATTTCAACTTGTTCACTCTCCTCGCTCCTACCCCACATTCAGCCTCTTGGCTTCACTTTTTAATCTCTCCTTGCAGTGCTTTATTTATAACCGGAAGAATTAAGAAATCGTCATTTGAGAAAAAAAGCTATCCATTACTGGATAGCCTCTGCTGTCTGTTTAAAATGATGCGCTTGCGTAAGTAATTCTTTCGCATGCTCCGTCGTTAAATCTGTGATTTCCACACCAGAAATCATTCGAGCTATTTCTGTTACTTTATCCTCCATAGTTAAAACAGTAACTGATGTAATTGTCCGATCATTCGCTACTTGTTTTCGAATAAATAAATGCGAATCTGCCATTGAAGCTACTTGAGGTAAGTGCGTAATACAAAGTACTTGCGAGTTTACTGATACTCGATAAATTTTTTCAGCAATAGCCTGTGCGACCCGGCCACTTACACCCGTATCCACTTCATCAAAAATAACAGATGCAACCCCTTGATGCTTAGAAAAAATGCTTTTTAAAGCTAAAATGATACGAGATAACTCTCCGCCAGAAGCAACCTTTGAAAGTGGTTTTAGCGGCTCTCCTGGGTTCGTCGAAATATAAAATTCCACATGATCGTAACCATCCGCCGTAAGTCTTACCGGCGCACCTTCCACAAGGGGCTCTTCTGCATTTCCTTCTCTCTTCATAATTCTCACTTCAAATTTCGTTTTTTCCATATATAATTCTTTTAATTCCTGATGAATTGCATTTGTAAGGTGTTCTGCAAGCTCATGACGCATATTACTTAACAACGTTGCTTCTTTCAGAATAACACTTTCTAATTCCTTCAACTGTTTCTTCGTCGTTTCAATATGAACGTCTTTATTTTCAATTGTAAATATTTCTTGTTCAATTTTATCTGCATACGCTAAAATCTCTTCTACAGTATTTCCATATTTTCTCTTTAGCATACGAATTTCATTCAAACGTGTTTCGATTTCATCTAAACGATTTGGATCATATTCCATCATATCGAGCTTTTCTCTCAGTTGATATGCAACCTCTTCTAATAAGTAATAACTATTTGCAATTGAATCATGATTCTCTTGATACATTTCATCTAAATGTGTAATACTTTCCATTTGTCCCATTGCGCTTCTTACATTATCTAATCCTTGTCCGTCAGCACTCAATGAACGATATGCATCACCTAATGCTTTATAAATCTTTTCAAAATTAGAAATTTGCAATCGTTCCTCAGTTAATTCATTTTCTTCATCCATCTTTAAATCAGCTTTGCGAATTTCTTCATGCTGAAATTGAATTAAATCTAAGCGATGTGCCATCTGTTGTTCATTTTCACTTAACGATTTCAATTGTTTTTTTAATTTTTCATAGTCAGCGTATACGTTTTGATATATGTCTAGTTGTTTAACGATTCGATCCCCATCAAAGTGATCAAGCATAAACAGATGTCGTTCTTCATTCATTAAATCTTGCGTTTCATGCTGTCCATGAATATCAACAAGTGTTTTCCCAATTTCTTTTAATATGCTAAGTGTAACAAGCTTCCCATTTACACGACATACACTCTTCCCGTTCGCAGCAATATCACGCTTTAAAATAATCATGCCATCTTCTATTTCTATATCTAACTCTTCTGCCTTTTCAATACATGGATGCTTATCATCTTCAACATAAAACAGCCCTTCAATCTCAGCCTTTTCTGTTCCATATCGAACAAATTCTGCTGACCCACGGCCACCTACAAGTAAACTAATCGCATCAATAATAATCGATTTTCCGGCCCCTGTTTCACCGCTTAAAACCGTTAAACCTTTTTGAAAAGAAATATTTAATGCTTCAATAATAGCAAAGTTTCTAATCGATAATTCCGATAACAATGCCCCATTCACCTCGTTATAAAATAATCCCTTACTAAAGGATTTTCTCATTTCTTCATTCAAATAATCATGCTATATATTTGTATGTATATACTCTTCTAACCCGCTTCATTGTACCAAACATTTGTTTTACGGGTCAATCCATCTATTTTCTAACTTTATGCAAACAAAATATTATATTACAATTGAAAAATCATATTTTTGACCAATAAAAATATCTTGTTCACTTCCCACTTTACGATGGAAAGCAAACAAGATTTTTTGTTACAACATATTTAAGAAACGATCAGAGACAACACCTGTATCGTCAGGTGTACGGCAAATAATTAAGCAAGTATCATCACCACAGATGGTTCCGATGATCTCATCCCACTCTAAATGATCAATAAGTGCTCCAAGTGAATGAGCGTTACCAGGCAATGTTTTTAGCACAAGCATATGTCCTGCCGTGTCTAATTTTACAAATGAATCCACTAGATTTCGTTTTAATTTTTGTAACGGGTTAAATCGTTGATCTGCTGGCAAGCTATATTTATAGCGCCCATCATGTAATGGCACCTTCACTAAGTGCAGTTCTTTAATATCGCGCGATACTGTTGCTTGCGTTACATTAAATCCCTCATTACGTAAAATATCAACTAATTCATCTTGTGTTTCAATTTCTTTGTTTGCAATAATTTCCCTGATTTTAATATGGCGCTGACCTTTATTCATACATTTGCACCTCACACTATCTCTTACCATAGTTTAAACATTGGTATACTTCACTTATTTATGTTAACTTATAATTCGTTTCTTGTACACAATTGTTTTTACAATCATTATACAATTACAGCAAAAAGAGGAACAACATATGTTATTCCCCTTTCCCTTTTTGTTTTAGAACGTCATGTGCTTCTGTAACAACTTGCTCTATAGAAATCGGAGAATGATTTTCGCCATTCTCACGTTCACCATGCCATTTCAGATGAATTAAAAATTCAATATTACCATCCCCACCCGTAATTGGTGAGAATGTTAAACCTTCCACATCATAGCCCTCTTTTAAAGCAAAATCGACAATCATTTCTACAACAGCTTCATGTACTTTTCTATCACGAACGATACCTTTTTTCCCAACTTGCTCTCTTCCAGCTTCAAACTGCGGTTTAATTAACGCTGCTACATCTCCGTTAGGCATAAGCATTGTTTTTAAAACTGGCAGTATAAGCTTTAATGATATAAATGAAACATCAATACTTGCAAATTGAGGTAAACCACGTTCTAAGTCTGCTGGTGTCACGTAACGGAAGTTTGTTCGTTCCATTACAACAACACGCTCATCCTGACGTAATTTCCACGCTAGTTGATTGTATCCTACATCTAATGCATAAGATAATTTCGCTCCATTTTGAAGCGCGCAATCTGTAAAGCCACCAGTTGATGAACCAATATCTATCATAACTTTATCTTGTAAATCAAGATGAAATGTCTCTAATGCCTTTTCAAGTTTATAACCACCACGACTTACATACGGCATAACTTGTCCCTTCACCGTAATCTCAGTATCTTGCGAGATTTTCTCTCCTGGCTTATCAAGTCTCATCTCATTTGCATATACGAGTCCGGCCATAATGGCGCGCTTTGCTTTCTCACGCGTTTCTATAAGTCCTCGCTCTACTAATAGTACATCTACTCTTTCTTTTTTTACGCTCATTTGTTACGCCCTTTTTTGTTTTGATGGAATCATTGTATGAATACGGTCTACAACAGCATCTGTCGTTAAACCAATTTCTTCTAATAATTTTGTTACACTTCCGTGCTCTATGAAGCGGTCTGGAATACCCATTCGTTCAACTAATGCACTATGGTAACCATTTTCAGATGCAAATTCAACTACTCCTGTTCCAAAACCACCGATTAAACAAGCTTCTTCAATCGTTAAAATCGGTATATTCTTCCCTAGAAGATCATGTAAATATGCTTCATCCATTGGTTTAATAAAGCGAGCATTCACTACTTTCACTGAAACCCCAGCTTTTTCAAGACGCTCAGCTGCTTCCATTGCCATTGGTATTGTCGTACCAAACGTTAAAATAGCTGCTTGTGTACCCTCTTTTAACGTCTCCCACGTACCGATTGGAATCGCCTTTAATTCTTCATCCATATGAACGCCAAGTCCATTACCACGAGCATAACGCAATGCGATTGGTCCATCTTCATATTGCATCGCCGTATAAACTAAATGTTGCCCTTCATTTTCATCTTTCGGCATCATAAGCACCATATTCGGCAAGTGACGTAAGAATGAGATATCAAATACGCCTTGATGCGTTTCACCATCTGCTCCTACTAATCCCGAGCGATCTATTCCGATGAAAACATTTAAATTTTGGCGGCATATATCATGAACAACTTGGTCATATGCTCTTTGTAAAAATGTCGAATAAATTGCTAAGAATGGCTTCATTCCTTGCGTTGCCATACCTGCTGCCATTGTTGTAGCGTGCTGTTCTGCAATACCTACATCAATCATACGATCTGGGAATTCTTTTTGGAATTTCTCAAGTTTTGATCCAACAGGCATTGCAGGTGTAATTGCTACGATACGCTCATCCGCTCTCGCCAGCTTAAGTACTGTTTCACTAACGACAGCACTCCATGCTGGTGCAACTTCTTTTGGCTTAACGAAGTCACCTGATTCAATTTTATAAGGTCCTGTTCCATGCCAAGTTCCAATAACGTCACTCTCAGCCGGTTTATAACCTTTTCCTTTTTTCGTAATAACGTGAACAAGTACTGGGCCTTTTGTTTTCTTTGCATATTGCAACGTTTCGAATAACTTTTCATAATCATGCCCATCGACTGGACCTAAATATGTAAAGCCTAACTCTTCGAAAAAGACACCAGATACTAGTAAATATTTAAGACTATCTTTTATTTTCTCTGCTGTCGCAGCCACTTTCCCGCCAACTGCTGGGATTTTCTTTAATATATACTCTAATTCATCTTTTACCCAGTGATATTTTCCTGCGGTACGTAAACGACCGAGTACATTATGAAGCGCACCAACGTTTGGTGCAATTGACATTTCATTATCATTCAAAATAACAATCATGTCTGTTTTTTCATGTCCAATATGGTTCAATGCCTCTAAGGCCATTCCACCTGTTAAAGCACCATCTCCAATAATTGGTATAACATATTCTTTCGTTTTCTTTAAATCACGTGCCAGAGCCATTCCCATTGCAGCCGATAACGAAGTCGAGCTATGACCAGTTTCCCATACATCATGCTCACTCTCGCAACGTTTCGGGAAACCACATAGACCTTGATATTGCCTTAATGTACCAAACTCTTTCGCGCGTCCAGTTAAAATTTTATGTACATAGGATTGATGTCCTACATCCCATAAAAATTTATCTTGCGGGCTATCAAATAATTTGTGCAGAGCAATTGTGAGTTCTACTACACCTAAATTAGGTGCAATATGTCCACCTGTTTGAGAGAGCTCTTCAATTAAAAACTTACGAATATCCTCACTCAATCCCTCTAGTTCACTGATAGACATATCTTTCAAAAAACTAGGGTTTTGAATTTGCGTTAGATCCACATGGATCACTCACTTTCATTTCATAATCTGTCAACATGTCAAATATTATAAAAAACATTTACACAAAACAAGAAATTCTCTTTTCTACTTTTCGTCTTGTCCCGCTATTAACCAGTCTATTGCGCCTTAATCCTATTATAAACCATATTTCTTTAGGCGATGAAAAAAATAGCCGCTAACACGAAGTGATAACGGCAATGTAATCTACATATATTTTTGCCAATAACAAGAAAAGAAAAACCTTTTCCTACATTTATATCATAAAATGATGAATGACTCAACAAATGAAAACGCTGTTATATTAGTTATTACGTTTTGCAATCAAATCGCAAATAGATAGTAAATATTCATCTTGTAATTGCAAGGAGCTAATTGCACCTTTTGCTTCTGCAATTGTTTCTTCTAAAATATCCTTTGCTCTATCTACAGTAAACAACGTCGTATATGTGCTCTTTTCATTAGAAAGATCGCTACCAATCGGTTTTCCAATCTCTTCTTCGGTGCCTTCGACATCTAAAATATCGTCTCGAATTTGGAAAGCTAGACCGATATATTTAGCAAACGTAAGCAACTTTTCTTCTTGCTCTTCTGTCGCATCAGAAAGTATCGCACCCGCAAGTACAGCAAATTCAAGCAGTTTTCCGGTCTTATGTTTATGGATGTACTCCAATTCATCAATCGTAAGGCGTTTCCCTTCAGCTTCCATATCTGCCACTTGTCCGCCAACCATTCCTTCTGGTCCTGCTGCTTTTGCAAGTTCAAGTACAAGTCTTACTTTTTTTTCTGCAGAAATTTCTTTTTGCTCATATGCCATAATAACTTGAAAAGCATACGTCAATAAGCCATCTCCTGCTAAAACTGCCATCGCTTCACCAAATACTTTGTGATTTGTGGGCTTTCCTCTTCTTAAATCATCATCATCCATACAAGGTAAATCGTCATGAACTAACGAATATGTATGAATCATTTCAAGAGCACAAGCTGCACCTACTCCAAGATTTCTTTCTTTCCCAAACGCTTGTAATGTTGCAAACAAAAGTAACGGGCGGAGACGTTTTCCACCCGCTTCTAAAGAATATGCCATCGCTTCACGAAGTACATTTGGACATTGTAATTCATTTGCATAGCTTACAAGTTTCTCTTCTACGAAAGTTTTACTTTCCTTCAAAAAAGTATCAAAAGCAATCGTCACTATGCTTCATCTCCTAAAGCAGTAAACGGTTCAAGCTCTCCATCTTCCCCAAGAATAACTGCCATTTGTTCTTGTACATTCTTCAACTTCTCATCACAAAGCTTAGATAATTCCATACCCTCTTTAAAATAAGAAATCGCTTCTTCTAAAGGTACGTCACCTTGTTCTAGCTTAGAAACAAGATGCTCAAGTTGCGAAATTGCCTCTTCAAAGCTTAATTTATTTTCCATTATTCAATTCACGCTCCTCTATGCCTGATACGCTACAATCTAGTATTCCATCTTGTAATTGAACTGAAACAGCATCTCCAAGGCTTACATCTTTCACACTTTTTAACACTTGCTTCTCTTCATCATATACAAGCCCGTACCCTCTCATCATTACTTTAAGCGGACTTAACGCTTCAAGTTTTTGAGCAGCTCTTACAAAGGCAAATTCTTTCGTTTGAAGTAACGTTTGCATTTCACGTTGTAATTGCTTTTGCAACGTTTCAACAGCTACCTTCGTTTGAATAATTTTTTGAGATGGGTGGTGCTTCTCTAAATAAAATGAAAGTTGCTTTAACTGATTCACCTTTTTATCAATATAGCGCTCTTTCGCTAAAACAAGCTGTTCTAGCGCTCTATCTAATTGCTCTTCCTTTTGCTCATATACTTGTCTTGGATAACGGAACGCATACGATTTTTGCAACACTTGTAGTTTTTCTTCTTTTTTATGTACTAACTCTTTCATTGCTCTTTGCAATCTCAGAGTTCTTTGTAATACCTTTTCTTGTAACTCTATAATATTAGGTGCTGCTAGCTCAGCTGCTGCAGTCGGTGTTGGCGCGCGTAAATCTGCAACAAAATCTGCGATTGTAAAATCCGTTTCATGGCCTACTGCCGAAATAATAGGAATTTCACTCTTAAAGATTGCTCTTGCAACCATTTCCTCATTGAAAGCCCATAATTCCTCAATAGAACCTCCACCACGACCAACGATTAGTACATCTATCTCTCCCATTTCATTCGCTGTACGAATCGCTTGTACAATCGAGGGAGCCGCTGACTCCCCTTGTACAAGTACCGGAAATACAATAACATTCCCAATTGGATAACGACGTTTAATCGTTGTTATAATATCACGAATCGCTGCTCCTGTTGGCGACGTAATCACACCTATTGTTTTAGCGTAAGGAGGAATTGCTTTTTTATAAACTTGAGAAAAAAGTCCTTCTTCTTCTAAGCGAACTTTTAACTGTTCGTACGCTAAATGTAAATTTCCGACTCCGTCAGGCTGCATGTCTTGAATATAAATTTGATAAGAACCACTCGCCTCGTAAACAGAGATTTTCCCTTTCACGAGTACCTTCATCCCATTTTCAGGTTTGAATTTAATATTACGATTATGACCCGCAAACATAACCGCTGCGATTCTTGCATTTTCATCTTTCAATGTAAAATACATGTGGCCACGGCTATGATTTTTAAAGTTGGAAATTTCACCTTTTAACCAAACAGACTGCAAATGCGGATCATATTCTATTTTTGTTTTTATATAGCGTGTTAACGCTGTAACGGTTAAATATTGCTTCTCCATTTCTCTCTCCTCATAGCCGACTCAAATTATTTACAAACGACACCTGCACGTTTGGCAGATTCAACAGTATTATGAAGAAGCATTGTGATTGTCATTGGACCAACACCCTTTGGCACAGGTGTAATGTAACCCGCAACATCTAACACGTTGTCAAAGTCAACATCACCACAAAGTTTTCCTGTTTCTAAACGGTTAACACCAACGTCAATTACAACCGCTCCTTCTTTAATATAATCCGCTGTTATCATTTTAGGTCGTCCAACAGCTACGATTAAAATATCAGCTAACTTCGATAACTCTTTCATATTTTGCGTCTTAGAATGACAATATGTGACAGTGGCATTTTCATTTAAAAACAATTGCCCCACTGGTTTACCGACAATATTACTTCTTCCAATTACTACTACATGTTTTCCAGAAATATCAAGATTTGTTTCTTTTACTAATTCTACAATACCATGCGGTGTACATGGAAGGAATGTATCTTGTCCCGTCATCATACGTCCCACGCTGATTGGGTGAAATCCGTCTACATCCTTTTCTGGTGAAATTCTTTCAATGATAGCTTTTTCTTCAATATGTTTTGGTAAAGGTAATTGCACCAATATGCCATTAATACGGTCATCGCCATTTAAGCGATCGATTTCAGCAAGCAAACGTTCCTCAGTAATTGTTTCAGGAAGTTCAATTAGCTCTGAGTAAATCCCTACTTGTTCACAGCCTTTTTCTTTTCCTTTCACATAAGAACGAGATGCTGGATCTTCTCCAACTAAAATAACTGCTAATCCTGGTACAATACCTTGCTCTTTCAACTTCACAACTTCTTCTGTTAATTGTGCTCGTTTTTTCTCCGCAACTTCATTTCCTTTGATGATTACTGCTACCATTTTAAGATTCCCCCTTAAAGAATTTACAGTGTATCTTTTATATTAGATAAAACGCCGTTAATAAAACGACGAGATTCCTCATCCCCAAATGTTTTAGCAATTTCAATTGCTTCGTTAATTGTTACGTTGTGTGGAATTTCTTCCATGTATTTCATTTCATACACAGCTACACGTAAAATACTGCGATCAACAATGCTAATACGCTCAAGCTTCCACTTTTTTAAGTTTTGACGAATCGCTTCATCGATTGCTTCTTTATTTTCTACAAAACCTACTACAAGTGACTCTAGAAACTCATTTGTTTCTTCGCCTTCATCTAGCGTGTTTTCCACTGCTACTTTCGGTTCTAATTCACCTGTAATATCCATTTGGTATAATGCTTGCATTGCTCTTTCTCTAGCCGTCCTACGTTTCATTGTAACTCTCCTTTATGCTTCAAGTCTTTCCTTATACTTTGTTATATTATTATAATTTATAAGCCGTCAATTCACTTACTCTTACAGTTTTCATTGATTTTCCAACCTTATAATACAATGATAATAACACAATTTATCGTTTCACACACGGGTTACAAGGCTGAAAAATAATAAAAAGATTAACTTCAAGTTCCATATCTTATCACAATGTACGTTTTTTGGAAAAACGACACATTTTCTTGTTTATTTCTTATTTTTTGAAATAGTATAATAATTAGAGGGTTGTAATTTGTGAAGAAATGAAACGATAAAAAAGATGCCTATGTTACTAGGCACCTTTTCATTCTTACACTGGTTCGATTTCTGTTTTTTGTGTTTCGAATGTTACGCCAACGATGTGAACATTCACTTCTTTTGGCTCAAGTCCTGTCATCGTAAAGAGTGCTTGGCGAATATTGTCTTGAATCTTTTGTGCAACAACTGGAATTGCTACACCAAAATACATTACAACATAAAGGTCAACGATAATATCTTCGTTTGCTAATTCAACCTTTACACCTTTACCATGATTTTTCTTACCTAACTTCTCAACAACATCTGTAGCAAAATTACCGCGCATTGCCGCTACACCTTCTACTTCAGCAGCTGCAATACCTGCAATTACTTCAATTACTTCTGGTGCAATTTCTACTTTACCAAGAGTTGTATCTTGACCCATATCTAACATATGTTCAGCCATGAAAAAAACCTCCTTTAATGTATCACTGCGTCACAAGTTCATGCTCTTCCAAAAATTTCGTATTAAACTCACCTTTTACAAAATCAGGATGATCTAGCAATTGCAAATGGAACGGGATTGTTGTATGTACGCCTTCAATGACAAATTCACTAAGTGCGCGCTTCATTTTTGCAATTGCCTCTTCACGTGTTTTTCCGTGAACAATTAATTTAGCAACCATCGAATCATAGAAAGGTGGGATTGAATATCCCGGATATACAGCTGAATCGACGCGAATACCAAATCCTCCTGGTGGTAAGTACATTTCTACTTTACCTGGAGATGGCATAAATTTTTTGGCAGGGTTTTCCGCATTAATTCGACATTCAATTGCCCAACCATTAAATTGTACTTCTTCTTGCTGTAACGATAACTTTTCTCCTGAAGCAACAAGAATTTGTTCTTTAATTAAGTCCATTCCCGTTACCATTTCAGTAACCGGATGCTCAACCTGAATTCTCGTATTCATCTCCATGAAATAAAAGGTTTTCGTTTTATATTCATAAATAAACTCAACCGTACCAGCACCTGTATAATCAACCGCTACCGCCGCTTTAACTGCCGCTTCACCCATCTGCTTGCGAATATCTTCATCAAGTGCAGGTGATGGACTTTCTTCTAATAGTTTTTGCAAACGGCGCTGAATTGTACAATCACGCTCTCCTAAATGAATGGCATTTCCGTGTGTATCTGCCATTATTTGAATCTCAACATGGCGGAAATCTTCAACGTACTTTTCTAAGTATACACCAGGGTTCCCAAAAGCGGTACTAGCTTCTTGCTGTGTAATTTGAATTCCTTTTATAAGCTCTTCTTCATGACGTGCAACACGAATACCTTTTCCGCCGCCACCTGCAGTCGCTTTAATAATAACTGGATATCCAATTTGATTAGCAAGCTCGATCGCTTCTTCGGTATTTTTAATAATCCCTTGTGAACCTGGTACAATCGGAACCCCTGCTTCTTTCATTGTATCACGAGCAACGTCTTTTGTGCCCATCTTTGAAATAGCTTCTGGACTTGGACCAATAAAAATCAAGTTACATTCACGGCATAACTCTGCGAAATCTGCATTCTCTGCTAAAAATCCGTATCCCGGATGAATAGCATCGCAGCCTGTTAACTTCGCAACGCTAATAATGTTCGTCAAATTTAAATAGCTTTCTTTCGAAATCGTTGGTCCTACACAATACGCCTCGTCTGCAATCTGTACGTGAAGTGACTCTTTATCTGCTTCTGAATAAATTGCAACTGTTTCAATATCCATTTCTTTACAAGCACGAATAATTCGTACAGCAATTTCCCCACGATTGGCTATTAATACTTTTTTTATCATCACAAAGACTCCCTTATTACGCTTTTACAAGAAATAGCGGTTGTCCATACTCAACAAGCTGTCCGTTATTAACAAGAATTTCAACAATTTCGCCCTCTACATCAGCATCAATTTCGTTAAATAACTTCATAGCCTCGACAATACATACGATAGAATCTTTCGATACTCTATCCCCAACACTTACATATGGAGGTGTATCAGGTGAAGAAGAAGAATAGAATGTACCTACCATCGGTGATGTGATTTTATGTAGGTTTTCATCTTGAACAGTTTTATTTTCTTCTTGTTTTGGCGCTTCTGCTTGCGCTGCTGCTACTGTCGTTTCAACTTCAACAGGCGCTACTGGTTGCATAGCTTGTTTTGCTGCAGGTGCTTGCACAGCAACAACTTCATTACCACGCTTTTTCATTTTGATTGTTGTACCGTCTTTTTTGTATTCAAATTCATCAATATTAGAGCTATCAATTAATTTAATTAATTCACGAACTTCTTGAATTTTAAACATGTAAAATCCACTCCCATACTCTTGTTTGTCCCGTTTTTACAGATTCTCGTCACGAAAACTAGATTGACTGTAAAAATACGATGTATTCTATTAGAAAATATATTTCATTAACTAATAGAAATATTTACTATTTCCATCTTACGATAAATTTTTTAAACATTCCAATTTATATTTCTTTATAATAAATCGAAACTCCTGTAAAAATATTATTCCAATAAAAATTTAATACCTAGTAATAATACCAAGTTTCACATGAAATTGGCAAGACCACTTCTTAAAAAACATTCACTACTTTAGCAAAACGTTACACAGCAAACATGCCATTCCCTCTCCACTCTTCACTACACCTATAGTCAATAACATATTTTTACCAAATATTATTTTTTTGTTTACACGCCGTTCATCATTCCTTCATATAAGAATAGTATGTTCAAAGTGTAGAAAATATATTGTGTCGAGGTGTGGAAATATGATATGGCTCATTCTCTTTTTACCTGCTGTAATCGTTTGGGCATGTGTTCTTTGCATCCACGTCAAATCCGGAAAAAGTAATCATCAGTACCATGAACCATTAATCTTTTACTCGCAACGTGTTTCTCCATTCCGAGTTGAACATAGTAAAAATAACTACAAAGACGAAATAGAAAAAAGCTATCGAAAATGATAGCTTTTTTCTATTCACACATTTACTTACATACTCTATTTTACTATTTGCATACCCTTTGCTTAGTAAAAGATAATAATCCGCAGGGAAATCCCTGCGGATTAAAGTTTCACCTATTTCGCTGGTGGATCAAATTTCACACCTACATCTTTTGATCCGCCTTCACTTCTTACAAGTTGAATAATTTTATTTGCTTCTTTCTGTGAATGTTTTGCCGCTTTAACCGTTACTCTAATGTCAGTACCATCAGCTCTTACAAGAGCATCTGGATATCCTCCTTGAGATTTAATTACTGTCTCAAGTAATTCTTGCTTCGTTTCCATTGTCGTAATGGCATCAAAATTTTCTTTTGCTTTATTCTTTTCTGTTGCTGAAGCTTTTGTTGAACTCATCACTTCTTGTAATTTTGCTTTTTGTTCACTACGCTGATCTTCCATTTGCATACGTAAAGCTGTGAAATTCTCATCACTTGATTGAACTGATACATTGCCCTCTTTTTTACTTGTCTCTTTTTTTGCATTTTCTTTTTTGTCTGTTTCTTTATTTGTTGTTTCCTTGCTTGTATTTTCTTTTTTCGGAGTTTCTTTAGGCGCTTCGTTTGTTACTGCTTTATCAGTACCTTGTTTTTCTTGTCCAATCTTTTCACCTGTTGCCGGCGATGCTGTATTCATTTTGTCAGGAGTTGTCACGTAATACACAGATAGTACAACAACTAAACTTAACATCGTTAATAACCAAACTGTTTGTTTTTTTAACACTTTATTTCCTCCCTATCAATTTTTCGGTGAAACTGAAACGCGATGGGCCGGTACATCTAGCAGCCTTATCACAGCTTCTTTTACCATTGCTTTAACTTGTATATTATCCACTCCCTTTGCTACGACAAGAACACCACGTACTTTCGGCTTCTCTGTTCGTAAAACAACAGGAGTTTCCTTATCCCCTTCACGTATAATGACAGTCTTTTCATCAAGAGACTCGTCCTCTACTTCTCTCTTACCGCCTGTTTTATCTGTTTCACCTGTTGTTTGTGAGCGTTTCACTGTATTTTTTTCTAAAATTTTTTCTTCAGATGAATCTAAATTCACTTTAATCGTTACGTCTTTTACTCCTGCTATTTCTTCTAAAGCAGTTTTTAATTCTTGTTCATACGCTTTTTCATATTTTTCTACATTTGACATACTATCATTACTTTTTTGTCCGAAAGTTGGTACGTCTTTTTCTTGATTTTGAGTTTTTTGTTCTTTAAATACAGGTACTTCTTCTTTTTTACTTGAAAAGAGACTACTAGAAAACATAAGCAAAATTCCAAGTATGAGTAGGACAAGTAAAAACTTAGGTGTTACCTTTTTACCCTTCTCGTTGCTTTCTTTTTGATCCCCATTCAATAAGTTTCGAAAAAATGAGAACTTCGAATTTTTATCTTTATTGTCCATTTACTCTACCTGTCCTCCCTTCCATTTGAACTTGGATTTGTTTACCCTCTAGTTGCCACCTGCTTGAAAAGAAATCTTTCATTTCTACATTCGTTTCTTCCACTTTTTTTGGAGGCTCTTTCGTGTTAATTTCAATTGGCTTTACTGTTTCGATTGCATCATTTTTACTACGTTCTTTTTCTTTCAACGTCACAACAACAGATTGAATATCTTTCGCTGACTTTACTTCTTCTGTATTTTCTGCTGCGACTATTTGTATTTCAGAGACAGTCATACCATACTTTTTCTCAAACTCTTTTCCTACTTCTTTTTTCATTTTGGTAGCCATCTCTTCTAAACTATATGCACGTGTTAGAGCTTGTATTTCTTTTTTCTTCGAATCTATTGAATTTTTTACAGATCCTTCTGCTACGTACTTTTCTTCATTAAAATTTGCAATTACTTCATTTACATCTGTCTGCAATAGTTTAAAAAGGGGCGTTAAAATTAATACGACTAACAAAAGACTTACAACGAATTTAACGTATTTTTGCAAATTCGAATTTGGAAGAATAAGATGAAGCATTGTTGCTAAGAGCAAAAAAACGATAATATTTCTGATCCACTCTGTAACAAATTGCATACTCTTCACCTCCTACCGCATCATAAGTGTAATATTCCCCGCAGCAATAATAATTGTAATACTTAAAAAGAACATAAATGATACGATAGCTAAGCAAGCAAATACGTAAATGATGCTTCGTCCAATAATGTCTAAACATTGAATAATTGCTCCGCCGCCAACCGGTTGCAATACTGCTGCTGCGAATTTATAAATAAATGCAATACAGAAAATTTGAATCGCTGGAAAAGCAACAATTAAGCATAAAATGACGAGCCCAATAATTCCGACTGTGTTTTTCAATAATCCTGATGCGCTAATAACAGTATCTGCCGCTTCTGTAAACATCCTTCCAACTACTGGAATGAAGTTTCCTGTTACAAATTTAGCAGTTTTCACAGCTATTCCATCAGCAACAGCTGTTGCTGTCCCTTGTACAGATAATACTCCTAAAAAAATTGTTAAAAAGACACCGATAATCCCTACGCTAACGTTTTGCAGAAGCTTGGATAATTTCGTCACTTTATATTGATCACTCATTGTACTTACAATACTTAATATCGTTGCCAGTAATAAAAGTGGTAGAACGATATAATTCATAAGAAGCCCACTCGTATTCATTAAGAAAATGATAACCGGATGAAAAAATGATACAGATACAACCCCGCCCCCAGTTGCTATAAGCGCCAGCAAAATTGGCAATAACGCTAATATGAAATCTACCATTGTTTGTATCGTTTCTCTTGCATATGTCATAACGACATAAAAACTATTTAAAGCAAAAATAATAAGTACCATATACACAACAGCATCAGCAATTTTACTTACGCTACTTTTTGAAAAAGCGGATTGCAGTGATTGCAACAATGCACTAAAGATTGTGAGCATAATAAGTGTGCCAAGCAGTTTTCCATTAGCAGCAAGCTCATGAAATAAATATTTTAATAACCCTATCATCCACTCTTTTAGAGAGAATTCTTTTTCTCCCTTTACAAACTCCATAAAGCTCCCTTTTTGACTCTCTGGCAAATAGCCACCATATTTTGTAACAAGCCCGTCCCAAAATTGCTTCACATCTTCAATTCCGAGCTTATCCAATTGTTGATCAACGACGTTTGTTTCTACAGGAGAAGCTTGTACAACAACCGGTAAAGAAAAGAAAAGGAAGCAAGCAAATAGCAGCTTAGCTCCAAACCTCCTCAACATTCACTCCCCCTTATCCCGTCGGTAAAAATCCGAGAATAGTTTCAATTACAACCGTCAAAATAGGAATCGCCATAACGAGAATTAAGATTTTCCCAGCAAGTTCAATTTTCGAAGCGATGGCACCTTGACCAGCATCTTTTGTAATTTGGGCTCCAAACTCAGCAATATAAGCAATTCCAATAATCTTTAGTAACGTTTCCACGTAGACGTTACTAACTTTCGCTTCACTTGCTACTCTCTCAATCATTTGTAAAATAGAATGAATTTGATCGATTAAAATAAGAAACATCACGCTACCTACGAACACAATAAATAAAGATGTAATACTAGATTTATGCTGATTCAAAACAGCAGCTAAAAACGTAGCAACGAGGCCTAATCCGACAATTTGTATAATTTCGATTCGAACCGCCTCCTTTACTGGAAGAGAAAGACACTTTTAATCTTGTCAAATAGCGTGTTAATTAAAAATGCAACATGAAATAAAATGACGACAAAACCGACAAGGATAACCCAATTTGCAATATCCTCCCGCTTTAATTCTTTTAGTACAGTATGAATGAAAGCTAAAACAATGCCGATTCCGGCGATTTGAAATATTAATCCAACATCAATGGACATCGCCTTTCTCCCCCCCTATAGCAGTAAAATTACAATAAGTAGCCCTGCTAGTACCCCTAAGCTCTTAATCATTTTTTCGTATTGCAGTTGTAGCGCTTTCGCTTCTCCTTCTTCTCTCTCCAAATGTGTAATACATAAGCGAATATGTTTTTGTTGTGATTCACGATCATGTTGCCCGAGCGTTTCACCAAATTGCTGCAGTATTTCATACTCAGTTTGTTGAAATGCGGTTAACTTCCAGTTCTCTTTCAAACTATCTATCCACGCTTCTCTTACTGTTTGTTCCCCGCTTTGTAATCTTCTGGCGAAACTTTGAAATATCCAATTTAATGGCTTTGGCATTTGTTTAACTAATCGCTCGGCAGCCTCAGATAAAGGTGTGTGTCCATACATAATTTCTGCTTCTAATGATTGAAGTGCTGATTTTAATAATCTAAGTTGCCTCGGCCTCTCACTATATCTTTTAGCGTATGAAAACCCGAAAAAGGTGCTGACCGCAACGATTAACACTGCACCGAATATTTTCACCATACGCCCTCAGCCTTTCTACTTGATAGCACTGGTTTTCCATATTTATCTTTCACCTGCATAACCGTTCCTGGACCCCTCGCTTTTGACAACTCCACAAACCTATCAAATATACCAAGCTCTAGCACTGCCTTTAGCGATGGACGTCTCACAACATCCTCATAGGAAAATCCGTGTGCACTTATAAAAAGCTGAACACCTGCATGCACTGCCTCCATAATTGCTTCACTATCTTCTTTACGGCCAATTTCATCTACGATCAAAATATCAGGACTCATAGAACGAATCATCATCATCATTCCTTCTGCCTTTGGACACGCGTCTAACACATCGACTCGGGTACCAAAATCATATTGCGGGATCCCTTTCACACAGCCAGCAATTTCTGACCGTTCATCAACGATCCCCACTTTACAAGAAGGAATTTCCGAGGCACTTACTCCTTGACTCATGCAACGAGCTACATCTCTTAAAAGTGTCGTTTTTCCCGTTTGCGGAGGGCCAATTACCATCGTGTTTAACCATCTTTTTTCATACAAATATGGCAAAAGCGGTTCAGCAATCCCTATTTTTTGACGAGCAATACGAATATTAAAGGAAGAGACATCACGAATCATTTTCACTGCGCTTTTTTCTGTAATGACTTTTCCCGCTAATCCGATTCTATGCCCCCCGCGAAGTGTCACATACCCACGTTTTAATTCCTCTTCCATCGTATAAATTGAGAATTGACTTAACTTATTCAGTAAGTAAATAGCATCCTCTGCAGTAGTGATATAGTCATAAAAAAACACCTTTCCGTGTGCAATACACTCTAGCGGTCTTCCAATTCGAACACGAATTTCCTCTAAAGCATCGTATTGCTTACATTCTTCAATTAAATACTTCATCGTTTTTGGTAAAACTTCTAATACCTCTTTCATCGGCTTCTCCCCACTATACTCGACTTACTATTTCAGTAATGCGATAAAAATACAGCAAATTCCAAGCGCTAGAAAAAAGAGCTTCAAGAAAGAAATTTCACTTGCTACACTCGCTATCCCAATTGTCATTGTTAAAATTAATACGGTAGGTCCAACAAACGCTAACATACCATTTATAAACAACGCTTTCTTCGCATCATTCACATAAAGCATAAGCAAAGCAGCAAATATCTCCGCACTACCTGAAAATAATCGAAGTGCTCCCATAACAAGCACGGATGTTTCCATTGCCGCTAGCCACTGTTTCATTCTTCCACCTTCTCCCGTAACAGTTACTAACTTCGTATTCTTAAAAAGAATATATTTGTACAACCATATGCAGAGGTTGTCTATTTCAGAAGTAAAAACATAATTTTTCTCTAAAGCCCGAATTATAATTTGAATATTCATATTATTTTATGGTATATTATGGTACATTTAGTTTAAAAGGGGTATAAACCATGCAGCACGTTACTTTATTACCACTCGATTTACGCTATACAAATGTGATTTTCGAGCTATCAAGTGATCCACATATAAAAAATGCATTAGGGATAACGGTAGAAAACATCGAAGACACAAAAGCATTTCTTCTTTTCGCAATAGAAGAAGAACATCAAAAGAAATCCTTATCGAGAATGATTGTGAATGAAGAGAATGAAATAATTGGCCTCACCACACTTAAACATATTAATGATGAGAAGAAGCAATCTCACATTGGTAGTTGGCTCGGCTATCCGTACTGGGGAAAAGGCTATAACGAGGCTGCAAAAAAAGAAATCTTTAAAATCGCCTTTTTAGACTTACAACTTTCCTACGTATTTGCTGGTGCTAAAACGAATAATACCCGCTCGTTAAAAGCACAAGAAAAACTACCTTATATTTCATTGCATGTGGAAAACAAGTTTCCAGACGAACACGCTGCACTAGAGAAAGAAGTAAAGTCAACTTGCTCTTTGCATGTCGTGTCACGTGAAAATTTTTTAAACTGGTTGAGATTACAGAATGAGGGGGAAAAATATGAAGAAATTGAAAATTAGTTTAACCGTTGTAGTAGAATTAGCTCTTATTTATCTTTTTTCCTTATTGGTCGGTTGGTCATTTATAGAGACATTTTTCCTTGGTAGTTTAGGGATATTCGGTACAATTTGGCTCATTGCTTTAAATATAAACCAAAATGCCAATATTGATCACACTATATATAAAACAGGTGAAGTAAAACCTTTTCGTATGACATGGAGCCCTTACACAGTAGGTGCTGCTAGTCTTACAGCTTTCAGTTTTATTGTAACAGCTATTTACTATATACCCTATTTCCTATAAAAAAAGCACTCGTGAATTATCACGAGTGCTTTTCTACTATGCACGAGAAACGTATTTACCTTCACCAGTGTTGATGATAAGCATTTCGCCTTCGTTAATGAAGATTGGTACTTGTACAACAAGACCAGTTTCTAATGTAGCTGGTTTTGTTACGTTAGAAGCAGTATCACCTTTAATACCAGGCTCTGTTTCTGTAACTTGTAATTCAACTGTGTTTGGAAGTTCAACACCAAGTACTTCGCCTTGGTAAGTCATGATTGCTACTTCCATGTTTTCTTTTAGGAATTTAAGCTCGCGCTCGATTTGGTTTTCACCAAGCTCGATTTGCTCATAAGTTCCGTTATCCATAAATACGTGAGCCTCACCACTTGCGTATAAGTATTGCATACGACGGTTTTCGATGTGTGCTTTTTCTACTTTCTCACCTGCACGGAATGTTTTCTCCTGAACAGATCCTGTGCGAATGTTACGTAGTTTAGAACGAACGAATGCAGCACCTTTACCTGGCTTTACGTGTTGGAAATCAAGTACTTGCCAAAGGGCATTGTCCACTGAAATTGTTAAACCTGTACGAAAATCGTTTACTGAAATCATGTAAAAAAATCCTCCTGTGTATTACAAAATAATAAGTTCTTTTGGTGATTTCGTAATTACTTCATTACCTTCACTTGTCACAATGATATCATCTTCAATACGTACGCCGCCAATACCTGGAATATAAATACCTGGTTCTACTGTTACAGCCATACCGGGTTCAAGTACTGTATCAGAACGGAACGCTAAACCTGGTGCTTCATGGATTTCAAGACCTATTCCATGACCAGTAGAGTGTCCAAAGTATTCACCATATCCTTTTTCCGTTATGTAATCACGCGTTAGCGCATCAGCCTCGCGACCTGTTAAACCAGCTTTAATACCGTTCACACCACGTAGTTGTGCTTCTAAAACGATATTATAAATTTCTTTTAATTTATCAGATGGTTCACCGACTGCAATCGTACGAGTAATATCAGAGCAATATCCTTTGTAATAAGCGCCGAAGTCTAATGTAACGAAATCTCCTGTTTCTATCACTTTTTCAGATGCCACGCCGTGCGGTAATGCCGAACGAAGACCTGAAGCAACGATAATATCAAACGAAGAAGATGTTGCTCCTTGTTTTCTCATGAAAAATTCAAGTTCATTTGACACTTCAATTTCAGATACTCCCGGGCGAATGAATGATAGAATATGCTCAAAGGCAGCATCTGCAATCTGTGCAGCTTCCTTTAATATCTTAATCTCTGAATCAGTCTTTATCAAGCGTAACTTTTCTACAAGTCCAGAAGTTGGGATAAATTCAGCATCAATCGCTTCCTTATGCGCTGAATAAGAACTATATGTAAGAGTATCTTGCTCAAAACCAAGCTTTTGAATTCCAAGCTCTTTCACTTGCTTTGCCACTTCATCAATGATTAATCCTGCGTGCTGTACAATCTCATATCCAACCGCTTGTTTACTTGCCTGCTCGACGTAACGGAAATCTGTAATAAATTGAGCACGATCTTTTGAAATAAGAACTACACCTGCTGTTCCTGTGAAGTTAGCCATATATCTACGACTATGTTCATTTGTTAACAAAATACCGTCAATGCCAGCCTCACCAAATGCACTTCGTAATCTTTCAATTTTCTCCATTACTTTATGCCTCCCTCAATTTCTCCATTAATGCAAATAACGCTAACTTATAGCCATAAAAACCAAATCCAACAATTTGTCCTGCACAAACAGCTGCCGTCACAGATTCGTGACGAAACGATTCACGCTGATGAATGTTAGAAATATGTACTTCAATAACAGGAATCGAAATGCTCGCAATGGCATCACGAATCGCATAGCTATAATGCGTAAATGCTCCCGGATTTAAAATGATCCCTTCATATATATCTTCCGCTTCATGAATAATGTCGATAATGGCACCTTCATGATTCGATTGGAAACATTCTAACTCCACTCCCATTGTTTCCGCTTCTTGCTTCATATCTGCTTCAAGTGTCGCTAGCGTGCCCTTTCCATATACATTTACCTCACGAACACCGAGGCGATTTAGGTTAGGCCCGTTTACGAGGAGTAACTTTTTCATATTCTTAAAACTCCTTAATATTAAATATCTATACAATATTTTAACATAGGAGTTACTTATTTGAATAGTTCGTCTTCTCTCGCCCTTCTTGTTCTACTTTATTGCTATTTACTGCGTAAGAAACAGAATATGCTATAAACACACCATACAATATAAAAATACATATTGTCGTTACAATTGTCTCTTTTGGTAAATGGAGCGCACTTTTAATAACAGGAGCCATTAAACCCATCCCCAAAAACAGTAATGCCCACCAAAATAATCCATAAATAATTCCCGCAATAATCCCCTCAAACTTCGCAAAAAATGCTTTATACAAAAAGGCAATCAAAATTGAAAGAAGTCCCATACAAACTATTCCTGACACATTCCCCCATACACCTTCTTTCCAACTTCCAAACGCAAATGGTAAAAGGAAATAATTCGGTCCCGCCTCCGTGAATGAAAATATATGAAGGAAATACCATATCCCGCCCCAAAAGATTCCACCAAACAAACCGATTTGTACAAAATTCCTTGTTCCTAATTGTTCTTGACTCACATCGACACCTCCGCTCAATAGTATGCCCGAAACTATTTTGAAGCATGTTTAAATCCTGCGAAATTTGTCTATAAAAAGAATAAGAAATGTCCGACTCTCATAACATTTTCCCTTGTCATCTACTTGTATTTGCCGATAAAATAAAGGAAACTCGGTGATTGTCTTATTTCAAAACGACAGAACCCAGTATGACAATTGCCTCTTTTTCTACATAAGAGAGAAACAAATACAGGTTGGTGTTAACATGGCAGAAGAGTCAAAACAAATATATGGCGGGCAAGCGGTCATTGAAGGAGTTATGTTTGGCGGTAGAGAATATACTGTTACAGCGGTTCGTCGTAAAGATAAATCGATTGAATTTTATCGATTACCACGCGTTCGTAATAAAGTATTATCTATCCTAAAAAAAATTCCATTTTTACGAGGTATTGCCGCTATTGTGGATGCAAGTGCGAATGGAGCAAAGCATTTAAACTTCGCTTCAGAACGATTTGACGTCCACCCAGAAGATGATGAACAAATTGCAAATAAAAAAGAAGAACAATCAAAATTAACGATGGTATTAGGAGTTGCAGCTGTTGGCGTTTTATCTTTCATATTCGGTAAAGTCATCTTCACAGCAGTTCCTGCACTATTAGCTGAATTAACGAGACCGATTTTCCCATCTCATACTGGGCAAATCATTGTCGAAAGTGTCATTAAGCTCATGCTATTATTGAGCTATATATACTTTATTTCTTTAACCCCACTTATTAAGCGGGTATTTCAGTATCACGGTGCAGAGCATAAGGTAATCAATGCTTATGAGAATAACCTTCCTCTGACTGTAGAAAACGTTCAAAAGCAAACTCGCCTCCATTATAGATGCGGCAGTAGCTTTATTATATTTACAGTCATTATTGGAATGTTCGTTTATTTCCTAGTCCCTACAGATCCTCTTTGGGCACGAGTTATAAACCGAATTTTATTAATTCCAGTTGTACTTGGTATTTCTTTTGAAGTATTGCAATTTACAAATCGATTAAGAGATATTCCCGTATTACGCGTACTTGGATATCCTGGGTTATGGCTACAACTATTAACAACGAAAGAACCAACAGATGACCAAGTGGAAGTAGCAATTGCATCGTTTGAAGAATTATTACGTTTAGAGAACAAACAATAATTATTTAAAAATGGTGTTCAACTCCTTTCCTCATCGTTAATATACTAATTTTAATATACGTTTTTAGGAGGTGTCCCTTATGAACGGTCGTTCGTTTACTTTCGCTATATTTGTGCTTATTATTGGATTGGCAATATTCGGCCTTGTTTCATCTGTTATTACAAATCCCATGGGTGTATTAAGAAATATCGGGTACATGTTACTTGTTGTCGGTATCTTTTACTTGCTATACAAGATGTTTACAAATTCCAGTGGTTCTGCAAATTCGCAAAGCTCATATAAGCGTGCGGCAAAACAATCGAACCGCAAACATGGGAAACAAAATGTAGCACCCCTAGGCAATTCTTTCCTTAAGTCAAATACTTCTAATGACAAAAGTAAAAAAGGGAATTCTTCCACTTTGAAACGAAAAAGAAAACAGTCTCATTTAACTGTCATTGAAGGCAAAAAAAGCAAAAAGAAAGACCGTGCTTCCTTTTAGGAAATACGGTCTTTTTTTATACTTTGAAGCACTTCTTTTAAACTTTTCTCTCTCATACTTTCAATTCGAAGATGATGATTTTCAAATAATAAATTCCGTGTCACATCATTAGGTACAACAACGCATGTTAATCCCGCTGCAACTGCTGCTCTCAATCCATTTAATGAATCTTCAAATACAACAGCTTCAGATGGCTTAATTCCTAATTCTTCTATTGCAACTCGATAAAGAGCTGGATCTGGTTTTACCTTCTCAACATCTTCTCTCGTTTTAATTACTTCAAAATATTCTCGAATCTGTAGCTCTTCTAAAAAATGAATAACCCATTCTCTAGACGAACTAGAAGCTAGTGCGATTTTTAATCCCATTTCTTTCGCTTCTTCTAAATATTCTTTTACCCCGTCACGAGCTTCTGGTATTTTCATTTTCTCTTTATGTAAAGTTGCCACTTTTTCTTTTAATACACTTTTGTTAAACTTCTCTTTTAATTGATCATTTAAATATGCAAAAAGCACCTCATCTGTTGTTCCAATGCATTTCGCAAATTCCTCTAAAGGTAGCTCTCCGCCGTATTCACGAACAGCATCTCTGAAAGAGTGAAACCATATCGTTTCTGTGTCCACAATTAATCCATCAAAATCAAAAATAATTGCTTTCATAATTCTCCCATCCTTTTCGAATTGAAATAAAAAAGGAAACGCCATCCGTTCCCCTTAATTACTTTTCTCTTCATTTGCTTTTTGAACACCACGAAGTGTTTCCACTCGAACCTCATCTTGTTCAAAGTATTGTACTAAATCACCGATACGGTCAATTGATTCCCAACTTAAATGATGTTCAATTCCTTCTACATCATTATAAATTTTACTTTCATCCACACCGATAATGCGCATAAACTGTTCTAACAATTCATGTCGATATACGAGACGTTCTCCGATTTTTTTACCTTTTGATGTTAATACAAGCCCTCTATATTTTTCATAAATTAGATATTCGTCTTTGTCTAATTTTTGTACCATTTTTGTTACAGAGGATGGATGTACACTAAGCGCTTCAGCAATATCAGATACACGGGCATAACCCTTTTCATCAATCAACAAATAAATTTGTTCAATATAATCTTCCATACTAGGGGTAGGCATCGGTTTCCTCCATCCAATTTCATTTTGCTTATTCCGTACGAAGCAATCAATAAAATGATACACCAGAAAGAATAACGTGACAAGGTGGAAACGAGCCTAAATCTACAAAAGTGAAAAGAACCTGTATTCAAATACAAGTTCCTTTCATGTAAAATATTGAATTTCTGCGTCAGGAAAAAAGTGATGAATATATCCTCGAATCGTTTCCTCCAATACTTCTGCATCATCTTTTTTATATACATATTTCCCAATTCCATATCGTCCCCATTTATACTTTCGCTTCTCTTCATCCATTTCAAGCTTCGTATTTGGATAACGCTCTTGAATAACCTTTTTCGCTGGTTTCGTAAAACGATGCTGAATCAATTCAAACGTTAAATTTGGTATCGACATATCTTTCAGCGCATTGTACAGTCGTTCAAATAATTCGCGGTATCCTTCTTCCCATCCCTCATGCATATAAAGTGGTGCAACTATAAAACCAAGTGGATAACCTGCACCTGCTACTTTACGAGCCGCCTCAATTCGCTCTTCAAACGGCGATGTCCCTGGTTCAAAATTTTTAATTACATATCGTGAATTTATACTAAACCTGAAACGAGTTTTCCCATTATGCTTTGCATCTAATAAATGATCAACATGCGAATATTTCGTAACGAAACGTAAACGCCCATATTCACTTTCTCCAATGAATTCAATCGCCCGCTTTAATGCATGTGTTAAATGATCAATCCCAACAATGTCTGATGTACACGCCGCTTCAAATCTTGTTATTTCAGGTGCCCTTTCATCCATATATTGCTTTGCCTTCTCAAATATTTCATCAAGATTGACATACACACGAACGTAAGGCTTACTCCCAAGTGTCGTTTGCAAATAGCAATAATGACAATGTCCCATACACCCTGTGGCGAGCGGAATTGCATATTCAACTGACGGTTTTGACGCATCAAACTTTAGCGTCTTCCTCACTCCAACGACAAGTGTAGCCTTTGCATTACGATACTTTTGCAAATCATTTTCTCCTGGTAAATTTCTAATTTGATTATGTGATGTCGTTTCACGAATCTCTAATCCCATCTTCGTAAACTTCTCATAAAGCTCTTTTCCAAGCGGATATTCAAGTGCCTTTGGTTCAAAGTAAACGAGTTTTGGCATAAATGGTTTCATGTGCTTCCCTCCCTCTCATTAGTATGGAAAACGTTGAAAAGTTAACACTCATTAAAGTTTTCCACTTCAGTAACTTGCGTTGCAAGTTACTGAATGTTATAATTTGGATAACGGCTACCTTGCAACGCAAGTTACCTGAGTAAAAGGTGGTGAAATCATGCACAGCCAAATGTTAAAAGGTGTACTAGAAGGTTGCATCCTATACATCATTTCACAAGAAGAAGTGTACGGATATGAACTGAGCACAAAATTAAATAAACACGGCTTTACATTCGTAAGCGAAGGAAGCATATATCCGTTATTGTTACGTATGCAAAAAGAAAAATTGATTGAAGGAACATTAAAAGCCTCCTCACTTGGTCCAAAGCGAAAATATTATCACGTAACGGATAAAGGATTAGGACAGCTTGAAAAATTTAAACAAAGCTGGGGAATGGTTTCTACTACGGTAAATAACTTATTACAGGGGGAGTGATGAGGATGAATGCCCAAGACATGGTTGAATTGAATAATAAAAAACGTGAGCTTCTAACTTCCGAAAACGAAGCTGCTTATGGCGATATGTTAGTATATCTTCGAATATCAAACGTACCTCAGCAACAAATGGAGGAACTTTTACTAGAAATATTAGATCATCTTATCGAAGCACAAGCAGAAAATAAAAGTGCTTACGACATTTTCGGTAATGATTTACAATCTTATTGCGATGAACTTATATCAGCTTTACCAACCCAAACAAAGTTAGAAAAAACTTCTTTAATTGGATTTTCTGTTAGCTTACTTCTTGCTATACAGTTTGGAATCGATGCAATTGTTTCATTTTTTATGTTTCTATTTGAAAAAAACAATACATTATCAAGTCCGCCTTTTAGCATCCTTGGAACTACTTTGTCTGTTTCAATAATTATACTAGGTATACTATTTATTTTATATTTGTTAAAGCGTTACTCCTTTGATCAGAAAATGAATTGGAAAAGAAGAATTCTATTTGGATTCGCATTTGCTACTCCATTTTGTTCCGCTGTATTCTTAAATATTTATTTCCAAAAGCAACCTTATCTCATTTATCATCTAACCTTTTGGCAAAATGCTTTAATTGCTATCTTATTTTTTATTTTATATAAATTACTATATAAAAAATCAAATTTTTAACAGCCCTTCAAAAGGCTGTTTTTTCTTCTGTCTAATTTTACAAATTGAAAAATTTCATAAAGAAAATAAGAAAAATGCAAAATAATTAAAGTTAATTGTTGACGTGATGCTTTTATTATCGGTATCATAAATCTTCGTGAGCAATTATTTTTCGTTATACGATTTTTTTATTATTACTGAATTTTTGAGAGGAGAAATTAGATGTCAGTTAAGAAGAAAACGCAAGTACGCACCGGCAAAATGGTACGTGAACTAATGTTAGCAGACGAAGATGTAAATGCTTCGCTAATTATGGTATATAGTGAAAACGGTGTAAACGCAGAAATTAAAATCGAGGGCTTAACGCCGAAATGTAACGAAGAATTATTTTTGAGCGGAAACGTGGATTGGAACAAAAGTGTTATTTATAAAATTGTTGATTTCACTGGAAACGCTGAAGTTGGTAAAGTTACATTAACAGCGATGAACAAAAACAATGTTTCTCTAGAAATTGAACGCGTTATGTGGAGTAAAGAAAATAAAGAAGCTGTCGAGCAAGAAGAAACACAGGTAGAAGCAGCACCGAAAAAAGAAGTAGTTGTAGAAGCTCCAAAAGCAATTACACCTGCTCCTAAGCCTGTTACGCGTGTGGAAACACCTGCTATGGCACCTAAGCCTACTCCGGTACCGACACCGAAGCCAGTAAGCGTAGAAGCGGCTGTAGAACTAACTACTCCAGCACCTGTGAAAAAAGTAGTCCCTACTCCAGTTACAAAGCAAGAGACAGCACCGGTTGCTCCTGCAAAACCGAAGCAGCCTGCTTTGACTGAAACAAATTCAAAACTACAAGAAAATTATGTTAAACTCGTGAAAAAGACAATTGAGGTTTGTCAAGATTACGAGCTTGGCATCGACATAGATGATTCTATTGAAAGCTTAAAAGAAGAACTACAAAGCCAAGGTATTAGCGTTACATTTGATAAAGAAATTATGGACGTTGTAAGTCGTCTTCGTTCTTTACAAGATAAAGGAATCAAAGTAGAAAAAGTACTTAATTTACTATAAAAAAATAAGAGATGGCAATTGCCATCTCTTATTTTTTATAATTCCACTCATTACTTTCATACTTTTCTTTCGCTAACGTTTGAACTTCATGTAACTGTTCTTCTGTTAATTCGTATGGAACAAGTTCTACATCCAATCCTTTTTCAAACCCAATTTCAAACGCTTTAATTAACTGTTCTATCGTAAATGTACGGTCTGTTAATTCATTAATTGCTACTGCTTTAGAAGAGAACATACTCTTCATACGTTCCTTCACACGTTCATTTGGGAATAAAAATAGATCATATAGTTCATCTAAATCAATTTCTAATGGAATCGATCCATGCTGTAAAATAACACCTTTTTGACGTGTTTGAGCACTACCAGCAATTTTTCTTCCTTCCACTACAATTTCATACCAAGATGGTGCATCAAAACATACACCTGAACGTGGATTTTTCAAATTTTCACGATCTGCTTCTGTTTTTGGAACTGCATAATATGCTTCTAACCCTAATGCCTTAAAACCATCTAATAAGCCTTGCGAAATAACACGATACGCTTCTGTAACTGTTTTTGGCATATTCGGATGATCTTCAGACACAATAACACTATACGTTAACTCTTTGTCATGTAGTACACCCCTGCCGCCTGTTTGACGACGAACGAATCCATATTTCTTTTCGTTAACTACATCCATATTAATATCTTTCTCAACACGTTGAAAATATCCAACTGTTAATGTTGGTACTTCCCATTCATAAAAACGAATTGTTGGTGGCATTTTCTTTTCACTTTGCCAACTTAACAAACATTCATCTAACGCCATATTGAATGCCGGTGAACATTGACCAGAGTTAATATAACACCATTTTTCTTTTCCCATCCTGCACCTCATATAACCAATTATTTTTCACATTCTCTAGTCTACCAAATTCGACAAAATTTGTGAAAGAATACGAAATTTCTTCTTATATGCAAATGAATCTGTTGCATAAATACATATGGGCATTATAATATTGAAAGTAGGATAAGAAAAAAGGGAGCGATAGAATCGTGTCAACAACTTGGATTATTTTATTAGCCGTAATCGTAGCATTTATCGGCTACACTGTATGGATGTACTTCTATCAGAAAAAATTAATTAAAACTCTTACAGAAGAAGAATTTCGCGCTGGCTACCGTAAAGCACAGCTTATCGATATTCGTGAAACAGACGAATATAACGCAGGGCACATTTTAGGTGCACGTAACATTCCGTTATCACAAATTCGCCTTCGCCATAAAGAACTTCGTCAAGATCAACCTGTTTACTTATATTGCCAAAGCGGATTCCGTACAGGTCGTGCAGCGCAATACTTAAAAAAACAAGGCTACAAAGATTTCTACCAATTACAAGGTGGATTTAAATCTTGGACAGGCAAAATTAAAAAGAAATAATAACATACAAAAAACTAGCTGAATAAATCGGCTAGTTTTTTCATTTCATCTTGTTCGCAATGTATAATAAATTCTGCTTAATCGTTTCTTTATCGTTCTCTTCTACATTCCGATACAATAGCTGATATTCAATTCCTTTCTCTTTCCATATAAGCGTAGCAAATTCGTCACCACGTTCATAATCATCTTTATTTTTAAAATAAGCAGACGTTCCATTATTCAGTTTCATTTGTTCTTGAAATCGCTTCTCTTCCACGAGATCCGGAAAACTATAAGGAAAGTTCGCGACATTTAACTCAATATACTCATTTCGACCTGGCTCCTGCTGTTTATATTTAATCGTTAAGACAGCGTTCTTTTTCCCAAGCGTTCTTACTTCACCCTTCACATCACTTGTAATGTCGTACGGTAAAAACGTTGGAACTTTAAACTTCACCGGAAAATATTTTGGAAGTTCCTTTAGCGGAATAGGATCCGTAACACGATCCATAGCTCCTCCTGTTGTTCCCACAAAGTGTTTTTCTTCTTGCATCGTTTGCTGAAACGAACACGAACTAAGTACAAAACTAGAAAACACGAAACAAATGATTCTTTTTTTCAATTTGTTTCCGCCCTTTCATACCGCTCTCTTAAAGAACGAAGCGTTGATATGCTCTTCATATTCGCTTTGTCATCAAACTCCACCTTTGAAAACTTTCCACGTTATTCTCCCACATTTTGACAACACTTTTTGCAAACAAAAAAGACCCCTATCATTCTTACGCCCAAGTGAAAAGGTTACGCGAATAAAAAGAAGTCTTATTAATACCATAGTTTGTGAAAAGCTTTTCAGGTCAAGATTTTTTCTTTCTTATTATTTTCCCTTTATAATAAGGGAAAGAGGTGATACATATGGCCAATATAAAACAAATTGCTAAAACTGCTGGTGTATCGATATCAACTGTTTCTCGTGTTCTGAATAATCACCCTTACGTAAAAGAAGAAAAGCGTAAGCGTGTTCTAGACGCTGTTGAAGAATTAAACTACGCAAAAAATATAAATGCTGTCCATTTAATAAGAGGGAAAACATATACAATTGGCGTTATGCTTCCTTTCATTAACCTCCCCTACTTCAGTACCATTATTGAAGGAATCGGTAACGAAGCATTATTAGCTGGATATCACATTAATTTATGCCAAACAAATTACGATAGCCTTGAAGAAATTCGTGTTCTTGAAATGATGAAAATGAAACAATTTGATGGGATGATTATTTGCTCCCGAACGAGCTCTTGGGAACAAATCGAACCTTTCGCAAAATTTGCCCCTATTATTTCATGTGAAAAAATGAAGCACCCCCTCATTTCATCCATCTACGTAGATCATTATGAAGGTTTCCGTCTCGGTACTGCCTATTTACTAAGTAAAGGCCATGAAAAAATCGGAATTTGTTTAGCAAGAAAAACAAGTGTAAACTCCATGGAGCGCGAAAAAGCGTTCGCCGATACCCTTCGTAACGAAGGGAAAACGTTGCATCCTGAATGGATTTTCCACCAATGCTATACAATGCAGGACGGAGCACAAATACTCCATCGTATTTTAAATATGAAAAATCGTCCAACTGCTATTTTTACAGCGAACGATCAAGTTGCAGCTGGTTTATTAACAGAGGCTCGAAAACATGGCATTCGAGTACCTGAAGACCTTGCTATCCTTGGATTTGATAATCATGAAATTTCAAAGGCATTAGAAATTTCCACAATTGAACATCCCGGTCTCGCAATGGGCTCACATGCTTTTTCTTTATTCCATAAGCAGATCCAAAGCGAGCAAATTGTCGGCAGCGCAAAAGAACTTTCATTCCATTTAATTGAGCGAGAGACTGTCTAAAAAGAGCGTTACCTATAACGCTCTTTTTCAGCTCTTCACCTATTGACATTATAGTTTTCATCTCATATAATTAACCTAACGAACGGTAGGTAGGGGATGAAAATGACAGCAAACCGCATTAAAGCTGTAGCACTTTCTCATTTCGCACGCTACGGCTATGAAGGAACTTCATTGGCAAATATTGCTCAAGAAGTTGGGATTAAAAAACCATCGATTTACGCACACTTTAAAGGAAAAGAAGAGCTATATTTCATATGCTTAGAATCTGCTCTCCAAAAAGATTTGCAGAGCTTCACAGGCGATATTGAAAGCTTTTCCAATTCGTCTACTGAAGAATTGCTTTTAAAATTATTAAAAGGCTATGCAAAACGCTTTGGTGAAAGTGAAGAATCAATGTTTTGGTTACGAACTTCTTATTTTCCGCCTGATGCATTTCGCGAACAAATTATTAATAAAGCAAATGTACACATTGAAAACGTCGGAAAACTTTTATTCCCTGTATTTAAAAGAGCAAGCGAACAAGATGAGCTGCATAACATTGAAGTAAAAGACGCCTTAGAGGCTTTTCTATGCTTACTCGACGGTCTTATGGTTGAACTACTATACGCAGGTTTAAATCGTTTTGAGACACGTTTAGACGCTTCTTGGAAAGTATTTTGGCGCGGACTTTCAAACTGACGGATTGCTCCTTTGCAATGCGTCGTTTTTAAGCCCTTTACCTAACGACTGGTAGGAAGGAGAAATGACATATGGCATGGATTTATGTAATCATCGCTGGTATTATTGAAATCTTTTGGGTGATTGGACTAAAAAAAGCAGAGGCACCACTTGAATGGGCTGGTGTTGCTCTATTAATTACAATTAGTTTCGTCTTATTATTTAGAGCTTATAAAGATTTACCTGTCGGCACTGTATACGCAGTCTTTACAGGAATTGGAGCTGGTGGAATCGTTCTTACAGAGATTTTCATCTTCGGAGAACCTTTCTCTATCGTAAAAGTTTTATTAATCGGTTTAATCTTCTTCGGAGTAATTGGTTTAAAACGAGTAACAGAAGAAAAAGAAGCGAAGGAGGCCGCATAAAATGGCTTGGGTATTTTTAATTCTAGCTGGTATTTGTGAAATTATTGGTGTACTCTTTATGAAAGTAGCCACTGAAAAGAAAGGCTGGGCACCAAAAGTTATTTTAATCGCTAACTTCGGCGTAAGCTTCTTCTTCTTATCTCTTGCGATGAACACGTTACCGATGGGAACTGCTTACGCAATTTGGACTGGAATCGGAACTGCTGGAAGTGCACTTCTAGGCATTCTCATTTTCCGAGAATCAGCGGATTGGCGTCGTCTTGCTTTCTTAAGCTGCATTCTATGCGGCGCTGTTGGCTTAAAACTATTAAGCTAACGTGAGGTGAATGTCATGTGGAAAGAAAAAGGAAAGAAAATATTAGCATGGATCACACTTGGTATCGTCATTCTATTACAAATAAGTTTTCATATAATAGAATGGTTGTTTCATAAAGTAGTATCCATTCTTACCTTCCTTCCTAGCATGGCACTTGAAATTGCATCTATTGCTTGGTCAATTATTGCCTCCATTGCAATCGTCATTATATGGAGTATCGCCAAGCTATGGAATAAGTTATTTAAAAAGGACAGTACTTCTGAAAAAGAGTAACTGTCCTTTTTTGTATTCATTCAGATTTTCTATAAAAGTTAGATGCAATAAGACAATGAAGACCAACTATGACAATACTTATACCAATTCCTTTATGCAAATTAGGAAACGGTGAAGGTATGTCTAAATAAAAATTTGCTAATATGAGACCGATTGAAACAAAAAGTACCCCTATTCTATATAACCATTTTCTTTTGTTCATCATTCTCCCCCCTAAAATTTTTCATACACTCCTTTCTTTTGGACATACTACCTAAAAAAGGAGTGAATAATATGCAAAATTCTATACATAAGCAAATCCTATTTTTATTTTTCCTATTTCTTATTCTCATCATCGTTTTCAGCTTTATATTACATACTCCGAAAGATGTACCAAATAGCGTTTCTTTTTATAAACTACTGCTCTCGTATTGTCGTTATTGAAGAAGGTGCCTTTTTTAAGGCACCTTTTAAAATTCTCTTTTTTCATATATTTTTACTGAAACGAAGATAGATGCTATGAACATGCATATTGAACCAATGAATAACAAGGTATTATATAATTGAATTTGTTCCAAGTTGATTTGAAACAAAACTTCTAAAACAACTATCGGTGCCATGAATATTACTATCGTAATAAAAATAGTTTTCTTATACCCTAGCCAAAAGGATATTGGTAATACAAAGCTTAAATACACTAAAATAAAGCTAATACTAGCAACTATTGTCGTTTCAATAAATTCAAATAAGTTAACCCCGCTCTTCATTCCCATCGTGAAACAACCGACCGTTACACTTATAAAAAGAATAATAATTTCTACTATATATTTCGCATACACAATTTGTTTTCTCAATATTGGTAAACTATTTACTATAACTTCACTCTCATTTTTACTATCTGCTTCAAATGTTTTTACTGTTGCCCCAATTGTAATGATTACTGACATAATAATGAATAAATTTTCCGTATCTGTTAAGGCCATATAAAAGAAAACAGGATACAGTATGTACCAAATTAAAAATTTCCATTGAATGATGAAATCTTTTAAAATTAGTTGCTTGATCATGTATTACACCCCCTAATATGAAAATGTCCCTTCTATAACTCTGCCTCCTGAAACATTTTCATTGAGAGGAACATTGATACGAATATACTCACTAATACTCCGATACCAAGAACACCCATTGCTTGTGTAGCCTCTTGAGAGTGAAGTACTTTTAACATAATTGTTTTATCACCAAAAATATTGCACATAAGACCAATCATACCAATTAAAGGAAAAAGCATAATCAAATTCAAGACAGTAATAACTTTATATCCCCCAATGTAATTAGTCGGTATCGTTACTGCACAATAAATCAAAGTTGCTACTATTGCTGAAAATACTGCATATCCAGGCATACCTATATCTCTGTTCAATAGAATATTTCCTAATATTATGACTATAAAAGTTGTACTCAAACCAGCCATAATAAATAATGAACTTGCAATATATTTAGCTATAACTATCTCTGTTCTCGTTATAGGCAAACTCACTAATATTTTTTCTGTTTTACTTTTCTCTTCATAATAAAAAGAAATATATATGATCGTACTGCATGTTATAAATAATCCTATTGCAATCCCCATTGGTTCGACGGAATCCTTAAAAATAGATAAAATGGGTATTAAAAAATAGAAAGGAAACATCTTCTTCTGTAAGAAAAACTCCTTCAAAATCAATTGTTGCATATAAATTCTCCTCTCTATAAATCACGCGTTTCATAAATTTTAATTGTAAGAAACATAGAAACGATATAGACACTAGCTAATATCATTCCTCCAACTATAAATACACCAATATGTACTGGATTCATAATCCACTCACTGAATGAAGATGTTGTTTCATTCAGCCCATCACTAATAAATATCCAAAGAATTACACCCACTCCTATTGATGCTGCTGATCCTATACTTCTTACTACCTTCGATTTTGTACCATAATAACTAGGGAAAAACGTGACAACAAAAAATGTGGCATAAACAGCTCCATTTATGACTTCATACCATGGAATTTCAATGTATAGATTAGGATGATATACACCGATATCACTAATAACCACAATACCCCTTATAAGAAAAACAACTAACATCGTAGAGAGAATGGCACCAACAATGAATATTGCACAGGAAATATATCTAGCAATTATGATATCCTTTCGACTTACCGGTAAACTATTTATAACAATGTCACTTTTATTTCTTTCATCCATAACGGTTAACGTCATAACCGATGAAAAGGTTATAAATAGACAACTCATTGGAAATAACAATTCACCACTTGCATCTAACATAAAGAACAAAAGGGGCATAACAAGATTCACTAACCAAATTACCCGAAAAAAGAATAAATCTTTATATACGAGCTGACGCATAGGCACCTCTCCCTTTCGCAGTGTAAACGATGATATCGTCTAATGTAGGCTTTTCTATTACAACCTCATTTCCAAACCAATCGATAATTGCTTGTTTATCCTTCGCTAAACCTTCAAAACCAAATTTATTTTTTCGTAATCCAACAAATAGTTCTTTTCCTTCTCGATCTAATAAATCATTGCTTCCCTTTACGATTACGTAGTTCTCCATTAATTCATCTTTTTCACCAGTAAATATAATTTCTCCATCGTTGATAAACGTAATATAATCTGCAATACGTTCTAAATCCGTTGTAATGTGGGTTGAGAATAATACAGATACTTCATCTTCCATTACAATTTCTTGCAACATATCAAGTAATTCACTTCGGACAACTGGATCTAATCCTGCTGTCGGCTCATCCATAATGATAAACTCTGCATGATGTGAAAGTGCGATGGCAATCGCAAACTTCATTTTCATCCCTTTAGATAGCTCTTTAATTTTTTTATACTTTGGAACTTGCAATCTTTGCATATACGATTGGTATTGATTTTCGTCCCACTTTTTATATAACGGTGCAATAATACGTTTCATTTGTTCACACGTTAAATCTTCGTAATAATGATTTTCATCATATACAAAACCAATATTTTGTTTTATGTCCTTTTCGGCTTTCTTATTGTCTTTGCCAAAAATTTTTATATCGCCGCTATCTTTTCTAATTAAATTCATAATCATTTTGATCGTTGTACTTTTCCCAGCACCATTTGGTCCGACAAACCCCATAATATATCCTCGTGGTAATGCAAAACTTATATTGTTCACTGCAAAATCTTGATAACTTTTACAAACATTTTTTAGCTCTAACATCTCTTATTCCCCCTTATATAAACACGCAATCATCTGCTGCAATTCTTCAAGTGAAAGCTGCAACACTTTACTTTCTTTTACGATTTCTTCAGCCTTACTTTCCAATAGACGTAGCCGCTGTTCTTTTAATAGTTCATTATTTTTACGTGAAACATAAGTCCCCTTCCCAGCAACAGTTTCTATATATCCTTCTTTTTCAAGCTCCTCGTACGCACGCTTCGTTGTAATTACACTAATTTGCAATTCCTTCGCTAAGCTACGAATAGACGGTAATTGGTCTCCACCCTTTAAACCACCATTTAAAATAAGCTGGCTTAATTGTTTTCTTATTTGCACATAAATAGGGTCTTGGGAAGAATTCGAAATAATAATATTCATGTTTTCCTCCAGTGTGTGTATATACTGTATATATCTTATATATACAGTATATACACAGCATCCTATTTTTGGCAAGAAAAAAAGACCAACATTTTCCTGTTGGTCTTTCGTATATGTATCACTTTTCAAAGCGATCTAACATCTCATCTCTCATTCCGAAACTTACTACTGCAATTCCTATATACATAAACAGAAGGAATGCCGGATGAACCGTGTTGTACCAGCTGCTGTCAACGATTAAGTAAATCGTTAATGCCACAACAAGAACAAACGCTAAGATAAACATATAAAAGTGTCTTGTACTACCCATGATAAACTCCTCTCTTCTCACTTCACCATTCAACAGTTTATTTTATCGAATAATTCGATATGACTCAAGGTTAACTTTCTGTTATGTAATCAAGTTCCACCTTTACAATGTCCTCACATGCTATTGAAATGATTGTTCCTTGTTTATCAATCGCCGTCACTTCTCTATTATCCATTACACGATTTGCTACTCTTTCTAACACTTTTCCTTGGTCTCGATAGCAAAATTCTTTTACATCTTTAATTGTTTCTCCATTTTCTAAATGGTATACCATTCTATAACATCGATATCCCACACTTTCACCCCCGTCTTGCTCGTTTTTTCACATATACATAAAAATGAGTAATTTTTTCCTCATCACATCTTCTTAATTTCAATAAAATTCTAACAAAAATAAATACTTTTATCAAACCGACTTTTTCAACAAAACTACCTATAAAACTACACCTTTACACCATTAGGAAACAAAAAATATAATTTTTTAACATTTTCTTCACTATTTCTGCACAAATTCTCCATACAAAAAAAGAACCCGCCGCAGCGAGTTCTCCTTTTGTTATTCTAATCAAACTTGTACAGGAGCTGGCTTTGCATAACGTAAAACTGGTTTACGTGCAGCCATCGTTTCGTCTAAACGCTTAATGACTGTCGTATGCGGTGCTTCTTGTACAACTTCTGGATTTTCTTCTACTTCTTTAGCGATTTGAATCATCTTATCAATGAAACCATCTAATGTTTCTTTTGATTCTGTTTCTGTCGGCTCAATCATAATACATTCTTCCACATTTAATGGGAAGTAAATTGTTGGTGGATGGTAACCGAAATCAAGCAGCCGTTTTGCAATATCTAATGTACGTACGCCAAGTTTCTTTTGACGACGACCTGATAATACAAATTCATGCTTACAATGTCTATCGAATGGAAGATCGTAGAATGGCGCTAATCTTCTCATCATATAGTTCGCATTTAATACAGCATACTCAGTTACTGCACGCAAGCCATCTGGACCCATAGAGCGAATATACGTGTATGCACGAACGTTAATTCCGAAGTTACCATAGAATGGCTTCACACGACCAATTGCTTCTGGACGGTCGTAATTGAAGTGATAACCATTTTCCGTTTTTTCTAAAATCGGTTTTGGTAAGTACGGAATTAAATCAGCTTTCACACCTACTGGACCAGAACCTGGGCCACCACCGCCGTGAGGACCTGTAAATGTTTTATGAAGGTTTAAATGCACAACGTCAAATCCCATATCTCCTGGGCGTGCTTGGCTTAATACCGCATTTAAGTTTGCACCATCATAGTATAACTTACCGCCTGCATTATGGACGATTTCTGCCATTTCTAAAATATTTTCTTCGAATAGACCTAATGTATTAGGATTTGTTAACATAAGTGCTGCTGTTTCTTCGTTTACAACACGTTTTAAGTCTTCTAAGTCAACAAGGCCATTTTCATTTGATTTTACTGTAATTGTTTCAAAACCAGCTACAGTTGCAGATGCCGGGTTCGTTCCGTGAGCAGAGTCAGGTACAATTACTTTCGTACGGTTAAAGTCACCATTCGCTTCATGGTATGCACGAATTAACATTAAACCTGTCCATTCTCCGTGTGCACCAGCTGCTGGTTGTAAAGTAACAGTATCCATACCTGTAATTTCAATTAAATGCTCTTGTAAGTCATACATTAATTCCATTGCACCTTGTACTGTCTTTTCATCTTGCAGTGGATGAATATTTGCAAATCCTGCGAAACGAGCTACACTCTCATTAATTTTCGGATTATATTTCATCGTACAAGATCCAAGTGGATAGAATCCAGAATCAACACCGTGGTTACGGTTTGAAAGTGCTGTATAGTGGCGCATAATATCAAGTTCAGATACTTCTGGTAGCTCTGCATCTTCTACTCGAATATAATCGCTCTCAAACACATCTTCTAGTTTCACTTCTTCTACATCTAATTTGGGTAAGCTATATCCTATGCGTCCTTCTTTACTCACTTCAAAGATAAGTGCTTGGTCTTGGTTCTTCATTGGATAGCCCCCATTTCGTTTACAAGTGTGTCAATTTCCTCTTTTGTACGAAGCTCAGTTACTGCTACAAGCATATGGTTTTCATGCTCTTTATAATCACGGCCTAGATCGTAACCACCGATAATATTCTTTTGTAATAATGCATCGTTTACTTCTTTCACTGGACGTTTGCAATCTACAACAAACTCATTGAAGAATGGTCCAGCAAATGTTACTATGAAGCCTTTCGCCTCAAATTGACGTTTTGCATACTGTGCTTTAGAAATGTTTTGACGTGCCATTTCTTTCACACCTTGTTTGCCAAGTGCCGTCATTGCAACAGAAGCTGCTAATGCATTTAACGCTTGGTTTGAACAAATATTAGACGTCGCTTTATCACGGCGAATATGCTGTTCACGTGCTTGTAACGTTAATACAAATCCACGTTTACCATCTGAATCTACAGTTTGTCCAACAAGACGTCCTGGAATTTTACGCATAAATGCTTTCGTTGTTGCAAAGTAACCACAGTGCGGTCCACCAAACTGCGTTGGAATACCGAATGGTTGTGCATCACCGATTACAATATCAGCACCAAATTTCCCTGGTGGTGTTAATGCGCCTAATGATAATGGATTTGAAGAAACGATAAATAATGATTTTTGTTGATGAACGATTTTTTCAATATCAGCTAATTTTTCAACTTGTCCGAAGAAGTTTGGATATTGAACGATTACACAAGCAACTGTATCATCTACTTCACTTTGTAATACGTCTAAATCTGTTACACCATCTTTATGATTAATTTCAACAACTTCAAGATTTTGACCTTTTGCATACGTTTCAAGTACTGCTCTTGATTCTGGATGAACCGCGCTAGATACAAGAATTTTCTTTTTGCGAGTATGGCCAGCTGCTAACATTGCCGCTTCAGCTAAAGCTGTACCCCCGTCATACATAGAAGAGTTTGCTACATCCATTCCTGTTAATTCACAAATCATTGTTTGGAATTCAAAGATTGCTTGTAATTCCCCTTGTGAAATTTCCGGTTGGTATGGTGTGTAAGCTGTATAAAATTCTGAGCGAGAAATAACATGATCTACAATTACTGGAGCATAATGATCGTATACGCCTGCTCCTAAGAAAGAAGCGTATTCTTTTAAGTTAGCATTTTTACTAGCCATTTGAGATAGCTCTTTTAAAAGCTCTGGCTCTGATTTTGCTTCTTTAATTTTTAAATCCCCTTTAAAACGAACACTCTCTGGAATATCAGAAAATAATTCATCGATCGTTTGAACGCCGATCGTTTGTAACATTTCTTTTTTGTCTTCTTCTGTCATTGGAAGATAACGATGCAACATGAAATCTACCCCTCTCCCCGTTACTTTGAACGTTTGTAAAATGGTGTTGGAACAACTACTGCTTTGACGCGTTTATTACGAATTTCAATTTCTACTTCTGTATCAACTGCTGCGTATTTTACATCAATTAGTGCTAAACCAATGCTTTTCTTTAACGTTGGAGATTGTGTACCACTCGTTACTTCCCCAATTTTTTCTTCACCAATAAATACAGGGTAATGCGTACGAGGAATTCCACGTTCGATTACTTCGATGCCGACTAATTTACGAGGCGCACCGTTTTCTTTTTGCTCTTTTAACGTTGCTTTCCCAAAGAAGTCTGCTTCTTTATTTGTTTTTACCGCAAAGCCAATTCCAGCCTCAATCGGTGTAATATCTTTTGATAATTCTTGTCCATAAAGTGGTAATGTTGCTTCGAATCGAAGTGTATCACGAGCACCTAAACCACATGCTTTTAAGCCCTCTTCTGCTCCAACTTCAAGAAGTTTCTCCCAAAGTTTTGCAGCATCTTCACTCTTACAGTAAATTTCGAATCCATCTTCACCTGTATAACCTGTACGAGATACAAGTGCTGGAATTCCATCTACAAGAATATCGTTTTTAAATTTAAAGAACTTAATTTCTTTCAAATCTTCTGACACAACTTTTTGTAAAATGCCTTCTGCTTTTGGTCCTTGAATTGCAAGCTGTGCAACTTCACTAGAAACATTGACTACTGTCGCATCGCCAATTACATGACTTGCTAACCATTCGTAATCTTTCTCGATATTTGATGCATTGATTACTAATAAATAGTCTTCTTCACCACGTTTGTAGATTAATAAATCATCTACTGTACCACCATTTTCGTAGCACATAGCTGTATATTGTGCGCCCCCTACCTTTAAGGTAGATACGTCATTTGTAACAACACGTTGTAAAAATGCTAAACTATCTACACCTTTTACTTCAACTTCTCCCATATGAGACACATCGAACAAACCTGCAGCTGTACGTACAGCTTCGTGTTCTTCTTTAATGCTTGAAAATTGAACTGGTAATTCCCAACCACCGAAGTCGATTGTTTTCCCACCATACTTCGCGTATACATCAAATAACGGTGTACGTTGTAATGTAATCATGCTCTCTCCCCCTTATGCTTTGACAAATCAATAAAAGTTGCTTCCCTTTTCTAAACATTTTCATTCTGAAAAGATAGGATATACGGAATCTCATTATATTTTTTTATGAAAGCGTAAATAAAAAATCACTTTCTTGGATAAAATACGAAAGATTCCACACATTTCACACCATTATCCTAACATCATTCGCTATATTTCATCAATATTCTAGCATAAAAAATAATTTAGAATTTTTTATGTTAAAACACAATAAATACAGCTTTTGAGATTTAATACTTTATTATTGTCTATCATATAGCCTTTAATAACGATAATTATGCCTTCTTTTAAGGCAAATCATCATACATTAAAAAATAATTACTTTAGTTTATAAAAGGTGGGAGAGTCGTAATGAATGTCGATATTTCCGTAGATCGGACGTGGCAAAACAATTTTTTAAATAGAATTGATGAAGATGGTCCTTGGACAAACTGGGATTTATATCACTTAGCTTATGAAACAGAAAAATCGTTACTTGTTCCTACTTTTGATGGACTACAAGCACCGAAACATTTATCCCATTTCACACCGCTTCCGCATCAATTAGAAGTCGCTCAAAATGTAATTGAACAAATGAATGGTAAAGCGATTCTAGCAGATGAAGTAGGTCTTGGAAAAACAATCGAAGCTGGACTTATTTTGAAAGAATACATGGTCCGCGGGCTTGTGAAAAAGGTACTTATACTTGTCCCAGCTTCTCTCGTATCACAATGGGCATACGAGCTGAATACAAAGTTTTTCATTCCCGCTGTAGCACAAAAGAAAAGCTACTCGTGGGAACAAGCTGACGTAATCGTATCATCAATTGATACTGCGAAACGTTCACCACATCGCGATATCGTGTTGAACTTAGAATATGACCTTATTATTATCGATGAAGCACATAAACTGAAAAATAATAAAACAAAAAACTATGAATTTGCACAACGATTAAAAAAGAAGTTTTGTTTATTACTAACCGCTACTCCTGTTCAAAATAAGATTGATGAAATTTTTAACCTTGTTTCTTTATTAAAGCCAGGACATCTAGGCAATCAATCCAACTTTGAAGAATATTACGCTTCCAAAAATCGTTCAGCCGAATCAGATGAAGACTTAAAAGCTCTCATTAACAAAGTAATGGTGCGAAATAGACGACATAATACCGGTATCGATTGGCCGAAGAGACATGTACGTACAATTTTTGTTGAGTTTAATGAACAAGAACAAGCTCTATATAATGATATCGAAAATTGGCGAGGACAAGACGCCTTCACATCTGCTTTCTCATCGTTAACTTTAAAACGGGAAGCGTGTAGTAGTCGTGAGGCTGTTTACTATTCATTGAAAAAGCATGTAGAAAAAAGACAGAAAGAAAATGAACATTATATAAAAGATCCACATATCGATGTGCTAATGGACAAAATTAATCATATTCCTTTCAACTCGAAAGCAACTAAAGCTCTAGAGCTTATAAAAGAAATTGACGATAAAGTCGTCATTTTCACGGAATACCGAGCATCACAGATGTACTTACAATGGTTTTTACAACAACACGGTATTTCTTCTGTCCCATTCCGCGGCGGATTTAAACGCGGGAAGAAAGATTGGATGAAGGAACTTTTCCAAAATCGTGCCCAAGTGTTAATTGCAACGGAAGCTGGCGGAGAAGGCATTAACTTACAGTTTTGTAGCCATATGATCAATTATGATTTGCCATGGAATCCAATGCGTCTTGAGCAAAGAATCGGACGTATTCACCGTCTCGGTCAAAAGAATGATGTTCATATTTATAACTTAGCTACAAAGCATACTGTTGAAGAACATATTCTGAAACTGTTATATGAAAAAATCAACTTATTCGAGCGTGTTATCGGTGAACTCGATGAAATTTTAACGAGAATTAATATGAAAAACATCGACGCGCACATTCAAGAAATTTTCGCGCAATCAAAAAGCGAAGGTGAAATTAGAATTAAGATGGAAAACTTAACATCTATTATCGACTTTGCGAAACGAAATGAAGCTGAGGTGCAAGGCTATGCAGCAACATGAAATTCATAATTACTTATACAATTTCTTTGAGGCGAATAACTGTGAAATTTTAGAACGTTCTCCTCATTTATTAGATGTACAGTTAACAATTGAGATGGATAAATTATTAATGAATCGCCCTTTTTATTGGCACTATCTTGAGAAAACAGGAGGCGTACCGAATCCGATGCGCCTTACTCTTATTACAAATCCAGAAAATGAAGAAAATGAAGAAAATGATGGTGAGCTTATTCACTACGGTTCACCACGTCTACATCAAATTTTCCAAACGACAAAAGAATTAGGCTCTTACATACGTTTATATGAGGATGTAAGACATAATGGGGCAACACATACACCGCTCCACCCTTGGCTCGGTATTAATATAAAAGTTTCCTATCAATGTGATCGAAAAAAAGACATCCTTCACTCGATTGGCATTCATCTCATTTCTGGAACAATGATGGCAAACTTTCATGAAACATTAACAAACATTAAACTTACACCAAAAATACCTGATTTTTGTTTTACGCTCTCGCCCATCATTAAACCTCAAAGTGGTTTACAACGCATAGAAGACGCTTTAAAAAATATAATTGCAGAAGATGACCATACGTGGGCAAAAGAAGCAAGAGTGCGTTGGAATCATGATCTAGACCTTTTAAACCGTTTTTATGAAGAAAGTGACGAACTTCCTGAGAGCTATGAAATTGAAAAACAAGCTCTGCAAGAACAGTATGAACCACGTATTACAGTGCAAATTATTAACGGTGGCCTTTTTTATGTTACCGCGAATCATTTTCTATCTTGAAGAAGCTCCTTCTGCTTTAGAAGGAGCCTCTTTTGAGCTATTTTCTACCCTACTCGCTATTGCCACTACGCTCTTGCTGTTTTTTCTGTGCCATACGTTTCTGCTGTGCACGATCCTTCGCGCTCACATGATTTGCATCAGTTGGAAGATTTTCTTTCGAACGTCCAATTCCATTGCTCATCTTTCCCACTCCTTTTTGCGTTTTTCAAAATACATGTTTATTTTCAGCTAGAGTTACAATCCTTATACAAAAAAATAAGAGCAGCCATTGGCTACTCTTACTCGCTCACATATTTTTGAAACATATCATGGATGCCTTTATTTACTAGGTTTGAGATCTGCTCGTCAGATTTATTCGGATAACGATCACGCAATCTGATAGATGCCTTCACCATTAAATTTTCTAATACAGAACGGCCACCTTCTCCATAAATAATTTCAGCATATTTAACAAGCCTTCCATCCTCTACTGTTGCTGGATTATGATTGAAGAAAAATTTACTCATTGTCTCCACCTCTCTCTTTTGATAACGTTTACATTTATATAGATTATTTATGTTATTTATTTCACAATATTGTATGCATGTATATTTAATTAGTTTCATTATAAAGCAACATATCGATAGTAAATATGTGATTTTCCGTCCATTTTGTGAACAAACTAAAAATGAAAGCGTTTCCTTTATTATATACTAAAAAAACTTACTACGCTAGGGGCAATTTTTTTCAATCTACTAATCCCTCAAAAATTGATATATTTTTTCTTTTCCCATTAAACCTTATACAATTTTCAGAAATTATATTATAAAATATATGTATGACTTAAGGAGGCTTTGTATGAATCAAAATAAAAAAGCTATATTAGATCTTGTCTTTTATCTCGTAATCCCATTCCTCATTTGGAAATTTGCAAAACCTTATATCGATCCTTATTACGCGATGTTACTTTCCTCTGTTCCGGGGATTATTTATACACTGTATACCTTTAAAAAAGAAAAACAGTTTAACGTGACAGGGTTCTTTATTTTAATTACACTCATTTCTAATACAACGGTAGATCTATTATCTGGGTCAGCTGAACGAATGTTATGGAACGATGCGTACTATCACATCGTACTCGGTATTATCGTCATATGTACAATTTTTATAAAAAAACCACTTATGTTATATTTCGCAGCAGATATTGCCGCACTTCAAGGTCATGACCGTGATAAAAGTCGTGAGCTTTATCGTGATAGTCGTATATATCCAGCACTGCAATATTTAACGTTATTTTTCGGGCTACAATTTATATTAAAAAGCTTTTTAAAAATTTATTTCATCTCTGTTTTTGGTGTAGATGGCTACGGTGAAATGAGAGCGATTATGACCGCTGTCGGCTGGGGCATTTCTATTTGTATCGGAATAGGGTTCGTATGGGTGAACAATAAAATACATGCCGTTACGGAAGAACAAGAATCCGTGCAGTAAACAAAGATGCCCTAGTGTATTACGACACTAGGGCATCTTTATTTTGCTAGACATATGACTAAAATTTAACTTGATTTTTTTCTTTTACTTTTTACATTTCGGTAAAACAAAGCAGCACTCAGCGGCATAACACCAAACCACTTATTCATAAATGGCTCTTTTTCAGCACGGCGTTGTTCTTTCTTTTGTTTTCGATCTTCTTTTGGAGCATCCATATACGACACAAACTGCTGCGTCACAAAGCGAACATAATCATTAGTAGACATATTATCATCACCTCTACTTGATTAGTATGTCCACTTTTTTATACATTAATCTTTTCCTTTAATTCATTCATAATTTGCTTTACAGACTTATTTGTCGTATCGATATGAATATGAGCCTCTTCATAATAAGCTCGGCGTGATTCAAATTTCTTTACGAATGCATCTATATCTTTCTTTTGAAATAGTGGACGTGTCGTATCTTCACGAAGCCTTTCTGCAATTACATTTGGATCACAATATAAATACACGACAGTTCCGTTCTCTTTCATCCACTTGCGATTTTCCGCTCGTTCAATAATTCCCCCACCAGTTGTAATAATGACATTATGGACTGGTAGCGAACGTAACATTTCGCTTTCATATTCCCGAAAAGCCGTTTCGCCTTCTTCGGCAAAAATATCACGAATTGCCTTCTCTTGCTTCTCTTCGATTTTTTGATCAGTATCTACAACATCCATTTGAAGTTCTTGACTTAATGCTTTTCCAATTGTTGTTTTCCCTGCTCCCATATAGCCGGTTATGTATATAGATTTCATTTTCTGTCCTCTCAATCGTCATTTATTAATTGTTATTATAACGAAAGATGCTACTTTGTTTAATAAAAAAACGTTTTGTTCTTATACTATGAAGAACAAAACGTAACACTCGCTTTTACTTATAAGTACCTCTTCTCACCCACTGCGTTGCAATCCATTTCTCGCCTTTCGTTACAGGTGCCCCTCCATGTAACGTAAGCTCATTTAGTGATTGATCTTGATAAAAATACTCAAAGTATACTGCCATTCCCTTTCTAGGATGTACAGAAAGATTTAATTTCGGGAAGTACGTTTCCCCGCCTTCTTCTACATCATTTAAGTACATTACAAGCGTACTAATACGATTGTTAGCAGCTGATCTACTATGTTCCGCAAAATAATCATAGTGTGCTTTATATTGTTGATCCACTTCATAATTTAAAATGTGCAATCCTTCACCATGCGACGCAGGAACATTCATGATAGATGAAATTCGTTTTTCAATCTTTGAAGTAAGTTCATTGTCTTCCAAAAATGCACCGCTACTTGTTCGAATATCATTTACATCACGTGATGAACCAACTTTAGAACGCTTCATTTTATTTTTAGACATTTCAATCAATTTATCACACTCTTCATCACTTAGTACATTTGCTAATACGACAATAAGAGGTTCTTCGAATTTTGAAATAATGTGTATTTCTCTATCTTCTGTCATAATCGTATTTCCTTTATGATCAAAAATAGTTTGTTCCTTATTTTCACCTATTTGATTGTTGTTTGTCATTTCCCTATTCTCCCTAAAAATAATGATTGGATAGCATGAATATATCACATTCTTTTTACCTTTCTCTTTTTTTAGAAAATTTAAACTTTTAATCATTATATTTATCCATTTCTTCTAAAAAATCAATTCAATTTACAATAGAAATCCCTGGTTTTTCTTCGTATTTTTTACATATTATCCTTCTATCCAATCGACTATTTTTCCATCCTTTTTTCTATACCGAAAGCTCACCGTATAGAAAGCTTCCTGTTTGAGTGTACACTGCAACGCAACGAGAATTAAATCATTTTCAAAGATATAATTTCCACTCACTTCTCCCTTTTCATACTGAAAGAAAAATGCACCTTCTTTTTCTTTTTGCTGTAAGTCTTTTTTTATATCTATAATAGATCGGTTAAGTAGTTCATCCAGTAAAAACTTTTGTTCTATTTCTATATAAAAATTTTTATCTGTAAACAACATATTTGTTTCGTATATAAAAAAAGAAGTTAATAAAATAAGAAAGATGAGTGTTCCAGGCATTGTAAACCCATTTTGCCCTCTCATACATTCATTTCCATTTCACTATATCGCATAACTACACCTTCATATATTTTTCCGCTAGTATCTTTCACATTTATAATGAGTACATGAGGTGTTAGTTTGTAAGAAACCGTTCCAATATTTTGTAAAACAACTTCCCTCCCGCGCCTATTTACCTTTCTTATAAGACGACTATTCTCTTTTTCATACGATACTTCACTCCCATTACGCGATCGAAATCGTAAAATACTTTCTCCATTTTCAAATGCTAGCTGTTCTCCAGATGATACTTCACGAAACTCCAATTGCATTTGCCCTAAATACACATCCCACTCCCAATCATTTAATCCTTTTGACTGTTTATTTTCCATTTCAATGAAATGTAGGCGGGGAAAGAGCAAAAAAAATATTGATAATAGAAACAGACATACAATCATTTCTATTAATGAAAAACCAAATTCTAATTTATTTTTTCTCCTACATAAAAGCATTGTTCCATCACTCTGTCTTTCACATCTCTCCACATGGTACAAACTTCATTGCCTCCCCAATATGTGTAATACACAATTCCATTGATATTCTTTTCTATTATTCGCTTTTCTTCATTTCCATACATATATATAATTGCTTCCTTTTTTAATAATCCAGATGCCTTATAACGAATTTGTATATTTTTTCTTTCTTGCATAACTAATACTGTTTGCGGTAGTAGTAACGATACAGCCATCATTAAAACACTTAACGATACAATCATTTCAGCCATTATGGATCCTTTTTGACATTTCACGATAAGTAAATCTCCCCCTTCCAAGCTGAAATACAATTTCATATTTATAATTTCGATATGAAATTATAATCGTACCACCTCTATTAATATTTCCACTTGGATTATATGTCATCGGATTTGGAAACGTATGCAAATCAATTTGTATATCTTCTTCATACTCTCGCTTGACGATATAATACTTTGTACCTGACTCTTTTATAGCATACATATTTCTATCTTTATGCCAACGTAATGTATAGTGCTTTTGACGATTTATCGCTAATTGCTGCATATACAAAATATCATTTGAAAACTGTCTCAAAAATTGTTCAACTTTTTGTCGCTCGTATAAGGAATGAACACTAAAATACGTAACTATACTTAATACAGAAATAGCAAATAAAACGAGTAACATTTCTAAAAAAGTAAACCCCTGTTGTTTCACAATGCCCTAATTGATACTGCGCCATCATCTGAAATATGAATAGATTCGCCATTCGGGCACTTATCAGTTGTAATATACTTTTCATCTGTCAGTTCTTTTAACGATGGAATTTTATTATGTTGTAATTGATATACTTGTATTTGTGCTTCTATAGATTTCACGTAAGCTGCACACCCTTTTCCTTGGACCGATGAACGCTGTGTAACTACATTCGGAATAATTAATAGTAATAATATCGTTATGACAACCATTACTAATAGCATCTCTAACAGAGTAAATCCTTCCTCATTCTGCATACAAATGCCCCCTAAATAGAATTCATCATTTGAAACATTGGCATAATCATCGCTAAATACATAAGGACAACGATTCCTCCAATACATGTAAATAAAATAGGCTGAATGATAACTAACATATGTTTAATTTTCCGTTCCATCTTTTCCATAATAAGATCGCTATAGTCACCTAATTCAATCGCTAAATTGCCGTTTGCTTGTCCATGCGTAATAACATAAGAAAGTTCTTTCTCGTAATACCCACTTTTAGCAATGATAGATTGTAACTGTTCTCCTCCAATTAATTGTCTTTCAATCCGGCTCGCTTCATATTGAAAGAACGGATGATATCTTTGCTCCATCATTATTGTTAAAGCTTCGCATACTGATAGTCCACCATTTAATAAACCACTCAACTGAGTAGCAAAATAATGTGAATGCTTTAAAATAAGAAATGTTTTGATGAGGGGCATACGAAGCATGATTTTTACCTGTCTAATATGTGGAAGTTTCCTAAAATACAACATATACAAACTACATCCAATAATAACAGTTAAAATAGCGGTTAAAATAATGTAAGGTAGCAGTTTTATTGCACTTAAAATTTGTTCTGTAAGTAGTGGTGTATTAGAACCGAACGAACTATAAACCATTTCAACCTGAGGTAATAAAATGAGGTTGAAAATAAAAAGCATGATTAGTAGAAAAAACATTAAAAACATAGGATACTGCATGATTTTCATCATGTCTCTCCTATACTTATCTTTCTTATAAAGAAGTGCACTTCCTTGTTGCAAAGCAAAAGAAATATCACCATGTTGCTCGGCATAAAATAAATAACTTAACATGTCCTGATGAAACTTTAACTGATGAAAAGAATCGTGTAGACTTTTCCCATCTTTTAACCCCTCAATCATGTGCTGCAATTGTACTTTCTTTTCTACAGGTAATTGAAACTGTAAAAATTCTAATGCTTGTAAAAGAGAGTAGCCTTTTTCTAATAATTCTCCTAAACGTTTCAACAATACTACTTGATCACTTAAACTCCAAGTTTTATTAAACATAAACATCATCTTCTAAAAAACCTAAAGCATATCCTTTTCTTATTGACGATTCTAAAGTCTCATGTTTGTAAGTAACACATTCTCCATCTGCTTCTTTAAGCGCTTGTTTTAACTCATATCCATATAGCAGCTCATAAATGCTTGCTTGCCTTACTTGCCTCATTGATTTACATAAAGTTGAGCACTTTCCTCTGCAAAACGGACACTTCAATTCGACAAGTCGCTGTGCAGCTACAGCCAATAAAGACTGTTCAATCTCTTGCCTCGTTATACCATAATCCATGAAACGAATGATTGCTCCTTTCGCATCATTCGTATGCAGCGTTGTCATGACTAAATGTCCTGTCAAACTTGCTCTTATAGCTATTTTTGCTGTTTCTTCATCACGGATTTCACCGACTAAAATAATATCTGGATCATGACGTAAAATAGCCTTTAATCCTGTTTCATATGTGAGACCCGCTTTTTCATTTATTTGAATTTGTAATACATCGTCACTTCTTTTTTCAACCGGATCTTCAAGTGTAATGATGCGACGTGTTTTCTTTTTTCTAATTACCTCTAATAATGCATACATTGTCGTTGTCTTCCCAGAACCAGTCGGTCCAGTAAACACGAGTAGCCCCTGTGAATAGCGTAAAAACGAGAGTAGTTTTGCTGCCGTACTTGGAAATAACGAAAGATGTGATAAGGGCTGCACAGATGCTTGTAAATGAAGGCGAATAACGAGACTTTCTTGATATACTGTTGGAAGTGTTGAAAGGCGTAAATACACTTCTTGTCCATCAATTTGCAAATACAACGAACCATTCTGTGGCTTCCGTTTCTCTCCTATGTCCATAGATGCTAAAAATTTAAAATGTGAGACAAGTTTTTCTCCAAACTCCTTTTCAATACAATGTCTCGTCATTAAATCTTTTCCTACACGTAGTTGCACCGCTACATCCTTCTGCCGGGGCACAATATGTAAATCTGACGCTTGTACCCTACACGCTTCTTTTAAAATTGTATTCGCAAAAATTTCAATCCCATTCATCACTTTTCCCTCCTCACTATGTATATAGCATGAAAACATGCGCAATAAAAATTTGGACTTTTGTATTTTCAATAGAGGAAAAAGGAAAAATATGTTTGTGAAATTATGAACAATTTCCGAATTATTGTCTGAAATTACCTATAATAATGTTTATCTGTATTATAATGTTATTATCTTGGATAAAGTGATAAAGGTGGAGATCCTCATGGAACAAGCTTTAAAAATTACAGGTGTATTATCTGACCCAACTCGTTATTACATTTATAAATATATTTCGCAAAAACATAGTTACGTAACGGTACAAGAAATTGCAGATGAGTTCGATATTCATCCAAACGTAGCGCGTTTACATTTATCTAAATTAGAAGATGTTCATATGCTAAAATCGGAAACGAAGAAAACTGGAAAAGGCGGAAGACCGAGCAGATTATATGTCTTATCTGAAGATGTTATCCAATTACAATTTCCATTCCGTGATTATCAATTGTTAGCAAGAATCGCATTTAATTCTTTACTTAGCCTTGGCGCTGCTGGTGAGAAAGCGCTATACGAAACAGGAAAACAATTCGGAGCTGAATTAATGCAACAACATATGCAACGTTTAAATGTGAGTGAAGATGCTTTAACAGTGGAACAAAAAGTTCAAATTGCAAAAGAAGCTTTCTCAACAGCTGGCTTATCACCTGCATTTGAATTAAGTGCAGATGGAACAAAAATTTTCTATGATGTACACAATTGTCCATTTAAAGAAGTTGCTGTTCATCATCCAACTGAAATTTGTAACATGCACGGAGATATGATGAAAGGCATTTTTGAAATCCTATTCCCTAACATGGAATTAACTCGACATGATAGTCTATTAGATGGATGTAAATCTTGTAATTATAAACTAACAATTTAATTTATCATATAAAAAGAAGCCAATAATAATTGGCTTCTTTTTATATGAAAGAATATTTACAATAGTAAGAAAAATAAACTATAATGAAAAGAGGTTTTACTTTTTCTAGAAAAGGAGGGAAATAGCATGGATCGCATGTTTCGCGTTCTCGGCTTTTGGACTGGAATTTTCTCGGTTATGTTTTACGTAGGAGATATGCAACAGGCTGCACTACTATTTTTAGGACAAACAGGTTTCTTCGTACTTTTAAGCTATTTAAAATTAACAGAGCGTATGTATATATACGTATTCGGGGCATATTTAACTGTTTTCTTCATAGGATTTACATACTACACGACATTTTTACTTGTCCCTGGGGCTGGACATTAAAAGATGGCATTTTGCCATCTTTTTTTTAATCCCGGAATTTCCTAGTTGACTTATAGGTTTTATTACCTTATATTCTATATAACAGATTGGAATTAGGGGGAATCAACATGAATACACTGCTTGTCGGAATTAACGTTGCAGTCATGCTCATCTTAGTTGGCGTATTATATTATATGCAACGTAAGCATGTATCTTTTAATAAACGTGTATTTACCGCTTTAGGAGTCGGAATTTTATTCGGTCTTATATTACAATTCATTTATGAGCCAACTTCTAAAGTAATTATTGAATCAAATACTTGGTTTGGCTTAATTGGTAACGGTTATGTGAAATTACTTCAAATGATCGTTATGCCACTTATTTTAGTATCTATTATTTCAGCATTTACAAAATTACAGTTAACGAAAAACCTTGGTAAAATTAGTGGTCTTATTATCGGAATTTTAATTCTTACTACAGGAATCGCTGCAGCTGTCGGTATCGCTGCAAGTGCAGGATTTGATGTATCTGCAACAGGCTTGCAACAAGGTGATGCAGAATCTGCTCGTCTGAAACTAGTTGAAGAAAGATTTACTTCTATTGAAAAGACAACAATTCCAGATAAATTATTAGAGCTATTGCCTACAAATCCGTTTCTTGATTTAACAGGCGCTCGTCCAACATCAACAATCTCTGTCGTAATATTTGCAGCCTTTATCGGCATTGCCTTTATAGGTGTAAAACGAAAATATCCAGAACAAGCAGAGCTATTTAAGAAAATGCTTGATGCTGTATATGCAATCGTAATGCGTATGGTAACATTAATTTTACGCCTTACTCCATACGGCGTATTAGCTCTTATGGCAAAAACAGTTGCTGGTAGCGATATAAATGCTATTTTAAAGCTTGGTAACTTCGTGTTAGCCTCTTATGTAGCACTTATCGTAATGTTTATCATTCACTTATTATTAATTGCATTGTCTGGTTTAAATCCAATTCAATATTTGAAAAAAGTGTTCCCTGTACTAACTTTTGCATTCACATCTCGCTCTAGTGCTGGTGCGATGCCATTAAATATTGAAGCTCAAAAAGAAAAGCTTGGTATCTCCGAAGGAATTGCAAACTTCGCAGCTTCATTTGGGGTATCTATCGGACAAAACGGTTGCGCAGGTATTTATCCAGCAATGCTTGCAATGATGGTCGCTCCAACTGTAGGAATTGATCCATTACAACCACAATTTATTTTAACTTTAATCGCTGTTGTTGCTATTAGCTCATTCGGTGTTGCCGGAGTTGGTGGCGGTGCAACATTCGCAGCTTTAATCGTACTATCTACAATGAACTTACCAATCGGTATTGTTGCTCTAGTTATCTCGGTTGAGCCATTAATCGATATGGGTCGTACAGCTCTTAACGTAAGTGGTTCTATGACAGCAGGTCTTATTTCAAGTAAATGGCTTGGTGAATTAGATCAAGATACGTACAATCAAGATGATACAAAAACTGGTGAAATTGCTTCATAATGAAAAAAAGACGCTAACATACAATTGTTAGCGTCTTTTTTATTCCGTTCCCTCTTTATAGATCTTATCTTGAGAATTATCACTCCAAGTATTCTTCTAATTGCTCTTTTAACTCTTCCTCAATCTCATAACAAGATTCATCAGCGAGTTCTCCTACTTTCTTACTACCCAAAATGTTTGATTGAATTGGCATTCCTAAAAAGATTCTTTCACATTTCCAAATTGGAATATTGTGAAATTTAATCATCTCTTTTTCTTCATCTAATATAGCTATAGCAACTGTTGAATAATAACCCACCTCAAAGGGATTCTCTTTTTCTCTTGCAAATCCCATATCTAATTCCATGTTTTTTTCTATGTATAAATGCGAATACTCTTTATACAATTTAAGTGACATTCGCTCTATTTCCTTCTCCATACATTGAATGTTCTCTTTTAACTCCAACGTAAACTCCTGTTCTTTATATTTCATTTTCGCCTCCTTAAACATAGAAAAAGAGAATACAATAATATATTCTCTTTCCTCAAATATATTTCATTATCTCACAGCCCGTCCTTTTCACAAATAACCATTTTGTTCGCACCATTTATGAAATTGTCCTACGTCTACTCCAACTAACACGATATCCTTTAGCTCTACATCAATAATTTGTTCTCCAATTACAATAGCAAACTGCGATGCTAATTTTGTCTCGTTTTTCTTTACAATTCCAATTCGGTTCCGATGCGGTCCATCTTTTATATATGCTTTTTGTCCTACAATATCAAAGTTCAAGATTCTCACCTCTTTTACTGCGCTCAAATTGGAAATACGATCTCCACCTCGGAAAATTTCCTTTCATTGCACTATTTCTCTATATATATGACAAAACAATAAAAGAGTCCTTCCTTCTTTACAATTATTTTTTCTTTGTTTCATTTTTGTGATTGAAACGTAAAGTTTATAATAAAATACACTTGGAAGCGCTTTCTATGTAATTTTTTATGTTATAATATAAAAGTAGAACTTCGTAAAGAGGGTTAAAAAAATGAATACAAAAATGATTAAAAAAGTAATTGAAGCATTAAAAGTATATGGCTTTCAGGATGTATCATTCTGTGACAAAACGAGGCAATTTTTATTTCATAACGAAACCGATATTATGAGCGGCTATGCAGAAATAACATATAGTAGTCAATTTGAAAAATTCAACGTACAAATTCATCCAATTGAAACACATCACCAAGCAGAGTTACAAGAGGTTGAAAGACATATACAAGCTTGTATAAGAAAAGTGGAATATTTAAACGCACTTCTTACCGGGCAGACAAAACTAGATGATAAAATTATTATTATGTAAAAAAAGAACGTGATTGAATCACGTTCTTTTTTCATTATATGTTCATCTTTTCCTTTAGTTGTAATCCTGTAACAGATTCTAATACATCCATCGATTCTCCAAATGTCATATCAAAAATTGTATTGTCCTCTATGTACGGAAACTGTCTGAAACGCTTTTCTAACACCTTTACAGCATCTGATGTAAAGTTTGCACTATCAATGCCAAATTCTGTTTCAAGAAGAACGATCCAATCTAACACATGAAAACCTAATCCATTGACGAATGCAATAAGTTTTTCTTCTGGGTTTGAAGATAAGAATACTTGGCGTTCCATCTCACTAAAAAGTTCTTCTCCTAAGATTTCAGCTAACTCATCATCATGTTCACGTTCAACAAGTTCTTCGTAGCCGTAATCATCCACAAGCTCTTCTACTTCTTCACTATCCTGACAAAGCAATTGACTAAGAAGTGCCTCTTTCTTAAATTCACTATTTTGTACGACTTCTAAAAAGCTCGTTTCCCATCCATTTTCTAATTTCATATTATGTACTCCTTTATATACGTTTCTTATCATCACTGTACCCAAAAGATCACTTTTATAACCTTTTAGGTAGTTACTATTATTTCACATGATTCATAACATAAGATGCAAACTCAGCTACATCTCCTTCAAAAATATTTATTTCTGGCAAGTGATAGAACGTTGTTTGGAGCGGGTTTCCTGCATGATATACATATATCGTTTTCTCTAGTGCAATCGCCATTCCAAACTCTGTATGGCTCCCGTTTCCGCCATCTAATATAAGTAAAAACACATCCGCTTCTTTTACAGCATTTTTTTCTGCCTGACCAATTTCTCTTAATTGTTCTTGATTCACTGCTCTTTCGTTTTTGGTCCAATCATATGTATGGTGCCATCCTGCATGTTTCAGTTCATTTGCTACGGAACATACAAGATGTTTATTTTGGAAACCTGAGGCGATATAAAAATTCATTTATATACACTCCTTCATTATGTATCGGGAAACTCCTTTTTAGCGTTATTTGTTATAGCTATAATAAATAACAACTTCAAAAAAAATCCCCATCTTTAAAACTTATTTGCGTTTAAATGATGGGATGCTTCATGGTCTTCTTTTATTTTTTGTTTTTTATAACTTTCATCAGCTAACATTTCTAGTTCAGCTGTTATCTCTGATTTTTCAAGCTCTCTTTCTTGCGAAAATTTCCTTGAAATATAAACAATAACACTACCAACGTACAACACAAAGCATATAATAAGTGCAGTATTTTCATAGAGACTTAGCTCCAACACAGTCACTCCTAATCCATTCGTATTTTCACGCTTCATTAATTGGAATTTCCCTATTAACCCATTTGTTATCCCGCTATTTGAGGGCAGTAAAACCCCCTCCTCAAATTCCAGTGAAAGCAAAGAAGTTAGATGGAGGATGCCCCCAACTGATTAAAGTTTCACTTTATTGTAACATAAAAATATCAATTCTTGGAATCTTTCACCCTACTAAAAGAGGCATGATTGTTTCATCATGCCTCTGAAATATTTTGAATGATTGTTTTAATTGCTTCTTTTCCATTATATTTTTTTAGTGCTGTTTTATACTTCTCATTATTTTGATTCAATTCTTCGACATACTTTATAAGAGATTTTACAGTTACATCTTCTTCATATAATACGGAGGCATACCCTTGCCTTTCAAAGGACTCTGCATTTAATATTTGATCTCCACGGCTTGCAAATTTCGATAATGGAATTAAAACCATCGGCTTTTGTAATGTTAAAAATTCAAAAATTGCGTTGGAGCCCGCGCGTGAAATAACAAAATCTGTTACTGCTAATATATCTGGCAGTTCTCCATGTACATATTCAAATTGTCTATATCCTTCTTTATTTTGTAAACTTTCATCAAGGTTACCTTTTCCGCAAAGGTGAACAATTTGATACTTTTTAAGAAGTTCTGGTAATGCTTCTCGAGCAGTATCATTAATTTTTTTCGCGCCCAAGCTACCTCCCATAATCGTAATAACTGGCTTTTTACGTGAAAAACCTAAAAATGCTAAACCTGTTTCTCGATTTCCCTTCAGCACTTCTTCACGTACAGGAGATCCCGTATATATTACTTTTTCTTTCGGTAAATGTTTCGCTGCTTCTTCAAATGTAACAAATATTTTCGAAGCAAAACGAAGCGCAATTTTATTTGCTAGTCCTGGCGTCATATCAGATTCATGTAATAAAACTGGTACTCTATTTAGCCATCCTCCAATTACGACTGGTACAGATACGAAACCGCCTTTTGAAAAAATCACATCTGGTTTTAGTTTTCGAATCCTTACATACGCATCCATAACACCCTTCATTACAAGAAAAGGATCTTTTATATTTTTCAAATCAAAATAACGACGTAGCTTTCCACTCGCAATACTATAGTAGGGAATGCCTTCCTTTTCTATAATCGTTTTCTCAATACCTTGATGAGAACCAATGTAAGAGATATCCCAGTTGTCTTCTTGTAAATATGGGATAATGGCTAAATTAGGTGTTACATGTCCTGCCGAACCGCCACCTGTAAAGACTATTTTCTTCATACGTCTCCCCCTTCTAGACTATAATACACTAAAATATCTTGCCTCAGGGTGAGAAAATACCATAGCCGTTACGGACGCTTCTGGCTCCATCATGAATCCTTCTGTTAATGAAATACCTATTTCCTCTGGATGAATTAAGCGAAATAGCTTTTCTTGATCTGCAAGTTCTGGACACGCCGGATAACCAAATGACACGCGTATTCCTCTATATTTCGTACGGAAACGTTCTTCCATCGTCAGTTCAGGTGAGTCTGGAATGCCCCAGCGGTCACGAATGAGCATATGTGTTTTTTCAGCAAGTCCTTCTGCTAATTCAAGCGCTAACGATTGAATGGCATGACTACGTAAGTAATCACCTTTCGCCTTCCACTCTTCAGCAATGTCCCGAACTCCTTCCCCAACCGTAACAGATAAGAAAGCAACATAGTCCATCTCATCTCCAATTGGGCGCAAATAATCGCCTAAAGTACGATAGGGAGCCTTTCCTTGTCTAGGGAATGTGAAACGCTCTATAACACGCGTATGATTTTCTGGATCATATATTACAATGTTTTGTCCGTCGCTTTGCGCTGGGAAAAATTGATACACTGCTTTCGGCTTTAACCAAGATTGTCCTTCCTGCAATAATTCATCTATTAAATCATTTAATTCATGTGCTCTCTTATCTCCCTCTTTCAAAAGCTTCTTCACATTTCCTTTTAATCCAAGGTGATGCCCAAGTAGCATTTGTCTATTTAAAAATGGAGCGAGATGAAGAGCCGGAATATCACGTAATACAATTCGTTTTGTTGAATCAGGCACCATAACCTCAGCCTTCGGTAATGGCTCAATTACTGTTGGAATTTCTATTTTCTTCTCCTCTTTTTTTACGATATGAAGATGACGTTCTTTTTTATCCTGTTTCATCTTCTCACGCTCTTCTTCTTTTTGAAGCTTATTAATAATATCGAGCCCCGTCATCGCATCACTCGCATAACAAACGAGCCCTTTATATGATGGTGAAATTCGATTATCTGTAAACTTTCTCGTTAACGCTGCACCACCTACAACAATGGGCACATCAATATTTGCTGCTTTTAAATCTTCAGCAGTCGTTACCATTTGTTGCGCTGATTTTACTAATAAACCTGAAAGGCCTATAATGTCCGGCTTCTTTTCTTGTACTTCTTGAACAATTCGATCCGAACGTACATTAATTCCTAAATTAATAATCTCATATCCGTTATTCGCTAAAATAATTTCAACAAGATTTTTCCCAATATCATGCACATCACCTTTTACAGTTGCTAATAATACTTTCCCTTTTTTTGCACTATCGCTAGATTCCATATGTGGCTCTAAATAACTTACAGCAGCTTTCATACTTTCGGCACTTTGCAATACTTCAGCAACAATAAGTTCATTATTATTAAATAGTCGTCCTACCTCATCCATCCCTGTCATAAGCGGACCGTTAATAATATTAAGAGGTTTTCTTCCTTCTTTAAGTGCAAGACTTAAATCCTCGTGTAATCCTTGTTTCGTACCTTCTACAATATAATTTGCTAGTCGTTCATCTAGCGTTAACGTTTCTTGCACAACGACATCTTTCTTTTTAGCGACTCGGTAAAAGTTTGTAAATTCTTCTAACGTCTCTTTCGTCGTTTCAAACAGTAATGCATCTGCAAGGTGTTTTTCTTCCTCTGGAATCGACGCATAGCGTTCTAATTTTTCCGTATTAACAATCGCGTAATCTAATCCAGCCTTCGTAGCATGATATAAAAAGACGGAATTCAATACTTCACGTCCAGCCGGTGGTAAACCAAATGATATGTTACTTACACCTAAAATCGTTAAACACTCTGGTAACGCTTCTTTAATAAGGCGAATGCCCTCTATAGTCGCTGCCGCTGAACCAATATATTCTTCATCACCTGTCCCTACTGGAAACACAAGTGCATCAAAAATAATATCTGACGGGCGTATCCCATATTTCGTCGTTAATAATTCGTAACTTCTTTTTGCAATTTCTAATTTTCTTTCAGCACTTACTGCCATACCATCTTCATCGATTGTACCAACTACAATTGCAGCACCATACTTACGAAGAAGCGGTGTTACCTTTTCAAAACGCTCTTCTCCATCTTCTAAATTAATAGAGTTGATAACAGCTTTTCCTTGAATATAAGTAAGTGCTCTTGCCATAACATTTTCATCCGTTGAATCAATCATAATCGGTACTTTTAACACTTTCGTAACTTCTGTCAAAAATTTCTCCATATCTTCTATTTCATCACGATCAGGATCTGCCATACAAATATCAATAATATGAGCATTTTTCTTCACTTGCGCTCTTGCCACTTCAGCAGCCTCTTCAAATTTCCCTTCTGCTACTAATCGTTTAAATTTACGTGATCCAATAACATTCGTTCTTTCACCTACAAATAACGGTCTCATAGACTCATCATATTGCAGTGCCTCTAATCCACTAATTCCATGTCCTTCTCTCTCATGATGGTCACGAGGCTTAAGAGATGCTAGTGCTTCTTTCATTGCTTTTATATGTTCTGGTGTCGTGCCACAACAACCACCGATAATATTAACCCATCCTTCTTCAGCAAATCGCTTCACCTTTTCAGCGAGAGAAGATGGAGACTCATGGTAATGTCCATCTTCATCAGGAAGACCTGCATTTGGATAACAAGAAATGTAACACTCCGATAAATCAGATAGTGAACGAATATGGTCCCTCATAAACTCCGGACCAGTCGCACAATTTAACCCAACAGATAATGGTTTCATATGTTCTACTGATAAATAAAAAGCTTCAATTGTTTGCCCAGCCAGAGTCGTTCCCATTGGCTCAATCGTTCCTGAAATCATAATAGGAACCGTTTTTTTCAGTTCTTCAAAAGCAGCTTGAATTCCAATATAAGCTGCTTTCACGTTACGCATATCTTGACTCGTCTCAACGAGTAATACATCAACTTCTCCTTTTAATAATCCTCGTGCCTGCCTTGTATAAGCCTCAATCAATTCTTCAAAAGTCACACCACCAGTAACACTAATTGCTTTCGTTGTTGGTCCCATCGCTCCCGCAACATATACTTCCTTACCGCTTTCTTTAACAGCTTGCTTCGCCAAAAGTGCTGCCTTTTCATTTAGTTCTTCATCTAAATGAGACAGCTCATAATCACTTAGTACAATATTCGTTGCCCCAAATGTATTTGTTTCAATAATATCCGCTCCAGCTTCAATATAAGCTTTATGAATCTTTAAAATAACGTCTGGTCTTGTTTCTACTAAATATTCATTACAGCCCTCGTACTCTTCTCCTCCGAAATCTTCAGCAGTTAAATCCTCTTGCTGAATCATTGTTCCCATTGCACCATCTAATATTAAAATGCTATTTTGTAATTTTTCTTCTATACACTTCATCAATTAATACCTTCTTTCACTTCTTGCTTTTCTCTTACATATTTAACAAGATGTTCTGTAATTTCATATTTTAAAAATGGTGTAATAAGATAAATACCATTAAAATATTTCATCGCTGCGTCGATCAATTCTTGCGAAATGCGAATCCCTTCCTCAATTGCCGCCTCTTTCGTTTCGTGTCCATCCATTCTCTCTCTTATTTCTTCTGGAAGAGTAATACCCGGTACCTCAAAATGAAGAAAATCTGCATTCCGCTTACTTACTAACGGCATAATTCCAATAAAAATAGGTTGTTCCAAATGCTTTGTCGCTTCATACACTTCTTCAATTAACGCGATATCGTAAATTGGCTGAGTTAAAAAATATTCCGCTCCAGCATCTATTTTTCGTTCCATTCGCTTAACCGCTGCTTTTAAGTGCCTCACGTGAGGATTAAATGCGCCGCCTACAGAAAACCTTGTCGCCGGTCCAAGTGATTTCCCTAAAATTGAACGTCCATCGTTCATTTCTTTAATCATTTTAATGAGCTCAATAGAGGACAAATCGTATACAGAAGTTGCACCAGGAAAATCACCAACGCGCGCTGGATCACCAGTTAAAGCTAACACTTCTTCCATCCCTAACGCCGATAAACCTAACAAATGAGATTGTAGTCCAATGACGTTATGATCCCTACACGTTAAATGTGTCAATACCGGGATATCATGCTTCGTTAATAACGCACCCATTGCCATATTAGAAATACGAGGCGATGCTAATGAATTATCTGCTAGAGTAATAGCATCTGCTCCCGCTCTTTTTAAAGCTCTTGCTCCTTCAAAAAACCGCTGTGTATCTAACGTTTTCGGTGGATCTAATTCCACTACAACTGTCGTTTGTTTTTTCGCTTTCTCTGCTAGAGTGACGTGAGCCTTCGAACGTTTCTCATGCGTATGAACAACTTTCGGCCTTTGAATGGTGTCTTTTTCTATTACAGGTGTAACATTCGCAACAGCGTGCTTCATACTTTGAATATGTTCTGGAGTCGTACCACAACAACCACCTAATAACCGAATACCTTGCTCAATAAATCTCGGCGTCATCGCCTCAAAATAAGCTGGGCTTCCCTCATATACGTAACGTCCCTCCACATAATTCGGGAGACCTGCATTTGGGTATGCTGATAAATAGCCATTTTGCGGAATCGATATCATTTTGAAAGCCTCCGTCATATGAAGCGGCCCTAGTTGACAATTTAATCCAACAACATTTGCACCGTAATCTATAAGTTGCTTTAATATTTCATTAACATCATTTCCATTTTGAGTCGTACCTGCTTCATGTAACGCTAATTGAGCAACAATTGGAATGTTCGTTTGCTTACGCAATACTTTAACAGCATGAAGTAATTCAAATTCATCGTAAAAAGTTTCTAATAGTAATCCATCAACCTGTTCTTCTAGTAAAGCCCCTGCCTGTTCAAGTAGCATAAACTCCCTTTCCATATCAGTCGTTGTAACGGCTCCGATATGTTTCATACCACCAATTGTTCCTAAAATTGCATTTTTATCTGTAACAGATGCTTTCGCCAGTTTTACTGCCGCTCTATTAATTTCTGTAACTTGATTTTCTAAGCCGTACATACGTAATTTCGCCTCATTTGCTCCATACGTATTCGTTTGAATTACATCTGCTCCAGCAGCTACATATTGTTTATGAATCGATATAATTAAGTCTGGATCAGATACATTCAATTCTTCAAAGCTACTTTGCAAGCCATGTGAATGCAATAACGTCCCAACCGCACCATCACCTATTACAATTCCTTTTGATAATAAATCTAGTAATTTCACGAATCTCCCTCATTTCTATCAATATAAAAACCCCCTCTTCACTTTGAAGAGGGGGACATAATCGTTCCTCCTCTTATTATGCAAAACATTCGTTTTGCAGGTATTAGCACCGTTTCAAACATTTCGTTTGAAGGTTGCCGGGTTTCACAGGGCCTTTCCCTCCACCGCTCTCAATAAGAGTTGTCTTTATTATTTTATTTATGTAGCTAAAAGGAAATGCGTTCCCCTTTTAACAATGTTTGTTAATTTTTTAATAAATTTAGCATGCACAAAAGTAAAAGTCAATGACACTTGCGGAAAAATAAAAATTATTTAAAATAAAGTTGCAATTCAATTATCTTTTGTTGTAAAGTTAAAAACATAATAAAAATTTCATACGAACATTCTTATCTAGAGAGGTAGAGGGACTGGCCCTGTGACGCCTCAGCAACCATTAACATTTTGTTAATAAGGTGCTAATTCCAGCAAATTGTGAAAGATTTGACAGATGAGAAGAAGACTCTATTCAAACCGAAAGCCTTCTTCTTAGAAGGCTTTTTTTATTTTATATTCACTTAATGTTTCAATTTAAAAGGAGGAATTTTCACATGTCAACAATCGAAACAAAACTAGCACAAATCGGCAATCGCAGTGAAACTACAACTGGAACGGTTAATCCACCAGTTTATTTCTCAACCGCTTATCGTCATGAAGGAATTGGTAAATCTACTGGCTTTGACTATTCACGAACTGGCAATCCAACTCGAGGTCTTTTAGAACAGGCAATCGCAGACTTAGAATATGGCGAACAAGGTTATGCCTGTAGTTCAGGGATGGCGGCTGTTCTCCTCGTCCTTTCTCTATTCCGCTCTGGAGACGAACTTATTGTATCTGAAGATTTATACGGTGGAACGTATCGATTATTTTCTGAACATGAAAAAAAGTGGAATGTTCGATGTAGATACGTAAATACACAGTCTATTAAACAAATTGAGCAAGCTATCACAACTGAAACGAAGGCTATTTTCATAGAAACTCCAACTAATCCATTAATGCAAGTTACTGATATTGCTGCTGTCGCAACTGTAGCGAAAAGGCACGGACTACTTCTTATTGTAGACAACACATTCTACACACCTTATATACAGCAACCATTAACAGAAGGTGCTGACATTGTACTTCACAGCGCAACGAAATATTTAGGGGGACATAACGATGTACTAAGCGGACTTGTCATTGCAAAAGGAAAGGAACTTTGTGAAGAAATCGCTCATTATCATAATGCATCAGGTGCAGTTTTAAGCCCATTTGACTCATGGTTATTAATTCGCGGTATGAAAACGTTAGCGCTTCGCATGAGACAGCATGAAGAAAATGCGAAAGCAGTTGTTGCATATTTAAATGATGAAGACGGGGTGACAGATGTATTTTATCCTGGAAGAGGCGGCATGATTTCATTTCGCCTTAAAGATGAAGCTTGGATTAATCCATTCTTACAATCTTTATCCTTAATTACATTTGCCGAAAGTCTTGGTGGTGTAGAAAGTTTAATGACTTATCCAGCAACGCAAACACATGCTGATATTCCTGAAGAAATTAGAACAGCAAACGGTGTATGTAATCGTCTTCTTCGATTCTCCGTTGGCATTGAAAATAGTAACGATTTAATTCAAGACTTAAAGCAAGCCATTAAACTTGTAAAAGAAGGTGTAAGAATATGAGTTATTCTATAGATACACTCTTACTACACAACCAATATAAACATGACTCGCAAACAGGAGCTGTGAACGTTCCTATCTATAACACATCAACTTTTCACCAGTTTGATGTAGATACGTTCGGAAAATATGACTATAGCAGGTCAGGAAATCCAACTCGTGAAGCTCTTGAAGATATCATTGCTTTATTAGAAGGTGGAACAAAGGGATTCGCCTTTGCATCAGGCATTGCAGCGATTTCCACTGCATTCCTCCTTCTTTCACAAGGTGATCACGTACTCATTTCAGAAGATGTATACGGAGGCACTTACCGAGTGATAACTGAGGTACTCTCCCGTTACGGTGTTTCACATACATTTGTTGATATGACCAATTTAGAAGAAATAAAACAAAACATGAAACCAAATACAAAGCTCTTTTATGTAGAAACACCTTCTAACCCACTTTTAAAAGTGACAGATATTCGCGAGGTTTCTAAACTCGCAAAATCTATTGGCGCTCTTACTTTTGTTGATAATACATTTTTGACACCACTATTCCAAAAACCACTTGAACTTGGAGCTGATGTCGTTCTTCATAGTGCTACAAAATTTATTGCTGGTCATAGTGATGTTACTGCCGGATTAGCAGTAGTAAAAGATGCCGAACTCGCTCAAAAGCTTGGATTTTTACAAAATGCATTCGGTGCTATTTTAGGACCTCAAGATTGTTCTCTCGTACTTCGCGGTCTAAAAACATTGCACGTACGCCTCGAGCATTCAGCTAAAAATGCCAATAAAATCGCACATTATTTACAAGAGCACGCTAAAGTACAAAATGTCTATTATCCGGGATTACAAACACATCTCGGATTTGATATTCAACAATCTCAAGCAACATCAGCTGGAGCGGTCTTATCGTTTACTTTGCAGTCAGAAGATGCACTCCGCCAATTTTTATCAAAAGTAAAATTACCTGTTTTTGCAGTTAGTTTAGGAGCTGTAGAGTCAATTCTTTCTTATCCAGCAAAAATGTCACATGCAGCACTGTCGCAAGAAGCTCGTGATGAAAGAGGAATCTCTAATTCATTACTTCGGTTATCAGTCGGTCTTGAAAATGTTAACGATTTAATATCCGATTTTGAAAATGCCCTTTCTTATGTAGAAGAACCTGTAAATGCATAGAGAAAAAGAAGATATGAGATTAGGTTTTCATATCTTCTTTTTCTGCGTTTTAGTTATATTCATTTGAATTTCTTCTTTTCTTATAGTCCATAAAAAAATAAAAGTATATCATCTATTTCTAAATAATGGATTAATTGATATATTAAGAAATAAAAAGAGGTAAAAATAATGGATACTTGTTCAGATATTTTAATCGTTATCGATTTACAAAATGGCGTATGTTATAGCGAGGAGCATTTATTTGATTTACAGAACTTACTAACAAAAGTAAATAAAAGAATTTATTCATACAGAAAATTAAATAAACCAATCCTTTTTGTTCAACATTGTGATGATGATTTAGTACCCGAGAAAGAACTTTGGGCTATTCATACCGATCTAGATGTTCAAGAACAAGATTTTTTTGTAAGAAAAACACATGCAAATTCATTTTATAAAACAAACTTAAAAGAAATTTTAGATCAATTATCTGTAAATTGCATTGAATTTTGTGGCGCCCAAACAGAGTACTGTATGGATGCTACGATTAAGTTTGCCCACGGACTGGGATACGAAAACTTTATGGTACAGAAAACAACCTCTACGTTGAATAATCCTTTTATGTCCGCAAAAGAGACAATTGATTTTTACGAGAACATATGGAATCACAGATTTTTAACGTTGCTAAAAGATGAATTTTAGAATAAATGACTAATGACTTGATTATCCTAAGATTTATCAGCCGTAATCAAATATTTCATTATCACCATAAAGAAGCGAATTACATTCAGCTTCTTTTCTTTTAACCTGTTTTATATTCTATATATATCATTATAATTCCTTTGTCATATTATTTTAAAAATTTCGTATATTCATTTGAAAGAATAAGAAAATCATGATAAAATTGTGTTACAAATATATCTATATCTTTCAATTTTTAAAACGCATCGAAATTTTCACCCAAAAATGTCATTTTACAAAAACGTGCTAATTTACCTATTTTATTTACATCATGGTCTCTTTTCTTACAATTTCTTTACTTTAGGACTTTTTTTCTGCAACAACTATTTTCTTTTCTTTAAATTTTTGGTATGTATAGTATGGTATAATAGCTCACACGGAGGTGGAAAAGAACATGTTAGAAACCTTTCAAAAAGAATTAGAACTATATGAAAGTAATGCAGAATTATTAAAAGTGCTGGCTCATCCTGTTCGTTTATGTATCGTAAAAGGATTAATTGAGCGCGGTCCAAGCAACGTTTCTACAATGTACACTGGCTTAAACATGCCACAATCTACAATTTCACAGCATTTAGCAAAATTAAAAAGCGCTAAAATCGTTTCTAGTGAAAGAAAAGGATTAGAAATTTATTACAAAGTAGAGAACGAAACAATAATTCAACTCGTTCGCGTATTATTAGGTTAGGGACTAATAATCGAAGAAAAAGAACGTATTCTATATTTTTTATCTCATATCTTTAATATAAATATATATCATGAGAGGAAATATATAATACTACATAAGTCGTATTAAAAAACAAGACACAGTATATACTGTGTCTTGTTTTTTATATTGTTACATACCGCTCCAAATGTAAATGTTGCATATCTTTTGTATGTATAACAACATCAAACGCACTCCCTACTCCTCCATTCAAAATCATAGAACGAACTGCTCGATTTTGTTTTTGCGTTTCAGAAAAAGGATTCATATCTTGATGGCTCGTAAGCTGTTCTAATATCCCTGCAGCTAACAAGAACTCAGATTGTTTCTTATGCCATACCGCACTCATTCCTTGCATACTAAACATCTCCTTTAGCTCGTCCCAATGAATATGAGTAGTAAGATCCATTTCACCTGGATGCGCTAGTGGGTTACGTATTAGCTTATGCTGATAATAACCTCGCAAACTTCCTTCACGATGTGCTGGATGCATCCATTCTTCTTTTGTGTATCCGTAATCAACTGTAATACATATACCTTTTTGAAACCATTTCGCGATTTCTTTTATATACTCCTCCATCACAATTGGTACTTCAAAACGTTGCCCTTCAGCAATATGAATATTATATTTCAATAAATATCGACCAATTCTTTTATCTAACGGCCTACATACTTCTGAAAGGTTTCCTTCCTCTGTATATGTAATACGTACTTCATACAACATACCATTTCTTTTCTCAATTATTTCAACAGGAAATGCATCAAACAACTCATTCGAAAAGAGAATTCCCTCGAAAGAATCTCCTATTTCACTATAGGAGGTATAGTACGATACATTAGAAAATGAGCCAAGTTGCTCCTGCTGTAATTTCCTATGAAAAGGGCTCACTTCAATCATTGAATAGTTTAAATCAATAAAGGTTTTTGGAGATAATTGCTTCCATTCTTGTAAAACATCATAGGCAAACTTTCCAGTTCCCCCACCAACCTCACAAATATTCGAAGCAACTTCACCATTTTCAACAAGACGAATAAAAAGTTTAGCAAAAGTTTTTGCAAAAACAGAGGATACATTGCTACTTGTAAAAAAATCCCCTTGTCTTCCAATCTTTTCACGTTCTTTCATATAATATCCATGACCTTCTGTATACAATACAAGGTTCATATACGTACTATATGAAATTGAATAATCCTTTTCTTTCCCCATCCATTCTCTTAAAATGAGCTCCATTCCCATAATGACTCCTTATTGTAAAAACGGATTATTTTCTTTTTCAAAACCAATGCTTGTTTCTGGACCATGTCCACATAACACCGCTGTCTCATCTGGTAATACAAATAATTTCTCTTCAATACTTCCAATTAATTCAGCAAAACTTCCACCAGGCAAATCTGTTCTTCCAATGCTCATTTGGAACAATACATCTCCTGAGAATACAGCATTTGCCTCTTTACTATAATAAGAAATACTTCCTGGAGAATGTCCTGGCGTCTCAAAAATTTCAAAATTAAATGATCCAATTGTTAATGTACCTTCTGCATCAATAATATGATCCGCTGGTTTTGCTGTAATACTGCGGTTCATCATAAAAATTTGAGAGCCGTTTACAGTTGCATCTCCTAACCAATCTGCTTCTTCTTTATGTACGTATACAGGAATATGAAAAGCGTCTCTTACCGCATCAACAGCACCGATATGATCAAAGTGAGCATGCGTTAATAAAACAGCCAATGGTTTTAATTGTTCTTCTTGTAAATATGTAACGAGCTTTTCACCTTCGTGCCCAGGGTCAAAGATAATGCACTCTTTTTGATCGTTCATTAAAATATAAGCATTTGTTTGTAATGGGCCTAACGGCATTTGTATCCATTTCATATGAAAATCTCCTCCAGTTATTAAACTTACTTTTAATGATACAACATTTCTTTCTCTTAGGAAAAGAAAGGATGCTATCTCGACAATCATTTTTAAAACATGTACAATATAAAAGAGTAAATATTCCAAAAACTCATAATAAGAAATGGGTAGACAGAGGAGGATATTGCATGGGCCTTGTTATTATTTTTACACTTGTCACTCTGTTAGCTGTATTTGCTACGCTTAGAACACTTCGTGAAAAAAACTTTTTCGCGAGCGGCTTTGCAATTGCAACTGTACTCGTTTTCGGATGGTTTACGATCATGACTGTTCTATATAACGGGTATCCACCAGCAGCTTAATTCGTTTACACTTTATTCTTCATCGAGATTTCACACAAAAAGAGGAAGGGTTCCCCCTTCCTCTTTTCATATTTCAAAACTTATATCATCTTCGCTTCGTATTTGTGCTTTTTTACAAGCCAAGCTCCTCCGATAACACCTGCATCATTACCAAGTGTTGCAATAGCTAACTTCGTGCTCTTTACAGCACGTGAGAAAGCGTATTGCTCGAAATAGCGTTGAATTGGTTCTAATAGCGCATCTCCAGCTTTAGACACGCCTCCACCAATAACAATTTTCTCTGGGTTCAACGTACTAGATAGGTTCGCTACAGCTAACCCTAAATAAGAAGCTACTTTTTCTACTACTTCGCCTGCTAATTCATCACCTTGTCCAAGTGCTTCAAAGACATCTTTTGATGTAATACGTCCTTCTTCAGCTAACATAGAACGCAACATGCTTTCTTTATTAGTCTCTTGTATTTTTTGCATAGCAACACGTACAATACCTGTCGCAGATGCTACTGTTTCTAAGCAACCAGACTTCCCGCAATTACATGGGAAAGCATTTTCTGTAACTACTGTAATATGTCCAATCTCACCAGCAGCACCACTCACGCCGTGTACAATCTCACCATTGGCGATTACACCACCACCAACGCCCGTACCAAGTGTCATGCAGATTAAATCTTTTGCACCTTCACCAGCACCTTTCCACATTTCACCAAGCGCTGCTAAGTTTGCATCATTATCAATAACAACAGGTAATCCTGTTTCTACTTCTAATAAATCTTTTAGCGGATAGTTTTTCCACCCTAAATTAACCGCTTCATAAATCATTCCAGATGCCACATGTACAGGGCCAGGAGCTCCCATACCAATACCAATTAACTTGCTCTTCAATTCGCCTAATTCTTCTAGCTTTTTATCAATTGCTTTCGCAACATCAAGTGTAATATGTTTTCCTTGCTCACCTGTATTTGTAGGGATTTCCCACTTATGTAAAATTTCGCCGTATACATTAATAAATGCTAATTTAATCGTTGTACCACCAAGGTCAACACCAACTAACCATTTCTCTTCCATGTTGCTTACCTACCTTTATCTAATTCTTATTTAGCTCTTTTTGAATTTCTTGCTTCAATAAAAATAAAGCTGTTTGATAGTCTTGTGGATCGATTAGCTGTGATTGATTTAATTCACGCAATTCATCTTGCATTAATTGTAAATCTGCAATTCGATCTCCCGTATAAATAATCGTACCAAATTTCTTTAGCAATTGCTGAATATCATAAATAGATACCATTTCATCACCCTCTATGCTCACTTACTATAAAAATTATAATAAGAAAACGTTCACATATTTTATTATAATCAAGAAGAAAAAGTCTCGTCAATTTTTATTTGTCTATACAAGCTCATTTATAAGCATTGTTCCTTTTTCTGTAATAATTTTTTCTATATTTTTATCAAATGGCTCTACCGGAATGTGTTTTACCATTTGAAAATCATATGCTAATGATAGCGTTTTCCCTTTATAATGCACGAGATAACGATCATAATAGCCCCCGCCGTATCCAATCCGTTCTCCTCGCTCTGTATAAGCTACGCCTGGCACAATTTGAAGATCAATGTCATCCGCACTCACTTCTTCCGTAAGTCCCGGAATCGGTTCACGTAAATTCATATACACCGTTTCTAATTGATCAAAATCACTAATTTTCCGGAAGGACATCGTTCTTGTTCCTTTATTACACTTAGGAACTACAACTTTCTTTCCTTCTTCCCAAGCTTTTTCGATAATAGGATATGTATTCACTTCATTTTCCATTGAGAGAGTAATTCCAATTGTTTTAGCTTCAACCCACTCTTTTTGCGCATACAACGAAAATGCAATCTGTTCTGATAAAGTTGTATATTGTTCTTCTGATAAAGAATTCATGTGTTCTATTATTTGTTTACGCAAACGCACTTTCTCTTCTTTCACACATTCTCCTCCTTACAGTGACACTTTACTCTATGATGATAGTGTATCACTTTTAACATAGGAATCGAATAAAAAAAGAAACAGTAGGAAAATATTCCTACTGCTTACTTTGTTTCACGGTGTAACGTAGACTTCTTGTCACGCTTGCAATACTTTTTAAGCTCGATACGCTCAGCGTTGTTACGTTTATTTTTCTTTGAGATATAGTTACGATCTCCGCATTCTGTACATGCTAGAGTAATATTCACACGCATTCTTATTTCCCTCCAGTACTAATAACTTAAATCAGACTATACTATAATACCACTTTTAAAATAAAAATTCTACACCTTTTGATATTGTCTAATTTTTTCTATAAGATTTTTCATGTTTTCCCTTGCTATTACTGGGTTTCTAGCATGTGAATACACTAAAAATTTTGGTTGTTTTGTGTCAGAAACGATATAAGACCACTCTTTTTCAGTATATTTGAACTGTACTCCTTCAAATATACCTTCTCCCTTCCTTTCAATATCATCCAATAATTTCCTCATAATTTTCCCTTTTTCATTCCATGAACATACCACTTCATCATAAAGTAAATAGAGCGGAGGTGATTGCTCTACTATGCTGAGAAACGTTTTTCCTTGCAATGCTATTAGCTCAAATAATTTTCCAATTCGATATAAAATATCTCGCTTCCACCTTACTTGAAACGACTTCCTTTCATCCTGCGTATAAAACAGAAGATAACATTCTCCTAATTTCAAAGACATTGGGTAAATATTTCCTGTAGATTCGAGTAAGAAATCTGGAATAGCTACCTCTTCCAAATCTGTACCCTGGTAAATATTACTATGTTTATCGTATAACTCGAAATGATTTCCTTGCTCAGAAAACATAAGAGCCATATTCGCTTTACTTGATTTCATCAAAGCTTTCACATGATCTTTTTGTTCGCTTGCATAAATCCATGTAACTGTACAACCAAGTCTTTGTAGAAAGAGCATAAGTAAATGTTGCAACGTATCATTTCTCTTATTAATAAGAAGATGAAACTTCTGCATCTGTATTTTCTCGATATCAATATGCCCCAATATAACTTCTATATACTCATTCATAGAAACATGAACCAGCTTATTTCGCCCCATCTCTTTCTCATGCACATAATAAAATAATTCGGACATATATACTTGTTCTATCTCTTTTTGCTGCTTATACGTTAACGGCATGCCAGCTTGACCATACAACTTTATAACAATCTCATTCTCATTCTCCACTTGAATGAAAACCCCACCTGCACATTGCAAATGATGAACACTATATTGAAAAAGTGACTCGTTCATTTCTTTGCATTCCATCGTATGAATCCCTATACCATGAATAGCATGTAAAAATAAATTTTTATAAGAGGTTGTTTCTATATTTTCTTGACTTCCAATTAATATACTTTCTCCTTTTGTAAAAAGAGAGCCATACGCCATCGCAATCTTCACTATAAACTGGGGAGTAATTTCAACATTCCCTCTTCCTACAATGCGGCTTTTTTGTAACCACCCTGCACTCATTTCACTCTCTTGAATACCAGCCGCTCCTACTATCGAATGACTATCAATCGCCTTATAAGGCCATAGTTTTCCTTTTTGCTTAATTATCGTACTTCTCCCGATATGACAGTGATCCGCTACAATGCTTTTTTGAAACAGTGTAACGTCATCTTCAACTATTGTACGCTCTCCTATTGTCGTTTCTAATAGTTCACAATACTTTCCAATATGGGCATTTGCAAAAACAATACTTTTTTGAAGATGAGAATAATTTGAAACGATACTATTTTTTCCAATAATAGAATATGGCTCAATTACAGCTCCTGTACCAATCTTTGCTCCTTCTCCAATGAAAGAGGGGCCATGAATTTTTGTCCCTTTCCCAATCGTCACCCCTTCTCCCATCCATACCATCGGTAATACTTCCGTATAAGGAATAGGTACTTGTAACTTTTTCGTTAACAAATCAAATTGTGCTTGTCGATATTGATTAAATGTGCCGATATCTAACCAATAACCTTCTGACAAATATGCGAATAACACATTTTTGTTTGCCAATAACGGAAACACATCATGACTGAAATCAAAAAATTGTCTAGGCGGTATGTAAGAAAAGATTTCTGGCTCCATAATATATATGCCTGTATTCACAACATTAGATACTACCTCATTCCAGCCCGGCTTTTCTATATATCGTGTAACCTCCTGGTCTTTATTCATTACAACCAATCCAAATGAGAGTGGATTTTCTACTTCTTTCACAAACATTGTTACCATTCTTTTCTTTTGTTCATGAAACCTAATTCCTTCTGATAATTGAAAGTCAGTTAATGCATCCCCACTTATTACAACAAATGTTTCATCTAAAAATTGTTCTGCTTGTTTAATACTCCCTGCTGTACCAAGCGGAGGAGAGTCTTCAAAATAATACAAGTTAACTCCCCATTTACTACCATCACCAAAATATCGCTTAATCGTCTTACTCATATATTGAACAGTAATTGCAATTTCACGAATACCATGCTGGCGTAATAACTCAATATTGTATTCTAAAACTGGTTTTTCTAATAATGGTAACATCGGCTTTGGAGTATTACATGTTAATGGTCTAAGGCGTCTTCCTTTTCCTCCAGCTAAAATAACCCCCTTCATATACTTCAGCCTCCACTTATATAATGTTCAGTAGCTCCATATACCATATGTATATTCTCTATCCCACATGAACTAGCAGCATAAACTTGATTAGTTAAACGAATCCTCATTTAAAAGACCCTATAATTAAATTTCCCACCTATAAAAACGTACGTTTAAAACAACAAGAAAGCGCTTACTATTAATTGATAAATAATACTTATTAACAAACAACATATATACTAATTTTCCCATTACATTATGATACATCTTATCATCATAAACTAAAGGAAACAACGAGCTTTTTTTGTCATGTTTTGACTAAAAAAAGCAGGTGATTTCTCATCACCTACTTTCATTCCTACTCATTCAATAAATAATGCTTTCCTTTTACTAAATAAAATACATTTTCAGCAATATTTGTAATATGGTCTGCTACACGCTCAATATATCTCGCCACAAATGATAATTGTGTAATTTGCGTAATTGCTTCTGGTTGTTCCGGAACTGAAGATATAAACTCACGAATTGCTTTTCCATATATTTCATCAACGGAATCATCCATTTCAGCAATTTGTTTCGCGAAAGTTAAATTTTCTTGTTCATATGCTTCTAACGCTAAATGCAACATCTTATTTGCAACCGCAAACATTTCATCCAGGTTGTGCAAACTAACAGTCACTTCTTTTTCCCCAAGACGAATTGTAGCCTTTGCAATATTAACAGCATGATCTGCAATACGCTCTAAATCTGTCGCTGTTTTAATTGAAATAAAGATCCTTCTTAAGTCACTTGCTACAGGTTGCTGCTTCGTAATGAGCATAAGCGCAAGATCGTTTATTTCCTCTTCTAAATTATCCATACGGTAATCACCATCAATGACCTCTAACGCTTTCTCTACATCCCTTGTATGCAGACCTTCCATAGCAATCAATAAAGCCGCATTTGCTAATTCGCCAAGCTCAATCACCTTTTGCTGTAACACTTTTAAATCACCTTGAAACTGTTCTCTTACCATTTTTTCTTCCCCCTCAATATTATGTGCCATTATATACAAAGTGAAACTTTAATCACCCCTCATCAATCGGGCTTTTACAGGCCGCCCGCCCACCTAACTTCTTTGCTTTTGCTGAATTTTGAGGTGTGGTCTTACTGCCCGCAAATAGCGGGATAAACCTCCTACATAACCTCTTACGCTTGTAATAAACCTTAAGATAAAGAGAAGGTATTACTTCCCTATTAAAGTGAGATAAAAATAAGAAATGCCCTCTGTTAAGAGGGCATTTTCTCTTAGCTTTGCAACGATATCAACCAAAGCGACCTGTAATATAATCTTCTGTACGCTTATCTGAAGGCGTCGTAAATAATTTGTTTGTATCTGTATACTCCACAACTTCCCCGCTTAAGAAGAAAGCGGTTTTGTCTGAAATACGCGCTGCTTGTTGCATATTATGCGTTACGATAACAATACTAAAGTCTTTCTTTAACTCTTGAATTAATTCTTCTACTTTTAATGTTGAAATTGGATCTAGTGCCGATGTTGGCTCATCCATTAAAATAACGTCTGGCTCAATAGCTAAGCAACGTGCGATGCATAGACGCTGTTGCTGTCCACCAGATAAACCGTATGCATTATCGTGCAAACGATCTTTTAACTCATCCCAAATCGCTGCTCCGCGTAAACTTTTCTCAACAATTTCATCTAATGTCTTTTTGTCACGGATACCATGGATTTTTGGACCGTATGCTACATTCTCATAAATAGATTTTGGAAATGGATTTGGCTTTTGGAACACCATTCCTACGTGCGTTCTTAATTCTTCAACTGGATATGATTTATCAAATATATTGCGTTCTCTATATTCAATTACACCTGTAGTTCGAACGATCGGTACTAACTCTACCATGCGATTTAACGTTTTTAAGTATGTTGATTTACCACAGCCACTTGGACCGATAATTGCTGTAACTTCATTCTCATGAATACTTAAATTAATATCTTTTAAAGCATGGTCTTCCCCATACCATAAATTTAAGTTTTTCGTATCAAATACTACTTTCTTTGGCGCAGTCTCGATTTTCTCTTCGTTTTTCACCTGTACATTTACTACTGTTGCTACCATTTGAATTCCCCTTTCATCCACTTCCAACTTATTTTCGATTTCGTAACCATAAAACAAATATATTGATAAATAGCAACAAACCTAACAAAACAATCATCCCAGCTGCTGCTACATACTGAAATTCTTCTTGTGGCCTACTCATCCAATTAAAAATTTGAATTGGTAAAACTGTAAATCTATCAAACATACTAAATGGAACATAATTTGCAAACGCAAGTGCCCCAATAACTAATAGTGGTGCTGCTTCTCCAATTGCTCTTGATATCGCTAACGTACAGCCCGTTATAATCCCCGGGAAAGCATATGGCAATACAATTTGATACATCGTTTGCCACTTCGTAGCACCTAATCCGTAAGAACCCTCTAATAATGCACTTGGTACTGATCGGATTGCTTCTTGACTCGCCACAACAACTGTTGGTAAGACGAGTAAACTCATCGTCAGTGCTGCTGCAACTATACTCTCTCCTAAATGAAGAGCATATACAAAAATAGTTAAACCAAGCAATCCAAATACAACGGATGGTACTCCTGCTAACGTTTGATTATTAATCTCTACTATTTTTTTAAATGGAGATTCCTTCGCATATTGCTCTAAATAAAGGGCTGTTCCAACTCCAAATATAAAAGAAACAGGTATAACAATACTCATAAATAATATTGTCCCTGACAAAGCTGCAGCAATACCAGCTTCTTTCGGATTACGTGAAGCGAAATTTGTAAAGAAATCTATTGAAAGATAGCTTATACCTTTTTCAACAATTTGAAACAGTAACACAAACAAAATTACGATTGAAAATAAAATTGCTATATAAAATAACAATTTGTAAATTTGATCTTTTAAAAAGCGTGATGCCATGTTTTTTTGTATTTTTTTATGATTCAACATCCGCATATTATGTCATCCTCCTAAAACGGCGCATAATTGACTGCGAAATGATGTTCATAATAAAAGTAAACAAAAATAATGTTGCACCTACAGCATACATGCTGTAATACGTAATCGTTCCATGCGGAGCATCACCTAAACTTACTTGCACAATATAGGCTGTTAACGTTTGAATAGAATGTGTCGGATCAAGCGATACATTTGGTGTGGATCCTGCCGCAATTACAACAATCATCGTTTCACCAATTGCACGCGAAGCCGCTAATATAATTGCTGCCATAATCCCTGTAAAAGCGGACGGAAACACCACTTGTTTTACCATTTCAAACCGCGTCGCTCCGAGTGCTAATGAAGCTTCTTTCGTCCCTTTCGCCACAGCTCTCATCGCGTCTTCAGATAGAGATGCAACTGTAGGCATCATCATAAATCCGATAACGATTCCTGGGCTAATCGCATTAAAAAACTGTAAATCTGGTATAATCCTTTGTAAAAGCGGCGTAACAATTGTTAATGCAAAAAAACCATATACAATTGTCGGGATACCTGCTAATAGCTCTAACATCGGCTTTAATATTTTCCGTGCACTATTTGAAGCATATTCGCTTAAAAATACGGCACACGCTAAACCGATAGGAATTGCTACAAACATAGCGATTGCTGTTACAAGGAACGTTCCACATATAAGTGGTAATATACCGAATTTAGGATTTTCAAAAAACGGTAACCATTCTTTCTCCGTCAAAAAGGAGTACAATGATATTTTTTGAAAAAACATGATTGTTTCATTAGAGAGCGTAAAAACAATTCCAAGTGTCGTAACAATAGAAACGCTAGCAATTATTTTTAGTAACAAAGGCATTATTCGATTGATTCGCTGTGTTTTTTTTCTTTGTTTTGTATTTCTTTCAATCAAATGTTGTACAGAAAATGTAATTTGACTTTTGTCATTATGAGCCAAAGATGAAAACCCCTTTCCACCCTGACATTACCTTTTTATTTCTGTTAACATACGCAGCTGTTCATTGTATTTTTCTTTTCTTAATTTTACATACCCGACCTCTTCAGCGAGGTTACCAACATGCTGAATCATAAACTCAACATAGTTTGCTACATTCATTTTATTTCGGATAGATGCATTATTCACATAAGTAAGTAGCGGCCTAGATAACGGCTTATACTTCCCTGACTGAATGGTCTCTTTCGTCGGAAATACACCATTCACTTTTATTGCTTTCACCTTATCTCGATTAGCCATATAATAAGCATATCCTACAAAAGCAATGGCATGTTTATCATTCATTACCCCTTGCATAATAACTTGATCATCTTCAGACAAAGAGACTTTTTTTACAATGCGATGATTTTGTAAGATGACATTTTGAAAATAATCATAAGTACCAGAGTCTACGCCTGGTGCATAAAACTTCACTTGTTCACGTGGCCATGTTGAATGAATTTGTGACCATCGCTTCTCTCTTCCATCTTCACTCCACAGTAAACGTAACTCGTCTACTGACATATCGTCTACCCATGTATTGTGCCGATTCACAACAATTGTAAGACCATCGTTAGCGACCTCAAAAGGTGTGAACTGAATAGAGTTTTTCTTCATCTCATTTTTCTCGACTTGTTTCATTACTCTCGAAGCATTATTTATATCTACTTCTCCTTTACTGAAACGATTAAATCCTCCTCCAGTTCCAGAAACACTGATGGAAATTTTCACGTCTGGATGCACCTTTGTATATTCCTCCGCTACTGCTTCTATAATAGGAAAAACCGTTGAGGATCCATCAACTCTCACTTCTCCCATATCATTTAAAGCAAATGCAGTAGACATTTCAAAACAGAGGAACCATATCGATAGTACGAAAATTATAATCGGTGTACGCATCCATTTCACGTGTTCTTCCTCCTAGAAGTAACCGGAAATAACAGGATTACAGATATAAGAATACTGCTAAACTATTAATTCGGTTTTAATTGTTTGTAAAAGTTTTGTAAAGTTCCACATAAATCAACATACGGTACAATTTTAATTCAGTAGTAGCTATTCATTTCCTCTGATGATTCCCCTATAAAATATTTATCCCCTATCCCACCATATACAAGTATCATTTATACGGCCGCGTTTTTTTCAATGTTGTATACTTGTCCACATTTATTACACGATATGCATAAACCATAAAAAAAAGCACACTATCTTTTCAGATAGTGTGCTTTTTTACAACTTTTTTATTCATCATCTTGCTCTTTATTTTTATTGTCTTTATCATCTTTTGGAGCTTCACCATTTACTTCTTTGTTTTTCAAATCAAAGTAAGCGTCCATAATTTCACGACCAATATATCCATTAATACCAGTCTTATCATCATGTACCCACGGAACGACAACAGAGAATGCTACTTCTGGATCTTCAAGTGGCGCATAACCTACTAATGTTAAGTTATATGTTTCCACACGTTCACCGTTTGCCTTTCTACCAATCTCTTTATCTCCGCCATACACAGTTTGCGCGGTACCTGTCTTCCCTGCCGCTTTATATTTTGCACCTGTAAAGTATTTTGTAGCTGTACCACCTGAATCATTATACACTTGTCTAAATCCTTCTTGAACACGTTTAATTTGCGATTCTGGCATATCAACACGATTTAATACTTTCGGTTCCATAGATTGAACAACTTTCCCAACTTCATCCGGTTTCACTGCCGGTTGACGAATTTCTTTTACAACTTGTGGTTGCATACGATATCCGCCATTGGCAATCGTCGAAATATATTGCGCTAATTGAAGCGGTGTATACGTATCATACTGTCCAATTGATAAATCTAGTAAGAAACCTGGTTGACTACTTCTACCCATCTGACCAGCAGATTCATTCGGTAAATCAATTCCTGTTTTTACACCAAGTCCAAACTGTCCGAAATAATAACGCATCGTATCAAATGCTTTTTGAGGTATATCTAACGTACCACCTCTCACATACTGAACACCGGCGATATTCATCGCTGTTTTAAACATATAAACGTTAGAAGACATTTTTAAAGCTGTAAGATCATTAATGTATCCCATCGTTTTCCAAGACGACTTCGTAGGTGTACCTTTTAATTTAATTGGTTCATCCAATTGCACCGATCCTGGTTGAATCGCACCAGTTTGATATCCAGTAAGTACTGTTGCACCTTTTACAGTTGATCCCATCGGATAAGAACTTGTCATGGTACCTAATGCAAAGTCATTTACTTTCGTTTGACCATCTTCGTTAACTAATTGTTTCCCCGCCATAGATAAAACTTCGCCATTTTTTGGGTTCATCATTACAACGAATGCGCGATCTAAAAGAGGTTCGCTTCCTTTAAACCTCATTAAATTCTTCGCAAGAATATCTTCCACGCGCTTTTGTAATTCCATATCAATTGTTAAGTTCAGGTCATTACCACTTTGTCCTTTTGATACATTAATCGTTTCTAAAATATTACCGTTTTTATCTGTAACATTTCTAACTTCTGCTTTCGTACCGTGTAGGCTATCTTCATACTGTTGCTCAAGATAACTTTTTCCTACTCGGTCATTTCGATTATAATCACGAACAAGATAGTAATCTAGTCTTTCTCTAGGTAAGCCTTCATCAGATGTCGACACCCCACCAAGTACACTTCGGAATAAATCATCGTACGTATATTTTCGATCCCAATCAACATTCGTATCTACACCTGGTAATACTGCTAAGTTTTCACTAATAATCGAATATTCCTTTTCTGTAGCATCCTTTTTAATAACTTGAGGTGTCATTGCATATCCGCCATCCATCTTACTCTTAATCGCTAGTATTTCTAGATCTTTTGCGGATAATTGATTAACCTCTTCTTCTGTTACACGACTTCGCTGGCGCTCGTCTAATTCTTTATCATCAATTTTTTTATCTTTAAACTCTTGACGATCTTTATTCGTAATTTTTTCTTTAGCTTCCTCTTTATGCATAGCAAGCCAATAATCCTTTTTATCGCGATCCGTTAATTTATCTGTCGGTACTTCAATCAAATCTGCTAGCTTTTTCGCTGTTTCTAAGCGATCTTCTGCAGTTGATCCTTTCATTTTTGTAAATGTAATAGTACGAATGGCTACATTATCTACTACAGCTCGCCCATAACGGTCAAATATTTTCCCACGCGGTACAGGATTACTTATCGTTGAGTTTTCTTTCTTCTCCACTTCATTCTTATATTCTTCACCACGAACAATTTGTACATATCCGAGCCTTACAATAACCGCGGAGAACATTAAAAACACGCAGAAAAACAGCACGTTTAACCGAAAAGGAACGTGGGTCTTTTTCTTATTTTGCTTCTGTTTCTTGCTCATACAAACCCCCTCTACCAACAGCTATGTAATGTGAAAGGGACACCTTCATACAGGTGTCCTCACTGCTGTCTTACATCTTTTTCTATTCTAGCATAAAACAAACGAGAAGTTAACCTTCTGGTTCAGTTTGGTTTTGCGCGTTCCCTTGCGTTACAACACTTGCTTTACTCGCATTTCCCTCATCATATTTGACATTTTTAACTGCAAAATAAATAAGAAAATGTCCAGCACCTAAAATACATAATAAGTAAGGTAAACTTTTTTCAGGTGGAAAGAATAGTACAGCACATAAAAAACTTAAAATGGAACAGATTCTTCCGGCGTTTAGCCACAGCTCCCGAACAACGACATATTCCACACGCCATTCTCTCGCATTTTTCGCTCTACCAATTACGTCATATGTCATTGATCCGTACGGAACAAGTAAAATAGGATATGCAATTGCAATACATGCCGCATAAATAAGTAATTTCGTGTATGTAACATTGAAAATAACTAAAAAGACGACAGCATATAAAATAATGCCTCCAAGTAAAATTGCTTTTTTTCGCCACTCCTTCTTTAACATACGAGCAACTAAGTAATAACATACAAAGGATACAGCAGAGTTCACTAAACTGTATTTCCCTAATGCAAACTCACTATTAGTTGCTAAATAAACATATACTGAAATGACAAAAATAAACGTTCCTTCTCTCAATCCTTGGAAAAAATGAGCTCGTGTAATCTTTCCCCAATTTTTATCAATCCGTCGTTCTTTCAATACTTGCACGATTTCATAACGCCCTTCACATTCTCTTTTAGATAAAAAGAAGCTTAAGACGACAGCAATTGCAAATAGAACTAATGAAAGAAAGAATATAACAGTATAACCACTCCATTTCTCCATACGTGAAATTGTGTATCCTGCTGCTATTGGTCCGATCATCCCAGAGAAGGATGTAAGAAGTCCAAGAAACCCATTAAAGAAATCTCTTGTTTCTGGTTCTGTAATTTCAAATGTCAATAAGTTAAAAGCCAACCAGTAAAAACCGTATCCTACTCCTAAAAGAGCCCCCATTAATAAAATATACTGAGAAGCACTTTTCCCCGCTACTAAGACAACAATAAAAAAAATTGCGAGCGTTCCTACTCCTATTCGTAATAAAATCGAGCGATCGATACGTTTCGCTAATTTTCCCCCTACAAGAAATGTGAGAGGCTGTAATATAACGCTGGCCAAATTATACAAGCCAAGATTCACATAATTTTGTGTTTGTTTCCATAAATAAATATTTACAAACGTATTCGATAAAGAAATTGCGAGCGTGTATAAACCTCCTATAAGGAGCAATAACACTAAATCCCGATTCACTTCAACGTCACCAATTATATGTTTCCACTTCATACACAACTCTCCTTTACTTCATGTTCTAGTCTTCCAAAGACAAGCTCAATTATGTAAAAGGAAAGCATAGAAAAAAGCTAGGGGTTCTCCCCTAGCTTTTTTCTATATTTATTACAATTATTTTGCTTCTTGGTAACGTTTTTCAGCAGCGTTCCAATCTACAACGTTCCAGAATGCACCGATGTAGTCTGGACGACGGTTTTGGTAGTTTAAGTAGTAAGCATGCTCCCAAACATCTAAACCGATAACTGGCGTTTTACCTTCAGTTAAAGGAGAATCTTGGTTTGGAGTGCTTGTTACTTCTAGCTCACCATTGTTTACTACTAACCAAGCCCAACCAGAACCGAAGCGAGTTGCGCCAGCTTTTGCGAATTCTTCTTTGAATGCATCGAAGCTACCGAATTTTGCTTCAATTGCAGTTGCAAGTTCACCTACAGGTTGTCCTCCGCCGTTTGGAGATAGGATTGTCCAGAAGAATGTATGGTTAGCATGTCCGCCACCATTGTTACGTACTGCTGTACGGATTGCTTCTGGTACTTCGTTTAAGTTTGTAACTAATTCTTCTACGCTTTTGTCAGCTAATTCTGCATGACCTTCTAAAGCAGCGTTTAAGTTTGTAATGTACGTGTTGTGATGTTTTGTATGATGGATGTTCATTGTTTCTTTGTCAAAGTGAGGCTCTAAAGCATCATACGCATAAGGTAAATTTGGTAATTCGTGTTTTGCCATTGTTATATTCCTCCCAGTTTATGTATTGCCACTTAAGTGACATACAACTTCATTCTACCCTAATTGCCATAGGGTGCAAACAAATAAATCACATTGTCTTGCTATCATTAAAGTAGCAAAATTCCCACTTCTTTTCAATTAAAATGCTCATATATTCCGTAAAAAAAGCTTCCTTCTACAAGGAAGCTTCCTGCTAACATAATAAACATGCGAAATGGATATGGACCCTGTAGGACTCGAACCTACGACCGGACGGTTATGAGCCGTCTGCTCTAACCAGCTGAGCTAAGGGTCCACAATTATGTATGTAACAACATATCAAATAAAGGAATTCCTATCGGATATGCCCTTTAAGAAATGTAAGATAAATTTACCATATAGAAAAGAAAAGTGTCAATTGTATTTTTCTTATTTAAAAGAAGAAAGTTAATAAAAAGAAATTTAGTTATCTCCACTATATGTAAATATAATATATCTTGAGATTCTCTAGATTCCTACGTTACAATGATTTTATACATACATAAAGGAAGTGAATCTATGTCCATATTTACCCAATTCGTAAAAAGCATATACTCGCCTAAAGATATGGCGCTATTCCGTTTTCAAAAAATCGGTAAAACCATTTTGTATATTATGCTACTTTGCTTAATTACTACTATTCCAAGAACTTTTTTGTACGGTAGTTTTATCCAAGATGGTGTAGGCATGGTAAATCAAGTCATCGATAAAGATTTACCTGATTTTAAAATTGAAAATGGCGAACTAAAAGCCGATATTGATCAGCCTATTGAAAAAGAAGAAGGAAATGCACTTTTCGTATTTGATCCAAATTCAACAGACCTAGAAAAATATCAAAATAAAACAGGTTTATTTGTTTTAAAAGATAAAGTAGTCTCTATGGGAAATGGTCAAACACAAACGTATTCTTATAACGATTTGTTAGGTGCATCTATTGAGAAAAAAGATCTACAAGAATTTATTTCTTTATTCGATAATATTTATCCAATTTTATTATTTGTTATTGGATTCTTAGTGTACCTATTCCAATTATTCATCACTTTTGTAGGCGTGACTTTACTTGCGTTCATCGGTTCTGCTATGAGCGGTCAACGTAAACTATCCTATAAACAAGTTTGGACACTAACTGCATACAGCTACACAATCCCAACCATTTTCTTCATGATTATGGATTTATTCAAAATCGTCGTACCTGGGGCAACATTCATTTATATCGCTGTTGTTTTAATCGTTCTATACTTAACGATTAAAGAGGTACCCCAACCGAAAGAAAAATAAAAAAATGCCTAAATAGGCATTTTTTTTTTGGACAAGCATATATTCCTAGCAAAGGAGTGAAGAATATGAAGAGGTTAGGTATATTCCTATTCGTGCTTGTTCTCGGTTATATATTTTATTACGATATAAAAATCGGTACTTTACCGATGTTAAGTTCATATAAAAAAACAACTGCTGCCCAAACGATTAAAAAAGAAAACACAGACAGCCAACAAAATAAAGAGAATAAAACAGAAAAAGAAACGGATACATCTTATAAAACAATTGAAGTAAAAACTGGCGAGACAGTTCTTTCTATTACAGAACAAATTAACAAGAAAAAAATTCCTTCCATAGAAAAAGTCATTGACGACTTTAAACAATTAAACAAAAGTACATCTGCTACAAAAATACAAATTGGAAAGTCTTATAAATTCCCGTTATATCAATAAGCCATCACTTAATCCTTGTCAATTACATAAAGGCGCTGATACAATAGTAAAAGTGAAACCGAGCACTTCGGTTTCTATAGCCCTATATCACGTATACTATTATTGATATGAGGGACTAAATAAGAAACTTCTTTTATAAGGAGAGCGATCTATTCGTGAATGAAATGACTCATCGTACAAAAACACGTCCAGTTAAAGTCGGTAATTTAACAATCGGCGGTAATAATGAATTAATTATACAAAGTATGACAACAACAAAAACACATGATGTTGAAGCAACAGTTGCTGAAATCAAGCGTTTAGAAGAAGCTGGCTGTCAAGTCGTCCGTGTTGCCGTTCCAGATGAACGCGCAGCAGATGCTATTGCTGATATAAAAAAACAAATCAACATTCCACTTGTTGCTGATATTCATTTTGATTATCGCCTTGCTTTAAAAGCAATTGAAGGTGGCATCGATAAAGTACGTATCAATCCAGGTAATATTGGTCGTCGCCATAAAGTAGAAGCTGTTGTAAATGCAGCAAAAGAGCGCGGTATTCCAATCCGTATTGGTGTAAACGCTGGTTCATTAGAGCGTCACATTTTAGAAAAATACGGGTACCCAACTGCAGATGGTATGGTTGAGAGCGCGCTACATCATATTAAAATTTTAGAGGACTTAGATTTCCACGATATTATCGTATCTATGAAAGCCTCTGATGTTAACTTAGCAATCGAAGCATACGAGAAAGCTGCTCGCGCTTTTGATTACCCATTACATTTAGGTATTACAGAATCTGGAACATTGTTTGCTGGAACTGTAAAAAGTGCCGCTGGTCTTGGAGCAATCTTAAGTAAAGGCATCGGAAATACACTACGTATTTCATTAAGTGCTGATCCAGTTGAAGAAGTAAAAGTTGCTCGTGAATTATTAAAATCATTCGGTCTTGCTTCTAACGCAGCGACACTTATCTCTTGTCCAACTTGTGGTCGTATTGAAATCGATTTAATTAGCATCGCTAACGAAGTGGAAGAATACATCTCTACACTTCAAGTACCAATTAAAGTTGCAGTACTTGGTTGCGCTGTAAATGGTCCTGGTGAAGCTCGTGAAGCTGATATCGGTATTGCTGGTGCACGTGGAGAGGGATTATTATTCCGTAAAGGGCAAGTCGTTCGTAAAGTACCAGAAGAAACAATGGTAGAAGAACTGAAAAAAGAAATCGACGTAATCGCTGCTGAAATGGCTGCTGAACGAGAAAAAGAAAAAGAAAAAGAGACACAAGAACAATAAAAAGAAGGTTGCCACAATATTTGTGAGCAACCTTCTTTTCTACGTAAAAAAGCTCGTCAGTTATATAACCGACGAGCTTTTACTTTGCACATTTTGGACAACGACCATATATTTCAAACTTATGACCCGTTACTTCATAACCAGTAAAATCTTTATTCATAAAATCCATTGGGCAGGAAGTAATCTCTTTCGTCCCCCCACAATCCAAACAAATAAAATGATGATGATGTTCCATAATAGAACAAGTGAAACGAAAATGTTTTTCACCATTTAATTCCGTTTGTTCTAAAACACCAATCTCAGCAAAAACTGTTAAGTTACGATAAATCGTATCAAAACTAAGCCCTGGATAATCGTCTTTCATATGCTCTAAAACGTCTTTCGCAGTTAAATAACGATTATGTGCTGCAAATAATCTGAGCATCTCTTCTCTTTTTCCAGTATGTTTGTATCCTTTTTCCTTCATTAGGCGTAAAGCTTCTGTTAGATTCATACCTATCCCTACTTTATGCAGTTTTTTTCTTCTTCCATAAAATCGCACCGATTAAAATAAGAACTGCTATCATAACAATTGTACCACCTGGTGCTAGATCAAGTTGATACGAAGCAAACATTCCACCAATTACTGCAATTTCACCAAATAAAATGGAAAAGAAAATTGTTTGTTTAAATCCTTTAGCAATACGAATACTTGCTGCAACTGGTAACGTCATTAATGATGATACGAGAAGAACCCCTACTACACGCATTGATACTGCAATGACAAGAGCAACTAATATAATGAAAATAAAGTGAATCCATTTCGCTCTTAAACCAGTTGATACTGCGTATTCCTCATCAAATGATAGTAGAAACAGCTCTTTATATAATAAAATAATTGTCGCAACAACAACAATTGCTACAATCCCAATAATAATTAAATCCGTACTTGTTACAGCACTGACACTACCAAATAAATAACTAAATAAGTCTGTGTTAAATCCATTTGCAAGTGAAATGAAAATAACTCCAACTCCCATCCCTGCCGAAAGGATAATCGGAATTGCTAATTCTTGATAGTGCTTATATACAGTTCTTAACTTTTCGATTAATAGCGCTCCACCAATTGAAAAAACCATCCCCATATATAAGGGGTTTAAAAATCCACCTGTAAAAATGGTTTTTTCAAGTAATAAACTTGCTGCAATACCTGATAACGTCACGTGACTTAATGCATCCGCAATAAGAGATAAACGACGAATAACAACAAACACACCTATTAGCGGTGCAACAAGTCCAATTAAAATACCTGCGTATAAAGAATTACGTAAAAAGTCATATTGTAAAAAATCTTGTATCATTATATCCTCCCGTGATGCTCATGTTCGTGTTCTAAACGATGAACATGATGTCCATATAAGACGGACATTTCTGCATCTTCTAACTCTCGGAACTTCTCTACATTTCCATGGAAATGTAGATGTTGGTTTAGGCATGCAACATGTGTTACTTTTTCGGTAACAGCTCCCATATCATGAGTAACAAGAATTAATGTGATCCCGAGCCTTTTGTTTAAATCCTCTAATATTTCGTAAAAACTTTCCACATTTTTTACATCGATTCCAACAGTAGGCTCGTCTAAAATAAGCAATTCAGGATCACTAACGAGCGCACGAGCAATAAATACACGCTGTTGCTGTCCACCAGAAAGCTCTCCAATATTACGACCTTGAAACTCACTCATCCCTACATCAGCAATTGCTTTTTCTACCTTTTTCTTATCCTCTTTTGTGAAAAAGCGAAAAAGCCCTTTTTTCGAAACAAGTCCCATTGACACAACTTCAGAAACAGTTGCTGGAAAACCAGAATTGAAACTATTTGCTTTTTGGGATACATAACCAACTTTATTCCATTCCTTAAACTTCTTACTATCAACGCCAAACACACGAATGCTTCCTTCTTTTGGCTTTAAAACGCCTAATAAACACTTAAGTAAAGTTGATTTACCTGAACCATTCGGTCCCACTAAACCTAAAAAAGCTCCCTTCGGAACTTGCAAATTAATATTTTCTAACACATTCCGATCTTCATACCGGAATGTTAAACCTTCAATCTCTAATATATTATTCATAGCATCTCACCTATTTTAATTCAGAATGATTCCGATTTATATCTATTTGAATTATAGTACAGCTTATTATAGTTGTAAACCAATCTGCCTAAAATATATCTATTTTTTCAAGAAACCTTACTATTATAACAAAAAGCAGAGAAAAATTCTCTGCTTTCGAAAAATATTCCTATATATGTTTAGTGAATAGCCGATTTAAACTTACCACCATTTGTCTCTTGCGTGCTCATAATCGTAACAAACGCATTTTCATCAATTTCATGCACAATTGACTTTAACTTCGTCACTTCTAGACGCGTTACAACTGCATAAATAACTTCTTTTTCTTTATCTGTGTAACCACCTTTTGCTACAAGCTTTGTAGTTCCACGGCCGAGTCGATGTAAAATCGCATTTGATACTTCCTCATATTGATCAGATACAATTAAAACTGCTTTCGTTTCATCTAGCCCTTGAATTACTGTATCGATCGTTTTAAATGCAATATAGTACGTCATAACAGAATACATCGCTTGTTCCACACCAAACACAAATGCTGCCCATGCAAAAATAAATAAGTTCACAAACATTACGAATTCACCAACAGAGAACGGTAATTTCTTCGTTAATAAAATCCCCATAATTTCAGTTCCATCTAACGATCCACCATGACGAATTACAAGTCCTACACCAAGACCTAAAATAAGACCACCAAACACAGTCGCTAAAATAGGCTCTGTTGTAAACGGTGGCACCGCATGTAACGTTGACTCAATGAATGCTAACGCTACAATACCAAATGCCGAAGATAACATAAATGTTTTTCCAATTTGCTTATAACCCGAATACATAAATGGGATATTGAGAACAACGACTAAAGTAGAAAAACTTAACCACCAAATATTAGGAGTAAGATAATCTAATATAAGAGAAATACCAATAATTCCACCATCAATAATTTTATTTGGCATTAAAAATAGTTCAATCGCTACCGCTGCGCATGCTGCCCCAAAAATAATCATAACTAAACGATAAATGAGATGAATAACACTTTCTTTTCGATGTTGCTTTTGCTCCATAGGTCCTCCCTTTACTCTTTTTCTGTAGTTTTGTCCTTATATTATAACATACGCTTCTTTTCCTCATGAAAAAAGAAACTCTATACGAATATGTACAAGCTATATGCTCATATATTTCGATAGAAGAACGCGTGAAGGAGGATAACAAGATGAACCTCATTAAACAAATTGTTAATAAAAAATTAAATCATATTTCTACAAAAGAGTTATTAAAATATAGCAAAGAATATGAAGTTTCTATTACGACTGCACAAGCTGACCAAATCGTTTTACTTATGAAAGGTAAAAATATTAATATTTACGATAACAACGAGCGACTAGAGCTCTTAAAACAGATCGCAAAAGTAACTTCCCCTGCCACTGCCCAACAAGTAAATACCTTATTTCAGCAATTACTAAAATAAGGAGGGGAAATCCCCTCCTTATTGCGCTTTAATTTTTTCAAGAAGCCCTTCATCAAAAGTACCGTTTTTCAGCATTTCGATTTCCAATTTGTATGGTGGCTTCTTATCTTTTTTATCTTCCCCTACATACGGTGTTTCAAGAATTTTTGGTACATGCATTAACTGTGGATGATGTACAATGTGATGCAACGCTTTATACCCAATGTGACCAAATCCGATGTTTTCATGACGGTCTTTTCCTGCTCCGCGTACATTTTTACTATCATTAATATGAAGTACTTGTAAACGATCTATACCAACGATCTTATCAAATTCGTTTAATACACCGTCAAAGTCATTTACAATATCATATCCTGCATCGTGCGTATGACACGTATCAAAGCATACAGATAGCTTTTCATTATATTTTACGCCATCAATGATTTTTGCAATTTCTTCAAAGCTACGACCACATTCTGTTCCTTTTCCTGCCATCGTCTCTAACGCAATGTTAACCGTCTGTTCTGGCGTTAGTACTTCATTAAGCCCTTTAATAATTTGTTGAATACCAGCATCTGCTCCAGCCCCAACGTGCGCTCCTGGGTGAAGAACAATTTGTTTCGCTACACCTAATGCCGATGTTCTTTCAATTTCCATACGAAGGAAGTCTACACCTAATTGGAATGTTTCTGGCTTCGTCGTATTCCCAACATTAATAATATACGGCGCATGGACGATAATTTCCTCAATACCATTCAGCTCCATATGTTTTCTTCCTGCTTCTATGTTCAATTCTTCAATTGGTTTTCTTCGTGTATTTTGCGGTGCACCTGTATAAATCATAAACGTTGTTGCACCGTATGAAACAGCCTCTTCACTTGCTGCTAATAACATGTTCTTACCACTCATGGAAACATGAGATCCAATCTTTAACATACAATCACCTCTTCAATATACAATAGATATAATGATAGCATAATTTGTAGAAATATGTAGTGAATTGTTTGTTCACAAAAGACGCACTACACAAATTTATATGAGTATTTAAACAGACTATACTCTTCATTTAAATTAGCGGGATTAAAAAAAGATAAGGGAAACCCCTTATCTTTTTTTATTGCTATATTTTCTCTTCACTTTGTCACGTTCTGTTGCAAGTTTACGTTTATAGTTTGGTTTTACTTTTTTCGGTTTTTTAATAACTTTCGTTGCCATAACATCAAGTTCGTCATTTGGTTTTTTACGGCTCTTACGACGACGACGCTCACCTAAATCCGCCCACTCATCTCCGCGTAAATCTACATGTTTAAACTCGATATGACGTTGTTTTTCTAAGCTATCTAATGCTTCTTCGTTTGCTGGATCATAAATCGTCACTGCAATACCAGAATGCCCCGCACGTGCTGTTCTTCCAACGCGGTGAACGAAGAAATCTAAATCTGATGGTAGCTCATAGTTAATAACATGGCTAATTCCTTCAATATCAATACCACGTGCTGCTAAATCAGTCGCAACAATATATTGGAATTCAAGGTCACGAATTTGTTTCATCATTTTTTTACGATCACGTGGTGATAAATCCCCGTGAATTCGTCCAACTTTTAAGCCGCGTTCCATTAATCCATCAGCAACTTGATCTGCCATTTTTTTCGTATTCGTGAAAACAACTGCTAAATACGGTTTAAATTGAAGTAGCATTTTATTCACTAAATCAATTTTATTACGATGTTTAGAAGGCACTAAATAGTGTTCAATGTTTCCAGCTGCAACTTGTTTTGGATTGATATGAATATGCTCTGGATTCTCCATATATTTCTTCAGAAACGGTTTTAGTTTTTGAGGAATTGTTGCAGAGAAAACTAGCATTTGCAAGTTTTTAGGCATGCGTGCTGCAATTTTATCTACATCGTGAATGAATCCCATATCAAGCATTAAGTCAGCTTCATCGACAATAATCGTATTTGCTTTATGAACAAATAATGCTTGTTCTTCTACTAAGTCTTTAATACGTCCTGGTGTCCCGACTACGATATGAGGTTGTTTTTTCAACTTTTCAATTGAACGTTGTTTATCAGTTCCACCAATTAAACAACGCGCTGTAATCATTTGATCTTCCGCACAGAATTTTGTTAATTTCACAATCTCTTCGTAAATTTGTTGTGCTAACTCACGAGTAGGTGCTGTAATAACAAGTTGTACTTCTTCACGGCTTGCATTAATTCTGTTCAATGTAGGAAGTAAGTATGCATGTGTTTTCCCAGAACCTGTTTGGGATTGTCCAATTACACTTACACCTTTTTTCACGACCGGGAAAATTTTCTGCTGAATTCCTGTCGGCTCTGTAAAGCGTAGTTCACGAACTGCATCTATTAAAAATGGTTTAAAATCATACTGTGTAAAAGTTTGTTGTGTCATAAGTTACACCTTCTTTCTAAATTTCTACTGCGCGCACAAATCAGTCAAGTCTACATTATATCGAAATCTACAAGTAAAATCCATCTTTAGTTTAGGTTTTCCCTTCAAAAACTAACCTTCTTCCCCCTTATTGCATATTGTATGTGTATATACCTAACTGAAGAAAGGAGGATTTCTCACATGTTTCCAAAATCCCCCACAAGACAAATGTATCCAAATCAAGGGCAGCAACCTTATACACCATATCCAATTCCACAACTACCACCGATGGCACAAAAAAAGAAAGGGTTCCTTGCTAAACTCTTTAAAAAACACGATCCAACCGAACCTTACATGCAAATGGTTCCGCCTTATCGACAAATGGAAGGACCGCCACCAATGATGCACCAGCAACCGCCACCTCAATATCGGCAACAATATCAACCCCAATATCAACAGCAATACCCACAGCAGTACTCACAGCAATATCAACCATACATGCAGCAGCATCCAGAGCAAATGATTCCCCCTCAAATGTACGAATCAAACGAAACGCGCGGCGGTGCAACAACTACAGCAGCATCCAGTAGCGGCATCGGCAGTTTTTTTGCGAATTTAATTTCGAATCCAACTAATATGATAAACAATATAGAAAAAGTATCCCAAGTCGTTCAATCTGTAAGCCCTGTCGTCGAACAGTACGGCCCTATTATGCGTAACCTACCAAGCATTGTTAAAATCCTCACCTCTGGAAAAAGTACGGAAGAAGATTCAACTAAAAATCAGGCTGAAGACATAACAGAAAAGGTTGAGGTAGCAACTCCACCTCCTCCACAAAAAAAAAGAAAAAGAAAAAAAATAGTGATTGAGCCAGTCATAGAAAAAGAATTACGAGAGGAGCCTGTTCAAAAAACAGCAACAAAACCAAAACTATATGTGTAACAATCCTTTGTTTTCTATCCACTCCTCCTTTATAATGTAAAAGACTATGCACAAAAGTATCCCTTGTTTAGAAGGAGAGGATTACTCATATGAAAATTGTTAAAATTTCCCCTCGTGGTTATTGCTACGGTGTTGTCGATGCAATGGTAATTGCACGTAACGCCGCATTAGATAAATCATTGCCGAGACCCATTTATATTTTAGGTATGATTGTTCACAATAAACATGTTACAGACGCTTTCGAAGAAGATGGAATCATCACATTAGACGGTCCAAGTCGCTTAGAAATTTTAGATAAAATTGATTCTGGTACTGTTATTTTCACTGCACACGGAGTTTCTCCAGAAGTTAAACAACGCGCAAAAGAAAAAGGTTTAACAACAATCGATGCCACTTGTCCAGATGTTACCAAGACACATGACCTTATCGAAGCTAAGAAAGCGGAAGGGTATCATGTCATTTATATCGGTAAAAAAAATCATCCAGAGCCAGAAGGCGCAGTTGGTATTGCACCTGACATCGTTCACCTTATCGAAAAAGCCGATGATTTAAAAACATTAGAAATCCCAACAGATAAAATTTTAGTAACGAATCAAACAACGATGAGTCAATGGGATGTTCAACATTTAATGGAGGACATTCAAAAAAAATTCCCAACAGCAGAATTCCATAAAGAAATTTGTTTAGCAACTCAAGTTCGCCAAGAAGCTGTCGCTAAACAAGCTGATGTTGCAGACTTAACAATTGTTGTCGGTGATCCGAAAAGTAACAACTCAAACCGTTTAGCACAAGTGTCACAAGAAATTGCTGGTACGAAAGCATACCGCGTTGCAGACGTAAGTGAGATTAAATTAGAGTGGCTACAAGGTGTAGAAAACGTAGCTGTTACAGCAGGTGCTTCTACTCCAACTCCAATTACAAAAGAAGTTATCGCTTTCTTAGATCAATATGACCCAATGAATCCCGCTACATGGGAGAGAGTTCGAAAAGTACCGTTACAAAAAATATTACCTCGTGTAAAAGTGAAAAAAGAACAATAATAAAAACCGTTGCCTATATGAGCAACGGTTTTTATTTTTCTTATACAAATGTAAATGGATCTGTATGTAATTGCGAAGCATGAATGTGTACATTGAGTTTCTTTGCATCCACTTTTTCTTGTAATTGCTTTTGCACACCTTGCTTCATTACTTTTTCAACGTTATGTCCTGGGTCAACTATATTTAAACCGAGCATCATCGCATCATGAGCAACATGATAATACATGTCACCTGTTACATATACATCTGCTCCTTTAAATTTAGCTTGATTGATGTATTTGTTACCATCACCACCAAGTACAGCTACTTTGCGCACTTTATCATCTAATTTCCCAACAACTCGTGCACCCTTTACATCTAATGATTGCTTTACATGTTCTGCAAACTGTCCAAGTGTCATTTCTTCTTTTAAGCATCCTATTTTCCCAAGCCCTAATGTTTCGCCTTTGTTATCAAGTGGATACACATCATACGCTACTTCTTCATATGGATGTGCCGTTACCATTGCTTTAATCACTTTTCGTTGTAGTGAAACTGGAATAATCGTTTCGATCCGCACTTCTTCTACGCGCTCTAACTGTCCAGTTTCCCCTACATAAGGATTTGTCCCCTCTTGAGGTACAAACGTACCTGTACCCTCGCTACTAAACGTACAGTGGCTATAATTGCCGATATGACCAGCACCTGCGTCTCCTAATGCTTTTCGTACTTCCTCTGCATGAGTTACTGGCACAAACACAACAACTTTTTTCATTTCTTCTGCATATGTCGGTGCCAAAACTTCTGTATTTTGCAACCCTAACGCCTCGGCAAGTAAATCATTTACCCCGCCCTTGGCAACATCCACATTTGTATGCGCTGCATAAATGGCAATATCATTTTTAATACACGTTTCAATAATTCTTCCGTACGCTTTATCTGTATGAATCGCTTTTAACGGATTAAAAATTAAAGGATGATGCGCGATAATGACATTCGCCCCTAATTGAATCGCTTCCTCCACAACTTCCTCCGTTACATCTAATGCAATTAATACGTGTTGTACAGATTTATTAAGCGCTCCAATCTGCAGACCAATTTTATCTCCTTCCATCGCCAGATGCTTCGGATACATACTTTCAAATAAAGAAATAATTTCATGGCCGTTTGGAATTTTACTCATGATAAAATCTCCCCTATCATTTTCATTTTCGCTTCTACTTCTGCACGTTTCGCTTTTGTTTCTTCAGAATTAGCCGCACGTTCTAACTGTTTTAAAATATTTTGGAAGTTTTTCAATTCCCCTTCCCATTTTTCAACGAAAGCTTCACTTTTTTCTTTTATTAAAAATGGCCCCATAAACAATCCCGCTTGTTTATTTTCCGAGTAAGGTGCTTCGACATTTCCTCGCTCTCCTACTAAAATCTCATAAATTTTCCCATCTTCTTTTACGATTTTTTCATGGATAAGCTCCCAACCATTTTCAACAAACCATTCACGAATATGATGTGCTGCAATATTCGGCTGTAAAATTAAACGTGTTACACCTTCTAATTTTTCTTTACCACTTTCTAAAATGTCACGAATTAACGCTCCGCCCATTCCAGCAACCGTAATTACATCTACTTCTCCTGGCGCTATAACAGCTAATCCATTCCCTTTACGCACATCTACTTTATCTTGCAAGCCACTTTCAGCTACAGTTGCTTGTGCAGAGCGAAACGGTCCATCTACAACCTCTCCAGCAACTGCTTTTGTAGCAATATTATTTATAATTGTATAACACGGTAAATACGCATGATCCGATCCAATATCAGCAACTGTAGATCCTACCGGTATTTCACGCACAACTTCTTCTAATCGTTTTGAAAGCCTTACTTCATTCATGTATTTCCATTACTCCTTCTCTTGTCAGTCTGTCTCCATGATAATGAATTTATAGTAGTTGTTGCAAGCCTATAACAACAATTCACTTCTCTATCATTCATCGTATTTTAGAAAATATAGAAAAACAAGCCCTTTGCATAAGCAAAAGACTTGTCATACGGAACTTTATTTTTTCTTCGATAACCAATCAGCTACTTTAGTGGCTTGATCAGCTGGAACTATATTAGCAGGCATATTGCCCTTTCCTTTCGAAAGAATTTCTTTAATTTCATCCTTTGAAAGTTTCCCACCAATTTTTTGTAAGTTAGGTCCTACTGCCCCTTGTAACTGATCACCGTGGCAGCTCGTACAGCTTTGCTTCACAATATCCTCTGGTTTTGATGCTGTTTGTGCTGGCTTCCCGCCATTTTTTGCATCAGCTAACTCTTTAGATTTATTTAGCCCCTGAAATGAAAATACAAACATAACGATAATACCCAATGCTGCAATAAGAGCGAACGGAATCAGCGGATTACGTTTCATATCTCTTCTCCCCCCTCTATACCCCTAAATAGTTAGATGATTCAGTCATTTCCATTGTACTTGAAAACGCTCTATCAGAAAAGAGAAAACTACTACTTGTTAAAAATATTCCATAAATTCAGTTTATTGTTTTTTATTGTCATATAGCTTATTATTTCGATAATTATTAACGTTTCTCATCATATTTTTCGCTTTTCTACATATATTTTTGTATAGAATAAACAAAATTAATCGAAAAATCGAAAAATGAGCATTTGCAAATCAAAAGACAATTCTGTAAAATAAATTACAAGAAATTGTAATCGTTGCCGATAGCTAAATTTTAACAAAAATTAACAAAATAAAAAAGTTTACTTCACAAAGGTGAAGTAAACTTAAAAAATAACCTATTCTAAGAAATCCTTAAGACGCTTACTACGACTTGGATGTCTTAATTTGCGAAGTGCTTTTGCTTCAATTTGACGGATACGCTCTCTCGTTACGCCGAATACTTTCCCAACTTCTTCAAGCGTACGAGTTCGTCCATCATCTAAACCGAAACGAAGACGCAGAACATTTTCTTCACGATCTGTTAGTGTATCTAACACATCTTCTAATTGTTCTTTTAGCAATTCATAGGCTGCATGGTCCGCAGGCGATGTTGCTTCTTGGTCTTCAATAAAGTCACCTAAATGGGAGTCATCTTCTTCACCAATTGGTGTTTCAAGAGAAACTGGCTCCTGTGCAATTTTTAAGATTTCACGTACTTTTTCTGGAGCAAGATCCATTTCTTCACCAATCTCTTCAGGAGACGGTTCGCGACCTAAATCTTGTAATAATTGACGTTGTACACGAATTAACTTATTAATCGTTTCAACCATATGAACTGGAATACGAATTGTTCGCGCTTGGTCCGCAATCGCACGTGTAATAGCTTGGCGAATCCACCAAGTTGCATACGTACTAAATTTGAAACCTTTACGATAATCGAACTTTTCAACAGCTTTAATTAGACCCATATTACCTTCTTGAATTAAGTCTAAGAAAAGCATACCACGGCCTACGTAGCGCTTTGCAATACTTACTACAAGACGTAAGTTTGCTTCTGCAAGACGACGTTTCGCTTCTTCATCGCCTTCTTCAATACGCGTTGCAAGTCGAATTTCTTCTTCTGCAGATAGTAAGTCTACACGACCAATTTCTTTTAAATACATACGAACAGGATCGTTGATTTTAACCCCAGGTGGTACACTTAAATCATTGAGGTCAAACTCTTCTTCTGTTTTTGTAATTTGGCGATTATTAGGGCCTTCTTCGTTGTCATTATCACCAACTAAGTCAATGCCTTGTTCACCTAAATATTCATAGTATTCATCCATTTGATCGGATTCAATTTCAAATCCATTCATGCGTTCTGCAATCTCTTCATATGTAAGAACGCCACGTTTTTTTCCGAGCTCAGTGAGTTGTTCTTTCACTTGCTCAAGGGTCATTTCAGTTTCAATTTGTTTAGAACGAGCTGGTTTGTCAGCCATCTGTTCCCCTCCTTACGCGAGATACAAACATTCATTATACTAAAACTTTATCAAAAAAGCTATTTTCTCGCTTTTTGATTTTGTAAATATGCTACATAATATTTAGCAGCCTCTACAGGATCTGTTTTTTCCATTTGTTTCACTTTAAAGATGATCTCCATCTTTTCAAGTTTTTCCTGATGCCGTCTAAGCGTCTCCAAATGGCCTTGCAACACTTCTTCTGTGTATTCTGGATTAATAAATTCATCCGTCGAAATATCAGTGATAATATTTTTCAACTTTTCATCAGAGAGCCAACTTAAAAATGTTCCGACTGAAGGTTCATTTCCCTTTTCATAATATGCGTATAGTTCATATAAAATCCCTTTATGTTCTTCTGTATGAAAATCTTCTATATGGGATTCCATACGAACAGCTACTTCTGCACTTTGCAACATATGGTAAATAATTTCTCTTTCCGCTCTTTCAAAACCTGTTAACTTCGGTTTTGTTTGAACGACTTGAGACGGTTTAGCAACCTGCTTTATTTGTTTTTGCTGTACCTTTTGTTCTTTGCGATATTGGTGCAATTGATTCAAAAGTGTTTCCATTGAATACGAAAATTCTTGCGATAATGACTTCAAATATGACTCTGCCTGCATCGCATCTTGTAACAACGATAACTCTTTTAAAACACTTTTCACATATTCTTCTTTGCCAGACTCATCTTGCAAATTTTTCCCTAAACGCAAATAATTTATTTTAAAACCAACAAAACTCACACTTGATTTCACAAGATTTTCAAAAGCGGTAGTCCCATATTGTTGCACATATTCATCAGGATCAAGCTTATCTGGCAAGGATGTGACTTTCACTTGGCAACCAACTTTTAGCAATAATTGCCCTGCTTTCATCGTCGCTTCTCGCCCTGCTTTATCACCATCATAGCAAAGAACAACAGTTTCAACGTTACGTCGCAGAAGTTTTGCTTGTTCTTCAGTTAAAGCTGTTCCCATTGTCGCAACAGCTTCTTCCACACCACTTTTTACCGCAGCTAGTACATCGGGATATCCTTCAAAAAGAACCACTTGCCCACGCTTTCTAATAAACGGTCTTGCTTGGTGGAAGTTATACAACAATTTACTTTTGTGAAAAATCGGTGTTTCAGGGCTATTTAAATATTTCGGAGTGTCATCTCCTAACGCCCTTCCACTAAACGCTATCACCTTACCTTGTAACGTATAGATCGGGAACATAACTCTTCCACGGAAGCGATCGTAATGACTACCATCCTTCTCACTTCTTATTAGAAGGCCAGCTTGTTCCATACTAGACAGCGATAAACCTCTTTTTTGTAAAATTTTCGTCGCTGCATCCCAAGCAGGTGATGCATAACCAATTTCAAACTTCTCAATCATCTCTTTCGTAATACCACGGTTTAATAAATATGAAAGTGCTTCATTTCCCTCTTCCGTATTTACTAATAAATGATGATAATACTTTTTCAATAATTCATGAGCTTGTTGCATGATGACAGTGTCATCAGATATGTCTTCTTGTTGTCCTTGTCCTGATGTGTACTCTGCAACCGCAATTCCATTTCTTTCGCCTAGCTTTTGAACAGCCTCGGTAAAAGCCAGTCCTTCCATTTTCATTAGAAAGGAAAATACATTTCCACCTTCTCCACATCCGAAGCAATGAAAAATTTGCTTATCAGATGAAACAGAGAATGAAGGAGAATTCTCACCATGAAATGGACAAAGGCCGAAATAGTTACGCCCCTGTTTTCTAAGTTGAACGTATTCACCAATGACTTCTACAATATCGGATGATGTCCGAATCTGTTCAACAACTTCTTCGGGAATTCTGTTCCCCATAACTCCATCTCCGTGTCGTATTTTGTATTCGATATAAATTAAAAAATTCCTTTATAATTCGACAATATTTTTCTAAACTTGTTAGAAAGTGTTGCCGATTACATTGTATAAACGATTTTGAACCTTTCCTATAGGTCCTTTATCTGCATAAATCGCATATACATACTTGCTATATAAAATTGTATACATTTGCTCATCTGTTACAAATGTATCTCTTAGAAACAATACATATACACCTTTTTACAAGAAGAGTAGCAAGCCACATATACTGTTTGATCTTGAAATCTGTAACTTTTTCATGTTGATCCATATAACAATCAACTCCATTTTGTTCAGTATCTACAATGATCCAATTGCCTTGCTATTTCCTTAAAGGATGAGCATATGATGCGACAAACAAAATTCCGACATGAAATTCCGCTCCAACTTGCACAATTTCAGCCTTCACGGGATATACATCTACACCAACTAATATGTTGTTGATGTTTTGCATATTTCTGTATTCTACATCCCTTCTGTGAATCCTTCCATAATGTGCGTTTTCTTGTATAGATTTTGTCGATTTAACGTAATTACATGTCTTTTTCGTAAATCCTATCCCTAGTTTATTCTGAAAAATTAAAGTCTAAACGTAAAATATAGGTTTTTATCACAATTTTTTATTATAATATATTTTCTTCAACTACGCTACATATCCCTTTATTTTTTCAGCTTACATTTCAGGATGACAAACTCACACCTTGAATATACTAAAAGACAAAGGAGTATAAGTATAACCATTACACTACAATCTATTACAAAATCCATAGGTATCATATTTCACACGAGCGAAAAAAGCACATTCACCTTTGGTAAATGTGCTAAAACATTTTTTGGTTTTGCACTGCATTCACAATAATATTTGCTGTTTCTTCAATCGCTTTATTCGATACATCGATTACTTGGCAATTTATTTTACTAATTACTTCCTCAAAGTGATTAATTTCTTCTTGAATACGATTAATATTTGCATATGTTGCTCCATCACTTAATCCAAGTGATTTTAATCGTTCTTTTCGAATATGATTTAACTTATCTGGCGTAATTTTCAAACCGAAACATTTTTCTTTTGCCACTTGATATAGTTCTTCAGGTGGGTCAACTTCTGGCACGAGTGGTACATTCGCAACTTTCAAGCGTTTGTTATGAGCTAAATATTGGGAAAGTGGTGTTTTTGATGTACGCGAAACACCAATCAACACGATATCTGCTTTTAAGATACCTCGTGCATCTCTGCCGTCATCATACTTCACAGCAAATTCAATCGCTTCAATCTTTTTAAAGTATTCTTCATCTAACCTACGGACAACACCTGGCTCATATCTCGGCACTTGCCCCGTAATTTCTTCAATTTGATCAATAAGAGGGCCGATAATATCGTATGCCTCTACCCCTTCTTTTGCAGCCTCTGTTACTAAATACTGGCGCATATCAGGCTTAACTAACGTAAAACATATAAGTGCTTGATTACTCTTAGCAATCGAAATCACTTCTTTTAATGTCCCTGTATCTTCTACATACGGTACACGTCTAATATCAGGAGCAAACGGGAATTGCCCCATTGCTGCTCGAACAACCAAATCAGCCGTTTCCCCTACAGAGTCAGATACGACATATACGATTTTATTATCCATTACATTACCTCACTTTAAACAAATTACACTTATTCGTTATTTACTAAATTTACAAACGCACGTGTAATATTTGTTTTTGTAATTCGCCCAATCACTTCTAAACCTTGTTTCGTATCTTTTACAACTGGCATTGCATCAATCTGTCTTTCTATTAATTCCATCGCAATATCATATAAAGAATCCTCTCTACGACACATCGCAATGTTTGGCATCCTTGTCATGATAATATTAACCGGAAGAGAGGTTAAATCCTGCTTTCCTAAGCTCGCTCTTAATAAATCTTTACGAGACACAACACCAACTAATAGAGTCATCTGATCTACAACGAACAATGTACCAACGTCCTCTAAAAACATCGTACAAATTGCATCGTATACGGAAACATTTTTATCAATTACAACCGGTCTAGATTGATAATCTTGTACTTTAATTTTCTTAACAGCTTCAGATAATAGCTGCCCCCCAGTTTTACCCGTATAAAAATAACCTACGCGTGGACGTGCTTCTAAATAACCAGCCATCGTTAAAATTGCTAAGTCTGGTCTTAGCGTCGCACGTGTTAGACCCAATTGCGCTGCAATTGATTCCCCTGTAATAGGACCGTGATCTTTTACAATCTGAATGATATGTTCTTGCCGTTTATTCAGCTCTATGATAATCACCACCTTTAATGCACAACGAAAAAAGTTATACTATCTCTTAAATATTATATACTAAATATGCTATTCGAAAAAGAAAGTATGTAAAAAGGACCGTATACGGCCCAAAATTATATTTGAAACTTATCAAGTTGTTCTAAAAAACGTCTTGATTTCAAATAAATTCCGCAATATTCATCATAATATGTATTCAATACTAAACGCATTTGTTTTTTTGTGCTATCCTTTACCGATACATTTCCGAGCCTATGTAAATCGAAATGGAAGAAAAGACGTAATAATTTATGAACAGCTTCTCCTACCGGTATACGATATGGGTCTTGCTCTGCATGACGTGAGCACAGAAAACCGCCTTCCCTTACGGAGAAGGCGACAAAGTCTGTTTCTTGATGACAAATCGCACATGTATCAAAGTACGGGCGCATCCCTAATACCGGAAGCATTTTCGTTTGATAAATTAATGATAATACTTCTGGATCAACACCCTCACACATATAATGCAACGTTTGATATAACATTTCAAATAAATACGGATTATGTTTTTTATCTTCTGTTGCTTTATCAGTTAACTCAACAATAAATGATGCATAAGCAGTTAAAAATATATCCTCGCGAATTTCTTTCATAGTTGAAATAATCTCGCCTTGTTGCAATGTTCCAAGCCCAGATCCCATTTGAATAAGAAAATGGCCATGTGTCATTAATTGCGACACAGATGCTAATCGGCTTTTCGGTTTTTTTGCCCCTCTTGCCATTGCACTTACCTTACCAAGTTCTCTTGAGAATATTGTAACAATCTTGTTCGTTTCTCCGTAATCTGTCGTACGGATAACGATGCCCTCAACTTTTTGAAACATGTTCGTCACCATCCAAGGTTTGAACAAAACGGGTCAAGAAATTGGAGAGTCTAGATGCGCTAGCTCCTCTTCATGTTGATCCATCTCATCGTTTACGTCTTTTTCCATTTCTTTCAAAAGCAAGTACGTTTCAATGCTTCCTGTTTTGGAGAAAAACTTCCAGGTAAAATCTAGCATAAGAATCCACCTTTCTCAATAAGCGTAGCCTATAAACCAATTTCCTTTGTTGTTATTAAATTGACCCATTTTGTCCATTTTCATGTGAGAAAAATTTTTCCTAATTTATCAAAGTTCATAAAAACCAATAATCAGTGGATGAACCAACCATCCACTGATTACAACTTTACTCTATTTTAGTACTCATCCTCGCGGAAACCTAGGTCACGAAGCTGAGACATTTTATTACGCCAATCTTTTTGCACTTTTACCCATACTTCTAAAAATACTTTAGAACCAAGTAGCGCTTCAATATCAAAACGAGCTCGCTTACCAACTTCTTTTAACATTTTTCCTTGTTTTCCGATGATGATTCCTTTTTGTGATGCACGTTCAACAACAATCGTTGCATTTATATAAACTGCCCCGCCCTCACGCTTTTGAATCGCATCGATAACAACAGCCACAGAATGCGGCACTTCTTCACGTGTTAAATGTAGTACTTTCTCACGAATAAGCTCTGCAATAATAAATCTCTCCGGATGATCCGTTACTTGATTCTCTGGATAGTATTGTGGTCCTTCTGGTAAATACTTTTTAATTGTTCCAATTAAAGCGTCCACATTATTACCGTCTAACGCAGAAATTGGTACAATCTCTGCAAACTCATGTAGTTTACGATATTGATCAATTAACTCTAGTAATTGCTCTGGATGAAGTTGGTCAATTTTATTAATGACTAAAAATACTGGTTGTTTCGTTTCTTTTAATTTCTCAATGATGAATTCCTCACCACGACCAAATCCTTCAACTGCATTAACCATAAACAGAACAATATCAACTTCTTTTAATGTCGTTTGCGCCATCTTTACCATGAAGTCGCCTAATTTATGTTTAGGTTTATGTATTCCTGGTGTATCAATGAAAATAACTTGTGCATCATTTTCTGTATATACACCTTGAATTTTATTACGAGTCGTTTGTGGCTTATCACTCATAATAGCAATTTTCTGGCCGATAATACGGTTTAAAAATGTAGATTTTCCAACATTCGGTCTGCCAATAATAGAGACAAAACCTGATTTATAACCTTTTCTATTCATGTAAATCCTCCGCTAAAAATGCTCCTGGTAACAATTCTCCGACTGTCGTCTCTTGAACGTCACCATGTAAGTTTGATAAGTATACTTTCGTATCCTGTTTACATAATTCTACCATAACTTGTCGACATGCTCCACAAGGAGGTACTGGGCGCTTTGTATCTGCTACAACCGCAATGGCTACAAATTCTTTATCTCCTTCAGAAACCGCCTTAAATAAAGCTGTTCTTTCAGCACAATTACATAAGCCATATGATGCATTCTCAACATTACATCCACGATATACTTTTCCACCGCGCGTTAATAATGCTGCACCTACTTGAAATTTAGAATATGGTACGTACGCTTGTTTACGCGCTTCGATTGCTTCTAGAATTAATTGTTTACTATTCATATTCCCGCATCCTTCCTGTTCACAGCTATGAAGAGATACACTCTCTCATTAAAGGCCCTTACAGCACTTCCAAAGCTTAATAAAAGCTTCGGAATGCAACTATACCATATACGGTAAAAAGATAATAGCACCAATTATAACAGCTATAATTGCAAACAATAAAACCGCTCCTGCCGCAACATCCTTTGCAATTTTTGCAAACGGATGAATATCGGCAGTCGCTAAATCTACCGTTTTTTCCACAGCCGTATTTACCATCTCTAAACTCATTACACTCCCTATTACAATAAGTAATATCATCCACTCTATTTTCGTAATATGGAAATAAAAGCCGCAGCATATAACAATGACTGCGGCTAAATAATGGATTTTCATATTTCGTTCATGACGAAAACAAAAGAATATACCAGCTATAGCATATCCAAAACTATCTATAAGTTTTCCTTTTTTCATCGTCCTAATCCAAAAGCTTCTAAAATTTCTTTTTGTCTTCCGAACATTTCTTTTTCATCTTCTTCTGTCATATGATCATAACCAAGTAAATGTAAAAAGCCATGTAACGCCAAAAATCCAAGTTCACGATCGAAAGAATGTCCGTACTCTTCAGCTTGCTCTTTCGCCCTTGGAATAGAGATAATAAGATCCCCTAACATGCGCGGCATCTCTGCACCAACAATCTCCATTTCTCCTTCTCCCATCTCTTCCATGGCAAAGGATATTACATCTGTAGGTTGATCTTTATCTCGGTAATCACGATTAATTTCTCTAATGCGCTCATTATCTACAAATGTCACCGATACCTCCGCACCATCCTCGATATTTTCCATTTGAGCTGCTTTTTCTAACACTTCACGAATTAAACTCATATACTCTTCTTTTACTTCTTCTGTTTCATCAATAAAATCAATTAACAAACTCATTCTTTCTCCTTTTCTTCCGGAGGTTCCGGATATGTAATACGCGAATGGAAAATACCATTTAACGTTTCACACAACGTTTTTCCAACGATTTGTAGTTCCTTAAACGTCAAATCACATTCACTAAATTGACCGTCTTGCAGTCGATCTTTAATAATACTTTGCACCAAATTATTAATTTGTTCTGGCGTTGGGTGATTCATAGAACGTACCGCAGCTTCTACACTATCAGCAATACCAACAATTGCCGATTCTTTCGAAGTTGCTTTTGAACCTGGATAACGGAACATCTCTTCTGTATATTTTTCTTTATCTTCTTTAATAGCTTTATAATAAAAATATTTCAGTAACGTTGTACCGTGATGTTGCCCAGCGATATCAATAATTTCTTGTGGAATATGATATTCTTCGAGCATTCTTACTCCATCCGTTACGTGAGCAATTATAATATCTTTACTCGTTACAGGATCTAATTTATCATGCGGGTTTTTAATTCCCATTTGGTTTTCAATAAAGAATTGCGGTTGTACTGTTTTTCCTACATCATGATAATATGCCCCTACACGCGCTAATACACCATTTGCCCCAACTGCTTCACAAGCAGCCTCAGAAAGATTCGCTACCATTACACTATGATGATATGTCCCTGGTGCTTCTAACAAAATTCTGCGTAAAAGCGGATGATTTGGACTTGATAGTTCCATAAGCTTCATACTTGATACGATTCCAAGTCCACTTTCTAAATACGGTAAAATCCCCATAGCCAAAACGGATGATATAATCCCTGAAAGTGAAGCCATTAATAATTGCGTACCAATTTCAAGAGGCGAAAAATTCCCATTACGTAATAATAAGAGCGCCGCTAATACGACTACATTTAATACAGAAACGAGTATACCAGCTTGTAAAATCATTGTACGACGATTTTTTTCTCGCAAGAAAATACTAACCGATAATGAACTTAACAATACGTAAATCCCTACACTATAATTTAATGTACTCGTTACTCCTTCATTAAACATAATACTTCCGCATACAGAAAAAATCATACTCGTTAAAAAGACAAATCGATCACCAATCATTAGTTTTACAAGTATTGTTCCCATCGCAACTGGGACAACATATGCAATCCCTGCGTATTCAAGTTTTTGAAACAAACTAATGATTTTCATTAAGACGATTGTGATAGACAAAATTGTAATATACGCTAAAACATACGGTCTATCTTCTCTTTTTCTCTTTAAAAATAATTCAAATTGTTTATGCATAAAGTATAGTAATACACCAATGAGTACCGCTAATCCAACATAAGGTTGAAAGCCGTTCCCTTTTTCTAACAAACCAACTAATTTCAACTGATTATACACATCACTTGAAATCGTTTCACCTTCTCTAACAAGAACTTGTCCTTGAAGAATATAAACAGGTGGAACTAAATCTTCCTCTGCTTTTCTCTTCTCTTTCGTTAAGATCGGGTCATAAAAATAGTTCGCTGAAATTGCATATCTTCCTAGCGCCTTAATTGACTCTTTTAAACCATTATCAACATTAACACTATTCATCTCACTTACATATCGTTCTTTCGCATCTTTCAATTCGTCCATTTTAATATGCTCAGTCATGATACTATTAATCGCTGTGACCGCAGCATCTTTCGCTAATACTAATTGGCTCGAATCTGCATTAATCAAATTTAGTAAGTTTGAATCAGATAATTCTTTCGTTAAGTCAGCGGGTAGTTTCTTTTTTAACTTATCCACTTTCTCAGCATCAGTCATCTTTTTTTGATCATCCGGTCCAACAGCTTTAATCTCTTGCACCACTTCATCCACTTTAGCAAAGACGTCATTCACAATATCAACTTTGTTTTGTTTATACTCACTTTTATATGTATATTGATCTTCAACTTTTGTAGCGGCTTCTTTTTTCTTTTTATCCGTTGTAACTTTATCTTCAATTTTTATAGGAGAATGGATTGTCTTTTTCGCAATAGAATACATATTAACATCTAATTGTTCTGGTTTTACATTATTCATAAGCGCAAAAAACAGCACTGCTCCTAACACAACGTAAGAAATCCAACTTAGTTTTTTCGAATGTTGTAAATTACGAAACCACTTAGAAATTTCTTGAGATCTTGACATAATTTCAATACCTTCTCCTCTCCAGAAATAAAGTGAAACTATTTATAGCTTTCATTTCTTCTACCCAACGATACTTTGAGGCAACATTTTACACACCAGTACCTATAGTTTATTTTCCTTATCTTTCATGATAGTAAAAAATATGACATTCGCCAACCTTATCATACAAAAAGAAATGATCCTGACAAATAGGATCATTCCATTTTATCATATGCCTCAATAATACGTTGCACCAATGGATGTCTCACAACGTCCGTTTGTTCTAATGTAATAAATGACAGACCTGATACACCAGATAAAATATTAGCAGCTATAGATAGCCCTGATTTTACCCCTTTTGGCAAGTCTACTTGTGAAGGGTCCCCTGTAATAACCATTTTAGAGCTAAAACCTAATCTTGTTAAAAACATTTTTATTTGAGCACCCGTTGTATTTTGAGCCTCATCTAAAATAACAAATGAATCATCAAGCGTACGCCCCCTCATATAAGCAAGCGGAGCTATTTCAATTACTCCCCGCTCCATCATACGCTGCGTATATTCTTGTCCAAGAATATCATGTAAGGCATCATATAATGGACGTAAGTATGGATCTACCTTCTCTTTCAAATCCCCTGGTAAAAAACCTAAATTTTCTCCAGCTTCTACAGCAGGTCTTGTTAAAATAATTTTCTTTACATATCCTTGTTTTAAAGCTCTCACAGCCATTACTACAGCTAAGTATGTTTTTCCAGTTCCTGCAGGCCCTATCCCAAAGACAATATCATTCTTCTTCATCGCATGAATATATCTTCTTTGCCCCATTGTTTTTACACGAATGGATTTACCTTTTGCAGTCTTGAAAATTTCTTCTTCATATAACTCTTCAAATTGAGCAACTTTCCCTTGTTGCGCGAGCTGAATTGCATACGCAACATCTCTCTCTGAAATTGATATACTTTTACGAATTACAACAAGTAATTGCTGTAAGATTTTTTCTACGAGTGTCACCGTTTCAACTGCTCCAGATACATGAACAGTTTCTCCTCTAGTTACGATCGATACATTCAGTTCTCGTTCAATTACTTTTAAATGTGCATCATTGACTCCAAAAAGAGCGATTGCTTCGTTAGTATTTTCCAATTGTTGGTTCATTTCTACTAATTGTTCTGCCATTACTCAGTCTCCTTGAATATCGGATTCGGATATTGGTTGTGGCTCTGCAATATTTTCAACCACAGTATAATGCAATGTGACTTTTAGTTGATCCGCCTCAACCTCTTTACTCAAAATCTTATCACTTACAATCATAGCATGTTCATCCAATTTTTTCTTTAGTTCTTTTTCGGCCATCTCCTTCGCTACTTTCAGCGCTTGCTTTTCTGTATATTCTCGATTCGCTTCTTCCTCTTCTCTCACAACATCTTTTTCATATGCAATCGGCAGTGTAAAACCAAATAATTTCACATCATGCTTTACACTTTCAGTACGAGAGCGTTTATACTTATCATGCTGAAATCCCCATATTTTTATTTTCGTATCCCCGAATTTAAGAAAATGTTCATTGTATACATTACCAGTATACACTTGGAATTGCGTCTTTAGCGGAACATCTACCTTAGATGTATACCACGTTTCGCCATACACAATACCTTTCGCTGAAACAATCGTCGGACTTTCCTCATTACCATATATTCCCGATACGAGAATCTGCCCTTTTTCTACATGATCATTCTTCAGTACAACCGGCTTTCCAACTTCTACAAACGTTTTTGTAATAATCGCTTCTTTTTTTGCTACTAAATTTTGCGGCCTTTGTTCCTTTTCTTTTTTTGGTTCGTTTTTTTCAACAATTTTAAAATGATACGTCGTTCCTCTTACTTCTAGTCCCGCCCAAGTAATGGCATTAATATTATCTGTCAAATGGCGTTGTACATCTTCTACATTCGGCATTTGAAATTGTAGTTTCCCTTTTTTAATACCCATTTTATCCAATTCTTTCATCAATATATATTCTGTTTCGGGTTTTGCTCCTGTAATTTCAATTTTCCAAACCATATTTGACATTGCAATCACGCCAAAAAAGAAAATTAAAAACCCAATTAAAAATCCACTATTTTTAATTAAACGCTTATTCCAAAAAGGAAAACCATAACGTCCAATAAAATATAATTTACATTCATTTTTTCTATAAATTGGTTTTATTTTTTTCACATCGCGTAACAACATACAAAAAACTAACGTTTCATCAGCTATTTTCTTAACATCCCAAACTAACAAATTCCTCCGTACACATTCATTAACAAACCGTTCCGCTCCTCTACCTTCAATCCGCACTTTTACATATCCAAGCCACTTTATAAACCATTTATTTTTCATTTACCACCCTCACTGCCTTTCTAAAAGTAGATATACTACTTTTTATTTGAAGCATTAAAATAGCTCGTACTAAAATGAAACAAATTAAAACTGTAATCGGTCTCTATCAACGAAACTTTTACAGGATAAAGAAGAAAAACTTCACAAATGGAAGTTTCACTTCAATCACCTTTTTTTTCATTTTCTAAAAATGTTACTTGCTCAATTATCCCTTCGAGCAAAAGCTCTTCTGGAAGAATCGTTTTAATAACAAAGGATTGTCCTTTAATTAGTAATTGACCATGTTTTAAAAGCAATCGCACTTCTTTATCTGAAAACACTAATAGCCCCCGATGATTTTCTATATAAATATGTATTTGCCCAACAAGAGTAATCCGAGGCAGATCCATTAATACATCCACTGGTAGGTCTACTTGTTTTGTTAACCAATTTTTCATTTGTTCTAATTTCTTCATCTCGAAAGACCCCCTCCTCATCCCATATATATGTATTTCTTCACAAGTGCCTATCGTGTTATAACGACTTCACTAACATAACTATATTCTGTAAGAGTTCATCTCATGTTAATTAAAACAGTCGCTATATGAAATCATATTTATCAGGACAATGATGGATCAGAGAATGTTACCCATAATAATAGAAGTATTAATACAAGAATATGCGCCCTCAGGGGATATCAGTACAAGTTAAATTAAGAAATTGAGCCTAGCAAGAAGTTGGAAACTTGAAAAAACCTGTTACAATTCGTTCTGGACGTGACATACTGACCATAGAATAAGTAGTTGTCATTCATTAGACAAATGAGATAAAATCCGAAAAAGGAAATTGCTCCACTCTGAATTTTGCGGTGTAAGTAAGAATATTTTATAGGTGGTTGTTATATGAATTTCAAAAAATATTAGGATTCATTAAAAAACAAAAAAATGAATTAATAAGCGAGGAAATACGAAAGGAAATTGGATTTAGTCAAGAAATTTTGAATGTTATAAAACAAGTTACTAACAGCAGCATCCAGCCCTTTTATGCAACTGAGTCAAAATCTAAAATAGCCGGAGTCTCTTTCGTTACCTTTGAGGATTCTGCTGAACAGCAAGTTATAAAACTTCAATCTGAGGTTCAGAAACTTGGATACTTAGCTTTTATTTGCGAAAGAAGTTTTAGTCAAGGAAGTAAGAGTGAGTGTAGAATTGCAATTACACAAGGAAATGACCAATTTGATATCCATACAATCCAACAAACAAATGGCGTTAATTACGAAGTTAGCAATATAGATGTTATTTTTAAACTAAGAAAATGGAATGATCGCTATCCTTTTATCATAATCGGTGCAGATCATGACTGGGTTGATGCCATTTTTAGCGCGTTACCTACAGACGAAGAAATGCAATCTTTCGCGCAAGAAATGTATGAATTTTGTCCAGATATAGTGGAACAAGGAACAGAAAGCATTGAGGAGTTAGTCGAAGAAATTAAGAAAACGAAAAAGCTTTTTTTACGGTGGGATTAATCATAACTAAGGCCGTTACTTTTTTTACATACCAGAGACGTTTCTATCACTTACAGAAACGCTTTTTAAGCAATATAGCGTTTTTCCTTAATAAGAACAATAAAAAAACGTCTCATACGAAATGAGACGTTTTTTTATGCTAATAGCTGGATAACCAGCTTATTCACAAGTGATCCGTCTGTTTTACCTTTTACTTTCGGCATAACAGCAGTCATCACCTTACCCATATCTGCTTTAGAAGTCGCACCAACTTCAGAAATAACTTGCTTGATTACATCAACTAGTTCTTCTTCAGTTAATTGCTCTGGCAAATATGCGCTTAAAATCTGAATTTCACTTTGCAGTTTATTAACAAGGTCTTCACGACCAGCTTTTTTAAATTCAAGGAGGGAGTCCTTATACTGTTTTACTTCACGAGCTAAAACTGTTATTTCCTCTTCTTCAGTAAGAGTATGTTGCAGTTTAATACCTTCATTTTGTAAAGCAGCCTTAACCATACGAATAACGGTTAATTTTTCTTTTTGTTTATTCTTCATCGCTTGTTTCATATCATCGTTTAAACGACCGAGAAGACTCATAACTTACACCCTCTCTTAGAATTTACGCTTTCTTGCCGCTTCAGATTTCTTCTTACGTTTTACACTTGGTTTTTCATAAAACTCGCGCTTTCTTGCTTCAGCAAGTGTACCAGTTTTAGAAACCGATCTTTTAAAACGGCGAAGTGCATCCTCCAAAGACTCGTTTTTACGAACGACTGTTTTTGACATTCTCTTTCCCTCCCTCCGAAACATCACACTTACATACTAACTTCAGCATGCAAAAAGAAACACTTCTTCAGCATGTCTTTTACGATTATAATACATTTTATCACTTCAGGTCAACTATTTGGCAGAATAAAAGAAGAATAGAAGCATTTCCTTTTCAAAAGTTATACAAATAGCTAGTATCCTTCTTTCATGAAGACAACTATATTTTTATCATTTCAACTTTTTTCATACAGGGATGCACGAAACGCCTCCCCACCTTCTAGTACTTAACCGCTTCAAATAAAGAAAGCATGCAAACCGTTTCCGGTTGCACGCTCTTTTTTATGCGCTTGCTGATTCTTTTTTCACATCATCTTCAAGAACACGAACAAATTGCGCTTCGTTATATGGATAGCCAGCTTTCGTAATTTTCACTTTCACTAGCTTACCAATTAATTCTTCTGATCCTTCAAATACAATTTTCAAGTAGTTATCTGTATACCCTACATATAACCCTTCACGGTCGCCGTCTTTAAATTGCTCTTCTGGAATGATTTCAAGCACTTCACCTTCAAACGCTGATGCATATTCTTTCGCTAATTGATTAGATAGCTCAATTAAACGATGAACACGATCGTTCTTCACATCTTCAGGAACTTGATCTTCCATGCGTGCTGCAGGTGTTCCTGTACGTTTTGAATAAGGGAACACGTGTAACTCAGAGAAGCGGTTCTCTTTAATGAAATTGTATGTTTCCATGAATTCTTCTTCTGTTTCACCTGGGAAACCAACGATTACGTCAGATGTAATCGCAAGGCCTGGTAACGCTTCTTTCAAACGATCTAAACGCTCTTGGAAGAATTCCATCGTATATTTACGACGCATACGTTTTAATACAGTATTAGAACCAGATTGCAACGGAATATGCAAGTGACGTACAACTACTTCAGATTTATCTAACACTTCAATTACTTCATCTGAAATTTGACTCGCTTCAATAGAAGAAATACGAAGACGTTTTAATCCGCCTACTTCCGCTTCCATATCACGAAGTAATCCAGCTAAGTTATAATCTTTTATATCTTCGCCGTATCCACCTGTATGAATACCCGTTAATACGATTTCTTTATAGCCTGCATCCACTAATTGTTGTGCTTGTTTAATAACCTCTTTTCCATCACGAGAACGCATTAAACCACGCGCCCAAGGAATGATACAGAATGTACAGAAGTTATTGCAACCCTCTTGTATTTTTAAAGACGCACGTGTACGATCCGTGAAATAAGGTACATCAAGTTCTTCGTACACACGTGTTTTCATAATATTACGGACAGCATTAATTGGTTGACGCTCTTTACGGAATTCTTCGATGTAACCTAACATCTTTTCACGATCCTGTGTACCAACTACAATATCTACACCTGGAATCGCCATAATTTCAGCTGGAGATGTTTGTGCATAACATCCCGTTACGCAAATAACTGCATCTGGATTTTGACGCACAGCACGTCTGATTACTTGACGGCTTTTTTTGTCCCCAGTATTCGTTACTGTACATGTGTTAATAACATATACATCAGCTTTCTTTTCATATTCTGTTCTTTCATAACCACCTTGTTTAAACAATTGCCAAATGGCTTCTGTTTCATAGTGGTTTACTTTACAACCTAACGTATGGAACGCAACAGTTGACATTGATCATCACCCCATCAATTCAAAATGATACGAAGCAGCACTTAACGCGTATAACGGCGCCGTTTCTGTTCTTAAAATTCTTGGTCCTAAACTACATGGTACAAATTTATGTTCACGAAGCGCTGTAATCTCTTCCTCAGCTAAACCGCCTTCTGGGCCAAATACAATCAATAGCTTTTGACCTGGTTTCATTGTCGTTAAAGCTTTCGCAAAATTAGATTTCTCGCCTTGTTTCGCTTCCTCTTCGTAAGCAACAAGACAAACATCATACTCACCACTCATTGTAAGCAGTTGCTTAAATGATGCCGGAGCATGTACTTCCGGAATTTCACTTCTATGTGATTGTTCCGCAGCTTCTTTCACAATTTTTCTTAAACGCTCAACTTTTTTATCAGCTTTTTTCGCATCCCATTTTACGATAGAGCGAGATGCTTGAAATGGTAAGAATGCAGCTGCCCCAAGCTCAGTTCCTTTTTGAAAAATCAACTCTAGCTTGTCTCCTTTTGGCAGTCCACTTGCAATCGTCACGAAAACAGGAAGTTCACTTGACGCCTCTACCCATTCTACAATAGCCGTATTAATAAATTCACTGGTAATTTCATCAATTGAACATACTGCTGTTTTTCCGTTTACACAGCAATAAATTTGATCGCCAGCTGTCATACGCATTACTCTCGCAATGTGATGTACATCATCACCTACAATGCGAATTTTTGCTTCACTTACATGTTTTTCTTCTACAAAATAACGTTGCATATAATCACCTTAGTAGAGTTTCGTTCCTTTCGTAAGTCAACACTTACGAAAAGAACGAAACATTATCATTTTTCATATAACAAACGGCAAGTCCCTCACCTTATAGTGAGAGACTCCCCTTTTCATTATAGACTAAAATCTATATTACGCATTTCGTGCAATAATTGCTACCCAATCTTCCATTCGTAACACTTCTTCAATTGTAAATCCAGCTTGTTCTAACGCCTCAGAAATTACTTTTTCCTTCGCAGCAATAATGCCCGATGTAATAAATAATCCACCTGACTTCACAACTCTCGCTGCATCTTCAGGGAATAAAAGAATAATTTCTGCTAATAAGTTAGCTACGATTAAATCAACAGGACCTTCAATACCTTCTAAAAGACTATTTTGCCCAACAGACACGATATCATCTGTTTTATTTAAACGCACATTCATTTCTGCACTTTCAACTGCAACCGGATCTAAATCATATGCTTGAACAGAAGACGCACCTAATTTTGCCGCTGCAATACTAAGCACACCAGAACCTGTTCCTACATCAATGATAGTGTCACCTGGCTGTACTGTTTTTTCTAAAGCACGAATACACATCGTTGTTGTTGGATGAGTTCCTGTACCAAACGCCATACCTGGGTCTAATTCAATGATTTTTTCATCAGGAGAAGATGGTGTATATTCTTCCCACGTCGGTACGATTGTGAATGTATCAGAAATTTGTACTGGATGGTAATATTTTTTCCAAGCAGTAGCCCAATCTTCTTCATTGACTTCGTTAACGGTAATATTTCCAGTACCAATTTCAATGTCGTAAGATGGAAGCACATCAATAGATGATTTTACACCTGCAATCGTTTCATGTAAAGAATCCGTTTGCGGGAAATATGCTTTTATTAATACACCTTCCGCCGGATATTCATCTGGATTCAATGCATAAATTTCACCATATTGTTGCTCGCGCTCTTTCGTTAACTCCGCTGGATCCTCAATCGCAACTCCGCTAGCACCAGCTTCATGTAAAATATGAGAGACAGCTTCTACTGCTTCTTCTGTTGTATGAATACTAATTTCTGACCATTTCACAATTTACCAACTCCATTTTTTATTTCCATTATTCCCCTTTGAAAGCACGTTTAAGCTTTCCGAATAAACTATCATCCTGCTCTTCTTGTCCTGCAAATTCACGTAATAAATCTTTTTGCTGTGAAGTCAATTTCGTCGGTACAACAACACGAACGACTACATATTGATCTCCTTGGCCGTATCCACGTACGTTCGGAGCACCTTTTCCTTTTAAGCGGAATTCTGTTCCAGTTTGTGTTCCTGCTGGAATTTTCAGCTTCACTTTACCATGAACAGTAGGAACTTCCACTTCATCACCAAGCGCCATTTGCGCAAATGTTAATGGCATTTCGCAAATAATGTGATCTCCTTCACGCTCGAAGAATTCATGATTTCTTACATGAACGACAACATATAAGTCTCCTGCTGGTCCGCCATTTACGCCGGCTTCACCTTTTCCAGACACACGAATTTGTTGACCATTATCGATACCCGCTGGAATTTTAACATTGATTTTTTTACGCTTACGAACTTTACCTGAACCGTGACATGTCGTACATTTTTCTTTAATAATTTGTCCAGTTCCTGAACAATGACCACAAGCTTGACGGTTTACGATACGACCAAACGGTGTGTTTTGTTCTACACTCACTTGACCAGAGCCTGAACAATGTTTACATGTTTCTTTTGAAGTTCCTGGTTTTGCTCCACTACCTTTACAAGTATCACATGGATCTTCTACTGGAATTTCCACATTTAATTCCTTACCAAAAATAGCTTCTTCAAAATCTAAAGTGACTTGATATTGTAAGTCAGCACCTTGGCGCGGAGCATTTGGATCACGACGTCTGCCGCCGCCACCGCCAAAGAAAGAACTAAATATATCTTCAAAACCGAAGCCACCGCCGAAGTCTCCTCCGCCGCCAAATCCACCGAATCCTTGATTTGCACCAGCATGACCAAATTGATCGTACTGCGCACGCTTTTGATCATCACTTAACACTTCGTATGCTTCTTGTACTTCTTTAAACTTTTCAATTGCATTTTCTTCTTTGCTTACGTCTGGATGGTATTTTTTAGCCAAACGACGATACGCTTTTTTTATTTCATCTGTTGAAGCGCCCTTGCTAAGTCCAAGGACCTCATAATAGTCTCGTTTACTCATAAATTTACAACCCCCGAATCTTTCACATAAACGTAATTTTAACACCGAAAGAAAGTGCTTTGCAACAAAGTTTCCTCACTTACAGTATGCAAAGCGAAAAACTTAAGATCCTCACACATCGCTTCTCATTCGTGAAAAAAGCCAAAGTCAAGGCACGCTTGACTTTGACTTTTTGTCATCTTACTTATTATGTTTACAGTTGAATTACTTGTCTTCTTTTACTTCTTCAAACTCAGCGTCAACTACATTGTCTTTCTTCGTGCCAGCGTCTTGTGCACCTTGCGCACCTTCTGCTTGGCCAGCAGCTGCTTGAGCTTGCTCGTATAATTTAACAGTTAATTGTTGTACGATTTCTTGTAAAGCATCTTTTTTCGCACGAATTTCTTCAAGCTCGTTTTTCTCAATTGCAGCTTGTAATGCTTCTTTCGCTTCTGTTGCTTTTGCAACTTCAGCTGCATCTACTTTACCTTCTAAATCTTTTACAACTTTGTCTGTTTGGAATACAAGTTGGTCAGCTTCGTTACGAAGTTCAACTTCTTCCTTACGTTTTTGGTCAGCGTCAGCATTTGCTTCCGCTTCTTGTACCATACGTTCTACTTCTTCATCAGAAAGACCTGAAGAAGATTGGATTGTAATAGCTTGCTCTTTGCTTGTTCCTAAGTCTTTCGCACGTACGTTAACGATACCGTTCGCATCAATATCGAATGTTACTTCGATTTGTGGAATACCACGTGGTGCTGGTGGAAGGTCAGTTAATTGGAAACGACCTAACGTTTTGTTGTCAGCTGACATTGGACGCTCACCTTGTAATACGTGAATGTCTACTGCTGGTTGATTATCAGCAGCTGTCGAGAATACTTGTGACTTACTTGTTGGAATTGTAGTGTTACGCTCGATTAATTTCGTGAACACGCCACCCATAGTTTCAATACCTAAAGAAAGTGGAGTTACGTCTAATAATAGAACGCCTTCTACATCACCAGTAAGTACGCCACCTTGAACTGCAGCACCTAATGCTACAACTTCATCAGGGTTTACACCTTTATATGGCTCTTTACCAGTTTCACGTTTAATAGCTTCTTGTACAGCTGGGATACGAGTAGATCCACCAACAAGAATAACTTTATCTAATTCGCTTGGAGCAAAACCAGCGTCTTTTAATGCACGACGAGTTGGCTCTAATGTTCTTTCAACAAGACCTGCTGAAAGCTCTTCGAATTTCGCTCTTGTTAACGTTAATTCTAAGTGTAATGGACCAGCAGCTCCAGCACTAATGAATGGTAATGAAATTTGAGTTTGTGTTACACCAGAAAGATCTTTTTTCGCTTTTTCAGCTGCATCTTTCAAGCGTTGAAGCGCCATTTTATCTTGGCTTAAATCAATGTTATTTTCTTTTTTGAACTCAGCTACTAAGTGATCGATGATAACTTGGTCAAAGTCATCGCCACCAAGACGGTTGTCACCAGCAGTTGAAATAACTTCGAATGTGCCGTCTGCTAACTCAAGGATAGATACATCAAATGTACCGCCACCTAAGTCATATACTAAGATTTTTTGTTCTTCGTCTTGTTTTTCTAAACCGTAAGCAAGTGCTGCTGCTGTTGGCTCGTTAATGATACGCTCAACTTCTAAACCAGCGATACGACCAGCATCTTTCGTTGCTTGACGCTCTGCATCGTTGAAGTATGCAGGTACTGTAATAACAGCTTTCGTTACTGTTTCACCTAAGTATGCTTCAGCAGAAGCTTTTAAGTTTTGTAAAATGATTGCAGAAATTTCTTGAGGTGTATAATCTTTACCTTCAACTTCTACTTTGTAGTCTGTACCCATATGACGTTTAACAGACATGATTGTATTTGGGTTTGTAATTGCTTGGCGCTTTGCAACTTCCCCAACTTGACGTTCTTCATTTTTGAAAGCTACAACAGAAGGTGTTGTACGGTTTCCTTCTGGATTTGGGATAACCTTTGGTTCTCCACCTTCCATAACAGCTACACAAGAGTTTGTTGTACCTAAGTCAATACCGATAATTTTACTCATGGCGAATCCTCCTAGTTTTATGTAAATTATTGATTTACTTTTACCATTGATGGGCGAATCACACGGTCTTTTAATTTATAACCTTTTTGGAATTCTTCCACAACCGCGTTTGATTCAAATTCACTATCTTCCACTTGCATAATAGCTTGGTGTTCATTAGGATCAAACTGTTTACCAACAGCTTCAATCACTTCCACACCTTCTTTAGTCAGCGCTTCTAACAATTGACGATGCACCATTTCCATACCTTGTAACAAGGATTTCGTTTGCTCATCAGTCGCTTCCACTTGCATTGCTCTTTCAAAATTATCAAGAGCTGGCAAGATGTCTGAAACTAGACTTTGTGCTCTATATTTTTCAGCAGCCTGTTTATCCATTTGGACACGGCGCTTATAATTTTCAAAATCAGCTTGTAGACGTAATGTGCGACCTTCCGTTTCCGTTAGTTTCGCTTGTAACTCATCTACTTTTTCTTGTAAAAGAGCAGCCTCACTTTTTTCTTCTACAGTTTCTTCACTGTTTTCTGGCGTGACAGCTTCTTCAACTTGCGCTTCTTTTACTTCTTCTACCACTTGTTCGTTACGCTCTTCCACAATATTCACCTCCTTAAAAGGTATTAGGTATCATGCATAGCATGATTACCTAAGCATTATATATTACACACAGCAATGAAAATTTCATCACTTGAGCGAATGTATTACTCTCATTTACTTTTTAAGTCCATCAGTAAATTGTCTCGTAAATAACTGTAACAAACTAATTACACGAGAATATTGCATTCTCGTAGGACCTAAAATAGCAATTGTTCCAAGTTGCTCTTCGCCGATCGAATATGTTGCAGAAATTAAACTGCAATCCTCCATAGCCGTCGAAGTGTTTTCCCTACCAATTTTCACTTGAATCCCGACTTGTTTATGACGCAAAATGTCATAAAATTCGGCTTCATTATCAATCATGGTAAGCAAAGATCTAACCTTTTGAATGTCATGGAACTCTGGCTGCGAAAGCATATTTGCTTTTCCTCCAAAGTATATCTTTTCCGATAACGGAACTTGAAATGTACCATCTAACATTTTTATTGCACTATCGTAATTATGAACATACCCACGTAAAACTGTAACAATTTCCTTAAAGATTTTATTATGAAGTTCTTCCATCGGTACGCCAGATAGCTTTTCATTTAAAACATTAACCATTTTTTCTAAATCTGATAAATCAACAGATTCCGGAACGGTAATCGTTTTACTTTGTACATGCCCTGTATCAGTTACAATAATAGCGACTGCAGTTTGACGATCAAGCGGCACAATTTGTACATTTTTAAGTTTATTTGTACTTAACTTCGGTCCAAGAACAATGGCCGTATAATTCGTAAGTTCTGATAAAATTTGAGCAGATTGCTGTGCAATTTTTTCCGCTTCAAAAATTCTTTCAGCAAATAAATCTTTAATTTGTACAATTTCAGCGTTCGGTAAGTTTTGCGGCGCTAAAAGATGGTCTACATAAAATCGGTAGCCTTTCTCAGAAGGAACACGTCCAGAAGAACTGTGCGTTTTTTCAATAAAACCTAATTCTTCTAAGTCCGCCATTTCATTTCGAATAGTAGCTGAACTAAATGTAATTTCATCTTTTTTAGCCAACGTTCTAGACCCAACAGGCTGCGCTGATCCAATAAAGTCATCAATAATTGTTTGTAAAATTAAGAGCTGACGTTCCGTAAGCATCTCATCATCACCTCTGTTAGCACTCTTTGTCTTTGAGTGCTAAATCTATTAATAACTTACCAAAATTGACATTCAATTGTCAACGGAAACGTCACGAAATAATGAAACTTTTTCACGCCTATGGAACATTTAATTAGTCAATCAAAAATGATTGGAATACTTCATTCCCTAATAATTTTCCTTTTCGCGTTAAACGCACATGTCCATTTTCCTCTTCAAGTAATCCTTGTTCTTGATTGCTTTGTAACTGCTTCGCGAAAACTTGATCCATCTCCACATTAAATTTATTGCGGAATGCTGTTTTAGAAACACCTTTTGTTTTTCGAAGTCCTAAGAACAGTTCTTCTTCCATTCTTTCTTTCTCCGTCACCTTATGAACATCTAAATACGGAAATCCTGTTTCATCAATTTTATTAAAATATTGCTTCAGCGGACCTACATTTTGAATACGTTCCCCATTCACATAACTATGAGCTCCAGCTCCAAAGCCATAATACTCTTCATTATTCCAGTATGTGAGATTATGTCTACTTTTATTGTCACCTTTTGAGAAATTACTAATTTCATACTGGTTATAACCGTGTTTCTCCATTTCATCCATTACCATTTCATACATTTTAGCTTCATGGTCTTCACCCGGAAGACGCAATTTCCCTTTATTCATTAAGTTATAAAACACTGTTTTAGGTTCCACAATTAATGAATATGCCGAGAAATGTTGTACACCAAGCGTAAAAGCAATGTCTAATGTTTCCTTCACATCTTCTATCGTTTGTCCTGGCAAAGCATAAATAATATCTACATTAATATTTTTAAAGCCTACTTCCTGAGCTTCTCGAATTGCTAGGAATGCATCTTCCCTCGTATGCTTGCGCCCGATTTTCTCAAGCAGTTCATCACGGAACGTTTGCACACCAAAACTAATTCGATTCACTCCACCTTCTAGTAGTACATTCAACTTCTCTTTCGGTAGATCTCCTGGATTCGCTTCAAATGTCAATTCACAATTCGGAGCAAACGGACGCAAATGACGATTAATAATCTCGAGTAATTTTTTTGTCTGTTCCATATTTAACGCTGTCGGAGTTCCACCGCCCACAAAAATCGTTTTCATACTATCAAACGGAACTTTTTGAACCGTATTTATTATTTCCTTCTCTAAATAATCTAAATATTGATCAACCGGTTGGCGTTCAATAAACACTTTATTAAAATCACAATAGTGACAAATGTGCTGACAAAACGGAATATGAATATATGCAGCTTGTACCAAATATAACTCCTACCTTTCTAAAAAGAAAACCTCCGCACTCCGGAGGATTCTCTACTTCTCTAACGTATTACGAATTTGTTCCATTCGCATTTTTCCCCAATCATACATCATTTCAACGATCGGTAAAAGTGACATGCCTAGTTCCGTCATATAATACTCAACACGAGGAGGAATTTCGGGATATACTGTTCGATCAACAATCCCATCTTCCATTAACTCTTTTAATTGGTTCGACAAAACTTTATGAGAAATGCTTGGGAATAACCGTTGTAATTCACTAAAACGATGAGGCCCTTCCACACCAAGATGCCACAGTATCACAACTTTCCACTTTCCACTAATAATAGAAAGCGTCAATTCCTTTTCACAATTAAAATTGCCATTTTGTATTTTATCTTGAATATCTTTTCGAATATTTTCGGACATTAACAATCTCCTAACTCTATATGAACTAAAAAGCTCTCTCATTATTGTAAATGAGAGCTGCTCAGATGTCTAAAAAGTAATTATACAGAAAAAAGAAGCCGCACAAACGACTTCTTTTTTATTTCAAATATTAGTTGTCATCCATTTTCAGTACAGCCATGAATGCCTCTTGTGGCACTTCTACAGAACCAACAGACTTCATACGTTTTTTACCTTCTTTTTGCTTATCAAGAAGTTTACGCTTACGAGAAATGTCACCGCCGTAACATTTTGCAAGTACGTTTTTACGCATCGCCTTAATTGTAGAACGTGCTACAACTTTATTTCCGATAGTCGCCTGAATTGGTACTTCGAACTGTTGTCTCGGAATTAATTCTTTTAATTTCTCTACAATTACTTTACCACGGTCATACGCTGAATCACGGTGTACGATAAATGATAAAGCATCCACTTGTTCATTATTTAAAAGAATATCCATTTTCACAAGTTTAGATGGTTTATAACCAATTAACTCGTAGTCAAATGATGCATACCCTTTCGTATTTGATTTCAATTGATCGAAGAAGTCATATACGATTTCTGATAACGGGATTTCATATGTTAATGTAACACGCGTTTCATCTAAATATTGCATATCAATAAACGTTCCACGTTTACCTTGGCAAATTTCCATTACAGCTCCAACATAGTCATTCGGAACCATAATTGAAGCCTTCACAAACGGCTCTTCTACACGATCGATAGACTGTGGATCTGGCATATTAGATGGATTATCAACAATAACATCTTCACCGTTTGTTAAATAAACTTTATAAATAACGCTTGGCGCTGTTGTAATTAAGTCAATCTTAAATTCACGTTCAATACGTTCTTGAATGATTTCCATGTGAAGAAGTCCTAAGAATCCACAACGGAAACCAAATCCTAACGCTTGAGATGTTTCTGGTTCAAACTCAAGAGCAGAATCGTTTAACTCTAATTTTTCTAACGCATCACGTAAATCGTTATAACGAGCAGAATCAATTGGATACAGCCCACAGAATACCATCGGGTTTAATTTACGGTAACCTGGTAACGCCTCTGCAGCTGGACGTTTCGCATGTGTAATCGTATCACCAACACGTGTATCACCTACGTTTTTAATAGATGCTGCTAAGAAACCTACATCACCTACTGTTAACTCGTCACGTTGCGTAGTTTTCGGTGTAAATACACCTACTTCTGTTACTTCAAATTCTTTACCCGTTGCCATCATACGTACTTTATCGCCAACTTTTACCGTTCCATTTACAACACGGATATAAGCAATTACACCACGGTACGGATCATATAAAGAGTCGAAAATCATACATTGTAACGGCTCTTCTGAATCACCTGCCGGAGCTGGTACTTTTTCAACAATTTGTTCTAAAATTTCTTCAATACCAATTCCAGCTTTCGCAGAAGCAAGTACCGCTTCTGATGCATCTAAACCAATTACATCTTCTACCTCTTGACGTACACGTTCTGGATCCGCACTTGGTAAGTCGATTTTATTGATAACTGGTAAAATTTCTAAGTTGTTATCGAGCGCTAAGTATACGTTCGCTAACGTTTGAGCTTCAATACCTTGCGCTGCATCTACTACAAGAATCGCGCCTTCACAAGCCGCTAAACTACGAGATACTTCGTACGTAAAGTCGACGTGTCCTGGTGTATCAATTAAATGAAGAATATACTCTTCACCATCTTTTGCTTTATAGTTTAATTGAACTGCGTTTAATTTGATTGTAATACCACGCTCACGCTCTAAATCCATAGAGTCAAGCAACTGAGCTTTCATTTCGCGTTGTGTTAACGCATTTGTTTTCTCTAAAATACGGTCTGCTAACGTTGATTTTCCGTGGTCAATATGAGCAATAATAGAGAAATTACGAATTTTGGACTGTCTTTTTGCTCTTTCTTCTTTGTTCATCTATGTTCTCAACTCCTAATAGTCTCGCCAATATACACTAGCACTGATTATATCAATAGAGCAACAAAGATTCAATGAAAACTCGTGCTGCTTACGATACAAATCATTCTATCTATATCTTATGCGAATAAACCATAAGAGACAAACCCTTTTCAAATTTTAAAACGGTTGTCTTACAAATCAGTAAAACAACCATCTCCCATGCTACTCTTAGCTAAAAATCCCCTTTATTTTCCCAACAACTATATCCGTTCCGAACTTCGTCATTTCATAAGCTACACTTGCTACCGCCATCCCAATTCCTTCTACAACATTAAAACTTCTTAAACGTTCTAATTGTTGTTGTTTTTCTGAAGCTGAAAACGAACTACCCAAAATTTCTGATTCAGCACCTGTACTCTCTGTCCCTGTCATATGAGCTATTTGTTCATACGACAATTGCCGATAACCTTTCATACTTTTCAAACCATGATTAGCAAGTGACACTCCTGCTATCATCATAAGTAAACATAAAGCTACACTACATATACACAAAAGCGCAAAACGACTCAAACTATTATCATCTTTCTCCCTCAATGTGTATACGCTCCCGTATTATCTTGATCAATTTGATGATGCAGCGCTGCATTTAAACCACTCGCTATTACATTCGCCATATCCTCAATAAAAGTATCTACTTCTTTTGGGGTCACCATTAAGTTATGACCAAGAGGCGATAGCACTTCATAAATCAACCTTCTTTTTTCTTCTTCTTCTAACGTACCAACAGCACCTAAAAACATATTTCGGCTCTTTTCATCTGGCATATCTTCTTCTGTTAATTTTTTCTTTTCTCCAAATGAAAATCCCGCTGGTAACAAAGATCTTGAAGGTTTGTTTCCTTCTTTCATCTCTCGACCAAAATGTTTCAAAATAAAATCAATCGTATCACTTGTAATCGAAACGGCATCGACCACAGTCGGAACACCAATTGCGATAACAGGGATACCTAATGTCTCTTTACTTAGTTCCTTACGTTTATTCCCAACCCCTGATCCAGGATGGATTCCAGTATCAGAAATTTGTATCGTGCTATTTACTCGTTCAATAGAACGGGCAGCTAATGCGTCAATCGCAATTACAAAGTCTGGATTTGTCTTCTCAATAATCCCATAAATAACATCGCTCGTTTCGATGCCTGTAATCCCCATTACCCCCGGCCGAATTGCACTAACAGGCCTGAATCCTTCTTCTACACTTTCAGGCTGCAATTGAAACAAATGTCTCGTTACTAATACATTTTCTACAACTATTGGCCCAAGAGCATCCGGTGTTACATTCCAATTCCCAAGGCCTACAATTAAACAGCTCGCTTCTTTGGTAACACCAACCTCTTCTAAGAAATAAGAAAATTCTTTTGCAAAAATACGCTCCACTTTTTGTTGAAGTTCTGTATCTTGCTGACGTATACCTTGTACTTCAAGCGTTAAATAATTTCCAGGTTTTTTACCCATCGCTTCAGAGGCAGCTTCATCAATTGTTACTTTTGTAATTATAGTACCTTCTTCTTCCCTCTCTTTTACAATTACCCCCTGTATCCCTTTTTGTTCTTCTTGGCTTTCTTGCAACATTTGATGAGCTTCTACAGCAAGGTCAGTTCTAACGCTATATTTACTTAAATCCAATGGTTCTTTCATCGTATCTCCTCCGTAATTCATAGTAAATATCGTTAGATTTCCCAAAGTTATATAAGGTCATTCTTTCCTTTACGTGAAATTTCATGGATATACTATTGCAATTCTCTTCACCGTTTGATAGAATATCACTTGTTCTATGTAAGAATCGAGTCATTCGATTGCACCAGGGAGGTGAAAAGTATGGCAAACATCAAATCTGCTATCAAACGCGCTAAACTTAGCGAAGAGCGTCGTGCACATAACGCTTCTATCAAGTCTGACATGCGTTCTGCTGTTAAAACTGTAGAAGCTTTAGTTACTAATAACGATCTTGAAAATGCTAAAGAAGCTTTCAAAACTGCTTCTAAAAAACTTGACAAAGCAGCTCGTAAAGGTCTTATCCACCAAAACGCTGCATCTCGTCAAAAATCTCGCTTAGCGAAACAAGTAAACGCGTAAGGCGTTTAAAAAACGATCCATTTGGATCGTTTTTTTATATACAAAAAAAGTTCATGCACTAGGTACATGAACTTTTTTTGTGTCATCACATATGATTTAATCGCATTAAGAAAAACTCGAGCACAAGTTTCTTATCCATCTTTCCCGTCTTCATACTATAATCAGCTTCTGCTAATTCTATAATCACTTTTTTTAATTCTTCAAAAGAGAAAAATTTCGTTTGATTCATCGCCAATTTTACACGATACGGATGTACACCAATATGAGATGCAATTTGATTTTGCCCATAACCACGTTGCTGTAACTCTTTCACTTGATACAACAAACGGAATTGACTCACTAATAACGCAAGCAATTTAATCGGCTCTTCCTGCTGCGTAAATAATCCATCCAAAATTTGCATTGCACCTGCAATATCTTTTTTCACCACTTTTTCTGTCAAAGCAAATACATTTTGCTCAACTGATTTTGGCACAAGCTCTGCAACAAGTTTCGTCGTAATCTCTCCGCCCATACCAACGTATAACGTTAACTTGTCCATTTCCTTCGCCAACATCGTTACATTACTTCCCACAAGCTCTAGCAACAAACTAACAGCCGCGTTATCAATGTGCACATGCACTTCATCTGCACGAGCAATAATCCACTTCTGAACATCCTGCACTTGCATCGCATTCGCTTCTACTACATCTGCTGTTTTCTTTAATAGTTTTGTAATTTTTTTTCGCTCATCAAGTTTTTCGTAAGGCGCAACAAAAACAAGAATAGAAAATGGAGAAGGTTCACCAATGTATTCTTCTAAAATTTTTATATTTTGCTCTAACTTTTCTTTTTGCGAAGTCAGAAATAGCGGTGATTTTATTAACAGTACTTTCCGTTCTCCAAAGAAAGGAAGCGTACGCGCATCCTCAACCACATCTTCTAAATATGCTTCTTCCAAATCGTATGTCACAACATTAAACTCTCGATCTTCTTCTTCAAGTGCTTCTGTCGTAATAAGCTTTATCGTTTCATTTATAAAAAAAGCTTCCGTTCCATATAGTAAATATAACGAAGCAAACTGTTTCTTTTTAATTTTTTTATGTATATCACTCATACTTTTTCCTACTCCCTAACTTGGCAATATATATTTATACTAATGCCCTAGCTTTTGTTTTACAAGTACAAAGGAACAGGCTTTATAACCCGTCCCTTTATTTATATTAAACGCCACGCAATAAGCCCCGGGTTTCTTATTGGTGTGCGGTAATCACCTTCCCTTTATTATTCACAATAAAAATTCGAGTATAAGTGCCAACTGTTAACATGCTTGGAAACAAAAAACTCACGTTACTTCATGATCTAAAAGTAGCAAAAAAGCTCATTTTCTCTTCATATGGAAATTGTAGATTTTTTTCTGACAATATTTTATACTAAAGTGGAATGTTGGGGAGGGATTCTAAATGAATGATTTTGAACAAAACGTTCAAAGTAAACGCAATGACGCTATTGATTCAGGGGTAGGATTTATCGTCTCATTTGGTTTTTTCGCAACACTTTTCATCATTGCAACTGTTATTAAATTTATCGGTTCTTAAAGACTGCCACTTCATGGCAGTCTTCTCTTTTTCACCTATTATATGTCTTATCGTATGTGATTTTACTTTGAAAGGTTCCATTTTCCCCTTTAAAAACATAGGAAATAGCACCTTGCTTGTCCGTGCGCCATATCACACTCCCCATCTTCTCCAAACGCTCTATCACTTCTTTATGTGGGTGTCCATATCTATTCTGCTTACCAACAGATATAATCGCTACACGGGGCTGTATAACGTTCAAAAAAGACTCTATAGATGACGTGTTACTTCCATGATGAGCAACTTTTAAAACATCTACTCGCAAATCTGGATACGCAGATACTAAAAACTGCTCTCCTTCTTCTTCTAAATCGCCTGTAAATAGCCACGTCAATCCTCCAAATTTTGCCCATATTACAATTGAAGCATTATTTTCACTTTTTTCTTTTCCTTTTGGAGCTAAAACGAAAAATTCAGCTTCATTTACACTCCAACTTTCCCCTTCCCCCACTTCAGTTATTTTCATTTCCTTTTCTAATGCCTGTTTCTTTACTACTTTTTCTAATACTGCATCTTTTCCCTTCCGGCCAAACACAACTTCTTTTACAGGTATATATGATAATAATTCTTGCGCAGCACCTATATGATCTGCATCTCCATGCGTTACGATTAATTTATTAATTGTTTTAATACCTTCTTTTTGTAAATAGGGTATTAAAACATCATTTCCAACAGAAAATTCATGCTTTTTTTGTTGCCACTCTTCCTTATTGACACGAAGCGTTCCACCTGTATCAATAAGATAAACCCCTTTATCATACGGAAGGCGAATTAATATTGCATCACCTTGTCCAACATCAATAAATGTTACACTTCCACTTCCTCTAAAATATGGATATACATAATGACACGTGCTAATAAAAAGAAATATACTCACAACTATACAAATCATTTTTTTCGGCGCTCTCCTTTCCCAAACCATCAATATACTGACAATACTCGCGCAATATACAGCTACAAGATTGAAGGACGTTTTCCCGAAAATAAGCTGGTTAAATGGTAAACTTTCACCATAACTTAGAAAAACATTAGACATACTCAAGCCTATTGATAACACATCCGCAAATCCTTTTGCGAGAAACGGGACAATTGGCATACACAGTAAAATAATAATGCTACATGGTAATACAATGATAGATAAAAACGGAACGTATAAAAGATTGAGGAAAATGCTATATGGAGAAAAATAACCAAAGTGATATAACAAAATCGGAGTACTAACGAGCTGTGAAATGATAGAAATATAAATAGAATTTCGGATTACTCCGTTGCTACTCACTAACAATAACGGAGCAGACAAAAGTAAAGCGAAGCTACCTACAAAAGAAAACTGAAATCCAATATTAAAAACAAGATAAGGGTCATATATAAGCATACATATAGCTGTTACACTTAAAGCATCTAAACTAGATAAACGAATCGAGCACATAAAAGCAATCAACGTCAAAACTCCTGTTATAGAAGCCCTTATAACAGAGGGTGACGCCCCTGCTAAAACCATATACAAAGGAATACAAATGATAAGGCAAATTGTTGCTACCTCCCTCGTCGCACCACTTCTTAGCAAAATAAAATATACTATCACCATTAACAATACAATGTGCGAACCTGAAATTGCTAACAAATGTACAAGACCAAACTGTTGATATTGCTCTTCCACTTCAAACGTCATTTGTTGTCTATCACCAAATAGTAACGCATTCATAAAAGCACCTGATTGCTCTGGAAACATCTCTGTAACTTTCGAGATTACTTGTTGCCTCAAAAGGAGAATCCATTGCATGAGCGACAGTGATGTTTTATAGCATTCAGAAATATATGTAGCCTCAAATGTGAAATGAATATGTTGCTTGTATAAATAATCACGGTAATTAAAACCATGAAAATTCCGAGCTGTTTGCGGTTCTTTCCTCTCACCCTCGAATACACATGATATCCCTGCGTATAATTGCTGCATTTTTTCCTTTTCCAAGGCTGATTTTATTCTATAACTTAACTGCACTATATTTTTATTGTGATCTTCAAACTGAAAAGATAGGCGATCCCCATTAACAAGCGGTGTATTTTGTATAACCCCTCTTGTAACTCCATAGGGCTCTCCTAGAGACTTATTCCACCCTTGAACATAGGAAGTGTATATAACGCCACTAAAGCACGCTACAATGCAAAAAAAGAAGGTTTTACGCGAAGTGCGATATAAACAGAAGAAAACATTTAAAAAGAGGCAAAAAACTATCAATAAAAGTGACGAGGAAAAGGCAATTGCAATCCCTATTATAAACGAGATTGCAACATAACCCCATTGTTCCTGCAACTTATACTCACTCCTTATAGCATCATTTTTGCTTTCGTGAATACATGCTGTAATTCTTCCATTGATAAATTATCTTTTTCTAAAGACGCAAATAATTCTTTTAACTCCGTATAACGTTTTTGCTCCTCTAATGCAGCGATATCATATTCTAGCGGAACGTGCTTCACTGTTACATTCGCTTGTTCAAATAACTCTATGGCGTATGGATGATTTTTATAATCCTGCGCATAATAAACCGCTGTAATACCACTTTGAATAATTGCCTTACAACATTGTAAACAAGGGAAATGCGTAACGTAAATTTCTGCTTCCTCTGTTTTCGCACCAAACTTGGCACATTGTAATAAAGCATTCATTTCGGCATGAATTGTCCGAACACAATGATTATCGATTACGTAACAACCATCATCTATACAATGTACGCCACCTTTAATCGAACCATTATATCCACCAGCAATAATTCGTTTATCGCGAACGATTGTCGCTCCTACCGCAAGCCTTGTACATGTACTACGTAACGATAGTAGATGGCTTTGCGTCATAAAATATTGATCCCATGAAATTCGTTCCATATTTTTCACCTACTTTTTTGTCTACTTGTAGTGTAGCGAAAGAAGAAAAACTTCGTCAATCTTTTACGGAATAATAATTTGATCTTTTATCTTTTCAAGAGACTTCGCACCAATCCCATCAATCTCTAATAAATCTTCTATTTTCTGAAACGGACCATGTTCTTCTCGATATTTCAAAATACTTTCTGCCTTTCGAGAGCCAATCCCTGTAATTTTTTCCAATTGCTCTTTCGCTGCTGTATTTATTCGAATCTTGCCATCTTCCTTAGAAGAAGTAAACATCCCTTGTTCTGACTCATTTTTACTCGGTATATAAAGAAGCATTTGATCTTGTACAATTTGTGCTAAATTCACTTTTTTCATATCTACTTCTGATAAAAAACCACCAGCCTTTTGAACCGCATCCTTTACGCGATCCCCTTCCTTCATTTCATATACCCCTTCTTTATTAACCGCTCCTTTCACATCAATTATAATTGTTCTTTTCTGTTCCTTTGTATCCGATATTTTCGGTTTACCCTTTTTTTCTATCTCCTTCTCTTGCACATTCATTGTAATAGGCGTTCGTTCTACACTCTGATTCGTTTTCCAAAAAACAAGAAAAAGTAAAGTTCCAATAATAGCTACTAAACCTAACCACTTTTTCGGAAAATCCCACATCATTTTACACCTCTAATCATAAATTTATAACATCATTCATATTGTTTAGGAGAAAGCTGTTACGAAGGAGGGATGAAACTTTGAACATAGGAATTATAGGGACAGGAAACATGGGGAATATACTAATCGATGCATTTTTAGAAACCCGTGCTGTCAAACCTTCGTGCCTTACAATCATTAATCGGACGCCTGCCAAAGCATATCATATAAAAGAAAAATACCCTTCTGTTCATATAGCAAAAACAATCCCGGAAGTAATCGAACAATCACAACTTATTTTTATTTGCGTTAAGCCGATAGATATATACCCTATCCTAAAAAAATACGCTGAACATTTTTCTGATGAAACGTGCTTAGTTTCTATTACAAGTCCAATATCTCCATCACAATTAGAGACTCTCGTACCGTGCCACGTCGCACGTATCATTCCAAGTATCACAAATCGCGCCCTCTCTGGCGCCTCACTATTTACATTTGGAGATAATTGCTCTGAAGAATGGCAACAAAAACTACTTCGTCTATTCAAAAATATTTCTACACCTCTTGTAATAGAAGAAGATATAACACGTGTTTCATCTGATATAGCAAGTTGCGGTCCTGCTTTCTTTAGTTATTTACTACAATGCTTCATTAACGCTGCTGTAGATAAAACAAATATTACACACGAAGAGGCTACTACTTTAGTAAGTGAAATGGTCGTGGGGATGGGGAAATTACTTGAAAAAGAAATCTTCACATTACCTACCTTACAAGAAAAGGTTTGCGTGAAAGGCGGCGTTACCGGGGAAGGCATTCGGGTTTTAGAAGAACACGTTGGAGATATGTTCCATAAGTTAATCGAGCGAACACATGAAAAATTTGATGAAGATTTAGAATGCGTTGATCAGCAATTCAATAAACACACATAATAAATACGTCATTTTCATTCCAAATCCTTTTTATAAATACTTACTTTTTTACAATACATTTTCACTTCAACTACTATTCCCACACTTTACGCATACGATCTTCAGATTATGCTAGAACTAAAAATACATCTTCTTTATAAAACAAAAGCAACCTTCTCGGTTGCTTTTGTTTTATTTGTTTTATCCGTTTTTCTTCGCCATGAAGAAAATACGCTCTGTTTGTTCTGTAACTTCAAGTCGCTCAAAATCACCTGTTACACGAAGAACTGTAAAACCTGCTTCTTCAAGCCATTTCGTTAACTCTTCCACTTGATATGCACGTTGCACGTGACATTCGTCAAACCGATGGTACACATCTTCTTCCGGATCTTGAACAAAGAATGTCAAATCATGCTCTACACTATTTGATTCTTCACCAGGGAAGCAATTCCAAATAAGAGATATTTCTTCTCCATTCACTGTATACGTTTCATTTTGAAATACATGATGTATTTTATATAAAGAATGTACATCAAATAAAAACAAACCATCTTGACGCAAATGGTGAAACACTCTTCTAAATGTTTCTTGTACTCCATCTTCTTGCAATACATAATTTAATGAATCACAAAAGATAGTGACACAGTCAAACTCACCGGGAACATCAAGCTCTCGCATGTCTTGTTGGTAAAAAGGAATAAAGTATCCCTCTCCTCCTAGTTTTTGCTGAGCGACTGTTAACATTTCTTCTGAAAGATCGACACCTATTAAATCGTAACCCTTTTGCACAAGTGGAAGGGTTACATTACCCGTACCGCATGCTACATCAAGAATTTTTGCATCTTTCATATCTGCCTGCTGCAGGCTTTCCTCTGTGAATTCTACCCATTTATCATAAGGGACATCATTCATCAGTTCGTCGTACAACAATGCAAATTGTTCGTATTTCATTGGCCTAGCTCTTCTGTTATATCTTCACGTGGCACATCGCCCCATAGACGCTCTAAATTATAGTGATTACGCTCATCTTTATGGAATACATGGGCAACTACATCTCCAAGATCAACTAATACCCAACGTGCTTCGTCAAAACCTTCCATACGTTGTACGTCGATTTGGAACTCATGTGCTTTTGATTTAATTTCACGTGCAATTGCTTGCACTTGTTTATCTGAATTACCGTGACAAATAATGAAATAATCTGCAATTGGTGAAATACCTTGCATATTTAGGACAACCATATCTTCTGCTCTTTTATCATCAGCTGCTTTTGCCGCTAACACTAATAAATCTTTATCGTTCATTTACTCATTTCCTCCTTGATAACTGCATTGTATGTTTGGAATGTTAATGGATAAATCGTCTGATTTTTTTCCATTAAAAATTGAATTGTTCTCTTTAACGCAAATAATAAAGCTTGATTTATATCCGTATATGCGAGTTTACGAGCCTCTTCCACACCCGGAAACTTTCGCCCTGGCTCAATGTAATCAGCTACATAAATCACTTTATCTAACATCGTCATGTTCTCATGACCACTTGTATGATATGTAATAGCTTGCAATATTTCAGAATCCGTAATGCCTACCTCTTTTTCTACTAAGTATGCCCCAACAGGCGCATGCCACAACTCTTTATTATAGCAAAGTAAATCTTTCGGCAAATCTTCACGTTTAATAATCTCTTCCATCTCTGAAATCGCTCTACATTTCGCATAATCATGGAATATAGCTGCCATCTCTGCTTTTTTCTCGTCTACACCGTATAACTTAGCAAGCTCAATCGCTGTCTCCATTACACCAATTGTGTGTATATAACGTTTTTCATGCATTTGTTGTTTGACAATATGCAGTGCATTCTCACGATTCATACAACCCATTCCTCTCGATATATACCTGTACTTTTTCAGGAAGTAAATATTTACACGTTTTCTTCTCCTTATATCTCTCACGTAATAAGGATGAAGAAACTGCAAATTCCGGAATTTCCACTGTAGTAATCTTATATGTTGTATGCAATGTATACCCAGGTCTTGCAACTCCAACAAATGTTACAAGATTAAGTAAAGCTTCAATGTTATACCACTTCGGTAAATACTCAACCATATCCCCACCGATAATAAAGTGAAACTGCACATCCGGATACTTCTTCGTCAATTGTAACATAGTGTCATACGTATAAGATGGGCCCTTCCTGCTTAGCTCTTCTAAACAAATAGAAAAGTGTTCTTCTGCCTCAGTCGCAAGCTCTAACATATGTAAACGACTTTCTATACTTGTAATATTACGTCCTTGTTTATGTGGCGGAATCTGGTTTGGCAAGAACCATACTTCTTCCAATTCCAAAGCGTGATATACTTCATTTGCAATTAGCAAATGTCCATAGTGAGGCGGATCAAATGTACCGCCAATGATGCCAATTTTCCTCAAAAGAAACGCCCCTTCCTCTTACATACAGCAACTCTCCTTGGTTAGGAACGAAGAGAGTTGCTATTAATAAAAGTTCAATTGGTTTCGCTCTCTACATCATTACGCATCAGCGATAAAAAATAGCGCATGCTATTCTTTTTATCGAGGAAGCTTAATTTGTTTATTTTCTCTTGATTCTTTGTATAAAACGATTGTGCTTCCAATTACTTGAACAATTTCAGCACGTGCACCTTTTGCAAGTTCTTCCGCAACCTCACGGCGATCAAATTCACAGTTTTGTAATACGCTCACTTTAAATAGTTCACGAACTTCTAACGCTTCTCCAATTTGTTTTACCATATTTTCATTTACTCCGCCTTTTCCTACTTGAAAAATTGGTGTTAAATGATGTGCTTGTGCACGTAAAAATCTTTTTTGTTTTCCTGTTAACATATATGTTAGCCTCCAAGCTTTTCTATAACTAATTGTTTCATTCGATCAATATTTGGTACACGTCCTGTCCACATTTCAAATGCAAGTGCTCCTTGATAAACAAACATATCAATACCATTTTGAATGATTGCGCCTTGCTCTTTTGCCTCACATAAAATTTTCGTTTCAAATGGATTATAAATTATATCTGATACAATCGTTCCTTTTTTTAACGAACACATTTGTAATGGCGTATGTTCGACGTGTGGATGCATACCTATCGTTGTCGTCTGAATGATAATATGATAATTTCCTTGTTCTTCTGTCGCTTTTTCTAACGACAAAGCAACAGAATGAACATCGGCCGTACGTGCAGCAATAAGTTCTTTCGCCTTATCTACTGTACGATTGGCTACATCAATCTCTTTTACACCTACATCAGCAAGAGAAAAATAAATAGCTCGGCTAGCACCACCTGCACCAAGTAACAAAATACGTTTCCCTTGAAGTGGTTCATTACTAATTGACTGCAGCGCTCGAACAAAACCAATTCCATCTGTGTTGTAGCCAATTAACCTTCCATTCTTATGAACCACTGTATTTACTGCACCGATTTTCCTTGCCAATGGATCAATCTCATCCAAATACTCCATGATAGCAACCTTGTGCGGAGTTGTTACATTAAATCCTGAAATCCCTAATGCTTTTAAACCTCTTACTGCTTCCCCTAGCGCTTCCTCTTCAACAAGGAATGCATGATAATGGGCATCCATATTCAAGTGTTCAAATGCATCGTTATGCATAACGGGTGATAATGAATGTCCAATTGGATTTCCGATTACACCATATAATTGTTTCATAAATCCCTCTCCATATTAAATTAAAGATTTACGTAGTGAAACACTTACTCCTTTTGGTACGTGTGCAACAATTTTCGCGCCTGGTTCGTTCACAGTAACCCATCCTAATCCAGAGAATACAACATCCGTCTTTGGTTCACGAATATTAAATTCGTATTTCACTAACTCAGGCATATTTGCTAATTCTTCTGGCGTTGGCGGGCTTAGTAAATCTCCAGCATGATTTTTATATAATTCATCTGCTTTCTCAAGCTTTGTACGATGGATTGTTAAACGATTCGAGAAGTGACAAGTAAACGCACGACGACCACCACTTACATAATCAAAACGTGCCAATCCACTAAAGAATAACGTTTGTTCTTCATTTAATTGGAATACCATCGGCTTAATTTCTTTTGTTGGTGTAATAAGCTTTAAGCTTTGCTTCCCAACATAATGAGCCATTTGGTGGTGGTTAATAATACCTGGCGTATCATATAAAGAAGATTCTTCGTCTAATGGAATATCAATTAAATCCAGTGTTGTTCCTGGGAAATGAGATGTTGTAATTACATTTTCAGTCTCATCACTAAATTCTTTAATCATACGATTAATAAATGTCGATTTCCCTACATTCGTACATCCAACAACATAAACATCTTTGCCGCCGCGATAATACTCAATAGCATCTGCTAGTTCAGCAATTCCTTGTCCCTTCGCTGCACTAATTAAAAAGACATCTTCTGGTTTTAATCCTAGCTGCTTTGCACTATAGCGCATCCAATGCTTTACTTTATCATGTTTTACTGACTTTGGAATTAAATCAGCTTTATTTCCAACAAGTAATACTTTATTATTCCCTACGAAACGATGTAAGCCAGGTAACCAGCTACCATTAAAATCAAAAATATCTACAATTTTGACTACTAATGCATCTGATTTTCCAATTCCATTTAAAATGCGTAGGAAGTCATCATCTGTTAACGATACATCTTGAATTTCATTGTAATGCTTCAAGCGAAAACAACGTTGACAAATGACTTGTTCTTTCTCTAAAGATGAGGTAGGAGCATACCCCACTTCGTTTTTATTTTCTGTTTGAATTTCTACACCGCAACCAATACATTTAATTGTTTCAGTCAAACTTTATTCCTCCCAGTTAATTAAACCTTTTTTCTTCATATTTTTCATGATTCTTCGTTCAATTTTCCGATTAAAGCGCGTCACTAATCCGTCCGTTTGTGCTACCGGTACAACTAAAATTGTATGAAGCCCTACTCGGTTTCCACCAAGCACATCAGTCAGTAACTGATCTCCAATTACTACAACTTCCTCTGCCTGCAGATGCATCTCTTGTATCGCACGCTTAAACGCTCGAACAAATGGTTTACGTGCACTATGAATAAATGGAATACCTAATGGGTCAGCAAAATCTTTTACACGTTGCTCATTATTATTTGAAACAACCGTTACTTGGATGCCTTGCTCTTTCATTTTTAAGAACCATTCTTCAAGTTGCGGGGTTGCATTTGGACGATCCCATTCAATTAAAGTGTTATCTAAATCAGTAATAACACCTTTAATCCCACGTTTTTTTAAATCTTCTGGTTGAACATGATATACATTTTTCACGTATTCATTTGGTAAAAATAGTTTCAATTTCTTTCACCTCTTTGAGGATTTTTCATAAAATTTTTCGACAACATTTTTCGATATATAACCTGTGGATAAAATTGTACACATTTTCCACATTAATTTTTCAGTTAATTTGGAATTTACTAACAAACTATACACACTTTATCCACCTAGGTATGTGGATAACCACTCGTTTGTGACTGTCATATTTTTTTGGTACATTAAATGCATCAACGAATCAATCCTTATATTATTAGGAGGTGACTCACCTTGAAAACAAAACATATGGAACAGTTATCCACTGAGTTACTCACTGAGTCTTATTATAAAGCAAAAGAACTAAAATTAAATCCCGACTTCATTTTACTTATAAAACAAGAAATCATTAGACGCTCATTAGAGGACAAGCTTGTCAAATCTTCTTGATTATATATAAAGTGAAAGTTTAATCAGCCCGTACCAATCAAACAGTTACAGGATACATTATTGAATGCCCTGTAAAAAGAGCCATCCTACGATGGCTCTCGAATAAACAAGTACTCCCATCTAGGGGATTTCATCATTAAGTATCTTTGCCCATAACTCTTACTTACGGTTATAAAAGCGTTTCTTTATTTATGAGCTAATCGAGTAGCTATTTTTTCACCAAGACGCAGCTCTTGCCCACTCTTTAATTCCTGCACTACTTCTATCATATCTTTTTCAAACAATAACACAACTGTTGAACCAAATGTAAAGTATGCCATTTCTTCACCTTTTTGAACAGTGTCTCTCTCATGCAAAAGCTCAATACTATTAACAAACATGGCCCCTACTTTTACAAGAGCCATATGTTCGCCATCACTGCTTACTTCTGTAACAGAACGATAATTTTTTGACAACGGTTCTTTCCCATATTCCATACCAGCTGCATTTACCGGATACGATTTTCTACCGAGTGCAAATCTTTCAGTCACAGAACCAGAAAGCGGACTATGAATGCGATGATAGTGACTTGGACTCAAATAAATTACCATATATGTACCGCCTGCATATCGCGTTGCACGTTCCTCATTACCTAGCATATCCACAATTGAATAGCGCTTTCCTTTAATATCAAATGTTTTTGTATCCTCAATAGGACCATAATCTGCAAAAACACCATCAACAGGACTAACAATACTCGATGCATCTGTATCAATACTACGCTTTCCTTCTTTTAGCTTACGCGTAAATAATTCATGCAACGTTCTATATTCCTTCAAACCCTTTTCCATCTCATCTTGATTAATTTGAAAAACTTTCGCATACGATGGAATAATGATAGAGCTCAAACGAGATTGTGCAAATTTACGTAATATATAAGAAGTAAAGCGACCATTTGTAAGTTCTATCATAAGTCGATATAATGTACGTCGCAAATTGCGAAACCCCCTAATCAGTCTATAACTTTAGTTTTCCCTTATTTTCTTTCTATATCATACGTAAAATTGGTTCTTATTCCCACATATCATATAAAGCAGCCTTATTATACATACAGAAAACTAAGTATGGTATTATTCTTAAATTATTTAGCACCTTCTAATATTACAGATAGAATCCGTCATTTTCAACAGTGAACATGTATTTCTTCTTAGCATAACGCGTTTTCTTTTCTTATTTACAATAAGAAAAGCAGCCTATTTTAAAATATGGCTGCTTCTAATACACTTTACTCTTTCGCTTTTTTCTCTTTCTCTGCCCTTACAAACTCGTGGAACATTTTCATTAAAGCACGCTTTTCGATCCGTGATACGTAACTTCTAGAAATGCCAAGCGCCTTAGCGATTTCCCGCTGTGTTTTCTCCTTATCTAGCCCAAGTCCAAAACGTTTCACAATCACTTCTTTTTCTCTTTCGTCTAAAATATCGATATACTCTTTAATTTTTTCTAACTCCATACTAAGCTGAATCATATCAATTACATCTTCAGACTCTGATTTTAATATATCAATAAGCGATATTTCATTGCCCTCTTTATCTTGCCCGATCGGATCATGAAGTGAAACATCTTTTTTCGTTTTCTTTAGTACACGTAAATGCATCAAAATTTCATTTTCAATACAGCGTGCTGCATACGTCGCAAGCTTCGTTCCCTTTCCTGCAGAATAGCTCTCGATCGCTTTAATGAGCCCGATCGTACCAATTGAAATTAAATCTTCTGCATCTTCTCCTGTGTTCTCAAATTTTTTAACGATATGAGCTACAAGCCGTAAATTATGTTCAATTAAAAGATTTCTCGCTTGAGCATCACCTTGCTCCATTAACTCTAAGTACTTTCTCTCATCATCTGATGATAACGGCTGCGGAAACGCATTATTTTTCACATAAGAAACAAAGACAAACACTTCTCGAACCATATATCCAATTGCGGCGAATAGACTCAAACCTTTCACCTCCGCCAAAATAGTGGTCTTTATTATGTGTATGTGGGCTTGAGGTTGTTTGTGTCTGTACAGTTTATTTATAAAACTCAACACTTCCAACATTTAAAATATTTTATTGTTATATTATAATTATATAAAATTGTTATTTATATATGAATATGCTATTAAAGGGGAAACTATTCATGCTTACATTAGATCGATTATTAAATGTAACAATTTATTTAGGGGTATTTTTACTTTTCATTTCGTTCATTACTTTTGTTATTAAGAGAGGGCCTGATTTATTATTTTTTCAATTTGGAATTTCTTTGTTTTTTGGAGCTCAAATTATAATTGGAATGAAATTTTTTCATAATTATAGTTTCTCCTTTCACTCAAAACTAGAACTACTTATCTTTATTTTCTATGTAATTGGATTTATTACATGTATACTACTGTTCTTTAACTTTCCAAATCCGTATCGAATTTTTTTATTAATTTGTAGTTTTTTATTTTTAACTGGATCCAATTATTACTTTAAAGAAACATTAAATTTTAGTAAAAAAACTCCAAAGCAACATAAAACTTTTTTAAGTACACAAGAAGACTCTTTTCCAAAAGAAGTCCGTAAATTTTCAGAGGATTACAATAACATAATAAGGAATGATTTTTATGAAATACCGATGATTCCTACTGAATTACAGATTACAAGCAAAAAACATTCTTCCCATAGTACATCTTTCTTAGTTGAACTTTATAATAGCGAGAATGAAATTACTGATGACTCTGTACAATTAACTCCATCAGACCGTTTTTATATACTGTTAAATACACAAAAAACAAAAATATCAAAAATAGTATATGAAGGGCAAAATTTTTTCACATTAACAGTCACACTAAAGGCTCTTAATTTACAGCAAGAACCAGAAATTCATAATATGTTTTTAGAAATAGATAAACGTAGAGCGATGAATCTTCTTAATTTTGAAATTAAAGCCCATACTAAAGAATGGAAAGTAACATTTAAAAGTGATAATTCTTCTTCCAATCTTCCTATCACATTTAATTTTGAAAAACGAACAGACAAATTATAAAAATAAAAAGAGTTATTTTCTTTGAAAAATAACTCTTTTTATTTTACTTACTCCAAATCTTTCTCCCAGTTTGGGCATCAATATAACGAATTTCCCGACTACAATCAAAAGGTTCTTTATGTTTTTCATCTGTCGTTTGTTTGTACAGTAGTTTGTATTTCGTTTCCTCTGCATGATGATCCACAAACCATTCTAATTTAACTCGGATAGCCTCTCTGTATATTTCTAACGCTTTTTCTTTTGTTACTTTTGGTGTTGTTTCATATGTAAGTAATTCTTTTATAAAGTTGCCAGACTCTCCAGAGTAGTGCATCACAGCACCATTTTCTGCATTGATGTTGATCATAATATATTTCCGCTCTACATGAATGTCATTTACATAGATTGAAAAGGAAAACCTCTCTATCCCCTCTTCCTCCTCATAATTATCCCAAAGTTGAACATACTTTGTCGCATCTGGGATAATATGCTCTAAAAATTGAAGTGCCTTGCTTAAACATTGCTCTCTTGATAAGATTGTTTTCCTTTTTTTCTCATTCTTCCACATAAAAAAAGAAAGCAATTGATTTGTTTCTTTATCTAGAGTAATTATAACGAATTCATCATGTTTCAACATTGGAAAATGTTTTTTATAAAACTCATCCATTGAATATGAATCCTTCTCTTCTATTTCTTTTTGTAATTCTTCTTTTAATACAAATTTTATCCGGACTTCATCCTCATCTACTTTTTCATCTATTTTGACAAACTTCCCCTTGTCCCAATCAAATAAATCAAACACATCTTTTTTTTGACTACTCTTTAGCAGTTTATCAACAAGTACTGTAGAAGGTAATTTATAGTGTTCTGGCCCATATAAATCTTTACCTGTACTTGCATCAATAAACGCATGACTAGGTTCTGGTTCATATACAAGATGGTACCCTTTTACTTCTTCCCCGTTTTCATACTCACATGAAGAGTATGTTAAATCTACAAATACAAGTCTCATATCTTGTCTAGCTTTCAAATTTTCTAAAACGATATTCTCCCCAACAATTTCACTTGGCCATAACGGTTTTTTCTCTATGGCTTTTTGTCCATTGTAATGAAAATGCACAACATTACCTGAAGGGTGCACTCGCACAACACACCCAGTATTCGGCAATGGATAGCTATTCACTTCTTGCATATAATTTACTTCTTTCCAACCGCGCCTGTCGTCCTTAACCGTTACATATGTATAGAATTCATATCCTTCTTTTGTATATTTTTTTAAGAATGTATTTGCAACCTCTCTTGCTTTATTCTCCTCTATCGCTCCCTTATCACTCGAAAAAGAATTTCCATCATCTATCCTAAATTCAATTAAATTACCAGTATGTCTATTTAATGTAATTTGTATCTGTTTCTCCTCATCATCTTTATGTCCCCACCATAATAGATGATACGGGTCATCAACCCCTTCTTGATCATCTACAACAAGCCTATATTCATCTGGAATTTCAATAATATGAGCTACGTGCTCTTTTCTTTCTTTATCTTTTTGATTCACCATATCTTCTCCTTCGTTACAATTTAAGGTAATTATAATAAAGAAAACCAAAACTTATTAACAAAAAAAGACTAGAGATATCTCTAGTCTTCTACTTCGTCTCACGATGTAACGTTACTCGCTTTAATCGTGGACAATATTTTTTTAGTTCGATGCGTTCTGGATTGTTTCGTTTATTTTTTTTAGAAATATAATTACGATCACCGCACTCCGTACAAGCTAATGTAATATTTACACGCATAGGTAATTCTCCTTTCTTTCAAAGATCGCAAACTAAAACGTAATGATTACGATTTACGTATTATAAAACTTCATTCTATTTGTCAATTGCAAAAACAAGAAGATTCTATTTAGAATCCCCTTGTTTTTATAGTTAAATAAATTTTATTAAAACGATTCGTATGTAACAAACTCACTAATTGGCTTTCGATATCCTCTTGGACGAACTTTAGTCGTATCACTTTTCCCTATCGTAATCATTAAAACAGGTATTACATGCTCTGGCATATTTAATTCACTTTGTACTGCTTTTTCATCGAAACCAATCATTGGACATGTATCATATCCATAATATTTAGCTGCGTACATAAAAGTCATCGCACTTAACGAAGCATTTCTAATCGCTTCATCCTCCATGAAACGCTTTCCTTTTCCTTCATATAACCCTTTCGTTTGCCTAATGGTATCTTCATATTCGCATTCATCAATCATTTTTAAAACTTTCATACCGAAGTAAATATTTTCAACATTTTGGTATGCTCTTTTATCACCACAAACGAGCACTACCGCTGATGCACTCGATACTTTATATTGACCAAACGCTAATTCTTTTAATCTTTCTTTTCGCTCTTGATCACGAATTACAACATAATGTGTGTGCTGCAAATTATAGCAAGATGGAGAAAGCTTAGTTAACTCAAATATTTTTTTAAAATCCTCATCAGGGATTTCTATACCTTGTATAAATTTCATTGCAGAACGTCTAGCAATTGCTAATTCTTCAAAGTTCACCGTATATCCTCCTTAATAACTATAAATTTAAATATACATTAATTTATACAAATGGATAAATCAAATAAAAACACTTTAAATCCGAATAATAATTATGATTAACAGCAAAAAAGACAAAAAGCTGAAACAATTAGTTCATACGAAATTCACACGAATCTATTACTATAGAAATTGTACATAGTGAACTTATTAACAATCACGTTTATTTATATAGAATCTTACTCGAAAGGAGTTGAAAGTATGAAAACTAAATATCGCTTTATGATCTCATCATTTGCTGCTTGTGCTTATATGATTTGGTATTTAGTATAATAACAACCTCACTTGTAAATAGGAAAAGGTGTGTATATAAATGGAATATAATCAATCAACAGTTAACTACTGGAAAGCTTTTGTATTACCATATACATTTGCTTTAGAAGAGTTAAAAACTAAATTTGAAATTATGAACCGGGAAGCTCAATTTTTAGAGGATTACAACCCGTTTGAACATATAAAAACAAGACTAAAACAACCTGAAAGTATTATTAAAAAGCTTGAACGTAAAAATTTATTACCGACAGTTGAAAATGCCCAAACGCATTTACAAGATATTATTGGTATTCGTATTACATGTTGCTTCGTAGAAGATATTTATCATTTAAAAGAAGTCATTCAAAAGCGTGAAGATATGGAAATCATAGAGGTAAAAGATTATATCGCTAACCCAAAACGAAACGGTTATAAAAGTTTACACATGATTATTAAATATCCTTTATCACTGAATTCTGGTACAAAAGATGTATTTGCAGAAATTCAGTTACGTACACTGGCAATGGACTTTTGGGCAAGTTTAGAACACAAACTTTATTATAAATATGAAGGGAAAATACCGGAGTATTTAAAAGATGAACTACATGATGCAGCAATGAAAGCTGAAGATCTTGATAATAAAATGGCCACAATTCGTCAAGATATTGATGATATTGAGGCATGCTCAAATCAAATTATGCTACCACTATAAAAAAAGGTTCTCGCCAATGAGAACCTTTTTTATACCATTTTTTTGGAGGTGTGACTCCCACACTTATTAAAGTTTCACGTTATTTTTTCTCTATCGTGCGAACCTCTTCAATCTTCCATTTCTCATCTTCTTTTCCAAGAGCGTACTGTACTTTCTTTTGAAGAGTGACACTATCGTCTACTTCCTTTTCTTTCGTTTCAACAATAACATACCCTACTTTACTAGCTTTCATATCTATATGTTCCAATTCAATCTTCTTATTTCCCTTTTGAAATGCGGCTTCTTTTTGTGTTTTTAAGTCTTCAGCACTAGGCATCTTCTTTGAAAATAACTCCATATGTTCTGCAAGATTTTTTTCATTCGTCGTTCGCACAAATGTAGTAATAACATCTTGAATAGATCTCTCTTCTTCTTTTGTTATTTGTACCTTTTCCTCAGATTTTTTAGTAGTAGATTTTTGTTCTACGTTATTCTCTTCTTGTTGACATCCAACTAGTAATACTACAAACACTAGAAAAAATCTTAATTTTCTAAATAATTCCCCCATATTCCCAACTCCTAAAAAGAAAAGTGAGGCATTTCGCCTCACTTTCGCTCTTAATTAACGTCTTCCTTTATTCGGATCGCCGCCGCCAACAATATCAAAGACACGTTTCGCTATATTTGTATTCTCCTGAACGCCTGAGAATAAGTATTTACCTGGACCAAATGCATACACGTTCACATCTTCCCCTGTATGTCCACCAGTTGTCCAGCCTGTAACCGAGCGCTTATTGAAAATATCTTCAATTGCATTATCAATCTTTGTTACATCTTTTGACGGAGCTATATTATTTACAGCTTGAATTTCTTCTGGAGTTAATTGTAAATCAATATACTTTTTCAATGTTTCTTCTACATTTGCACCTTTTGCAATCTCATTTGCCATAAAGTCTGGTGTGCGTTTTGCAGCTTTAATTGGATCTACTTTAAAGTTATACTCGCCATTGGCACCTAAAGATAATCCACCTGTAGCGTGGTCTGCCGTTGCAACAACTAACGTATTTTTATCTTTTTTCGCAAACTCAATCGCTGCTTTGAAAGCTTTTTCGAAGTCTTCCATTTCACTCATTGCACCAACGATATCATTATCATGTCCAGCCCAGTCGATTTGACTTCCTTCCACCATTAAGAAGAAACCATTTTTATTTTTGTTCAAACGCTCAATTGCTGCATTAGTCATTTCTTCTAATGAAGGTGTTTTATCATTACGGTCAATCATTTTATCTAATCCACCTGGTGCAAATAAACCAAGAATTTGATCATTTTTATCATTTAACAATTGATCTCGATCCGTTACATAGCTATAACCAGATTTCTTAAACTCTTCTGTAAGATTACGATCTTTTCTAACAAAGTTCTTTACGCCGCCGCCAAGCATAACATCTACTTTATGCTTCCCTTTAATTTTCTCATCAAAATAATCATTTGCAATTGCGTCCATATTTTTACGGCTAATGTCATGCGCACCGAAAGCAGCTGGTGTTGCATGTGTAATTTCAGAAGTTGCAACAAGTCCCGTTGATTTCCCTTTTTCTTTCGCTTGCTCAAGAACCGTTTTCACTTCCGCTTTATCATTATCAACTGCAATTGCAGCATTATATGTTTTAATCCCTGCTGACATAGCTGTTGCTGCTGATGCAGAGTCTGTAATATTTTCATGCTCATCTTCTGGGTATGTTTTTTGTGTTCCTACAAGATGCTTATCAAATTCTGTAGATTCCATTTCAAAGGTTTTTGGATTATCTTTCATATAACGGTGAGCCGTCATATATGAAGGGCCCATACCATCCCCAATTAATACGATAACATTTTTAATCTTTGCATTGCTTCCGTTCTCATCTGCATTAACCTCACTAGAACGAGTAAAATTCCATGTTGCTACCGAAGTAACTGCTAATGATGCCACAACTGCAAATGGCCATGCTTTTTTCACAAACTTTTTCACTGTCTTGTCCCCCTAATTAGGTTATTCATTTCCCACTATCAAATTTAATGGAAGACTATTAAGAGAAAATTAGCTGTATGTAAATTTTTTGTTAACTTATGTAAATATCAGTTATAATTTGTATAACTTTGTCTCTTCGTATCAGCCATCCTGCCCTTTACAATTTAAATATAAACAGGTTGGATTTCATTTAACGTAAATCTCTTTTTTTTACATTTTGACTCTATTTTTATGAAATTAAATAGAAATGCGGTGAGCCTTTATGAAAATAGTAAAGCTAAATGAGTCTTTTATTTTTGAATTACTTAATCTTTGCAAATCTGTTGGATGGTTACACGATGAAATTTTTATGAAAAAGCAATTCGAAATGTATCTTTCTATCGGCACACTTGTAGGTTATATTCATGAAAACAAACTCATTGCGACTGGAGGAGTATTTCCTTTTACAAGTAACTTCACTTCCATTGGTATGTTAATCGTTCACCCTAATTTTCAAGGACGAGGAATAGGGCGCATGTTGCTAAATCATTGCTTGGAACAAATTCATCCAAAACAACCAATTGCACTTATTGCGACAAAAGCTGGCGAACCTCTATACACATCATGTGGATTTCAAACAGCAACAACAATTCATCGTTTTGAAAAGCAAACTACTAAGACGTATCCTTCTCACTTACAACAAGTACGAGAAGAAGACCTTATATCTCTTACTTCTCTCGATCAAATTGCAACTGGTGTGAATCGTTCTCTACTTTACTCTTTGCTATTACCAAGGGCCATACACGCTTTTAAAATTGAAAGAAATAACCGTATAGAAGCTTTTTCATTATGCATACAAAAGGGCAATATATTATGTATCCATCCACTTATCGCCAAGCAAGAAGAAGATGCTATTCAATTATTAAAAAAGATAAGTGAATGTTGGAATGGTATAGTACGAATTGATGTCCCACACTCACAATTTATATTTCGTAAATTTCTTCAAACAGAAAATTTCCAAGAAACGCTCCTTTCACCTCTTATGATAAAAAATGGTAGCCAACTTCCTGGAAATCGTAATATGCTATTTGCTATGATAGATACAGCGTTATGTTAGAAAGGAGACACCTAATTGAAGCGATTTAGCTATTTTATGGTAGGTTGTCTTACTCTTACACTATTAGTAGGATGTAGTGCAGCAGAAAAGCCAGTAGAACAAGTAAAGCAAGTGAAAAATACAATTACAGCTAAACTAGCTACCGAGGAAAAAATGGTAGAAATAGATGGTCAAACCATTTACTTTAAAAAGATTGGTAATGAAAAACCACCTTTACTTATGATTCATGGCTTTGGAGGGTCATCAGATGGTTTTCAAAAGATTTACTCCGATTTAGCAAAAGATCATACAATTATTTCTGTAGATGCTTTAGGATTCGGGCGCTCATCTAAGCCAATGGATTTTTATTATTCTTTTCCAACTCATGCAAATTTGTATTATAAATTAATGAAAAAACTAGGGTATGATTCATTCGCAATACTGGGGCATTCCATGGGGGGAGAAATTTCTCTAAATTTAACATATTTATATCCTGAAGCAGTTACTCACCTTATTTTAACTGATGCTACAGGTGGTCCTCATACATTCGTTACTAAACAAGGCTCACCAAAACCACAATTGCCGACTGATTTAAATGCCGTTTCTTCTATTACTGATTATGATGAGAGCAAAGTGAAATTCAAACGTAACGATGAAGAGCATTATAACAAAATGAAACTATGGCCTAGACGTCTTAAAATTAATGCGAATGAAATGAAACAGCCGACTTTAATTATATGGGGCAGAAATGATAGTAGCGTTTCTTGGAAAGAAGGAGAAACGTATCATCAATTCTTAAAAAATAGCACTTTACATATTATTGAAAAAGGTTATCATGCACCATTTCGCCAAGAACCACAAGAATTTGTCGGGTATGTACAAGACTTCTTTAAGAACAATCCGATCAAAGTTGAAAAATAACATAAACGGGTATCTCATTTTGAGATACCCGTTTTCATATATTAAGCAGCTTGCTTTTGGCGTTTTTGAGTTTTTGATTCTAATACTTTTGGGATAACAAAGCCATCCATTCCAAATTTCCCAGCGTTCATACCGGCAACAAGAACAAACATAGATAAGATAACCATCTCAGGGTTCACACCAATTGACCCACTAAACATATAGGAAAAGTTCATTACAAGACCAAAAAAGACCGCTGTTTTTGTTAAACAGCCTACAATTAAACCAATTCCGACTAAAATTTCTCCCCATGTTACAAGCGTATTAAACAAATCTACATTTGGAATTGCAAATTCTTGTAAGAATGATGCCCACCAAGATTGAACAGCCGGTTGTGCACCTTTAGATTTTTCAATTGCGCCTTGCAAATAACCTGTTGCATCGAATCCTTTTCCTTGTAGTTTACCGATTCCAGCCATTAACCATGTGTAACCAAGATATACTCGAATTACTGCTAATACAAAAGAAACTGCTTTGTTTTCTCTTAAAAATTGAATAACCATATCTTCCTCCTAAAGTTGTAATTAAGTTAGTTACAGTTAATATAATAACATTAGTTACTCATTTTTCAAACGTTAATTATGAATAATTCATGACATGTGTATGAAACATTAAAAACTAACGTTTATATAGTAACTTTTATTACCTGTAAAAACTTGAACATATCATACCACAGGTGATAATCATTTTCATTGAAAAAAATGTAAAAAAATTGTGAGTTAAATGTGAAACACGTTTATTCGAATATAGAATAAACGTGTTTCACACTAATTATAGAATCGAAATGTATGTGTCTCCTCATCAATTAAACTCGCTTCTTGAAACGCTTCTTCTAACGTTTTCCCATGGTTAATAACCCCATAAAATAAGCGTATAGTAAACATAAGTGCTGCATTTCCATCTACATAATCAATCGATCCAATATATGATTTTGCACCACTATGTAAAAAAGATTTTGCAAGTTTTTGCTCCCCTAATGTGCACCCGCTATTTACAATATGTGTATTATGCAATTTTGCATATTTATAAATTTCTGCTTTACCAAAATACCCTCTCGGTTCATCTTGTTCATATACTTCTTCGCCTAACTCTTCCATGACAAACTTCCCTTCTTCACCATGAAAGCAAAAAATAATATAATTAATATCGTTAAATAAGTTCTTTCCAGAAAGAACTTCCACAAAATCTTTCGGTCTACCAATCCAATATGTCACAACTCTTGCACCAAAATACTCAAGAGATGCTCGTATTGATTGCGCCTCTAAATCCGAATTAAAACCAACTACTAATGCAATATTCAACAAACAACCTCCATCCTATAATCAGCCCTTATCAATCAGACTTTTATGGGATAAATCCATTTCATATATACCTGTTTCTTTCAAAAAATCTGATCTAGTTAAAACGACTTTATGTAAATATTGCCTATATGCTGTAATTGTTCCATCGTGAGATACAATGCAAATTCTTTCCGCACCCAGTTCATAACACCAAAGAAGAAATTCATCTACTATTTGCTGAAAACTATTCTCTGAAATAGTGTTTATACCTTCCTTCCATAACTGATTATTTGAGCTTTTCTCTATCGAAAAATGCGGAAATAACTTTGTTATCATTCCCTGATCTACTATATAATCGCACGGTAATGTTTTCGCTCCTTCTCGATAAGGAAAAATACGTGGAGATACATATGGATGGACTATTTTTTGACAAGCTACTTTCGCACTCCATATTGTCGCCGTTTGTAAAGTTCTAAGTGTAGGACTAACAATTAATATATCCGCTTCTTGTAATGATACATCACGTTGAAGTAATTTAGCTTGAGCCTTTCCTACTCTCGTCAATGGTGGGTCAAACACTTGTAAACTTTCTGGTAAATCCGTTGTATGTTTACCTTCACCATGCCGAACAAAAACGATTTTCATATTCAGTCTCCTCTTACTATAAAATCCTCACACATATTTCTTCCCTATTGCATTCTTTATTCCTGCTGTATAAAAACCGATATGTAAAAAAGGTTTGACACGAAGGTTTGTAAAATATTACAACATTGCATGTAAAATACTTTTTACACCGGAAGGAGAATTACATATATGAAATGGATAATTGTCTTTATTGGAATGATTGTATGGGGATATATAAACGGCTTCTTTAGTAGTGATAAAACTGCTAATCCTTGGATTACAGATGATGAACGTGAAACAAAAATTAAACAAAAAGCAATTACGGCAAGCTGGTCCGGTGTTTTTATGTTTTGTACCATTAGCCTCTTAAATAAATGGTTAGGTTTAAGCACAAATGATAAATCACCGTACTTACCAGACCCTATCGCAGCTATTTTAAAGGCAAATGTAGAGTTACAAGTTTTACTCATGCTATTTGTTATGTATGGAATATTTTACTTACATTATCGAAGAAAATTAAGTGCCTAACTTCTAACTCATGATTATCCTCCTAAATGGTTATAGTAATCATGACAAAATGAAAGGAGAGATATAAACATGAGTAACTCGAATGAATTTTTAGATACACTACATGAAAAACAAGCAAAAGATGAACAAAATAGAAAGCGCCAAGGGAACGGAAACCCAGCGAAAAAAAAGCCAAATAAAACACATAAATAACAGTAAAAAACTGCCTAAAACGATCTTTTAGGCAGTTTTTTACTGTTATTTCACCGAGATAACATTTTCCCAATTCCATTTCTCATAATACCACTCTGGTATATCTACATTTTCAATCCACTTTTTTTCATGTTTTCCATCACTATGAGCTATCCATATATTAGCTTTCTTACGATCTGAACGTATCCATATTAATTGATTGCTCTTCTTCATGAAAATTGGATGATAATCGCCTTGCTTATTAGATGACTTTGTAATTTGATATTGTTTATCGCTTGTGCTATTTATCTCATATAAAGATGGAAATGGCCTTTTTTCTGGCAGAGTTTCAAACCCTCCCTCTTTTGCTCGTGAAACGATAATTACATTATCGTTCTTCCATGTAAAATCCCAATCCACATATCCTTTCGGCGTAAATGTTTGCTGCTGGAGTGCTGGCAGTTCTTTTATTTTTAAATGTTTATTCTCTAATGCAACTCTCCCGCTTCCTTCAATATAAGCCAATATGTTTTTTGATGGCGCCCATTTGAACCATTCTGTATTTAATAGCATTTGATCTACTATTTCAAACCGACTACCATCTGCTCGAACTAAGCAAAGCGTATTACTATCAGCTGACCATGAAGCTGTCGGTACCGCTAAAAATGAAATCCACTTTTGATCTGGTGACCACTTAAAGCCACTTGCTACTAGCGCTAGAAAATCATCATGTTCATTTGGCAATGCATACAAATGCTTCATTTTGTGAGGATTCATATGTGCATCTTTTTGCACTTCATATAGCTGAGCCCCTGTCCATCCTGTTGGAAGTAAGTGCGCTTCAGAGGATACAAGAAAGTTCTTTCCATCAGGATACCATGCATAATCACCCACACCAGCCGATACATTTTCAAAATCTGCATTCTTTTTTTCTACATCAAATGTATTCAATGTACCTGTAAATATAAATGCAATTATATTTTCTGTTGGTGACCATTGATAATTCGATGCTTCTGAGTGAAACGGCGTAACTTTCTTTCCATCTTTCAGCCGATATAACTCAAGAATATTTTGTTTCTCCCCTTTTACATATGCCAGCCATTCTCCATCATGTGACCACTTTGGCCCTGTTATGTTCTCTCCTTTTGTAAGTTGTTTTTCTTTCCCATCAACTTTAATCCAAAGGTTATGATGACGAATAAAAGCAACTTTCACACTATTATTTTCTGCGCTAGTAATAGCGATAGAACATAAAAACATAAACAACACTACACTACCACTTACTATTAGCCTTTTCATACCATCACTCCATTTCCCTCATAGCATTCCTCACTTTCTTCCTACAATATGTGAAAAATATCGATTCGACATAATCAGAAAAAATTTCCCAAGAAATTTTCAATTCACAGAGGATTGGTATGAATTATGTCGAAAGTATAGTTTAGCCAACATTTATATTTATAAGTTCTAACTAAAATGTAAGATTCCATTTCTGAATATTGGCACTTTTTATTAGGGGGAGTATCAATGAAAAAAACTACATCTACACTATTAAGCATGGCGCTTGTCTTTTCTAGTTTTGGAGCTTTAAGCACTCATGCTGAATCACTACAAAAGGAGAAGCAATTTAGTCCACAATTAAAAACAACGATTGAACAGTGGGGAGAACATAAAATTGCTCAAAATGTTGAAACGAAAACAACAAAAGAAATATCAGTAATTGTAGAATTGCAACATGCACCTCTCGCTGCTCAAAGTAATATTCAGCATGCTCCAGATTTACAAAATAGTAATGCGCAGTCTTATCATGCTGAGCTAAAAAAAGCACAAGAAGATACGACTAAGAAAATAAAAGAAAAAGCACCTGGTGCAAAAATTAAAGAAGTGTATAATACGTTATTTTCCGGATTCTCTATTTCAGTTCCTGGAGATCAAATTACCTCTCTTGCCTCTTTACCTGAAGTAAAAGCAGTCTATCCGAACTTAACATATAAATTGCATGAAACATCAAAAAGTACTACTAACGAAGAAGCACCAAATATCGGTGGACCGACAATTGGTGCACCTGAAGCGTGGAATTTAAAAGATCAATCTGGCAAACCGCTTGATGGAAAAGGCATGAAAGTAGCCATTATCGACTCTGGCGTAGACTATACACACCCTGACTTAAAGGCAAATTATATCGGTGGATATGACACGGTTGATGAAGATAGCGATCCAATGGATGGTAACGTACATGGTACTCATGTAGCTGGAATTATTGCGGGTAATGGAAAAATTAAAGGCATTGCTCCAAACGCTTCTATTCTAGCCTATCGTGTAATGAATGACGGTGGAACTGGTACAACAGATGATATTATCCAAGGGATTGAGCGAGCGATTCAAGATGGTGCAGATGTGTTAAATCTCTCCCTTGGGCAGGATTTAAATGTACCTGATCAGCCTGTAACATTAACGTTAGAACGAGCAGCGAAACTTGGTGTTACTACTGTCGTTTCAAATGGAAATGACGGACCAAAACCTTGGTCTGTTGATGCTCCCGGTAACGCAAGTAGTGTCATTTCTGTTGGAGCATCTACGGTTTCTATCCCGTTTCCAACATTCCAAGTAGCTGGTTCCAGCAAAACATATCAAGGGTTACCGTTATCAAAATCCGATTTTCCAATAGGAAATGATTCCCCTCTTGTATACGTTGGTTATGGCAATCCAAGTGATTATGCAAAACAAGATGTGAAAGGGAAATTCGCACTTATTTTACAAGGTACTTCTAGTACATTAGTAAAAGCAGAACAAGCGAAGCAAGCTGGGGCACTTGGTGTGTTATTAATCTCTAGCGAAAAAGAAATTAATATGATGCCGGAATATTTTTCACGTGAACATCTAGCTGTCCCAGTAATGCAATTATCAAATACAAATGGGGAAGAATTAAAAACTTTAATTACAAAACGAAAGAAAAATATAAAAATTGGACAACCAAAGCAAACAGAACTTATCGGTAACTTTAGTTCAAGAGGACCATCACAAGGAAGTTGGCTAATAAAGCCTGATGTTGTTGCACCTGGAGTACAAATTACTAGTACAGTACCGCGAGGCGGCTATGAATCGCATAACGGAACAAGTATGGCTGCTCCGCAAGTAGCTGGAGCGGTTGCCCTCTTGCGTCAAATGCATCCTGATTGGACGACAGAACAATTGAAAGCGGCTCTTGCTAACAATGCAAAAACATTACATGATGTCAATGAAAATACATACCCTGTTATGGCACAAGGATCAGGTTTAATTAACATTCCGAAAGCAGCTCAAACAAATGTATTAGTAAAACCTAACAATGTCAGCTTTGGTCTTATTAAGCCAAATAGCGGAAAAGTAAAACTGACGCAAAATGTTACATTACAAAACCTTTCTAGTAAAAAGAAAAGTTTTTCAACTCGTGTGGAGTTACTAGATGCAAACACAAAAGTAAAAGCTTCTGTCCCTTCATCGATTAGCATTCAACCGAATAGTAGTACCGAAAAACCATTTACTATCACTGTAGATAGCTCACTACCACAAGGTGTGTATACTGGAAATGTATATGTAAAAGAACAAGGGGCAAAAGAAGAAATTCGAATTCCATTCACATTTAGTATCGATCCTAAAGATTATAAACGTATCGATGGACTTGAAATTATTAATTCTACTTTTAGCCCAAATGGCGACCACGTACTAGATGATAATCTCATCAACTACTATTTAGTTGCGCCTGTGGATGATGTAACATTGCATGCAAATTTAGTTACGAAAGAACGTGTAACGTATCAAGGGATTATCCATCAAGCTAAAAATGCAACTCCTGGATACAAACCTTTCAAATGGAATGGTACAAAAACCGATGGCACTCCTTTAGCTGACGGGCTATATCAAATCGAAGCAGTTGCTTCTAATTCTGGCGGAGAAACAAAACAAACAGCTGCTGTATTTCTTGATCGAACTGCACCTAAGTTAACATACGAAGTTGACCAAGAAAATCTCGTAATTAGAGGAAAAGTTGATGATATTCTACTAGATTGGATGTCAGAATCTGGTTGGATAGCACCTGGTATTCCAGTGAGAATGCAATATGAAATTAACGGAAATGGTGTATGGGACCAGGCATTCCTGAACCCTTGGGAGAAAAGCTATGACATTTATTTCGATCGCACTCAATTACAAGAAGGGAAAAATACTATTCACATTGTAGCAACTGATGCAGCTGGCAATACCTCTAATTTAACTGTTAGTTTAGAAGTGAAATAAAGTGAAACTTTAATCAGTGGAGATTTCGTTCATCCCCACTGATTATTAGCCTTCACCAATCGGGAGTTACGGGCAGTTAATCTTCCCTCTCACTTCTTTACTCCAACCGAATTTTGAGGTAGGAATTTTACTGCTCATTAACACGGGATAAAAAATTTTTGTTGACAATTTTTTTAATATAGTTTTATAATACAAAACATAGTTTAGTTGAACGAATTATATATCGGCTTTGAAGGAATACTAGTAGCGACTTATATCACTGTCTCAGAGAACTGATGGTTGGTGCGAATCAGTACATATACAAGCGTGAATTACAATTCTGGAGCTTCTTTCCCGTAATGCTTTTTATGCATGAAGAGAAAGACGGATCTTTCCGTTATCGTAAAGTGAGTGGTAAACAATTAGTTGTTTACAAATAGGGTGGTACCGCGATTTTTATCGTCCCTATCGGATTTTCCGATAGGGACTTTTTTGCGTCCATCCTCTTACACAATTTCATATATACGCGTTGAAAGAATCGCAGTAGTATCTTATATCCCTGTTACAGAGAGCTAATGGTCGGTGGAAATTAGCACATATATAAGTATGAATTACAATTCTGGAGCTTCTTTTTCGTAGTGCTTTTATGCATGAAGGAAAAGACGGAATTTTTCCGTTATCATTAATTGAGATGTAAGTATATTTTCACTTACAAATAGGGTGGTACCGCGATTCTTTCGCCCCTATCGGACTTTCCGATAGGGGCTTTTTCTATTTCTCACAGAAACAGATGTTAAATAATTCCGAATCTTATGATAAAATTTTATAAGCGCTTACAAATTATGAAGGGAGGTGATACAAGCTATACGAAATCGATATTCAATTTTATAGAAAAAAAGGAGGATGTCTAAATGACAAAGAAAACAGAAATTCCATCGCATTTAAAACCATTCGTATCCACACAACATTATGATCAATACACACCGGTGAATCACGCTGTGTGGCGTTACATTATGAGACAAAATCATAGCTTCTTAAAAGACGTTGCTCATCCAGCCTATGTGAACGGACTACAATCATCTGGTATTAATATAGATGCAATTCCAAAAGTAGAAGAAATGAATGAGTGTTTGGCACCAAGTGGCTGGGGCGCTGTAACGATTGACGGACTTATTCCCGGCGTAGCATTCTTCGATTTTCAAGGACACGGATTACTACCGATCGCAACAGATATTCGGAAAGTAGAAAATATCGAGTACACACCAGCTCCAGATATCGTACACGAAGCCGCAGGACACGCACCGATTTTACTTGATCCTACATATGCAAAATATGTGAAACGTTTTGGGCAAATTGGTGCAAAAGCTTTCTCTACAAAAGAAGAACATGATGCATTTGAAGCTGTTCGTACATTAACGATAGTAAAAGAAAGCCCTACTTCTACTCCTGATGAAGTTAAGGCTGCTGAAAATGCTGTAATTGAAAAACAAAACTTAGTTTCTGGTTTATCAGAAGCTGAACAAATTTCACGTCTTTTCTGGTGGACAGTAGAATATGGATTGATCGGAAATATAGATGATCCAAAGATATATGGTGCTGGTCTCCTTTCTTCTGTTGGCGAAAGCAAACATTGCTTAACAGACGCTGTAGAAAAGGTTCCATTTTCTATCGAAGCATGTATAGGGACAACTTATGACGTAACAAAAATGCAACCACAACTATTTGTTTGTGAATCCTTTGAAGAATTAACAGATGCGCTTGAAACATTTTCTAAAACAATGGCCTTTAAAACAGGTGGAAAAGAAGGTTTAGAAAAAGCAATTCGCTCTGAGAACTATGCAACAGCTGAGCTAAATAGTGGATTACAAATTACAGGTACATTTAGCGAGACAATTGAAAACGATGCAGGTGAATTAATTTACATGCGAACAAATTCGCCAACGGCATTAGCGCTTCATAATAAACAGTTAGCAAATCATTCTACTTCTGTACACAGTGACGGATTTGGAACACCGATTGGATTACTCACTGAAAATATTGCATTAGAAAATTGTACAGACGAACAACTACAATCATTAGGGATTACAATTGGAACTATCGCTGAGTTTACTTTTGCAAGTGGTATTCATGTAAAAGGAACAGTAACAGATATTGTAAAAAACGATAAGAAAATTGCTCTTATTTCCTTTATCGATTGCACAGTTACTTATAACGCCCGCGTTTTATTTGATGCTTCATGGGGCGCATTTGATATGGCTGTTGGCTCACAAATCACTTCAGTATTCCCAGGTGCCGCAGATGCCGCAGCATTTTTCCCAATGGATGAAGAAGTTCACGAAATTCCTGCTCCACTTGTACTGAATGAACTTGAACGTATGTATCAAACAGTTCGAGATATTCGAAGTGAAGGGATTTTACACGACGCGCATATCGATCAATTAGTAGCAATTCAAGAAGTATTAAATAAATTTTATGCGAAAGAATGGTTGCTGCGCCTTGAAGTATTAGAGTTACTTTTAGAGCATAACAAAGGGCATGAAACATCGGCAGCATTACTACATCAACTTTCTACTTTCACAACTGACGAAGCTGTAACACGCCTTATTAACAATGGTCTTGCGTTACTTCCAGTAAAGGATGTGAAAAATGATGCTAAGATTAACTGAAGAAGAAGTTCACGAAGAATTATTGAAGGTAGATAAATGGATGGTAAAAGATGAGAAATGGATTGAACGAAAATATATGTTTTCCGACTACTTAAAAGGAGTCGAATTTGTCTCTGAAGCCGCCAAACTATCAGAAGAACATAATCACCATCCATTTATCCTTATCCAGTATAAAGCAGTTATTATTACTTTGTCATCTTGGAATGCAAAAGGTTTAACGAAACTAGATTTTGAGCTTGCAAAACAATTTGATGAACTATTTTTACAAAACGAAAAAGCAATTATAAGAAAATAAAAGGAGAAGCCTTTTTAGGCTTCTCCTTTTATTTTGAAATGGATACAATGTCCAAATGGATCCTCGACTTGTAATATTCCATCTTTGTACGTAGCAATCTTGCCAATATTTTTTAAGCTTTCACATACTTGCTCTTTTTGTTTTTCATTCGCTAGTACAACTGTGAAATATTTCAAACCAACAGAACCTGGCATTTGCGGTGGTACCTCTTCACCTTGCCATGTATTTAAACCGATATGATGATGATAACCACCTGCAGATACGAACAATGCTCCATTACGAGCTGGAATCGTTACTTCAAAACCAAGACCATCAACATAGAAACGTTTCGCTTCCTCTAAATCAGCTACATGAAAATGAATATGCCCCATCACAGTACCAGCTGGAAAGCCATTCCATGTACTTCCTTGCTGTAATAATTCTTCACCAGCTAACGGGTTACTAACAAATGGGAGTTCTCCATTCTCATCACGCCAAACTTCTTTTTGTCGATCATGATAAATTTCAATCCCGTTTCCATCTGGATCAGCTAAATAAAGAGCTTCACTAAAGTAATGATCGGCTCCGCCATGTAGTGGATATACCATCTCTACAAGATGACGAAGAACATTCGCTAAATCCTGTCTACTTGGTAATAAAATTGCGTAATGATATAACCCTGTTCTTCCTCTTTGCTTCGGAAAAGCTTCTTTCTTTTCTTCAATGATAAGAAGTGGTTCATCATTTTCATTCCCAAATGTAACGACTGCTTCTTCTTCTCTTAGCACCTTCATACTTAGTACTTCCGTATAAAACTCTAGTGATTTCTTTACATTAGATACGTATAAATGAACAACATCAAGTGTTGTATCGGGATGAAGTTGAAAACTCATCTTGTTAGCCCCCCATTTAAATTAGTTCTTCTTTGACATTTTTTCTTTTAAGAAATTATCTACAAAACCATCAGCTTTTGCAATAAATAAGTATGCACCCATTGCTAATAATGCAAGTTCTAATTCGAAACCAGGATTTTTTCCATCTCCCAATAAACCAGCTGACCATTTCACTTTTACGATTGCTCCAACCATAACAAGTGCAAATAATAACCCAATATATCTTACACCTAAACCTAGAATTAATAATAGCCCACCAACTACTTCCATTGTTGCTACACCGTATGCAAGTCCTCCTGGTAAACCAATACTTGTAAACCACCCTGCAATATTGTCAATTCCTGATTGGAATTTTGTTAAACCGTGCATGAAGAATGTTACCCCTAACACGATACGAATAATTAAGTTACCAATATGTTGATTCATTTCATTCTCTCCTTTATAGTTTTCTTATACAAAACTTTTATTTACATTACAAAACATACACTAATTTTTTTTATTCGTCAATTCATTTTCACTGGGAAAAAATATATTTTTTTTGCTATGATACAAATAGTTGTTTACAAAAAGGAGCTTGATTTTATGAATATTGGTTCTGCAATACGTGAAATCCGTCAACGTAGAGGCATAACAATTGCACAAATTTGCGAGGGAACAGGTCTTTCTAAAGGATTTATGAGTCAGGTTGAAAATAATAAAACATCACCATCTATCTCAACTTTAGAAACGATCTCCAATTTTTTAAACGTTCCCCTTCCCTATTTATTGTTAGAGCAAAAAGATCGATTAAAAATTGTCAAAAAAGAAGAACGGAAATACAGTGTATACGGCAAAGATGAGCAAAGAATTGAACATGTTGCGGAGCAAGGGGGCCTTCGCCTATCTTTAGTAGAAATCCCTACTGGATTCCCGAAAGAAAACTCACCAAATGCCCATGAAGGGGAAGAATGTCACCTTGTATTACGCGGAAAACTAGAAGTTCAGCACGGTGAAGATATTGCAATTGTAGAAGAAGGTGATTCTTTCTCATGGAATGCATGCGTTCCTCATATTGTTCGTAATATAGGAGAAGAAACTGCATTATTACTCATCTCTAGTTATGCGGAAAATCGAAAACGTGTTTATTAAATAATAAAAAAAAGAAGCCTGTTAAACAGGCTTCTTTTTTATCCCCTTATAATTCCATAACTTGTCCCAACTAGTACAGTCTTTTCATGCTGATTGCGATAAACTGACTCGATTGAAACTTTTTTATAGCCTTCCATTTTCTCAACATTTGTTAAAGTTAGTTCACAAGTGATCGTATCTCCTGTGAAAACTGGTCTAATAAACTCACTTACTAATTCTCTTGCTATGTAATGTAACTCTTCTCCCACTTTCGTCCCAATGCTAGCAGTCAATAAACCATGAACCATTAATCTTCCATTTTCATCGTATTCCACATGGTGTCTACCTTTATCACCGGTAATATTTGCAAATTCAAAAACTTCTTCCTCAGTAAATCTTCTTTCATATTTAAATACATCCCCAGCTTTTACACTCATTTTTATCCCCCTAATAATAAACAGAATTTTCTTTTATTTTATCATAAAACGAGCCTCAATCCATTCTCTATTATCAAAAGTCTCAAAATTACCTCGCTATACTTTTTTACTTTCCATTCATTTATCGGTGACCATCTCTTTTCGCGACTTGGTATCCATAATACGCACATGTTCCATTTCTCGATAGCTCTCTAACTTCAAATCCACAACTTCTATAAAAATCAAAATTGTTCGCTGATGTATGCGCAAACCAATCACCGTGGGGAAGTTTTTGCAGGCAAAGAGCTACAAGCTTCTTACCTAATCCCTTCCCTCTATATTCACACTTCACAACTAAATTTACTATGTTCGCAATCATAATTCCATCAGAAATGACTCTAACCATCGCAACCATCTCTTCCTCATCCCAAATTGTGAAAGCCCATGTTGAATTTTCGAATGCTATCGTAAATTTTTCAATTTGCCAAGAAGGGATATTATCATTACTCCAACCGGCATCTTCAAACAAAGCTTTAATTGCATATGCTGGTACGCTACTCGTTCCCTCACGAATAATAAGTCCATTATGATAAATGTACATGTAACCCCTCCCTTTATTTTCATATACCATTCTTCAAAAAATGCAATTTACCTTTAAAAAAGTAATTTTTTCATCCAACACGCTTAATAGAATAAACTAGAACATCGATTCCATGAAATGACGTTGTTTTCTCATAGCTGAGCCCGGTTTTTCTAGCAACAAATATTGAGGCGGGATGATTCGGATTAATAAGAGAAATTAATTTATTCATTCGTAATGCTTGGAAACCGTAGTCACGAAATGCTGCCGCCGCTTCTTTTGCATACCCTTTTCCCCAATACTGAGGAAGTAACCAATAACCAATTTCAATTTCCTCTTTTCCATCTATCTTCTGCTTTACCAGCCCTGCATGACCAATTCTTGTTCCCGTTTCCTTTTCAATCAATACAAATAAACCGAGACCGTTTTTATAGCTAGGAATCACCCATTCCTCCAGACTTTTTTTACACTGCATATATGTTTTTAACGTCCCATTTCCAATATAACGCATTACCTTCTCGTTCCCCCATAGTGAAGCGTAGAACTGTAAATCATCCATTGTATATTTGCGAATTTGTAAACGTTCTGTATGAAACATGCTGGCACTCCTTTCCACTAATTTTTTCTTCATTTCACGATCACGTTTTGTGTGTATACGAAATGTTACTATTTATTATAAAGTGAAACTTTAATCAGTGGGAAATTTTGTTCATCCCCACTGATTATTAGCCTTCACCAACTAGGCGTTTACGGGCAGTTGATCTCCCGTCTAACTTCTTTGCTTTAGCCGAATTTTTAGGCGGGAGTCTTACTGCCTGGAAAATAGCGGGATAAATGAACCAACGATAAAATACAGAATATTCATTCTTAATAACTAAAAAAAGCAGTAGACAAATATTGTCCACTGCATCCATATCATAACTAGCATAAAGAAAACTACAATTGAGGGGGGTGTAGGATTTTCAAATATACTAGATACTTATCCCGTTCTAACGGGCGGTAAACTTTCCAATTGTTTCAAGTGAAAAGTTTACCGCACATAAGAACTTCCTTCGTTCATTAAGATAGTATTGCTAAATAATCATATACACGCTTAGATTTCTCTCCACCCATTCGTGCATGTTGAAGAAGAGAAATACCATGAGGGCCAGATGCACGCAATGCTTCTGGTTGAGCTACTAAAATAGCTTGTACAACTTCTAATTCACCAAGCATAGCTGCTGCAAAAATATCCATCCGAGCACCCTTTTCTAGTAAATAAAGAACAATATCTTTACGACCTACATGTGCCGATGCGCCTAACGCACTTTCCCAATCTGATCCACCCCAATTATAAGAGGCGTGAAGTAAGCTTGGTGATTCAACCAATAGCTCTTGTACTTTCTCTAAATCCCCGTGAGCTGCCATAACAAATTCTCTTACTAATTCAGTGGTAATACGCTCTTCTGTTTGCATCGCTCTTCTCCCCTTCTAGAAATTCGTTTCGGTGTAAAAAACGGTTTGTCATTTCCTTGAAAAATATCTACATCTATGCCAAATACATGTTGAAACATTTCATGGCATAGTACTTCTTCTGGTATACCATCATACTGAATCTTTCCTCGCTTTAATACGAGTAAACGATCGCTATATTGAGCAGCTTGGTTAATGTCATGTAAAACCATTATAATTGTCATTCCAAACTCCTCATTTAATCGTTTCACAAGTTCCATTACTTCCAACTGGTGAACGATATCTAAAAAGGTTGTTGGTTCATCCAATAATAAGACATTTGTACGTTGCGCTAGCGTCATCGCAATCCAAGCACGTTGCCGTTCCCCTCCTGATAAAGAATGTAAAAGACGATATTCATACCCTTCAAGATTTGTAACAGACAATGCCCAATCAACAATTTCTTCATCTTCTTTATTTAAGCGGCTACTCCATGATTTATGTGGACCTCTTCCGAACTCAATTAGTTCTTTCACTGTCAAATCTAATTGATGATCATGCATTTGTGGTAACATCGCTAATTGCTTCGCTACATCAGCACTCTTCATCATATGAATATTTTTCCCATCTAAAATGATGTCCCCTTCGCTTTGTTTCAGTAGCCTTGCTATTAAACGAAGCAAAGTAGATTTTCCCGATCCATTCGGACCAATTAAACTAACGATTTCTCCAGCCTTAATATGTACATTCATATTTTGCATTTGAAATCTTTCAGAGTGTGCATAAAACACTTTGTTAACGGAAATCACGTTGTTTTCCTCCTCTATGAATTAAATATAAGAAGAAAGGACCACCTAAGAAGGACAGTAAAATACCAACAGGCAATTCGATTGGGTCAAACCAACTTCGAGCTATTGCATCCGCAAAAACAAGTAATACCCCGCCGCCAAGGCATGATAAAGGTAGCAAATATCTATAATCATTTCCAACTAATAAACGTAGCATATGTGGTACGACAAGACCGACAAATCCAATAAGACCAGACACACTTACCGCAATTCCAGCTAATAATGTACTTACTACGATTAAATAAAACCGACTTTTTTCCACATTATGTCCTAATAGTTTTGCCATTTCATCTCCAAGCATTAACACTCGAATATGCTTAATACCAAAGAAAGCTAATATAATGGCGAATATTGCATAATAAATAATCATGTTTAAATGTGCCCAACTTACACCACCAATGCCGCCCGCTAGCCACGGTAACACGGATTGTACTTTGTCACTATGTAATAACATTAAAGCTGACGTTGCTGCACCAATTAATGCATTGATTGACACTCCTACTAAGACGATTCTTGAAGGTGGTGCCCCTTTTTGCCATGATAAAGCATAAATAACCATCGCTGTTATGAAAGCTCCTAAAAACGCCCCTAGTGGTAAAAAAGCTAGATGCTGTGGGAATAAAATCATGATGACAATTGCTACAAGGCCTGCCCCAGATGAAACCCCGATAATACCAGGATCTGCAAGAGGGTTTCTCATAACCCCTTGCAGCAGTGTACCAGATGCAGCTAAACATGTTCCTACTATAAACCCAACGAGAACTCTCGGTATGCGAAGATCCCATACAATTCGATGAACTGTCGAACCTTCATCTTGTATACCTGTTAGAATGTCTCGTACAGAAAAAGATAAACTTCCTGCGAAAAGTCCGTAAAAGAGGCCTAGAATTGTTAATACAACTAAAGTAACTGCTATTATCCATCTTTTTTTCGCAAAAGGATGTTCCTTTTCTCTTACTACTTCACTACTTTCCATACGTATCATTTCCTTACATCTTGTATACTTTTATACATAAAGTCCATTGCTTCTGTAACTTTTGTCCCAGGATTAGATCCAAATAAATCAGGTGGCAAAATAACTACGCGGTTTTGTTTTACTGCATCTAAATTTTTCCACGCTTCATTTTTCATCATTTCGCCTTCGAATGCTTTTTTCACACTTTTTGGATCTCCGTGTGTAATTAAATAAATGACATCTGGATTCGCCTCAATAATACGTTCTACACTTAGCTGTGCATATTGCGGATATTCTTTCGTTTCTGGAAAATCAGAAGCAATATTTTTCCCGCCTGTTTTTTCTAAAACATCACCTGATAAAGATGTTGGTAATGCCGCTAAATAAGTACCTGGTGCGCCATACACTAGCAATGCTTTCACATCGCTCTTTTTCTCATATTTCTTCATTTGATCATTGATTTTTTGATTAAGTTCTTTTGCTTTATCTTCTTTCTTCATTACCGTTCCATATAATTCAATATTCTTTTGAATATCTTGTACAGAATTCGCAGAAGAAATGATTACTTTCGTTCCCTGTCCTTCAACCGTTGGCACATTCTTTTGGAATCCATTGTTAGCAACAAGTACATCGGGCTTTAAACTAGCAATTTGCTCAAAGTTCGGTTGATGTGCATTCCCGATTACTTTTGCTTTCTTTAACTCCTCTGGAAGAGTTAATTTCGTATCCGGACGACCTACTACTTTTCCACCTAAAGCATGAATAATATCCATGTCTCCCATACTTAATGTTGCAAAACTTTCTGGTACTTTATCGAATGTTACCTTTCTCCCTGACAGGTCGGTAATTTCGATTTTTTCTTTTCCTTTTTCTGTTTTGGTTGCAGACGCTTTTTCGTCCTCTTTGGCACTGCAACCTATTAACAAGAAAAAAATAGATAAAAACGCTGTAAATAGCGTAATAGATTTTTTCATTCCTTCACCTCTAATTGATAATGATAATCATTAACTACTATTCTACTTTAATTGATAAGGATTATCATTGTCAACATGAAACGCATACATTTTTCTACAAAAAACAAAAAGCGCGACAAAAAGATTCTTTCTTTTCGCCGTGCTCTAGTTAACAATATTATTCACATTCATTTTCCTCTAACTGGTCACGCATCACTTTCACACGCTGAAAGAAAAAGAACGATAAACTTAAAAATATAACGATGCTCCCCATCATAACAAAAAATTGGATTGTCTCTTTTGCTCCATCCGGAATCAACAAGCCAACCATTAACAATGTACTTACAGCGAGAAGAATTTGTCCGAACCTAGTATAATCTTCTATTTTCCCTTGTAATTCTTTCATTATATTCTCACTCCTCCATTTCACTTTATCATATTCTATGAAACTGAAAGACCAGTAAATACAGCCATTCTGGGAGATGTTTTCCAACAAAAAAAGAGCCGCTTTACTGCGGCTCTTTTTTAATCATTATTCACCTTTATATGCTTCCATATAAATTTCTTTCAGCTCTGAAATAAGCGGTAACTTTGGATTAGCAGTTGTACATTGATCTTCAAAAGCTCTTTCTGCTAATACTCCAACAACCTCTTCAAATTGCTCTTTATCTACCCCTTGTCCGGCAATACTCATATTAATATTTAAGCTTTTTCCAAGCTCAATAATTGCTTTGACGAGTGATTCCACACCTTCTGCTACTGAGCTTGCTGGAAGCCCGAGCATTCTCGCAATATGTGCATAGCGTTCATCTGCTACAAAGTGCTCATATTTTGGGAACAATGCGTGTTTTCTTGGCTTAATAGCATTATAGCGGACTACATGCGGCATAAGAATTGCATTTGCACGTCCGTGCGGAATATGGAATTCTGGACCAATTTTATGTGCTAAGCTGTGATTAATACCTAGAAAAGCATTTGCAAATGCCATCCCTGCAATTGCAGAAGCGTTATGCATTTTTTCCCGTGCTTCTTCATCATTTCCATCTTTATATGCTCTCGGTAAATATTTGAATACGAGATCAATAGCTTTTAATGCTAATCCATCTGTATAGTCATTTGCCATAACAGACACATACGCCTCAATTGCATGTGTTAAAACATCCATACCAGTATCTGCTGTTACATGTGGTGGTACTGTCATTACAAATTGCGGATCAACAATTGCTACATCTGGTGTTAATTCATAATCTGCGAGCGGATACTTTATATTATTTTTCTTATCTGTAATAACCGCAAATGGTGTCACTTCTGATCCTGTTCCTGATGTTGTTGGAATCGCAACAAACTGCGCCTTATTTCCTAATTCCGGATATTTACATGTACGTTTTCTTATATCTAAAAACTTCTGTTTAATGCCATAGAATGTCGTTTCTGGATGCTCATAGAATAACCACATTCCTTTTGCTGCATCCATAGCTGAACCACCACCAAGTGCGATAATTACATCTGGCTTAAAGCTTCTCATCATTTCCGCACCTTTAAAGACAGTTTCATCTGATGGATCTGGTTCGACCTCAAAGAAAACTTCAATTTTCACATCATTTGCATGCTTGTTTAAATAGTGCGTGACTGTATCCACATAGCCATGTTCAACCATTCCAGGATCCGTTACAATAAATGCACGTGAAATGTTAGGCATATTTGCTAAATACGCTGTAGCATGTTTTTCAAAATAAATTTTTGGCGGCAATTTGAACCACTGCATATTCTTTTTTCTATTTGCCAGCCTTTTTATATTTAATAAATGAGTCGCTGTTACATTTTGGGAAACTGAATTTTTTCCGTAAGAACCACAACCAAGTGTAAGTGATGGAATAAATCCGTTATATATATCCCCTATTCCACCTTGTGATGAAGGTGCATTTACAATGAGACGGCAAGCTTTCATACGTAATCCAAATTGCTTTTGCACTTCTTTATTTGTAGAATGAATAACTGCTGAATGTCCTAAACCACCGAGGTTCAACATTTCTTCGCAATATGTAAATCCTTTTTCTAATGAATTCGCCTTCACACAGGCTAATACTGGGCTCAGTTTCTCACGAGATAACGGGTATGCTGCTCCGATACCTTGAATTTCAGCTACAAGCATTTTTGTATGTTCAGGAACAGTAATCCCAACTAATTCGGCAATATACTGTGCTGATTTTCCTACAATATCACTATTTACTGCACATGTATTTTCATTTATAACGAGCTTTTCTAATTTTTTTCTTTCTTCTTCTGTTACAAAGTAACAATTGTTTTCGATCATTTCTGTTTTAACATCATCATAGATTTCTTTATCGACAATGATTGCTTGTTCCGATGCACAAATCATACCGTTATCAAATGTTTTCGATAAAATTAAATCATTAACAGCTCGTTTTACATGTGCTGATTTTTCTATATAACACGGTACATTACCAGGCCCTACACCTAGTGCTGGTTTTCCAGTAGAGTAAGCTGATTTCACCATACCAGCGCCTCCAGTTGCTAGAACGAGTGCCACACCCTCATGGTTCATTAATTGTTTTGTCGCTTCGACAGACGGTCTTTCAATCCATTGAATACAATGTTTTGGTGCACCAGCTTTCATTGCTGCATCATATACGGTTTTCGCTGCTGCCACCGAACAATTTTGTGCAGAAGGATGAAATGCGAAAATAATTGGATTTCTCGTTTTTATCGCAATCAAAGCTTTAAACATTGTTGTCGACGTTGGATTCGTTACTGGTGTTACCCCAGCTACTACACCGACAGGTTCTGCAATTTCTATTATTTCTTCATGAGGATCTTCGTGAATAATTCCTACCGTTTTATCTTGCTTTATACTATGCCAAATATATTCAGTGGCAAAAATATTTTTAATGCATTTGTCTTCATAGACACCACGGCCTGTTTCTTCAACAGCCAATTTTGCAAGTGGCATATGTTGATCAACACCTGCTAATGCCATTTCATGAACAATGTTGTCAATCTGCTCTTGTGTAAAACTTTCTACTGCTTGTAAAGCTTGTTGACCGTTATTTACTAACGTATCAATCATCTCTTTTACCTCTTGCATTTCATTTACAACTTTCTCTTTGACTACCATGTAAATTTCCTCCTATTCTGTTATCACGGTCTTTATAAGTCCCTACAGGTCATAATAAGTCCCGATTAGCGAAAAAAAATAGAGTTACCGTCCTACATGAATCCCATTGTTTGTGAAACATTTCACAAGTTTACTCGTGAATAACATTTCATGAATTCAATATACATGAAATCATTTCATTTGTGTATGTCTAATTTGTGAAATGTTTCACAAATTAACATAATAAAAATGCACTGCTCCACATTAGCAGTGCATTTTTTATTACGCTAGCGCTTGTGCTAAATCTTCAATTAAATCTTCACCATCTTCAATACCGACAGAAATACGAATTAATGTATCTGTAATTCCTAATTCTTTACGGCGATCTGCTGGGATTGATGCATGTGTCATTTGAGATGGGATAGAAATTAAACTTTCTACTGCTCCTAAGCTTTCAGCAAGTGTAAAGTATTGCAGTTTCTCAAGTACTTTATTTAATGTTTCCTCACTATCTACATCAAACGAAATAATAGCACCAAATCCATTTGCTTGTTCTGTTGCTAATTCGTGGTTTTGATGTGATTCAAGACCTGGGTAATATACTTTATTTACTTTTGGATGATTATTTAAGAATTCAGCAATAGCGCGTGAATTCGTTTCATGTTCTTCCATACGAATTCCTAATGTTTTTAAACCGCGAAGTAGTAAGAAGCTATCTTGTGGTCCAAGAATACCTCCTGTTGAGTTTTGTACAAAGTGAAGGTCTTCTGCTAGTTGTGGGCTATTTACCACTACTAGACCTGCAACTACGTCACTATGACCTCCTAAATATTTCGTTGCACTATGAAGTACAATGTCTGCTCCTAAAGAAATCGGCGACTGCCAATATGGCGTCATGAATGTATTATCAATAATTGTTAATAAATCTTTCTCTTTAGCAAGAGTAGATATTTTCTTAATATCAGTAATTTTTAGTAATGGGTTCGTTGGTGTTTCCACATAGATCGCTTTCGTATTTGGACGAATTGCTTCTACAACTTCCTCTAAGTTTGTTGTGTCTACAAATGTATGTTCAATACCGAAGCGGTTTAATACTTTCGTAATAACACGATACGTTCCACCATAAACATCATCTGTTAAAATAACGTGGTCACCTTTTGAGAACAACATAATTGTCGCTGTAATAGCAGCCATTCCAGAACCGAATGCAAATCCAGCATGACCATTTTCTAATACAGCAATCATTTCTTCTAAAGCTGCACGTGTTGGGTTACCTGTACGTGAATATTCATATCCTTGATGCTTACCAACCGCTTCTTGTTTGTACGTACTTGTTTGATAGATCGGTACGTTTACAGATCCAGTTGAAGGTTCTCCTATGCGAATACCATGAATTAACTTTGTCTTTGCTCTCATTTTTTATTCCCATCCTTTGTATATGTCTTTACTTAAATAGCGCTCACTACTATCAGGAAAAATGGTTACAATATTTGTACCTGGTGCTGCCTTCTCTGCCTCAAGTAAGCTCGCATGAAATGCTGCTCCTGAAGAGCTCCCAACGAGAAGTCCTTCTTTTTGCGCTAATTCTTTCACTCGTAAAAATGCATTTCGATCAGAAATCGTATGAATTTCATCAAAATAAGATGTCTTCAAAAATGGCGGGATAAATTCCAGTCCAATTCCTTCGGTCTCATGTGAACCAGCCTTACCACCATTTAAAATAGATCCTTCTGGCTCTACGATAACTGTTTTAATATCTATATTTTTTTCTTTCAAATAAGATGCAGTCCCCATAAACGTACCGCCAGTTCCTGCTCCAGCAACAAATATGTTAATCTCTCCATTCAGTGCATCCCAAAGTTCAGGACCTAGTGTTTTGAAATAAGCACGCGGGTTTGCTTCATTCGCAAACTGACTTGGAGAGTATGAATTCGGTATTTCATTTACTAATTCTTTTGCTTTTGCAATTGCACCGGTCATTCCTTGCTCAGTCGGTGTATGCACGACCGTTGCACCTAGTGCTTTCATTAATTCTTGTTTTTCAATACTAAATTTCTCTGGTACACAAACGATAACACGTAAATCATGTTCTAATGCTGCAAGTGCCAGTCCAATACCAGTATTCCCAGCAGTCGGTTCAATAATTGTTCCACCTTGGGTAACAAGCCCTTTTTCTAGCGCATCTTCGATTAATTCTCTTCCTAAACGATCCTTAACGCTTCCGCCTGGGTTATAAAATTCAAGCTTTGCAAATAAGCGGACCCCTTTCGGAAGTGAAAAACGAGTAATTTCTACAATTGGTGTATGACCAATTAACTCATGAACTCCACGATATACATTCATCGTGTTCTCCCCCTTGTTTGCCAATAAAGAAAAGGCAACTGTATGTATTTTCTTTATATGAGACAGTTGCCTTTTTGTTACATTACTTTAACTCTTCTAACACTTTTACGATAAAGTTTGTAGAATGAAGAGCTGCTTGATCTAAAAACTGATCAAATGAAACATTTGATTCTTTACCAGCAATATCAGAAAGTGCGCGAATGATAACAAACGGAACTTCATATTGGTGGCATACTTGTGCGACAGCTGCTGCTTCCATTTCTACCGCATAAAGATTTTCAAATTTATCACGGATGGCTGCAACGCGGTTCGGATCACTCATAAATGAATCGCCTGTTGCAATCATGCCTTTTACAACTTGAATATTTTCTTCAGTTTGCATACATTTCTCAGCTAATGCAACTAACGCCTCATCAGCTTTAAATCCAGGCGGCATTCCTGGTACTTGACCATATTCATAGTTAAATGCTGTTACATCTACGTCATGGTGACGAACTTCAGTGGAAATAACTACATCACCAACGTTTAGAGAATGATGGAATCCACCAGCTGAACCAGTATTAATTACTTTTTCAGGCTTATATTTTTCTAATAAAATTGTCGTTGACATCGCTGCATTTACTTTACCAATACCAGACTTTAACAAGATTACTTCATGTCCTGCTAATAGCCCTTTCGTAAATTCACAACCTGCAACCGTTTCTGTTTCTGCTTGTTCTAATTTGTCACGTAAAATACGTACTTCTTCTTCCATTGCTCCAATTACAGCAATTCTCAATCTAATCCCTCTTTCTATTGCTTAGTTGCCTCCATTACCCAAACGAAATGATTTAATCTCGTAAACGTTACATGGAAGCCATTGTTTTCAAAAATAGTCTGCATAACTGGAATACATGTATAGTATTCCGTTTGCAAATCGTTTGCTAACTGGTGAAAACCTCTTTGTTTTGCAGTTTCAACAGTTTTATCATATGCATCTTGATCTGCAAATATCGTATCAGCAAACACTATTTTACCACCTTTGTTTAGCAATTGACTATACTTCGCAACCGCTACATTTTTTTCATCATCTGTTAAATGATGAAATGCATAGGTGCTTACAATGGTATCAATTGAATTTGGGACTTCAAACGAAAGAAAATCACCTTCTGTAATCGAAAATTCTTTTGGCAATTTCTCTTTTGCAATCATACGCATTTCACGCGACGGTTCTATACCGTAAACTGTGCGGCCAGCAAGTAATAATTTATTTGTTAAATTACCTGTACCGACACCAAATTCTAATACATTACCAAATGACTTGTTAACTACATCCTCTAGAATATCCTCATAATGGGCGAAAACTTCTTTATATTGTATATCTTCGCCTTGTACGAATGAGTCGTACGTATGAGCCCACTCATCAAATAAACCATTAAATTCTGTGCCCATAAAAATCCCCCTTTTTCTTATCGGTTTTATCAGTATGATATTCCCTCTTTCTAAAAATGTCAATTGAAATGTACATGGTATTTCCTTCTTTTCTTTGTTACACTATAGTTGATTACATAGGAGAGGGGCCGTCTTCATGTCATTTACCTTTGAAATGTTAGAAGATAAAGTAGAATTTTTTGAAGCGGGAGACTTAGCTTCTTTAGAACGAAAAATTAGTGAACAAATCGATAATAATAAAGCACTTATGCTTGAAGTTCATCACATCTCACATCAAATGGTTATGGATCCTGAAAGCAAAAGACCGTATTATAGCGCGGTTGTTCATTTTAAATTAAAGAAATTGCGTTAACTAAAAAAGAGAAGCTCCTAAGGAGCTTCTCTTTTTTAGTTTAGAGTTTGAACAAGTACTGGTTTCCAGCCCTCATTGTCTACCCAATCAATATTTACGTAATATCTTTTTCCACTTTGCTTATCTTGAACGTCACCATAAGCTTTACTCTTTCCAGTTTTGTCTCTTCCAACAAAATGGAATACTAATTGCTCCTTCGGTACTTCAATACCTGCAGCAATTGCACTTTGCATCTCATTCCAATCTGATGACCCCTGTTTAAACGTCATCGCTGGTGATGAACCTTGTTCTGTTCCTACAGCTTTCCAAGAAGGTTTTGTATAAGCCTCTTTTGCCTTGGATACAGTTTTTTCAGCTGATACTTTCTCGTTAGCTTTCGCTTCTTCTTCAGCTTTTTTCTTTTCTTCCTCAGCCTTTAACTTCTCTTCTTCAGCTTTTTGCTTAGCTTCTGCTTGCTCTTTTTCTTTTTCTTTTTTCTTAGCAGATTCTTTATCTTCTGATTTTCCAGCTTTCTCATTCTTTGTTGTTTGTTGAGAGACTTTCTTATCAGTAGAAGATGCTTGCTCTTTCGTACTAGGAACGAACAATTGATATGCTACAATAGCTACTAATAGTAATACAATAGCGATTGCAATATTTAAAACACCGTTTTGACGACGTTTTTGTTGTTTCTGTTGGAATCTTGATCCTCCTGCCATTCTCCAAACCTCCATGCAGTTTTTCCTAATTGCTATTGTAACATTAAATCTAGAAAGGTTGAACATTTACAATGATATTTTCATGAAATGAAAACAATTCACTATAAATTGCAAGATTACTTTTCATTCTCCAATTGATAGATTGCTCCTACCATATCTTTAAAAATAGGTGTTACTTTATTCACTTTGTTATCAGTCTCTAGATCAACAACAACTAAAGCATATCTTGGATTCTCATACGGAAAATAACCTGCAAACCAGCGATTCACCCTCGTCCCTTTCCCTGTTTGCGCTGTCCCGGATTTTCCAGCGACACTGAGCGGTAACGAGCGGAATGCCGTTCCTGTTCCTTTCTCCCTTGTTACAACGCCTCTTAATAACTCTTGTAATGTTTTCACTGTTTCATACGAAAGCTGTTTTCCATGTAACGTATGGTTCTCAAATGTAAAAAAATCCGCTCCATTTTTATATACTATTTTTTCAACAGCTTTCACTTCCATCTTTTCTCCATTCCTCGCAATCGTCGCCATCATATTAGCAATTGCTAGAGGTGATATACGTACATCTTTCTGTCCAATCGCTGTTTGCTCTACCGCTTTTTTACTATTTTTGTTTTCTTCATTCCCCCAAATAGTAGTGCCTTTTTCTTCTGGCATTTGCTCGAAATGAGGTGTATGAAATACAGAACCTTTCCATCCGACCTTTTCATTTGCTCCTAAAGCTGCTACGTATGTTTCTAGCACCGTCCTATCCTTTTGTAATAGCTCGTTACCTAACTCGGAAAATGTCCTGTTACAGCTCCTAGCAAAGCTCTCTTTGAAGTTAAGTGTACCCATCATAACTTGTGGGTCGTTTTCACCATATAAATCTTTATTACAATTAAATGTCCGATTAAACAAATTTACTTTTTGATCAATGACTGCAGCTGCAACTACTGTTTTAAAAACAGAGCCTGGAAAATGCGGCGTTAACATTTGATTTTCAAGTGTAGTCTTATATAAATTCTTATCTCTTACTTGTAAAGACGGCTTACTGACCATCGCTAATATTTCATTTGTCTTTACATCAAGTAATACTAATCCCCCCTTCTTTATTTCATTTGCTTCAATCACTTCTTCTGCTTTTTGCTGCAACCCTTTATGTAAAGTAGTTTGAATCCTAACTGGGTAAAATGGATTTCCTGGTGAAGTATATTTCGCTTGCTTTCCGAAAATTGGTTCTCCTTGCCGATCTACTTGATACAATACTTTTGCCTCTCCATCAGTCAATAAAAATTCATCAAAAGATTGCTGTAATCCTGAAATACCTATCGGCGTTTGTTTTGAAATTTTTTTCACTTCTCCATATCGCTTTTGAAATTCTCTTTCGTTCTCCCCTACATCACCAATTAAATGATTTATCTCCCCAGTTTGTTTTAATCGCACTTCAGCTGCTACAATACCTAATACATGTAATTGATTCACCTTCTCCATCTGCTCTCGTGTCACTCGAAATGGAGCAGTTTCCCCTTGCAGTATAAATGCATTTTTTTTATTTTTCATTTGTCTTCTGATCTCTTGTCTCGACACACCAATGATATGCGCGATTTTCTCTAACATGTCATTTTTTATTTGTAAAAATGGAAAAACAATTAAAACAGGATACTTTTCCTCACCTATTTCTTTACCACTACGATCTATAAACTGCCCACGTCCATCGTCTACTGCAATGGATTGCGTACGTTGCGTAACACTTTTTTCAATTAAATTTATTTTGCGATCAGTAAATGATTCTGTATCTATAATTTGGATTTGAATTAAACGACAAAGCAATAAAAACATAATGCCCATAAAACAAATTAAAACAATTGTAATTCTCCGTTTTATTTTCATAAAAAAACACCTCGTCTATTATAGTTTGGACGGAGTGTTTCATCTTTTATACAAATAAAAAAATCACTCGTTTTTACACGAGTGATTTTTTTATTATTTTACAGAGACAATCTCTACTTGCATTTCTCCGCCTGGTGTTTGGATTGTTACTTTCTCACCAATTTGCTTACCTAATAAGCTTTTTGCGATTGGAGAATCGTTAGAAATTCTTCCTTCAAATGGATCAGCTTCCGCACTACCTACGATTGTGTACGCTTCTTCATCTCCATTTGGTAATTCTTTAAATGTTACTGTTTTACCTAATGTAACAACAGTAGATACTTCGCCATTATCTTTAATGATAACTGCGTTACGAATCATATTTTCTAATTGTGTAATACGTCCTTCTACGAACGCTTGCTCATCTTTTGCTGCATCGTACTCAGAGTTCTCAGAAAGGTCCCCGAAGCTACGTGCGATTTTAATACGTTCCACTACTTCTTTACGTCTTACTGTTTTTAATTGCTCAAGTTCGTTCTCTAGTTTTTGCTTACCCTCTTGCGTCATAGGGTATGTTTTTTCTGTTGACATATTTTCCACTCCTTTTATATACCAATCCCCCGAAAAAAAGAGGAGTTCCATATGAAAACTCCTCCGCTTCCATTGTTAGCGGAGGTTTCTAGTACCCTTGCACTAGCGGAGTTGTCACATACAACCCCGTATTTCCAATTCTTCTTTATATAAAGAAGATATGTATGGAAAGTTGATATAAATATGCCCTCACCTATATATAGATGAGGTTGCATGTTTCATTGTATTCGATGGGAAGGGAAAAAATCCCTTCCTACCGTATATCTTTTACTATGCTATTACAAATTTACTTTTTGTTCAAGAATTGTTGCAATTTTTGTCACCATAATATCAATTGCAACATGGTTTTGTCCACCTTCAGGGATAATAATATCCGCAAACTTCTTAGAAGGCTCAATAAATTGATTGTGCATTGGACGTACAACAGTTACGTACTGATCAATAACTGAATCCATCGTACGACCGCGCTCTTTAATATCACGCTGCATGCGGCGCAGAATACGAAGGTCAGCATCTGTATCAACAAATAACTTAATGTCCATCAACTCACAAAGACGTGGGTCTTCTAAAATAAGAATTCCTTCTAAAATAATTACATCTTTCGGCTCAACTGGAATAATTTCTTCTGAACGCGTATGCAATGTATAGTCATATACAGGCTTATCAATTTGCTCATATGCAAGCAACTGCTGCAAATGTTCAATTAACAGATCATTATCAAACGCAAGCGGATGATCATAATTTGTTTTTAAACGCTCTTCCATTGGTAAATGGCTTTGATCTTTGTAATAATAATCTTGCTCCAAGATTAAAATGGAATGACCTTTAAAATGGTCAAAAATCGCTTTCGTTACACTTGTTTTTCCTGATCCTGAACCACCAGCGATTCCAATTACAACAGGCTTATTCGTCCCCATTCGACTACCACTCTTTCTTATTGAAGTATGCTTTTGCGCATCATATTATTCACATACACTGGTTGATCCACTTTGAATTTCACGATTTGCAACGGATGTCTCGCTGCATCTAATTCGTTTCCATCCTCATCCCAAATTTTCTCCACCGTCTGCGTAAAGTTTTCTATTTCTGGTCCAAAGAACTCCACTTCATGTCCTGGTTTGAAATGATTACGTTGCTCAAGCGTTACGATGCCCGTTTCTTCATTATAATCTAACACTAAACCAGCAAAATCATACGTTGTTTTCTTACTATGATTTCCAAACATTTGCTCTTGATGTCCTGGAACCCCTTCAAAGAATGCAGGAGCTGTATCACGATTTGCACATTTATCAAGCTCATCTAACCATTCTTGTTTAAACTCAAAGTTATCCGGATCCGCACAATAAGCATCAATTACTTTACGATATACAGTTGCTACAGTCGCTACGTAATGGATTGATTTCATACGTCCTTCTACCTTTAAACTATCGATTCCAATTTCAATCATTTTCGGAATTGATAAAATTAAATTTAAATCTTTTGGACTCATCGCAAAGTGAGCATCTTCTTCTTGGAATAGAGGAAGCTCTTTTGCATCTTTATGTTGTGATACTGTTTGAACTAAATCATAATCCCAGCGGCAAGATTGGCAACAACCGCCACGATTAGAGTCACGCGCTGTCATATGGTTACTTAGTGTACATCTTCCTGAATATGCGATACACATTGCACCATGGACGAATGCTTCAATTTCAATATCCACTTTGTCTTTAATTTCTTTCATTTCTTCATAGCTTGCTTCACGAGCTAATACAAGACGATGTAAACCTTCTTCTTTCCAATACTGTGCTGCTTTCCAGTTGGATAGTGATTGCTGTGTGCTTAAATGCACCTCAACAGAAGGCGCTACACGTTTACACGTCTCAATGATAAGCGGATCAGCAACGATAATTCCCGTTACGCCAGCTTTTTCAATCCCTTTTAAATATTCCTCTAGCCCATCCATATTTTCATTATGTGCGAAAATATTTGTTGTTACATATATTTTCGCTCCATATTTCTTTGCAAATTCAACGCCTTCTGCCATATCTTCCAGCGTAAAGTTACCTGCATTCGAACGAAGACCAAATTCTTGTCCACCTAAATATACAGCATCTGCCCCATAATGGATAGCTACTTTTAATTTTTCTAAGTTACCCGCAGGGATTAACAGTTCAGGTTTCTTCACAATAACGCGCTTGCCATCGATCACTCGTGAAATTTCTTGTACAGTCATTTCCTACACCCTCCTCGTTTAGTAAACCGTTTCTTTAAAGAAGAATCCTGTGTCTAACGGACGATTTACTGGTTGCATTTCTTCTATTTCTTTATATAGAGCATCTTTCACGTCATAATACGCATCACGATCTTCTACGCATAAATCAATCGCTTGACGATATTTCTTCGTTACTTCAATAATGTATTCAGAACTTTTTAGTACACCATCGATTTTTAAGCTGTCAACTTCAGCTTCGATTAGTTCCTCTAATTCATCGATGAAACAAATATCGTTCGGACTCATAATATGAGTACCATTTTCATCTTCATAGATTGGATATTTATTATTACGCTCTGGGTCATATAAGAACATATTCTCTTCATATTTTTTCTTTTCAACGTCAAGATTACGTCCTTGATACTCAAAGTAGTTTCCTACTAATGAACGCTTCGATTGGAACATACAAGTCATACCGTGAATTTGTACTTCTAGTTCCACTTCAGCATTTTCTTTTAAATCAACAATTTCATCTAAGCTCAGCTCACGAGCTAATACAGCACGCTTCGCTCCTCTTTGGCCCCAGTAATTACAAGTGAACCAATTCGTTGCTGTCGTTTCTGTATTCCAGTGCAACTGCATATTTGGCGCTACTTCGCGAACAGCCATTAATACTGCTGGATCTCCGAAAACAATTGCATCTACATTTACTTCATTTAAAAATGAAACGTAATCTGTTAATTCTTCTACTTTATCGTTGTGGAACATAGCGTTCATTGCTACGTATACTTTCACACCATTTTCATGCGCAATCTTCACAGTTTGTTTTACATCTTCACGTAAAAACTCCCCTGCTAAACGTAAACCAAACTTTTGCTCACCGATCATTACCGCATCTGCTCCTGCTTTCGCAAGAAGTTCGATATCCGCCACCGCTCTTGGCGTTACTAACAATTCAGGTTTCTTCATACCTTGGTCACCCTCTCTTTTTACTAACAGCTACTCCATCACCAATTGGGAAAATCGTTGTATCATATCCTTCATGGTTCATAAGCCACTCATTGTACGTCTTAATACGACGGATTAAACCACGTGTACGTCTGTTTTCAATCTTCTCTTTTGTCGTTACAAGACCATGGTACATAACATTATCTGAAATAATTACGCCACCAGGATTTAATAACGGTTCATATAAGTCAAAAAAGCGACGATACTGTCCTTTTGCTGCATCAATAAAAATAACGTCAAATGTCCCGTGTTCTTTTACTTGTTCACCTGTCTCTAACGCATCACCGTAAATAACTGAAATACGATCTGTTACTGGGGAACGTTCTATATATTCAAGTGCTTTTTCATATCGCTCACGATTGCGCTCAACTGTCACAATACGTGAATTTGGAATAGCTTGCATCATACGAATACTAGAATAACCGATTGCTGTTCCAAGTTCTAAAATGCTTTTCGGTCCAATTAAACGTAAAAATTGCAGCATAAATTCCATTCCAAGTCGATCCATAATCGGCACATGATTTTCTGTTGCATATTCTTCCATTTCAAGAATTAATTTATCTTTCGGATCAATAAATGATAATAGGTACTCGTTAACTGCATCCTCCATAAATGGTCCTCCTTATTTACATGGAGAAGTGCCTCTATGACGTCTTTTCCCACATAGAATGCAATAAAAATACAAGCCAGCTTTACCCTTAGCTTGTACGTCCCGTTTTGATATTAAAAACGATTCTTCTGCCAGTTTTTAACCCGATATATTTTACCACAAAAAAGAGGGATGTGCGACTTTTTTCGCTATCCCTCCCCATTTCACTGTTTTTTCGTAATGTATTTTTGCTTTAATGCATTATGCTCTTCTAATGTTTTCGCATAGTACACTTCACCACTTGGTGCAGCTAAGAAATAATAATAATCTGTTTGCGCAGGTTCTAACGCAGCTTCCACTGAATGTTTACCAGAGTTTGCGATCGGCCCTACCGGCAATCCTTTTACAACATACGTATTGTACGGTGAGTTGACCTTTAAATCTTCGTATAATACACGTTGTTTATGTTTTCCAAGTGCATATAATACCGTTGGATCCGTTTGAAGCGGCATACCTTTTGCTAAACGATTATAAAAGACACTAGCGATCTTTTGACGATCTGTAAAACCAGTTGCCTCTTCTTCAATAAGTGAAGATAATGTTAAAAGCTGATGAACATCCCAATTCTTCGCTTTCATTTTCGCCTCATTTTGAACAATGATTGCATTTGTTTTCTCAAGCATCGGAATTACAATTTCTTCTAACGTTGTATCTTTCTTATAAAACGAATACGTTGCAGGATATAAATAACCTTCTAATGGGTATTTAATATTACTATCAAAGATTTTATCCGTTAATAACTTCGGATACTTTTGCTGCATTTTTTGAATAAATGCTTTATCGTTTAATTGACGCGTAACATCATCTTTATTCCACTTTAGTTCTGTCGCAATCGTTTCTGCAATTTCAGTTACTTGCGCCCCTTCTTTAATCGTCACTTTATAAAGAGCTGGACGATGCACGTTGCCAGATGACATTTGTTCGATCACATCTTCAGCATTCATTGAAGGGTTTAATAAATATGTACCTGCTTGTAAACTTTTCGATTTAGCCTTTGTATAAAAACTAAAAACTGTACCGTTTTTTACAGCGCCTTTTTCTTCTAAAATTTCTCCAATTTTACTTGTAGATGATCCTTTCGGAATTTCTACTTCAATCTCTTTTTTATTCCCGCTATCAACTGGTCCTAATGCGGATGAAATATACGCATAGACTGAACCACAAACTAAAAGCAGTGCAATAATCGAAAATAAAAAGATGCGTCTACGCTTCTTTTTCACTTGATTCTCTATCAAAACATTTCCTCCTTACTTAATTGTAGACCGTATGTACACCTTTCTATACAGCACGATGTAAAAACGCAACAAATTCACTTATCTTTTTTTAATAGACACTTTATTTTTCTACAATCCGTCTCATTATACTACAAAGACTTACACAGTTTCGACAAAAAATCTTTCATTTTACATATAAATACAAAAAAAGATGGACTGTATGTCGTCCATCTTTTCAGTACTTATTATTCAGCTTCTTGCTCATCAGCAAGAGTGTTGAACATTTCTTGTACCATTTCCCACTCTTCTTCAGATTCGATTGGAAGTAAGCTTCCGCCCTCTTCTTCATTTTGCTCATAAGCCATTGCATCATAAATTGGGTCTCCATCTTCGTCTACTTCACCGATTGGAGAGAAGACTACATATGATTTTTTACCAAATTTTTCAGCATCAAAAGTGAAAATAATTTCACATAAATGTTCGTTACCTTTTTCGTCTACAATTGTAATTTGATTTTCTTCCATTTTGGTCACCTCTTATTTACTATCTAAAAATCCTTGTAAGATTACGACTGCAGCCATCTTATCGATTACTTGTTTTCGCTTCTTACGACTTACATCAGCTGAAATGAGTAGACGTTCCGCTGCCATCGTTGACAAACGCTCGTCCCACATTACAACGTCTAATTGTAACAGCTCTCGTAGGTTTTCTGCAAATTGTTGGCACGCTTCACCACGTGGGCCAATTGTACCATTCATATTTTTAGGTAAACCTACTACTATTTTATCCACATTGTACTGCTTTACTAACTCAGAAATACGATCAAAACCAAAGTGACCTCGTTCTTCGTTAATCTTAATTGTTTCTAATCCTTGTGCTGTCCAGCCCATTTCGTCGCTAATTGCAACTCCGACTGTTTTTGTACCTACATCTAAACCTAATATCCGCATAAACTACTCCTCACGATGATGTTTCAAGTAAGACTTCACAAGCTCTTCAATAATCTCATCACGTTCAAGCTTGCGAACGATGCTACGTGCATCTTTATGGCGAGGTATGTATGCTGGGTCTCCACTTAATAAATAACCGACGATTTGGTTAATCGGATTATAGCCTTTTTCTTGAAGTGCATCATACACAGTTAAAAGTACATCATTTACATGGACACTCTGTTTTTCATCTTGAATGCTAAACTTCATTGTTTTATCAAAACCGTCCATTTCAAGCACCTCACTTATATAGTAAGTATAGGGAGAAGAACTTCTCCTCTCCCTACCATTGTACACTACTATCTCTTTATTTTGAAACAGATTTAACGTACTCTTGTACAAATGCTAAAGCTTCTTCGACTTGAGCTGGGTTTTTACCGCCTGCTTGTGCCATATCAGGACGGCCACCACCGCCACCGCCGCAACGAGAAGCTACTTCTTTCACAAGTTTACCAGCATGGTAACCTTGGCCAATTAAGTCTTTCGTTACACCTGCTAGGATATTTACTTTATCGTCATTAACAGACACTAATACAACAACTGCCGACTCTAATTTATTTTTTAGATCATCCATCATCGTACGTAAGTTGTTCATATCTGCGACATTTACTTTCGCTGCTAATACATTCACACCATCAACTGTCATTACAGAATCAGTTAAGTTTCCAGCTTCGATATTGCTTAATTTCGCAGCAAGAGATTCGTTTTCTTTTTGCAGTTGTTTTACTTCGGCAAATAGACCATCAACTCTTGTTAAAATATCTTTCGGATTTGTTTTCATTTTTCCTGCTGCTTCTTTTAATAAACCTACTTGATCGTTCATTAATTCGTATGCAGACTTACCAGTTACTGCTTCAATACGACGAGTTCCTGCACCGATACCAGATTCAGCAACGATTTTGAAAATACCGATAGAAGCTGTATTATCAACGTGACAACCACCACAAAGCTCTAAGCTGTAATCGCCAACTTGTACAACGCGTACAACATCACCGTATTTTTCACCGAATAATGCCATTGCGCCCATTTCTTTCGCTTCTTCGATTGCTTTTTGAGAAATCTCAACATCAATACTTTCCCAAATTTTCTCGTTTACCATACGCTCAATTTTTTCTAATTCGTCAGCTTGTACTTGACCGAAGTGAGAGAAGTCAAAGCGTAAACGTTCAGAAGTTACAAGAGAACCTGCTTGGTTAACGTGTGTTCCAAGTACATCTTTTAATGCTTGGTGTAGTAAGTGAGTTGCTGTATGATTTTTCACAACGCTACTACGGTTTTTCGTATCGATAATAGCTTTCACAGCCGCATCTTTCGTTAATGTACCTTCTTCAACAACAACTTTGTGTAAGTTTTGACCATTTGGTGCTTTTTGCACGTCTTTTACAAGAACTTTCACGCCATCAGCAAGAAGGTAACCACGGTCTGCAATTTGTCCACCGCTCTCAGCATAGAATGGTGTTACATCAAGCATTAATTGTCCTTCTTCACCAGCTTGTAAGCTATCTGTGTATTCGCCGTTTTTCACAAGTGCAACAACGTTACTTTCTGTTGCAACTGTACCGTAACCAACGAACTCACTCGCTACTTTAACTTCTCCAAGTACACCGCCTTGAACTTGCATTGAGTCAACGTCTTGACGAGCAGCACGTGCACGCTCACGTTGTTTTTCCATTTCATTTTCGAAGCCTTCTTGGTCAACTGTCATACCAGCTTCTTCTGCATATTCTTCTGTTAATTCGATTGGGAAACCGTATGTGTCATATAGACGGAACGCATCTACTCCAGAAATAACAGTTGTTTTTTCTTCTTTTGCTTTTGTAATAACTTCAGCTAAAATTGCTTCACCATCATGAAGTGTTTCATGGAAACGCTCTTCTTCGTTTTTCACAACTTTCGCAATGAAATCTTTCTTTTCAAGTACTTCTGGATAGAAGTCTTTCATTACTTCTCCAACAACCGGTACTAATTCAAACATGAATGGACGGTTAATGTTTAATTTCTTCGAATAACGAACAGCGCGGCGTAATAAACGACGTAATACATAACCACGGCCTTCGTTAGAAGGAAGAGCACCGTCACCAACAGCAAATGTTACTGTACGGATATGGTCAGCAATTACTTTAAACGCCATATCTTTTTCTAAATCGCCATTACGATATTTCTCACCAGAAATTGATTCTGTTGCACCAATCATCGGCATGAATAGATCTGTATCAAAGTTCGTAGGCACATCTTGAACGATAGATGTCATACGTTCTAGACCCATCCCTGTATCAATGTTTTTCTTAGGAAGTGGTGTATATGAACCATCTGGATTATGATTAAATTGAGAGAATACAAGGTTCCATACTTCTAAGTAACGCTCGTTTTCTCCGCCTGGATATAATTCTGGGTCACTAAAGTCATTACCGTAAGCTTCTCCGCGGTCATAGAAAATCTCTGTATTCGGTCCACTTGGTCCTTCACCGATATCCCAGAAGTTTTCTTCTAAGCGGATAATACGCTCTTTTGGAACGCCCATTTTCTCATTCCAAATTGTGAATGCTTCTTCATCTTCTGGATGGATTGTAACTGATAGTAATTCTTTATCGAATCCGATCCATTTGTCGCTCGTTAAGAATTCCCAAGCCCATGTAATTGCTTCTTCTTTGAAGTAATCACCAATTGAGAAGTTTCCTAACATTTCAAAGAATGTATGGTGACGAGCTGTTTTCCCTACGTTTTCAATATCGTTTGTACGAATTGATTTTTGAGCATTTGTAATACGTGGATTTTGTGGGATTACACGTCCATCAAAATATTTTTTTAATGTTGCTACACCACTATTAATCCATAGAAGAGATGGATCTTCATGTGGAACTAGTGATGCACTAGGTTCTACTGCATGTCCTTTTTCTTGGAAAAAGTCTAAAAACATTTGACGAATTTGTGCGCCTGTTAGTTGTTTCATTGTATTTTCCTCCTTAAATATAAAAAACTCCCGTCCCTATAAAAGGGACGAGAGTTAACTCGCGATACCACCCTAATTATGAATTGATTACAATAACAATCAATTCATCACCTCATGGTGCCGTAACGTGGCAAGACGGCAGTGATTAGCTGCTCTCAGGATTAGCTTTCTGTTACCCTTCATTTAAAGCTTCTTTCAGCCATATGGAAGCTTCTCTCTATAAATGGACTGTAACGTACTTGTTCCGTCATTGATTTAATGTATTATATGACTAAATATAATAGAATTCTCTTAAGTTTGTCAATGTAGATAATCATTTATATTGTATTAATCGCTTATTAATCATAGGTATTCTACTATTCATTCTTAACAGCCTTTTCATATATTATGCGTTTATTAATAAATTGGAATCTCCTTACAATAATTATTTATAAAAATTTCTAAATATTACTTTTTTTGCTATAATTAAATTATTGTTAATAAAATAAAGGAGCGATCACAATGACAACCTTACTTAACAAAGCTAAAAACATATTAGCGACTGACGAAACGATATTATTTTACGCAGCATGTTCATTAGACATATTTATTTATCGTTCCGTCGCAAGGCCAGGATTGCTAATTTTAACGAACAAAAGGCTATTCTTTTACGGGCCAGATGTAAGTAAGAATCCAATATTTGAAGAGTACTCTTTCGCAAAAATTTCTAATCTAAAAGAACAAAAGCGTCTTTTCAACAATCAAATTGTATTTATGTATGATAACGAATGGAAAAAAATAAAACATATTCAAACAAATGATGTGAGCTCCCTCGTTCAAAAGATACACGAGCAGCTTTCTAAATAAATATATGATTAGCCCTCTATTTCTTACATAGAGGGCTTCTATACTTACACATTTTCTTTTTTCAAGAGAGGTCTCACATGAACAATGACAGTACGAATAACTGCTAAAATCGGAACCGATATTAGTAATCCTACAATACCAGCTACTTCCCCTCCAACAAGTAATGCAAGCATAATAATAACAGGATGCATACGAAGTGACTTACCAACAATGTAAGGCGATAAAATGTTACTTTCCACAAATTGCAAAATAGCAATCGTAATCCCCGCCTTAATAAGTAAACTCGTTGATACTGTTGCTGCAATCATTAACGTCGGGATCGCTCCTAAAATAGGACCAAAGTACGGGATTATATCCGTTACCCCAATAATAATGCCAAGCAATAATGGATATTTCATACCGATAAACCAAAAAGAAAGAGCTGATACTCCCCCTAATACTAAACAAACAAATAACTGTCCTCGAATATAACTTCCAAGTGACTTATCAATTTCTTTCGCAAGCATTTGCCCCGTACCTCGCCATTTACTTGGGACTAGTTTCCAAAAGATATGATAAAACTCACCATAATCTTTTAATATGTAAAATACAATGAACGGTATTAAGAAAATAATGAGCAATGAATCGAGTACACCACGAGCTGTACTCATCACTTTATTTAAAAGCGCTTGAATCTTCGTTTCCACACCCACAAAAAGTTGTTTCACCTTTTCATGAATGAACGAAGGGAAATTCGCTGTTTGTTCTGTAACGCCATCCATCCACGAATCGTACATCTTTGTAAACTGCGGAAATTGTTCATTAATCTCTTGTAACTGTTTAATAACGACTGGTGTTCCTTTATAAATCCCATAACCAATTCCGCCGAAGAAAAGGATATAAATGAGCAAAATGGCAAGTGTACGGGGCATCCCTTCCTTATGAATTTTTTCAATTAAAGGGTGCAATAAATACGCAATAAAACAGGCGATAAGAAACGGCGTAATTGCTACTTTAAATACAAAAATAATCGGTGCCCATAGTGGCTTAATTTTTAAAAAGACGAGCAAACAAAGAAAAACAAGTAACAATAATCCTAAACGATATATCCAAATGATTTTAAGATTCTTCACATGAAAAACCTCCTCCACCTTTATTTTGAAAATAAATGGGTTAGGTTATGTGTGAAACTTTTAAAATCTTTTCATACGGACCATACTGTTTTTTAAAGACGTACATATAAATAACATAACAAGGACAACCACCCCTGAGAATACAGCATGAAATAATGTAATCAGGAGGGCTAATTATGGTTTTGTTTATGCTTGGATTATCAGCACTTTTTATGATTCTTGAATGGATTTGTATCGGCTTTGGTATTTGGAAGGGGTTCTTTATTCGTTCCTCACGTAAAGAAAAAGCGAAGCAATTATGGCAGTATGGAATACTTGGCGTTGGCTGTTACGGTTTATCTTATCTTTTCTCAGAAATTGGACTTTTTTATTTGCATATGAGTGCATAAAAAAACTCCCTTGTCTATAAGGGAGTTTTTCACTTTATCGAAATGATTATAAGTAAGACTTAATCATCTTACGTGCTTTTTTCATATTGCGTTTTGAAAATACATCTTGCTTACGAGCATATTGATATGCTGCAGCTCCAACCCCTAATGCGATTAATGAATTGCGTAGATTCAAAGTAAATCCCCCTTTTCGTTATCCGATCGTTCTTTCATTCTCATCAAATAAATCATCAAGAGAGCTTAATGAACCATCTTCCTCAACTTGATGCGTATGGATTTTCCCCTTTGAAACCGATAATTCGATATAACAATTCCAGCAATAAAATTGGTTGACACCTATTTTTCCAATGTCTTTCCCTTTGCAATTTGGACAAATGAACATATGGCTTTCATCTCCTTACAGTCTCCCAGATTCTATTCGCCATTATGTCCAAACCGCATTCATTTATACATTGCTGGAGCCTTTCAACGCTATGCGTTTGAAAGTTTCACTATATAATTTCACCTTGTTACATGAAATCATACGGTGAAATGTTTTCCACGTCCATTTCCTCGCCATTAACTGTGACCATCTGTACTTCTCCTTGTGATTCCTGCAAGCGACTAGCTAAAGTTGTTTGACGCATTGCATCATCAAGGCGATTTACACCAGATTGGAAAGCTACTTCCTCCCCGCAAATAATAAGGAACTTCTTACTTCTTGTAATGCCCGTGTAAATTAAATTACGGCGTAACATACGGTTGTAACTTTTCACAATCGGCATAATAACAATCGGAAATTCACTACCTTGTGATTTATGAATCGAACAACAATATGCATGTGTAATTTGATTTAAATCCGGCTTTGTATACGTTACCTCAATTCCATCAAATGAAACGATAATCATATCTTGTTGCTCAACGTTTTCTTTCGCATAAAACACCGAAACAATTTCTCCGATATCCCCATTAAACACTTGGCTCTCCGGCTGATTAACGAGTTGCAGTACTTTATCGCCTCTTCGGTATACAACATCACCGTACTGGATTTCTTTACTCTTTTCCCTTTTCGGGTTAAATACTTGTTGCAGCGCTTCGTTTAATACATTAATACCAGCAGGCCCGCGGTACATCGGTGCTAATACTTGAACATCCCTTGCACTAAAGCCTTTTGTTTTAGCGTTTTCGCAAACTTTTTTCACAACCTCAACAATTTGAGCCCCTGTACAGCTGATAAACGAACGATCTTTTTTATTTTGCGCTAAATCTGGTGGGAGTGTGCCGTCTTTGATCGCATGGGCAAGTTGAATAACAGATGAGCCTTCTGCTTGACGATAAATCTCAGTAAGCTTCACTGTCGGAACTGCACCTGCATTTAATAAATCTTTTAATACTTGTCCAGGTCCTACAGATGGCAACTGATCTTCATCACCTACAACGATAACTTGAATATTCGTTGGTAGCGACTTAAATAGCTGATTTGCGAGCCAAATATCAACCATTGAAAATTCATCGATAATAAGGAGCTTACCTTGGACAGGATCCGTTTCATTACGCTGGAAAGATCCTTCTGGCGTCCAGCCAAGCAAACGGTGAATTGTGCAAGCTGGAAGTCCTGTCGATTCACTCATCCGCTTCGCTGCTCTTCCTGTTGGAGCTGTTAATAGTATTGGAAATGGATTATCATCACTGTATTCATTCGGATTTAACGATAATCCGTGAAGTGACGCATACATTTCAACAATCCCTTTAATAACGGTTGTTTTTCCTGTTCCTGGTCCACCTGTTAATAACATCATCGGTTTATGAAGTGCCGTTTGAATCGCTTCTTGCTGAAACGGTGCATATTGTACATTCAACTGTTCTTCAATTTCACCTAATGTTTTTAACACTTCTGCTTCAGGAAATGAAGGTGTTTCCTCTTGATTCATCAATCGACGAATAGACTTTACAACACCTTTTTCAGAGTAGAATAAAGTTGCTAAATACACTCGTTCTTCTTCTATGATGACTTTCCCTTCACTTTGCATCGTTTCAATACAACCTATAATATCTTCTTCAGTCACTCTTCCTTCTTGATTGTTTAAAAGTGACATCGTTTCTCTTACAAGTTGATCTTTCCTCATATAAACGTGACCAAGTTGCAATGAGACATTCTCTAATGTGTAAAAACATCCCGCTCGTACACGGTCGTCGTGATTACCCGATATCCCTAACGCACGCCCTATATCATCCGCTCGTCCAAAACCAATCCCGTCCACTTCTTCAATAAGTTGATACGGATTATTACGAATCACTTCTAATGTCATCTCTTTATATTGCTGGTAAATCTTAATAGAAAGTTTCGTTCCAAAACCGTAACCATTTAAAAAGCTCATTACTTTCTCTAATCCTTGATGTTCAACAATTGTCTCATATATTTCCTGAGCCTTTTGTTTGTTAACAACACCATTTAACGTCTCAGGGTCATCCATAATTTTAGAAATAGCATGTTCCCCGAGATGATCCACAATTTTTTCCGCTGTACGCTTTCCTATCCCTTTAAATAAATCACTCGCTAAATATTGCACCATACCTGCTTTTGTTTGCGGCAATTCTTTTTTAAATGTTTCAACCATATATTGTTTTCCATACTTTGGATGGTCCTTAAAGTGACCTGTCAATGTAAACACTTCATCTTCATGCATGCGGGGAAAATGACCGTTTATCATTACTTTCTTTTCGTCATACGTTTCATTCGTTTCAATGACTTTCATACTGACAACGGAATAGAGGTTTTCTTCGTTGTGGAAAATGGTATGAAGAACTTGCGCTTTTATAAATTTTTTCTCTTCCTCAAACAAATCCATTGCATGTTGATTTCCCATCTTTCCTCTCCTTTCCGATATTTTCACTTTAATGAGCAGTACATCCCCCACCTTTTTAGATGAGGGATAACTACCCATTAAACTATATTTTTATCTTATTCAGCTTCTTGCTCTAATAAACGAACGCCATTACCAGCTAAAAAGTGATCTGGCTGAATTTCAGTTGCTTTCTTAAATAAAGCGAGAGCTTTCTCGTTATTTTCTTCAAATACGTAAGCAACACCTAAATTGTAATACGCATCTGCATGCTCTTCATCCATTTCTAATACCTTTTCAAAATAAGGTTTCGCCTCTTGAATATGTTCTAGTCGCGCAAAGCAAAGTCCGCACTGGAATACAGCTTCTACATCATTTTCATCTAATTCTGTTGCTCTTTGTAAGAATGGTAGTGCAAGACGATCATTTCCAAGCTGTACATGTGTAATACCTAACATAAATGTTACATCAGCTGATTGTAATCCAGCTTGCATTGCTTGTTCGAATACAGCTTTCGCCTCAGTAAATTGCTCTTGGCCATAATATACGTTTCCTAAGCCATAATAAGCAGCTGCAGATTTATCATCTAACTCTAATGCACGTTTATAAAATAAAATCGCTCGCTCACTATCACCTAATACGTCTAATAAATTTGCAAAATTAATGTATCCAAGCGCATCTTTCGGATTTTCTTCAATTGCTTCTGTAAAATTTTTAGCTGCTTCTTCCCAATTTCCTTCTTGCATATATTGAATACCTGTTTCAAGTTTGTTTGACATGTCCTTCACCTCTACAACAAATTATAACAAAGAATGTATTTTCCAAGCGAACGAAAATTCGCTTTATGTAAAAGAAACCTCTAACCGCTAATCGGCAGAGGCTTCTCATTTATCCTAAATAATCCAATTTCTTACCACTACGGTATACTTCATCAATTGTAGCACCGCCTAAGCACTCATCTCCATCATAGAAAACGACTGCTTGTCCTGGTGTGATTGCACGAATTGGCTCATCACAAAGAATACGAACTGTATTTTCATCAACGATTTGAACCGTTACTTTATTGTCTTCTTGACGATAACGGAATTTCGCCGTGCACTTAAATTCTGTTTCTTTTTCTTTGTTACTTACCCATCCTACATTCGTAGCAATAACTTCATCACCATATAGAAGTTCGTTATGGAATCCTTGATCAACATATAAAATGTTTTCTTTTAGATTTTTTCCAACAGCAAACCATGGATCACCATTACCACCAATTCCAAGACCATGACGTTGTCCAATTGTATAATACATTAAACCGTCATGCTTCCCTTTCACTTCACCAGATAATGTTTGCATTACACCTGGTTGTGCTGGTAAGTAGTTACTTAAGAAATCTTTAAAGTTACGCTCACCAATGAAGCAAATACCTGTACTATCTTTTTTCGCCGCTGTCGCTAAGCCAGCTTCTTTCGCCATTTCACGAATTTGTGGTTTCTTCAGTTCACCTAACGGGAACATTGTTTTTGATAATTGCTCTTGGCTTAATTGATTTAAGAAGTATGTTTGATCTTTATTGTCATCAACGCCGCGAAGCATTTTATATTCGCCGTCCATATAAGCAACGCGTGCATAATGACCTGTTGCTACATAATCGGCACCAAGCGCAATTGCATGCTCTAAAAATGCTTTAAATTTAATTTCTTTATTACACATTACATCTGGGTTTGGTGTACGACCAGCTCGGTACTCATCTAAGAAGTACGTAAATACTTTATCCCAGTATTGTTTTTCAAAGTTTACTGCATAATACGGAATACCAATTTGGTTACACACTTCAATTACATCATTGTAATCTTCTGTTGCTGTGCAGACACCATTCTCATCTGTATCATCCCAGTTTTTCATAAAAATTCCGATTACATCATAACCTTGCTCTTTTAATAAAAGTGCTGCTACAGATGAATCGACGCCACCGGACATTCCGATGACAACGCGTGTTTCGTGAGGTAGTTTGTTCATCATGTCACCTCCCATGCTAATTTTGTGTTAATCGCTTCACGATTTTCACTGTTTCGTACGCCGCTTTTTCAATTTGCTCTTTCGTATTTCCAAGTCCAAAACTAAAGCGTACGGATGAACGTATTTGATCGGAGTCTTTTCCAAACATCGCTACTAATACATGTGATGGATCAATCGAACCAGCTGTACAAGCAGAACCACTTGATACTGCAATGCCAGCTAGGTCTAAGTTCACAAGAAACGGTTCAATGTTCATTCCTGTAAAACTTACATTAAGTACATGCGGTAAGCGATGTTCTAAGTTTCCGTTTACCTCGAAAGTAATGCCTTCATTTTTGAAGACAGATACCATTATATCTTTAAACTCTTCATATTGGGCATTTTTTTGCTCACGAGTTTTTTCAGCTATAAGAATTGCATGCTGAAGCCCAGCAATACTAGGCACATTTTCCGTACCAGCACGGCGTTTTCTTTCTTGCTCTCCGCCTATTAATAACGGCTCAAATTTCACATTTGCACCAGCGAATAAGAACCCTACACCTTTTGGCCCATTAATTTTATGAGCTGAAATTGATAATAAATCAATACCAAACTCTTTCACGTCAAATTCTACTAAACCGTAAGCTTGTACCGCATCTGTATGGAAATAAGCTTGATGCTCTTTTAGCAGCTTTCCTATTTCCACAATTGGTTGCATTGTCCCTACTTCATTATTCCCAAACATAACAGATACAAGAATCGTCTCTTCTGTTAATGCCTTTTGTATGTCAGAAACTTGAATGCGTCCTGTTTCATCGACAGGTAAATATGTCACTTCAAACCCTTCACGCTCTAACAATTCGCACGTATGCAAAATCGCATGATGTTCAATTTGCGTCGTTATTATGTGGTTACCTTTATGACGGTTCGCACGTGCTACACCTATAAGCGCTAAATTATCAGCTTCTGTACCACCGCTCGTAAATATAATTTCATTCGGATTCGCATGAATGCTGCGTGCACACACTCGTCTCGCCTCATCTACTGTGTGACGAGTTTGACGTCCATAAAAGTGAATACTAGACGGGTTCCCGAATATTTCTGTCATATATGGAATCATCTTTTCGACCACTTCTGGGTGAGTCGGAGATGTCGCAGCATGATCTAAGTAAATGCGTTCCATTAAATCTCCTTCTTTCCAAATCGTTTCACAAGGAATTAAATGTAAAACATATAGCCCCCGTGATTTTCTTCCTCATAACGTACTAAATCTTCTAACGTTGTACTATCTAACACTTCTTGCACGGCATCACGAACACGCATCCATAACTGGCGCTGTGCTGGCTCTTCTTCTTCTATCATTTCTACAACACTAATCGGTCCCTCTAATACACGGATTACATCCCCAGCTGTAATGTTAGCCGGTTGATCAGATAATACATATCCGCCATATGCCCCGCGCGTACTCTTTACAAGACGAGCGTTACGAAGTGGTGAAATTAATTGCTCTAAGTAATGCTCGGATAAGTCATGCGCCTGCGCAATTGATTTTAATGAAATTGGACCTTCACCAAACTTTTTTGCAAGATCAATCATAATTGTTAAGCCATAGCGGCCTTTCGTTGAAATTTTCATCTATTTTGCACCTCTTTTCAAATTTTCACTTCTATTGGTTATATCTTATCTATAAAAAGAACACAATTTAAAATCCTATGAAATTATAGCATAATATAGTATTATAAGAAATTTCAACTTGTGTATCAAAATGATAACATAAAATCACATTGAAAAACTCGGAAATTATTACAATTGAAAGAAAAATGAAAATATTATTCTTCATTTTTCCCATAAAACAGCATCCTATTTCAAATTTCGTAGAAAAAAATGATACGATAGAACGAGATTATATATTAAGGGAGACGGTCTAAATGAAACAACCACTCGCACATCGAATGCGCCCTACTAATATTCAAGAAATTATTGGGCAACAACATTTAGTTGGTGAAGGAAAGATTTTATGGCGAATGGTCCAAGCAAATCATTTTCAATCTATGATTTTATACGGTCCTCCAGGTACAGGAAAAACATCCATTGCCAGTGCAATTGCAGGAAGTACCGGTACCCCGTTTCGTCTATTAAACGCTGTTACTCACAATAAAAAAGATATGGAAGTTGTCGTACAAGAAGCAAAGATGCATCGACACCTCGTTTTAATTTTAGATGAAGTTCACCGTCTAGATAAAGCAAAGCAAGACTTTCTATTACCTCACTTAGAAAGCGGACTTCTTACTTTAATTGGTGCAACGACAAGTAATCCGTTCCATGCAATAAACTCGGCTATTCGAAGCAGGTGTCAAATTTTCGAATTACACGCACTAACAGAAGATGATATTTTAATTGGGTTAAAAAGAGCTTTAGAAGATAAAGAAAAAGGCCTTGGAGAATATGCTGTAACGGTAACAGATGAAGCACTACATCATTTTGCAAATGCCTCTGGTGGTGATATGCGTTCCGCTTATAACGCACTTGAACTTGCTGTATTATCTAGCTTTACTACAGACGATCAAGCGGCTGAAATCACACTCGAGATTGCGGAAGAATGCTTACAAAAGAAGAGCTTCGTTCACGACAAAGGCGGCGATGCTCATTATGACGTATTATCAGCATTTCAAAAATCAGTGCGCGGAAGTGATGTAAATGCAGCGCTCCATTATTTAGCACGCCTTATTGAAGCAGGTGATTTACAAAGTATTGGCAGACGCCTTCTTATTATGGCTTATGAAGATATTGGACTTGCTAGCCCACAAGCTGGACCGCGTACACTAGCTGCAATTGAATCAGCTGAACGAGTTGGATTCCCAGAAGCACGCATCCCACTTGCAAATGCCGTTATAGAACTATGCTTATCACCAAAATCAAATTCAGCTTATAAAGCACTTGATGCTGCATTACACGATTTACGCAACGGTCAAACAGGTGACATTCCAAGCCATTTAAAAGATAGTCATTACAAAGGCGCAGAATCACTCGGAAGAGGCATTGGATATTTATATCCACACGACCATCCAAATGGCTGGGTAAGGCAACAATACTTACCTGATAAAATAAAAAACAAGCAATATTATAAACCGAAAACGACAGGGAAATTTGAGCAAGCACTTTCTACTGTTTATGAAAGATTACAAACTTCGAATAAAACGAAAAATAAAGGGTAACATAAACGAAAACGTCACCATTATGGAGGCTTCGCTTATGAAAACACGTCAAGATGCATGGACAAAAGAAGATGATCTCCTTTTAGCAGAAACTGTTTTGCGACATATTCGCAGCGGAAGTACACAAATAAAAGCGTTTGATGAAGTCGGCGATACGTTGAACCGGACTTCAGCAGCTTGCGGCTTTAGATGGAATGCTGAAGTAAGGCCGAATTACGAAGATGCTGTGCAGCTTGCGAAGAAACAACGTAAAGAATTAAAGCGCTCTGAAGCTAAAATAGAAAAAAATCAGTTCACGAAAACGAAACAACTCGTAATCGATGCTGAGTTTTCTGAAGATATTACGCCAAGTAAACAAGAACTTACGATGCAAAATGTCATCTCATTTTTGCAAAACTTGGAGCATAATAACCCTTCACTCGCAAAGTTGCAAACTGAAAATGATGTATTACAAGCTCAGCTCACTTCTCTGCAAAAAACGAATCATGAACTTGAAACGAAATTAGCGGTACTCACAAAAAAACAACAAGCAATCGAAGAAGATTACGCGATGCTTGTTCGAATTATGGATCGTGCTCGAAAACTTGTTTCGGTCGAAGAGCAAGAAGAGCAAATTGCCCCGATTTTCAAAACCGATCAAAACGGGAATTTAGATATTATTTATTCTGCTGAGAATTAAAAACAGGGATGTCACTTTTTTGACTGAGTGACATCCCTGTTTGTTTTCGGTAAATCATATATATACATGTCGGTAAATGAAATTATATCAACGATTTTTCGAATATATCTATCACAACTTGCAATATATCAACGATTTTTCGAATATATCTATCACAACTTGCAATATATCAACGATTTAATAAAGGATATCGATTTAACGACAAAGATTGACAATAACATTCCTCCTTGTCATACAAGGAAACTCCTAAAACGGATTAGATATTTTTTACTAAAATGTTATTATAAACATATACCTTTAAAGGGGGATGGTTGCTATTTCATTAATAATCTTCAAAATAACTCTTGGCCTTCTCGTCCTGACTTTAGCTCTTTTCACCATTAACAGTCTAAAAAAGACTTCCGCCTATAAATCATATAAATATGATTATTACTTACTAACCTTACTTACATTTGAACTAGTAGTGATGCAAGTATCCATATTTCTTTAATACATATAAAAAAAGCGTATATCCAAAATGGATATATGCTTTTCTTTTATTCTTGCCCTACACGTTTCACTTCTACATTTTTAATACGTTCACGTACAACGTGACTTGCCATAATTAAGCCTGCCACAGATGGTACGAATGCATTTGATGAAGGCGGTAATTTCGCTTTACGAATTTTTGCATTCTCGTCTGGTACGATTTCTTTACGTACTTCTTCACGAATTACGATTGGGTTTTCGTCAGAGAAGACAACTTTTACACCTTTTTTAATACCCTCTTTACGAAGCTTCGTACGAATTACTTTCGCAATTGGATCTGTATGTGTTTTAGAAATGTCCGCAATACGGAAACGAGTTGGGTCCATTTTATTTGCTGCACCCATACATGAGATAATTTTAATTTTACGACGTAAACATTGTTTAATTAAATGGATTTTGAACGTAATCGTATCAGATGCATCCACTACGAAATCTAAACCGTGTTTAAAGAACTCTTCATATGTTTCATCTGTATAAAACATTTCTAGTCCAATTACTTCACATTCCGGATTAATGTCTGCGATACGCTCTTTCATTAATTCTACTTTTGAACGTCCTACAGTAGATACTAAAGCGTGAATTTGACGGTTTACGTTTGTAATATCTACAACGTCTTTATCAACTAATACGAGACGTCCTACTCCAGAACGCGCTAACGCTTCAGCTGAAAATGAACCTACGCCGCCAATTCCTAAAATACCGACTGTACTATTTTTTAATATTTCAAGTCCTTCTTTACCGAAGGCTAATTCATTACGTGAAAATTGATGTAACATTCAGCTCTACACTCCTATTACAAAAATGGTCTACCATGTATTCTAGCGTTTTTCCGACTATTTGTATAGAAAAAGTTATAGAATTCCTAAAAATACATATTTCGATAATGAAAACATAGTGTAAACCGGGATTTTGTTTCTTCTTTTAATTATCCATTAAAAAAGTCTAGATGGTTATAGTATAACCATCTAGACCCTATTCTTACTTTTCTTCTTTTAAGCTTAATTTTAAGTTTAACTCTTCAAGCTGTGCTTCTGCAACTGGGCTTGGAGCTTCTGTTAATAAGCAGCTTGCGCTTGCTGTTTTTGGGAATGCAATTGTATCACGAAGGTTCGTACGGCCTGCAAGTAACATAACAAGACGATCTAAACCTAATGCGATTCCGCCGTGTGGTGGTGTACCGTATTCGAATGCTTCTAATAAGAATCCGAATTGCTCTTGCGCTTCTTCTTGTGAGAATCCAAGTGCTTTGAACATTTTTTCTTGTACGTCACGCTCGTAAATACGAAGTGATCCACCACCAAGCTCATAACCGTTTAATACAAGGTCATATGCTTGTGCACGTGCTTTTTCTGGTGCTGTTTCTAGTAGCTCAACGTCTTCACGGAATGGCATTGTGAATGGGTGATGAGCTGCGAAATAACGATCTGCATCTTCATCGTACTCAAGAAGTGGCCAATCAGTTACCCATAGGAAGTTAAATTTACTTTCATCAATTAACTCAAGCTCTTTACCTAGACGTAAACGAAGTGCGCCTAAGCTATCTGCAACAACGCTCTTCTTATCTGCTACGAATAGTAATAAGTCGCCAGCAGTAGCTTCTAATGTGCTCATTAACACATTTGCATCTTCTTCACCGAAGAATTTCGCAATCGGTCCTTTTAGGCCGTCTTCTTCAACTTTAAGCCAAGCTAGACCTTTTGCACCGTATACTTTCACGAATTCAGTTAATGCATCGATGTCTTTACGAGAATATTTACTTGCAGCACCTTTTGCATTGATTGCTTTTACTTGTCCGCCGCTTTCTACAGCACTTGTAAACACTTTAAAGCCACAACCTGCTGCAAACTCAGATAAGTCTGTTAGTTCCATTTCAAAGCGTGTATCTGGCTTATCAGAACCGTAGCGAGCCATTGCATCAGCATATTTCATACGAGGGAATGGTGCACTAACTTCTACACCTTTTGCATCCTTCATAACTTTCGTCATCATACGCTCCATCATTTCTAAAATTTCATCTTGTGTTAAGAATGAAGCTTCGATATCGATTTGCGTGAATTCCGGTTGACGATCTGCACGTAAATCTTCATCACGGAAACAACGTGCTACTTGATAGTAACGCTCAAATCCGCCGACCATAAGAAGCTGTTTAAATAACTGTGGTGACTGTGGTAATGCATAGAATTCACCGTCATGTACACGACTTGGTACTAAATAGTCACGAGCTCCTTCTGGCGTACTTTTCGTTAAAATTGGTGTTTCTACTTCTAAGAACTCTTCTGTATCTAAGAAGTTACGAATTGTTTTTGTTACGTCGTGACGCATTTTGAATGTGTTGAACATTACAGGACGACGTAAGTCTAAATAACGATATTTTAAACGCACATCTTCTGATGCATCTGTATCATCAGCAATGATAATTGGTGTTGTTTTCGCTGCATTTAGTACATTTACTTTTGTTGCTTGTACTTCAATACGACCAGTTGCCATATTGTCATTAATTGCGCCTTCACCACGTTCAACAACTGTACCTTCTATGTGTAATACGTATTCGCTACGAATTGTTTCTGCTACTTCTAACGCTTCTTTTGATGTTTCTGGGTTAAATACAACTTGTACGATACCTGTACGGTCACGTAAATCGATAAAGATTAATCCACCTAAGTCACGGCGTTTTTGTACCCAACCTTTTAATTGAACTGTTTGTCCAACAGCTTCTACTGTTACTTTTCCACATGCATGTGTTCTTTCAGCCACTGTAAGTTCCCCCTATATTAATTTCTCTGCTACGTATGAAGCAAATACATCTAACGCTACTTCTTCTTGTTCACCTGTTGCCATATCTTTTAAGTTAATGATGCCTTTATCTAGCTCATCTTCTCCTAATACAGCTACAAATTTCGCCTTTAGACGATCTGCTGATTTAAATTGTGCTTTCATTTTGCGATTTAAATAATCTTTTTCAACCGACAATCCAGCTTTACGAAGATCGAATGCCACTTTTGCAGCATGGTCTTTCGCTTTTTCACCAAGCGCTACAACGTAACAATCAATGCTATGTTCAAGTGGTAATTCAATGTTTTCAGCTTTTAGCGCCATAATTAAACGTTCAATACTCATTGCAAAACCGATACCTGGCATTTCTGGTCCACCGATTTCTTGTACAAGTCCGTTATAACGGCCACCACCGCTTAATGTAGTGATCGCACCGAAACCTTCTGCCTCACTCATAATTTCAAAAACAGTATGTTGATAGTAGTCTAAACCACGCACTAAGTTCGGATCTTTTTCAAATGGAACATCCATCATCGTTAATAGTTCTTGTACTTTGTCGTAGTATACTGCTGAATCTTCGTTTAAGTATTCTGTAATAGATGGAGCTGTTGCCATTAATTCATGGTTACGGTCCTTCTTACAGTCTAAAATTCGAAGTGGGTTCTTTTCTAAGCGAGATTGACAGTCAGAGCAGAATTCGCCGATACGTGGCTCAAAGTGTGCGATTAATGCATCACGGTGTGCTTGACGACTCGCTGCGTCACCTAAACTGTTTAATACAACTTTAATATTTTTTAAGCCCATGCCGCGGTAAAATTCAACAGCAAGTGCAATTACTTCTGCATCAATTGCAGGGTCATTACTGCCGATTGCTTCGATACCGAATTGTACGAATTGACGATAGCGACCTGCTTGTGGTCTTTCATAACGGAACATTTGACCGATATAGTATAATTTCGTTGGTTGTGTTCCATCACCAAACATTTTATTTTCAACGTAAGAACGTACAACAGGTGCAGTACCTTCTGGACGTAATGTTAAGCTACGCTCTCCACGATCTTGGAATGAGTACATTTCTTTTTGTACGATATCTGTCGTATCACCAACACCGCGTAAAAATAGCTCAGTGTGCTCAAAAATTGGTGTACGAATTTCTTTATAATTGTAACGACGGCAAATTTCGCGTGCTTGCCCTTCGATATACTGCCATAACTCAACAGTGCCTGGAAGAATATCTTGCGTTCCGCGTGGGATTTGAATAGACATATTCAGTTCCTCCTCAAATTGTTTTAATCTTAATAAAAATAAAAAAACTCCCGCCTCTACTGTTTAAACAGTAGGGACGAGAGTATTATACCCGTGGTGCCACCCTAATTGAAGCACGTATGCTTCCACTTTTTTAATAACGCTTAAATATGCGTTCATCCCTACTAAGCATATATGCCGTTCAAGTTGAAACCTCTAGAGTGTCATTCAATCAGTCATCATGCAGAAATGTTTTCAGCCTAAGACATTCCTTCTCTTTCCATGTGTATCTCATTTACTCTTCTCTATCAACGGTTATATTCATATGTAAATATAAAATTACTATACGTTTGTTAAGTAGGATTGTCAAGTGCTCTAAGAACGTTCAATCTGCTTCTTTAAACGCTTTACATCTTGAAGAGAAATCCCAAACTCGGAAGCAAGCTCCATTGAAGTATTATTTTGCTCTTTTGAAATAAAATCATGAAAATTCACGTTAAACAGTTGATTTGCACCATTTGTAACAGAATGCCCTTTTTCATTCATACGCATACGTATATCCCTCACATTCAATATGGATGTTTTACTTTTTATTGTTCCATATTGATGAGAGAGTTATACATAACCGAAACTGCTATTGATTCCAAATAAATGAACAAAACATACAACAATGTATAAAAAAGAGAGGATTATATAACCCTCTCTTTTTTATCAACACTATTTACTTTCTACAATTAAGGTCACCGGACCATCATTGATTAAAGAAACGTCCATCATTGCTCCGAACTTCCCTGTTTCCACATGCAATCCTTGTTTGCGAACTTCTTCATTAAAGAAATCGTATAAACGCTCTGCGTAGTCAGGTTTCGCAGCATCCATAAAGTTTGGACGTCTTCCCTTGCGACAATCTCCGTATAATGTAAATTGTGAAATAGATAGAACTTGTCCTTCTACATCAAGTACAGAATGATTCATCTTTCCGCTCTCATCTTCAAAAATACGTAAGTTTGCAATTTTTTCCGCAATATAAGTTGCATCTTTTTCTGTATCTTCATGCGTAATGCCAACTAGTAATGTTAAACCGAACGGAATTTGTCCTACGATCTCACCGTCTACTGTGACAGACGCTTTCTTTGATCGTTGTAAAACAACTCTCATCTTTCTACACTCCCTATTAATGCATCATGCGTCGTACTGCATAAATTTCTGGAACGCGTTTAATGCGTTCTACTACTTTTTTCAAGTGTTGTAAGTTACGAATCGAGATTGACATATTAATTGTTGCCATTTTATTACGGTCACTTCTACCAGAAACAGCTGAAATGTACGTTTTCGTCTCTGTAACAGCTTGCAGTACTTCATTTAATAAACCACGGCGATCGTAACCCGAAATTTCAATATCAACGTTATACTCAATTTCTTTTTCAGGGCTACCTTCCCACTCTACTTCTAATAAACGTTCTACAGCTTCTTCTGTATGAACGTTTACACAATCACGGCGGTGAATCGATACACCTCGGCCTTTCGTAATATATCCAACGATATCATCGCCTGGAACTGGGTTACAGCATTTCGATAAACGGATTAATAAATTATCAGCACCGCTTACCTTTACACCAGAATCCCATTTTCGAATTTTCATCGGTTTACGAACTTCTTTAACTTCAACAATTTCTTCTTCTTCGCGTTGTTTACGGAACTTGTCCGTTAGTCGCGTAACAATTTGCGAAGCTGTAATTCCGCTATATCCAACTGCTGCAAACATATCTTCTTCATTTGCAAAGTTAAATTTCTCAGCGACGCGTTTTAAGTTATCAGGCGCTAATACTTCTTTCATCTCATACTCTAGACCACGTACTTCCTTTTCAACAAGTTCACGGCCTTTTTCAATATTTTCGTCTCTACGTTGTTTCTTAAAGAATTGACGAATTTTATTTTTCGCATGAGATGTTTGAGCAAGTTTTACCCAATCTTGACTTGGGCCATATGAATGTTTCGACGTTAAAATTTCAATGATGTCGCCTGTTTTTAATTTATAATCCAAAGTCACCATTTTACCGTTTACTTTTGCACCAATTGTTTTATTCCCAATTTCCGAATGGACACGATACGCGAAATCAATCGGAACCGATCCAAGTGGTAATTCCATTACATCGCCTTTCGGTGTAAAGACGAATACCATGTCAGAAAATAAATCAATTTTTAATGACTCCATAAATTCTTCTGCATTAGAAGCTTCATTTTGCCATTCTAATATTTGACGGAACCATGTGAGTTTCTTCTCTAATGTACCTGTTGTTTCTGCTGTTTTTCCTTCTTTGTACGCCCAGTGTGCCGCGATCCCGAATTCTGCAATTTCATGCATTTCTTTCGTACGAATTTGCACTTCAAGTGGATCACCTTTTGGTCCAATTACAGTCGTATGAAGAGATTGATATAGATTTGCTTTTGGCATTGCAATATAATCTTTAAAACGACCTGGCATCGGCTTCCAGCACGTATGAATAATTCCAAGCACCGCATAACAATCTTTAATACTATTTACAACGACACGTACAGCTAATAAATCGTAAATTTCATTGAACTGCTTATTTTGCAGTGCCATTTTACGATAAATACTGTAAATATGTTTCGGTCTTCCAGAAATCTCAGGTTGAATTGCAACTTCTTTTAATTTCTCACGAATACCAGTCATTACTTCGTCTAAGTATTCTTCACGCTCTGCACGTTTACGCTTCATTAAATTTACAATACGATAATATTGCTGTGGATTTAAATAGCGAAGTGACGTATCCTCTAGCTCCCATTTAATAGTACTAATTCCGAGTCTATGTGCTAAAGGTGCAAAGATTTCTAACGTTTCATTCGCAATGCGACGCTGCTTCTCTTGAGGCAAATGTTTCAATGTACGCATGTTATGAAGACGATCAGCTAATTTAATTAAAATAACTCGAATGTCTTGAGCCATTGCAATAAACATTTTGCGATGGTTTTCGGCTTGTTGTTGTTCGTGAGATTTATATTTGATCTTCCCAAGCTTTGTAACACCATCAACAAGCATAGCAATTTCTTTGTTAAATTCCCGTTCAATATCTTCTAACGTAATCTCTGTATCTTCCACTACATCATGTAAGAAACCTGCTGATACCGTAGCTGGATCCATGTGTAAATCAACTAAAATACCTGCAACTTGAATCGGATGAATAATATACGGTTCACCCGATTTTCTATATTGTTCGCTATGCGCATCTCGTGCATATTCATAGGCACGTGCCACTAGCTCAATATCTTCATCCGCTAAATATTGACTTGCTTTCTCGAGTACCTGTTCAGCTGTTAGTACCTGCTCATTTGCCATCGAATCACCTTTTATTGAAAATTGACTTTATCTTTATTTAATAGAATAAATTATATTCTATCATTATAACCCAATGATTGTGAATTGTGAAAAGGAAAAGATTTTACTGACATTTCACCATGATTTTTTGTTCAATTATACAAAAGTACCCGCTCCTCTCCAAGAGATTCACGGGTACTTTTTATCACCGTAGTTTTACCTATATAGTGATTAGTATTTTTCTAATACTAATACATCGTAACCATCTAACATTTTACGACCATCTAAGTAAGTAAGCTCTACTAAGAATGCAATCCCTGCTACAACTCCGCCTAGCTCTTCAACTAACTTAATTGTCGCTTCGATTGTTCCACCTGTAGCTAATAGATCATCTGTAATTAATACGCGTTGACCTGGCTTAATTGCATCTTTATGGATTGTTAAAACATCTTTACCATATTCTTTACCGTAGTCAACAGTAATTACTTCACGTGGTAATTTTCCTAATTTACGAACTGGTGCAAATCCTACTTCTAACGCATAAGAAACTGGGCAACCGATAATGAAACCACGAGCTTCTGGTCCTACTACAACATCGATATCTCTTTCTTTTGCGTACTCAACGATTGCATCTGTTGCTGCTTTGTATGCTTTACCGTCATTCATTAAAGGTGTAATGTCTTTAAACACAATACCTTCTTTCGGATAATCCGGTACAATTGCGATATGTTGCTTGAAATCCATATTTCTGAATCCTCCTCAGATCTAAAAGGTTTGTAAATACAAATCCTTTACCCTAACTGTTCTACTTCTTTATGATTACGAATCGTTTCAAACCATGTATATAGTTGCTGATATGTGCTATAAACCAATTCTTTTTCTAATTGTAAGTGGTTCATTTTCTCACGATATGTGTTCGATTCAATTAAATCACGCTTTTGTTTTTTGTCTGCCATAAAAATGACGCCATCTTTTATTGTAACAAATTCTAACTCAAAAAACACCTGTGTCATGAAATTTACTGTATCTTTTGACCAACCTTTATGACGACATAGTTGTTCTCCATATTGTCTTAAAGAAAATGGTGTTTTTTGGCTTAAGAAAGAATAGTACCATTTAAAGTGTTCTCTCGTCGGAACTGTACTAAATAAGTGGTTATTCTCTTGATAAAATAGCGTATAAATTCGCGCTGGGAATCCTACTTTAAATAGCTCACTTAATTCATCTGTTCCTTTTGGTAAATCAAGTAACACGATATATTGATCATCTAAATGCGTTACTTCTGAAGCATGCATGAGCTTTTCTTTATAGCTCTCTAAAGAAAATTTATTCAATACCTCTTCAGAAAAATACACCATTGTTATTTTTTCTTTCGGAAGTTCTGCTAAATTTGCTTCTGCATTACGCATACTACGCCAATCAAATAATTGCCACGCCTCTACAGCAATATCTTGTACCATTAATTGTGGCTTCTTAAAATTATTCCATTCATTGATGGATGCTTCTCCTATTACAGATACTTTTGCAACTGGAGAGATTTCTTTCGCATATGCACCAAAACCAAATCCAATTGTATCCAGTGTTGCTTGTCCATCACGAAGAGCCATTTTTAAATGAGAGCCATCTGATCCGATCGCGCGAATACTTTCTAACTCTGCATCTTTCACTGCAATACGTGGTTTCGGATTTCCAACACCAAACGGGGCTAGTTTTTGCATATCTTCAATTGCCGCTAGTGTTACATCCTCTACTTTACAAAAAACATCAACTGCTGTAATTGGAATAAAATCTTCTTCTGTTAAAATTGCATCTGCTTGTTCATTTAAGCGGCGACGTAATTCATCTACATCATTCATATGTAGCGTCATTCCCGCTGCCATTGGATGCCCTCCGAAGTGTGGCAATAACTCTCTACAATCTGATAAATTTGCAAACAAATCAAATCCTGCAATACTACGCGCTGAGCCTTTTGCTGTTTCTTTTATAGGATCAATACATAATACAATAGTCGGACGATAAAAACGTTCAACTAATTTAGAAGCGACAATCCCAATTACACCTGGATTCCAACCTTCTTTTGCAAGTACTAACACTTTGTTTTCTTCTGGTGGGAAGTTATTTTCAACTTCAGCGATAGCCTCTTCTGTAATTTGCTTTACAATATCTTTTCGCAGTTTGTTCAGCTCATCAATTTCTTCGGCCAACTCTTTCGCTTCCTCAGGATCATCTGATAATAAAAGGTGTACAGCCGGCGTTGCATCTTCTAAACGCCCGACCGCATTAATACGCGGTGCAATTGAGAAGCCAATACTCTCTTCTGTAATTTCACTTTGCGAAACGTTAGCAACTTTAAACAATGCCTTTAAACCAATATTTTTCGTCATACGCATATGTTTTAAACCGCGTTTCACTAGCAACCTATTTTCACCATGAAGTGACACTAAATCGGCTACTGTACCGATTACTGCAATCTCTAATAAATGTTCTGGTACACGGCCTAATAGTGCATGCGCAACTTTAAACGCAACACCTACACCAGCTAAATAGTGAAACGGATATACACCGCCATCTAATTTCGGATGTATAATCGCAAGTGCTTCTGGCAATTCTGGCGGTGGCTCATGGTGATCTGTAATAATTAGATCTATTCCAAGCTCTTTCGCTACATTCGCTTCATGTACTGCTGCGATGCCAGTGTCGACAGTAATAATCAGTGAGAACCCTGCGCTATGCGCCCAACGAAACGCTTCTTCGTTCGGCCCATACCCTTCTGTAAAACGATTTGGAATATAAAATTCTACTTCTGCACCTAATTCTTGAAGAGCAAGATATAACACAGTTGTACTACTTACTCCGTCTGCATCGTAATCACCAAATATTAATATTTGTTCTCCATTTTGAATCGCCTTATTTACACGTTCTACCGTTCTATCCATTCCTTCTAATAAAAATGGATCATGAAATTCTTGATTTTCTGTATTTAAAAAATCTAAAATCTTATCTTCTGTATCTAGTCCTCTACCGAGGAATAATGAAACGACAAGTGGCGATAACTGTAATTTACTTGCTAATTCACTCACTCGTTCGTCATTATATTCTTTTTCTTTCCAACGCGTCTTCGGTTGTAACACGAAATCACCCCTTAACCTGTTCATTATACAAGACAGATTAAGGGGTGACAATATAATGCAAACTACGATGCAATATCTATATACTAAAATGTTAATGATGTTTAATTTGGAGAATACGGATTTATATGTACGAATACATTTTGTACATTATCTTGTTTCATAAGTATTTCTTTCACATGTTTTCCAATACGGTGTCCTTCTTCTACAGTAATGTATGGATCTACAGACACTTTAATATCGACAATAACATAATGACCATGCTCCCGTGCATATAAAGAACCAATTTTTTTCACACCATCTACTTGAAGAACTGCTTCTCTAAGCGGAATAACATCCTCCTCATGAAGAACATGGTCAAGCGTTGCATGAATTGCTTCCGCTCCAATGCTCCATGCCATTTTTACAACAAGAAGCGAAACAACTAATCCTGCAATCGGATCAGCATATACAAGCCAGTCTATACCAAGCTTACCACCGAGTATAGCTGCACAAATACCGATTAAAGCTGCAATTGAAGAAAATACATCCGAACGGTGCTCATATGCATTTGCAATAATTGCATCACTATTTACCCTTTTCCCTAGTCGGAATTTATATTGAAACATTCCTTCTTTCACGACGATTGAAAGAACAACAGCAAAAATCGTAATTCCTTTCGGCGGTTCTAGTTCTTGCGAAAAAGCTTTTATAGATGAAATCGCGATTTCAAGTCCCACAATAAATAATAATACCGCAACAATAATCGCTGAAATCGATTCCGCTTTACCATGACCATACGGATGATCTTCATCAGGTGGCTGCTTTGCCGCTCGCAATCCAAAAAGTACAGCTAGCGAACCAATTACATCTGATGCAGAATGCACCGCATCTGCTAGCAGTGCTTTACTGTTCCCAATATAACCAATTACCGCCTTTACAATTGCTAATATAATATTACCAACGATCCCGACAATAGCACCAAACTCGGCCTGTTTAAAACGTTCATCTTTTTCCATAATTAAAATCCCTTCTTTTCTTAACCTATCTTTTTATTTTAACAAAAACAGCGATAACACCACCACTTTCTTCCATCTTCTTCCCATCAAAAAGTTGCTATCTTATTGTATCCACAAACGAAAAAAGAGATGCCTCATAATAAGGCATCATCTTTTCTATACTTGCGGTTCAGATTCTACTTTCTCAACCTTCTTCTTGTTTTTCCCCTTTTTCAAACGACGGTTTTCAAGCATTAACCAAATTTGAGAGGCAACGAAAACAGAAGAGTACGTACCTACAATTAATCCAACAAGTAACGCAAACGAGAAGTTACGTAGTGACTCACTACCGAAGATAAGCAGTGCAATTACTGGGAATAACACTGTTAATACGGTGTTAATCGAACGACCAAGCGTTTGGCGGATACTTGCATTTACAATCTCTTCTAGGTCTTTTATATCGCGCACTCGTTTTTTCTGCTTGTATAATTCACGGTTTCTATCAAATGTAACAATTGAGTCATTAATAGAATAACCGATGATTGTTAGTACTGCAGCGATAAACGTTAAGTCTACCTCTAATTGGAAAATACTAAACATAACAACCATAACGAATGCGTCATGTAGTAACGCAAGCACTGCAGATAACGCATACGTAAATCGGAATCGAATACTTACATATAAAATGATAACTGCAGAAGCAATCAGTACAGCGATAAATGCATTTCGTGCAATTTCTTTACCGATTGTCGGTGAAACTGTACTTATGTTTGGATCTGTACCATATTTATCGTGGAAGAATGTTTTTGTTTTGGCAATTTCATCTTTTGATAAAACACCTAATGTACGAACTGCGAAACCTTTATTGTCATCTCCAGTCGGTACAATATTTTCTTCCTTCACATCAATGTTCAATTCTTTAAAATCTTTATGAACATCAGATACCGTAACGGCTTGTTTTGATTGCAAGTCAATACGTGTACCACTTGCAAAGTCAATCCCAAGATTCAATTTGAAAATTGGTAAGATAATTGCACCTGCAATTACAACTACAATTGAGAAGATAAGGAATTTATGACCGATATTCACGAAGTTAATACGATCAAATCTCGTTGGCGGATGCACTACACCTTTTGTTAATGGAATAATATCCTTTTGTTTCACACCAAAATATCCTGGTTTTTTATCGAAGTAACGGCTCTTTACAAGTAAACCTAGTAAGAAACGAGTACCGAATACGTTCGTAATAAAACCAACTAAAATACTTACGATTAAACTTGTTGCGAATCCTTTTACAGAGCTATTACCATAAACGAATAACACACCAGCTGCTGCAAGAGTCGTAACGTTTGCATCTAAAATTGTTGCTAATGAACGATGGTTACCAGCTCGGAATGCCGACATCATGGACTTACCAATTTTCAGCTCTTCTTTCAGTCTCTCGTACGTAATAATATTCGCATCAACTGCGATACCTACTCCGAGCACTAACGCCGCAATACCTGGCAACGTAAGAACTGCATGCATCCAGTTAAAGACAAGTAATGTAACGAAAATGTATAAACCTAACATAATAACCGCTACAAGTCCTGGTAAACGGTAGAATACAAGCATAAATAAGAAAATAAGAGCGATACCAATCGCACTAGCGAAAATCGTTTGCTCTAACGCTTGTTGACCAAATTTCGCTCCAACAGATGTTGAATACATTTCTTTTAAATCAACAGGAAGTGCACCTGCATTTAATAAAGATGAAAGTTGTTTCGCACTTTCAACTGTGAAGTTTCCACCTACGATAGATACTTCAGCTTGGTTAAATACTTGGTTTACTGTTGCTGCTGATAAGAACTTTGGATTCGGTTTTGCAGATTCTGCTTTATACGAATCTTTTCCTTCTTCAAAATCAAGCCAAATTACCATTAAATTCGTTGGTGGTGGCATTTTAGAAATTTTTTCAGTTACTTCACGGAATTTTTCAGCGCTTTTTAGTGTAAGACCTACGCTCGCACGGCCTTGCTCATCAAATGTTTGCTTCGCTCCGCCGCCTTTTAAATCCGTTCCATCCATAAGAAGGTTATCATCCACATCACGGAATGTTAATTTCGCTTGTGTTGATAACATTTCACGTGCTTTTTGCTGATCTTGTACACCAGCAAGCTGTACACGAATTCGATCTTGCCCTTCGATTTGAATGTTCGGCTCACTTACACCGAGAACATTGACACGATTTTCAAGAGCACCTACTGTACTTACAAGTACGTCTCGATCGATTTTATCACCTTTTTTGGCTGGTTTTACTTCATACAGAATTTCAAAACCGCCGCGAAGGTCTAGTCCTAGACTAATTCCTTTTGCTATGTCTTTTCCTGCCGCACCAATTACTCCACCGATTAATAAGACGATGAGGAAAAAGGCGGCAATTCTCGTACCACGCTTTGCCATATGTACCCTCTTTCTGCTACTAACACTTTCAATAAATCTTTTACGATTCACTGCTATACGTGTGCATACGCCTAGTTAGTAGACTTCCTTTCTATAATTTTTGCTAGTTCATCACTAGCTGTATAGGTAGGCTTTTACACTACCTACACTTTCATCATTTATTTTCCTCTTCACGACCTCCTTTATATATAATCTTAGACACAATTATTTCCTCTTTATCAATACATATCATTATACTGCAAAAGGAAGAACAAACCAATTGCAGTCGGTTATTTATTTTCGTACTCATCAAATGACCAAAGCGGTGCTTGATAAGCTTCAACAGTTAAATATGTCATATATTCATTAGTACTTACTGTTAATACGTCATTAACTAATTCATACAATCTAACATCGCTGTCTATCTTCTTCCACTTTTTCACTTTGAGAAACTTCCAAATGTCATCATCTGTTACTCGGTCGTAACCGAACATTTGAAACTCTTCTACTTTACTTTCTAAAACGACTTGTAACTGTCCGCGGTATGATTCTACCAAAGCCTCTCTATCTAACATTTATAACATCTCCTTCTTATTTCAGCACGAAAAAGTCGCTTTAATCCCGCTCTAATGGACAGCAATAACTACTTTCAAGAGCACTATCATACTTCACTCTCTTAAATGCTTGTCATTCTTGTCTCGTACGTGCATATAAATTATTGTAAATCATTCCATTGATTTTGAGAAGGTAGGAGAAGAACATGACGAGACAAAGCTTTTTAAAAGGCGCATTTATTTTAATGATAGCCGGCTTTATTACAAAAATACTCGGCTTTATCAACCGCATAGTAATGGCACGTATTTTAGGAGAAGAAGGCGTTGGTCTTTATATGATGGCCGTTCCTACATTCATTTTAGCAATTACATTGACACAAATTGGTCTTCCTGTCGCCATCGCAAAATTTGTAGCAGAAGCAGAAGCTGTGAACGATAAACAAAGAGTTAAAAAAATATTAACCGTATCACTAGCTGTTACATCCGTTATTAGTATCATTTTAACAATCGGAATTATGTTCCTCACGCCTATTTTAGCAAAAACATTATTAACCGACGAAAGAACGTACTATCCATTAATGGCTATTTTGCCCGTTGTCCCCGTTATTGCTGTTTCTTCTGTTTTGCGTGGTTACTTTCAAGGGAAACAAAACATGAAACCTAGCGCTTATGCGCAAGTTCTAGAACAAGTCGTCCGCATTACCATTATCGCTATATGCATCCAGTTATTTTTACCTTACGGCATAGAATACGCTGCAGCCGGCGCTATGTTATCAGCTGTTCTCGGTGAAGTTGCATCCTTATTATTTTTACTCACGTTATTTCAGCGAGAAAAACATTTATCAATACGCTCTGGATTTTTCACTACTGTAAAGGAAAGCAAAGGGACATTTTATTCTCTGATGGATATTGCCCTTCCAACTACAGGAAGTCGTTTAATCGGCTCCGTTTCATATTTTTTTGAACCTATTGTCGTTATGCAAAGCTTAGCAATCGCTGGTGTCGCTGCTTCTGTTGCAACCCAGCAATACGGTATATTAAACGGTTATGCATTCCCGCTTCTATCACTACCCGCCTTTATTACATACGCTCTTTCTACAGCGCTCGTCCCTTCTATTAGTGAAGCAATGGCAAAAAGACAACATAAATTAGTGGAGCACCGTTTACAACAAGCACTTCGAATTTCATTAATTACCGGCGGATGGTCTGTCGTTATATTATACGTATTCGCTTCTCCTGTTTTAACTCTTATGTATGGATCAGACAGCGCAACAGCATTCATTCAACTTCTTGCGCCTTGCTTTTTATTTCATTATTTCCAAAGTCCACTTACCTCTGTTTTGCAAGCTTTAAACTTAGCAAGGGCTGCAATGATGAATACATTTATTGGTGCCATCGTGAAATTAATCGTTATTTTTGTACTAGCATCAAGGCCAGAATTTCAAATGATGGGGGTTGCACTTGCTATCGCTGCAAATATTGTAACAGTAACATTTCTTCACTACGCTACTGTTTTAAAAAAGATTACATTTACCATTTACGCAAAAGACTATATTTTCGGCGGACTTGCCATCGGTATCGCAGGCGCCTTCGGTTTTTATCTCCATAAATATATTATTTTCTCTCATTCCCTTGGCATACAAACATTATGGGAAATCACTTTAACAACAATTGTTTATATCGTACTTCTCTTCACTTTCAAACTCATTCGAAAAGAAGAGTTAAGTCGTCTCCCTATCATTCGTAAACTTTCATTTTTGAAATAAGATGAAACTTTAATCAGTGGGGTAATCTCCACTGATTATTAGTTAAACCAATCATTCTTACTCTTTCAAAGGATAAATCTCTAATTTTCTTTTACATCAACAAAAAATTGTCCGTTTTGAAAACTACAGTATAAAATTTGTGTTACATCGTTATAACCTAAGTTTTTTAATTTCTCAATAAGCCATTCATCTGTATGCTCAATCATTTGTAAATGACTAGATTGAATTTCTCCATCAATAATAAGAGGAAGCGTAAACTGTAATGTATCTTGTTTATTTTTTTGTTTTTGAAAGACAGATAACTTCCCAGACGGTTCCAAAATAGCATATTCTACATCCCGAATATCTCCAACTCCTTGTTCCCTTAATTGCATCATTAAATCATCTATATTATACCGTTGCTTTCTCATCTTCTTTTCATCAATCTTCCCCGCGTTTACAAGAATAGCTGGCTCACCTTCTATTAAATGCCGAAAGCGTTGATACTTTAGGGAAATGACTGACAAAATAATTTGGATGCACATAAGAAAAGTCATCGGAACTAATTGATGCCAAAGTGATTTATCGGTATTTTCAATTGCCACTACGGCCATTTCTCCAAGCATAATAAATACGACTAAATCTAATACACTTAGCTCTCCTATCTCACGTTTACCCATAAGACGAAAAATAATTAAGATGATGATATACAAAAGCATTGTCCGTCCAATTATTGATATCCATTCCATTTCTACATCTCCTTTTTTACGTATAGACTCCCCTATAAAAAAGAAACTAGTCTAACTTGGGCAAAAGGAAAATATGCTTGTATTAAAAAGGGGGAATGCATAAATGGATGGAACGAAAAAATTATCAACTGCAATTGGCTTCGGTATTGTTACACTACTAATTCTCGCATCTATTACTAGTATGATTATGGCTCTTTTATTAAAGTTTACAAATATAAATGAAGGGACATTAACCGTTACTATTTTTATACTCGCTCTTTTATCTATGCTTATGTCTGGATTTACTGCCGGCAAAAAGGCTCAAGGAAAAGGTTGGCTAGTAGGTTTCACAACAGGGCTCACATTCACTATACTCGTCTTTTTAGTTAACTATTTAGGCTTTTCTCAAACCTTATCGAACTCACAATTACTTTATCAATTAGCATTAATGGGGGCGAGTACACTCGGTGGTATTTTCGGTGTAAATATGTCAAAGCAAAGTAACTAAAAAAGGCCCTGCACATTTCATGCAGGGCCTTCCACATTAGTTTTTCACAACTTCACGAATCGCATTGCGATCGAAAGTTAAGTGTGAACCACCAGATTTAATAACGATTTTCGTCTCATCTACTGATTCGATTGTACCGTGTAAACCACCGATTGTTACGATAGCATCACCTTTTGCTAACTCACTTTGCATTTGAGCAACTGCTTTTTGACGTTTTTGTTGCGGGCGAATTAATAAGAAATAGAAAATCGCAAACATCGCAACGATCATAACGATATTCATCATACCTGCATTCATCTTTTGTTCCTCCTTTTAAATTATGTATTAGAAGTTTTTAGCATTCGGTTTATTAAAGCCATACTGTTCAAAGAACTCTTCGCGGAAATCGCCAAGACGGTCTTCACGAATAGCTTGTCTCACCTGCTCCATTAAGTTTAACAGAAAATGAAGGTTGTGATAAGACGTTAAACGAATTCCGAACGTTTCATCACATTTCATTAAGTGACGAATATACGCACGTGAGTAGTTTTTACATGTGTAGCAATCACAGTTTGGATCAAGCGGACCGAAGTCTCTTGCGAATTTCGCATTTTTTACAACGAGTCGACCTTCACTTGTCATACATGTACCATTTCGAGCGATACGAGTTGGAAGTACGCAGTCAAACATATCAATACCACGAATTGCACCATCGATTAATGAGTCAGGAGAACCTACACCCATTAAGTAACGAGGCTTATTATCTGGAAGAAGTGGTGTTGTAAACTCAAGTACACGGTTCATAATATCTTTCGGTTCACCAACAGATAAACCACCTACAGCGTAACCAGGGAAGTCCATTGAAACAAGGTCTTTCGCACTTTGACGACGAAGCTCTTCGTACTCCCCGCCCTGTACAATACCGAATAAACCTTGATCTTGCGGACGTTCATGCGCTTTTAAGCAACGTTCTGCCCAGCGGCTCGTACGCTCTACAGATTTCTTCATATATTCAAAAGTAGCCGGGAATGGCGGACACTCATCAAATGCCATCATAATATCCGAACCTAATGCATTTTGGATTTCCATCGCTTTTTCTGGTGATAAGAATAATTTATCTCCATTTAAGTGATTACGGAAGTGAACGCCTTCCTCTTCAATACGACGGAAGTCACTTAAACTGAATACTTGGAAACCACCAGAGTCTGTTAAGATTGCACGATCCCAGTTCATAAATTTATGCAAGCCGCCTGCTTCACGAATAATTTCATGACCTGGACGTAGCCATAAATGATACGTATTACTTAAAATAATGCCAGAATCCATTGCTTTTAATTCTTCCGGTGACATTGTCTTAACTGTCGCAAGTGTACCAACTGGCATAAATGTTGGTGTATCAAATGAACCGTGCGGTGTATACACACGACCTAAACGGGCACCCGTTTGTTTACATGTCTTAATAAATTCATAACGAATTGCTGTCATAACTTACTCCTTTTATTTGTTTCTCATTTTAGCGTGAGATGCAACGAACATTGCATCACCGAAGCTAAAGAAACGATATTTTTCTTTTACTGCTTCATTATAAGCATGAAGTACATTATCTCTATTTGCAAATGCACTTACAAGCATGATTAATGTTGATTTCGGCAAGTGGAAGTTTGTAATTAAACCATCAATTGCTTTAAATTCATATCCCGGATACATGAAAATATCTGTCCATCCAGAAGCGGCGCAAAGCTTACCGTCATGATCTGTTGCAATTGTTTCTAACGTACGAGTTGATGTCGTACCTACAGTAATAATACGTCCACCATTCTCTTTCACACGATTTAATAATGCCGCTGTCTCTTCAGACATATGGTAATATTCTGCGTGCATATGGTGTTCTTCAATCGTGTCTGCAGAAACTGGTCTAAATGTTCCAAGCCCTACGTGAAGTGTAATGAATGCCAACTGAACGCCTTTTTGCTTTAACTTCTCAAGTAACTCTTCTGTAAAGTGAAGTCCCGCAGTCGGCGCTGCTGCTGAACCGATTTCTTTCGCATATACTGTTTGATAGCGATCGCGATCTTCTAGCGTCTCTTTAATATATGGAGGAAGTGGCATTTCCCCAAGTTCATCTAAAATTTCATAGAAGATGCCGTCATATGAAAATTCAAGCTGACGTCCACCTTGATCTGCAGTTCCTGTGCAAGTTGCTTTTAATTTCCCTTCGCCAAAAGAGATAACAGTTCCTTCTTTTACACGTTTCGCTGGCTTTACAAGCGTTTCCCACTTATCGCCTTCTTCTTGTTTTAAAAGAAGTACTTCAATGTGCGCGCCTGTATCTTCTTTCACACCGTGCAAACGAGCAGGCATAACTTTCGTTTCATTTAAAACTAAGCAATCCCCCTCATGTAAGTAAGAAAGAATGTCCGTAAAATGTTTATGTTCAATATCACCTGTTTCACGGTCTAACACCATTAATCTTGATGTTTCACGATCTTCTAACGGGACTTGTGCAATAAGTTCTTCTGGTAAATGAAAATCAAACAGATTTATATCCATAGCTATATCCACCTATTTCTTATTTAAATCGATTTATTATATACATAATAAAAGATAGTACAATACTTAACACAATACATGTAATGATAGGAAAATAAAAGGTAACGTTTCCTTTTTTCACAAAAATATCGCCTGGAAGCCTGCCAATGAACTTCCAAGCTAATCCAACAACGATGAGTAAGATTCCCGCTGTAATAAGCATTTTGGGCATCTCCATCATACTTTTGGCATCTCCATTCCGAAATGTTCATACGCAAGCGGCGTTACAATTCGGCCCCTTGGCGTTCGTTGTAAAAAGCCAATTTGTAATAAATACGGCTCATACACATCTTCAATCGTATGAGATTCTTCTCCAATTGTTGCTGAAACCGTTTCTAATCCAACTGGACCACCACGGAATTTCTCAATAATACCAAGCAGTAATTTATGATCAATATGATCTAGACCTAATTTATCTACTTGCAGTAGCTCTAATGCCATTTGCGTAATTTCCATCGTAACCGTTCCGTTACCACGAACTTGCGCGAAATCACGTACACGTCTTAAAAGACGATTCGCAATACGAGGTGTACCACGAGCACGTCTTGCAATTTCTAATGCAGCTAACGAATCGATTTCAACTTCAAACACTTCTGCTGTACGTTCAACAATCGCAGAAAGCTGATCTACTGTGTAGTACTCTAACCTTGAAAGTACACCGAAGCGGTCACGAAGCGGTGCCGATAATGCTCCGGCGCGTGTCGTTGCTCCAACTAATGTAAATGGCGGTAAATCTAGGCGTACAGAACGTGCTGAAGGCCCTTTTCCAATTACGATATCAAGGCAAAAGTCTTCCATCGCAGGATACAATACTTCTTCAATTGATCTATGCAAACGATGAATTTCATCAATAAATAATACATCCCCTGGCTGAAGCGCTGTTAATACAGCAGCTAAATCTCCTGGTCTTTCAATCGCGGGACCTGAAGTTGTTCTAACATTAACGCCCATTTCATTTGCAATAATATTCGCAAGCGTCGTTTTACCAAGACCTGGCGGTCCATATAAAAGCACGTGATCTAACGTTTCTTCACGCATTTTCGCTGCTTCAATAAATACTTCTAAATTATGTTTCGCTTTATCTTGGCCAATATACTGACGGAGCGTCTGTGGCCGTAATGAATATTCTAAATCCGCATCTTCATATGCAGATTCCCCTGAAAGGAGACGTTCGTCCATTATACTCACCTCTTACCATTTAGTAAAAGACTAAGTGCCTTTTTAATATACTGATCCGTCGTTAATGATTCTTTTAATAACTCTGGTACAACGCGAGAAACTTCGCGTTCTGCGTATCCAAGTGCGCGCAGAGCTTCCAGTGCCTCATCAAGCTCAGCTGATGAACCTTTCTTCTCATCAAAACGTTCTGTGTCTGAGAATAAATCCACAAATGCATCTGGTACGACATCTGCTAGTTTTCCTTTTAAATCTAAAATCATTTGGCGTGCTGTTTTCTTTCCGACGCCTGGGAATTTCACTAAAAACTTCTCATCTTCATGCTCAATCGCTTGAACGACCTGTCCTGTTTGACCAGAAGCTAAAATTGCAAGAGCGCCTTTTGGCCCAATGCCAGACACGCCTAACAACTTTGTAAATAATAAACGCTCTTCACGTGTTTTAAACCCGTAAAGTGCCATAATATCTTCTCTCACATAATGATATGTATAGACACGGATTTCTTGCTTACTTCTTTGAAATACATACGGATTCGGTGTGAAAATTTGATAACCAATTCCATTATGGTCAATTACGACATATTCCGGCCCTACATACTCCACGTAACCTGTAACATATTCAAACAAAATACGATCTCTCCCTCTTAAATCATGTATTCCATTTTAACATATTTAATGATAGAAAAGCGAGACTGCCCCAACAAATGTTCTCCACTTGAAACTTCTGTTATTTTCCATTGACAGAAAGGTTAAAGCACCTTAATATACAGAGGTCGATAATGATTATCAATACTAATTAAAGGGGTTACATCAGGATGAAACGTAAGCTATTTATTTTATTTACTATTATGCTTGTTGTTCTTTCTATCGTTGGCTGTTCTTCTCAAAAAGAAGAATCAAAAGCAAAAGAACAACCGAAAACAAAAGTTGTAAAACATGCTAAAGGTGAAGCTACAATTCCAGTAAATCCAAAGAGAATTGTTGACTTATCTGGATCAACAGAAGAACTATTACTTCTTGGACACAAACCTGTTGGTACAGCAAATACATATAAAGATAAAATCCAAAATCACTTAACAGACAAATTAGATGGAGTAAAAGCAGTTGGTTGGTACTGGGCACCTAAAGTTGATTTAGAAGCTGTTACTGCTTTAAAACCAGACTTAATAATTTTAAACAACCGTCAATTAAAAATTTATGATCAACTAGAAAAGGTTGCACCTACAGTTGTTCTAGAAACAAACTTAGAAGACTGGCGTGGTAAGTTTAAAGAAGTAGGTAAGCTATTTGACGAAGAGAAGAAAGCAGACAAATGGATTGCAGACTACGATAAGAAAGCAGACTCTTTATCTAAAAAAATTAAAGAGAAAACAAAAGATGAGAACTTTATGTTCGTTGCAGTTACACCTCAAAACTTCCGTGTATACGGCAGCTTCGGATACGGTGACATCATCTTTAACGACTTAAAACTTCCTGCAACAAAAGGTACAGATTTAAAACAAACGATGGCGCAAGTATCACTAGAAGGTCTAGTTGCATTCCAGCCTGATCAAATGTTTATTGTAAACTTCGGCGGCGAAGCTGATAAAGTGTACGAAGACTACAAAAACAGTGCTGTTTGGAAAGACAATAAAGCAGTTAAAAATAATCACGTATATGAAGTATCAAATGAAGTCTTCAATACGAAAGCATTCAATCCAATTGGAAAAAATATGCTAATTGATGAAATCGCAAAAGAAATTTTAGCTAAAAATAAGTAAGAAAAAGCAGCTCACCATGAGCTGCTTTTTTTCTTATTTTGCACTGCGTATTGTTTCATTTTTTCAATCGTCTTTACAAAACCTTCTTTTGATTTAATCCGAATACCACGCTTCAATTTCGCACGCTCATAACTCTCAAGCTTTTTCATATCAATTTGAAAGAAAGAATGGATCGCATTATCACTTTTTGGCACACCTTTGAAAATTTGTAATATCCCTTCCTCTGAAACACCAAAATATCCGCTCGTTTTCAATAACGGAGAAATATCATCAACTTTCTTTTGTAATACGATTTGTACATCATCACGATCAACAAGTTGCCATTCTTTATATTGCTGTAAAAACTTTTCTAAATCCGCTACTTTTTCTGTAAGTATTTCCTCACTTACTTCTCCATCAACATACATACGCTCTAATAAAATTGTAACCTCAGGTTCTTTTTCCGTTACTTCTGGTACTGGCCCTTCCGCCTTCACATTCGTTTCATAAACGAAACAAAACATCATAACGAAAGCTTGCATCGCAATCAGTATCCATTTCATTTCCGTTCACCTCTTTTAGGCAAGATCATACTTTCATTAGTAGTTTTTCCGGAAATGGGGGTTTTATCCATATTACATTTCTTTCGAAAAATAAAAAATGCAGATAAGGGTTTACCTCATCTGCATGTATCATTTACTTTTATATAAAATGAAAGACGCCTGCAAAGCAGGCGTCTTGATGCGTTTACGGCGAGAGACCAGGCGACCACATTCGCGTGTTTAGCACTTAAGCATATCTCTCGTCTTACGTAAATTAGCTCATCGCTTTGTTAATATAACATTAATAAATTATAAGTGCAACATGTTTATAAAAATATTTTATTCCCTCTTTTATCCAACTGAATAATATGTAAATTATAAATTGATAAAAGTAATATATATATTACAATTAATATAACAGCGAAATCATAATAAACAGGAGATGGATATTGTGAAAAAAATAAAGGATGAACGTCTCATTCTGAAAACATTAAAAAACATACGTATTGCCTTTCTTTTTCAATCGCTTGGTATAATTGGCATTTTAGGCTATATCGGATTCACTGAAGGAATGGATCAAATTACGAAATCTCCATTATGGCTATTATTTATTCTTACAAGTATCGTCCTTAGTTATTTACAGTTAAGTGTTTCAATCGATGTAGAAGAAAGTGAAAAGGAAATAAAGTCAACTCCTTATTATAAACTTGTCTTCCGCTCCCTTATTGTAGGAATCGTTATGGCTATTATTTATATTATTTTCAGTCCAGAAAGACCACTGTTTGAAGCTATTTTAACAGGTAGTATTCTTTTCATATGCTTTTTAGTTTCTTACTCCGTTAGTTATTTTATTAAAAAACGTCGTTTACAAGACAACGATGAATAAAGAGGAAGGGCTCACCCTTCCTCTTTTGTTTTGTTATCGCACTGTACCAGTTAAACCGTAACGAATGTCTCGGAACATATTCACTATGTCACGATTAAAATCGTTTGTAACTGTACCGTTACGTAGACGCGTACTCATTGCATCGACACGAGTAAACATATCATTTCTTACAGAAACATATACGTTTCTGTTTCCAACTTCATTTGAAACCGCTTGACGAATTTCGTTCGCCATCGCCGTTTCATTTGTCACTGTGTTACGTGGTTTTACCGCAATCGCTACATCGTTTCCATATACAACTGTAGACACACGGTCTACGTTATTCATACGTTTCACACGATTTGTTATTCTTTCAGCTGTTTTACCATCATTGTTAATGTATGAATTGTTCATTGTAATATTACGAGTTGGATGCGGATTAGCAATTTGTCCATTGTAATTTACATCTCGATAATAATTGTATCCTGTATCGTTACGACCATTTCTATATGTTACATAATCTGTATAACGATCATTACGTGTCACATTATCACGATACTGGTGTGTATCATTATAAGATGTACGTTCGTAATTGTAGTTACGTCCATCCATTGCATTGTTATCTTTCGGTGTACCACATGCAGCTAATGCACTGGTAACTAACAAAGAAGCAGCAATCACTTTTACTTTCGTATTCAATACAAAAACCCCCTCTGTTAGAATGAGCTTCTCTACTGAAAAGCTCCCTCTTATGATGAGTAACAGAGAAGGTTTTTACACTGTTAATATTTCACTGGGAATTTTCTAGCACTTCATAAAAAAACTGCATTTTCTTAATTAACACGAATGCAAAAAAGGCGGGAATACTCCCGCCTTTTTAAACTTCTTCGTCCTCTTCTTCTGAAACGGGCTCTCCAAATACATTTGGTGGATCTGGTTGATAATACATCGTTCCTGGCTGTGGTGCATATGCAGACTGAGTTGGTTGATAATATAAAGGATTCGCATATTGCGGACCACCTGGTTGTGGACTATATAGTCTACTTTCTCCTCCGCATCCACAATCTTCCTCACCCTGCACAAGCGGCGGCATATTATTATCCATTGGCATCATATTCGGATTTGGCATAGACGTATATTGTGGTCCAAACGGCGCTCCTTGCTGATATGGCATTTGATATGGATTTGGTTGTTGATAATACGGATTCGGCGGCATCATGGGCTGTTGATACGGCATTTGATATGGCATCATATTCGGTGGTTGATTGTTATCCATTATCGGCATCATATTCGGCATTTGATTGTTATCCATTATCGGCATCATATTCGGCATTTGATTA